>NZ_FUKM01000046.1 GCF_900163645.1 Halomonas citrativorans | reverse complement strand
CCGATGGTAGTGTGGGGTCTCCCCATGCGAGAGTAGGTCATCGTCAGGCACTTATTGTGAAAAATCCCCCGGGGCTTGCGCCTCGGGGGATTTTTTTTTGCGTGTAAGAAAAGTAGAACCCATCACTATTCAATAGATTTTCTTTCCTAATCCTAAAAAGCTACCAGTATCGGCAGGCGTGAAAGCATTTACGTGCATGAGCGCCTAGATGGGGGGAGGTTACGCAGTTAACCGTTAACAAGCGTGGTGCGGTTGAGGCTAAAAGCCCATTCATTACGGCATGACCGGTGCTGCCGTTGGCCCTGGCAATTGGAGCGGTATAACGTTCGGACAACTGAGCCAGTAATAAAAAGGTAGGCTTTTATTGAAGTTGTAGAAGGGATACTTGTCTAAAGGGGATAAACTAGGCGGATGCGTTGATTCTTCCCGACTGCGCGCTATTACGCCCATCAGGTTTATAGAGTGTTTTTTCCGCAATTTGGCGTATATAGTCCAGCATTTCCTGATTGTGCTTCATGCGTACCGACAGCATTTGACCGGTTAGTTCGTTCATACGCGCAACACGCTCGCTCTTTTCGAGTAGCGTTTCCCAAGCCGTTTGACAGCCAGCATCACGAGCAGCCAAGCGTGCCCCATTGGCGTTGTCTTCATAGCCAAGTCGCTTTTGAACATTGCGGCGTAGCGTTTCAATGCGCTCTATATCGGCCAGCAGCGCTTGTTTACCTTCTGCTGTATCGGTAAGCGCTTTTCCGTCAATGTCACCCTGCGTTAAGAGTGTTTGCTCACTCGATAATAGCGCCACTAGCTCATCAATACGTTGCTGCTGGTCGGAAAGCAAATGGGCAAGGCTCATAATACGCTACCTTATAACTCTGAAAGATTGGCAATCAAGCCATCTGCAATACGGTCAGCTCGAATTTCAAGACGGCCCTCACGAATAGCGTCGCGAATCTCTTGAACTTTTGCCATATCGATATCCTGCGTATCATCGAAATGAGAATGGCTAAGCTGAGTAGATTCACGCGTTTGACCAGCGACTTCAGTCGCCTTGGGGCCGCCCATCTTTTGTGTTTCATCACGTTGCTGCGCTTGGTTCGAGCGTAACAATGAATTGAGGTTATCAATGTTCACGTTGTGTGCCTTATGGTCAACGTCTGTGTATTCGGCGTCAGTGATAACAACTATCGGCCCTGGTGGTTAAAACTTTAGACCAGATCTAAAAATCCACCACTAAAATGCCTTGTTCATTAATTCGTGCCGTTACTATTTCACGGGTATCAAAGCGCACGCGAACCTGGTCTCCTACCCCTCCGCTTTCCAGCACTTCTCCCTCGCGTGAAACGCGAAAAGCATTGCCTTGAGCGATGACCGTAACCCGCTGACCGCGCTCAACAACCGAAGGCGTTTGTAAGAAGTGGGTTAAAAAGGTACTGCCACTTCGAATCTGCCGCTGAGCAACCTTGCCAACAATTTCTTCTTCATTGGTTAGGGCCTGCGACGAAAGCTCCCCCAAATTACCACTTTGCTCAACGAGCATATCAGGGGTAATCAGCGTGCCGCGATTAATATCGTGTTGGGCTACCCAATAGTTGCCAATAACATCAATTTGGGCCTGCAAATAGCGCACTTGCTGATGTGTTTCACCGCAGCGAACACCTACCGAAACACGTCCTAGTGGTGATTGACCCGCATTGGGCAAAAAAGGTTCCGGCTGAACGCAGAGCGGTAAGTGAGGAGAAGGAGGGCGCACATCAATGACCACCTCCTCTCCTAGAGGCTGCGTTTGTTGATACAAAAACTGATGCACTTCCTGCATGAGCGCATCGTCTGCCTGTGCGCTTGAGAAACACGCCAAACAGGCCACCAGTGAAAAATAGCGCGTGAGCAGTGCTGAGAAGCAACGTTTTATGTGCAGCGGATGTGACATGGCGGGGCAGCTCAGCAGGCGGGGGATAACGAGATTTAGTCAGTAAGTGTAGCGAAAAAGAAGTAGATGAAACAGACGAAATGCTGGTGTAAACGCTAGCTGTTCCATGCTTTGGGCTGACAGCCGTAAGCGTATTCTTCACCATCGATAAATTTAATTTTTTTGCCTCCCGGCGAGCGAGGGCGCGGCATGCTTGATCAACTAGAATCTGCCTTTAACTACCACCAGCAGGCATTAGGCTTGCGTCAATCGCGTCATGAAGTGCTGGCCGCTAATATTGCGAATGCCGACACGCCAAATTATAAGGCGCGGGACATTGATTTTGCCAACGAGCTTAAAAAAGCCGTTGACGGTGGCGTTTCACAACAGGGCAGCCAAGGGGGGTTAACGCTCGCTCGGACGTCTGGACAGCATTTGGCCGGTGCCGGGCCTGCTTGGCAAGGCGCCGGTAATGCGGCGTTACTGTACCGAATTCCTTCCCAGCCGAGTCTGGACGGCAATACGGTTGAGATGGATCGCGAGCGTACTCAGTTTGCTGATAATGCCGTGCGTTACCAAGCGGCGCTTACGATCATGAATCGCCGTATCCAGGGTCTAAAAAACGCAATGCAGCCTGAGTAGGCCAGCAAACTGCGTAGGAGATAACTAATGTCGATGTTTTCAGCGTTTGATGTTGCTGGCTCTGCCATGAGTGCTCAATCCCAGCGAATGAACGTCACCGCCAGCAATATGGCCAACGCCGATAGTATTGCCGGGCCTGATGGTGAAACATACCGCGCGAAACACGTGATGTTTGAAGCGCAGGCACAAAACACCCGTTTTGGTATTGGTGGCGTGAGAGTCTCCGATATTGTGGAAGACGACTCACCGCTGCGTCTGGAATACATGCCCAATCATCCCGCAGCTGATGAAGAGGGCTATGTGGCCAAGCCCAATGTAGAGCCTGTGCATGAAATGGTGAATATGATTTCCGCGTCCCGCTCTTATCAGGCGAACGTAGAGGTATTCAATACCACAAAACAGATGATGATGCAGACGCTGTCACTGGGTGAGGGATAAGCATGAGTACTATCGATGCAAATGTCGTTAACGCTGTGAATAGTGGTGGCTCCAACGGTCTATCGGCTCGCCAGTCAGACGAGCTTCGCAATAGCTTTATGACCCTGCTGGTCACCCAGTTACAGAACCAGGATCCGCTGAATCCAATGGAAAACGCGGAAATGACCTCGCAGCTGGCGCAAATCAACACGGTAAGTGGCATTGAAGAGCTGAATAGCACACTTGAAGGTATTACCAGCCAAATGGATGCCAATCAGGCGTTACAGGCCGCAGGATTGATTGATAAGGCTGTATTGGTGCCTGGCAATAACGTGATGGTCAGTGTTGACGAAGAAAGTGGCTCTTACGCGACACCATTTGGTATTGAGCTGGATAGCGCTGCTGAAAATGTTGAGGTAACCGTAGTCAGCAAAGCAGGCGAGGTAGTTTATACCAAGGATCTCGGTGCTGTTGCTGCAGGTGTCGAATCCTTTAGCTGGGGTGGCTTAACCAACGATGGCGTGGCAGTGCCGGAAGGTGCCTACCGCGTTAACTTCAAGGCGATGAATGCAGACGGTGAACTTCTTGAGTCACGAGCGCTTAACTATGCGCTGGTACAAGGGGTATCGCCAGGAGCTGGTGGCAGTGATGTTCGCCTGGATTTGGGAGCTGTTTATGGCCAAGTGGCTCTTGATCAAATTAAACAAATTCTTTGATTATTCGCTAAACAATATCTTTTTCAGGGGAACATCATGAGCTTTTCACAAGCACTTAGTGGTCTGAACGCTCAGCGTGAGAAATTAGGCGCGATCGGTAACAACATTGCTAACTCGCAGACAGTCGGTTTTAAAAGTTCAAATGTACAATTTGCCGACGTATTTGCTGAATCACGCATAGGGCTTGGTGTACGCACATCTGCCGTATTGCAAGATTTTACCCAAGGCAATGTTGAGTCTTCATCACGTAATATGGACTTGGCCATTTCAGGGGAAGGATTCTTCCGCTTTCAGCAGCCCAATGGTGAAGTGGGTTACTCACGTAACGGCCAACTAACCATGACGGCGGACGGACGTTTAGTAAATGCCCAAGGCGCGCAAATCATGGGGTACGCAGCAGACGCTGAAGGCAATGTACAGGCAGGTGGCGCTGTGCAAGCATTGGCAGTAGATGCGGGGAACTTGGCTGCTAATGCGACTACTTCTGCATCTACCTCTCTTAATTTGGATTCACGAGTGCAGGCCGGTACTGGACTACAGCAAGTACAAGTAACTACTGATTTGATGAACCCTGATAATCCAACGAGCCAAGAAGACCTGAGCTATAACTTTAGCTCTAACTTTACCGTCTATGACTCATTGGGTAATCCAAGAAATATGACAGTTTATTACGAAAAGCGCCCAGAAGCTGAAAATAGCTGGTTGGGAAAAGTAGTAATGGATGGGTACTACAGTACGAACTCGGATCCTGTTGGCTTGGCCGCAGGCAGTGTGGTTGAGGGAGTTGTTGATGCTCAAGAAGTTGTTAAAGACTCGTACGATAACCTGCTAAGTAGCATGTCCGATGTTCAAACTGATTTGCAAAGTTTGCAAACAGCCATTGAAAATGCCGCTACCACAGCAAATACTAATGGGGCTACTCAAGAGCAGGTTATTGCAGCTGTAAACAGTGCCGCACAGAGTTTTGCCTCAAGCGCAGGTTTTTCTCTGAGTGAGGTTTTGGATAAATACCTAAATGGTCAGCAAGTAACACCTGGGGCTAATGCTGTCTACGCAGCTTACATTGCTGAAGTTCAAGCGCAGATGGATGGCGCTACCGACGCAGATGGCGTTGTTACTGCAGCAACATCTATTGATCCATTAAATGACCCTTCAACAGTTGGAGCATTTAATAACTTCATTGCAACTCGTCAAACAGCGATTGTAGGTGAAGCGCCTGTGCAGTTGGCTTCTGCAGTTCAGAGTGCAACCGACCTTATTGTTAATGCAGCTACAGGCGGTGATATCGCTGCTCAAAATAACGCAGCTCAAGCGACAGATTTGGAGGCAGACGCAAATACTATTGCGGAGATCCAAGCAGTTGCAAACAATCTCGCACAACAAGCTTTAGTTGGTGTTAATGATCCGGACGTTGCTGACGCTGTGAATAACGTAATAGCCGCTACAGCATCCGCAACAGGGTCAATTTCGGCAGTCGTGCAAGCTGCACAAGCTGCAGATCCGGGAGAAGCTTTTGAGGCCTATGGTGTTAACGATTTTGTTATTGAATTTAATCAAAACGGTACCTTAAAGCGAGTAGGGCAGCCGCAGCTGGCTGACGGTGGTGGTGTAGAGTACGTAGATGTAGCCAATAACCGCCCAAATATTAATTATGCCAGCGACCCTTCTACTCCACTTGGGGGAGCAACTGAAGCGCTTAGCTTTGATATAAACTTGGCGGGTAGCACTCAGTTTGGTAATGCCTCGGTAGCCAATGATGTATCTCAAGATGGGTATGCATCCGGCTCTTTAGTTGGCGTTACTATCCAGGATGATGGCACCATTATGCGCAATTACTCTAATGAGCAATCGCTTGCTGCGGGCCAAGTAGCTATGGCGAGTTTTCGTAATCCAGAAGGGTTGAAGCCAGGCGGCGATAACCTTTGGACGGCCACAGCCTCCTCTGGTCAGGAACTGGTGGGCGCTCCAGGGACAGGAATGCGAGGCTTAATACAAGCTGGCGCCACTGAAACCTCCAACGTTGATATGGCCCAGGAACTGGTGAGTATGATTGTCGCTCAGCGCGCCTATCAAGCCAACTCACAAACCATCAGCACCCAGGATGAGCTCCTGCAAACCATTATTAACCTTTAATAATGGGCTTTTCGTGTAAGGAGTAAATCACTTGGATCGGATGCTATATACCGCCATGAGCGGTGCTAAAAACGCCATGGATCAGCAGTCGGTGGTCAGCAATAACCTAGCGAACGTGACCACCACCGGCTTTCGTGGGCAGCTTCAGGCGGCGCGCTCGGTGCCTGTGCAAGGCGAAGCGTTCTTGGCAACGCGTACGTCTGTCATGACCACTACGCCAGGAAGTGATTTTTCACAAGGCCCGGTTGAGTTTACCGGGCGTGCACTGGATATCGCGATGCAGGGTGATGCCTGGATGGCGGTGTTAGCCGATGACGGTACGGAAACCTACACACGCCGTGGCGACCTGCAACTGGATAGTGATGGCGTCCTGCTAAACGTAGGGCGTCCAGTGATGGGCGATGGTGGTCCTATTGCGGTGCCTCAAGGAGCGCAGGTATCCATCGGCGCTGACGGTACGATCAGCGCTATTCCTGAAGGCGAGGGCCCAGAAGCGCTCGTTGATGTTGGCCGGATCAAATTGGTAACGCCTGACGAGCAGGCTCTGACACGCGGTGACGATGGCTTATTTCGTGCTCCGCTCAATGACGAGGGAGCACCTGGTGTGCTGCCAGCAAACGAGGATGCTCGTTTGGTCAGCGGTGCGCTTGAAGGCAGTAATGTCAGCGCGGTGGATGCCATGGTCGCGATGATTGATGTCGCGCGACGTTACGATATGCAAATGAAAGTGCTCAGCACCGTTGATGAGAATGCTCAGCGGGCCAACAGCATGCTCTCTATTCAGGGCTGATAGCAGCCGCCTAACAAGGGAACACGAACACTCATGATTACTTCTTTGTGGACTGCTAAAACCGGGCTTGAGTCTCAGCAAACGAAATTGGATGTTATATCCAATAACCTGGCCAACGTTAGTACCAATGGCTTTAAGCGTTCGCGCCCCGTGTTTGAAGACTTGCTGTACCAAAATATGCGTCAGCCAGGTGCACAGAACAATATCCAGGACCGACTGCCTTCAGGTATGCAGGTCGGTACCGGCGTTCGCGCCGTGGCCACCGAGCGTTTACATACTCAAGGTGGCCTGGAGCAAACCGAAAACTCGCGTGACCTTGCTATCAACGGCGAAGGTTTTTTCCAAGTGCTGTTGCCTGATGGTACAAGTGGCTATACCCGGGACGGAAGCTTCCAGCTCAACGAAAATGGTCAGATGGTAACGGCGAACGGCTACCCGCTGGAGCCAGCTATTTTTGTGCCGGAAAATGCCTTGGCTGTGACTATCGCTGAAGATGGTACGGTAAGTGTTCGTCAGCCAGGCGTTGCGGTAGACAACGACATTGGCCAAGTTACGCTGACATCGTTTATTAATCCCGCTGGTTTAGAAAGCATAGGTGGAAACCTTTACTTGGAAACCGGTGCCTCCGGTGCTCCCAATGAAAATATACCGGGTATTAACGGTGCCGGGCGCTTGTTCCAAGGCTACGTCGAGACCTCGAACGTGAACGTTGTGGAAGAGATGGTTAGCATGATCCAAACCCAGCGCGCGTATGAGATTAACAGCAAAGCCGTATCTACCAGCGATGAAATGTTGGCACGTTTGAGCCAGCTATAAAGAGCGCGTTGAGGTTTATTGAACCATGCGGGATTTTTACCATGTTAGCCGTCGGCTAAGCGTTATTGCTTTGCTGTTTTTTACCTTACTGGCGGCCGGCTGTGCCCAGATACCCCGCGCCTCAGTAGTGGGTGAACAAGAGCAGATTGAAATTGTGGATCGCCCACCGCCTATTCCCAATGGCTCAATTTACCAAGCCCGGCAAGGCTATCAGCCGCTGTTTGAAGACCGTCGACCAAGAGCAATGGGGGATATCCTCACCATCGTGTTGGATGAGCAGGTAAGCGCCAGCAAAAATGCGCGTACCAATGCGTCGCGTAACGGCAGCGCATCGCTGGATCTTGCCCAGTTGCCTGATGTACTCGACACCCTGGCTGAATATGGTTTCGATATTGCCGGGGCCAGCGATTTTAACGGCGGCGGCGGTGCGCAAGCGAACAACTCGTTTACCGGCACTATTACCGTCTCGGTTTTAGAAGTCATGAATAACGGTAACTTGCGCGTTAGGGGCGAAAAGCAGATCGGTATTAACCAAGGGACCGAGTTCATACGTTTTTCAGGCGTCGTGAATCCACGCACGATTACCACCCAGAATACGGTGCCCTCCACGCAAGTAGCGGATGCGCGCATAGAGTATGTTGGGGATGGCTATATTAATGAAGCTCAGCACATGGGATGGCTGCAACGCTTTTTCTTGAATATTTCGCCCTTCTAATGGTACCTGGAATGGCTAAACAACTTAGTGGCCTAGAGTGATCGTCATGCAGCTAAACGGTTTTCGATTAATTAAAATGCGGCTGGCGCAACTGGGTGCTCTGCTACTTATGTGCCTACTTGCTTTACCCGTTTATGCCGAGCGCGTGATTGAGCTAGCCAGTTTTGCAGGCGTGCGCGATAACCAATTGGTGGGTTATGGTTTGGTGGTCGGGCTGGATAACACGGGTGACCAAACAACCCAGGCCCCCTTTACCAGCCAAAGCCTCTCCAACATGCTGTCTCAGCTCGGCGTGACTATTCCACCAGGCACCAATATGCAGCTACGTAACGTTGCGGCGGTAATGGTGACCGCAGATCTACCGCCTTTTGCGCGACCAGGGCAGCGTGTGGATATTGTGGTTTCATCTATTGCCAACGCGCGTAGCCTACGCGGGGGGACGCTATTGATGACACCGTTAAAAGGTGCGGATGGCGATACCTACGCGATTGCTCAAGGCAATATGCTGGTAGGCGGTGCGGGTGCCCAGGCAGGCGGTAGCAGCGTACAGATTAACCAGCAGGCTGCAGGCCGAATCCCTGGGGGCGCACTGGTTGAGCGTGAAGTAGCACTTAATCTGGGCGGCAACGGCGGGATGCTTGAACTGCAATTAAATGAAGCGGACTTCGGTACCGTGCAGCGTATGGTGACCGCGATTAATAACGAATTTGGCCAATCGGTGGCCTATGCCCGTAATGGACGTGTCATTGCGCTGGATGGTCCTGTCGATGCTAACGCACGGGTCAACTTTATGGCGCGCGTAGAGAACGTTCAGATAACGCCCACTGAAGCGCCGGCCAGAGTGGTATTGAATTCGCGTACTGGTTCCGTGGTAATGAACAGTGCCGTGACGTTACGCCAGGCGGCGGTCGCCCACGGGAGCCTATCAATCACCATTGATAGGAACCTGGGTGTGAGCCAGCCAGGCCCGTTTAGCCAAGGCCAAACCGTTGTGGTGCCAGATACGGATATCGATATTGAGCAGCAGGAAGCATATCTACAAATCGTAGAGGGTGCTCAGCTTACGGACGTGGTTAATGCGCTGAATGCCTTGGGGGCGACACCTCAGGATTTGATGACGATTCTTGAGGCGTTAAAAGCGTCTGGGTCGCTGCGTGCCGAGCTGGAGGTGATTTAATGAGCGTCTCTAATGATATGACCGGCCAGTTTGCGTTAGACGTTCAGGGTTTTCAGCGATTGCAGCATACGGCACGCGTCGACCCGGAAGCGGGGGTAGACTCAGCCGCCCAACAGTTTGAAGCGCTCTTTGTGCATATGATGATGAAGAGTATGCGTGACGCTATTCCCTCTTCAGATCTGATGAGTAGCACGACGACGGATACCTATCAGCAGATGCTGGACCAGCAGTGGTCGCAGGTCATTGCATCCAAAGGAATAGGCCTGGCGGATGTACTGGTCGAGCAGCTTCAGCGCCAAGGTGTGGTGGGCGAAGAAAATGTAGCTGATCAAGAACTACAAGCGCTCATTGCTGGTATTCCACGCGGCACTCCACGTGTGCTGGATGGCGCCATACAGCCGCAAGGAGAGCACCCTTCTAACTCTCCGGGAAGCGGTGGTCGTTTTCTGTCAGAGCTGGATGCGATACGCAAGCGTGCTGACGTTGGTGAGCAGGCATCACTTCGCATGTCTGGCGCTAATAACAACGCGCCAGAGCATGTGCAGCGCTTTCTCGATAAATTGGCGATTCCCGCGCAAGCTGCCAGTAAAGCAAGCGGTGTTCCCGCCGAGTTGATATTAGCCCAGGCAGCCCTGGAAACCGGCTGGGGGCAGCATGAAATAGCCACCCGCCAGGGAGGCAACAGCCATAACCTGTTCGGGATTAAAGCGGGTAGCCATTGGCAGGGTAAAACCACCGATATTGTGACGCATGAATATATTAACGGGCGCCGCACACAGGTGGTTGATACGTTCCGTGTCTATGATTCATTTGAGCATTCGCTTACTGATTATGCCAACCTGATCGGCAAAAATTCGCGTTACGCAGCGGTGGTGCAGGCGCCCAATGCCGAGCAAGCCGCGCATGCGTTGCAGCGAGGCGGCTATGCCACAGACCCGCGCTACGCCCAAAAGCTGATCGCCGTGATGAATACCATGGGGTCGCTAACAACAGAGAGCACCTACCTGGCGGATTCACGCTAGGTAGGGCTCAAGTTTTTTAGGGTGCTGCCGATATATTAGGTATCGGCCTAAGGATATCAACCATGAGCATGTTTTCTGTTGGCTTAAGCGGCCTTAATGCTGCCCAGAATGCCTTAAACACCACCAGTAATAACATCAGCAATGTTTACACGCCGGGCTACAACCGCGAACTCACTCAGCTGGGTGAGGGCAATGTAGGCGGTGGTGTGAAAGTGGATGCCATTGAGCGACAGTTTAATACCTACGTCGCTAATCAGCTTAATAGCGCGAAGACACAATCGAGTGCGCTTGAGACCTATAACAATCAGGTCTCGCAAATCGATAACCTGCTGGCCGACCGAGCCGCTGGCTTGGCGCCGTTGATGCAGGGGTTCTTTTCTTCGCTTGAAGACTTGGCAAGCGCACCGTCTGACCCGGCCGCTCGTCAAGGGGTGCTTGGAACAGCAAGTACATTAAGCGCTCAGTTTCGCTCCTTTGATGGCTATCTGCAGGATATGCAGAGCAATATTAATAGCCAAATCAAGGATGAAGTGACCCAAATTAATAACTCGCTTGAGCAGATTGCGGGGCTGAATAAAGAAATTTCTCTGGCGCGTGCGCGTACGGGTGACGCGCCTAATAGCCTGCTTAACCAGCGCGATCATCTGGTTTCTGAGCTTAACGAGCGAATGGATCTACGCCTGAATATTCAGGACGGTAAAACCTATAACATTAGCCTTCCTAACGGCCAGCCGCTCGTGACGGGTACAGACTCTTTTAAACTGGAGGCTGTACAGGCTGACAACGACCCACAACGCACCATCGTCGGCTATCGTGATGGTAGTGGTAACGTCGTAAAGTTAAATGAGTCAACGATAAAAGGCGGTACGTTGGGTGGGCTAATGTCGTTCCGTTCTGAGACGCTGGATAAAACCCAGAATCAGATTGGTCAGCTGGCTGTTTCGCTCTCGGTTGCTTTTAACGATCAGCATAAAAAGGGCGTGGACCTGGATGGCGAATTGGGTGGGGACTTCTTTGAACTAAGTAAGCCTCTAGGATACAGCTATAAAGGCAATGCCTCTGAAATAGCATCCGTTGAATTCGATACTGATAATATTGATGAGCTACGCGCTACAGACTACACCATCAGTTATCGCAATGACGCGTATAGCGTGACACGTAATGACAGTGGTGACGAGGTGGACTTCACATTGGATGGCGGAGTACTGTCCTTTGGTGGCGTTAATGTTGCCTTTGAGAGTACGCCACAGAATGGCGATAAGTTCGAAATTCAGCCTGTTCGTCGCGCCGGCCAGGATATGAAGGTGGCGATTACGGACGGGGATAAAATAGCCGCAGGTGATGCAGGCTTAGACGGTGAAGAAGGCAGTTCTCTTACTTCATTTAAACACTCGGGTGATTTAGCCGTTGATGACCTGAAGATGTCGCCAGGGGCGTTCTCGGACCATAAAGAGTATACGTTAACGCTGGATTCAGAGGGTGCGCTAAAGGTAGAACCAGCGGGGGCAACGGTCCTCGTTGGTAATCAACCGTTTGGTGTGGATAGTGATCCTTTGGAAGGTGGCGAAACGGTTGAAATTGATGGAATGAGCTTTACGCTTTCTTCACTCCCTACTAACGGAGAGGCGACGTTAACGGTTGCTCAAAACATTATCGCGGCCTCGGGTGATAACCGTAACGCATTAGCCTTGCAAAAGTTGCAGAGTGAGGCTGTAGTAGGAGGCTCAGCCTCGGTCAGTTCTGCTTACGCCTCCATTGTGAGCGATGTCGGTAACCGCGCTAATATTACCCAGGTTAACCTGGACGCGCGTCAAGGACTAACCGATCAGCTGCGCGCGGTGCAGCAGTCTGAGTCTGGTGTAAACCTGGACGAAGAGGCTGCCAATCTGATTCGCTACCAGCAGTACTATATGGCCAATGCGCGTGTCATCGATACGGCGGGCTCTATTATGGACACCATCTTGAACCTGCGCGGTTAATCCAGGAGTCTAGGCTATGCGTATTAGCAGCGTGACGATGTTTGAGCAAAGCACGGCGTCCATGAATCGCCAGCAAAGTGATTTCTTAAAGGTGAGTCAGCAACTTGCCAGTGGTCGCCGAGTGGTCAACCCCTCGGATGACCCGCAGGCGGCCTCACGTGCGGTGGGCGTTGATCAGTCGATCTCTATTACTGAGCAATACGCTGATTCGCGTGTCTCGGCTCGCAACTCAGTAGCACAAACAGAGAGTATCCTCAATAGCGTGAGCGATGCGGTAATCCGCGCAAAAGAGCTGCTCATCCAGGCGTCCAGCGATACGCTTAGCGATGTAGACCGTGAGTCGGTCGCTAGTGAGCTAAAAGGGGTTTACGAAACGCTCATCGGTCAGGCAAATGCGACCGATGGTAATGGGCGTTATCTATTTGGCGGTTACGAGGACAATGCGCCTCCGTTTGCTAAAAATGCAGAAGGCAGCGTTGAATATAATGGTGATGCGAATAGTCGCCAGCAGCAGGTTGATTCCTCCCGGTTAATGCCGGTGACTGAGAATGGTAAAACTATTTTCCAGAGTGTGCCAAGCAGTGCTAGTTATGTGGCGAAAGCAGCGCCGGGAAATGATGGCAGTGTGACTTTTTCGGGCCCTAACATTAAAGATGTCACCAATGATGATTATGGGCAGGCATTCACCATCAAATTCAACGTCGATGATGATAGCGGTGATATTACTTATAATGTAACTGGGACTGATGGCGACATCATCCCCGATGGTCAAACGACACCAGGTCCGTTTGCTTATGCGGGTGATGGACAACAGCTATCGTTTGGCGGCATCAGCATTACCCTTACAGGGGAACCGGCAGACGGCGACGAAATTTCCATGGCCCGCCCAGGAACTCCAGAGCAGCCTGCAGATCTCTTTAAGACCCTGGAAGCGGCGATTGGCGTGCTTGAAAATCCCGCACAAACGGATACTGAAAAAGCAGCTATGCGTAACACCTTAAATAGCTCGATGCGCGAACTGGATAACGCATTGGATAACGTGCTGACCGTGCGTGCCTCTGCAGGCGCACGTCTTAATGAGTTGGACGTTATTGATGCGGTGGGCAGTAACCGCATGATGAACTATACGCAAACGCTGTCGGATCTAGTAGATCTGGATTATGTGGAGGCTATTTCCGAGTATAGCCTGCGCCAAGTGGGCATGCAGGCCGCGCAGAAGACGTTTGTCGATGTGAAGGGGTTATCACTGTTTAACTATATGTAAAAACAGATAAGAGCATGATATTAGCCCTGTCACGGTTATTTACCGTAACAGGGCTTTTTAGTTTAAAGGAGCCATCGCCTCTATCAGATTTTGCATCATTCCCAGCCCTTGGCTAAAGAGGGCCTGTAGAAAACGGTCAATACGCGTCATTAAGACCATCAAGAGCGTTAGCCCGACGGTGAGTGAGGTGGGAAAGCCAATATTGAACACGGTGAGCTGTGGGGCAGAGCGATTAAGAATACCGAGACATAGGTTGATAATCAGTAACGCGCCCACAACGGGTAGTGCTAGCAGCATACCTGCGGCGAAAATAGTGCCTGCGTAGCGGGCCAGAAGATCGAAGGCCCCCGGGTTCAAACCGGCTATCCCGATGGGCAATGTCTCAAAACTCATGATCAGCGTTTCAAGTACCATTAGGTGGCCGTTAAATGCTAAAAACATGAGCAATGTGATCATATATAAAATGCGTGATAGCACCATAATGTTGGTGCCACTAGAAGCATCAAAGAACGTGGCAAACGCGAGCCCCATTTGTAAGCCAATATACTCACCTGCCGCCTGAACAACCGCAAATATAATATGCATGACCAGCCCTATGGCTAGTCCGATCACTATTTGCTCTACCATGATCCCTATGCCTGCCCAGGACATAATGGCGACGTTCGGCATGGCTGGGAGAATCGGTGCAATCACAATGGTCACTAACGCGGCGATTCCCACTTTTGCCTGGTTAGGGATGCTGGAATGTCCCCACAGCGGGGAAACGGCCATAAATGCTGTAATGCGCGCAAAGGGCCATAAAAAGGCTATCAACCAGCCTTGCAACTGAGCAAAGGTGATTTCCACCATGGCACTACATCACCATGTTGGGAATGTTAGTAAACAGTCGTGTCGTAAAATCCGTAATCAAGCTAATCAACCACGGGCCCGCCAAAACCAGAACGGCAAACACCGCCAGGATTTTAGGGATAAAGGTGAGCGTCATTTCGTTAATTTGCGTGGCCGCTTGAAAAAGGCTAACAAGTAAACCGGTAAAAAGCGCCGCCAGCAGTATGGGGCCTGCTAGAAATAGTGTGACGCGCATGCCTTGATACGCCATGCTCATTACCACCTCAGGGGTCATGCTTGCTCCTTGCCGCTGGCGCGGCACCTAGGTAACGTAAAAGCTTTGGGCGAGTGAGCCAACGATTAACTGCCAACCGTCAACCAGTATAAAAAGCATTAATTTGAACGGTAATGAAATTGTCACGGGCGGCACCATCATCATTCCCAACGCCATTAACGTGCTGGCGACCACCAGGTCGATAATCAAAAAGGGAATGAAAATAGTAAAACCGATTTGAAAGGCAGTTTTAAGCTCGCTGGTGACAAAGGCAGGCAATAACACGCGCATGGGGAGCTCTTCAGGACCTTGCAAAGGTCCTACGTCTGCCAAGCGGACGAATAGGGCTAAATCAGGCTCCCGCGTTTGGGCAAGCATAAACTCACGAAACGGTAGCTGGGCACGCAGCAAAAACTCTTCAAAATTAATCGTCTCGTTCGATAGAGGCTGCCAGGCTGTGTCATACACCTGAGAAAGAACGGGTGACATGATAAAAAAGGTTAGGAACAGCGCGATACCCAGCAGCACCTGGTTGGGTGGTGTTGCCTGCGTGCCCATCGCGGTTCGCAGCAGGCTCAGCACAATAATGATCCGTGTAAAGCTGGTCATCATCAGTAGCATCGCTGGCAGGAACGCCAGCGAGCTTAAAAGCAGCAGTGTTTGAAGCGATAGCGACCACTGCTGACCGCCATCCTCAAGCGGTTGAGAGATAATGCCTGGCAATTGTTGTGCATGCACGGGGTTAGTCAACATACAAAGTGCGACAGCAACGCCAAACAGCAGCCAAAGCTGCCAGTAGGACCTAACGGAGTGCATCCTATGCCTCATGGTGTTTGATGTGGGTCGGTATCGGAGCCTTTACGCCGACGCTTTGCCAGCGCCTGAGAAAGCCGTTGTGCAAAAGGCGGCGAATCAGAACGAGGGGAAGGAGCAGGTCTGTCGTCAGGTGCCGGGCGCTCATGCAGCTTGGTGACTCGGCCATTGCCTACTCCAAGAACCAGCCAAGTGTCTTCAATTTCGACGACGACGACACGCTCGCGGTTGCCGACCGCCGTGCTCGTAATGACGCGTAGGTGGGCCCCCAGTTGCGGGCGAGCATTCTGCCAGCGCTTTAAGAGCGCTGTGCAGAGTAGAATCATGGCTATAACCAATGCCAAGGCAGCGGCGGTTTTACCGAACATGGCCATGCCGATAAACGCATCACCGCTGCTGCCTAGCGCATCGATAGTTCCATCTTGCAATGGAGAGGTGTCAGCACTCATCGGTTAAGCTTGTGAATGCGCTCAGAGGGTGTGATGATTTCGGTAATACGAATACCGTATTTGTCTTCGATAACAACGACTTCACCCTGCGCGATCAAGTAGCCGTTAATGAGAATATCCATCGGCTCGCCTGCCAAGCCTTCGAGCTCAATCACTGACCCTTGGGCAAGCTCAAGCAGTTGCTTGATCGTAAGCTTCGTCCGGCCAAGTTCCACGGTCAGTTTTACCGGGATATCCATGACCATTTCAAGGTCGCGTGTCTGCTTGCTTTCGTCAGCGGGACTTAGAGGCCTAAATATTTCATCGCTGGCGGGTTTCGCGGCTGAAGTGTCTGGCGCGGCATCCTCAGGGGGTAGGGCCTCCTCCTCGGCGGCTTCTTGTTCAGCCATTGCGGCTGCCCAGGGATCTTCCTCGCTGGCCGTATCGGCAGTGTTTGTCGTCTCCTCTTGTTCAGCCATTGCTGCTGCCCAAGGATCTTCCTCGCTAGCCGTATCGGCAGCGTTTGGCGTCTCTTCTTGCTCAGACATGGCGTCCGCCCAATCGTCATCGGAGACATTTTGATCGGGTTTATTAGGATCAGTCATGCTTTGGATTCCTTGGCTTGCTGTCGCTTCGAACCTTTAATAAAGTCCAGTGACGATACGTTATTCATAGCGGCATGGTCGATCATATGGAGAACGCGCAGCGCATGCTGCTGGCGCTGGCTACCATACTCGCACTCCATGACCGGGACTCCATCAACACGAGCGGTAATCGTATCGGGAATATCCAGCGGCAATACATCGCCTTTCTTTAGCCCCATTACCTGTGCAATACGGCTAGGTATTTGAGCAAACTCTGCCACCAGCTCTACTTCTGATTGGCGTATCTCGCTGGCCATGCGTCGGGACCAGGTGCCGTCATGGTCCTGATTACTGTCGTTAATAGGATTGGCGAGCAGATCCCGCAGAGGCTCAATCATGGCGTAGGGCATGCAAATCTGGAAATTACTTGAGAGATTGCCCACTTCAATATTGAACTTGGTGTTGACGACAATTTCGTTCGGTGAATTGGTGATATTAGCAAACTTGGCCTGGACTTCAGAGCGCACAAAATTAACGTCGACCGGATACACGACCTTCCATGCTTCCTGGTAGGCATCAATTGCCAAGTTCAGAAGACGGTAAATAATACGCTGTTCTGTATTGGTAAATTCACGGCCGTCTGATTTGGTAACAAAACGGCCATCGCCACCAAACAGGTTGTCTACCACCATAAAAACAAGGTTAGGTGGGAAAACCACCAATGCCGAGCCACGCAGTGGCTTCATTGCTACCAGGTTTAAGTTGGTAGGTACCGGCACGTTACGCGAAAACTCGCTAAAGCTTTGGTAACGGACGGACTCCACCGTGATGTCAGCGCTACGCCGAATCAAGTTAAACAAGCCGTTTCGGAAATAGCGGGCAAATCGCTCATTAATAAAGTCGAATGCATGCAAGCGCTCACGGATGACCCTGTGTTGTGTTGAAGGGTCATAAGGGCGAATGCGCGTCTCGCTAGCTGGCTGCGAAGAGGAGGGCGATGGTTCTTCATCACCACTGACGCCTTTTAGTAAGGCATCAATTTCTTCCTGGGACAGTAGATCGTCCTGCGACATGAACGGCTCCAGTGCCCGGGTTATTGCACAATAAATTCAGTAAACAGCACTTCGCGTAGATCAAGCGGCGGCTGATTTTCCGTCAGGGGTACGCCAAGGCGACTGATAATCGCTTGTGCTAGCTGCTCCTTACCTTCTGTGGAGGTAAGTTCACTGGCTTGCTTGCCTGAGAGTAAAATCAGCAGACGGCTACGCACTTGAGGCATGTGCTCTTCGATAATCGCTTTGCTCTCTTCATTGCCAACACGCAGCGTAATTCCTGTATACAAGAGGCGAGAACCATAGCGATCATCTGCAAGGTTGACCGTAAAAGGATCAATTCGCGTAAATACAGGCGTTTCACGCTCTGCTGGTAGCTGTGATTCGCCATCAGCACTCTGTTCATTACGCTGGTCAAGCACCATATAAATGGCTGCTGCTGCCCCTGCTGAGGAAAGGAGCACCAGAACAATCATTATCCAGAGCAGTTTTTTGGATCCGCCACTTTTTTCAGCCATTAGTCGTTCCGTTCCCATAATCGCCACACACCACTGATTACGCATTATGCCTAATATGGTGGGCGGTGATGAAATGAACAGGCTCGCTTGGCGAGCCTATCTTTTGGTTTTGCGCACCTGGGCGCGTGAGTCGCTACTCGTACAACGAATATTTAAGCGTAAAGATCAACCCGCCCATCAAGGGGGTGTGAAATATTCTCCGCAACGGGCGCTAGCGTGTCCTGATCACTGTCCGTTACGCTACTGCCCACCTGCGCACCAGCGTTATTGCCTTTTTCAGCAAAGGCCTGTTCATTGGAATTATGCTGCTCGCCAACGGAGGTTTCGCCTAACGAAATACCCTGCTCTGCTAGTGCTTCACGGAGCTGAGGAATCGCTTGTTCAACCACTTGGCGAACCTGCATGTGCGACGATAAGAAGTGTGCTTGTGCCCCTTGCTCACTGACTTTCAAGGTAATTGACAGTGGCCCAAGCTCAGCAGGGTGTAGTTGCATCTTAATCTGTTGCTCGCCTCCGCGCTGAGCGAACTGAACCAACTGCTGACCAAGCTGTGAAGACCAGGCAGGACTGCTGACTGGTGTTCCCAGCGAAGCGTGTGAAGATGGCATCGACGAGGACGCTGCTACAGGGGCATTACCGACGGAGGCTGAGTTCGGGAACCCAGCAGCGGCTGGTTGGCCACCACGTAAAAGCGGTTCAAGCTCGTCTGGCGTTGCCAGCGGCGCTGAAGGCGTCAATGGGCCAATTTTTGTCAAAACATCCTGGCTGTTGGCAACGGTTGGTTGGCCGTTAGCGGTGTCCAGCTTTGTCGCAATAGCGTTGGTTATAGAAAGAGTGCTTGAGGCATCGTGACGATAGGCGCCACTGCTCAACGGTTGGCTCTGCGGCCCTTTGTGATTAGCTAATGCCCCAGTACTGCTTTGTGTCGTAGCGGTAAGCATGACACTTAACGCGCTAACAAGCTGACCCGCTTCCTCTTCGCTAAGATGCGAGAGTAATTCAATGGCGTTGTCTGAGTGCTCTAACGCCATACCCGGCTGGGGGTCTATGCCGAGTGCACTGAGCAATTCAGCGGTCTGCTCTTGGCTCAGGTCGAGCTGTTGGAGCAGTGCCTCAAGCTCAGGCGCTACCCCTTGAAGCGCTTCAGCCGGCTCGGCTGGTTCTGCAAAGGAAGCAAGCAGGTTCATGCGGGCAGCAATTTCATCAAGAAACGTTAATGGCTCGCTGTTGGACGGATCAATCGCTAGCTCTGGCGTTAACATATCGCTCGTTGCGACCTCATCAAGAGGCGTTAATGACTCGCTGTTTAATGGATCAACCGGCTGCTGTGACGCTAACGTGTCGCTTGTTGCGAGTGATAACCTGGCCTGTAATGAGGCAAGCTGCTCTTGAGACTCTACTGGCGTTTGGCTGTCTACTTCCGTAGCACGTAATGGCGCATTAGTTGATGGCAAATTAGCTGCTTGAGATAACGCTTGGCGAAAAAGATCCGGCGTGTTTACAGACGCGGAGAGAGGCGAGCTGGCCATTGAGGCAGAACCCTGATTCTGTGCACCTGACAGCAATAGCTGTATGTTCATTTATCGTTCCTCAGTGCCACTAATGCGGTTTTTCATTGTGTTGGCGAGCCAAGCGGCTGGTCACCAAGTCATCATTGGTTTTTTGCTCATGGCGTTCAAGACGACGGTGCTCTTCTGATAGACGGCGGGTGGCCAGTGTATCGTAGGAAGAGAGCTTGCGCTGCTCTTGTTGCCAGTGCTGTTGACTCTGCTGAACGCGCTGCTGTTGAGCGATTAATGCTTGGCGAGCACGACTTAACGCAGCGTCAAGTGAGGCCAGAAACTGCTGATAGTTGTACATGGTAGCGGGGTCAATACCTTCACGCATGGCCTTTTGCAGACGCTCGGCATACTCCGTGCGATACTGGCTAAGCGACTGCAACTGAGCGGCCGTCTGCTGCTCGGTTTGTCGCTCATGTGCAAGCAATTGACCTGCCTGGTCGCGAGCATCCTTGGCTAAACCCGTTAACATTTCTAGCTGTGAATGGCTCATGTTCGACCTCCCACTACGGAATGCAGTGCCTGGCGTGAATCCTCAAGCGTTGCACACTCGCTAATGTTTTGTTGAAGAAAGCGCTCAAGCGCGGGAAAAAGGTTCACCGCTTCGTCAAGCCTTGCGTCGTGGCCTGGGCTATAAGCACCGACGCTAATCAAATCCCGATTACGCTGATAGCGAGAAAACATTTGCTTAAAAGCGCGGGCTTCCTGCAGTTGTTCCGGTGTGGCAATTGCTGTCATCGCACGGCTAATGGAGGCTTCAATATCAATAGCCGGGTAGTGGCCCGCTTCAGCAAGGCTGCGAGATAGCACAATATGGCCATCCAGAATTGCTCGAGCAGAGTCGGCAATCGGGTCTTGCTGATCATCACCTTCGGTAAGCACGGTATAAAATGCGGTAATGGATCCGCCGCCACGCTCAGCATTGCCTGCCCGTTCAACAAGGCCTGGTAGCTTGGCAAATACGGAGGGTGGATACCCTTTGGTTGCTGGTGGCTCACCAATGGCGAGGGCGATTTCACGCTGGGCCATAGCATAACGAGTTAACGAGTCCATAATCAGCAACACATTGCGCCCAGCATCGCGAAACCCTTCGGCCAGCCGTGTCGCATAAGCGGCCCCCTGGAGGCGCTGCAGCGGCGAGGTGTCGGCTGGCGCAGCGACGACTACAGAACGACGTCGGCCCTCCGGCCCTAGAATGTGATCAATAAAATCTTGTACTTCTCGACCACGTTCACCAATTAAGCCCACCACGATAACATCGGCTTGGGTATAGCGAGCCATCATGCCCAGTAGCACCGATTTACCGACACCGGAGCCTGCAAACAGGCCCATTCGCTGGCCTCTACCGACACTTAAAAGCGCATTGATGGCACGAATGCCAACATCAATCTGATCTTCAATCGGCGCGCGGGATAGCGGATTCAGTGGCGCCGAGCTAAGCGTTGCATGGGTTACCTCCTCAACGCTTTCACGATCATCCAAAGGGTTGCCGTTGCCGTCTAAAACGCGGCCCAATAATTCATCTCCGATGGGGAAACGGCGTGCGCTGTGCCCGCTTCCATCGCCAAGTGGAGAGACTCTGGCGCCAGGCATCAGCCCGGAAATTTCTTCCAGCGGCATAAGGAAGAGTTTGTCGCCCGCAAAGCCGACCACTTCGGCTTCTGCATGTTTGTCGCTGTCGGTAAGGCGCCCATCAGGGCCAGGAAGCTCTATACGGCAGGCGCTGCCAACGGCTACGCGCAGCCCAACGACCTCAATCACCATGCCGGTTGCGCGTGTTACGCGGCCGCTACTGCGCTGGTGCGGTAAGCGGCTTATCCGCTGCGTGGTGCGGCGTATTGCTTTATGCCAGCGGTGTTGATGAGGACATGTTGAGTCAGACATGCGCGGTCCGCCTATGAAGACGTAGTATGGGGTAAATGACGCTTACGGGCCTGGGACTGGATCGCCTGCCAGCGGCTTTCAAAGGTGGCATCTAATTCACCTTGAGCGCTGGTGACGCGACAGCCACCTCGCGCCAACTGGTCGTCAGGCTGTAATTTCCAGTTAGCGGCGCTAAGCTCATTACCTAGGTGAGTTTCTACCAGAGTATGGTCTTCAGGGTTTAGCCACAGACGCTGCTGCCCAACCAGCGGTGGCTCCGTATGTAGAAGCTCACGGACAATATTCAGAATTTGTTCGGGTGTTTCTTGCAGGGCTTCCCCAGCTAACTGCTTGCCTGTCGCCAATGACAGCGCCACAAGATCGTGAGCAACGATTTCATCAATACGCTCCAAGGCATCTGCAAACTGTTTAGCCAACGTATGCAAGGGCGTAACCGCTTGATGAATCTGTTCCTGGAGCTCTTCTTTTGCCTGGGCGCGACCCTCTTCCAGACCTTTTGCTAACCCTTCTTCATGACCCTGTTGTAACCCGGCCTGATAGCCCGCCTCTTCAGCCTCCTGGCGAAGACGTTCATAAAGCTCCTCGCGCTCCTGCTGTTCGCGCTGATGTGCCTGTTCGGCTGCTTTTTGTGCAGCCAGCACTTTGCGCTGGTGCGCAGACGGCACCGCAGGCGCCTGGTTGGCCTCTTTGTGTTGCGGGACAAGCTCATCCATTTGCCAGCGTTGCCAGCTACGATGACGGTCAAACTCAGGAGACGACGAATTAGACATATTCGTCATCTCCTCCGGCCAGCACGATCTCACCTGAATCGGCTAAGCGGCGCACCACTTGTAGAATGGCTTTTTGCTCCGTTTCAACTTGTGAAACACGAATGGGTCCGCGTGCTTCCATGTCTTCGCGAACGAGCTCTGAGGCGCGCTGGGACATGTTGCGCAAGAACTTGTCGACCAATGCATCCTGTGCACCTTTGAGCGCCACCACCAGCGAATTGGTTTCGACTTCCTGAAGCACCATTTGGATAGCGCGGTTGTCCAGGTCGAGCAGATTTTCGAACAGAAACATTTCGTCGATAATCTTTTGAGCCAGGTCTTCGTTGTGCGCGCGAACGGTTTCGATGGCTGTCTCTTCCTGAGAAGAGTTCATCAGGTTGAGGATTTCGGCTGCGGTTCTCACGCCGCCCATCTTGCTGCGCTTAAGGTTCTGACCATCCAGCATGCTGGTGAGCACTTCGGTGAGTTCCTGCAGTGCGGCGGGCTGAACACCGCTAAACGTGGCGATCCGCAAGACGACATCGTTACGCAGTTTTTCTTCAAAGTGCTCAAGAATATCTGCCGCTTGATGGCGGTCAAGGTGAACCAGAACCGTCGCGATAATCTGCGGATGCTCATCGCGGATCAGCTCTGCAACCATGGTGGCTTCCATCAGGTTGAGCGCATCAATACCTGAGTTGCCGCCGGTTGTCTCCATGATATCTTCAATCAGGCTGGTCGCGCGTTCGCTACCCAATGCCTTGGTGAGCACAGAACGGATATGTTCGCTGGAGTTAAGATTGAGCGCGACAAACTCTTCTGTCTCTTTGTGGAACGCTTCAAGTACGGCCTTCATATCCTCGTGGGATACTTGATTTAGGCGCGCCATTTCCATACTGATATCTTGTACTTCGCTGGCGCTTAGGTACTTGAACACCTCTGCCGCGCTGTCTTCATCAAGAGCGAGCAGAAGAATGGCGCTTTTGCGAGCGCCGCTCATGTCGGCTAGTTCGCTACTCATTGGCATTCATCCAGCTGCGAATAATCATGGCGATCATGCGTGGGTCATCCTGTGCCATGTCACGCAGGTCATTAAGATTGTGTTCGTATAGCGACGTTTTGCGGTTTCGCTTGGGCTTATTGCTATAGGTGTTGCCTTCCTCATCAAGCGCTTCACCCTCAGCCCCAGCCTCGTCTTCCACATCGCCACCCACGCTGGTCGCAAGCGTTTGTCCTGGAAGGACCGGCGCCACAGCGGGTGTCTGCGTATAACGCTTGATCAAGGGACGTAAAATAAGTAGATAAAGCAATAAGGCAGCAAGCGCGACAAACAGATAGCGCCCCAGGGTGCTGGCAATCGCGAGTGTGCCGGGGTCTTTCCACCAATCGGTTTCAGCCGCATCCTCGCGGGTATCGGCAAAGGGTGAATTCACCACTTCAATTTGATCCCCGCGCACTTCAGAGAAGCCCATTGCCTGGCGTACCAGGCGCTCGATTTGGGCAACCTCAATGTCCGTTAGCGCGACGCGCTCAAGTTCACCTTCGGCATTAACGGTGTCGCGGTAATTAACTACGACGGCCGCAGAAAGCCGCTGAATTTGCCCCAGCCGATGCTGTACATGCTCAACGCTGCGGTCGACTTCATAATTGACCACATCTTCCTGACGCAGACTACGCAGTGCTTCAGGCGGAACGTCATCAGCTTCTTCCTCGTCACCCTCTGCACCTTCTGGCTGGTTAATGGGAGAAGGGGCTGTGCCGGGCGGCGTATTGCTGAGTGCCCCAGGAATGCCGCTTGCCAAGGGGTCGTCACCGTCAAAGGAGAGGCTCAACTGGCGGCTGCGTACGGCCGCTTCATTGGGCGGCTGGTTCGGGCCATAGCGCTCGGAGGTTTGTTCTCGGCTTGAGAAGTCGATTTGTGCGGCGACCTGAGCGCGCACATTGGCCTGGCCCAGGATAGGCGTAAGAATATGCTCGATGCGCTGCTGATAAGAGCGCTCTACTTCCGCGATATACTCAAGCTGGGAGCCGTCAAGATCATTACCTTTCGAGGAATTAGCTGACAGAAGGCGGCCATTTTGATCAACAACCGTGACATCCTCTGCGGCAAGCTCGGGAACACTGCTGGATACCATATGGATAATGGCGCTTACCTGCCCCTCGCCCAGCACGCGGCCGGGTAGCAGCGTCAATATAACGGAGGCCTTGGCCGGTTCGCGGTCACGAATAAACACGGATGGCTTGGCCAGCGAAAGGTGAACGCGAGCCCGCTCAACAGGCCCTAGCGACTCAATTGAGCGGGCCAGCTCACCCTCCAGGCCGCGCTGGTAATTAACCTGTTCAGCAAACTGACTAATACCAAACGCCTGGGTATCCATTAACTCAAGGCCGAGATTGCCGCCCCGAGGCAGCCCTTGCTCGGCAAGCTGCAACCTCAGTGTATATATCTGATCACTTGGTACCAGCAGAGCTTGGCCGCCTTGGCTAAACTGATAGGGCACGGAGCGGCTATCAAGCTCTGCAATAATTTGACCACCATCCGCCTCGGTAAGATTGCTGTATAAAACGCGGTACTCGGGGCTGCTTGCCCACATGAACAGTGCGGCGACAAGAGCAATAGAGGCTGCTCCTGCAATTAGCAGCACTACCAGCGGGCTACCACGTAACTGTTTTAACAGGCGCTCAACCATAGGACTGCTTTTTACATCGCTGTCTGTTGGACCATTGCGGAGAGTGCTTTGTGTCGTGCTGTTTTGACGGCCTGCCGTTGCACCGGTTTCACTCATGCATCCCTCCAAAGGGGTAAGCAAAACAGATGCCGGCCCAGGCGCATCACCAAAGAAGGCATAGGCTATATCCGTCAATCGCGGTTATCCGCCTGGAGGAAAAGGCGGAATTGTGATGGGCGCCATTATCCCGAGGTGTGTCGAGCATAAATGAACGAAAAGCTTGGCTTTTAGTGCGCAATTGTACGTATGAGCGCAGCGACAGCAGTGTTAGGCTTTGCCCATTACTTTATTTAAAGCTGATGAGGCTTATGTATGAGTACGCCGGCAATACAAGCAGCGCTTCAACAAATGCAAGGGCTCGCGACGCAAGCGGCAGCGCAACCGTTAAAAGGTGAGCATGTCTCGACGGCAGTAGGGCAGGGCGGTTTTGGTAGCGAGCTGCAGGCATCAATTCAGCGTATTAATCGTCTTCAAAAAGCGGCTGATGCAAAAGCCATGGCGTTTCAGGCAGGAGAGCCGAACGTTGAGCTAAACGACGTTATGGTGGATATGCAAAAAGCGAGCGTTGCCTTCCAGATGGGGCTCCAGGTGCGTAACCGTGTGGTGACTGCGTATCGCGACGTAATGAATATGCAAGTGTAGTGGCTTGAAGCTTACTTCAAACAAGGCGCCAGAAATAAGTAAGTGTTGCGTTAGCTGGCGCTTGTTTGAAGAAAGCTTTGCCGAGCCTTTATACCTCTAGTGAAATAAGGCGTCCTTGCATTTCTTCCAGACGCTCAGCAATCGCCAGCACTTCTTCTGAAGGGATTTGGCGAATGACATCCCCAGACTCCCGGTCAATAACGCGTGTCACAATGCGTGATGACTCATCGCTAACATCGAACTCTATTCCATGCGCTTGCATTGCCGCGTTAATGCGCTGGATGGGTTCAATCAGCTCGCCTTTTGTTACGGCGGTAGTTCCTGAGGCAGCTCCTGAGCCAGTTTGAGCGCCGCTATTGTCTGTCATTGACAGCTGGGCAAGCGTGCTGTCCAGGCGTTGTTGCGGCGTTAGGCGGGGTGTTGGTGTGGCTGATAGTGTTGTTATGGTATCCGTTAGCGGTGATGTCATGACAGCCGTTCCTTGTAAAGATAAGGGCTAAATAGTAGCGATTCAGTAGTAACAACCCATGGATAAGTCGGTTTGGATAAAGCATCAGCCCTGCCTCTATAGCTGAGCCTCCTTACTATTATCGGCTGATACGCCACAAACTTTATAATGGGTTGGTCAGGTATTCTTTTTGTTGCAAAGAAAGTTGGCTGCGCCATTAAAGTCTGGCGCCATTGCGCCGATATCATTTTATAGATGAGCATGGTGTGCTCGTATTAAATGAGAAAAGGCGGGCGGCGGTTACCGTGTTGTCTGACCAGTAACCGGTATCAATTAGGAGTTCAAGCTAGTGACATACTCTCGCGGCAGTGCTGCCTACGGAAGAGGTGCTAACGCTTATGCGCGCGTTGGTGTCGAAAGTGGCGTGATGTCAGCTGATCCGCATAGGCTTATTGTCTTGTTGTTTGAGGGAGCGCAAACATCTATTCGTGCTGCGCGTATCCACATGCAAAGCGGCAACACGAGTGAGAAAGGCAAAGCAATATCCAAAGCGTTGGATATTATCAATAACGGCCTTGGCGCCGCCCTTGACCAAGAAAAAGGTGGCGATATTGCTGAGCGATTGGCGTCACTTTATGACTACATCGCTCGCTTATTACTCACCGCCAATTTGCGAAATGACGAGGAAAGCTTAAACCAAGCGGAGCAACTGCTTGAAAATATTGCCTCTGCATGGCGTGAAATTGGACAACAGCAAAGCGTATGAGGCCCTCATGGCAGCTTCCATAAATGCCCACGATCACGCACCGCACGTACTGTTAGATGCGTATGAGGGGCTGCTGGTTCATGTTACTCAAATGCATGAGCTGGTCAGCGCCGAGCAGTGGGTAGAACTGATTGAGCAGCGCACCCATTATGTCTTGCTGGTCGAGGAGGTGCGCAAGCTCGATAGCGTGGTGGTGCTGGATGATCCCGCCAAGCAGCGTAAGGCAGAGTTACTTGAGCGCATTTTAGAATATGATGTGGAAATTCGGCGTCGCTTGATGGCAAGGCGAGATGAGTTAGGCAAGCTAATTGGTGTTTCTCAGCGTCAGCGAGATCTTCATCGTGCCTACGCACCCCAGCAGGGCGCTTCTTTTAGTGCCTTGGGCTCTGACGATGGAGAAGCGGCCAAGTGAGTGGTATCACACCGTTGATTGATACGCTTATGCATCAAGTGCTGGGTCGACAGGGGGAGGTGTCGTTAAAGCATGCGCTGAGCGAACCTGTTAAGCCGATTCCTCCTGGTGAGGGGCCGCGCGCTCTACAGGGCGATTCACGCCTTGATGGACGTACTGAACCGGCATTGCTGAATGATTTAAAGCGCGCGCCGGGGTCACTTAACGGTGACAGGCTATTGGCGCGAGGTGATACGCAGGGTGCGCCGCCGGGGTCAACACAGACCCATTTCAGTCCAGCAGCGCGCAGTATTGCGGATGTGTTACTGCGCTTCCCTGCGCCACCTGCCGTCATTCGGCCACCCGCGCCCTTGTTGGCTGCGCAAGAGGCGCCAGCGGCGACGGTTGTTGCGGAACGTTTGGAGTCCAGCATACGCGATAGCGGGCTGTTTTATGAGTCCCATTTAAAGCGTTGGTTTCAAGGCGATATGGCACGTCAGCAACTGCTACGAGAGCCGCAAATGCAGCCCGGCCCTCGCCCACTCGCACTGCCCTCAGGCGCTGCGCTACAGCCTAGTGCATCACTGCCAAGTGTACCGCTGCAGCTCCATGCGCCGTTACAGCCCGCCGAGCCGTTATCGCCTAATGTGCCGTTTTTATTAAAGGCGTCTTTTTCCGAGTCGCCTTTGACCAAAGCAATAGTGCCCGGCAGCGCTTTGCAGTATGTATCCAACGATCAGACTGCCGCCACGCGTGCAGCCCCAATGCCGAATACAGCAGCTTTTACGCAAAGTGCGCCGCCCAGTATGGAGGATAATGCCAGGTTGACGCGCGATGCCATGGCCTATGAGCGCGGCATGGAAGCTCTCAGCAGTCGTGGGCACCGTGAAGTGGTCCATGAAAGTTTGCAAAGTATCGTACGTCAGCAGTTGGACATGCTGGTCATGCCTGTGGTTCGTTGGGAGGGTGACGTTTGGGCAGGCATTTTTATGGCACTTGTGATCCATCTGCCTGCTCAAGAAAAAAATGGGGGCGGTGAGGGTGATAATAAGGAGGAGGATGGGTGGCGCTCTGAGATGCAGTTGGATGTGCCTAATTTAGGAGCCTTTAGCGTCTCATTGTGGTTTTATCGAGCGGTGTTAAGTATTGATTTAACAACGGCCGATAAAGCCACGCATCAGTATCTTGAGCAAGGTATCCCTACTTTAGAGCAGCGTTTGAATGCGCTGGATTTGGACAAAGTGCAGGTGCGTGCGCGGTATATACCGCTGGAGAGTAGTGATGTCCGTGCCGAATGAGCGTAACCGCCAGGCGGTTGCGCTTGCTTACCAGGAAAGCGAACGCGCACCACGTGTTGTCGCAAAGGGATATGGCGAGCTTGCCGAGCGCATTATGGCGGAAGCCCACCGGCAAGGGATTTATGTGCATGATGCACCTGAGATCGTAGCACTTTTAATGCAGCTGGATTTAGACGCAGAGATACCCCCGCGCCTCTATCAAGTAGTGGCAGAGCTGCTGGTGTGGGTATTTGAGCTGTCAGACGAGGGCCTAAAACGCCATGATTGAGCCAAGTAGCCAATATATAGATAGTGTGCAACCATGGCGAAGGGGCAGAAAAGTCATCAAGGCGTCCGCATAACGGTTACAAGATAGCGCCTGTGTCATTTGATGGAACACTATGAGTCACACCAACTATCTCGATGAAATTGAAGAAATTAATTTAGCCTATTTGCTTCTCGCGCAGCGCCTGTTAAGTGAAGACCGCGAAACAGCACTATTTCGTTTAAAAATAGATAATGACGTTGCTGAACTGCTGTCTTCGCTGAGTGCTCGCCAATTGACGAAATTGGCGCGTACTAACCAGCTGATATGTCGATTCAGTCAGCCGAGTGCTCAGCGGCTACGTCAGATCACTGAGAATCCGCGCGATCAGGGGCTCGCTGGTCTACACGCTTCGCTACTGTTAGCTGGCGATACATTTGAGTCATTATCAGGAGATAAGGGGTGACCCAGAAAAGCCTGGTGGATGAAATGCACCAAGTGCAGCTGGCAATTGAGCTGATTGAGCTAGGCGCACGCTTGCAGGTGCTGGAAACGGAAACCGAATTAAGCCGTACGCGACTGATCAAGCTTTATAAAGAAGTCTGTGGAATGTCGCCGCCTAAGGGCATGCTGCCGTTTTCGACCGATTGGTTTATTACCTGGCTGCCCAATGTTCATTCATCGCTTTTTTACAATATCTACGCCAGCCTGCTGCGAGACACCTGCTGCGAGAGGATCGAGGCGTTTGTAAAAGCCTATCGACTTTACAATGAGCAGATGATGTTGGAGGGCGCCGAGCCCGTATTGGGTTTGACGCGTGCCTGGACGTTAGTGCGCTTTTTTGAAAGCGACCTGCTTGAGTTTAGCCGTTGCACGCGCTGTGGTGGGCAGTTTGTGGCTCATGCTCATAGTCCGTCTCACGACTATATCTGTGGTATTTGTCAGCCGCCATCGCGGGCAGGCAAAACCCGTAAGGCGCAGCAAGCCAAGGAAGATAGCCACGGCATCAGTGAAGGGTAAAAGAATTATCAAATGCGCCTTTAACGAATAGATAGCGTTAAAAGGCGGCGTTACTTTTTAATTAGACTGTACATTAGCCCTGGTATGATAAAGCTAATTTGTACTTGAGCCGGAACGCCACTCAACCATCTGAACAGATGGCTAAGTTTTGGTTCCCTACTTAATACTGAAACACCGCAAGGACCCTGCTTGTGCTGATACTTTTAGGCTATGTAGTCGTTTTGTTATGTGTATTTGGTGGCTATGTGCTGGCAGGTGGCAGTCTAGGCCCTATGTACCAACCACTTGAGCTAGTCATTATCGGCGGTGCTGGTGTTGGCTCATTTATCGCTGCCAACAACATCAAAGCGATTAAAGCCACCTTCAAGCTACTGCCCAGGCTCAGGGGAGCAAAAAAATATAACAAAGTATTTTACATGGAAGTGATGGCAATGCAGTACAAGCTATTGTCAAAAATCCGCCGTGAAGGAATGCTGGGCATAGAGCGAGATATTGATAACCCTCAAGAAAGTCCCCTTTTTCAAGAACATCCTGCTGTATTAGCTGATCCGCATGTCATGACGTTCTTGACGGACTACCTGCGCTTGATGGTGAGTGGCGGCATGGAGCCTATGGAAATTGATGAGCTGATGCTGCACGAAATCGAAGTATTTGAACAAGAGGCTCATGTCCCCGTCGATGCGATTGCAAAAGTGGGCGATGCCATGCCCGCCTTCGGCATCGTGGCGGCAGTAATGGGGGTCATCAAGGCATTGACCTATGCGGATGCCACTGCGCAACAGATGGGTGAAATGATTGCCCACGCGCTGGTGGGAACCTTCCTGGGTATTTTGTTGGGTTACGGCTTTATTAACCCCATTGCCAGCTTCGCCGGTCGGCAAGCCCAGGAAGCAGAAAAGATGATGCAATGCATTCGGATAACATTATTGGCAAGTTTGCACGGCTACGCACCTCAGCTGGCCGTTGAGTTTGGCCGTAAAGCGCTGTATACCGCCGAGCGTCCAACTTTTTTCGAGCTTGAAGAGTATGTGAAAAATGCCAAGAAGAGCGGTACTGCATGAGTAAGGGCGGTGAAAAGCGCCCGATTATCATCCGGCGTAAAAAGGTGGTGCATGCGCATCACGGCGGCGCCTGGAAAATTGCTCTAGCGGATTTCATGACCGCACTGATGGCGCTGTTCCTGGTAATGTGGATTTTAAGTGTCTCCAGTGAAGAAACGCGGCGCGGCGTGGCAGAATATTTCAGTACGCCTCTGGTGACGGCGATCACTGGTGGTGATCAATCAGGCAGTACCAGAGTTATCCCTGGCGGTGGCCCAGACCCGACACACAGTGATGGTGAAAGAGCGCGCATCGATACCATGCAGCAGACCCGGCCAAGCATGCAGGAGCGACGTTTCTTTACCGATCTACAGGAGCGCATCGAACGCGCAATTGAGGCAGACCCCGAGCTGCGTCAGCTACGCAGGCAAATGCGCTTTGATTTAACCCGTGAAGGGCTTCGTATCCAACTGCTGGATACCGAGCAACGCCCAATGTTTGAGTTGGGCAGTGATCAGGTGGCCCCGTATATGCGCAATTTACTGCGCACGATTGCGCCGTTGCTTAACGAATTGCCTAACGATCTTAGTATTAGTGGACATACCGATAACGTGCCCTATGCCGGAGGATATCGGGGCTATAGCAACTGGGAGCTCTCTAATGATCGTGCCAATGCCTCGCGCCGCGAGCTGGTGACCGGGGGGCTTGACCCTGATCAACTGCTGCGCGTATCAGGCTTTGCTAACCGTGTCGTGTTACCCGATACGGATCCTCGAGATCCGGTTAATCGCCGTATTGAACTTGTCGTCTTGCTACCCGAAATCGCAGAGGCGATTCGCAACCCGGGAACGATGAGTTCTGATGCCACGCTGCCTGCTTCTGCGGATGACCTGGTCGAAGACTTAACGCAAGAGCCCCTGCCGACAAATGCGTCGGATTAGCGTTGGCTTGTGACAAAAATATGACGTTAGAGTGGAGTGGTGCATGGATATAGCGGATTTTTTTGACACCTTTTTTGAAGAGGCTGAAGAGTTGCTTGCTGATATGGAGCAGCACTTGCTGGAGCTTAATGTCGATAATCCCGACATTGAGCAGCTAAACGCTATTTTCCGCGCGGCGCACTCGATCAAAGGTGGAGCAGGTACCTTCGGCTTTAGCGTGCTACAAAAGACAACGCATATACTCGAAAATCTGCTGGATCATGCACGTAAAGGGGAGCTTGTACTGCGTGCCGAGCTCGTGGATACCTTTTTAGAGGCTAAAGACATCATGCATGAGCAACTCGATGCCTATCGCAACGAGGAAGCGCCCAATCAAGAGGCGTACGAAAGAATTTGCCAAGTATTACAGCAGATAGCCCTGGAAGAAATTGGTCAAACATTGGATGCGCCGGTGGAGGCAGCGGCACCGGTCGTCCAGGCTGAAGAACCAGCGAAAGCCTCAGTCGGTCAAAACCAGCTGATTGTCGCCCTGCTTAATGTGGTTGAAAAAGAGCGTACGTTGCTGGTTGAAGAGCTTGAGCAGCTGGGCGATGTTCAGTCGCAGTCTGGCGATGAGAAATGTTACGAAGTCATACTGAGTGGCGATGTCAGCGCTGACGATATTGAAGCCGTCATGTGTTTCATCATTGAACCAGAGCAGATTGAGATTCGTGTAGCGAGTGGTGCCCCTGCAACTGCACAAGAGGAGGCTAAAAGCACGCCGCCGCCTGCTCCTGCTCCAGTAACACCGGAGCCTACAACGCCTGCACCAGAAGCTGCGCGCCCACCTGCAGAGGCCAAAAAGACGCCCGATAGCAGTGCTAAGTCGAAAAAGGCGGCCGCCGAGTCCTCTTCCATTCGCGTTTCGGTGGATAAAGTCGACCAGATTATCAATCTGGTGGGCGAGCTAATCATTACCCAATCGATGCTTGATCAAACGGTTAGCGATTTGGACGATCAGTCGGTGGGCAACAGCTCGCTTCAAAATGGCATGAGCCTTTTGCAGCGTAATGCCCGAGACTTGCAAGAAGCGGTCATGTCGATCCGCATGATTCCCATGGAATTCGTGTTTAGCCGTTTTCCGCGTGTTGTACGCGATACCGCGGGCAAGCTGGGTAAAGAGATAGAGCTTGTGACCGAGGGTAAGTCCACGGAGCTTGATAAGAGTTTGGTTGAGCGGATTACCGATCCCTTAACTCACCTGGTGCGTAATAGCCTTGATCACGGCATTGAAATGCCGGATAAGCGCGAAGCGCTTGGCAAGCCCCGTATTGGCAAGCTCGTACTTTCTGCTCGCCATCAGGGCGGTAACATCCTGATTGAGGTGCGCGATGATGGCGCCGGAATGGATCGTGAGCGACTGCTAGCCAAGGCACGTGAAAATGGCCTTAGCGTCTCTGACACCATGAGCGACGAAGACGTTTACCAACTTATTTTTGCGCCAGGCTTTTCAACCGCTGAGGCCGTGACCGATGTCTCCGGACGTGGTGTGGGCATGGATGTGGTTAAACGTAATATTCAGGGAATGGGCGGTCGTGTTGAGATCCAGTCCAAAAAAGGCGAAGGCACCAACACGCGGATAGTGCTGCCGTTAACGCTTGCGATACTGGATGGCATGTCGATTAAGGTCGGTGGGGAGACGTTTATTCTGCCGCTTTCTACCGTGCTTGAATCGTTACAGCCAACCAAGGGCGAGATGTACGCGATGGCCGGAGACGACGTTGTCTTAAAGGTACGCGACGAGTATTTGCCTGTTATTGCGATTCATGAAGTTCTGGATGTGGAAAACGCCATTACGGATCCTACCCAGAGTATCGCGGTCATCGTGCAGGGCGAAGGACGCCGTTATGCCATGCTGGTTGATGAACTGGTTGGGCAGCAGCAGGTAGTGGTGAAAAACCTTGAAGACAATTACCGCAAGGTGCCGGGGATTTCGGCGGCAACCATCCTGGGGGATGGCAGCGTAGCGCTAATTTTGGATATCACAGGACTGCATCGCTTGAGCAGGGTCAAGAAAGAAGCGAGCAAAGTGATTAATAATCAACCTATCTCTTTTTATAAGGAGGCTGAGCCGTCATGAGTCAAGCAAATAATGAGGCGGTTCTCGCCGCGGATGAAGCTGAAAACCGTGAGTTTTTAGTATTTTCATTAGGCGAAGAAGAGTACGCCATTGATATTTTGAAGGTACAGGAGATTCGCGGTTACGAAAATGTAACGCGTATTGCTAATGCGCCTGACTTTATTAAAGGGGTTACCAATCTGCGCGGCGTGATTGTGCCGATTGTCGATCTGCGTATCAAATTCCATCTTGAAAACGTGGAGTACGGCGGCCAGACCGTGGTGATTGTGGTTAACGTTGCCGATCGCGTCGTGGGTATCGTGGTCGACGGCGTTTCTGACGTCATGACGTTAAACCCTGAGCAAATTAAACCGGCGCCTGAATTTGGTGTCACCCTGTCTTCTGATTTCCTGAGCGGTCTTGGCAGCCTGGATGACCGCATGCTGGTACTTGTCGATATCGATAAGCTGCTTACCAGTGAAGAGATGGCATTGGTGGATAGCACCAGCAATCGTTAAGGCGACTGCCGCTACTTTGTACTAAAAAGGCCACACGGAACGTGTCTTCCCAAGTTGAACGGCCCCTCTAGCGCCAAGGAATGCGCCTGCGAGTGACGTTGTGTTTGGAGAAAACATTGTGACACAGCTAATGCGGCAGATGTTGGGAAACATGACCGTGCGGCTCAGTTGGGGGCTGGTGCTTGCTTCCTTTTCGTTACTGGTGATTGTGGCCTGTGGCATCGGTTTTTATGCTCTTCAGCATGGGGCAGCCATCATGCAGGCCGCCAGTGATGGCAGCGTTCAACAGGCTGAATTCTCGGACTTTACCGGCCGCATTCGCTGGGCGCTTATCGCCATTGTGGTGATCACAGTGACGACCGTCGTGGTGGTGATTTGGGGCGTGACGGTCAATGTACTTAAGCCACTGGATCGTTTGGTTGGCTATTTCGAACGCATGGCTCAGGGCGATTTAAGCCAGCAGATCTCGGCACCGGGCAATAATGAAATAGGTCGGCTATACGTTGCGATGGCGCATATGCAGGCTTCTTTATCAGAAACAGTGAGCGTTGTGCGTGGCAGTGGGTCGTCCATTTATGCGCGCTCTCAACAGATTGCCAGCGGTAATAACGACCTCTCCTCGCGTACTGAACAGCAGGCCTCTTCGCTTGAAGAGACCGCCTCCAGTATGGAACAGCTTGCCTCAACGGTGGGCCACAATGCCGATAACGCACGTCAGGCTAGCCAGCTTGCGCAAAATGCTACGTTAACAGCGAGGCGAAGCGGTGAAGAAGTGAGCGGCATTGTTGAAACCATGCAGGATATCAATGCCAGCTCTCATCAAGTGGCCGATATCATCACGTTGATTGATAATATTGCGTTTCAAACCAATATCCTGGCGCTTAACGCATCGGTAGAGGCTGCCCGTGCGGGTGAGCATGGCAAGGGGTTTGCTGTGGTCGCTCAGGAAGTGCGTAGCCTGGCCAGTCGCAGCGCTAACGCGGCGAAGGAGATTCGTACGCTCATTGATACCTCGTTGGGTAAAGTAGAGACCGGCACGCAGCGGGTCAATCAGGCAGGTGAGACCATGCAAGCGCTGGTTGATGCAGTGCAGCGGGTCAACGATATCATGGATGAAATTGCTGCAGCCTCCGAAGAGCAGAGCAACGGTATTGCTCAGGTTAATCAAGCGGTTGCACAAATGGACCAAGTGGTTCAGCAAAATGCCCAGCTTGTTCAGCATGCCGCTCATAACGCCAATGAGCTTGAAGATGAAGCGGCGCGGTTAAGAAATACCGTTGAGCGTTTTCAGGTTGCTCATAACCCAACGCCTGTATCCGCCTCATCCACGGCGGGGCCTGTCGAGTCCGTCACTTCCAAGCCTCTTTCTATCGGCACTGCTTCAAGAAAGGTGGAAACAGAAGCCTGGGAAGCATTTTAATAGCAAACGCTATAAACAACGATAGTTTAAGAACTGAACAATAAGGCCCCTAAATGCGCAATAACCAACCCATTTCGCAGCGTGAAGTCGAGCTAAAAGAAGACGATTTTCTGGTCTCACGGACGGATTTAAAAGGTCGTATTACGTACACGAACCCGACATTTATTGAGATAAGTGGCTACACGCATGACGAGTTGATAGGTGCTCCGCATAATCTGGTTCGCCATCCGGATATGCCGCCTGCCGCGTTTGATAATTTGTGGAAAACCGTACAGAACGGGGATACCTGGCGTGGGTTGGTTAAAAATCGCTGTAAAAATGGTGATCACTACTGGGTGGACGCCAGCGTAACGCCAATCATTGAAAATGAGCAGGTGGTGGGTTACGCCTCGGTGCGCGTTCAAGCCTCACGTGAGGCCATAAAGCATGCTGAACAGGCTTATGCTGAGATACGGGAAGGACGTAACAAGCATTTCTACCTGGATAAAGGGCGTCTACGACAGCGTGGTGTCGGCCAGTGGCTGAAAAGGATTCAGTTGAATACCATCCGCGCCAAACTGGTTGGCATGATTGTGGTCGCTGCGGCGTTGCTGTTGATTAGCGGGGGCTTGGGTCTTTACGGTCTTAACGCGTCAAGTGAGCGGCTTGAGAGGCTTAATAGCGATGGTTTGCGCGACGTCGTCAGGCTGCAACAAATTGACCAAATGATCGCCAATACGCGCCAGGGAATGATTGAACCAGAGCGTATGGAGTTGATTAATCAGCGTTTTGAAATAGGTGAAACCATTGAGCAGCGTGCTGAAGAAGTAGCCACCGTATGGCAAGGCTATTACACCCGTGCGATCAATAATACGCCGCTCGCCAGTGCGTTTAGCGATCAACTTCAGGCCTTTCTAGAGGAGGGAATGGGTCAGGCGGCTCGCGTGCTGCAAGCCGAAGAGACCTATCAGGCGTTTACCGGGCTGGATGCCGTCATCAGCGTCATGTCTGATGAGGGGCGGGCGCTTTCTGAAAGTGTGAGTCAGCTCATTGGGCAAAAACAGCAAGCGGCTGAACAAATGGCGGCTGATGCCCAGCAAGCGCAGAACACTATTATCGCAACGCAAGCGGTGGTGTTGGGAGTTGGGTTGGCGCTGCTGATAGTGATTGGTTGGTTAACCTTCCGCGCAATTATACGTCCCCTAAAGGGCGCATCACGTTTTACGCTGCAAATCGCGGGCGGTAACCTGGCGGCTTCCGCGCCCAAGCGTCAGCACGATGAAGTGGGCCAGCTACTTGATGGGCTTAATGCCATGCGTAAAAGCTTAAGCAGCATTATTGGCGACGTAAAAGGCGGGATAGATATCGTAACGCCTGCCGCACAAGATATTGCAACAGGTAATGAAGCGCTCTCTTCACGTACCGAGCAACAGGCTGCTTCGCTACAGCAAACGGCCTCCAGCATGGAGGAGATGACGGCTACCGTACGCCAGAATAGCGACAACGCTCAAGAAGCCCGCCGACTCGCCGATAATAACTCTACTCGGGTTTCTCAAACGGGTGAGCTAATGACGCAGTTGGTAGACAATATGCAACGCATTACCCAAAGCTCTCAAAAGATGGCCGATATCATCAATACCATCGACTCGATAGCTTTCCAAACCAACATCTTGGCGCTGAATGCCTCGGTGGAGGCGGCGCGCGCCGGCGAACATGGGCGTGGCTTTGCCGTGGTTGCCGAAGAAGTGCGTAATTTAGCCGGACGAAGCGCTGGCGCTGCCCAGGAAATTCGAGGGTTGATTGACGGTTCTAACAAGGAAGTCAATGCGGGCGCTGGGCTGGTTGAAAAAGCAGAAACCGCGATCAGTGAGGTCGCTGAGGCGGCACGCAGTATTACCAATATCATGCACGAAATTTCGGCAGCGTCTGAAGAGCAAAGCAGTGGTATTGCGGAGGTAAACCAGGCAGTCGCCGAAATGGATCAAGCAACGCAGCAAAATGCTGTTCGAGTCCAGGAGACCGCCCGCGCGGCTGCCGCGTTAGAGCAACAAGCAAGCCTGCTGGCGTTATCGGTTGAAGCCGTTCGGCTTAACCAGAAGAGCCCAGAACGCCCTCTTGCCTTGGCGAACACGTTACCTGCTAAACAAGCAACAACGCTTGCCAGCCCCACAGCGCGCAACAAAGTAGCCGCGCCTGCTGTGCAGCGACAAGCGACACCTGTAGAGGAATGGGAAGAATTTTGAGCGAACAACGCGAACCAGGTGTCGACGCCAATCAGTGGGCGTCTAGTCATCAGATTGAACGAGATCTGATGCTCACGGATGCGGATTTCTTACGAATACGAGAGCTTATTTACCAGCGTGCTGGCATCGTGTTGGCCGAGCACAAACGCGAGATGGTTTATAGCCGGTTAGCCAAGCGTCTTCGACATCATGGTTTGACACGTTTTAGCGATTACTTATTGCGCCTGGAGCGTCAGCCTGATGCAAAAGAGTGGGAGGCGTTTACCAATGCGCTGACCACTAATCTGACCGCGTTTTTTCGTGAGGCGCACCATTTTCCCCTATTGGCAGAGCATCTTCGCCATAAACAGAGCCCGGTCACTATTTGGTGTTCGGCCGCTTCAACGGGCGAAGAGCCCTATTCACTGGCCATGACGCTTTTGGAAACCCTGGGGCCCAAAGCGGCGCAGGCGAAAATCGTTGCCACCGATATCGATACCGATGCCCTAAGCCGCGCGCGCGCCGGTATTTATCCACAAGAGCAGGTGCGCAAGTTAGATGAAGCCCGTGTGAAACGCTTTTTTCAGAAGGGTACAGGGCAGCAACAGGGTCTCGCTCGTGTGCGCCCGGAAGTTTCCGAGCTGGTTGAGTTTATGCCACTTAATCTGCTGTCGACACAGTGGCCGATTAAAGGCCCGTTTGATGCCATTTTTTGTCGAAATATCATGATCTATTTCGATAAAGAGACGCAGGCAAAGATTCTTAAGCGGTTTGCGCCCCTTATGAAGCCGGATGGCCTGCTGTTTGCCGGTCACTCTGAAAACTTTTCGTATATTAGTGATGCGTTCAAGCTGCGGGGCCAGACGGTATACACGCGGGCTTAATGGAACCATTTTCGTGTTTTTATACGCCTAATGCGTGGTTATCCGTGCAAACAAGGCAGTATACCCGGCATTAACTGCAAAGGAGGCGTGCATTGAGCGCTGCCAAGATCAAAGTATTGTGTGTCGATGACTCGGCGCTGATTCGTGATTTGTTAACTGAAATTATCAACTCGCAGCCGGACATGGAAGTGGTTGCCGTGGCGCCTGATCCACTGGTTGCCAGGGATTTAATTAAGCAACACAACCCTGATGTGCTCACGCTTGACGTTGAAATGCCGCGCATGGATGGGCTCGATTTTCTGGAACGCCTGATGCGCCTGCGGCCCATGCCGGTCTTGATGGTGTCATCGCTCACGCAAAGCGGTTCGGAAATTACGCTGCGTGCACTTGAGCTTGGCGCGCTGGACTTTGTGGCCAAACCAAGCCTGGGTATTCGGCATGGCATGATGGAGTACGCCAATGAAATCGCCGAAAAGCTGCGTGCGGCCGCACGTTCACGGCCGCGTCAGGCGCGCCATAAAAATGCTCCACCGCCTGCACAGTTAAAAGCGCCGTTAGTCTCAAGCGAAAAACTGATTATCATCGGAGCATCCACGGGCGGCACGGAAGCCATCCGTGCGGTATTAGAGCCGTTGCCTGCCAACTCCCCTGCCATTTTGATCACCCAGCATATGCCGGGGGGGTTTACGCGCTCGTTTGCCGAGCGCCTGGATCGGTTGTGTCGAATAACCGTCAAAGAGGCGACCGATGGTGAACGTGTGCTGCCGGGCCACGCCTACATTGCCCCTGGCGACCAGCACTTAAAGCTCGTACGCAGCGGAGCAAACTATGTGGCACGCCTGGACAGCGGGCCGCCGGTCAACCGGCACCGGCCATCCGTCGATGTACTGTTTCATTCCGCCGCTGAACAGGCTGGGCGTAACGCCATCGGGGTGATCCTGACCGGCATGGGCAAAGATGGGGCTGCGGGGCTTTTGGAAATGCGCCAAGCAGGCGCGCCTACCGTTGCCCAAAACGAGGCGACGTGTGTGGTCTTTGGTATGCCGCGTGAAGCGATAGCCATGGGTGGCGCTGTCGAAGTTGCCGCACTCGATGATATTCCCGCCCGTTTGATGGCAATGGTAGCTGCCTCCGGTCGCTCCCAGCGGGTATAAACCGTTTTACTATAAAAAATGCTTGGTCAAGGGGATGATCTAATGATGCGTTTACTACGTAACCTGAGTATCCATGCAGCCGTAGTGGCTGCATTGGTGTGTTTTGCTGTGCTGATTATCATGCTGGCGAGCATCAGCTTTCTATCGGAGAGCCGGTCAGAGGAAAACCTGGCGACTTACGGTCGTATCAGTAGCGACCAGCTTAATCAGATTAATCGCGCCGATTCGCTACTCAACCAGGCCATGTTGGCCATGGAGGTCGCCTCGAATCACCTAATGGTCGGCCAGATGAGCCGAGCCAACGAGCAGTTGGAGATTGCCTCCGACCTTATTGAGCGTTCCGAGATCCGTTTTGAGAACTTTGTGGCGACTCCTCGTACAACCCAAGGCGAAGTGTTAGGAAGTGAGTTAATCGACAACTTCCGTGCCGTGATGACGCTAGTAAAACAGCAGCACGAAAGCTTTGCACAGATGGATATCAATACCTATAACGACCTGCGCGAAGCGTTAAGTGAACCGCTGATGAGTCTTGCCGCTAGCACGACGGCGTTCGTTGAATATGGCTTTCAGCGAGTTAACAATATCGCCGAAGAAGCGCACGCCCAAGGCAACCTTTTTAAACTGGTTAGCGCCATTGCATTGGGTATAGCGTTGCTGGTTACGCTTGCCATTTATATTGGCTTACGCCGCACCGTGACGACGCCCTTAAACGATGCGGTTAAACGGTTAAATAAAATTGCCGAAGCGGATCTTACCCAACCACTACCTGAGGCGGGCAATAACGAGATTGGTCGCCTGTTTTCGGCGATGGCCACCATGCAGCAAAACCTGACGGGGATTGTTGCTCGGGTCCGAGAGGGCAGTTCTGAAATCCACTATGGCACGCGGGAAATCGCTAGCGGCAATGCCGACCTTTCCTCACGTACGGAGCAGCAAGCGGCGGCCATTGAGGAAACCGCAGCCAGCATGGAAGAGATGACGGCCACCGTGAAGCAGAACGCAGATAACTCGCGTCAAGCCAGCACGCTGGCGGCAGATGCCTCGACAACTGCTGAGCACGGTGGCCAAGTGGTCAGCCAAGTGGTTCAAACGATGCATGGTATATCGACAAGTTCGCAAAAAGTGGCCGATATCACCAGTGTTATTGACTCCATTGCGTTTCAAACCAATATCCTCGCACTGAATGCCTCGGTGGAGGCTGCACGTGCCGGTGAACAGGGTCGTGGCTTTGCGGTGGTGGCGGGTGAAGTGCGCAATCTTGCTAGTCGTAGTGCCGATGCTGCCAAGGAAATCAGAACGCTAATTGATGCCTCGGTGAGCCAGATTAAGCAAGGCTCAACGCTCGTGGAGCAAGCGGGCTCTACCATGTCAGACGTTGTCACTGCCGTGCGCCGTGTGACTGACATCATGGATGAGATATCGGCCGCTTCACAGGAGCAAAGCGATGGCATTGAGCAGGTGAGCCATGCGGTTGGGCAGATGGATCAGGTCACCCAGCAAAACGCTGCCCTTGTCCAGGAAGCTTCCTCGGCTGCCGCCTCATTGGAAGAGCAGGCCAATCAGTTAGAGCAGGCGGTTGCCGTATTTAAGTTGCTAGGATCTCAGACGCCTCAGCGTACTTCATTGCCACCGCGCACTTCACTGCCTAAGCAAGCGAGCTCTACGCCGCCTCGTGCTGCAGAAAAAAGTTTACCGGCGGCCTCCGCGCCACGATCAACGCCAACCCACAGCGACCACGCAGAGTGGGAAGCTTTTTAACCCTGACTATATAACTCGTCATCAAGACGTGAATTGATAAGAGGATGAACAATGGCCGACAAGAACATGAGCTTTTTGGTAGTCGACGACTTTCCTACCATGCGCCGGATTGTACGTAGCCTGCTTAAAGAGCTGGGTTTTACCAATGTCGATGAAGCAGAAGATGGTCAGGACGCGCTTAATAAGCTGCGTGCAGGTGATTTTGAATTTGTTGTTTCTGACTGGAATATGCCTAACCTGGACGGTTTGGAAATGCTCAAGGAGATTCGTGAGGATGACGGCTTGAAGCATTTGCCGGTATTGATGGTAACGGCAGAAGCCAAGAAAGAAAATATTATCGCAGCCGCTCAAGCGGGTGCTAACGGCTACGTCGTTAAGCCATTTACCGCGGCTACCCTTGAAGAGAAGCTTAATAAAATCTTCGAAAAAATGGGTAAATAAAGCGGCTGGGCCGAAGGGCCTGGTGAGCGAGGAGATAATACCATGAGTCAGAATGAGCAGGTCGACTCTAACCCGCTATCCGAGGAAGGCGCTGAAGAGCTAATTCATCGCATCGGCAAGCTTACTCGCATGCTGCGCGATAATATGCGCGAGCTGGGATTGGATAAAGAGATCGAAAAAGCGGCTGAAGCCATTCCTGATGCGCGAGATCGGCTGCACTATGTTGCCACGATGACCGAGCAGGCAGCCGACCGCGCATTGAATGCGATTGATCGTGCTCAGCCACTTCAGGATGAACTCTCTGAGCGTGCTGAAGGGCTTGATAAGCAGTGGGCTGAGTGGTTTGAAGCGCCCAAGGATCTGGAAGATGCCAAGGCGCTCGTTAAGGATACGCGCAGCTACTTAAGCGATGTGCCTACGATGACGGCGGCGACGAGTAAAGAGCTTCTTGAAATCATGATGGCTCAGGACTTCCAGGATCTGACCGGCCAGGTGATCAAGAAAATGATGGACGTGATCCGTGAGATCGAACATCAGCTTGTTCAGGTGCTGATCGACAACGTACCGGGTGCTCAGGTACGCGAATCGATGCAGCGCAAGGCCGAAGATCAGTGGAAAAACGACAGTGCACGACGTAAAGAGGATTTGTTGAACGGCCCGCAAATCAAGGAGAGTGCGCCCGATATCGTCACTGGTCAGGATCAGGTGGACGACTTATTGGACGAATTGGGCTTTTAATGCCGCGTTATTAGAGCATTGTAAAAAGCCGTATCTGGCAATATAAGCGTTTTGTTCAGCCGTCCCTTGGGGCGGCTGACTTTATGGTGCGCCACGCACGCTAAGCCGGATGTAGCATGGCAGATAACGATAGCGATCAGGAAAAGACCGAAGAGGCCACGCCCAGGCGCAAAAGCAAAGCGCGTGAAGAGGGGCAGGTGCCTCGATCGCGTGAGCTAACCACGTTTTTGCTGCTGCTGGGCGGTGTCGGTGGGTTATGGGGCATGGGGCAGATTTTTTATGACCAGTTGGGAATGGTCATGGAGCAGGCTTTCATGTTTGACCGGCGCCAGGCCATGGAAGAGATGCCCATGCTGGTCAATGCGCTAAACCTGGGGCAGCGGACGCTGTTTACCATGATGCCGCTATTTCTACTGCTGGCGGTCATTGCGTTAACGGCTCCTGCCTTACTGGGGGGATGGCTGATATCCGCAAAGTCCATGCAGCCCAAGCTCTCCAAGCTAAACCCTATCGCAGGGGTTAAGCGGATATTTTCGACCCAAGCGTTGATTGAGCTGGCGAAAGCGATTGCCAAGTCGGTGCTGGTGGGTAGCGTGGCCGGGACGTTTTTGTATCTCAACCTGGGTAAGTTTTTAGCGCTAATGGATCAGCCCGTGCATCAAGCACTGGTCAGTGCGCTTAATATGGCGGCCCAGGCGGCTGGTTTGGTCGTATTGTCGCTAATGATCGTCATTCTTATCGATGTGCCTTTTCAGCTGTGGAGTAACGCCAAGAAGCTGCGCATGAGTAAAGAAGAGGTGAAGCGCGAGCATAAAGAGTCAGAAGGTGACCCCCATGTTAAAGGGCGCATTCGTCAACAGCAGCAGACGATGGCTCGGGGTAGAATGATGAGCAAGGTGCCAGAGGCCGACGTTATTATTACCAACCCAACGCATTATGCCGTGGCCTTGATGTATCAAGAGGGCAGCATGGGAGCACCGCGACTGGTGGCCAAAGGGGCGGATGCCGTTGCGGCAAAAATACGCGAGCTGGGCATAGAGGCAGGCGTTCCTCGCTTGGAGGCTGCACCGCTGGCGCGCGCCCTTTATCATCATGTGGATCTAGAGGCCGAAGTGCCTGCCGAGCTTTATACAGCGGTGGCAGAAGTGATGGCGTGGGCTTACCGCTTAAAGCATGTTGGACAACAAGGAGGCGAGGTGCCCCCAACTCCCGATAATCTGCCGGTACCCCCGGAAATGCAAACCCCTGGCCGTCAGGCCAGTGGCAATGAGGCACCGCCATGAAAGGTTTAAACCAACTGGTCTCTCAGCGTGGCTGGATGGGCGAGGTACGCATGAAGCTGCTTGCCGGGCCGGTGCTGATTTTAATGATTTTGGGCATGATGATCCTGCCCTTGCCGCCCTTTGCGCTGGATATGCTGTTCACCTTTAACATCGCCTTGGCCATCATGGTGTTGTTGGTCAGCATGTTTGCCGAAAAGCCTTTGGATTTTGCTGCGTTTCCTGCTGTTTTGCTATTTACCACGCTACTGCGTCTTTCGCTTAACGTCGCCTCAACGCGGGTAGTATTGATGGATGGCTACGCGGGCGGCGCATCGGCCGGTAAGGTCATCGAAGCGTTTGGTACCTTTCTGGTAGGGGGTAATTTTGCCGTTGGCCTAGTGGTCTTCTTGATACTGGTCATTATCAATTTCATGGTGATCACCAAGGGCGCTGGGCGAATTGCCGAGGTCGGGGCACGTTTTACGCTGGATGCAATGCCTGGCAAGCAGATGGCCATTGATGCCGATTTAAATGCTGGCTTGATTGGTGAAGAAGAAGCCAAAAAGCGTCGTTCAGAAGTCGCCCAGGAAGCCGACTTTTATGGCTCTATGGACGGTGCCAGTAAATTTGTACGCGGTGATGCCATGGCGGGCCTGGTCATCATGGTGGTTAACATTATCGGTGGCCTGTTGATTGGTATGATGCAGCACGATATGAGCTTCGCCGATGCGGGCCGTACGTATACGCTGCTAACGATTGGCGACGGCCTGGTTGCCCAGATTCCGGCGCTGGTCATTTCCACTGCGGCTGGTGTAACGGTATCGCGCGTTAATACCGAGCAGGATGTTGGTCAGCAAATGATCAGCCAGCTGTTCGTGAACCCTCAGGTGATGGTTCTGGCAGCTGCGGTTATGGGCCTGCTGGGTCTGGTGCCGGGCATGCCGAACTTTGTCTTTCTGTTTTTTACCGCACTGCTGGGCGGTTTGGCTTGGCTCTTGATGCTTCACAAGCAGAAAGCCCAAGTGCAAGAGGAGATCGCTACAGAAGCACCTGTTACCCAGGAAACTCCTGAGGCCAGCTGGGAAGATGTCCATCTGGTCGATACCCTTGGACTTGAAGTGGGCCATCGTTTAATCCCACTGGTCGATGCCCGCCAAAAAGGCGAGCTTCTGGGGCGTATTAAAAGCGTGCGTAAAAAGTTTGCTCAGGAGGTCGGTTTCCTGCCACCGGTGGTGCATATCCGCGACAACCTGGAACTGCCGCCTAATACCTACGTGCTCTCCATGAAAGGCGCTGAAATAGGTCGCGCCGAAGCGCAGACAGGCAAGTGGCTCGCCATTGACCCGGGGCAGGTCTCTGGGGAACTGCAAGGGACTGCCACTCACGACCCTGCCTTTGGTCTACCCGCGGTTTGGATCGACACCAATCAGCGTGAGCACGCCCAGGTGTATGGCTATACTGTGGTCGATGCCAGTACCGTTATTGCGACTCACCTTAATCATTTGCTACATCGACATTCACCCGAAATGCTGGGCCGCCAGGAGGTCCAGAAGCTGCTCGACAAGCTGGGCGAAGAGCAGAAATCACTGGTAGAAGAAGTGGTGCCCAAGGCAATTTCTCTGACCATTCTGCAACGTATTTTGCAGAATCTGCTGGAAGAGGATGTGTCTATTCGTGACATGCGCACGATTCTGGACACCCTGGCAGAGCATGCCGGTCATCAAAAAGATCCTAATGAGCTTACCGCGCTGGTGCGTATTGCATTAGGCCGGGCCATTACGCAGCAGTGGTTTGCCGGACAGGAAACCCTCAATGTGATGGGGCTGGATGCCCAACTGGAGCAGGTACTGATACAGGCGATGAACGGGAATGGCGCGATGGAGCCAGGCCTGGCTGAAACCTTGATGGATCAGGCGCAGCAGGCTCTGGAGCAGCATGAAAGTAGCGGGGAAGCACCGGTATTGGTGGTTCAGCACTCGCTGCGTGGCGTGTTATCACGCTTTTTGCGCCGTCGTTTGCGCCATCTTGTGGTCATGTCACAAGCAGAAATTCCGGATGACCGCACGCTGCGTGTGACCACCACAGTGGGTGGCCGCTAACCATGACCGCAAGCAGCGAACGTGTCAGCTATGTGTACAAACAAAAGGTAAGACATGAGCGTTAGGCGTTTTACGGGAGCAAACAGTCGTGATGTCATGCGCCAGGTGCGTGAAACGCTGGGAGATGATGCGCTAATTTTGGCGAACCGCCGTACTGATGACGGCGTTGAAATCATGGCGATGGCCGATGAGGCTGTCGAGCCTGTCGACGCCGCGTTAGAGGTAACCGCAAGTACGGTAGAACCCGCTACAGCGACGGACCCTCTTCAGGCCATGAGTGAGCGCCTACTGCGTGAAATGCAAGATATGCGCGCGCTTTTAACTAACCAACAGGTAACGAGCCAACAGGTGCCTCGGCCCACCGGGACGGTGCAACAAGCCGCCGACACGCACGCACGGCTTTCTCAGTTGTTGACGCGTGTTGGCTTTAGCGCCGAGCTTGGTGATGAAGTGCTCGCGGGTCTGCCAGCGTCATTGAAAGCGCTTGGCCCTGAAAGTGAGCAACCGCTTGATTGGCTGCGCCAGCAGCTGACAAGCAGGCTTCATGTGTTAAATGACGAGGCCAGTTTTTTTGACCAAACGGGCATCGTCGCCTTGGTCGGTCCTACCGGAATAGGCAAAACCACGACCACCGCAAAGCTTGCGGCGCGCTTTGTAATGCGGCATGGCACACGCCCCGTCGCGCTGGTCACCACGGATAGCTTTCGTATCGGCGCCCATGAGCAGCTCAGGATTTACGCACGCCTGTTGGATACCCCCATGTACGCCCTTGATGCTGAGCAACCGGTCGATGATCTGTTGGGCCGCCTTCACGGCAAGCAGTGGGTCATGATTGATACGGTTGGGATGAGCCAGCGTGACCAGCGTGTGATTGATCAAATTGCGCATTTGCAGGACGGAAGTTCCACGGTAAGACTGGTACTGCTGTTGAACGCGGCTAGCCAGCCAGAAACCCTGGAAGAAGTCGTGCTGCGTTATCGTCAGGCCGCGCGGGCGGCAGGCGCTGAGCTTGATGACTGTATTATTACCAAGCAGGATGAAGCTGGCCGACTAGCCCCCGTGCTGGATATTGTTATCCGTCATGGTATGCGCGTGCTGTTTAGCTCTCATGGGCAGCAAGTACCCGAAGATATGAGCGTGGCGCTGCCGGATGCGCTGATCAACCAGGCGTTGGAAAGCCAGGCGAAAGCAGCGCCGCAGCCTGGCTTCACGGCACCGGCTAGCATGCCTCGCTGGTCGCGAGATGTGCTTGGCCAAGGGCGGAGGCTGTCACTACTACTGACGCGGCTGCGCCAGCGTTTGGCAGGCTTCGCCACGCTGGAAGCCATGTGGGATGTTAGCGCTTTGCCGAGCGAGCTACAGAGCGCGCAGCTTACTCGTCTGTTGCCGCACGCGTTACCCACCCCCGGTGTGGTATGGGCGGCACGCCGTAACGAGCGTGGCTGTGATTGGTCGATGCCGGATATCAGCATGGACGAACGGGGCGCTTGGCATGCCGTCCCCATGCTTCAACATCGCCAACCTGCGGGTTGGCAGGCCAGGCTTGAGACACGAATGGAGGCGGGCGCCACGGTGCATCTATTGCCCGTGCTGCCTCCGGCAGAAACCGTGCAGTGGCTGAATGAGCAACAGCTGACTTGGGTCAGCCTTGTGACATCTGCACAGCGCGTATACTTTCATGGCGAGCGTTCTGCGCTACGTGGACTATTTGAACAAAGCACGCTCAGCCATCATGTCAGCGTGCGGTTTCGTGGCCAGTCCATGCAGTTATGGACCGCCTATGCCGAAGTGCAAAATGAGGCGGGCAGTGTACTGCTTGCGTGGTATGGGGAGGTTCGTGACCCCGAAAGTGCCAAGGTCGTTGCCCGGCGCTACTGGTTGACGCCGGCTCGTTTAGGCGCCGATGTACTTTTCCAACTGGTCATTCAGCTGCAAAGTGAGGGCTTGGCAGCGCTCACCAAACGCGTGTTGCAGCAGTTTAAAGAGGCCGATAGCGGGGACGTGGATCCAGAAGTACGTCTACTGTTAGCCAGCGGCGTCGCGTCAGTGGTCGGGCATTTGGATAACGCGGATGATGATGAGGCGTCCAGTCTGCGTAGCGATCTACTCAGCCTGTTGGGCACGCGCCGAAAACGCCGCGATACGGCCATGCTGGATGCGTTGATGTACGCCTTTATGGCGCGCGACGCCATTCGCCAATTGGGCAGCGTTAGCCGAGAGGTGAATGTATGAGTCAGGATCAGGCGGCGGGCTTGCGCCAATGGGCCGACAGCCAGCGTCAGAAGCAGGCACCCAGCCAGCTTGATGCGCCGTTAGCAAGTGATACGGAGGTGATGAGCGAAACACCAGCGCCCGCGCTAGGTGCAGTTTCGCCCACCCCCACGATTGACGAGCAGCCGGTCGCGAAAGCCCCTTCGCGACCTAAAAAGCCCTTGTATATTATTGGTTTGCCCGGACAGGGCGCGCAGGCTGTCAAACAGGCTCAACATCGCCTGGCTCAATGGTCTGCGCTGGGCCGTCACTGGGCAGGATCACCTGACGATTGGGATATACAGGCGGTTAGCGTTAATGCGCCTGATCTGGCTCAGCTAAGTGCTCGGCATGCGCGTTGGGCGCTCTGGGTTAACAGCGATGCGGACGCATTTGCCGAGATGTACCGGCTACTTCGCCAGGCGCGTGACAATGGCGGGCCGCGCCGATTATTGGCACTGCACGAGCCCTCTTTGTCGCGCCAAGGCTTGCTGGAAAACCTGCGTGAAGCCGCTAGCCACTATTTGGCCACCGACCTTCTGGTGTTGGCGCGCTGATAAGGAAATATTCGACATGTTAAGCAAGCTATTCAAGATGATGGGTGTTTGCGGGTTGATAGGTCTCATCAGTAGCGCTCAGGCGGCGGGCAGCTGGAGTACCTCGGTGCCGGGCGTGATGGTGGCCATGAGTGACCGGGAAACCCGTAGCCAGTCAATGACGCCACCCGATTCTGTACAGGTGCACAATCGTGTGATTGATCGGATACACTGGCAGCTTGAGGCGCCGCCGGGCAGCGCTATCAACGCATGGCTATGCCATCCGGAGCAGTGTGTGGCTCTCTCGGGAGGGCGCGGAACGGTCACCGAGCTGGCGGGAAGGCAGGTAAGTGCTCCTTTGCAGTTTCGTTTTAAGTTACTGCCTGGACAGCGGCCAGTTCGCGTTCAGGGTCTGCAAGTCATTGTGAACTATCAGTAAAAGTTGTATAGCCGCGAGGCAAAAAGATGTACACAGCACAAGGCAGAATCAAGCAAGGCGAGCTATTCACACAATACATGCCACTGGTAAGACGTCATGCCTTAACACTGCAGGTCAGGTTGCCAGCCAGCATTGAACTTGATGATCTTATTCAGGCGGGCACGGTAGGGCTTTTAGAAGCACTGGGCCGTTTTGATGCCGCTCATGGGGCCAGCTTTGCGACGTTTGCCAGCCAGCGTATCCGTGGGGCGATGGTCGATGAACTGCGTACGCGAGATTGGTTGCCACGCAGCGTGCGCCGCGCTGCGCGCGCTGTGGACGACGCGATCCGGCGGCTAGAGCAGCAGCTCGGGCGCTCGCCGGAAGAGAGTGAAATTGCCTTGGCGCTTGAGATGCCGCTGGGTGATTACCAACAACTGCTCAACGACACCAATAGCGGTCAGCTATTGCCGTTTGAAGAGTTGGTTGCCGATGGTGGTGAGCCGGTAAGTTTTGATGTGAGCAACTTGCCGTTTGAAAAGCTGCTGGATGAGCAGCAGCGCCAAACATTGGTTGCTGCCATTGAGGCGTTGCCAGAGCGCGAGAAACTGCTCATGGCACTTTATTACCAGGAAGAGCTGAATTTAAAAGAAGTGGGCGCCGTGCTGGGCGTGACCGAGTCGCGTGTGTCTCAGTTGCATAGCCAAGCCATTAGCCGTCTGCGTGCCCGGTTGCATGATTCAGCCTAAACAACCGATACGTTAACTCACAATAACCGGCGAGGAGCCGTTGATGAACCCGTCCACGTTGATAGGTATATTCGCCAGTATGCTGCTGCTAGTCAGTGTGCTGTTCTTTACTGCGGAGTCCCCTGAAAGTTTTATCAATCTGCCGGGCCTGGCGATTGTTATAACCGGTACGCTGGCCGCTACTTTTATAAGCTATCCGCTAAAAGAGGTGTTACGCGTTGTACGCCTGGTAGGGCTTGTCTTTCGGCGTGAAAATACCTATATACGCGACGATATCAACGAGCTGGTCGCCATGTCCCGGCTATGGTTTAAAGGCGATGTGCGTGCAGTCGAACAAGAGTTGGAGCATACGCGCAATCCGTTTTTACGTACCGGTATTCAGTTAGTCATTGCCAATACCAAAGAAGATGAGATCTTCGACATGCTGCGTTGGCGGATTGCCCGGCTCAAGGCTCGCGAGCACGCAGAAGCTCAGATTTTTCGCACCATGGCGACCTATGCGCCAGCGTTTGGCATGATTGGCACGCTGGTGGGATTGGTTAATATGCTGGAAGTCATGGATGCCGGTGACCTGGATGTCATTGGCCCCCGTATGGCGGTGGCGCTGCTCACCACCTTCTACGGTATTTTGCTGGCGAATCTGGTGTTTAAACCCATCGCGGTGAAGCTAGAACGACGTACGGAAGAGCGCCTGATTACCATGAACATGGTGCTGGAAGGTATTTCACTGATCACCAAGCGCCGCCTGCCCTCTTTTATTGAGGAAACGCTAAATTCATTTATCGCCAACTATAACGATGAGATTCGCGATGCCACTATAAAGCCCCGGCCTGATACACCAAGCGCGACGGCAAAGGGCTAAGGCGATGCTGGATAGCAATACGCGCCATGCGCTGGAGCTTCCCGCCGGGCAGGGTGAAAGCGATGAGAGCTGGCTGACCAGTTATCTGGACGTGCTCACCCTGCTGATTACGCTGTTTGTTTTGTTGCTGGCTTTGGCTCCCCCCGGTGGTAATGAAGCACTTGAGGGGGAGGAAGCGTCCATGGCCAGCGTGATTAGCTCTCTGCCCCTGGCAACGCTTGCCACCGGCATTCACCCGCGCCATAGCGGGTTGCAGCCCCAAATGGCGGCATTGGATATTCCCGGTGTCAGCGTATCGCAGGGCCAGGAGGGCGTAAGGCTACGCATTGATGATAGCCTTTTATTTTCCAGTGGTGAGGCAGTGCTAACCTCTCTAGGCCAGGAGGTGATAGAAAGCCTTATTGATGTGTTCGCGGCCTTTGATGGTCAGGTTTCCGTTGAAGGACACACTGACAATCTTCCTATTGCGACCACTCGCTTCCCTTCCAACTGGGAACTCTCCGCCGGACGTGCGATTGCTGTTATGCGCCACCTGGAAGGTCAGGGCATCGCGATTTCTCGCATGCGGGCCGTTGGTTATGCGGATACTCAACCTATGGAGAGCAACGCAACACCTGAAGGGCGAGCTGCTAACCGGCGCGTTGAACTGTTGTTACGACAACAGCCAGAAGGGTGAGTGGACTACTCAAGGCTGGGGTTGTGTCTAAGCATTCCCTTCTGCTGCAGTCGTATGCTGCCCTGTTGGTGCTTAATGTCGATCGTCGGCGCATCCAGGCGACCAGTACAAACCTGGCCGCGCTGATGGGACTCTCACGCCAATCGGTAACGTTAACCCAATTGCTGGGGACGCGTTTAATCCAGCGGCTTTCAGGGCGACGCGGTTTCACATAGCGTTTGCATGCGCTCAATCGCTTGATCGGCGCCTTCAAGCTGAAACGTCATGTACCAGGGGGGCTGTTCGCCTCGATCAAACCCCAGGAAAAGTTGCTCGCCTTGTTCCATCTGATGCATTAGCGTCTGCATATCAGCAAGATAAAAGTGTACGTAAAAGCCGTTATCGCCTCGCTCGGTGATGAATTCTGCCATGGTATCTACCGCGGGCTGCTCGTCGATACGCAGCCGGGTCGGCACCAGGTTGACGGTTTTACTTTCGCCTTGCTGCTCCTCCAGCGTGACACGCACTTCAAGCCACGGTAAATCACACACGTTTTGGGTGGCATTCAGGCTGAGTGTCGCGTCGGAATAACTATGGGGTTCAACGGCGCGAAAGTGGTGCTCATTACCCAGCGTTAACGCCATTGATTGCCACTGGCCGTGCGACTGTATGTCCTCCATATTAAAGTTCGCCGCCTGTGTTAACGGGGCAATAAGTAGAAGGGTGGCGCTTGCCAAGGCTGTTGAATAGGGTGTCATATCAGCACATCAAGGTTGGGTAAGAAAAGCCCAGCGTTTATGACGGGTTTGCCCGCAGCAAAGGCGCCGGGTGCTTTCTATAAACCACTACCGTCCGTAGGCAGCACGTGGTAATGGTAGTGGTCACTAGGCAGAAAGTTCGAATAATGGCCTAACGTCGTCATTAAGATAACAGTCATCAAACTCGCCGACTGCCGCCAGTGCTTGAAGATCAGGAATCGTAACGTTGTGACGATCACGAAATACCAGACCTTCTTCGCTCAGCAAGCTAAAGGTGCGGCTAACATGTACAGGGCTTAAGCCCAGAATGTCAGCCAGCTGCTCTTGGGAGAGCGGGAGTCGAAGCTGCCCGTCGGTATGGCGATTGGTCTGGCGCAGTCTCAAATACATTTCGTACAGGAAGTGCGCTGTTTTTTGCCGAGCACTGCGTCGGGCAAGCGTTACTAATCGTTCGGTGAGCAGTGCCTGGTGACGGCTGGTGATCGCAAATACCACCGAGGTTAGTGGCACCGACTGACGAAATACGTCAAGCAGGCGTTTGTGCGGAAAATGACAGATTACGCCATCGGTAATCATGCGAACACTTTCCAGACGTTGCGAAAACGCGAACTCACGCAGGCCAATAATATCGCCAGGCAAATAAATTTCCAGAATCTGTCGATCACCGTTTTCAAGGTGGCGATAGGAGTAGGCCCAGCCACTTTTCAAGGTACAAAATTCGCCAGCCGGATCACCGAGTTCCCATAGCAGTGAGCCCGCTGTGATATCCGTAGGGCTCTCTTCCAGGGACGCTAACAGGGCTTTATCTGCCGTGCTTAATGAGCAGTAGTGGCTAAAGTGGTGAAGAATGCAGCTTTGATCTTCGCTCACAGCTTGATCTCCATGAGTATTGCCTAACAAATATCAAGTTATTTGGCGAATGACGATAAGCAATTAATCGCGCACTGCACTGCCCGATGACCTTGATACAGGGGCGAATCGGCTAAATTATGGCATAAAATCACGTTCAGGGTGGGCGCATGCCCACCCTGAAACGCCCGATTACGAAGCGGCGCGGTTGCCGCGTTCAAGTAGCGGAGAGAGAAAGCGTCCGGTATGTGAAGCGTGCTGCTTGACGATCTGTTCCGGGGTGCCTTCGGCGATGATTTGCCCGCCGCCGGAGCCGCCTTCCGGGCCCAGGTCGACAATCCAGTCAGCCGTCTTGATCACATCCAGGTTGTGCTCGATGACCACGATGGTATTGCCGTGGTCGCGCAAACGATGCAATACGGTCAGTAGCTGACGAATATCTTCAAAATGAAGCCCGGTTGTAGGTTCATCCAGGATATACAGCGTCTTGCCGGTGTCACGTTTGGCAAGCTCACGAGCAAGTTTGACCCGCTGCGCCTCGCCACCTGACAGTGTGGTGGCGCTCTGGCCCAAGCGGATGTAGGAAAGCCCTACATCCAGTAACGTTTGCAGGCGGCGCGCGATCGCTGGTACCGGGCTAAAGAACTCAAGCGCATCCTCAACCGTCATCTCCAACACTTCGTGGATCGTTTTACCCTTGTAGTGGATATCCAGTGTCTCGCGGTTATAGCGCTTGCCTTTACAAACGTCACACGGCACATAGATATCCGGTAAGAAGTGCATCTCGACCTTGATCATGCCTTCGCCCTGGCACGCCTCGCAGCGGCCACCCTTAACGTTGAAGCTAAAGCGGCCTGGCTTGTAGCCACGCGAGCGAGCTTCCTGGGTACCGGCAAACAGCTCACGGATAGGTGTGAAAATGCCGGTATAGGTGGCGGGGTTGGAGCGTGGTGTGCGGCCAATTGGGCTTTGATCAATATCGATCACTTTATCAAGCTGATCGAGTCCTTCGATTTTCTCGTAAGGCGCCGCCGTCAACGTTGTTGCGCGATTAAGCTCCCGCGCGGCAATCGGCATTAGCGTGCCGTTGATCAGTGTGGATTTACCCGACCCTGACACGCCGGTAATTGCAATGAACAGCCCCAGTGGCAGGCTGAGCGTTACATCCTGCAGGTTATTGCCAGTGGCACCACGTAGCACCAGCTGTTTTTCGGGGTTGCCGGGAATGCGGTAGGGCGGCACGCTGATCTCGCGGGTCCCCGTCAGGTACTGGCCGGTCAGCGAGTTGGGGTTGTCCATAACGTCCTGAGGCGTGCCTTGGGCGACAATCTCTCCACCGTGCACACCGGCGCCTGGGCCAATGTCCAGTACGTGGTCAGCGGCGCGAATGGCATCTTCGTCATGCTCTACCACAATCACGGTATTGCCCAAGTCGCGCAGGCGCTCCAGGGTTTTCAATAGCCGGTCGTTGTCGCGCTGGTGTAAGCCTATTGAGGGTTCATCAAGAATGTACATGACGCCCACCAACCCCGCGCCAATCTGGCTTGCCAAGCGAATCCGCTGGGCTTCGCCGCCGGAAAGGGTGTCGGCGCTACGCTCAAGATTCAGGTAATCAAGCCCCACGTTAACCAGAAACTCCAGGCGGACCTGGATCTCGTTAACAATCTTGTCGGCAATTTCGCCTTTGCGGCCAGGCAGGCTAAGCGTTGCAAAGTAGCGCTGCGCCTCGCCAATCGGTGTGCGCACTACGTCGGCGATATTTCGGTCATCCACAAACACATGACGCGACTCTTTGCGCAGGCGCGTACCGTTACACGTGGCGCAGGGCTGCATGGCAATGTACTTGGCCAGGTCTTCGCGCACCATGTTGGACTCGGTTTCCCGATAACGGCGCTGCATATTGGGCAGAACACCCTCAAAGGCATGCTCGCGAGTGACCTTGCGCCCTCGGTCGCCTACATAGGCAAAGGGAATCTGTTCATCACCGCTGCCGCTAAGAATGATGTCACGTTCGTGACGCGCCAAATCTTTCCAGGGCGTTTCCAGCTCAAACTGATAGTGCTTGGCGAGCGCTTGTAACTGAGTGAAATAATAAATATTGCGCCGATCCCAGCCTTTAATGACGCCTTCTGCTAACGAGAGCTCAGGATGGCTAATCAGCTTTTCAGGGTCGAAATACTGCTGTATGCCTAAACCATCACAGGTCGGACAGGCACCTGCGGGGTTATTGAACGAGAACATGCGAGGTTCAAGTTCTGACAAGGAATAGCCGCAGACCGGGCAGGCAAAGCGTGATGAGAACGTCATGTCTTCCTGCTCGCCGTCCATAAAATGAATCATGGCGGTGCCATCGGCGAGATTGATGGCCGTCTCAAAAGATTCTGCTAGGCGCTGGGCGATATCGTCGCGCACTTTAAAACGATCAACCACGACGCTGATATCGTGTTTTTTACGTTTATCCAGCGGTGCGATATCGTCAAGTTCCAGCACTTGGCCGTCGATTAACGCACGCACAAACCCTTGGGCACGTAGCTCGGCAAGCAGCTGTAAGTGTTCTCCCTTGCGGCCTTTTACCACAGGCGCCAACAGCATCAGCTTGGTACCCTCGGCCAGATTCATTACCTGGTCGACCATCTGCGAAATGGTTTGGGCTTCAAGCTCTTCGCCGTGCTCCGGGCAGCGTGGGGTGCCCGCGCGGGCAAACAGCAAGCGCAGGTAGTCGTAAATTTCGGTGATGGTGCCCACGGTTGAGCGCGGGTTGTGAGAGGTGGATTTCTGCTCAATGGAGATAGCAGGCGAAAGCCCCTCGATGTGATCCACATCGGGCTTTTCCATTATCGACAGGAACTGGCGCGCATAGGTAGAGAGCGACTCCACATAGCGCCGCTGCCCTTCGGCATAAAGCGTATCGAACGCTAGCGACGATTTTCCCGAACCTGATAGGCCGGTAATCACAATCAGCTTGTCGCGGGGCAGTTCCACATCGATCTGCTTGAGGTTGTGGGTGCGTGCACCCCTGACCAGAATGCTGTCCATCAACACCTCGACTCGCGCGGCAAAAAAGTAATTATACGTTTGCCACCCCCTCTCGGCAAAAGCGCTTTGTTATCCGTTAACGCAGGACGGCGTTTCCAGCGTGGTTGCAAACCGCTAGAATGGGGGGTTATCCGAGAAAATTACCTTATCCACCATACACAAGGGCATTATGCGCAAGGTTTCTGCACTGCTAATGGCCTCTGAGCGTCGTGCAATCAGCGGCTTGGCTGGGCTTTATGCGTCTCGTATGTTGGGGCTTTTCATGGTGTTGCCGGTACTGGCACTCTATGCCGATGCGCTTGAAGGGTCGACACCCTTGCTGGTGGGCTTTGCATTAGGTGTTTACGGGCTTACCCAAGCTGTACTGCAAATCCCCTTTGGTTTGCTGTCAGACCGCATTGGGCGTAAACGGGTTATCGCCTTTGGGCTGCTTGTTTTCGCCATAGGCAGTGTGGTGGCCGCGATGGCCGACTCCATCGGTGGGGTTATTATTGGGCGAGCCTTGCAGGGCGGCGGCGCGGTGGCGGCGGCCATCATGGCACTGCTTGCCGACCAAACGCGCGAACAGGTTCGTACGGCGGCAATGGCAATCATCGGGCTGTCGATTGGCGTCTCGTTTGGAATTGCCATGGTCGTGGGGCCTTGGCTTGCTTCTTGGGCGGGGCTTTCCGGCGTGTTCTGGTTTACGGCGCTGCTAACGCTTTTAGGGCTAGTAGTTCTGTGGCGCTGGGTGCCGCCCGCTCCTCGGCGGCTGCGCCACCGAGATGTGGGGATGGATCGTCAGCAGGTTAAAAGCGTGATCACGCGCCCTGATCTGTGGCGTCTGGATCTGTCGATTTTTACACTACATCTGGTGCTGATGGCTATTTTTGTCGCGGTGCCCTTTCGGTTGCAGGAAGCCGGCATACCGCTGGCGCGCCACGGTTTGGCGTACTTGGGCATTATGGGGCTTTCATTTGTCGCCATGGTGCCGCTCATGATAGTGGCCGAGAAAAAGCAGCAGATTAAAGTCGTATGCCTGTTGGCTATTGGCGCCATTACGGTAAGCCTGGGCGGGCTTGGGTCGCCGTTCTCCCATGGCCACTGGCTGTTTGTTGGGCTGTTTGTTTTCTTTACCGGTTTTAATCTGCTGGAGGCGACGCTGCCATCAATGCTCAGTAAGCTTGCTCCCGCTGGCGCTAAAGGCACCGCCATGGGCGTGTACTCTACAAGCCAGTTTTTGGGGGCTTTTCTGGGCGGTACGCTGGGAGGGCTATTGGCGAATGTGTGGGGCCTTGATGCCGTTTTTATCGGCTGTGCGGCACTGGCTCTGCTATGGTGGCTTGCGATGTGGAAAATGCCCTCACCACCGCCGCTCTCCAGCGAGGTGGTGGACTTAAATGATGCGCCGCCGGATACGCTGGATGTATTGATGGAGCGGCTGGCAGATGTTGTGGGCGTCGAAGATGTCATGGTGGTGCCCGAAGAACATCTGGTCTATTTAAAAGTGAATCGTCAGCAGCTTGATAGGGCGGCACTGGCCAGGCTGATTCCCCCCAAATCCTAGTGCGGCTGGCTGCCAGCCGTAGGCAATAATCAGTGACATCGGCAATGTAGGCATGATCGCGTCGATGCTTATCTATACGTAACACAATGGAAGGAGCGCCTTATGGCTCGCGGTATCAACAAAGTGATTCTGATCGGTAACCTCGGGCAAGACCCTGAGATGCGCTTTACGCCCAGCGGTACGGCAGTGGCCAACTTGAATCTGGCCACCTCTGATACGTGGATGGACCGCCAAAGCGGCCAGCGCCAAGAGCGTACGGAGTGGCACCGAATCGTGCTGTTTAATAAAACGGCTGAAATTGCCCAGCAGTATCTGAAAAAAGGCTCCAAGGTCTATATCGAAGGGCGCTTGCAAACCCGTAAATGGCAGGATCAAAACGGCCAGGACCGTTACAGCACTGAAATCGTTGCCAACGATATGCAGATGCTGGATGGGCGTACTGGCGACTTCCAAGGCGGCAGCGCACCGCAGAATAATTACGCTGGCAACCAGGGCGGTATGGCTCAAGGCGCGGCGCCTCAAGGGGGATACCCCCAGCAAGGCGGTGCTCCACAGGGCAATAACTTTGGTGGCCAAGGGAGTGGCAATAACAACCCGGGCAACCTGGGACAGGGCAACCCCCAGCAGGGCGGCCAGCCGGCTCCTCGCCCCCAACCTGCGCCGCAGCAGGGCCAGCCGCCCGCCCACCAGGGAAATGCTGCCCCTCAGCAAGGCCAACAGAACAGCAACTATGGCGCGCCTGATCCGGGCAGCTTTGACGATTTCGACGACGAAATCCCGTTCTAAAGCGGCCGATCAAGCCCATTACGCTATGTTCGTTGATAGAAGGGGTCTGTCTTGAAACTGCTAATACTGAATTCCGGGCACTGCTTAAGTTTGGCACTGGCCCGGGAAGTAAGCCGTCGTGCGGATATGGAGCTGGTGATTGAGCAGGACACCACCATAACGGCGGCGCAGTTACACGAGATTGCCCCGGATGCGGTGGTTATTCCACCGCTGGCGCAGCCGCTGAACATGACACCCGCCGAGGTAGGCGCACATGCCGATGCGGTTGACCGCTGCCTGGAGGCATGTCTTGCGCAGTCGGTGCCGCTGGTGTGGTGTGTTTCAGACCAGCTCTATGAGGATGGCTTTGATGAGCCTATCGACGAGCACGTAGTACCTACTCCGCGTGATGAGTGTTTGCGGCGCCTGGTTGCCACTGGTGACCGTATTCGGGCAGCGCACCAGCGCCATCTGATCATTCGTCTGGGCCCCTTGTTTGCGCTTGAAGGTAGCCACGCCTGGTTGAATGAAATGCTGGATAGCCTGGTGACAGGGCAAAGTGTGCGGGCCGCAGAAGATATCGTGTGCTGCCCAACGTCAGTCGATGCGGTCGCTATGGCACTGGTAGGTATGCTTCAGCAGCAGGCGTGTGGCGCCAACGCGTGGGGTGCCTACCATTTGGCAGGCACTGAACCTGTCAGTGTGTTTACGTTTAGCTCCATGGTGCGTACTCAGTTGGCAACGCATCTGGAAGGCCGCGGTGAGCAAATTGAGCTTGGCGAAGTCACGGCCCTTAATCATCATCACGATGCAAAACTGCGGCGTGTTTTAAATTGTCGCCGGGTATTGGATGTCTTTGGTGTGCATCAAAAGCCGTGGCGGTTAGAGGTGGGGCGTATGCTGGATGCCTGGTGTTTAACGCGTGATGGCCAGCAAGACGCTAGTACAGGAGAGTCCGTTTGACCAATGTGGTTCGTAGCCTGGTGTTTTATGCCGGGTACTTTCTTGCCATGCTGATTATTGGCGTGCTGTTTCTACCCATCGCCCCTTTTTTACCGTTGGCAGGCCGATACCGGCTGTTGAACCTGTATAACCACTTTTTAGTGGCCTGGTTTCAACTAGCCTGTGGGGTTCGCTACGATATTCAGGGGCGCGAGCGCATTCCGGATGGGCCTTGTGTGATTCAGGCGAACCATCAGTGCGAGTGGGAAACGGTTTTTCTTCAAGTCATGAAACCGCCGGTATGCACGGTGCTTAAGCAAGAGCTTCTGCATATCCCGATTTTTGGCTGGGGGCTGCGTCTGCTAAAACCGATTAGCCTGGACCGCTCCAAACCCGCGCGTGCCTTGAAACAGGTGCTAACTCAAGGTGTGGAGCGGCTAGGAACGGGTCTTTCAGTGCTGATTTTCCCGGAAGGAACGCGAGTCGACCCCGGTGTGCGTAAGCGCTATAACAAGAGCGGCAGCGTGGTGGCTTGCCGCGCAGGCGTGCCGGTGCTACCGATCGCACATAATGCAGGCGAACGCTGGCCAGGGCGCCACTGGGTGAAGCAGCCTGGGGTACTGCGGGTACGCATTGGTCCGCCAATTGAGACCGAGGGGCGTACACCCGATGAGGTGCTGGCCGACGTTGAAGCCTGGATAGAGGCGCAGTTGCAGGAGATTTCAGAGGTGCCGCGCCCGTCGACTAGCCAAAGATCCTGAGCCGATACAGGGCGGATAGCTCGCAATGAATAACGGCAAACGCTAACAGCAAAAACGGCGCCTTGACAAGGCGCCGTTTTTATTACTACTACAACGACTCAGCCGTTATAGCGCTGGAATACCAGGCAGGCGTTAGTGCCGCCAAAACCAAAGCTATTCGACAGGATGCGTTCAAGCGTCACATCGTCACGCCGTGTTGTCACAATGTCAAAACCGTCTGCCTGCTCGTCGAGGTGTTCAACATTGGCAGAGGCGGCAACAAAGTTGTGTTGCATCATCAGCAGTGAATAGATGGCTTCCTGAACACCGGTAGCGCCCAGTGAGTGGCCCGTAAGCGACTTGGTTGAGCTCATCGCAGGCGTGGAGTTACCAAACACGGTACGTACCGCTTTTAGCTCAGCTACATCGCCAACAGGCGTTGAGGTGCCGTGAGTGTTGATATAGTCAATATCCCCACTGACCGTGGCCATTGCCTGATGCATGCAGCGTACCGCGCCTTCGCCGGAAGGAGCGACCATGTCATGGCCGTCAGAGGTGGCGCCATAGCCTACTAACTCACCATATATTTTAGCGCCGCGGGCCTTGGCATGCTCCAGCTCTTCTAATACCAGCATGCCGCCGCCGCCAGCGATAACAAAGCCGTCGCGTGCCTGATCGTAGGGGCGTGAGGCTTTTTCAGGCGTATCATTGTAATGGGTAGAGAGCGCTCCCATGGCATCAAACAGGCACGAGAGGGTCCAGTGCTCCTCTTCACCGCCGCCGGCAAAAACCACGTCTTGCTTACCGAGCTGAATCTGCTCCATCGCGCTGCCGATACAGTGTGCCGAGGTGGCACAGGCAGATGAGATTGAGTAGTTCACGCCTTTTATTTTAAACGGAGTAGCTAAACAGGCTGAGACCGTGCTGCCCATTGTGCGGGTAACGCGATAAGGGCCAACGCGGCGCAAGCCTTTCTCGCGCATGGCGTCAGCAGCTTCGACCTGATTAGCGCTAGAGGCGCCGCCAGAGCCTGCAATAAGGCCGGTACGCTCGTTGGAGACCTGTTCTTCGGAAAGCCCTGAGTCTTCAATGGCCTGGGCCATGGACACATAGGCATACGCCGCAGCATCGCCCATAAAGCGGCGCAGTTTACGGTCGATAAGGGTGTCAAGATCGATATCGACACTGCCCGCGACATGGCTACGAAAGCCACGCTCAGCGTACTCATCCTTGAAACGAATACCGCTGCGCCCGTTTTGGAGCGAGTCCAGGACCTGTTGCTGGTCGTTGCCTAAGCACGACACAATGCCAAGGCCGGTGACTACCACTCGTCGCATGGGAGCCTCCTGTTAGAAATTCGCAGTAGAGGTGAATAGGCCAACGCGTAAATCATTAGCCTGATATATATCGCGTCCGTCGACCGAAACGGTGCCGTCAGCAATGCCCAAAATAAGTCGACGGGTAATAATACGCTTTATATTAATACGGTAAGTTACTTTTTTCGCATTTGGCATGATCTGGCCACTGAATTTTACCTCGCCACAGCCAAGCGCGCGCCCACGCCCCGGGTGACCCAGCCAACCCAGGTAGAAACCCACTAACTGCCACATGGCATCCAGGCCCAGGCAGCCGGGCATCACCGGATCACCTGGAAAGTGGCAGTCAAAAAACCACAGGTCAGGAGAGATATCCAGCTCGGCGATCAGCTCGCCTTTGCCGTACTCACCGCCTTCTTCATGAATGTGTGCGATACGGTCGAGCATTAGCATGTTGGGAGCTGGCAGCTGCGCATTACCAGGTCCAAATAGCTCGCCGCGTGAGCAGGCCAGCAGTTCTTCGCGATCAAAGGAATGTTGCTTGGTCACTGAATCGTTCCGAGTTTCAAAATGATTGTTGGCCGCGTGCGGCACCTATAGCCGAGTCGTAGCACCGGAGCATAGCACGGAAGTGCAGTGTCGAGACACGGCCCGCAAGGCCTAGCTAGTCTACTTCCCGAAACAGACGAATGCACGTAAGTCACTACTTATCACGTACATCGAACGTTTTTTTATTAAGTAATAGAGGTTTTAAGGTAAGCTTTTACGTCCCATCGGCATCAGTGAGTTGGTTTGGATAAACGGCTTATTAACGTTATATGCGTTATTCAAGCATTTGGCCCAGGGGCATAATGGGTATGCTGCTAGAAAATTATATTTATTTAATTAGTGTTAGTTTCCAGTGACAGGATATAGCGAATCGCCATGTGGCTACCAATTTCTCTTAATCGACCGTTGGTTTGGGTAGCATTAGCGGCGCTGCCAGCTTGTATCTGGTTGACCGATGCGATGTTACGCATGGTAGCTGTGAGCCTGGTTATTTTTGGGCTGTGGGATGTATGGCGGCAGGTGCGCCAGCAGCGCCAGCGTTATCGACTGTCCCAAAGCGCGATTAACCTGGCAAGCGATGCAATAGTGGTCTGTGATGCCGATAACCGGGTCATGGCCGTTAATCCAGCCTTTACAGAAATTACCGGCTACAACAGCCAGGAAATAGTTGGCCGCAAGCTGGAAACACTGGCGGCTCCTCGTCACGATAAAGCGTTTTATCAAAACTTCTGGAGTACTCTAAAAGCGACAGGGTGCTGGGAAGGGGAAATGTGGAATCGCCGCAAGCACGGTGATGAGTATCCTGAATGGTTAAAAGTACGCGCGATTACCGATAAGCAGGGCAATATTAGTCACTTTATTAGCCTGTTCACCGATATCTCGGTGCAAAAAGCCCGCGAACATGATTTGCGGCGCATCGGATACGAAGACCCGCTAACGGGCTTGCCCAACCGTCGCCGTCTTCACGACTTAATGACATCTCGCTTGCGCCATTTACGCGCAGGCGAGAGTCTGGATATTGCCTTGATTGATATCGATGGTTTGAAGTCGGTTAACGACAGCCTGGGTGTCGAGCAAGGCGACCGCCTGCTGGCGCGTTTTGCCCAGCGGCTTGCAGGCTATGTCGCGGGTAGCGTGGTCGGGCGTTTGGGTGGTGATGAATTCATGGTTATCCGTACCACCACGTTTGATGATCACGACCCATGGATTGCATCACTGCGTGAGCATATGTGTCGGCCTTTTGAAGTGAGTGATCACCTGCTGCGTTTGGGCATTACCATTGGAAGCTGTCGTGCTCCAGAAGATGGGTGTGATTCGGGGGTACTTTTTCAGCGTTTGGAGTCGGCGCTTTATAGCGCCAAACGATTAGGCCGTAACCATAGCCTGCGTTTCCGGCCGGCGCTGGATAAGCAGGATAATCCGCAGCTTGCTCTGGTCAGCGACCTGCGTGCCGCGCTGATATCTGGTGATCAACTTGAGCTACATTATCAAACCCAGCACCACCCCGGCACCGGTGAGTTATTGGGTATGGAAGCGCTATTACGCTGGCGACATCCCTTGGATGGCATGATTTCACCGGGCGACTTTATCCCATTGGCCGAACGCCATGGGTTAATGGCGGAACTAGGTAGTTGGGTGATTGAAAAGGCCTGCGCCCAGCAGGCTCATTGGCAGCACGGGGGTATGCCAAAACTGATCGTCTGGATCAATATTTCAGCGCTGCAGCTTTTCCAGGGTGATTTGGAAACGCAGCTAAACACGTGCTTAAAGCGCTACCAGCTGAAGCCTTCACAGATTGGTTTGGAGCTAACCGAATCGGTGCTGCTGGATGAACGTGCAGGCGATATGGGGCCCCGATTAAAAGCTCTAAGTGATCAGGGCTACGCCATTGCCATCGATGACTTCGGAACCGGCTACTCGTCGCTTGGTTATCTTAAGCGGCTGCCGGTCGATAAAATCAAGCTGGATCGTGCGTTTATCCGAGAACTGCCCAATAGCAAAGCGGACGCCGCTATCGTCAAAGCGGTTCTCGCGATGGCCGCAGGTATGGGGCTTGAAGTCGTCGCCGAAGGGGTCGAAACCTTAGAGCAGTGCCTGTTTCTGGTGAATGCGGGCTGCACGATCGTACAAGGCTTCTATTTCGCTAGGCCGTTGCCTGCCGCTGAGCTGGAACAGCGCTGGGCACCGCCTCTCCTTGCAGCGGCAGCGGTCTAGCTATTTGGAAAGGGCTTTAAAGGCATCTAACGCCCGCTGACGGGCTGCCTTATGATCAACGATGGGCTCAGGGTAATCCAGCTGGGTAAGCATATCGTGCGGCGGCGCATGACGCGCCTTGGCAGGCAATTTGCCAAGCTCAGGGAGCCAGTGAGCAATAAACTCCCCGTCTGGGTCAAAGCGTTTGGATTGGGTGGTAGGGTTAAAAATTCGAAAATAAGGCGCCGAGTCGGTGCCTGTTGACGCCGCCCATTGCCAGCCACCGTTATTAGCGCAAAACTCACCATCTACCAGGTGGCGCATAAAAAACGCCTCGCCGCGTCGCCAATCGATCAGCAAATGCTTACTTAAGAACATCGCTGCCACCATGCGTAGCCGGTTATGCATCCATCCCGTGGCGACCAACTGGCGCATCGCGGCATCCACCAGCGGGTAGCCTGTGCGCCCTTCACACCAGGCGTTAAAACCTTCGCCATCATCGCGCCAGGCAAGCTTTAGGGTATGCTCCTGGAACGGTTGATGGCGGCATACCTCGGGAAAGCCTACCGCAACGTGCTGATAAAACTCGCGCCAGATAAGCTCGTTGACCCATGTGGTAAGCCCGGCATCGCCATCGGCCAAGTGCCCGCTGTTCTCGCTCATCACCGCTTGCATGCACTGGCGGTACGAAATTATCCCCAGCGCGAGGTAAGGTGAAAGCTCGCTGGTACCGCGTACGCTTGGAAGGTCGCGTTGCTGGCGGTAGTGGCGGCCACGAAAACGTAAAAACCGTGCCAGGTAGTCACCCGCTATCTCCGATCCAGCAGGCCATTCTTGATGATCGACCGGTGTGTCATCGAGCCTAGGGAGACCCGGTAATGTATCGCTTTTAATCGATAAACGCTGTTGAGGTTCTGGCGTATCGCGCAAGGCCAGCTGTTCAGCACGGATCTGCTTATGCCACGCCCTGGAAAAAGGCGTAAAAACACCGTAATAGTCGCCTTTGCCGGTTAGCAGCGTGCCGGGTGCGAACGCCACGCTATCATGATACCCATGAGCCGTAATACCGGCTTCTTTAAAGGCGCCCAACACCGCGTTATCGCGCTGCTGTTCGTTTAACGGGTATTGGTAGTTAAAGTGCAGCTGTTTAACCGAGTGCTCGTGGGCAATGTCGAGGAGCGCCTTGGGCGCCTCTCGATAGTGGTCGATGTCGCGATGCAAGAGAGGAATGTTAAGCCCGTTAAGGGCATCTTTAATGGCCGCTACACCGCGCGCCCAAAAGTCGATCTTGTTAGCACCATGATCGTGGGATTGCCACTGGGCCACGCTGCGAAGAAAGACGGCAATCACCGGGCCTTTAGCCGCTGCAGCAGCCAAGGCTGTGTTGTCATGAATGCGCAGGTCGCTACGTAACCAAACTAATTGAACGTCCATGTTGCCTCCGGCGCGGTGAAAGCCCATCTCAAAAACCATCTCCGTGCGGCCATTCATCTAACGACATTTAAAGTCCATCGCTGGCACGAGGTGTTAAATGGTCTATAAAACGCCAGACTCACGTAGCAATGGGCGCAGTCGTGCAATGGCTTGGGGGAGCTCGTCACCTAGCGTATGCACGGGGCTGTCACGCAGCTCGCTATCACGCAGCCGAGCGACTTCACCGCATATACCCAGTGGAACGCTAAGCGCCTCGGCTGCATTGGGTAGCGCCGTATGAATATAACTATCGCTTTCTCGTTGGCCGCTCGTTAGCAGCACCATTGAGGCATGTAGCCGTGTCACCGCTTGGGGCAATGCTTCAAGAGGCAGCGTGTGATCAAACATCTGTATACGGTAACCCTGTTCACTGGCCATCAAGGCGACCATTAATACCCATAGAGGGCCTTGATCGTCGGGCATGGCAGTCAGCAGCAATAAAGGCCCACGCGTGGCCTGGTTCGCGTAATGAAGGCGTGTGCCCACTTGACTACGTAAAAAGGCTTCAAGTGTCCGCCGTGCCAAAATGTCTGGCTGAATCGTCCACTTGGTTTCCAGTGCCAGGATGACCGGCTGCCAAAGCTCGCTAACTGCTGTGCTTAGCGGGTACAGGGCCAGGCTCTGATAATAAAGCGTCTCCAGCTTGGGTAAGTCGATTGCTTCTATCGCCAACTGCAGCTGCTGACGCTGGCTAATCCAGTCGCCAGCATTGGGCGTGGGGGCTTCTACCGTTTCTGGCTGGTCAAGCAGGTCAACGACTTGGCTAACGGGAACGCCACGGTTGAGCCACTGCAAAATACGTTCAATGCGGGTGATATCATCCTGGGCGTATAAGCGATGCCCTTTAGGTGTACGTTTCGGGCGAATCAAACCGTAGCGACGCTCCCAAGCGCGCAGGGTGACCGAATTCACACCCGTTAAACGGGAGACTTCCCGGATCGGATAGAGCGGGGTATCGGGTGGGTGGGTCGCCTTGATACTCATGGGCGCCTGTGCCTCTTGGTCGTCTGAAGCCGCAGGATACAAAAGGCTATTTGCATTCTCTGGGGCAAAAATGATTCACAATCCATGTTGTGTCGCTTGAATAAACATAAAAATAACGCGCTATCGTAGCTCTCTTTGTACAACTTGTCGCTATCAGGTACAACCTTTGTCTTTACAGGAGGTCTTGGTGAAACGTCAAGTCGGGCCTAAGTGTATGATGTTACTGGGCTGGCTGACTTATTATGTTCCTATAACCAAGGGTTATATTGCTGTCAACTTCTACATAGATACTACCAAAGCTATCCTTGAGAATGTTTAAGTGCGGTTAGTGTATAGGTAGTGTGCTTAACGCTACATTAGTGAGTAGTAAGCCAGCCTGAATGTTTGCCGTGCTGGGAATGGCCTGCTATGCCTGATGAAGAAGCAAGCGCGTGGCTAGCGCGTATTTGCGCGGCGTCACAATAGGAGCAACACCATGCGTATATTAGTCACCGGAGGCAGCGGTTTTGTCGGGAAACGCCTTTGTGAAACGTTGCAAGGCCAAGGACATACCGTACAAGTGGTATCAAGAGACCCGCAGAAAGCGCGTAAGCAGCTGCCTCGCGAGTGCGATATTCGCGACAGCGTGCTTGACTTTTTAGAGGCGCCGCCCGAGGCAATCGTTAACCTGGCCGGTGAGTCGATTGCTGCCAAACGGTGGAGTGATGCGCAAAAAGAGACGCTTATTCAGTCACGCACCCATATGACTCACCAGCTCGTTACGCTATGTGAAGAGCTTCAGGCCAATGGGCAGGCTGTGCCCAACGTCATGGTAAGTGGCTCGGCCATGGGGTACTACGGTGATCAAGGTAAGAGTGTCGTTACCGAAGACACCGCAGCGCACGATGAATTTGCCCACCGGCTATGCGTTAAGTGGGAGGCGGCCGCAAAGCCTGTTGAAGCGCTCGGCGTACGTTTGGCGCTTCTACGAACGGGGCTGGTGCTGGATGTAGGAGGTGGAGCACTCCAGAAAATGCTGCCGCCGTTTAAGCTAGGGTTAGGCGGACGTTTTGGCAGTGGCGAGCAGTATATGCCCTGGATTCATCGCGAGGATCTGGTGGATGCGATTGTGTTCCTGCTGGAAAAAGAGGACCTTAATGGCGCCTTTAACGGCAGTGCGCCGCACCCAGCCACTAATGCCGAGTTTTCCAAAACGCTAGCCAAACGGCTTAACCGCCCGGCCATATTCCCCGTGCCTGCTTTTGTCTTAAAAGCAGGCCTGGGGGAAATGTCTCGGCTGCTGCTAACCGGGGCTGACATGCGCCCGGCGCGCCTTATCGAGGCGGGGTTTGAATTTCAGTACCCAACACTCGATAAGGCGCTGGCAGACATATTAAGGCGAGATTGAGCGCTTAGGCGTTGGGGTCAACGGTAATCACGACCCGAACGGAGTCCAGCCGCAGGCGAGTATTTTCTATGGCCTCGCTCAGCGCCTGGCGCTCCTGCTTCAGGGCATCCAGCTCTTCAGCGCGTACCGAGGGGTTATGCTCGGCTAGCGCTGTTAGGCGGGCAAGCTCGGCATCCAGCTGGGCGCGCATGCGCGTTTCAGCGGCCTCTACAATGCTGGGCAGCTCACGTTCTGCCTCGCCTTCGCCCTGAATAAGCAGCTCACGTAACTGGTCGTGGCGGCTTTTAATTAGATCCCGCGCTAGCGATTTATTCACCTTTTGCAGGTTTTTTCCAAGCCCCGTGAACGAGATTTTGCTGGTCAGGTTAGCACCTGATTCATCCAGCAGAACGCGTACGGCGGTGGGCGGCAAGAAGCGGTTAAGGTGCAGTGACTTCGGCGCCGGGCAGTGGGTACGGAAGACAAGCTCCGCCATTAATCGCCCGCTAGGGATAGCCGTGTGACGCAGCAGTGCCAGGGCCGTGTTGCCCATGGTGCCGTCCAGAATGCGCTCCATCATTTCGCGCAGCAACGGATGCTCCCACGAAAGGCGTTGAATATCATCCCGCGCAAGCGCTTGGGCACGGCTATAGGTCGCAGTAAAGCCCTCTTCGCCTTTCACCAGACCAGGCAATCCGTCCAGCATATGCTGGCTAGGCTGCAAGTGAAGAAGTCCTTTGCCGATCTCCTGGCTGTCCACGCCAAATACATCCAGCGCCCGCTCTACATAACGTGGGAGTGCGGTATCTTCATCCAACTCGCGTACAGCGGTAATCACCTCTTGTGCGCGTGCTGGCCTACAGGCGTTAAGTTCCAGCAAGCGGTTGCGCCCGGCATCACGTTCGGCCAGCTTGGCGGTAAACATTTCCCGTGTTTCAACGATGATTTCATCCAGCGTTTCATCGTCGAGAAGCGCATCGGCAAGCGCGTCGCCAAAGGCCTCGTATAGGTCGCTGCCGATGCCATGGGGGGCGCTGAACGCATCCATGCCTTCGTTATACCAGCGCAGCAGCCGCTCGCCGGGGCTGCCAATAAAGCTGGGCACGTGTAGCTCAATGGCGTGCTTCTGGCCGATACGGTCCAGACGGCCAATGCGCTGCTCCAGTTGGTCAGGGTGCTGGGGCATATCGAACATGACCAAGTGGCGGCAGAACTGGAAGTTGCGTCCCTCTGAGCCAATCTCCGAGCAGACGAGTACCTGCACGCCCTCTTCTTCATCGGCAAAAGCGGCGGCGGCGCGGTCACGCTCAACCAGCGATAGCCCTTCATGAAAGACCGGCGCCTGATAGCCGCCCAATATGCGTAGCCCTTCGGCCAAGCCTTCGGCGGTTTCACGGTGGTGGGCAATGACCAATACTTTGTCGTTGGCAAAGCCTGTTTCGCTATCGTCGCTGAGTTTATCCAGCAGCCAGTTAACCCGTGGGTCGATATGCCACCAGGCTTCACCGTTGAGCGGATCGTTGCGGAGTTCACGGTACATGGCATCCGGGTAGATCAATACATCCGGGTGATCCATGCCGGTTTCAATCAGCAGCTCGTCCAGGTAGTCGTCATCACGCTCCAGGCGGCGCAGCACGCGGCGATACGCGGAGGGTAGTTCAAGCGAGGAAAGGTGCAGGCGGCGCTCGGGAAAGCCGCCGACATGGCGGCGGCTATTGCGAAACATCACCCGCCCCGTACCGTGGCGATCAAGCAAAGCGTCGCGCAGTTGATGGCGGGCCGCATCTTGCTGCTCTGTGCTAGCTTCAGCGTTGCACAGCGTTGCCAGCAGCGCCTGGCTGTCGCGGTCGTCGGCGACGGCATCTACCGGGGCACGGGCGTCCGGCGTGGCAGGCAGCGCATCCAGGGCATCGATGGCGCTTGCTACAGCGGTGTAGTGGCGCTCTTCGTCTTTGAAGCGCTGTAGATCGTGATAGCGTTCGGCATCCAGCAGGCGCAGGCGGGCAAAGTGGCTTTCAATGCCCATCTGTTCAGGCGTCGCTGTAAGCAGCAGTAGGCCGGGGATTTCTGCGGCGAGCTGCTCAACACATTGATAGCCTGGGCCGCTACCCTCGGCGCTCCAGTCCAAGTGGTGGGCTTCATCGACAATCAGCAGATCAAACCGGCTGGCCAGCGCCTGGTCCTGGCGATGAATATTGGCAAACAGCCAGCCTTGGCTTGCCAGCACCAGTTGGGCGCTCTCAAACGGGTTGGCGCTGCCGTGGGCCTGGCTTTGATGCTCATCAAGCAGGCTGACATTCAGCGAGAAGCGGCGAAGGAGCTCCACCAGCCACTGGTGGGTCAGGCTGTCAGGCACCAATATAAGCGCCCGCTCAATGCGGCCGGTCAGCAGCAGACGGTGCAGAATCAGCCCGGCTTCGATGGTTTTTCCCAGACCTACTTCATCCGCCAGAAGCACGCGCGGCGCATGACGACGAGCCACTTCGTCGGCGATATACAGCTGGTGCGGGATCAAATCGATGCGCGGCCCAGCAAAGCCCAGGGCGCTGTGCTGCTCGATGCGCTGGTGATGGTGCAGCGTCCGAAAGCGTAGATCAAACCAGTCGTTGCGGTCTACCTGGCCTGTCAACAGGCGATCACGCGCCTGATCAAACTGCATGGTGTCGGCAAGCTTGGCTTCAGGGAGCTCGCGCGGCGTGCCTTCGCTGTCCTCACCGATATAGGTAATCAGGCCGTGAGACTCTTTGCTGTCATCAACGGTCATCTGCCAGCCATCGGCCGACAGCACCCGATCGCCGCTGCCGAACATCACGCGGGTCAACGGCGCCTGGCGCGTGTTATAGGTTCGGGTTTCCTGGCTGGCACTGAACAAGATGGTAACGCTACGGAAGTCGCAGTTAAGCACGGTGCCAAGCCCAAGCTCGGCTTCTCCGTCGCTAATCCAGCGCTGGCCGGGTGAAAAATCGCTCATGATGCCTCGGGGAAGTCTACAAAAACGGGTCATACGCTGCCGAGGGCACGCCATCAGCAGCGGTAGGGCGGGGGATTCTAACGCAAAGGCGCCGGGGGATTAAGGTGTATCGGCGTCAATCTTCCAACCAGCGTTCAATATGGGCGCGGGTAAGCTCGCCAACGTGAATGTCTAAGGTATTGCCTTGGCCATCAAAAAGCACCGTGGTGGGTAGTCCGGGCGCTTCAAACAGGGCCATCAGCGTTTGGCCTGGGTCGCGCAGTGCATGGGTAAAATCCAATCCTTCTGCGTCCAAATAACGCACGATAGGCAACAAATCTTCGCCCTGGTTGACTACTGCGACGCTCACGCCTTCGCGCTGGGCAGCCTCTTCGAGTAACGGCATTTCGCGTCGGCAGGGCGGGCACCAGGTGGCCCATAGGTTAACAATCACCCGGCCGCTGCCCTCCGCCAGGTCGGGCAGATACACCTCGGTGCCGTCTACGTTTTCCAAGCGAGTCTCGGGTAATTGGCTCACGGCAGATGCGCTACCCAAGGGCGACAGGGATACCAGCATAAGCCATAGACCCGAGGCGCTGAGCAGAATGACGGTGCCCCCGAGTAACGCTGAAAGCCGCTTGCGAAGCGTCCAGGCTGTCCATAGCAAGCCGGTCAATAATCCGCCGATGCCGTGGTACCCCGGTTGCCAGACTTTAAGCGCATCAAGCGGATTGGCACTATAGCTCTCCAGGTGAAGCGTAATGTGCGCGATACGCGCCCCGATTAACCAGGCAAGGATTAGCCCGGTGAACCAGCGATTTAAAAGCGGCGGTGGTAGGCGCAGTAAGTAACGTGCCGACAGTAACACCAGCAGCGCACAGCCGATGGCGTATAACCTGGGTAATGAAATCAATAGCGGCCCAAGGGCGATGGCATTCATGGTCTTTCCGATAAGCAGGTACACTACGAGACCATACCACGTGAGTTGAAAATTACGGAGACTGACTATGTCACAACCCGCCTTTGACGTGCTGCGCGCGCTGGCTATTGGTTCTCAGGCGTTGGGCCTGATCGTTATCATCACGCTAGAGACGCTATTGGAAAGTGCGGCACGGCCCTGGCAAGGACTCACCTTGGGCTTCATGTTAGCAGCGGCGCTAAGTATTGCACTGGTGCGCGTGTACCGCCGGAATCGACAGCGTAAACAACAAAATCAGCGGCTTGGTAATAGCCGCCATGAGTAAAGGATGCAGGCGGTGGCTGGGTTGGCTAATGCTGTGCGTACTGCTCTTACAGATGGCGGTGCTTTAATGCCTGTAACGCTGGTTGTAGATACAGCGCGTCGTCGATAAACATCAAAGTAGCGTTAGAAAGCGTTGCTTGTGTTTTCAACGTTGTGGTTCCAGATTAGAGGAAGTTTCTGCGCGCTAGCGCAGGACGGGTTATCTCACTGGGAGCGACAAATAATATGATCAATAAGCGCGCATTAGCCACTGCCGTTGCGGCCTCTGCATTTGCCATAACGGGTGTGGCCCAGGCAGAAGTGAAAATTGGCTTCCTTGGTGGTTTTACCGGGGGAATAGAAAGTCTTACGCCGCCTATCTTTGAAGGGGCGAAGCTTGCCGTCCAACAGGTTAACGAACAGGGCGGCATTCTGGATGGCCAAATGCTGGTAATGCCTTCGGGCGATACCACCTGCGCTGATGCCTCGGCGGCCTCGAACGCGGCTGACCGCATGGTCAACTCTGAGCAGGTCACCGCGATTGTGGGGGCGCTTTGCACCGGGGCGACGATTGCTGCGGCCAATAACGCGGCGATCCCGGGTGGCGTGGTAATGATTTCACCTGCCTCGACGGCGCCTGCAGTTTCCGAGCTGGATGACAACGATTTGGTCTTCCGTACGGTGCCTTCTGACGCGTTCCAGGGCGAGATACTGGCCAAGCTGCTGCTTGATAAAGGTATCGACTACGTGGCGGTGACCTATGTCAATAACGACTACGGGCGCGGGCTTTCTGATGCGTTCAGCGTAGCGTTTGAAGCCGGTGGCGGCGAGATTGCCGAAAATCTTGCCCATGAAGATAACCGCGCTGATTACCGTTCTGAGTTGGGCTCGCTCTCTGCCGGTGGCGCCGATACGCTGGTGGTGCTGGCCTATGCTGACACCTCTGGTCAAACCGTGCTTCGCCAGGCGTATGAAAGCGGCATGTTTACCCAGTATGTGGGCGCTGACGGCATGGTCGGCGATAGCCTGGTCGAGGCGATAGGTGCAGACGTGCTGGACGGCATGATAGCCACGCGCCCAGGCAGCCCGGACCTTCCCGGTACGCCTATTTTCAACGAGGCCGCTGAAACCGCAGGCTTTGACCCCAGCGCGGTGTTTGCCGCTCAGGCGTATGATGCCGCTTTCTTGCTGGCGCTGGCTATTGAGCAAAACGGCAGCGCCGAGCGCGAAGGGCTGGTCGATGCGCTGCGCAGCGTTTCCAGTGCGCCGGGCGAAGTGATTCTACCGGGTGAGTGGGAGAAGGCCGTCGAGCTAATCGCAGCGGGCACCGAGATCAATTACGAAGGTGCCTCAGGCGCCCACGATTTTGATGAATACGGTGATGTGCCTGGCGTCGTCGTGGAAATGGTGATTGAAGATGGCCAATTTACCAGCAAAGGGCAGGTAGATTTATAAGCGCTTTAGCGAGGCCGTTTAATCAGGATCGATACGTCATTTAAGCCCCGGTGTTTTGCACCGGGGCTTTTTCCTAGGCAGGTTTTTAAGAAGGTCCTTGGGGCAGCCCTTGTGACAGCCTTTTGGACAGTTTGCCATCAACCGTGATGGGTGATTTTTTCGGGCAGCAACCCTTTAGGCGCAAAGCGCAGCACCAGGGTTATCAACATGCCGATTACCAACACCCGTGCCTGCAGAGCGCGGCTATCCATATTGTTCGGTGCATCCCAGCCAAACGTGCTTTCACCTACGCTGACGATCAACTGCATCAAAAAGAGCGCCAACGGCTCCGACATAATCCAGATAATATACACCGCGACGGCACCGAAAATAGTGCCCAGGTTATTACCCGGCCCGCCCAATATCACCATCACCAACACCAAAAATGTGTGGTTAAGCGGCAGATAGCCTTGAGGGTCAAACAGGCTGTTAAATGTCCCCAGTATGCCACCACCAAGACCCATCAAAATGCATCCCAGTACAAAAATCTCCAGGCGGCGCTTGTTGATGTCCTTGCCCATGGCGGCCGCCGAGACTTCGTTATCGCGTATCGCTCGAATCATGCGCCCCCAGGGCGCGTGATAGGCCCGGTGAAGTAGAAAGAAAATCACCGCAATCACCACGGCCGTGATCGACAGGTACAGTGCTCTTGAGAGCGTAAAGCCAAGCTCTGCCGGCCCGGGCGTTGGCCAAGGGAGCGGTGATACCGTGGCGGTGCCGCGTGTCAGCCAGTCGGAGTTTTTCAAAAACGCTTTAATAATTTCCGCAATGCCCAGCGTGGCAATCGCCAGGTAGTCGCTGCGCAGGCCTAAGCAGACATGCCCAATCAGGTAGCCTACGCCGCCTGCCAAGGCGCCACCTACGATCCAGCCGGTCCAGGCAGGCAGGCCAAAACCGCCCACAAACCCGGCCTGCGCTTGAATTTGGCTGGTAACATCGCGCAGTAGGCTAATCACCACCAGATACAGCACGACCGCGAGCACAACAGCAATCAGGGTACGCAGCTTTTTGGGAACGCCCAGCCGGTCAAGCCGAGTGGCGCCTACCACCACCAGTGTGGCTGCCAGGCCATAGAGCAGCACACGGCCAAGCTCGCCTGGCAGTTCGGTGCCCCAAAAGGCATCGTTGACGGGCACGCTAAACAGCATGGCGCAGAAACCGCCCAGCGCCACAAAGCCCATCACCCCGGCATTGAATTGCCCGGCATAGCCCCACTGAATGGTCAGGCCCAAGGCAAGAATGGCGTAACAGGCCGCCTCAACCAGCATGCGCGTACTGTAGGCGGCGCCCATTAAGCCATAAACCGCCAAAATGGCGACCAGGAGCGTACCAAACAGCACCACTTCGCGGACAGGAAAGCGCCGCTCAGGTGTCGCGTCTTTAGGTGTATAAGCGGGGTTGCGGGTGTTGGTTGAATCGCTCATTAGATCACCTTGCCTTTAAAGAGGCCGGTAGGACGCCACACCAGAATGGCCACCAGAATGAAAAACGGGACCACAATTTTGTACTCGGTACCCACAAACGCCAGGTTAGAGGGAAGTTCCAGCCAGGCAGGGAAGCTGTCCTGGAAGGGGCGCAGCAGCACGTTCCAGTTAAACACGGCCAGGGTTTCTGCAAAGCCGACCACAAACCCGCCTGCAATTGCGCCGTAGGGGTGGCCGACCCCGCCGACAATGGCGGCAGCGAAGATAGGCAGCAGCAGGAAAAAGCTTAAATCGGGCTTGAATGTTACATCCAGGGCAAGCAGTGTGCCGGCAATCGCCGCCAGGCTGCCTGCAATGACCCAAGTGACGGCCACAATCGTATTGGTATTGATACCCGAGGCCTGGGCAAGCTCCGGGTTATCCGACATTGCGCGCATCGCTTTGCCCAGCCGTGAGCGGTTTAAAAACAGATGCAGGGCAACGACGGCCACCAGGGTAATGACAAACAGGTAAATTTGCGGTTCGGTGATCACAATCGGCGCGCGCACTCCTTCAAACGGCACGGCGATGCGGAAAATTTCCTTGCGATCATCCACGTACAAACTCTGGCCGCCGGTGCCTGCAAACAGGCGAATAAGCCCCTGGAGCATCAGCGTGACGCCAAGAGAGCCAATGACCAACACGATGGGTTTAACGCCATGCGCGCGCAGTGGTTTGTAAAATGCCTTATCGATACCTACCGCCAGTAGCGCCGTCAGCAGCATGGCAACAGGTAGCATCAAAAGTGCGGTAGGGATGCCCATGCTGGCGCCAGCGGCAGGAAATAGCGTGGTCAGCAAAAGCACCATAAAGGCACCAAAGGTCATCATGTCGGCATGCGCGAAGTGGGCAAAGCGCATGATGCTAAAAATCAGTGTTACGCCAATCGCGCCAATTGCGTAAATCGAGCCGGTAACGCTACCTGCGATCACCACGTTATTAATAAAAAAGATCAGTTCGTTCATCGTATTCCCTCGGGCTAGCCGCCCAAAAAGCTCTTGGCCACGTCTGGGTCGGCAAGCAGGGCTGCCCCGGTGTCAGTAAAGCGGTTTTGGCCTGCTGCCAAGACAAAGCCCTTGTCGGCAATGGCAAGCGCCTGCCTGGCGTTCTGCTCGACCATTAAAATTCCTACGCCCGCCGCGTTGATCTGCTTAACCCGGTCGAAAATTTCGTTCATATAGAGCGGTGAAAGCCCGGCGGTGGGTTCATCGAGTAGCAGCAGGCTCGGCTCTGCCATAAGGGCTCGGCCCATAGCGACCATCTGACGCTGGCCGCCCGATAGCTCTCCGGCTGGCTGGTGGCGTTTCTCTACCAGTGGCGGGAAAAACGCGTATACCTGCTCCAGCATGCGTTTGACGTTGTGAGGCTTGAGATAGGCGCCCATCTCCAGGTTTTCCTTAACGGTAAGGCTTGGGAAAACGTTTTTCTCCTGAGGAACAAAGCCCATTCCGCGCTCAACAAGTTTATTGGAGGCCAGGTTATGAATGGGCTCACCGTTAAGCAAAATGTCGCCCTGATTAACGTTTAACAGTCCAAATATGGCTTTGAGCATGGTCGACTTGCCGGCGCCGTTGGGTCCGACTATAACGCCTACTTCATGCGCATAAAGCGACATGTCCACCCCGTTAAGAATGTTCATGGCGCCATAACCACCGTGCACATTGCGTGCCTCAAGCAGTGGCGTCGTTGATGTTGTTAATGACATGATAAAAGTGTCTCGCTGCATCGCTTTTAAGCGGCTTGTTGTTGTTTATACGGAGCATTTGATCAGGCAGCGTCGGTGCCAAAATATGCTTCAATCACCGCAGGGTTATTTTGAATATCCTGAATATGCCCCTCGACCATCACGCTCCCCTGTGCCAGCACAATCACTGGGTCGCATAGCCGGGCAATCATGTCCATGTCGTGTTCGATCACTAAAAAGGTGTAACCCAACTCGCGATTCAAACGCTCAATATTGCTGATCAAGTCGCCCAGCAGGGTACGGTTAACGCCTGCGGCAATTTCATCAAGCAGCACGACCTTGGCATCCGTCATCATGGTGCGGCCAAGCTCCAACAGCTTTTTTTGCCCGCCAGATAGGTTGCCCGCCAGCTCATTGCGTACATGGTGCAGGCCGACAAACTCGATGACCTCAAGCGCACGTTTTTGGACCGCCGCTTCCTCTTCGCGCACCCGTGCCGGTTTAAACCACGTGTTGAATAAGCTTTCTCCCGCCTGATGAGGCGGCACCATCATCAGATTTTCCAGCGCACTCATTTGGCTAAATTCATGGGCAATCTGAAAGGTGCGCAAAAGCCCCTTGTGGAAGCGTTGGTTGGCGCTGAGCGCGGTAATATCGTCACCGTCGAGAAACACATGGCCGCTATCCGGCGTCAGGGAGCCGGCGATCAGGTTAAACAGGGTCGATTTACCTGCCCCATTAGGGCCGATCATGCCGGTGATTGAGCCTTTCTCGACGCGAATGGAGCAGTTGTTAATCACCTGTAATCCACCAAACGCCTTGTTCACCTGCTGTACTTCAATAAGAGGATGCATAGTGCCCTCATGTAGTAGGCGACCATTCGGTCGTCTGTGTTGTTATCTTATTGTAGGGCGCTGATCAGCGCGGTTTTTGGCGCCGTTGGCTAAGCGCAAAGAGGCTGACCAGTAGCAGTGCGCCAAGCGCAGGAATCATATAGCCCTCAACCTGGGAAATAGTGCGTAAAAAGACAAATGCCACCGCGGTAGGGGCAACAAAACGGACTAGAAACCGCCAGCTAATAAACCAGGCATGGGTAGTATCCAGCTCTTTCATCACTTCGCTTTGGGTGAGCACCCAGCCCGCGAATAGCGCAATCATCAGGCCACCCAGCGGCATAAAGATATTGGTCAACAGTTCGATAACATCAAAGGCGCTGCGGCCAAATAGATGGTGGAAAATGCTGTCTTCTGCGCCGATGTTAAAGCTTGCGACGGTGAGCAGTCCCATTGCCCAAGCCGCCACCACCACGATGACGACTGCTTGGGGCCGGGTGAGGTTGAATCGCTCGACCAGAAAAGCGGCAACGGGCTCGATAAGCGAGATGGAGGAACTAATCGCAGCCCCCAGCACTAAAATAAAGAAGACGCCGCCTATCAGCGCCCCCAGCGGCATTTCAGCGAAGGCAAGTGGCAATGTCACAAACATCAGTCCTGGGCCCTGGCCGGTTTCAAGCCCTGCCCCAAATACCAGCGCGAAAATCGCCAGCCCTGCCACCATGGCAATCGCCGTATCCACTACGGCCACGCCAATGGCGGTGCGCGTAAGAGAGGCATCGCCGGGCATATAGGCGCCGTAGGCCATAATAGCGCCCATCCCCAGGCTTAGCGTAAAGAAGGACTGCCCCACGGCCTGTAGCCAGCCCTCAAGGCTCAGGTCCGCGATGTTAAAGGTCAACAGAAAGCGCGCCGCCGCATGTATATCGCCATTCATCACGCTGTAAGCAAGCACTACCGTCAGAATAATGAACAGCGCAGGCATCATAATGCGCAGGCCCGTCTCAATTCCTCGATGAACGCCCATGCTGACAATTAGTGCAGACGCCGCAATGAACAGCGTGTGGTACAGCGTCATAAGGGAAGGTGACGCCAGCAGTGCGTCAAAACTCGCCGCCATCGTTTGCGCGTCGGCACCAACAAGCGAGCCGGTCAGCATGAGCCCGGTGTAGTGCAGTGCCCAGCCAGCGATGACCGAGTAAAAGCTTAAAATCAAAAAAGCCGAAGCCGCGCCCAGCCAGCCGATTAACTCCCAGACGCGCGAGGCTTTGTGCGTTTTGGTTAAGTGCCGCATGCCCATAATAGGGCTCTGACGGCTGGTGCGGCCCAGCATGGTCTCTGCGATCAGGATAGGGATGCCGACGGCCAAAATGGTGACGGCATACACCAGGATAAACGCCCCGCCACCGTTTTCACCGGTTAAATACGGGAAACGCCAAAGATTGCCCAAGCCCACGGCGGAGCCTACCGCTGCCAGTAGAAAAGTACCCTTGTGCGTCCAGACGTTGTGTCCACTCATGTAAAGAGTGTTCCTGTGCAAGTGATTGGCAAAGATCGGTATCCAAACGCCTGTATGAATTGTAGTTTGGCAGAAAGCCCTGGCGTCGCCAGTTGCAAGCTACTGTGCGGTAGAATGCGTGCGCTTTCCAGCGTCCAGGCGTTTAGGCTGCGTTTACTGGTGCACTTGGCGGGGCTTTAAAAAAGAGTAGCGGCGGGACAATGGATGGCGCAAACGCCTGAAAAGAGCGCCCCCAGATACAAGAAAGCCCGCACGGAGGCGGGCTTTCGGTCTTGCTTTAGAGCGCGTTGAGCGCTTGCTCTGCTGACTTATTTCTTGCCAGCGCGCTTACGCTCATTTTCGGTCAGGTGCTTCTTGCGCAGACGGATGTGGCTCGGCGTTACTTCCACCAGCTCATCGGAATCCAGGAACTCGATGGCCTGCTCAAGCGTGAACCTGATGGGCGGCGTCAGTACGATGTTTTCATCGTTACCGGTGGAGCGCATGTTATCGAGCTTTTTACCCTTGGTCGGGTTAACCACCATGTCGTTGGCACGGTTGTTAATACCGATCAGCATGCCTTCGTAGACTTCGGTGGCGTGGTCGATGATCAGCTTGCCGCGCTCTTGCAGCGCGTAAAGGGCATAGGCCAGCGCCTTGCCGCCCACCATGGAAACCAGAACGCCGTTACGACGCTCAATAGATGCATCGGGCTTCAGCGGGCCGTAGTGGTCAAAGCGGCTGGTCAGGATGCCGGTGCCGGACGTCAGGGTTAGGAACTGACCACGGAAACCGATCAAACCACGTGCAGGAATGATGAAGTCCAAACGAACACGGCCTTTACCATCCGGATTCATGTTGGTCAGTTCACCCTTACGGTAGCCAAGTTCTTCCATGATCGAGCCTTGGTGCTGCTCTTCACAGTCGATGATGACTTCTTCGTAGGGCTCCTGCTTCACGCCGTCGATTTCTTTGATGATAACTTCCGGGCGGCCAACGGCAAGCTCGAAGCCTTCACGACGCATGGTTTCGATCAGTACCGACAGGTGAAGCTCGCCGCGTCCGGAGACCTTGAATTTTTCAGGGGTATCGCCCTGTTCAACGCGCAGTGCCACGTTGTGAATCAGCTCTTGATCAAGACGGTCCTTGATATTACGGCTGGTGACGTACTTGCCTTCTTTACCGGCGAACGGCGAGTCATTGACCTGGAAGGTCATGGACACGGTCGGCTCATCAACGGAAAGCGGTGGCAGAGCTTCAATGGCACTGTTGTCGCACAGCGTATCGGAAATCGCCAGATCTTCGATGCCGGTGATACAAACGATGTCACCGGCGGTCGCTTCGGTCGTTTGTACGCGCTCCAGCCCCATGTGCGTCATGACCTGGCCGACTTTACCTTTGCGGGTAGCGCCTTCCTTGGTGATCACGGTGATCTGCTGGCCCGGCTTGACACTGCCGCGCTTGATGCGGCCAAGACCGATAACACCCACGTAGCTGTTGTAATCCAGTGCGGAAATCTGCATCTGGAAGGGACCGTCGACTTCAACTTGCGGTGGCTTAACGATATCTACAATCGCCTGGAACATGGGGTCCATGTTCTCGGCAAGCGCTTCAGGGTCCATGCCAGCAATACCGTTGAGCGCCGAGCAGTAGATGATCGGGAAGTCGAGCTGCTCGTCAGTGGCACCCAGGTTGTCAAACAGATCGAAAATCTGGTCGATAACCCAATCAGGGCGTGCGCCAGGGCGGTCAATCTTGTTCACCACGACGATCGGCTGGAGGCCTTGAGAGAACGCTTTTTGAGTCACAAAGCGGGTTTGCGGCATTGGGCCATCAACCGCGTCAACCAGCAGTAGCACTGAATCCACCATGGACATAACGCGCTCTACTTCACCACCGAAGTCAGCGTGCCCTGGGGTGTCAACGATATTGATGTGGTAGTCCGTACCATTGCCATCTTGCCACTGAATGGCCGTGTTTTTGGCCAGGATCGTAATGCCGCGCTCTTTCTCCTGGTCATTGGAGTCCATAACCCGCTCTTGGCCTTCGGCCTTGCGGTCTAGTGTGCCCGATTGACTTAACAGCTTGTCTACCAAGGTAGTTTTGCCGTGGTCAACGTGGGCGATGATGGCAATGTTACGAAGATTCTCGATCACGACGCGATCCTGCTGGGAAAATAGGGCGGCATTATAGGGTCTCGGCATGGTCGACTACCAGCCTTGTCTCAAATAAAGCGTTAAGTCAATAACCCAAACGCGGCAGTTTTCGCCTCCTACGTGCATCCGTTAAGATAGGCGTTTTCCCAGTTGGGGCAAGCACATGACCATCGGTAACCTGGTGCGTTTGTTGAGCGATGGCAATGTTCACTCTGGTGAACAATTAGGCGAAACGCTGGGCGTTTCGCGGGCTGCTGTATGGAAACAGCTAAAAAAATTGGAGGCCTTGGGCGTGGAATTGGTGGCGGTCAAGGGGAGAGGCTATCGACTAGCCCACCGCCTTGAGCCATTGGAGGGCGCCAGGATTGTTGAGCACTTACCTGCTCAGGCACGCCATTTGTTGACGCGATTATTTGTCGAAGACCAGTTGCCTTCAAGCAACGAGTATCTGCGTCAGCGATTTAATCAGGGTGCGGGGCATGGCGAAGTGTGCCTTGTTGAACTCCAAACCGCCGGTCGTGGTCGCCGTGGGCGAGTATGGACGACCCCGTGGGGGCAAAGTCTGATGCTCTCGTTAGGCTGGCGCTTTGATGCGGGGGTAGCCTCGCTTGAAGGGTTAAGCCTTGCGGTAGGCGTGGTTGTGTCTCAGGTGCTTGAGCAACTGGGTGCTGCGCCCAAGCTAAAATGGCCCAATGATATTCTGATGGTGGATGCAGGCGATGAGCTGAGCAAGCTGGCAGGTATATTGATTGAGGTGACGGGCGATGCGGCGGGGCCTTGTGAGGTCGTGATTGGCATGGGCATGAACCTGTCGTTAACCGAGTCTCAGCGCGCCGCCATTGACCAGCCGGTAGCCGCGCTGTTTGATGTGCATGCCGGGCATACGCGAAATCAGTTGGCGTCAGATGTTGTGGCGGGGCTTCTGAGTATGTTGGCAGATTTTGAACACATCGGTTTTGCCGCATGGCGCGATGAGTGGAATGCGCGCCATGCGTATGCAGGCGCGCCGGTGCGCATCATTCAAGGGGAGCGCGTCAGCGATGCGATCGCAGGCGACGTCGATAACAGCGGTAACTTATGGGTTACTGAAAACGGGCACTCGCGGCGCTTGGCAGGCGGTGAGATCAGCGTACGCAGGCGCTTATGATTCTGGATTTGGATATCGGTAATACCTTGTCGAAATGGCGGCTCAAGGATGCCGAAAGTAGTGAGATACGCTCGCGCGGTGCTGTCTGGACGCGCGAAGAGTGGCGCCCGGGGGCGGACATTCCAGACCTTGATGTAGTTGAGGCCGTACGTATTTCAAGCGTTGCCCGGGCCGCTGTATTGGAGGAGACGGTTACGCTGCTGCGCCACAAGGTGCGCCATGTCTATGTGGCGCACTCAACACCTGAAGCGTTGGGCGTTGTTAACGGCTATGAGGAGCCCTCTCGTTTGGGGGTCGATCGATGGATGGGAGCGCTTGCCGGATATCAACTGGCCGGAGGCTGCTGTGCGGTCGACTGTGGTAGTGCGATTACCATTGATTTTGTGCTGCCTGGCGGTGTGCACCTTGGGGGCTTTATTATCCCAGGGCTGCGGCTAATGAAAGAGAGCTTAAAGCTGGGTACCCGCAATGTCGCGATTGATCCTGAAAGCGAGGCGGACGCATTGCTGGAGCCTGGGCGTCGCACCGTCGATGCGGTTAATCACGGGATTTACATGGCGGCTGTTAGCGCGATTAACCGCATTTATAGCGAAGTGTGCGATCAGCAGGGCATTGCGCTACCCGTGCTGCTGACAGGTGGCGATGCACGCGTGGTTTCTCGAGGCGTACAGGTGCCTCACGCGGTATGGCCTGATATGGTGTATGGGGGGCTTGAGGCCAGTTTTCCGCTTACCTTCACTGAACGAGCAGGAAAGATGTCCGGTGCGCCGCGTGTGCCTGAGCCTGTATCGTTAGAAAAAATTCGTGCAGGGCTTGCATTCTCTATGCTGCTTTGACAGAATGCAGCGCGTTCCAAGGCAGCTAGCATCGCAAGCTACGATAAATTAAGTAAATATCTAGCTTGACAGTGTTTTGGAGGCTGGCATAATGTGCCGCCAGCGCTGGAGAGATTCCCGAGTGGCCAAAGGGAGCAGACTGTAAATCTGCCGCGTAAGCTTCGAAGGTTCGAATCCTTCTCTCTCCACCAGATTTAAGCAGCAGCGGCGTTTGCCGGTGTTGTAGGATGAAAGCCGGTAGTGGGCATTGTCTATCGTTCGGCGTGCAGCGGCTTGTAATCCTGGCAGCGGTTACGCGGGCGTAGTTCAAAGGTAGAACCTCAGCCTTCCAAGCTGATGGTGCGGGTTCGATTCCCGCCGCCCGCTCCAGTTGATGTGATTTGGCTCATGTAGCTCAGGGGTAGAGCACACCCTTGGTAAGGGTGAGGTCGACGGTTCAATTCCGTCCATGAGCTCCATATTTCGAGAAAAGCGAGCGAAGCTCGCTTTTTTTGTTTCTGAGTTCGTCTCTGCTGTAGAGCGCTGCATATTTTGAGCGTTCGATGCAGGGTGGGGTTGTCAGGTGGTTGTTTCTCCGCTATCATGGCGCCCGCTGTTGTGTAGGCTTTTTGTTTGTCTGTGCAGCGATGATAGGCCAGTGGCTCAATTGGCAGAGCAGCGGTCTCCAAAACCGCAGGTTGGGGGTTCGAGTCCCTCCTGGCCTGCCAACCTTCCCCAGGTTGGCATGTTTTTTTCAGAATTCCTTTATTGTAGCCGCACCCCAAGGAGTCTCGTTTTATGAAGCCTGGTTCTGTAAAGCACGGTAACGAGGTGCAGCAGGCACGCCATGACGGGCTCAAGTGGGCAGTGGTTACAGCGCTGCTTGTCGTTGCTGTCGTTGGTAATACCTATTTCGCCAATATTGGCTTGCTCTACCGCGTATTGGGCGTGGTGGTGTTGTGTGTGCTTGCAGGTTTTATCGCACTTGCCACTACTAAAGGTCGCGACTTAACAGAGCTTGCCGTAAGCGCCAAGAAAGAGATTCAGCGCGTTGTATGGCCGACCCGTCCCGAGACTATTCAAACCACTGCGATTGTTCTGGTGGCGGTTCTCGTGGTGGGGTTGATGCTGTGGTTGATTGACACTCTTCTTGGCTGGGCAATGTCCGGCGTCATTGGTTAGGAGTTTTCATGTCCAAACGTTGGTACGTCGTCCACGCCTATTCCGGTTTTGAGAAGCATGTTATGCGCTCACTGATTGAGCGCGTAAAAATGCACGGTATGGAGGATCGTTTTGGCGAGATTCTGGTGCCGACGGAAGAAGTCGTTGAGATGCGCGACGGTAAGCGCCGCAAGAGTGAGCGTAAATTCTATCCCGGCTACGTACTGGTCGAGATGGAAATGGCCGACGAAACATGGCATCTCGTTAATGAAACCCCGCGTGTAATGGGCTTCATTGGCGGAACAAAAGAGAAACCGGCTGCGATCACGACCCGTGAAGCGGACGCTATTTTGCGTCGCGTTAAAGACGGAACTGATAAGCCACGGCCCAAGACAATGTTTGAGCCGGGTCAGTCGGTGCGTGTTGTCGATGGTCCTTTCGCCGACTTCAACGGTGTGGTTGAGGAAGTCAACTACGACAAGAGCCGTTTGCAGGTCAGTGTATTGATCTTTGGGCGTGCCACGCCTGTCGAACTTGAGTTTTCTCAGGTCGAGAAAGAGTAGGGCGCAGGTTAAGAAAACGTCGTAAATTCGTAAGAGGCAGCCGTTGGCTGTCTCGCTAGTCCCGGGGAGCCGCAAGGCGCTATTACCCAATTGGAGTATTTACCATGGCCAAGAAAGTCCAGGCTTATATCAAACTGCAGGTAGCTGCAGGTAAAGCCAATCCAAGTCCGCCCGTAGGCCCAGCACTGGGTCAGCACGGTGTGAACATCATGGAATTTTGTAAGGCGTTTAACGCAGCGACTCAAGAGATTGAGCCGGGTCTGCCGACGCCTGTCGTGATCACTGTCTACTCTGACCGTAGCTTCACGTTCGTTACCAAAACACCGCCTGCTGCCGTGCTGCTGAAAAAAGCCGCTGGTATCAAGTCGGGTTCTGGTGAGCCGAACAAGAAGAAGGTCGGCACCGTGACTCGCGAGCAGCTTGAAGAGATCGCCAAGACTAAAGAGCCGGATCTGACGGCTTCTGATCTCGATGCCGCCGTACGTACTATTGCAGGCAGCGCTCGTAGCATGGGCCTTAACGTGGAGGGTCTCTGATCATGGCTAAACTGTCTAAGCGCGCGAAGGTAATTCGCGAGAAAGTAGATGCCAACAAGGCGTACTCTCTGGAAGAAGCGGTTGCACTGCTTTCTGAGCTGTCTACTGTTAAGTTCAATGAGTCTGTTGATGTCGCGATCAACCTGGGTGTTGATCCGCGTAAATCTGACCAGGTCGTTCGTGGCGCAACCGTCATGCCTAACGGTACTGGTAAAGACGTACGCGTTGCGGTCTTCACTCAAGGTGCTAACGCCGATGCTGCTAAAGAAGCAGGCGCTGACATCGTGGGTATGGATGAGCTGGCCGAGCAAGTGAAGAAAGGCGTGATGGATTTTGACGTCGTTATCGCTTCTCCGGACGCTATGCGTGTTGTTGGTCAGCTGGGCCAGATTCTTGGTCCGCGCGGCCTGATGCCGAACCCGAAAGTCGGCACCGTAACGCCTGACGTTGCAACCGCAGTTAAGAACGCCAAAGCCGGTCAGGTACGTTTCCGTACTGACAAAAACGGTATTATCCACACGACGCTGGGTAAAGTGACGTTTGATGCTGCGTCTGTTCAAGGCAACCTGGAAGCGCTGGTTGCTGACCTTAAGAGGCTCAAGCCGAGTTCCTCTAAAGGTATTTACTTTAAGAAAGTCACCCTGTCCACTACCATGGGCCCAGGTCTGACTATCGACCACTCTGAGTTTGTATAAGCAGACGTCGACAGGTTTAAGTAAGAACCGAGCAAGAACTTTGCGGTCCTCTAGTTAGGTAAGCCTACTGGAGCACCGTCAAAGACCGCAGGTGCCGCGCTGGATGTTTTTATCTCACGCGGCTTAATTGCCTAAAGCGCCTGCGCAGATGGTGTGGCCGCCAGTTGGTTGAAGCTTTTTAGCGACATTGCTTTCTGGTGAGCACCATCCCCTAAGGCTTCCAGTGCTGGTTAGAGCAGGCTTGGAAGAGATGGTAACCTCCGGCGCCTTAAAAAGGCTCCGGCACGAAGGAGTGATCACTGTGCCACTAGCACTTGAAGGCAAGAAAGCGATTGTTGCCGAGGTCAGTGAAGCGGCCAAGGGCGCACTCTCCGTCGTAGTTGCCGATTCTCGCGGTGTAACGGTCGGTAAAATGACCGATCTGCGCAAGCAGGCACGTGAGAATGGTGTAGAGCTTCGTGTTGTTCGTAACACGCTGGCTCGCCGCGCCCTCGAGGGCACTCAGTGGGAGTGTCTGAACGAGAGCTTTGTTGGTCCGACTCTGTTGGCTTTCTCTACCGATCATCCGGGCGCTGCCGCTCGTTTGTTCAAAGAGTTCGCTAAAACTGAGCAGAACTTCGAAGTGAAGGCGTTGGCCTACGAAGGCGAACTGATCCCGGCTGCTGACATCGACCGTCTGGCAACCCTACCGACTTACAACGAAGCAATTGCCAAGTTGATGTCGGTAATGAAAGAAGCCTCCGCTGGCAAGCTGGTTCGTACCCTGGCCGCTCTGCGCGATCAGAAGCAAGAAGAAGCTGCGTAAGCAGACCTTTTTGCAGGCGGCGTGAACGCTATGCCGATTGCGTTGCCTGAACCGAGCAATGAATCCTGAGTCCTCGGCCGACCGAGGCTCCCGCAAAGTTAGGAATGAAAAATGGCACTGTCTAAAGACGATATCATCAATGCTGTAGCCGACATGTCCGTAATGGAAGTTGTTGAGCTGATCGAAGCAATGGAAGAGAAATTCGGCGTATCAGCTGCTGCAGCTGTTATGGCTGGCCCGGCTGCTGGCGGCGAAGCTGCTGCAGAAGAGCAAACCGAGTTTGACCTGGTTCTGACTGCTGCTGGTGACAAGAAAGTTAACGTCATCAAAGCCGTTCGTGAAATCACTGGTCTTGGCCTGAAAGAAGCTAAAGGCGCTGTTGACGGCGCTCCGGCAACGATCAAAGAAGCCATGTCCAAAGACGACGCAGAAGCAGCAAAAGCGAAGCTGGAAGAAGCGGGCGCAAGCGTCGAGCTCAAGTAATTCTTGTGCTGACGGCTTTACGCGCTGCGTAAGCTTCCACGGCTGGCGGCGGGTTTTCCCGCTGCCGGCCTTTTTCTGTTGCAACGTTTAGGTTGCAGCAGAAACACAGTAATACCGTTGTTGTAATACTGTTATCGATCAAGATTTTCGACGGCGAGCTACCGGTTTAGGAGCTTGCTGTCTGCGTCTGACACGCCCGCGCAGGGCAGCGATGACCACGCATCGGTCACCCATGGTGAACAAGCTGGGGAATACAGATGGCTTACTCATATACTGAGAAAAAACGCATCCGCAAGGATTTCGGCAAACTGCCCCAAGTGATGGATGTGCCTTACTTGCTGGCCATCCAGCTTGATTCCTATTACGACTTTCTCCAGCAAGATCGTTCGCCTGACGAGCGTCACGAAGTTGGCCTGCATGCGGCGTTCAAGTCCGTTTTCCCGATCGAGAGTTTCTCGGGCAACGCGGCACTTGAGTACGTTAGCTATCGCTTTGGTACGCCGGCGTTCGATGTTAAGGAGTGTCAGCTGCGTGGCGTGACCTATTCCGCCCCGCTGCGCGTCAAGGTTCGCTTGATCATTTATGATCGCGATTCCTCGAACAAGGCAATCAAGGATATTAAAGAGCAAGAAGTCTACATGGGGGAAATCCCCCTGATGACTGAGAACGGTACCTTTGTTATCAATGGTACTGAGCGGGTTATCGTTTCCCAGCTCCACCGCTCGCCCGGTGTGTTCTTCGATCACGACAAGGGCAAGAGCCACTCTTCTGGTAAGTTGCTCTACTCTGCTCGCGTAATTCCTTACCGTGGTTCCTGGTTGGACTTCGAGTTCGACCCTAAAGACAACGTGTTTGTACGTATTGACCGTCGCCGCAAACTGCCGGCCTCGGTGCTGATGCGTGCGCTAGGCATGAGTACTGAAGAAATCCTCGGTGAGTTCTTCGAAACCAGCGTTTTCCACATCGAGAAGTCTGGCTTCTCCGTGGAGTTGGTGCCCTCGCGTCTGCGCGGCGAGACCGCCACCTTTGATATCAAGGATGGCAACGGCGACATTATTGTTGAAGAAGGTCGTCGGATTACTCAGAAGCACATTCGTCAGCTTGAAAAAGCCGGCCTTGAGCGTCTGGAAGTACCGATGGAATACCTGTTCGGTAAAACGCTGGCCAAGGATCAGATTGACACCAAAACCGGTGAGCTGATCTGCCCGTGCAACACCGAAATTACGCCTGAAGTGCTTGAGCGCATGGCGCAAGGCAGCATCAAGCGCATTGAAACGCTTTACACCAACGACCTCGACTGCGGCTCGTTCATTTCCGACACCTTAAAGTTGGATACGACTGGCTCAGCACTTGAAGCGCTCGTTGAAATTTATCGCATGATGCGTCCCGGCGAGCCGCCCACAAAAGAGTCTGCCGAGACGTTGTTTAACAACCTGTTCTTCTCTGAGGACCGCTACGACCTGTCGGGCGTTGGCCGCATGAAGTTCAACCGCCGCCTGCGTCGTGAGTCTGACACGGGTTCCGGCGTACTGGATCGCAAGGACATCCTCGATGTGCTGCGCGAGCTGATCAATATCCGTAACGGCTTTGGTGACGTTGATGATATCGATCACCTGGGTAACCGTCGTATTCGCTGTGTTGGCGAAATGGCCGAGAACCAGTTCCGTGTAGGCTTGGTACGCGTTGAGCGTGCGGTTAAAGAGCGTCTTTCCATGGCGGAAAGCGAAGGCCTGATGCCTCAGGATTTGATCAACGCCAAACCGGTTGCGGCGGCGGTGAAAGAGTTCTTCGGTTCAAGCCAGCTGTCCCAGTTTATGGACCAGAACAACCCGCTTTCGGAAGTTACCCACAAGCGTCGTGTGTCTGCACTCGGCCCGGGTGGTTTGACCCGTGAGCGCGCTGGCTTTGAAGTACGTGACGTACATGCCACGCACTACGGCCGTCTGTGCCCGATCGAAACACCTGAAGGACCGAACATCGGTCTGATCAACTCGCTGGCCACCTACAGCCACACCAACAGCTACGGCTTCCTCGAAACGCCGTACCGTAAGGTGAATGCGGGTCAGGTAACTGACGATATCGTGCATCTCTCTGCTATTGAAGAGGGCGACTACATCATCGCTCAGGCTTCTGCAACGGTAGATGAGTCCAATAAGCTTTCTGACGACCTGGTTCAGGTGCGTCACCGTGGTGAAACCACCTTTATGCGTCCTGAGCAAGTGACGCTGATGGACGTTTCTCCTCGCCAAGTCGTGTCGGTAGCGGCTGCCCTGATTCCGTTCCTGGAACACGATGATGCTAACCGCGCCTTGATGGGTGCGAACATGCAGCGTCAGGCCGTTCCTACCCTGCGTGCTGACAAGCCGCTTGTAGGTACCGGCATGGAGCGCTTCGTGGCGCGTGACTCCGGCGTATGTGCTGTGGCGCGTCGTGGCGGTGTGATCGACTCCGTCGATGCGCGTCGTGTGGTGGTGCGGGTTAGTGAAGATGAGATCATCGGTGGTGAAGCCGGCGTTGATATCTACAATCTGACCAAGTACACCCGCTCGAACCAGAACACCTGTATGAACCAGCGCCCCATTGTGCGTCCTGGCGACAGCGTTGCACGTGGCGATATTCTGGCTGATGGCCCGTCTGTTGACATGGGTGACCTGGCACTGGGTCAGAACATGCGCATCGCATTCATGCCCTGGAATGGTTACAACTTCGAGGACTCCATCCTGCTGTCTGAGCGGGTCGTTCAAGAAGACCGTTTCACCACGATCCATATCCAGGAACTGACCTGTGTGTCTCGCGACACCAAGCTAGGACCGGAAGAGATCACCTCTGATATTCCCAACGTCGGTGAGTCCGCGCTGGGTAAATTGGACGAGGCGGGCGTTGTTTACATCGGTGCTGAAGTCGGCCCCGGCGACATTCTGGTGGGTAAAGTAACGCCGAAGGGCGAAACCCAGCTGACACCAGAAGAGAAGCTGCTACGTGCGATCTTCGGTGAGAAGGCCTCTGACGTAAAAGATACCTCCCTGCGTGCCCCGACCGGCATGAAAGGTACGGTTATTGACGTTCAGGTCTTCACCCGTGACGGCGTCGAAAAAGATTCCCGTGCCCTTGCCATTGAGCAAATGCAGCTGGATGAAGTACGTAAAGACCTGCAGGAAACCTACCGTATTGCCGAAGACGCAACGTTTGAGCGTCTGCAGCGTACGCTAGATGGCCAAGCGGTTAACGGCGGCCCGAACCTTAAGAAAGGTGACGTGCTGGACGAGGCGTATCTTGATGAATTGCCGCGTCAGCAGTGGTTCAAGCTGCGTATGCAGGATGAGGCTTACAACGAGCTTCTGGCCCAGGCCGATGAGCAGTTGGAAAACCGTCGTAAAGAGATGGACGAGCGTTTTGAAGACAAGAAACGCAAGCTGACTCAGGGCGATGACCTGGCGCCTGGCGTGCTTAAAATCGTCAAGGTTTACATGGCGGTCAAGCGCCGTATCCAGCCAGGCGACAAGATGGCTGGCCGTCACGGTAACAAGGGTGTTATCTCCGCGATTATGCCGATCGAAGACATGCCGTTCGATGAGAAGGGCGAGCCGGTCGATGTGGTACTTAACCCCTTGGGTGTACCGTCGCGTATGAACGTGGGTCAGATTCTTGAAACTCACCTGGGGATGGCTGCGCGTGGTTTGGGTGTCAAAATCGATGCCATGCTACGTGATGCGCGCGGCCAGCAGGTTGCCGAGATCCGTGACTTCCTCGGCCAGGTATACAACACGCCGGGTGCGCGCCTTGAAGATCTGGATTCGCTCAGTGATGACGAAGTTATCGCGCTGGCGAAAAACCTGAAAGGCGGTGTACCCATGGCTACGCCGGTATTTGATGGTGCCAAAGAGCACGAAATCAAACACTTGCTGAAGCTTGCTGACATTCCTGAGTCTGGCCAGATGGTACTGCACGATGGCCGTACCGGTGACGCGTTTGATCGCTCGGTAACCGTCGGCTACATGTACATGCTGAAACTGAACCACTTGGTAGACGACAAGATGCACGCTCGTTCTACCGGCTCTTACTCGCTGGTTACCCAGCAGCCCTTGGGTGGTAAAGCACAGTTCGGTGGTCAGCGCTTTGGTGAGATGGAAGTGTGGGCGCTGGAAGCCTATGGCGCGGCCTACACCCTGCAAGAGATGCTCACCGTCAAATCGGACGACGTCGAAGGCCGCACCAAGATGTATAAGAACATCGTGGATGGCGACCACACCATGCAGGCAGGCATGCCGGAATCCTTCAATGTACTCGTGAAGGAAATCCGCTCGCTGGGCATCGATATCGAGTTAGAGAGCTAGGAGCCGTGCTATGAAAGATTTGGTGAAAGTACTCAAATCGCAATCTCAGTCCGAAGAGTTTGACGCGATCAAGATTACTCTGGCGTCGCCGGACATGATTCGCTCCTGGTCGTTTGGCGAGGTGAAGAAGCCTGAGACCATTAACTACCGTACCTTTAAACCGGAGCGGGACGGTCTGTTCTGCGCCAAGATTTTTGGCCCGGTAAAGGATTACGAGTGCTTGTGCGGTAAGTACAAGCGCATGAAGCACCGCGGCATCATTTGTGAAAAGTGTGGCGTTGAAGTCACCAAGGCAGCCGTGCGCCGTGAGCGCATGGGGCACATCGAACTGGCCTCGCCGGTTGCTCACATCTGGTTTTTGAAATCATTGCCGTCACGTATCGGCATGTTCCTCGATATGACCCTACGTGATATCGAACGCGTGCTGTACTTTGAGTCCTTCGTTGTTATCGATCCAGGCATGACCACGCTTGAGCGTGGTCAGCTGATGAACGATGAGCAGTACTTTGAAGCCCTTGAAGAGTTCGGCGATGACTTCGATGCCCGCATGGGTGCCGAAGCGGTGCAAGAGCTGCTCAAAGATATTGATCTTGAGGAAGAGATTAATACCCTGCGTGAAGAGATTCCGCAGACCAACTCTGAGACCAAGATCAAGAAGCTTTCCAAACGTTTGAAGCTGCTGGAAGCGTTTTACCACTCCGGCAATGCGCCGGCGTGGATGGTCATGGAAGTGCTGCCTGTCCTGCCGCCGGACCTGCGTCCGCTGGTGCCGCTGGACGGTGGCCGCTTCGCGACCTCCGATCTTAACGACCTTTACCGTCGTGTGATCAACCGTAACAACCGCCTGAAGCGTCTGCTCGACCTTAATGCGCCGGACATTATCGTGCGCAACGAGAAGCGTATGCTTCAGGAAGCGGTCGATGCATTGTTGGATAACGGTCGTCGTGGCCGCGCGATCACGGGCTCCAACAAGCGCCCGCTGAAATCGCTCGCCGACATGATCAAAGGTAAGCAGGGTCGTTTCCGTCAGAACTTGTTGGGTAAGCGCGTCGATTACTCGGGCCGTTCGGTTATTACCGTTGGTCCTACCCTGCGCCTGCATCAGTGTGGTCTGCCGAAGAAAATGGCGCTTGAGCTGTTCAAGCCGTTTATCTACTCCAAGCTTCAGTCGCTAGGCTTCGCCTCAACGATTAAAGCGGCGAAGAAAATGGTTGAGCGCGAGCTGCCAGAAGTGTGGGACATCCTTGCTGATGTTATCCGCGAACACCCGGTACTGCTTAACCGTGCACCGACGCTTCACCGTCTGGGTATCCAGGCGTTTGAGCCGCTGCTGATCGAAGGTAAAGCAATCCAGCTGCACCCGTTGGTGTGTGCGGCCTACAACGCCGACTTCGACGGTGACCAGATGGCGGTACACGTACCGCTGACCCTGGAAGCCCAGCTCGAAGCCCGTGCGCTGATGATGGCGACCAACAACGTGCTGTCGCCCGCCAACGGCGAGCCGATCATTGTACCGTCGCAGGACGTTGTTCTGGGTCTTTACTACATGACCCGTGAAAAGATCAACGCCAAGGGCGAAGGCATGGTGTTCTCTGACCTCAACGAGGTTGAGCGCGCCTTCGGTACCCAGTCGGTATCGCTGCACGCCCGTGTCAAGGTGCGTCTGGACGAGGTCGACATCGAAGAAGAGACCGGCGAGAAGTCCTTCCATCGCCGCCTGTACGAAACCACGGTTGGCCGTGCGCTGCTGTTCCGCATTCTGCCTGAAGGCGTGCCGTTTGCGCTGATCGACCAGCCGATGAAGAAGAAGGCGATTTCTGGCCTGATCAACGAAGTGTATCGCCGCTCCGGCCTCAAGCCGACGGTCATCTTCGCTGACCAACTGATGTACACCGGTTTTCGCTTGGCAACCTGGTCGGGTGCATCCATCGGTGTTAACGACTTCGTTATCCCGGATGCCAAGACCGAAATCGTTGATGCAGCTGAAGCAGAAGTTAAAGAGATCGAAGACCAGTTCTCTTCTGGCCTGGTAACCGCCGGCGAGAAGTACAACAAGGTTATCGATATCTGGTCCAAGGCCAACGATAAAGTCGCCAAGGCGATGATGGTAGGTATCTCCAAAGAAACCGTTATTGATCGTGATGGCAACGAGGTTGAGCAGGATTCGTTCAACAGCGTCTTCATCATGGCCGACTCCGGTGCGCGGGGTTCTGCTGCTCAGATCCGTCAGCTTGCCGGTATGCGTGGCCTGATGGCCAAGCCGGATGGCTCGATCATCGAAACACCGATCGTGGCCAACTTCCGTGAAGGTCTGAACGTACTTCAGTACTTCATCTCGACCCACGGTGCACGTAAAGGTCTGGCGGATACGGCTCTGAAAACGGCTAACTCCGGTTACCTGACGCGTCGACTGGTCGACGTGGCCCAGGATCTGGTCATCACCGAGGTTGACTGTGGTACCGAAAAGGGCCTGACGTTGCACCCGATCATCGAGGGTGGCGACATCATCGTACCGCTATCGCAGCGCGTATTAGGTCGTGTGGTTGCGCTGGATGTGGTTGATCCGAGTACTGAAGAGATCCTGATCCCGCGTAACACGCTGCTTGACGAGAAGTGGTGTGCTGAGCTCGACACCATGGGTGTGGATGAGATTATCGTACGCTCAACCATTACCTGTGACACGCCGCACGGCGTATGTTCGTCCTGTTACGGACGCGATCTGGCGCGTGGTCACCAAGTCAATATTGGTGAGTCTGTCGGTGTTATTGCCGCACAGTCTATCGGTGAACCGGGTACCCAGCTGACCATGCGTACGTTCCACATCGGTGGCGCGGCATCGCGCTCATCGGCTGTCGATAGCGTACAGGTCAAGCACGGCGGTAAGGTTCGTCTGCACAACATTAAGCACGTAGAGCGTGCCGACGGCAAACTGGTAGTAGTCTCGCGTTCTAGCGCCCTGGCGGTTGCTGACGATCACGGTCGTGAGCGTGAGTACTACAAGCTGCCCTACGGTGCTGAGCTTTCCGTACGTGACGGCGATGTAGTCGACGCCGGTGCGATGGTCGCCAAGTGGGATCCGCACACCCACCCGATCATTGCTGAAGTAGAGGGTAAGGCGCAGTTCATCGATCTCGACGAAGGTGTCACCATGCACCGCAGCGTCGACGAGATGACCGGCCTTTCCTCTATCGAAGTCATTGAGTCCGCCGCCCGCCCGATGGCTGGCCGCGACAAGCGTCCGATGGTCATGCTGCAAGATGCAGCCGGTGAGTACGTATCGGTTTCCGGCTCGAACACGCCAGTGCAATATCTGCTGCCGGGCAATTCGATTATCTCTGTAGATGATGGTTCCACTATCGGTGTGGGTGAGGTTGTTGCCCGTATTCCGGTTGAAGCATCGGGTAACAAGGATATCACCGGTGGTCTGCCACGCGTTGCCGACCTGTTCGAAGCGCGTAAGCCGAAAGAGTCGGCGATCCTGGCTGAAATCAGCGGTGTTATCAGCTTTGGTAAAGAGACCAAGGGTAAGCGTCGCCTGACGATTACTCCGGAATCTGGCGATCCGTTTGAAGCGCTGATCCCGAAATGGCGTCAAATCGCCGTCTTCGAAGGTGAAGCGGTTGAGAAGGGAGAGGTCATTTCCGATGGCCCGAGCAATCCGCACGATATTCTGCGTTTGCTCGGCGTAGCGGAGCTTGCCAAGTACATTACGGCCGAAGTGCAAGACGTTTACCGTCTGCAGGGCGTAGGTATCAACGACAAGCACATCGAAGTCATTGTGCGTCAGATGCTGCGTAAGGTCGAAATTGCCGATTCAGGCGATTCTGACTTCATCACCGGCGACCAGGCTGAGCTTGTGCGCGTGCTGGAGCAGAATGCTCGTCTCGAAAAAGAAGGTAAATTCCCGGCGAAGTATCAGCGCTTGTTGCTGGGTATCACCAAGGCCAGCCTTGCGACCGAGTCGTTCATTTCCGCGGCCTCCTTCCAGGAGACAACCCGCGTACTGACCGAAGCGGCCGTTACCGGCAAGCGCGATTATCTGCGCGGTCTGAAAGAAAACGTGGTAGTTGGGCGTCTGATTCCGGCAGGTACCGGTCTGACTCACCACGCTGAACGTCGCCGCAAACGCGAAGACGTTGAGCGCCTGTTCAATCCCTCAGCGACTGAGGTAGAGCAGGAGCTTGGAGCACAGTTGACAGCACTTGATTCTGACGACGAGCTCTAAAAAACGAGTAGTGAAAAATGAGCATCTGACCCTGGAAGCGCTATCTTGCCGGTTAAACCGCCGGCAAGACTTGACGTCGACTAGGGTCAGCCTTTAGAATGCGCAGCCTTTAACAGTGGGGTGGGTGCGCCCGCATCCGCTGCCCGTATTTGTTGAAGGCTAGGCAACCATTGGAGTCAGCTAAACACCATGGCAACGATTAATCAGCTAGTGCGTAAGCCGCGCAAGCGCCCCGTTACTAAAAGTGACGTGCCCGCGCTTCAGGCTTGTCCGCAAAAGCGCGGCGTATGTACGCGCGTATACACCACTACTCCTAAGAAGCCGAACTCGGCCCTGCGTAAGGTTTGCCGTGTGCGCCTGACCAACGGTTTCGAGGTTTCTTCTTACATTGGTGGTGAAGGTCACAACCTGCAAGAGCACTCTGTTGTTCTGATTCGCGGCGGCCGTGTAAAGGATTTGCCAGGTGTGCGTTATCACACCGTTCGTGGCGCCCTTGATACGTCTGGCGTACAGAACCGTAAGCAGGGTCGTTCTAAGTACGGTACTAAGCGTCCGAAGTCTTAAGAACGCTTACCGTCGCGCTGCGTTTTGCAGCGTAAGCAACGTAATGTTCAATAGAATATGACGGTCTGATAAGAGTAAGGTCGGGCAAAGCAGGGTATAAAATACCTAGTGAGAGTCCCGGGTTTACCTGAAGGATCCTTAATTGAGGGCTTATCATGCCTAGAAGAAGAGTTGTAGCTAAGCGCGAAATCCTGCCGGATCCCAAGTTCGGAAGTGAGCGTCTGGCGAAGTTCATGAACCACCTGATGGTCAGCGGCAAGAAGTCCATAGCTGAGCGTATCGTTTATGGTGCGTTGGACAAGGTTGCCGAGCGTAGTAGTGAAGAGCCGCTGGAAATCTTCGACAAAGCGCTGGAAACCATCCAGCCGATGGTCGAGGTGAAGTCGCGCCGCGTTGGTGGTGCGACCTATCAGGTGCCGGTTGAAGTTCGTCCGTCTCGCCGCCAAGCGCTCGCTATGCGCTGGCTGGTAGACGCGGCGCGTCGTCGCGGTGAGAAAACGATGGTTCAGCGTCTGGCAGGCGAAATGCTGGATGCGGCAGAAGGTAAGGGCTCAGCCGTTAAGAAGCGCGAAGACGTGCATCGTATGGCCGAAGCCAACAAGGCTTTCTCGCACTATCGTTTCTAAGAGCGTCGTTTCTAAGAATGGCGTTTTTAAGTACGGCGTTTGTAAGCGCAGTGTTTGTAGAGTTCGCGTTTATATATGCACGTTGTTTCAGCAGGGCGTCGTTGAAAGTGGTAAGTCGAGTCGCTTTGTTGCAACACCCCGCCGTTATCATCCTGTGATAGCGGCGGTAGCGTAAGGCTCACTTTTGCCACTGCTAAATTAACGAGCATCGCCAACTAACGGGAGTTTCACCGTGGCACGAAAGACACCACTTAATCGTTATCGCAATATTGGTATCGTAGCGCACGTTGATGCGGGTAAAACCACAACGACCGAGCGGGTACTGTTCTATACCGGCTTGAATCACAAGTTGGGTGAAACGCATGAGGGTGCCTCAACGACTGACTGGATGGAGCAGGAGCAGGAGCGTGGTATTACGATCACCTCTGCAGCTGTCACCACCTTCTGGCAAGGCATGGCCAAGCAGTTTGATGAGCACCGTATCAACATCATCGATACGCCTGGGCACGTTGACTTCACCATCGAAGTTGAGCGTTCATTACGCGTTCTTGATGGTGCGGTTGTCGTACTGTGTGGTTCTTCCGGCGTTCAGCCGCAGACCGAAACGGTATGGCGTCAGGCCGATAAGTACGAAGTACCACGTATGGTCTTTGTTAACAAGATGGACCGTACCGGCGCTGATTTCTTCATGGTTGTTGACCAGTTGAAAGAGCGCTTGGGTGCGAATGCTGTGCCGATCCAGATTAACTGGGGTACGGAAGAAGACTTTAAGGGCGTTATCGATCTGATTCAGATGAAGGCTATCCTGTGGGATGAGGCTAGCCTGGGCATGAATTTCGAACTCGTGGATATTCCGGCTGAGCTGCAAGAGACTGCCGAAAAATATCGCGAGCAGATGGTTGAAGCGGCTGCCGAAGGCTCTGACGAGCTAATGGAGAAGTACCTGGAAGGCGTTGAGCTGACGATCGAAGAGATCAAGGCTGGTCTTCGCGCGCGTACGCTGGCCAACGATATTGTTCTGGTTACCTGTGGTTCTGCCTTTAAGAACAAGGGTGTTCAGGCGGTGCTGGACGGTGTTATCGAGTACATGCCTTCGCCAACTGAAGTTAAGGCGATCGAAGGTGAGCTGGACGATAAAGACGGCACCATCGCTACGCGTGAAGCCGATGACAACGCGCCGTTTGCGGCGTTGGCATTCAAGATCGCGACCGACCCCTTCGTTGGTACGCTGACCTTTATCCGCGTCTACTCGGGTATTCTGAAATCTGGTGACGGCGTATACAACTCTGTTAAGCAGAAGAAAGAGCGCGTTGGTCGTATCGTTCAGATGCACGCCAATTCACGTGAAGAGATCAAGGAAGTACTCGCTGGCGATATCGCTGCGTGTATCGGTCTGAAAGATGTCACCACGGGTGACACCCTGTGCGATATCGATAACAAGATTGTTCTCGAGCGCATGGAGTTCCCGGATCCGGTTATCTCAGTAGCCGTTGAGCCGAAGTCCAAGGCTGACCAAGAGAAAATGGGTATTGCACTGGGCAAGCTGGCTCAGGAAGATCCTTCTTTCCAGGTTAAAACCGACGAAGAAACCGGCCAAACCATCATCTCTGGTATGGGCGAGCTGCACCTGGATATCCTCGTTGACCGTATGCGTCGCGAGTTCAAGGTTGAAGCTAACATCGGTAAGCCGCAGGTAGCGTACCGCGAAACTATTCGTGGCAGCATTGAGCAGGAAGGTAAGTTTGTACGTCAGTCCGGTGGTCGTGGTCAGTACGGTCACGTTTGGCTGCGTATTGAGCCGCTGACTGCTGAAGACAAGGGTGAAGGCGAAGATGAGATTTTCTTCAAGTTCAACTCTGAGATCGTAGGTGGTACGGTTCCCAAGGAATACGTCCCCGCGGTTGAGAAAGGCGCTTACGAGCAGCTTAAAAACGGTGTCATCGCGGGTTACCCGATGATCGACGTTAAAGTGACGCTGTTCGACGGCTCCTTCCACGACGTAGACTCTAACGAGACTGCGTTCAAGATTGCTTCTTCTATGGCAGTGAAGGAAGGTGCCAGGAAGGCCAAGGCCGTGCTGCTGGAGCCGGTGATGAAGGTCGAAATCGTGACTCCCGAAGAATTTATGGGTGACGTCATGGGCGACCTGAGCCGTCGTCGCGGTCTGGTGCAGGGTATGGATGACTCTTCTTCTGGTAAAGTCATTCGTGCAACGGTGCCGCTGGGTGAGATGTTCGGTTACGCAACCGACTTGCGCTCACAAACCCAGGGCCGTGCGAGCTACTCTATGGAGTTCTCGAAGTACGACGAGGCGCCCTCCAGCGTCGTTGAAGCCGTCATCAATCAAAACGGTTAACCGTTAGCTAACGTAAAGAGGTTATAGCAGTGGCTAAGGAAAAATTCGAACGTTCCAAACCGCACGTCAACGTCGGCACCATCGGTCACGTCGACCACGGTAAAACGACTCTGACTGCGGCCCTGACCCGCGTGTCTGCTGAGGTTTTCGGCGGCGATTGGCGTGAATTTGATACTATCGATAACGCTCCTGAAGAGCGCGAGCGTGGTATCACTATCGCGACTTCCCACGTGGAATATCAGTCTGAAGAGCGTCACTACGCGCACGTTGACTGCCCAGGACACGCTGACTACGTCAAGAACATGATCACCGGTGCTGCGCAGATGGACGGCGCGATCCTGGTATGTTCTGCTGCTGACGGCCCGATGCCGCAGACGCGTGAGCACATCCTGCTGTCTCGCCAGGTTGGTGTTCCGTACATCGTTGTGTTCCTGAATAAAGCGGACATGGTCGATGACGAAGAGCTGCTTGAGCTGGTTGAGATGGAAGTTCGTGAGCTCCTCGACGAGTACGACTTCCCGGGCGATGACACGCCGATCATCACTGGTTCAGCGCTGATGGCTCTTAACGGTGAAGATGAGAACGGTATGGGTACTACCGCCGTTGCTAATCTGATCAAAGCTCTGGATGCTTACATTCCTGAGCCGGAGCGTGCTATTGATCAGCCGTTCCTGATGCCGATCGAAGACGTCTTCTCTATCTCTGGCCGTGGTACTGTTGTTACTGGTCGTGTAGAGCGCGGTATCGTTAAGTCCGGTGAAGAAGTGGAAATCGTAGGTATTCGCGACACCACTAAAACCATCGTTACCGGTGTTGAAATGTTCCGTAAGCTGCTCGACGAAGGTCGTGCAGGTGAGAACGTTGGCGCCCTGCTGCGTGGTACTAAGCGTGATGACGTCGAGCGTGGTCAGGTTCTGGCCAAGCCGGGCACCATTCACCCGCACACTACCTTCGAAGCAGAAGTTTACGTACTGTCCAAAGAAGAGGGTGGTCGTCACACTCCTTTCTTCAAGGGCTACCGTCCTCAGTTCTACTTCCGTACCACTGACGTAACGGGTACTTGTGAACTGCCGGAAGGTGTTGAGATGGTAATGCCGGGCGACAACGTGCAAATGGTTGTTACTCTGATCGCTCCGATCGCTATGGACGACGGTCTGCGCTTCGCAATTCGCGAAGGTGGTCGTACCGTTGGTGCTGGCGTTGTGGCAAAAATCGTTAAGTAAGCTATTTACTTGAACGATGAAGGGGGCTCTCACGAGCCCCCTTTTCTGCGCACCAATAGCAAATGTTTGACATGGGCTTTTGGCGTGCCTATAATGCGCATCCTTTGAATGCGTGGGTAGACGGCTCGCGCCGTCGACATCCATTGGAGTTTAGGGCAAATGCAGAACCAAAAGATTCGCATTCGGTTGAAAGCGTTCGACCATCGCCTGATCGATCAGTCCACAGCGGAGATTGTTGAAACCGCTAAGCGTACTGGTGCTCAGGTTCGTGGGCCGATCCCGCTGCCGACCAACCGCGAGCGTTATACCATCCTGGTTTCACCGCACGTCAATAAGGATGCGCGTGATCAGTATGAGATTCGTACGCACAAGCGTGTGCTCGACATCGTTGAGCCAACTGAAAAGACGGTTGATGCGTTGATGAAGCTTGATCTCGCCGCTGGCGTAGACGTGCAAATCAAGCTCAACTAATTACACTAGACACTTGCGGCCCAGCGTTCATCACTTTTATCGCATGAACAGCAGCCGCCGCGCCGTGAGGCGCCACACAATGTGCTAGTGGAATGCTCTGGAAAGGGCAGCCATAGCGGGTGATAGCCCCGTACACTATAGGAGACTGAGTATGACTATCGGTTTAGTCGGTAAAAAGGCCGGGATGACCCGTGTCTTTACCGAAGATGGCGCATCCGTGCCCGTGACCGTTATTGAAGTTGATCCTAATCGTGTGACGCGCGTTAAGACCATTGAGTCTGACGGCTACGCAGCGATTCAGATCACTACAGGTTCTCGTAAAGCCAAACACCTCACCAAAGCGCAGGCTGGTCAGTTTGCCAAGGCGGGTGTTGAGGCTGGTCGTTCACTGATGGAATTCCGCCTTGCAGAAGGCGAGGAAGCTCCTGAAGTGGGTGGCGAACTCACCGTATCCCTCTTCGAAGCTGGTCAAATGATCGACGTGACCGGCACCTCTAAGGGTAAAGGCTTCCAGGGTGCTGTTAAGCGCTGGAACTTCCGTACCCAAGACAACAGCCACGGTAACTCCCTGTCGCACCGCGCACCGGGTTCTATCGGCATGTGTCAAACACCTGGTCGCGTATTTAAAGGCAAGAAAATGGCCGGTCAAATGGGTAATGCCCGTTGTACCGTACAGAGCCTTGAGATCGTCCGTGTTGACGCCGAGCGTAACCTGCTGCTGATCAAGGGCGCCGTACCGGGAGCACCCGGCAGCGACGTTATCGTTCGCAGCGCCGTGAAAGCTGGCTGAAGGGGATAATTACCAATGAATCTGAATCTTGCTGCAGGCACGGGTACCGTTGAAGTAGCCGACGCCACTTTTGGCAAAGAATTCAACGAAGCGCTAGTTCACCAGGTTGTTACCGCCTATTTGGCTGGTGGTCGTCAAGGTACTAGCGCTCAAAAGAGCCGTTCCGATGTTCGCGGTGGTGGTAAAAAACCGTGGCGTCAGAAAGGTACCGGTCGTGCACGTGCTGGTACCATCCGTTCTCCGCTGTGGCGCAGTGGCGGCGTAACCTTCGCGGCACGTCCGCAAGACTATACCCAGAAGGTTAACCGCAAAATGTACCGCGCGGCGATGCGCTCCATCCTTTCTGAGCTAGTACGTCAAGATCGTCTGATCGCGATTGAAGAGTTCAGCGTGGATGCGCCCAAGACCAAGCAGGTAGCTGCCAAGCTGAAAGAGCTCAACCTTGAGAAAGTGTTGATCGTCACTGAAGAAATGGACGAAACGCTCTATCTAGCCGCACGCAACCTTCCCCACGTTGACGTGGTGGATGTCGCGGCAGCTGACCCGGTGAGCCTGGTTGCCTTTGATAAGGTCCTGGTCACCGTCTCCGCCCTGCGTAAATTCGAGGAGAAGCTGGCATGAACCAGGAACGCGTATTCAAGGTTCTGCTTGGACCGCACGTGACCGAAAAGGCCGCGATGGCTGCAGAGCGCAACCAGTACGTTTTCAAGGTGGCATCTGATGCTACCAAGCCCGAGATCAAGAAAGCCGTTGAAATACTGTTCGGCAAACAGGTCGGCAGCGTTCAAGTGTTGAACGTTAAGGGTAAAACCAAGCGTACTGCACACGGCGTTGGTCTGCGTAAGGGTTACCGCAAAGCGTATGTGACCCTGGCTGCGGGTGAAACGCTCGAAGACTTCTCTGGCGCCGAATAAGGGCAGGAGTACGGATAATGGCAATCGTCAAGACCAAACCCACATCCGCCGGTCGTCGCCACGTCGTCAAGATCGTTGGCGAGGAACTGTACAAAGGCCGTGCTTATGCACCGCTTTTGGAAAAACAGTCCAAGTCCGGTGGCCGTAATAATAACGGTCGCATCACCACCCGCCACGTGGGCGGTGGTCACCGTCAGCACTATCGTTTGATCGACTTCAAGCGCACCAAAGATGGCATTCCAGCCACTGTTGAGCGTCTTGAGCACGATCCGAACCGTAGCGCGCATATTGCACTATTGAAATATGCAGATGGCGAGCGTCGTTACATCATTGCACCGAAAGGTGTCAGCGCGGGTGACGTGCTGGAATCTGGTGTAAACGCGCCCATCAAAAAAGGCAATGCCTTGCCGCTGCGCAACATTCCGCTTGGTTCTACCGTTCACGGTATCGAACTTAAGCCGGGTAAAGGCGCGCAGATTGCTCGCAGTGCCGGTACTAGCGCTCAGCTGGTTGCTCGTGAAGGTAACTACGCCACCTTGCGTCTTCGCTCTGGCGAAATGCGTAAGATCCTGGCTGAGTGCCGCGCAACACTGGGCGAAGTGAGCAACTCCGAGCACAGCCTGCGTCAACTTGGCAAGGCCGGTGCGAAGCGCTGGAGAGGCGTGCGTCCGACTGTTCGCGGTGTCGCGATGAACCCGGTAGATCACCCGCATGGTGGTGGTGAAGGCCGCACCAGTGGTGGTCGTCACCCGGTATCCCCGTGGGGTATACCGACTAAGGGTCACAAGACGCGTAAGAACAAGCGCACCGACAAGCTGATTATCCGTCGTCGTAACAAGACGCGTTAATCGAAATTGCCAAGAACTTAAGAGGTAACGGCTGTGCCACGTTCACTAAAGAAAGGTCCCTTCATTGACCTTCATCTTTTGAAGAAGGTAGAGGCTGCAGTGGAGAAGAACGACCGTAAACCGATCAAGACCTGGTCGCGTCGTTCGATGATCCTGCCCAACATGGTAGGTCTGACTATTGCGGTCCATAACGGACGCCAGCATGTCCCGGTGCACGTCTCCGAGGAAATGGTGGGTCATAAACTTGGCGAATTCGCTGCTACTCGCACATATCGCGGGCATGCTGCGGACAAGAAAGCCAAACGGTAAGCCAGAGAGGATTTAGAGATGGAAGTCACAGCTAAGCTGAGTGGCGCTGCTTTATCCGCACAGAAGGCCCGTTTGGTGGCTGACCAGGTGCGCGGTAAACCGGTCGCCGAAGCTATTGACCTGCTGACCTTCTCACCGAAGAAGGCTGCCAAGCTGGTCAAGAAAGTGCTTCAGTCCGCCATCGCGAATGCGGAAGAAAATAACGGCATGGATATCGATGAGCTGCGTGTCTCGACCATCTGCGTCGATGAGGGCATGACGCTCAAGCGTATCAAGCCGCGCGCCAAAGGGCGTGCGGATCGTATCTTGAAGCGCACCTGCCACATCACCGTCAAGGTAGCCGAGAAGTAGGAGTCGACCAGATGGGTCAGAAAGTCAATCCAACAGGCATTCGACTGGGCATCGTCAAAGACCATGCTTCTGTCTGGTATGCCGAGCGCGGCGCCTATGCCGATAAGCTCAATAACGATCTCGAAGTGCGCAGCTTCCTGGAAGAGCGTCTTAAAAGCGCTTCCGTAAGCCGCATTCACATCGAGCGTCCGGCTAACAACGCCCGCATCACCATTCACACTGCCCGTCCGGGTATTGTGATCGGTAAAAAAGGTGAAGATGTCGACCGTCTGCGTCGCGATCTTACCGAAATGATGGGCGTTCCGGTTCATGTGAACATCGAAGAAGTTCGCAAGCCAGAGCTGGATGCCAAGCTAGTCGCTGCTAACGTAGCGGGTCAGCTTGAGCGTCGCGTCATGTTCCGTCGTGCCATGAAGCGCGCGGTACAGAACGCAATGCGTCTTGGCGCTGGCGGCATCAAGATTCAGCTGTCAGGTCGTCTTGGTGGTGCCGAAATCGCACGTACCGAATGGTACCGCGAAGGTCGCGTTCCGCTGCACACTCTGCGTGCGGACATCGACTACGCCACTTACGAAGCTCACACCACCTATGGCGTCATCGGCGTTAAAGTGTGGATCTTCAAGGGCGAAATCCTCGGCGGTATCGAGGAAGTACGTGCCAAGGCTAAGCAACAGCAGCCTGCCGGCAACGCGCCCAAGAAGAAAGGTTCCAGGTAAGGGGAGAGCGAGTCGATGTTACAGCCCAAGCGTATGAAATTCCGCAAGATGATGAAAGGCCGCAACCGTGGCCTGGCGCATCGCGGAAGCAAGATCAGCTTCGGGGAGTACGGTCTGAAAGCTACTGGTCGCGGCCGCATCACTGCGCGTCAGATCGAAGCCGGCCGTCGTGCGATCACACGTCACGTTAAGCGTGGCGGTAAAATCTGGATCCGCGTTTTCCCTGATAAGCCGATTTCCAAGAAGCCGCTCGAAGTTCGTATGGGTAAAGGTAAAGGTTCTGTTGAGTACTGGGTAGCCCAGATCCAACCGGGTCGGGTCCTGTACGAAATTGAAGGCGTATCCGAAGAGCTGGCCCGTGAAGCATTTGAACTGGCCGCCCAGAAGATGCCCTTATCCACCACCTTTGCGAAACGGACGGTGATGTGATGAAAGCCCAGGAAATTCGTGAAAAGTCAGCAGGAGAGCTCAAAGAGCAGCTCCTCGAGCTACTCCGCGAGCAGTTTAACCTGCGCATGCAGAAGGCCACTGGCCAACTGAGCCAGACTCATCTGCTCAAGCAGGTCCGTCGGGATATCGCCCGCGTTAAGACTGTGCTCAACGAGAAGGCAGGTGATTGAGATGGCCGAAGAGAAAAAAACTCGTACGCTCACCGGCAAGGTGGTGAGCGACAAGATGGATAAATCCATCGTCGTTATGATCGAGCGTCGTGAACGTCACCCGATCTACGGAAAATACGTTAAGCGCTCCACCAAGCTGCACGCCCATGATGAGGCGAACCAGGCTAAGGCAGGCGATACGGTTTCCATTCAGGAGTGCCGTCCGCTTTCCAAAAAGAAAGCCTGGACGCTGGTCGAGGTGGTTGAGCAGGCTAAGGGTTAATACCTAAAGCCTGCCGATCAGTGCAGTCAGATTAGGTTTGGAGAAAACCGATGATTCAGACTCAGACAATGCTGGATGTCGCCGACAACAGCGGAGCGCGCCGGGTGCAGTGCATCAAGGTGCTAGGCGGTTCACACCGTCGCTACGCTCACGTTGGTGACGTCATTAAGGTAACGGTGAAAGAAGCTATTCCGCGTGGCAAGGTCAAAAAAGGCCAAGTCTTAAAAGCGGTAGTCGTTCGCACCCGTAGTGGCGTCCGTCGTAGTGACGGTTCGCTGATCCGTTTCGATGGAAATGCGGCGGTTTTGTTGAATAACACCAACGAACAGCCGATCGGCACGCGCATCTTCGGGCCGGTTACTCGTGAGCTTCGTAATGAGAAGTTCATGAAGATCATTTCCCTAGCGCCTGAAGTGCTGTAAGGAGCGAGGCGGATATGCAAAAGATCAAACGTGACGATGAAGTCATCGTCATCGCCGGGAAGGATAAAGGCAAACGTGGTACCGTTAAGCGGGTATTAGAAAGCCGCTTCGTGGTATCTGGTGTGAACATGATTAAACGTCACACCAAGCCGAATCCCATGGCGGGAAATCAGGGCGGTATCGTCGAGCGTGAGGCTCCGATTCACGCGTCCAACGTAGCCATCTTCAATTCGGAGACCGGTAAGGCGGATCGCGTCGGCTTCCAAGTTAAGGAAGACGGTACCAAGGTACGTATCTACAAGTCGACGCAGACGCAGATCGACGCCTAACGCGAGTCGGGTAGCAAAATGGCGAACTTGAAAGAACGTTATCAAAACGAGGTCGTAGCTCAACTCAAAGAGCAGTTCAGCTACAACAACGTTATGCAGGTACCCCGGATCACGAAAGTGACTCTGAACATGGGTATCGGTGAAGCGGTTAGTGATAAAAAACTGATCGACAATGCCGTCGGTGACCTGGAGAAATTGTCCGGTCAAAAGCCGCTGGTGACCAAAGCACGTAAGTCCATCGCGGGCTTCAAGGTGCGCGAAGGTTGGCCGATTGGTGTCAAGGTAACACTGCGCGGTGAGCGTATGTGGGACTTCTTGAACCGTCTGGTTAACATTGCGATTCCTCGCGTGCGTGACTTCCGTGGTCTTAACCCGAAGTCTTTTGACGGTCGCGGCAACTACTCCATGGGTGTGCGTGAGCAGATCATCTTCCCGGAGATCGAGTATGATAAAATCGATCGCATTCGGGGGCTGGATGTCACTATCACTACTACTGCCAACACCGACGAGGAAGGTCGTGCGCTGCTAGCGTCACTGAACTTCCCGTTTAAGAAATAAGGGTTGGATCATGGCTAAGAAAAGTATGATAGAGCGTGAGCTCAAGCGTACGCAGCTGGTCGAGAAGTATGCGGCCAAGCGTACTGAGCTCAAGGCAATCATCTCAAACGTGAATACGTCTGAGGAAGAGCGCTTCGAGGCGACGCTGAAGCTGCAGCAACTGCCGCGCGACTCAAGCCCGGTACGCCAGCGTAACCGCTGCCGCATCACGGGCCGTCCGCACGGTTTTTACAACAAGTTCGGCCTTGGCCGCAACAAGCTGCGTGAAGCCGCCATGCGTGGCGACGTCCCTGGTCTGAAAAAGTCCAGTTGGTAACGCCACGTAGAATCATCAGGAGCGCACATTAAATGAGCATGCAAGACACTCTGGCGGATATGTTCACCCGTATCCGCAATGCGCAGATGGCCACCAAGGAGACGGCAGTCATGCCGTCTTCCAAGTTGAAAGTGGAAGTGGCCCGCGTGCTAAAGGAAGAAGGCTACATTACCGACTTTACGGTTGCTGAAGGCGTTAAGCCTGCACTAACCGTAACTCTCAAGTACTTTGAGGGTAAGCCGGTCATTGAGCACATTCAGCGGGTTTCCAAGCCGTCTTTGCGTCAGTACAAGGGCAAGGACAACCTGCCCAAGGTTGCCGATGGTCTGGGCATCGCGATTGTCACCACCTCTAATGGTGTCATGACCGATCGTGCCGCACGCCAGGCGGGTGTAGGTGGCGAAGTCATCTGCACCGTATTCTAGGAGGCTGGAATGTCCCGCATAGCGAAATATCCGGTTAAAGTGCCTGCTGGTGTCGAGATCAAAATCGATGCTAGCCAGCTGACCGCCAAAGGCGGCCAAGGCACGCTGTCACTGCCCATTCACCAGGACGTGGTGATTGGTCAAGAAGATGGCCAGCTGACCTTCGCCCCGAGCGAATCTGCCAAGAGCTGGGCAATGGCCGGTACTACCCGCGCCTTGGTTCAGAACCTGGTAACGGGCGTATCCGAGGGTTTCACAAAAACTCTCGAAATTGTTGGCGTCGGTTATCGTGCCCAAGCTAAGGGCCAGACGCTCAATCTTTCACTGGGCTTCTCGCACCCGGTCGACTACGAACTGCCGAAAGGTGTCTCAGCGGAAACGCCGAAAAACACCGTGATCGTGCTGAAAAGCGCGGATAAGCAGATGCTCGGTCAGTGCGCCGCGGAAATCCGCGCTTTCCGTCCGCCTGAGCCGTATAAAGGCAAGGGTGTTCGGTACGCCGACGAGCAGGTGCGTCGCAAAGAAGCCAAGAAGAAGTAAGGCAGGGTTATGAACGCGAAGAAAGAATCTCGTCTCCGTCGTGCCCGCCGTGCTCGCGCCAAGATCCGCGAGCTGGGCGTGTATCGCCTGTGCGTCAACCGTACCCCGCGTCACATCTACGCGCAGATTATCTCGCCGGATGGTGGCAAAGTGTTGGCCAGCGCTTCAACGCTGGACAAAGCACTGCGCGAGGGTGCGACCGGTAACTCAGATGCGGCCTCCAAGGTCGGTGCTCTGATTGCTGAACGCGCTAAAGAAGCAGGCATCACCCAGGTGGCCTTCGACCGTGCTGGCTTTAAGTATCACGGTCGCGTGAAGGCTCTGGCCGACGCCGCTCGTGAAGGCGGCCTGGAATTCTAAAGGGTTTTACGATGGCGAAGAACGAACAGCAAAACGGTGATCTGCAAGAGAAGTTAGTGCAGGTTAACCGCGTCGCCAAGGTGGTCAAGGGTGGTCGTATTTTCGGCTTCACCGCGCTGACCGTCGTGGGTGATGGTAAAGGTCGTGTTGGTTTCGGTCGTGGCAAGGCGCGTGAAGTGCCGGTCGCAATTCAGAAAGCAATGGACCAGGCTCGTCGCAACATGGTCAAGGTTAACCTTGCAGGCAGCACGCTGCAGTACCCTGTAAAAGCCCGTCACGGTGCTTCCAAGGTCTTCATGCAGCCAGCCTCCGAAGGTACCGGTATCATCGCCGGTGGTGCTATGCGCTCTGTATTAGAGCTTGCTGGCGTCCACGATGTACTGGCCAAGTGCTACGGTTCCACCAACCCGGTTAACGTGGTACGAGCGACTGTTAAAGGTCTCTCTGCTATGCAAGCACCGGAAGACATTGCCGCCAAGCGCGGTCTGTCTGTCGACGCGATCACGGGGTAAGGCACCATGGCAGCAACGATCAAGGTTACCCAGATCCGCAGCACCATCGGCGTTTTGCCCAAGCACAAGGCTACTATGAAAGGCTTGGGCCTGCGTCGCATCGGTCACTCGGTTGAACTGGAAGACACCCCTGCCGTTCGCGGCATGATCCACAAGGTTAATTACCTTGTGCGTGTTGAGGGAGAGTAATCCATGAAGCTTAATACCTTAAGCCCGGCCCCGGGCTCCAAACCCGCTGCAAAGCGTGTTGGTCGTGGTATCGGTTCCGGTCTTGGTAAGACCGGTGGCCGTGGCCACAAAGGTCAGAAATCACGCAGTGGCGGCAGCGTCAAGCCTGGTTTCGAAGGCGGTCAGATGCCAATGCAGCGTCGTTTGCCGAAATTCGGTTTTACGTCTGCTAAATCATTGGTCTCTGAAGAAGTACGCCTGGCTGAACTTGCCAAGGTTGCTGGTGACGAAGTCACTATGGAAACGCTGAAGCAAGCCAACGTGCTGAAGGATGCAACGCTACACGCGAAAATCATCCTTTCAGGCGAACTGAACAAGGCAGTTACCGTTCGTGGTATCAAGGTCACCAAAGGTGCCCGTGAAGCGATCGAAGCTGCTGGCGGCAAGGTAGAGGACTAAATGGCCAAGTCAGGAAATATGCCGGCGATGGGCAGCGGTCTGAGTGAACTGTGGGCGCGTTTGCGCTTCGTGCTCCTCGCCATCGTGGTGTACCGTATCGGTGCCCACATTCCCGTTCCCGGTATCAATCCTGACCAGCTTGCTGCCTTGTTTAGGGAGCAACAGGGCACCATCCTGGGCATGTTTAACATGTTCTCGGGTGGCGCCCTGGAGCGCATGAGCGTCCTCGCTTTGGGCATAATGCCTTATATTTCTGCGTCGATTATCATGCAGCTGATGACTGCGGTCTCACCCCATCTTGAACAACTCAAGAAGGAAGGTGAGTCCGGCCGCCGCAAGATTAGCCAGTACACCCGCTACGGCACGGTGATACTGGCTCTTGTCCAGGCTACCGGCATGTCGGTCGGTCTGGCTAGCCAAGGCATCGCTTACAGCGCTGACTTCAGCTTCTATTTCACCGCCGTGATTACGTTTGTGTCAGGCGCGGTGTTTATGATGTGGCTAGGTGAGCAGATTACCGAGAAGGGCATTGGCAACGGTATTTCGTTGCTGATCTTCGCTGGTATCGTCGCTGGGCTGCCCAGTGCCGTGGGGCAAGCGTTTGAACTTGCTCGTAACGAAGGGGCCTGGAATGTCCTTCCGCTGTTAGCGCTGTCAGTGCTAGGTATTGCCACCGTGGCATTCGTAGTGTTCATTGAGCGCGGCCAACGCCGCTTGAAAGTGAACTACCCACGTCGCCAGGTTGGCAACAAGATGTATGCAGGCCAAAGCAGCTACCTGCCTTTGAAAGTGAACATGGCGGGTGTTATTCCTGCGATCTTCGCGTCCAGTATTCTACTCTTCCCGGCTTCTATTGGTCAGTGGGTAGGTGCAGGTGAAGGTATGGAGTGGTTGCAGCGTGCATCACAAGCATTAGCCCCTGGGCAACCGCTTTACATCTTGCTTTTCGCGGCGGCAGTGGTATTCTTCTGCTTCTTTTACACAGCGCTGGTCTTCAATCCGAAGGATGTAGCTGACAATCTGAAAAAGTCAGGTGCGTTCCTGCCGGGCATTCGCCCCGGCGAGCAGACCGCTCGCTATATCGATAAAGTCATGACTCGTCTGACTTTGTTCGGTGCCCTGTATATCACTGCGGTTTCCTTGATGCCCCAGTTCCTGATCGTTGCTTGGAATGTGCCATTCTTTTTTGGCGGCACCTCGCTCCTGATCGTGGTAGTGGTCATCATGGACTTCATGGCTCAGGTGCAGTCACACCTCATGTCGCATCAGTATGACTCGGTGATGAAGAAGTCCAACCTGAAAGGCTACGGTAGCGGCGGCATCATGCGCTGAGGCGCCGCCTTACGATTGGCGCGCCGCGAGCCGTTTTTGGAGAAAGAACGATGAAAGTTCGAGCTTCCGTAAAGAAAATGTGCCGTAACTGTAAGATCATTCGTCGCAATGGCGCTGTTCGCGTCATCTGCATCGAACCACGGCACAAGCAGCGTCAGGGTTAATTCCTACGCTGTTTTAAGTGGGTGTTCGGCATACCCCTTGCCTTAGGGCATTTAAAGGGGTATGCTGTTGCGCCTTTTGTAGATGAATAAACGAGCAAGCCGCTCAAATTTCGGAGTAAGCTGATGGCCCGTATTGCAGGCGTCAATATCCCGGACAACAAGCATGCGGCGATCGCGCTGACCTATATCTTCGGGATTGGCCGTACTCGCGCGCAGCATATCTGTGCTGCTGCCAGTATCGCGCTGACTACCAAGATCCAGGAGCTATCTGGCGAAGAGCTGGATACCCTGCGTTCTGAAGTTGGTAAGTACACCGTAGAAGGCGACCTTCGTCGTGATGTTACGCTGAACATTAAGCGTCTCATGGACTTAGGTTGCTACCGTGGTCTGCGTCATCGTCGTAGTCTTCCGCTGCGTGGTCAGCGGACTAAGACTAACGCGCGCACCCGTAAGGGCCCGCGTAAGCCGATCCGCAAATAACACGCACGTTCTGGCGTAAAGACAGGAATAGACATCAACATGGCTAACCCGCGTAGTAACCGTAAAAAGGTTAAAAAGCAGGTAGTGGACGCCGTTGCGCATATCCATGCCTCTTTTAACAACACGATCGTGACGATCACAGACCGCCAGGGCAATGCTCTTTCTTGGGCAACTGCCGGTGGTTCGGGTTTTCGTGGTTCTCGCAAGAGCACCCCGTTCGCTGCTCAAGTAGCAAGCGAGCGTGCAGCGACTGCTGCAGCCGAGTATGGTGTGAAAAACGTAGACGTACTGGTTAAAGGCCCAGGTCCCGGTCGTGAATCCGCCGTGCGCGCACTCAATGCCGCAGGCTTCCGCGTGCAAAGCATCGTAGACGCGACGCCCATTCCCCATAATGGCTGCCGTCCGCCTAAGAAACGCCGCGTTTAAGGAGACAGATTCATGGCTCGTTATATTGGACCGAAGTGCAAACTGTCTCGTCGTGAAGGCACCGATCTCTTTTTGAAGAGTGGCGTGACTCCCTTCGAGAAAAAGTGTAAATCCGAGCAAATCCCGGGTGTACACGGCCAGCGTCGTCAGCGTCTTTCAGACTACGGCTTGCAGCTTCGTGAGAAGCAAAAAGTACGTCGCATGTATGGCGTACTCGAAAAACAGTTCCGTAACTACTACAAAGAAGCTGCTCGCCTGAAAGGTGCGACCGGTGAAGTATTGTTGCAGTTGCTTGAATCCCGACTGGATAACGTCGTCTACCGTATGGGTTTCGGCTCGACTCGCTCTGAAGCGCGTCAGCTCGTTAGCCACAAGGCGATTTCCGTGAACGGCCGCACCGTTAACGTTGCTTCCTACCAAGTGAAGCCGGGTGACGTTGTTGCTATTCGCGAAAAGGCGAAGAACCAGGCACGTATTCAAAACGCGTTGACCATTGCGGCCAACCGTGGCGATATCCTCTGGATTGAAATCGACGCCAAGAAGATGGAAGGCACTTTCAAGGCTCTGCCTGAACGCGGTGACCTGACTGCCGACATCAACGAAAACCTGATCGTCGAGCTGTACTCCAAGTAAGCGGCGTTAATTAATCTGCTTCTTGAAGCCTGGGCGGGATAGCAAAGCTAACCGCCCAGATGCTCTTGAGTACGGTTCTTAAGAACTCAGTATCCGTTTGGCAGCCTGAAAGGTGTTCATATGCAGCGTTCAGTGACAGAGTTTCTTCGTCCTCGCGACATCAAGGTCGAAGAAATCAGCGCACATCATGCCAAGATCGTTCTCGAACCGTTCGAGCGTGGTTTTGGTCACACCCTGGGGAATGCACTGCGTCGCATTCTGCTTTCGTCTATGCCCGGCGCTGCCGTGGTAGAGGCTGAAATTGCGGGTGTAGAGCACGAGTACAGTGCGCTCGAAGGGGTGCAGGAAGATGTCATCGAAATCCTCCTGAACTTGAAAGATGTTGCGATCAAGATGCACAGCCGCGATGAGGCGGTGCTCTCGCTGAACAAGCAGGGCCCAGCCGTCGTCACTGCTGGCGACATTGCGCTTGATCATAGCGTCGAAATCGTCAACCCGGATCACGTCATTGCACACGTCAATGAAGGTGCCGAGCTGAAAATTCAGCTTAAGGTAGCGCTGGGTCGTGGCTACGAACCGGCTGACGCCCGTGGCTCTGATGAAGAGACCCGTGCTATTGGCCGCCTGCAGCTGGATGCCACCTTCAGCCCTGTCCGCCGCGTTTCCTACTCGGTTGAAGCCGCTCGTGTTGAGCAGCGCACCGATCTCGATAAGCTGATTATCGATTTGGAAACCGACGGTACTTTGGATCCGGAAGAGGCTATCCGTCGCAGTGCGACCATTCTGCAAGAGCAGCTGGCCGCCTTCGTCGACCTGGAAGCTGATAAAGAGCAGGAAGTCGAAGAGGAAGAAGATCACGTTGATCCAATCCTATTGCGCCCCGTAGACGATCTTGAGTTGACCGTTCGCAGCGCGAACTGCCTAAAAGCCGAGAATATTTACTATATCGGTGATCTTATCCAGCGCACTGAAGTTGAGCTGTTGAAGACACCGAACCTCGGTAAAAAATCCTTGAATGAAATCAAGGACGTTTTGGCGGCGCGCGGCTTGTCCCTCGGCATGCGGTTGGAAAATTGGCCGCCCGCTAGCCTGAAGGACGACAAGGCCTCCGCGTGAGTGTCGACTCGAGTCCCAGTTTGGTAAGGAATTACAACCATGCGTCATCGTAAGAGTGGTCGTCATCTGAATCGCACCAGCTCGCATCGTCAGGCCATGTTCAAGAACATGTCTGTCTCGCTGGTCGAACATGAAGTCATCAAGACAACCCTGCCCAAGGCCAAGGAACTGCGTCGCGTTATCGAGCCGCTGATCACCTTAGCCAAGCAGGATAGCGTTGCGAACCGTCGTTTGGCGTTCTCTCGCACACGTTCCAAAGAAGCCGTTGGCAAACTGTTCAATGAGCTGGGTCCGCGTTATGCCGAGCGTCCGGGTGGTTACATCCGTATTCTCAAGTGCGGTTTCCGCACCGGCGACAACGCGCCTATGGCGTACGTTGAGCTAGTAGACCGTCCGGTTGCTGAAGAAGCCGCTGCTGAAGAGTAAATCTTTAGTTGCTGCATCTTTAAAGCAGAATGAAAACCGACCCAGCTGGGTCGGTTTTTTTATGCCTGACGTATCGAGTAATGCCGCTATAAAGCGTTAAATTGTCCGACGAGCGTGCTAGTCTAGAGTGAATTGACGGGGCCATCGGCGCTGCAGTTGTTTACCCTTGGGAGATGATTCATGGCGCATTATTCAATGCGGGGGTGTACGCGTGCAGGTCGAGGAAAAAGAGTGCGTCTCGTTTCCAGCGTAAATGAATCATCAAGGGGCAAACATGGTGACGAGGGGAGTAAACGATAATAAGGCGTCGAGGGCATGGCTTGCGGTAACGATGTTACTGCTATTGATCATCACCACCTCGACCGTGCAGGCGAATCCACGTTACGCAGGTATTGTGGTCGATCTTGATAACGGTGAAGTTTTATACGCAGAAAATGTGGATGCACCGCGTTATCCTGCTTCGCTGACCAAAATGATGACGCTGTACATGACCTTTGAGGCGCTGGAAAGCGGCACTTTAACGCTCAATGAACCCCTCGCTGTTTCTGCCCAGGCCGCGGCTATGCCCGCTACCAAGTTATGGCTTTCAGCGGGCAGTACTATTCCTGTCGATACCGCTATCCGCGCCCTGGCTGTACGTTCGGCGAATGATGTGGCCGTTGTGGTGGCTGAAGCGTTGGGCGGTAGCGAGCAGCGCTTTGCGCGGCTTATGACCGAAAAGGCGCGAGAGTTAGGTATGACTGCCACGACCTTCCGCAATGCCTCGGGACTTCCTGATGACCAGCAAATCACCTCCGCGCGGGACATGCTCACGCTCTCGGTGCGTGTCATGCAGGATTTTCCACAGTATTACCACTATTTTGGGCTTCAGGAATTTACCTATCGGGATAAACGTCATACCAGCCATAACCGTCTGGTACGTGACTATCCCGGCGCCGATGGTTTAAAAACCGGCTTTATTCGTGCCTCTGGCTTTAACGTAGCGACGACAGCGGCGCATGACGGCCGCCGTTTAGTCGCCATTGTAATGGGCGGCTTTAGCGCTGCATCGCGTGACACTCATATGGCCAATTTATTGGATAGAGGCTTTATGCGCGCTGAGCTGCGCGATCATCGTACGTGGATCGCCAATACCAGTTTTTCTCAGGAGTTTATGGGGTTTGGCGGTTCTACACCTCCCATGGCGCCTCCCAAGGTGCCAACACCCGCGCCAAGCCAAATGCTTGCCAGTATTGAAACGACCGCGTTGTCACCTGCCCCCAGTACTAGTGTAGATGAGCAACTTGCCACGATCACCGTTGAAGGCCCAGCCGAGGGAGCTCGCGCGTCTAATGCTGATCCTTTACAGGTCTTTATTCAAAGTGAACGCTTGGTGGAAGCCCCCCCGGCCGGCGCCTGGGGTATCCAAGTGGGTGCATTTAGCCAGCAAGGGCAGGCTCAGCAGCTGGCACAACAAGCGGCCCAACGCTTAACGCAAAATTTAGCCGGGCGCGTAGAGGTGGACACGCTTGAAGGCCAAACGCCGGTATACCGTGCTCGCCTGGTGGCTTTGGATGAGCGCCGCGCCCGTGAAGCCTGCCGTGAACTACAACTGCAAGGCATGGAGTGCATGGTGGTCAACGCAAGCCTTTAAGCCTTCTTTTAAATGTAAAAAAACCCCACCAGCATAAAGCTGGTGGGGTTTTTTATGGTTGATGCCACAACCCACAACGGCTTTTCACCCATGCACGCGTACGCGCACAACCACTTAGGCAAAGGCGTACGCGTTCATTGCCAGCACGCCATGCTCAACACTGCGATGGAGCGGTGTGACATCACCGCCTGCGCCCATGGCTACCAGTAACGGCTGAAAATGCTCGGGCGTTGGATGGTTTCTGCTCGCTTCAGGGGCCGCTTGCCAGGCAAGCAACGCCTCACGGTCATTGTTCACAAGCTGGGTATCGACCCACTCTGCAAAAGTGCCGACCCAGTTGGGCATTGGGTTATCGAGCGGCATGGTTTCGTAAAGGTTATGGGTCAGGCTGCCCGACCCGATTACCAGAATGCCTTCTTCACGCAGTGGTGCTAGGCGCTTGCCCAGCTCAATCAGCTTGTCGTTGGACCAACGCACAGGCAGCGATAGCGTAACGACAGGAATATCCGCCTTGGGAAACATCAACGAAAGAGGTGCCCAGGTGCCGTGGTCGAATCCTCGTTCAACTTCTGAGGCACCCAGTAATTTGGCCAAGCGGTTGGCCAGTGCAGGCTCGCCAGGTGCCGGGTACTGCTGCTCGAACAGTTCGCGGGGAAAGCCGCCGAAGTCATGAAGGGTTTCTGGCGAGGGGCTGTTACTGACTTTCAGCGTCTGACTTTCCCAGTGCGCCGAAACGACAATGATCGCCTTGGGCGTCAGTTGCTTGCCCAGCGAACGTAAAAAGTGATGGGCAGGCGTAGGGGTGAGGATCAGCATGGGAGAGCCGTGGGATATAAAAAGACTGGGTAGCATAACAACGTCTCCTGGCAGAAGGCCTTGGCAGTTACCAAGGCGCGAGCAAAGGTATGGCGGAGAAAATTTGATAAATAAAAGTCGCTAGGGTGCGCCTAAAGCGATTAGCTAACGCCACGGCTCAGTGTAAAGCTGCCGCCGCCTAAGCCTGCCTGCACGAGCAGGGCAACGGTCCAGAACGCCGGGAATTCCCAACCACCACCCACATTGGAAAACATCCAGCCGTTGCCAAGATGCACGGACGTAGCACCCAGCAATAAAGGAATCATCGCAAGGCTAATCCAGCGCGTATAAATACCCAGAATCAAGGCCAGGCCGCCGCCAACTTCGCCCAGAATCGTTAAGTAAGCTATAAAGCCTGGCAGGCCCAGTGACTCAAAGTAGCCGACCGTGCCTGGCAGGGTAAACACAAACACTTTGGTCAGGCCATGGGCGAGTGCCATCACGCCAAGTGATAGTCGCAGCAGCGCGATGGCGTGGGGCTGAAGGCTGGTCTCATGGTGGAAGTAGATGCATTCATGGGCTATCTCCATTGGGCTGTGGTGCAAGTGCAATGGAGATACTTTACGTCCGTTTGCGGCAGAGATAATCCACGCGTATTAGACATCACTGTTGCGAAATAGGCGACAATCCCATCTCCTGTTCCCAGTGAGGCGGGCTGCCCCACGCATCCGCTAACACTTCAATAAACCGTTCTACCTTGGCCGGTAAAAAGCGCCGCGCAGGATAAATAGCATGAATATCCAGCATTTTAGGAGGGATCTGTGGCAGTACCTGAACCAGGCGCCCAGCGATAATGCTCTCCGTTACCAAAAAGCTGGGTTGATGAGCGATACCGATGCCTGCCTCGGCGGCATGGGTTAAAACATCGCCATTGTTGCTTTCAAGCGGGCCTTGGGGTGTCAGCGTCATATTCTCAAAACGCCAGTCGTTATTGGCTAAACCGCTGCGGTAACGCAGGCAGCGGTGGTGCGAAAGCGCCTCAGCGTTTGCCGGCACGCCATGGGTTTCAAGGTACGCCGGAGATGCGCAAAACAGCATTTGGCAGCGCGTCAGACGCCTGGCGACCAGGCTTGAGTCGGGCAGGCTGCCAATACGAATGGCCACATCGTAGCCCTCTTCGAGAAGATCCACGCGGCGGTCACTTAAATCCAGGCGTACATCCAGGCCAGGATACGCCACCATAAAACGCGCTACCAGCGGGGAGAGGTGACGCATGCCAAAACTCATGGGGCCGTTGATGCGCAAACGGCCGCTTATTTCAGAAATACCGCTGCCTACGTCGGCGGCAGCCTCATCAAGCGCCTGTAAAATTGCTTGGGCATGCGCAAGGTAGCGCTCGCCCTCGGCGGTTAAATGCAGGCGCCGCGTGGTGCGCTGAATAAGCCGCACCCCGAGCGTTTCTTCAAGGGCCATGACAATGCGTGATACCCGCGTGCGGGAAAGATCCAGCGCCTCGGCGGCCCGCGTGTAGCTGCCAAGCTCGGCAACTTTGACAAAAGCGGCAATATGATCGAGCTGGTTCATGGTCGAGCAAACGCCCGTGCGGCCTGGTAAGGGTCAGGCTGGCCACAAATGGCGGAGATAACCGCCAAGCCATTGGCACCGGCTGCAACGACCTGCTGGGCGTGATCAGCCTTTAGCCCGCCGATGGCCACGCTTGGCAAGGTGCAGGCCGCGGCTAGCTGAGCCAGGCCTTCAAACCCTAACGGTTTAGCATGGTCCTGCTTGCTTTGGGTGGCAAACACCGGGCCCAGGCCCACGTAGTCGAGCAGTGCCACGGGGGCTGCGTGAAGCTGCTCAAGGGTATTAATCGAAAGCCCGATGATTGCCTCTGGCCCCATGGCCGTGCGCGCCTCTTGAACCGCTGTATCGCTTTGGCCGACATGCAGCCCATCGGCGCCGCTTTTCAAGGCAACGTTCAAGCGGTCATTAATCACCAGTGGTACCCCGCTACCCGCCAAGGCCGCTTTCAAGCGCTTGGCTTGTTCAATCATGTCGGTATCGCTTGCGTGTTTATCGCGCAGTTGAACAAAACTGACGCCGCCTTTGACGGCCTCAATAACGGTGCGCTCTAGCCCTGCGGCTTTACAGAGTTGAGCGTCAGTTACCAGATAAAGCGAAAGATCAAAACGCATTAGCCTTCCTCCAGCCCGGTAAACTGACGGACGTCTGTAGGCGTTAGCTGATACAAGGCGTCCAGCAGTGCTACCTGAAAACTGCCCGGGCCTTCCGCCTGTTGTCCAGCGCCGCTACCCGCGATAGCAAAGCTTGTAAGTGCGGCTAACGTGGCGTTCAAAGGAGCTTCGGGGCTGGCCGCTACAAAGGCAGCAACGGTGGCACTTAACGCGCAGCCAAGCGTAGTGACACGTGGCATAAGCGCGTGCCCGCCGCTCAGGTGCCAGTGCTGGGTTCCATCGGTAATAAAATCCTGCACACCGGTCATCGCGACAACACAGCGCTGCTGCATGGCGAGGCTAATGGCGGCCTCACGTGCTTCATCCGTAGAGGCTGTGGCATCCACTCCTCGGCCCGCGTGGGTCAAGCCGGAAAGCGTCATGATTTCTGAGGTATTGCCACGGATCACGCTGGGCTTAAAAGCCAATAGCGTTTGTGAAAGCGTTTGACGGTAGTAAGTGGCGCCCACCGCAACCGGGTCCAATACCCAAGGCGTATTGCTCTCGTTGGCCGTTCTAGCGGCAAGCTGCATACCTTCTGCCCAGTGCGGTGAAGGCGTACCGATATTGATTGAAAGTGCCCCGGCCAAGCGAGTAAATTCAGCAACTTCCTCGATAGAATGCAGCATGGCAGGGGAAGCGCCGACAGCCAGCAAGCAGTTAGCTGTGCTGTTCATCGCCACAAAATTGGTAATACAGTGCACTAACGGTGTGGTGCGTTGTACAGCGGAAAGCGCGTCGCTCAGGGGGAGTGATGTCATGGCCACCTCACAGCGTAGATCGGGTGTGATGACACCGCGACTTCCTACGCCGGTATTATCCGGTTCAGGTTCTAAGGGTGCATCTCAGCTTGAGCGTCTCAAGCGCCCCTGTCGTCTGGCTACTATCCTTGCCTTGGGCGGTGCTGTAAAGCGCAGGCGATGGGTAAGGGGGAATCCGGTAGGGTAAACGGGGCTGGAATAATGGCTGTCCTGCCCTCATGGTATGTCATCACAACGGCATCATGCGGTGTAAAACGGTTAGCTATAAGCTTGTGCACGGTATGGTTTTTGTCAAAGATAACCGCTCAATCAACTCGTTTAGCAGATAATCCCATAAGGAGCCTAAGATGACATTGCAAGGTGAACAGCATAAAGGCGTTCGTCCGGCCCCTGCGCAAACCCAAGGGTTTCGCTTAAACCATACGATGCTGCGGGCGAAAGACCCCGAGCGTTCATTGGCCTTTTACTCCCAGGTATTTGGCATGCAGGTACTGCGTCGGCTGGATTTTGAAGAGATGCAGTTTTCGCTCTACTTTCTGGCGAACCTGGAAGCCAGCGACCAGGTACCGGAAGATACCCAAGCGCGTACGGCCTGGACCTTCAGCCAAAAGGGGCTGTTAGAACTTACCCATAACTGGGGCACCGAAGACCAGGACGATTTTGCCTACCACGATGGCAATGCCGAACCGCAGGGTTTTGGACATATCTGCTTTAGCGTGCCGGATTTGGAAGCGGCCCAGGCGTGGTTTGATGAGCACGATGTGACATTCATAAAGCGGGCGGATCAAGGCAAAATGCAGGGCGTCATATTTGTGAAAGACCCGGACGGCTACTGGATCGAAGTTATCCAGGCCGACCTAATGGCGGCGATGGGCGACTGATATGGCACACCTGCTGTTTCGGTTGCGCTACGTTACCGATGAAGAAGCCATGGAAGTGCGCTCGCTACTGGCAGAACATGGCTTTGATACCTATGAAACGCAGGCCGGTTTTTTCCGCTTAGGGGTGGACGCGATCTGGCTGCGTGATGAAACCCAGCGGGAGGCGGCCGAAGCAGCACTGGCGGTGTATCAAGCCGAGCGCTTCACCAAGGCTCGGCAAGCGCACGCCGAGGCCGTGAGCCAAGGCGATGCACCTACCTTATGGCGCCGCCTGGCGGCGCATCCCTTTCAGGTCACCTTGGTAATGGTGGCGGTCGTCATGGTGGCACTGCTTACGCTGCTGCCATTTCTTGGCCTGACACGTTAATCAAGCCGCAGGTGCCCGCGTTTTAAGTAGAGCTTGACCCCTGTGCTGCCCGCACTAAGTTGGGGGGCGGCGCCGGGAGGATAGCGACACCAGCTGCCCGTCGGGTATTCGGTATCGCCGTCACACAAGGCGCCTTCCAGAACAAATGCTTCCAGGCCGCCGCCAAGCGTTGGGTAGGCAATCGTCACGCCCGCCTCCCACTGCTCCAGGCTGGCACGCTCCTGGCCAAAGGTATGTAGCATTTTATAGGTAATGCCTGGGCGACGGTCCGGCTGCCAAGGTAACCGGTGAGCAGGAACGGCCAGTTGAAGAATGTCATTGGCAGCAAACTGGTGAAGCTTCACCAGGATGAGCGCACCCTCATCGCCTATGTGTGGGGTGTGGCCCGTGCCGATAGGATTACGCAGATAGGTGCCCGCGGGGTAGCGGCCATGTTCATCACCAAACACGCCCTCTAGTACAAGAATCTCTTCCCCGCCGTCGTGGGTATGTGCGGTGAACCGGCTATTGGGCGCGTAGCGTACCAGACTGGTCGCTCTGGCTACTTCCTCGCCGATGCGATCAAGCATCATGCGCGTAACGCCTGCACTGGGCGAATCGACCCATTGGTATTGGTCCGGCGTTACGCAGGCAAAGTGGCTAAAGTCGGCGTTAAGGCGCATGGTATTGGCTCTTTGCAGTGGGGTGGTTATCGCGGTAGTGCAAGTCTCCTTATCCACAACCCAAAATGCAACGCAAAAAGACCGCCTTAATGACGAGCCTCGAAGAAGGCTCGCTGCATAAAAGCGGTCTTTTTTCAGGGGGTAGCCGCAAGCGTTGTCAGAATATGATGGGCGGCCTCAATACGCGCCTGGTTGGGATAATTGCGGTTAGCGAGCATCACGATGCCCATTCGCTGGCTGGGTACAAAGGCGACATAAGCGCCAAAGCCATTGGTTGAGCCGGTCTTGTTAAACCATACATCTTTATCTGCCGGTAACGGTGGCTGAAGCTGCTCGGCCTCGTTAGCCTCTAGCACCATCTCCATCGAATTGCCTGCTTGTAGTTGGTCAAGCGACACAGGGTAGGCGTAGCGTTCCCAACCAAGCCCCTGGGTCATATCGCCCATATTGACGTAGCCCATCCGTGTTGCCTCCAGTGCTTCGCGCAGGGGTTCGTCTACTGCTGAGCTGTCCATGTTGGCGTCAATGAAGGCCAGCATATCGGCGGTATTCGACTTTACCCCATAGGCCTCTGCGTCCAACACGCCGGGATTCACCCGAATCGGTTCATCCTCTTTTGAGTACCCGAAGGCGTAGTTCGCCTGCGCGTCTTCAGGTACCTGCAGGTAGCTGTGCTCAAGGCCGAGTGCTGAAAACACATGCGTTTCCATCAACTGAGCGTAAGGTTTTCCAAGCCGCTGGGCGGTCAGGTAACCGAGTAATCCAATGCTCGGGTTTGAATAGAGCCGATGGGTGCCTGGCGCATACGTCGGTGTCCACTGGCGATAGTAGGCGATCATGTCGTCTTCGTTGTTGACGCTATCAGGAAACTGCAACGGCAGCCCGCCCGCCGTGTAGGTGCCCAGTTCTAACAGGCTGGTGTTATCAAAGGCGCTCCCTTCAAGGGCTGGCAGGTACTGGCTGGCGGGGTCAGAAAGTGACAGAGCACCGCTGGCCTGAGCGTAAGCCGCCAGCGTCGCCGTAAACGTCTTGCTGACAGAGCCTAGCTCAAACAGCGTATCGGTGGTTACCGGCACGCCTGCTTCTTGATCGGCGACCCCATAATTAAAGTAATAGGGCGTGCCATTAACGCTCACCGCCACGGCCATGCCCGGGATACTGTGCGCATCCATCAAGTCAACGATGGTGTCGTTGACCACCGACGCTACCGGAAGGCTGCGTGGCTCATCATTCGCATAGCCAAAAGCGCTGACAAGGAGCGAACCTGCCACGATAAGCGCATTCTTTGCTGTTAACATCTTGTTCATCAGAAAACCCGTTACGTGTTGTTGATTAACATCGGGCGTTGGCCCCGCTGATTCGTTGCTTACGTTACGGCGAACCGTACAAGGTGACAAACAGCGATATTTTGCATAAGCCATTAGAAAAATTTGGGGGTCTGTATCGTGCGTCCCTACTTACCGCTAAAAGCCCTGCGCGCCTTTGAAGCGTCGGCCAGGCACTTGAGTTTTACCCGAGCGGCCGCCGAGCTGTGCGTGACGCAAGCGGCCGTTAGTCATCAAGTAAAATTGCTGGAAAGCCAGTTGAAGGTAGCGCTGTTTACCCGCCTGCCGCGCGGGCTGATGTTAACGCAAGAGGGCGAAATGTTACTGCCGGTCCTCAAGGCGTCGTTTGATCAGATTACGCACACGTTGGATCAATTAGGCGAGCAGAACTATCGGGAGGTATTGAATGTGGGCGCGGTGGGCACGTTCGCTGTCGGCTGGTTGCTGCCCAGGCTTGCTGACTTTCAGGAGCGTTATCCGTTTATTGATCTGCGCCTTTCGACCCATAACAACCGTACGGATATGGCCGCGGAAGGGTTCGACTTTGCTATCCGCTTTGGAACAGGCGCCTGGCACGGTATTGCGGCCCAGCCCTTGTTGCCAGCCTCGCTGTCGGTCAGGTGCACGCCTGACATCGCCACCCGGCTAAAGACGCCGGCCGATGTCGTGGGTGAAACATGGCTACGCTCTTATCGCACCGATGAGTGGACGCAGTGGCTACTGGCGGCGGGATTATCAAGCAGTGTTTCTGTGCCAAGAAGTATCGTGTTTGACTCTTCTATTGCCATGATAGAAGCCGCACAGCAGGGTGTAGGCATTGCCCTGGCGCCGCCTTCAATGTTCTCACGCCCGCTCACCAGCGGTGCTTTGGTACAACCGTTCAGCACCGCGGTGAGTTTAGGCGGGTACTGGCTGACGCGCTTACAGTCGCGGCCAGAAACCCAGGCCATGGCCTGTTTTAGAGAGTGGCTGACCATGGCAACCAATGCCTAGTGGCTATGGCTATGCTCGCTGTGATCATGCCCGTGGTCATGGTCATGGTCATGGTCATGGTCATGTGCATGGTCGTGGCCGTCATGCGCATGGTCATCATGGCCCGGCTGGGCCAGTGCTTCGTGCAGCACTACCGCATTGTGGCGCATCATGCCAAGGTAGGTGCTCGCTTCGCCCCCGGAAGAGAGCGCATCGGCATACAGCGTTCCGGCAATCGGCAGGCTCGTCTCTTCAGAAAGTTGCTGAATGACCGCAGGATTGGTCATGTTTTCATGGAACAGGGCTTGTACGTTCTGGTCGTTGATCACGTCCACCAGCTCGGCCATGCTGGCGCCGCTGGGTTCTACTTCGGTCGATAAGCCGGTAGGTGCCAAAAAGTTGACGCCGTAAGCATTCGAGAAGTAGCCAAAGGAGTCGTGACCAGTAATCACGCTGGTCGAGGCCGGGATCTCGCTGATGAGCTCACGAATTTCAGCATCGACTTCTGCCATGTTGGCCAGGTAGTTATCGGCGTTAGCCTGGTACTCATCGGCGTTAGTTTCATCGGCCTCAATCAATCCGTCACGAATATTGGCAACGTAAATCCGCGCTTGGGCCATATCCTGCCAGGCATGAGGGTCAAATTCACCATGCGCCTGGTCGTGTCCGTGATCATGGTCATGCCCATGGTCGTGATCGTGGTCGTGTCCATGATCATGGTAGTCGAGCTTGTTAATGCCATCGGTGGCCGTTATCAATGCGTCGTTGTAGCCGCTGGATTCAATGAGCCGCTCCATCCAGCCTTCGAACAGTAGGCCGTTGAACACCACAAGGTCCGCTTCTGTCAGTGCGCGTGCATCGCTTGGGCGAGGGGAGTAGACGTGCGAATCACCGTCAGGCCCCACCAGCGATGTTACTTCAACGTGCTCGCCGCCCACGTTCTCGACCATATCGGCCAGGATGGAGATGCTTGTCACCACCTGAACGCGGTCTGCTGCGATGGCCGCGGGCAGTGCCAGCATGGCGGATACACCAACCAATAAGCGCGAAGATAACCGTAAAGACATACCGACTCCTGTTGAATGATGTTACGTAGATGCCTCAGCGCTGAGCGGGGCTGTTTTACGCCTTAGCCGGGCAGCCAGACTGTGGTAGCGCCCAAACATCGCCGAGAAAAGATAGCCCACGCCGGCCAGCAGAATAATGCTCGGCCCCGAGGGGATATCCAGATGAAAAGAGAGCAGCAAGCCACCGGTACTGGCGACCATGGCGATCACAACGGCAATGGCCATTAGCCCCTCAAGGCGCCTGCTCCAAAAACGCGCGGCGGTGGCGGGCAGCATCATTAAACCCACCGCCATCATCGTGCCCAGCGTTTGAAAGCCCGCCGTCATGTTGAGTACCAGCAAGGCTAAAAACACGCTATGCACCCAGCCGTTGCGGCGGTTTTGGCCGCGTAAAAAAAGCGGGTCCAAACACTCCACCACCAGTGCGCGGAAGATGATGGCCAGGGTCACCAAAATCAGCGTGCTGATGCCTGCAATCAGTAGTAATGCGGTGGCGTTAACGGCCAAAATCGACCCAAACAGAACATGGGTTAAATCAACGCTGCTGCCACCCATAGAGATCAGCATGACCCCCGCCGCCAGCGAGATAATAAAAAAGCTCGCCATGGCCGCATCTTCACGCTGGCCGCCTATCTTCGATACTGCCCCGGCAAGTAGTGCCACCATTAATCCGCACAAGACGCCGCTAATACTCATAATGGGCAGCGAGAACCCGGCCAGTAGAAAGCCGATTGCCACGCCCGGCATAATGGCATGCGCCAAGGCATCGCCAATCAGGCTCATGCCGCGTAGCACCAGAAAAACGCCCAAGGGCGGGGCCGCAATGGACAGCGCTAACCCGCCGACCACCGCGCGGCGCATAAAGCCGTAATCAAACGGCGCAATCAGCCACGTATTAAGCAGTTCCAGCATGGTGCTCTCCCAGTGAAAAAGGGACTGCCTGGGCGGGCAGTTGCTGATGATGCAGTTCACTGGGTGCCACCCAGCGGGCATGGCCGCCGTTTAACATCAATATTTCATCGGCCAAGCGGCGCAAATGGTCCATATCGTGCAGAACGATAATAATCGTCGTACCGTCATCGGCCATCTGGCGCAGGATACGGATTAAAATATCGACCGTGTCGCTGTCCACGTTGGCAAAAGGCTCATCCAGCAGTAGCAGCTCGGCTTCCTGCATTAACGTACGCCCAATCAAGGCCCGCTGGCGCTGGCCACCGGAAAGCTCGCCTAAAGGGCGGTGAGCCAAGTGCGAAATACCCAAGCGCGCCATGATGTCGCGACCTTTACGGTAGTGCACCGCACAGTAGCCTTTCAGTGCCCCATGGCTTGGCCAACTCCCAGTCATGACCAGCTCTTCCACGCTCATGGGAAAGGTTAAATCCAGCGCCAACTGCTGGGGCAGCCAGGCACGGCGCTCAGAAGGAACGCTGCATATTACGTTGCCACCTGCCGGGCGAAGTTCGCCCATAATCGCCTGGATCAGAGTGCTTTTACCGGCCCCATTGGCACCAATTAACGCCGTAATAGCCCCCGGCCTGATATCGCCATCCACATGCTCAAGCACGGTGCGATGCCCCTGGGCCAAGTGCAAATTCTTAAGCTGTAAGCGTGATGACGTGCGCTGACTCATTTGGGCCACCCGCCAGCCCACACCACCAGCGCCCACAGCGCCACAAGCGGTATCGTCACCAATAGCAGCCGTTTCGTGGCCGACAATGACATTAAAGAGAAGTGGCAAGGCCCCTCCCGGTTATGGCGGTGTGTGCGATGACTCACAGAGTACCCTCTTAACAATAGAATAAGTTATAACATAACAATTGGCGAAGCCAAAAAAATTGCTGAATATTTTACGTGCTTACTGCGGCGTGACAATGGCAAACGCGCTTACTCACTCATCCCAAAGTAACTTATCCACAGGGCGTTTTAGTAACGCCATGTAGCGCTAATCTGCTGGGGAGAGACCAGCAGCGCATACTCGCCGTCCATCGTCACTGGGCCAAGCGAAACGCGGGCAGGCTGAAAGCGGTTAATAGCGGAAGACGCCTGGTTGGGCTGGGTCCAAATCTGAAGCTCATTGACCAGCATGCCCATGGCAAAGTTCATCGCCCCGTCACGCTCGCGGCCATCGGCCGCAATAATACCGCCCGCAATGCCGTTAATCACCAGCGAGTTCACCCGCTCACCCCAGCCACGGCGTGCCCGCTCGGCCTGGGCAAGTTCCAATCCCAGCGCTTGCACACCGCTTAGCTCACCACGGGCTTTTAAACGCTCATACTGCGCCAACGCCGCCTGGTGTGGCTGGCTATCCAACAATACCCCGCCAAGCGCCAATGCTGATTTCACCACACCGATCCGCGCATCAAAACGGTCATCGCGGTCGCTTGCCTCGCTTGCTTGGTAAGCATCCACCACAAGGCTTGCGCCATAAATACCTGTCCAACCCCACTCCCACACATTGGCCTGCCGAGCACCGCGCTCAAATACATCGTCGTAACCCGCCCATTCATTGGTGGGTTGCGCCAAGGCTGGTAGCGCCACAACGCACAGCAGTACGCCTAAAAGAGGGTGTAAACGCATCGGGAAAGTCCTGTCATCAAAGGGGGATGGCATTAAGCGTAGCATGTACTGGAAGGGGATTTTCGCGGAAGCCTGACGCTAAGTATGACTAAGGTCAATGGCGCTTAAAGGCGAAGGATGGTTAGATGTAAAAAAGAGTAAAGGGCGCATGTAATGGATGATTTTTCACCATCAGATCTAAAAACTATCCTGCACTCCAAGCGTGCAAATCTTTATTACTTGCAGCACTGCCGGGTGCTGGTCAATGGCGGCCGTGTGGAATATGTCACCGATGAAGGGAGCAAATCTCGCTATTGGAACATCCCCATTGCCAACACCACCTCGATACTGTTGGGCACCGGCACTTCTATCACTCAGGCAGCCATGCGTGAACTGGCCAAGGCAGGCGTGTTGGTTGGGTTCTGCGGAGGCGGTGGCACGCCGCTGTTCGCTGCTAACGAAGTCGATGTAGACGTCGCCTGGCTGACCCCGCAAAGCGAGTACCGGCCCACCGAGTACCTACAATATTGGGTACGTTTCTGGTTTGACGATGTAAAACGCCTAAACGCCGCTCGGGCATTCCAGCAAGCCCGTTTAACGCGTATTGAAGCGCTTTGGACAAACCGCGTAATGAAAGATGCTGGATTCAATATTGATAAGGAGCATCTACACAGCGCACTTCATCACCACCGCCAAGCGATCACACAAGCGCCCAGTACCGTGGATTTACTGACGCTGGAAGCACGCTTAACCAAAACGCTCTTTAAATTGGCGGTTAATGCCACCGATTACGGCGACTTCACCCGTGCCAAACGTGGCACAGGCGCCGACCCCGCCAACCGCTTTCTCGACCACGGCAACTATCTGGCCTACGGCTTGGCCGCCACCGCCACGTGGGTGCTGGGCATTCCGCATGGCCTTGCCGTACTGCATGGTAAAACCCGCCGGGGCGGCTTGGTGTTTGACGTGGCAGACCTAGTCAAGGACGCCGTTATTTTGCCTCAGACGTTTATCTCCGCCATGCGCGGTGATGAAGAACAAGAATTTCGCCAAGCATGTATTGAGCGCTTAACGCGCACTGAATCCCTCGACTTTATGATCGACACGCTCAAGGACGTGGCACAAGCGCTAGGGAGCGGTGAACCATGAACGTGCTGCTGATTTCCCAGTGCAATAAAAATGCGCTGAAAGAAACCCGCCGCATTCTCGACCAGTTCGCCGAGCGCCGGGGCGACCGCACCTGGCAAACGCCCATCACTCAGGCGGGGCTTGATACGCTGCGTAAACTACTGCGCAAATCCGCCCGAAAGAACACCGCCGTGGCCTGCCACTGGATTCGTGGCCACGACCACAGCGAGCTGGTTTGGGTAGTGGGGGATGCCGCGAAGTTCAACCGGCGCGGTGCTACGCCGACCAATACCACGCGGCGTAATATCCTGCGCGCAGAAGACGAGAACGATTGGCACAGCGGCCAGTTGATTCACCTTCTGGCCTCTATGGCCGCGCTCTTTCATGATCTGGGTAAGGCCAGCGAGGCTTTTCAGCTTCGCTTGCAGGGCAAACTTGAAGGCCGCAATCGTTACCGCCATGAGTGGGTATCGCTGCGCTTGCTGGAGGCTTTCGTTGGTGAAGATGACGATGCAGCGTGGCTAGCGCGTCTTGAAAGCCTGGAGGAAGAAGACGACGCCCACTGGCTTGAAAACCTCCGGTGTGACGCGCCGGTTAATTCGGAGCAAGTACAGCCATTCGGCCGTTTACACCCGGTGGCAGCGGCGATTGGTTGGCTGATCGTCAGTCACCACCGCCTTCCCGCCTTGCCCGCTTACGATGATGAGGGCAACCAGAAATGGCTAGGCGCCAAAGCGCCACTCAATACAGGTAATTTGCCAACGTTGCCAAAGGCTATTTCCGCCGCTTGGAACGAGCGCGTAGAACCCGCTGCCGAGAAAGACGTAGCCCCTTACTGGCGCTTTCTTCACGGCTTACCGGTAACGGAAAAACCGTGGCGCGAGCGGGCGCAGCGCTTGGCCCGCCAATTAGGGAAGCTACAGCCTGCACGGCCCCCGCTTGAGTCTCCCTACGTGATGCACTTGGCCCGTATGGCACTGATGCTGGCGGATCATTACTACTCCAGCCTGGCGGGGATGGGGCGGCTAACCGGACCTTGGAAGAAAACGCTGTATGCCAATACGGCCACGGTTAACGGCAAGCGCCAGATGAGCCAGCCATTAACGGAGCATCTGCTGGGTGTGACACGTGCGGTGGGGGAAATTGTTCACCGCTTACCTGATATGACCAAGGCGATGAGTGGTATTACGGGGCATAAAGGCTTCAAGGCCCGTAGTAAAAATCCGCGTTTTCGCTGGCAGGATAAAGCGTATGATTTAGCCGTAGGCCTGCGTGAGAAAAGTCACCGTCAGGGTTTTTTCGGTATCAACATGGCCTCGACTGGATGCGGCAAAACGATTGCCAACGGACGCATCATTTATGGCCTGAGCGAGCCTGACCTTGGGGCACGCTTTTCGATTGCTCTAGGGCTTCGCACGCTGACGCTGCAAACGGGGCAAGCCTACCGTGAGCGCTTGGGGCTGGGCAGCGATGACCTCGCGGTACGTGTGGGCGGGTCCGCCAGCCGTGCGCTGTTCGAGCACCAGCAGTCGCAGGGTGGTTCGGATTCGCGGGCTGATTTGTTAGACGAGCAAAGCCATGTTCACTTCGAAGGCAACGTGGATGCGCATCCTCTCTTGAGCAAGGCGGTGGCCGACCCTCGCGCACGCTCCCTCATCTGTGCCCCCATTCTCGTTTCCACTATTGATCATCTGGTACCCGCCACCGAAAGCCTGCGTGGGGGCCATCAGATAGCTCCGATGCTGCGCCTGATGAGCAGTGACCTGGTACTGGATGAGCCGGACGACTTCGATATTGCTGATCTGCCCGCGCTTACAAGGCTGGTCTATTGGGCGGGCATGTTGGGTTCAAGGGTACTGCTTTCCTCCGCCACGCTGCCTCCTGCGCTGGTTCGCGGCCTTTTTGACGCCTACCGGGAAGGCCGCGCTGAATACCAGCGGCACCGGGGTGAGCCGGGTGCACCCGTCGAGCCGGTTTGTGCCTGGTTTGATGAGCACAGCTGCACACAGGAAAGCTGTGTCGATGGCGCACGCTTTGTTGCCGCACACGACACGTTTGCCCGCAAGCGCGCTGCTAAACTAGCGTCGCAGCCGCCACTACGCCGTGGTTACCTCGTGCCTTTTTCGGCGCCTTCATCACTGGAAGCCATCGCTGACGCTTTGGCACAAACGGTAATTGACCAAGCCATCGCGTTGCACGAAGTGCATCACACGCAGGATCCGCAAAGTGAAAAACGGGTCAGTTTCGGCCTGGTACGCATGGCCAATATCGCGCCACTGGTCGCCGTGGCGCAGGCGCTTTATCTATCCGAAATTCCCGAAGGAAAGCAGATTCATCTATGCGTTTACCACTCGCAGTTTCCACTACTGCTGCGCTCGCGGCTGGAGGCGCGGCTTGATCGTGTGCTGGACCGCCGAGATGAATGGGGCGTTTTTACGCAGCCGGATATTCAAACGCAGTTAAAGGGCGAGGCAGCCGATCACTTATTTATCGTATTGGGCTCGCCCGTTACTGAGGTAGGGCGCGATCACGATTACGATTGGGCTATCGTTGAGCCGTCTTCCATGCGCTCGATTATTCAACTGGCTGGGCGTGTTCGCCGCCATCGTCCAACGGCTGTCAGTAAACCCAATATCGCGCTGCTTGATACCAACGTGAAACATCTTGAAGGAAGGCGACCCGCTTTCAGCCACCCAGGCTTTGAGACCGAGCAATTCTGGCCATTAAGTGCGCACAGGCTCACCGACTTACTGCGTAAAAATGAAATCGACCCAATTGATTCACGCCCACGCCTGACACCCGCTGAGGCGCTTGATCCCGCTGGCAAGCTGGTCGATCTGGAGCACGCACGCCTGGCCTCATTGATGGTTGAGGGCGCAGAACCGGTAGGCGCGCGGCGACGCAAGCGTCGGGGCGAGGCGCCCAAGGTCGATCTCGGTGCTTATCTTTTCTATCGGCCTGCCACGATGACGCTAAGCGCCGCTGCTCTACAACACGCCCCGTTTCGCGAAGATAACGCTCAGGAGAGCGAATTTGTGCTGATGCCGGACGAGGCGGAAGAGGATTACCTGTTTTACAGCATCGAACAGAGCGGCCTTGAAGAGAAGCTGACCCCTGCAGAGCGAGAACTGGATCGGTTGCCGGATACGCTACTGGAAAATCCGCGCATCACGCCTTGGAACGAACCGGACTATATGACGGCTCTTACAGAACAAGCGGACGCCATGGACATGAGCCTTGAACGCTGCGCCAAGCGCTTTGGCCGAATTCGACTGAAAACCGACTACGCCCCTTACGGATGGCACTTTCATCCTGCGTTGGGGTTTGTGAGAAAAAAGTAAACTCAAACTAAAAACAGGGGAAAAAGGAGCGTTATGACTGAACCACCAAACGAAACGTTATCGCTTAAAGTGCTTATTCATGACTTCATTCAGAACCGCTTTGCGACCAAGACAGAAAAGCTGGCAGCGGACGAACCCGCCTATCTCAAGCTGCAAGAACAGTTCGCTCCGCAAACCTGGCTGGCCGATGCCGCGCGGCGTGTCAGTCAGCTTCAGGTCGTCACGCATTCGCTCAAGGCGGTCCATCCGGATGCCAAGGGCACCAACCTCTATGTGGAGCCCGGATCGCTCGACCGTGGCAGCTTGATCGGCAGCCACTGCTTGCCTAGTGACTTTCAGGGCGACGTGGTCGGCAACGCCGCCGCGTTGGACGTCTACAAGTTTCTCAAGCTTGAATGGCAGGGGCGTTCGCTGCTGGAGCGGGCGCTTGACCAGGATAGTGAATTGGTCGATGCGCTCAGCAAGAATAGTGAAGAAGCGCAGGAGTGGATGTGCGCTTTTGCCAATATCGTTGAGCCAAAAGGAACACCCAGTTCACATGCGCGGGGTAAACAGGTGTACTGGCTGGTGGGCGACGAACCTGTTGATAATGCCAACTACCATCTACTAGCGCCGCTTTATGCCACCGCCTTAACGCATCCGTTTCATGCCCGGCTGAGCGAAGCACGCTTTGGCGAGCATGCGAAGGCAGGGCGCAAGGCACGCCGTGATAGCGCTGCCTTCGAGGGTGGTTACAGTGACTATCTTAACTTGGCCGTACAAAAACTGGGTGGCACCAAGCCACAGAATATTTCCCAGCTCAACAGTGAGCGCGGTGGGCAGAACTACCTGCTTGCCTCGCTCCCGCCGAGCTGGGTTTCTCGTGATGTAACCCCGCCGCTTCGCACGGAGTCGGCTCTACCTCACTTTGGCCGACGAGCGCCGGTTCGCCAACTGGTTAATGATTTAGTCAGTTGGATAAAACAAAATATGCAAGAGGATGAGCGGCGCGCCTTGTCTGGAAAAGCGCCAAGGAAAACGTATCAGGATAGAGATTTGCACGACGATCTAACGGCAATGTTATCCGATGAGCTTTTGATGTTTACCCATGAGCTTCATCGTTTAGCGCCGGGCTGGTCAAAAGACAGTGAGTGTCGATTAGTAACAGCTGAGTGCTATTGGCTCGACCCCGGGCGAAGCGAGTTGGATTCCGATTTTGCAACCGCACGACGTCAATCTGATTGGCATGAAGAAGTCTCTCGGCGTGTCGCGGGTTGGCTAAAAAATACGCTGACCAAACGCCTGAATATCAGTTTGGGTGACCCGGAGCATGAGTTTTGGGCAAACAAGATTGAGCTGGTTTTGGAAAAATTCCGACGTCAGTTGGAAGATCTGGAGGACGCTTTGCGCGACGATGACGGAAGCCTTCTGGGAGATTCCCCATGATTGATCATCTCCTTTTGCTTCCTCGGCTGCGCATCCAGAACGCCAATGTCATTTCCAGCCCGATGACCTGGGGCTTTCCCGCCATGAGCGCGTTCGTCGGTGTTCAGCAAGTGCTGGAGCGCAATCTGCCTGACGACATCAAACTGGTCTTTAACGAGATTGGCGTGGTGTGCCACCACATTGAGCCACAAGTGACCGAAGGTGGTTTCATCAAGGCGTTTCACTTGACGCGTAACCCGGTCGACAAGAGTGGTTCTACAGCCGCCATTGTCGAAGAAGGGCGTGCGCACTTGGAAGTCAGCCTGTTGATTGGCGTGGAGTCGGAAGGCGGCGACCTTGGCAGCGCTGAACGCCGCCGCGATATCGCGCAGGCGCTTTACGAGCAGGTTCAGGGCATGCGTATCGCGGGTGGCAGCGTGATGCCTTCGCTCGACACTCAAAAGCGCCACCGCCCGGAGCTGGTCAGCTTTAGCGCCATTGAAGTAGACAGAAAAAAACAGTGGCAGCGCCTCAAGCGTCGTCTTCTCCCCGGTTTTGCTCTGGTGCTGCGCGACGATCTACTTGCCGAGCACACCGCCACGCTAAAAAAACACGACGAAACCGCCACGGCTCTGGATGCCTGGCTCGACCTTTCCCGGCTTAACCACGAATGTCACGTCGAGCAGGTGAAGGGCAACAACGACGACAAAGAGAAAGAGGTGGTGCGATGGAACGTGCGCCGCCCTTACCCTGGCTGGCTAGTGCCGATTCCGGTTGGCTACGGTGCTATCTCGGAGCTATACGCGCCCGGCGATGTTACCAACGCCCGCGACCCTAAGGTGCCATTTCAATTTGTGGAAAGCCTCTACTCCATTGGCGAGTGGGTAAGCCCGCATCGCTTTCAAACACCCGAGGATCTGATGTGGTTCGTGGAGAACGACCTGGATCGCGGTATTTATCGTCTGCAAAACGACTACGCCAAGCGCTGACACAAGACTAATCAAAGGGGAAATGACATGGCCAAGAATGACACACTCAAAACCGCTTCTGTGCTCGCTTTCGAGCGCAAGCTCGATCCTTCCGACGCGCTGTTCCGTGCCGGAAACTGGGAAGACCGCACGCAGGTAGCACAATGGAACTTCGTACCGGTACGTGAAAAATCGGTGCGCGGTACGATTTCCAATCGCCTGAAAGCCAAGGACCAAGACCCGCTCAAACTCGATGCCGCTATTGAGAGCCCCAACCTCCAAACGGTAGATGTCGCGACTCTGCCCCACGACGCCGACACGCTGGCGGTTCGCTTTACGCTACGGGTACTGGCTGGTGCCGGTACACCTTCTGCCTGCAATAACGCTGAATATCAGAAGCAATTGGCGCAGACAGTATCGGGCTACGTGAGCGAACACGGCTTTGGCGAGCTGGCTCATCGATACGCCTGCAATCTTGCCAATGGCCGCTTCCTGTGGCGTAACCGCATGGGCGCTGAGGAGGTTGAGGTTGTCGTTAGCCAGATGAAGGAGGGCCAGCCCGAGAAGACTTGGACCTTCAATGCACTTGAACAGTCCACTCGCGATTTTACCGGCGATAAACAGACCCAAGAGCTGGGAGCTGCTATCGCCCAAGCGCTGGCAGGCAAGCAGTACCTATTGCTTGATGTTGTCGCGTTCGCCCGTATTGGTGCTGGTCAGGAAGTTTTCCCCTCGCAGGAACTGATTCTGGATCGCTCCCGTGGCGACAAGAGCAAGACGCTCTACAGCATCGGTGATGACAAGCAGGCGGCCATTCACTCCCAGAAACTCGGGAACGCCTTGCGCACTATCGATACCTGGTACCCGGCGCCTGAAGATGGCAATCACCTGGGTCCCATTGCCGTCGAACCCTACGGTTCGGTGACCACGCAAGGTACGGCTTATCGCCAGCCCAAACAGAAGGTGGATTTCTACAACCTGCTGGATAACTGGCTGCTGAAAGACCAGGTTCCGTCCGCCGAGCAGCAGCACTTTGTTATGGCCACCCTGATTCGCGGCGGCGTGTTCGGCGATGCGGGGTAAGCCATGGATCACTATATCGATATCCGCCTAAGGCCAGACCCGGATTTTCCCGAGCCAATGCTGATGGGCGCGCTTTATAACAAGCTGCATCGGGCGCTTTTCGATCTGGAATCAAATGCTATCGGCGTCAGCTTTCCGCTGTGTAAACACGGCGTTCGCGCCCGCAGCTTGGGCGGACACCTACGCTTGCACGGCACCCAAGCGAGCCTTGAACAACTGATGGCTGTTCAGTGGCTAACCGGCATGCGAGATCACGTTAGTGTTAGCGACGCGTTGGCGACCCCGGCCAATGCGAAGCATATCAACGTCGCGCGCAAGCAGTTCAATACAGGAAGCCCCAGCCGTGCGAAGCGCTATGCCAAGCGGCATGATATTTCAGAAGAAGCAGCGCGTGATATCTACGCAAAAGTAGCGGAAAAGCGTATTGAGTTGCCGTTTGTGCAGATCAGTAGCCGCTCTACACAACAGCGTTTTTGCTTATTCATTGAACATGGAAAGCCGCAGGAAAAAGCGGTGGCAGGCACATTTAACCATTATGGCTTAAGCAGTAACGCCACCGTGCCCTGGTTTTGACCCTTTTTCTTTGTATGAATAAGGACCGCGATTAATCAACCACTTAGCGGTATCTCCCAGGAAAGGGTGATACCGCTTTTTTTGGGCAAAGCTCTTTAACAATCAGTAGATTATTTTTGGTAAGCTCTAGTTCGCTGCCGCCCAGGCAGCTCAGAAATCCAATTCTTCACGATGCAGGCGCGCGGTTTCGTTCGCTGCCGCCCAGGCAGCTCAGAAAACTGTACAACTGGCCTCGATGTATGACGTGATGTTCGCTGCCGCCCAGGCAGCTCAGAAATGATGAAGTAGCGTTCAAAGTTGAGCCTGAGTGTTCGCTGCCGCCCAGGCAGCTCAGAAAGACAGATTGAAAGGCTTACGAAAGGTTATAGAGTTCGCTGCCGCCCAGGCAGCTCAGAAAGAATAGCTTTTCAAGCACCCGTATTTCGTTGAGTTCGCTGCCGCCCAGGCAGCTCAGAAATCTACGGGCGCTCTAACCGATCTTAGCTTTAAGTTCGCTGCCGCCCAGGCAGCTCAGAAAACGGGGCGCTCAATAATCGTATGGCCGACGATGTTCGCTGCCGCCCAGGCAGCTCAGAAACGCAGCTCATAGCGCGCGTTTTTCCACGCATCGTTCGCTGCCGCCCAGGCAGCTCAGAAATCAAGAAAATTAAGTGGCCAGACAAGGTTAAAGTTCGCTGCCGCCCAGGCAGCTCAGAAAGTTACGGGCCAGAGATTGCCCAGCTTTACCAAGTTCGCTGCCGCCCAGGCAGCTCAGAAATGCAATATCCAGGCTGTGCGATGGCTCTAACGGTTCGCTGCCGCCCAGGCAGCTCAGAAATAGGGTGATTGGTGCCTACTTTGTGGCGGCGGGTTCGCTGCCGCCCAGGCAGCTCAGAAAATGAGCTTAAGACAAAGCTGACAGTAGCGTCGGTTCGCTGCCGCCCAGGCAGCTCAGAAATGAGCGCTGTTACATCGTCGCAACATCGGCCCGTTCGCTGCCGCCCAGGCAGCTCAGAAACGATAGCGCAGGAAATGGCGCGCTCTTGGGAAGTTCGCTGCCGCCCAGGCAGCTCAGAAATTCTTGCTCAAAAAGGCATGATGAAACTTCATGTTCGCTGCCGCCCAGGCAGCTCAGAAATACTGGGCGCTAATGGAGCGTGAGAAACGGCTGTTCGCTGCCGCCCAGGCAGCTCAGAAATATACCAGCTTGGCGGCGGCGGAAAAGAATACGTTCGCTGCCGCCCAGGCAGCTCAGAAATGGATCGAAACCATTTTCTAGCTTGAACCGATGTTCGCTGCCGCCCAGGCAGCTCAGAAATGATATCCAGATGATCATTTTGATAGTGCAGAGTTCGCTGCCGCCCAGGCAGCTCAGAAATACAAAGAAGCGAGGGCCGCGTGATGCTTAAAGTTCGCTGCCGCCCAGGCAGCTCAGAAATACCCTCGCCTACCTACCTCCAGTCGAGTCTGGTTCGCTGCCGCCCAGGCAGCTCAGAAAACCATGCCCAAGTCCTCAAGCGCACGATCAACGTTCGCTGCCGCCCAGGCAGCTCAGAAAAAGCAAGCGCAAACCAACACTGATGGATAACCGTTCGCTGCCGCCCAGGCAGCTCAGAAAACTAATCTCGTTTAGTATCGCAAACTGATCAGGTTCGCTGCCGCCCAGGCAGCTCAGAAAGTTACGCCGCCAGACTTTGGCGATGCCGAGCTGTTCGCTGCCGCCCAGGCAGCTCAGAAATAGCGCGGCTGAATTTGAAGCGTCATGGAAAGGTTCGCTGCCGCCCAGGCAGCTCAGAAATGAAACGAAAGAAGCCCCAGGTGCTGTAACACGTTCGCTGCCGCCCAGGCAGCTCAGAAAGTCATCGCGCACCTTGCCTAGTCCGTAGCAGTGTTCGCTGCCGCCCAGGCAGCTCAGAAAGAAACAGCGGCTCAAATGCACGCGATTTATAAAGTTCGCTGCCGCCCAGGCAGCTCAGAAAATGTGGTCGCTGACGCTCGACGGAATTTCCGTGTTCGCTGCCGCCCAGGCAGCTCAGAAAAGCGGGTACGCTCAGCTGCCAGTGGCTTTTATGTTCGCTGCCGCCCAGGCAGCTCAGAAAGCGATGAATTGATTGACTCGGCATCTGTATGCGTTCGCTGCCGCCCAGGCAGCTCAGAAAGCTACAGCACCAATGCGGCGGTTACCCCCACTGTTCGCTGCCGCCCAGGCAGCTCAGAAAAACATGACGGCGCGGGCAGCATCGTTGATACGTGTTCGCTGCCGCCCAGGCAGCTCAGAAAGCTCAAGGCGTCGAGGTTGCATCCCGCAACTTCGTTCGCTGCCGCCCAGGCAGCTCAGAAAATAGTGTTGATTACCCGCTGGAATGTAGAGAAGTTCGCTGCCGCCCAGGCAGCTCAGAAAACCTGTTGCATCGGATGCTTTCAGGATTGAGTGTTCGCTGCCGCCCAGGCAGCTCAGAAACATTGGTACCCGCGTGATGCGCCGGGAATACGGTTCGCTGCCGCCCAGGCAGCTCAGAAATGACCGATGGTGCCGAGCGGGCCGGCGAAGCCGTTCGCTGCCGCCCAGGCAGCTCAGAAAGATAAGACGCAGTACAACGCGTGGCTGGGGGAGTTCGCTGCCGCCCAGGCAGCTCAGAAAAGCTTGAGCTAAAGCGAGAATTCCCCGATCTCGTTCGCTGCCGCCCAGGCAGCTCAGAAAGCTGAAATCAAAGTGGCCAAAATTGAAAAGGGGTTCGCTGCCGCCCAGGCAGCTCAGAAAAAACTCTATTAGGCGGTCGCGTGTTGCGTACAGTTCGCTGCCGCCCAGGCAGCTCAGAAACAGACGCGCCGCCAAACAGGCCGCCAACATAATGTTCGCTGCCGCCCAGGCAGCTCAGAAAGGCACCCGTGCGATAGCTAATATTTTTCGCGGGTTCGCTGCCGCCCAGGCAGCTCAGAAAGGTATCAGAGATAGAGAACCTTCTTCTGTTACGTTCGCTGCCGCCCAGGAAGCTCAGAAAATACTCAGCCCCTTTACCACGTGGGAGCGCATGTTCGCTGCCGCCCAGGCAGCTCAGAAAAACCACCGCACGGCTTACCCTCACTGCCCGGCGTTCGCTGCCGCCCAGGCAGCTCAGAAAACGAGGGGCGCTGGACGACGCTTCCGTTTCAGGTTCGCTGCCGCCCAGGCAGCTCAGAAACGGACGAGTGGGAGGAGTTCGTCGATTACTGCGTTCGCTGCCGCCCAGGCAGCTCAGAAAATTCATACAGTCGCTTACGGGCGCGCTTTCCTGTTCGCTGCCGCCCAGGCAGCTCAGAAAGCGAGCCAAGTGCCACTCACGAATTTCAGACAGTTCGCTGCCGCCCAGGCAGCTCAGAAAAAGCGCGGGATGCTGCGCGAGCGTCTGCAAGCGTTCGCTGCCGCCCAGGCAGCTCAGAAAGACCAGCTTAGCGGCGCGTTTTACCAGCATATGTTCGCTGCCGCCCAGGCAGCTCAGAAAAGCCGCCACTCGAAGTGGCAGCGGGCATAACAAGTTCGCTGCCGCCCAGGCAGCTCAGAAAAGTGGCCACGAGTGAGCCACACGCGACTGGGTGTTCGCTGCCGCCCAGGCAGCTCAGAAATGAAGAGACACACAATTTAATGGGCCCCGATGGTTCGCTGCCGCCCAGGCAGCTCAGAAATGAGCAAGATCAAACCAGCCGGTAGCTAAACCGTTCGCTGCCGCCCAGGCAGCTCAGAAATACACCAAGGCCACGGCACCGGCTCCAAAACCGTTCGCTGCCGCCCAGGCAGCTCAGAAAGCCACCAGCGCCGCTGAATAAAGCCAGCTCATGTTCGCTGCCGCCCAGGCAGCTCAGAAAACATCAATTTTGACTTCCAGATTCAGGCGCTTGTTCGCTGCCGCCCAGGCAGCTCAGAAACGACAAAATGACGGCATTCTCCCGCCCTTCCCGTTCGCTGCCGCCCAGGCAGCTCAGAAAAAGCCTCCGACGATGACCAGTAGCGCCGCGACGTTCGCTGCCGCCCAGGCAGCTCAGAAATCATCGAAAACCGCATCACCGAGCAGATGATGGTTCGCTGCCGCCCAGGCAGCTCAGAAATATCCCATGCGCAAGAGGATTTAGCGGCGTCGGTTCGCTGCCGCCCAGGCAGCTCAGAAAAGCATGATTAAGCTGGAGGTTGAGCATGCCGCGTTCGCTGCCGCCCAGGCAGCTCAGAAAGGAAGGGTCGGCCTTGGTGGCAAGCTCTGCCAGTTCGCTGCCGCCCAGGCAGCTCAGAAATGAGCGCGTCGATGCGATGCGCAGGAGCATCGGTTCGCTGCCGCCCAGGCAGCTCAGAAACTGATTTCAACGGTCTATCAAAGCAGATCGTGGTTCGCTGCCGCCCAGGCAGCTCAGAAAATGATGTCGCCCTGCCCCAGATCGATGAACTGGTTCGCTGCCGCCCAGGCAGCTCAGAAACTCAAATTCCGTCGTGAATATCCTGACGCTTTGTTCGCTGCCGCCCAGGCAGCTCAGAAACACGGCACGCTGCTCTATCGTTAGCTCAACGTGTTCGCTGCCGCCCAGGCAGCTCAGAAAAACATCATCGTAGGCGACCAGCATCAATCGACGTTCGCTGCCGCCCAGGCAGCTCAGAAAATTGGCGACAACTCTTCGGAAATTGAAAATACGTTCGCTGCCGCCCAGGCAGCTCAGAAATCAACGCAACCAACATAGATGTGGACAATCTCGTTCGCTGCCGCCCAGGCAGCTCAGAAAACCGGAGCGGCTGAAATGTTGCGATGCACTGGGTTCGCTGCCGCCCAGGCAGCTCAGAAAATCGACACTTTCCGCAACGCCGTCAATGGTGTGTTCGCTGCCGCCCAGGCAGCTCAGAAACAAAGCCACCGCCGCCGCCGTATGCGCCTGCGGTTCGCTGCCGCCCAGGCAGCTCAGAAAATAGAGACCGTCCTGCATGCTGAACGACCCTTGTTCGCTGCCGCCCAGGCAGCTCAGAAATCAGCCTCGCGGCCCATGCCCAGCAAGCGCTGGTTCGCTGCCGCCCAGGCAGCTCAGAAAATCACGGCGGCGGAAAGTGAGCAGGCGCGCAAGTTCGCTGCCGCCCAGGCAGCTCAGAAAGCATGGCCGAGATTTCCGACCGCATGGATCAGGTTCGCTGCCGCCCAGGCAGCTCAGAAATCACCAACGGCACTGCTAAGCGACTTCATCGAGTTCGCTGCCGCCCAGGCAGCTCAGAAACAACCCCCACTCGAAGTGGCGGCGGGCATAACGTTCGCTGCCGCCCAGGCAGCTCAGAAAGATATCGATGCACCAGATCATTAAGGTCATGAGTTCGCTGCCGCCCAGGCAGCTCAGAAACGGTGATGTGCAGCAACGACAACCGGCGCGACGTTCGCTGCCGCCCAGGCAGCTCAGAAAAGAAAGAACCCCACTTCATGCACCCAGAACTCGTTCGCTGCCGCCCAGGCAGCTCAGAAACCCAGCGCGGCCTGCTCGGCAGCTTGGCGGGCGTTCGCTGCCGCCCAGGCAGCTCAGAAAGATCGGCAGCAACCACCAACCAGGGCGGCGCCGTTCGCTGCCGCCCAGGCAGCTCAGAAACATTAATTCACGCGTAAATTCACGCATAGCGCGTTCGCTGCCGCCCAGGCAGCTCAGAAAGCAGAAAAAGCAGCGCTTCAAGATCAAACGACGTTCGCTGCCGCCCAGGCAGCTCAGAAAAGCGCGCGCAACGCTTCAAGGCGGCTGCCGTGGTTCGCTGCCGCCCAGGCAGCTCAGAAATGACGCTTTCATCAAGCTCCCCGACAAGCGTTGTTCGCTGCCGCCCAGGCAGCTCAGAAAAGCACCCACCAGAGCGCCGCGAAAAAGACGACGTTCGCTGCCGCCCAGGCAGCTCAGAAAGCAACACGATGACGCTCGCCCTTAGCGAGCGTGTTCGCTGCCGCCCAGGCAGCTCAGAAAACAGTGCGGCGAATCGACCCCGCTCAAGAGGCGTTCGCTGCCGCCCAGGCAGCTCAGAAAACATCGAGCACCAGTTGTGCGTGCCCGATATCGTTCGCTGCCGCCCAGGCAGCTCAGAAAGATGATCCAGGCGCGCCGCCAAACAGGCCGCCGTTCGCTGCCGCCCAGGCAGCTCAGAAACTAAACCAGCCGTCCGCTAGGGTGGTTATGTCGTTCGCTGCCGCCCAGGCAGCTCAGAAAAATCCTTGCGCTGTGCCTTGAATGTCGCCAGCGTTCGCTGCCGCCCAGGCAGCTCAGAAAAGAGCAGATTATTACCCATAAGCGTGCATGCGGTTCGCTGCCGCCCAGGCAGCTCAGAAAATCACGAAGCTCTGTGCTGTGGCAAATTATGCGTTCGCTGCCGCCCAGGCAGCTCAGAAAAAGTGTCACGGTGCCTATCCAGCCGACCGATAGTTCGCTGCCGCCCAGGCAGCTCAGAAAAGGTGCAAACCGTCCGCGATGCAGTCATGCAGGTTCGCTGCCGCCCAGGCAGCTCAGAAAGATTGCTGATACCCAGGAGCGCGAGCTATGAATGTTCGCTGCCGCCCAGGCAGCTCAGAAAAACCTCTCTATTGATCGTCGCTGGACCAACTGGTTCGCTGCCGCCCAGGCAGCTCAGAAAGCCTCAACACTACCCATTACCGCAGCGTTATCGTTCGCTGCCGCCCAGGCGGCTCAGAAAATACACACGCCGATGTTGCCAGTGTTATAGCCGTTCGCTGCCGCCCAGGCAGCTCAGCAAACTAGACAAGCGTTACTATCTTTTAGTGCTGCCTTGAAATTAACGCTAGCGTTCAGCTTTAAGCAAAAGAGCCTCAAGGGAGGCTCTTTGAAATAACGGTGTTGGAACCGCTTATTTGTCCTTGTCCCAGTGTTCAAAGGCGCGCTTGTCATCGGGCAGCCGGACGATGTCACCGATGTTGAGATCAGGAAGGCCTTTAATATGGTGGCCTTTGGTATCCATGATGGCGGCAACGCTGCCAATACTAACGGCGTCTTCTTCTCGGTAGGCTTCCACTTTTACGTGGACAATTTTGCCTTGGTAGCGGGCGGATAAAATATCGCCGGTGCCAATGCGGGCGTGTTCATGGTGGTCGTTAGCAAACAGTTTGGATACGCTGTCTTTGCCGGGATCTTCCCATTCGATATGTCGATGCATCGTGGTTTCCTTGTAAGTGGGCCGAAAAACACAAGTGTAGTTTGATTTTTATTAGTTTTGCTAGTTATTGGTTAATGGGAACCTTGCCAATGTGCTGAAACATAAAGGTTAAGGCCGCAGGTAGGCTGGCACGCCAAACGCGCCAAGTGTGCCCGCCGGGGTAGAGGTCCAAGCGTACATCATTAGGCTGAATGCGTTCCATGGCTTGGCGTAGCTGGCGGGCGTGAAACTCGGCGTCGTACACATCGCTGCGTCCTGCGCTAATGTAAAGTGGCACGATCGGGATGTCGCTCTCTTCTGCGCTGGGTCGGGGCGTTACGTTAATGCGATACGCTTCAAGGTAAGCGGGGTAGTTGAGCTGATCCCATAAAGCAGTATCAAAATTGCCTTGTTCATCCAGGAACGCGGGATGGCGGTGTGCTGAAGAATTGCTCGGCGGATACGGAAGATAGCTTGCCGGGCTTAGCGCTGCGGCGGCGGCAAACATCTCGGGCTTTTCCAGGGCAAAATTAAGCGCGCCAAACCCTCCAGCGGATAGCCCGCCTACGCCGCGAAGCGCTCGCGTGGCGCCCACTCGGTACTGGTTTTCAACATGCGGCATCAGGTCGTTAAAAAAGGCGCTGCGGGCGGCCTCATTATGGCCGTCTACCCACCAGCTGCGGCTACCGGGCATGATGAAAACGGCAGGCGGAATGTGCCCTGCGCGAATCAAACGATCAGCGGTTTGGGCAAGGTTGCCCTTGGCTAGCCAGTCTCGTTCGTTGCCAAAAGAGCCATGGAGCAGATAAACCACTGGGTAAGGCTCGGCGGCATTGGCGTCATAATGGTCGGGTAGATACACGGTGTAAGGGTAGTCGTGGCCCAGCGTGGGCGAGTCAAAGGTGTCGTAGTGCACCTCGCCAGCAACGGCGGTGTTAAACAGGCTCCATAGGCCCGCCAAGGCTGCCAGGCTGGTCAACAAGGAACGTAACAACCCATGAAATACACTTGAAAATGAGAAGAGTGACAAACAGCCTCCGGGAATTATCGCAGGGTTATAGCGTCGTACACCGTACCCGCCGACACTGTTCAGCGCAGGCGAATGTCAAGCATACATGGAGCAGGTATGCATAAAAGGATAGAGGAAATTTACTGGTTGCGTGCGTACGGCTGCGTGGCCGTGTTTTTATTTCATTTGCTGGACCACGTTAATCAGCGTGTGGATAACCTGGCCACCGACCTGATGCGCCTGCCGTTGGTATTGGGCACGCCGATCTTTTTGTTCATTTCAGTGTTTGTGTTTGCCATGCGCTATGACAAGGCAGTGCCGCCCGGCTTTTTGGCCCAACGGGTGAAGTACGTCATGCTGCCTTATCTGGTTTATGGCTTTATCTACTCGACAGCCGAGTGGGTTCAGCTGTATATGACAGGGGAGCCGGTAGGCTTTGCCGCCAATGCGCTGGAGTACTTTGTTTTCGCCGGGTGGCACGGTTATTTCTTGATTATCGCCATGCAGTTTTATATCGCTTATTGGCTGTTTACCCGTTGGCAGCTGTGGCGCTTTAACCCGGTGCCGTGGCTGTGGGTGAGCTGTTGGGTGAGTATGACGTACTGGGGAGTAGCGTATTGGCTGGGTGTGGCGCTGCCGGGGTATCTGCTCTGGGTGGCGCCTCTGGGCTGGATATATCTGTTCTTTCTAGCCCTGGTGCTGGTGCGTTACTACCCCTTTGATAGTGGAGCCCAGGCACCGCTGCGGCCTTTATGGATGCAGTACCTGTCGTGGCCTTTGTGGCTGGTCGTGTTGGTTTGCCTGCTGGTCGCGGCCAGTGTGGCGGGTTGGTTGCAGTTCTCATCCAAGGAAGTGTGGGTGATACCGCTGTTCATGCTCTCAACGTTTGTAGCGATGCGTTATTTAAAAGACATCACAGCGCCTCGCTGGGTGCGCTATATCAATCAGTATTCGTTTGGTATTTACCTGGCGCACCCCATGTTTTTTGCCATTACCGATGCGTTGGTGATGCCGTTGGCGCTGCCTATCACGGTTTACGTGCTGTTGCTGATAGTGATGGGTGCCACGGGCTCTATCCTGCTCAATAAAATGGCGAACACCACAAAAGCCGGGGCCATGATGTTTGGCAAGCGGCTAAAAGTGTAGGGCGTTGACGCGCCGTGCGGTGGGCTGGAAGCTGAGAGGGGCGCTCAATGTCTTTTTATGCACCAATTAGGTGCGCTTATACTTATATTTGATCTATTTTGGGTCAAAAAAACAGGTCAGCGTGTGTTTAGAAGCCTCGGGAAATATTTATGCGTCATAGAGAGGCATGCAGGCGCATTTTTTATATACTTTAAAACAACAGGTTAGTGATTTAGTAGGACATGTTGGTGCAGGGTTGGCATGTTCTCTGCATTATACTTGTCAGCGGCTAGCCACCGTAGGCAGATGCCTCTCGGCGTGCTACAACAATAGCCGGTTTGAAATGATCGCTAGGCGATGTGTGATTCAATTTCAGGCAAACGTTAAGCGAATAAAAAGGATAGGCCTGTCAGGCACGCACTTTATTAAATGACGGGGTTTGTCTAATAACACTTTTATCGATAGCTTACTGTTACATGCTTTAAGCCACGCCCATATCGGAGGCACAATGTCAGCCAAGACTCTCGCGCTAATTGAAGAACATGATGTTAAGTGGGTGGATCTGCGTTTCACCGATACTCGTGGTAAAGAGCAGCACGTTACCGTGCCTGCCCGCGATGTAGACGAAGAGTTCTTCGAGAATGGCCAAATGTTCGATGGCTCCTCAATCGAGGGCTGGAAAGGCATTAACGAATCCGACATGATCCTGCGCCCGGAAGACGGCACTGCTTTCCTCGACCCCTTCACCGAAGACGCTACTCTGATTTTGCGTTGCGATATCATCGAGCCTGCCACGATGCAGGGCTATGACCGTGACCCGCGTTCTATCGCTAAGCGCGCTGAGGCGTACCTGGAGTCTACCGGCTTGGGCGATACTGCTTTCTTCGGTCCGGAGCCTGAGTTCTTCATTTTTGACGAAGTGCATTGGAAGACCGATATTCAGGGCTCCATGTACAAGATTTCTTCCGATGAGGGCGCTTGGGCGACCAGTAATCAGGTAGAGGGCGGCAACCTAGGGCACCGTCCGCGCGTTAAAGGCGGTTACTTCCCGGTTCCTCCGGTCGACAGCTTCCACGATATTCGTGGCGCGATGTGTAACACCCTGGAAGCGATTGGTCAGACCGTTGAAGTTCACCACCACGAAGTGGCGAATGCGGGGCAGAACGAGATCGGCGTTAAATTCAATACGCTGGTGAAGAAGGCGGACGAAGTTCAGGAAATGAAGTACGTGATCCACAACGTGGCCCACGCGTACGGCAAAACCGCGACCTTCATGCCCAAGCCGCTGGTTGGCGACAACGGTTCTGGTATGCATATTCACCAGTCGTTCTGGAAAGATGGTCAGAACCAGTTTGCCGGTGATGAATACGCAGGCCTGTCGGAAATGGCGCTGTATTACATCGGCGGTGTGATCAAGCACGCACGCGCTCTGAACGCCTTCACCAACGCCTCGACCAACTCGTACAAGCGTTTGGTACCGGGGTTTGAAGCGCCGGTTATGCTGGCTTACAGCGCCCGTAACCGTTCCGCCTCTATCCGGATTCCCTATACGGTAAGCCCCAAAGGCAAGCGCGTTGAAACCCGCTTCCCTGACCCGACCGCTAACCCGTACCTGTCGTTTGCTGCTCTGCTAATGGCAGGTATCGACGGCATCAAGAACAAGATTCATCCTGGCGATGCCATGGACAAGAACCTGTACGACCTGCCGCCAGAAGAAGGCAAGTTGGTACCGACCGTTGCCAACAGCCTGGACCAGGCTCTGGAAGCGCTCGACGCTGACCGTGCGTTCCTGACCGAAGGTGGCGTGTTCACCGACGATATGATTGATGCCTATATCGAACTCAAGATGGAAGAAGTGGAGCGTATTCGCATGACCACGCACCCCATCGAATTTGATATGTACTACAGCTGCTAATCGCGTTTTGACGCGATAGCCCTAAAACCCCGCTTCGGCGGGGTTTTTTATTGCACTTAACCAGTGAGAGGGTGAGCCTTAACGGTACTCCATGCACTAAAATAGTGCATGTGGTGGATCGCACCCTGGCAGGTTGCGCGCTTAACGCTCGTTGAAACAAGTCTTGGCCCCCACAAGGCGTGCATGCTGATGAAAGGGGCCAACCTGGCGTGCTTTTTGCAGTTTCTCTTACGTATTGAACGTTTTTATCAGCGACATTCAGGACACTTCATGTATCAGCGTTTACTAGAACATCTCTCCATGGCAGTGCTGCTGCTGGACGGTGAGCTCCGCGTACGCTGGATGAACCCTGCCGCCGAAGCGCTGTTGGCAGTAAGCTTTAGCCGTGTGCAGGGGAGCAGCCTGGATACCCTGCTGGGCGGTGATGAAAGTATTGACCAGGTGTTGGCCAAGGCGCGGGATGCCTTTCATCCCTACACCCAGCGCGAGGCGCGCATTACCCCGGTTAACGGTGAAGCGCTGACGGTGGATTACACCGTGACGCCCCTGTCGGCAGACGAGCTTCTGCTGGAAGTAGAGCCTCGTGACCGCTTGATGCAAATTTCCCGCGAGGAAGCGCTAACCACGCGCCAGGAAACCATCAAAGTGCTGGCCCGGGGCTTGGCCCATGAAGTGAAAAATCCGCTGGGCGGCATCCGCGGGGCGGCTCAGCTATTAGAGCGTGACCTGGATAAGCCTGAATTGCGTGAGTTTACCCATATCATCGTGGAGGAGGTTGACCGCTTGCGTGATCTGGTGGATTCGATGCTTGGCCCGAATCGCATTGTTAAGCACGCGCCGGTGAACATCCACAAAGTGCTGGAGCGGGTAAGAACGCTGCTGGTGGCTGAACATCCGAATATCACCATCCACCGCGATTACGACCCTAGCCTGCCGGACCTTTCCGGGGATGAGGCGCAGATGATCCAGGCCGTGCTTAACGTGGCCAGGAACGCCGTGCAGGCCATGAGCGATGCCGAGACCCCTGTGCCCGAATTGATGCTGCGCACCCGTGCCCGGCGTCAGTTCACCCTGGGTGCTGAGCGCCACCGGTTAGTGAGCGAGGTGGGTGTGATCGATAACGGCCCTGGTATCCCGGAAGGACTTAAAGAAACGCTCTTCTACCCGATGGTGTCAGGGCGTGCTGAAGGCAGCGGATTGGGGTTGTCCATCGCTCAGTCGATCCTGCATCAGCATCAAGGGTTGATTGAATGTGACTCACGTCCCGGGCACACCGAGTTCCGCTTACTGATTCCATTGGTTATTAATTGTACCGGAGAAGCATCATGATAGAGGCGACACGTAACGAGGTTGCACGGGTGGTCGTTGTGGATGACGATCGCGCTATCCGCTGGGTGCTTGAACGTGCATTGGCACAGCCGGATCTTGATGTAGAGTGCATAGAGCGCGCCGATACAGTACTGGAACGACTGCTGAAAACCCCACCGGATGTGCTGGTGACTGACATTCGCATGCCGGGCATTGATGGGCTGGATCTTATGTCGCACATCCGTGAGGCGCACCCGGATTTGCCGGTCATCATCATGACCGCTCATTCGGATCTCGACAGTGCAGTGGCTTCTTATCAAGGCGGTGCGTTTGAGTACCTGCCCAAGCCGTTTGATGTGGATGAAGCGCTGGCGCTTGTGCGCCGGGCGGTGGCTCATGCGCGCGAGCGCCAACGGCCGATCAGCGTTCCCGAAGGTTTGAACGCAGAAATCATTGGTGAAGCCCCGGCCATGCAGGAGGTGTTTCGGGCCATTGGGCGGCTCTCTCATTCGCATATTACTGTGCTCATCAATGGCGAGTCGGGCACCGGTAAAGAGCGTGTAGCCCAGGCACTCCACCAGCACAGCCCCCGGGCGGGCAAGCCGTTTATTGCCCTGAACATGGCGGCTATCCCGCGTGATCTGATTGAGTCTGAACTGTTTGGCCACGAAAAAGGCGCGTTTACCGGGGCCGCTGCCCAGCGCCAGGGGCGCTTTGAACAGGCCAACGGCGGCACGCTGTTTCTGGATGAGATCGGTGATATGCCGGCTGAAACCCAAACTCGCTTGCTGCGCGTATTGGCCGACGGTGAGTTCTACCGAGTGGGCGGACATACCCCGGTCAAGGTCGACGTGCGGATTATCGCCGCGACACACCAGAACCTTGAGTCGCTGGTGGATGATGGGCGCTTTCGTGAGGACCTTTTTCACCGCCTGAATGTTATCCGCATTCACTTGCCGCGTCTTGCCGAACGCCGTGAGGATATCCCACGACTCACACGGCATTTTCTGGCTGAAGCCGCCAAAGAACTTGCCACCGACATCAAGGTACTCACGGCTGAAACCGAGGAGCACCTGACGCGCCTGTCGTGGCCGGGTAACGTGCGCCAACTGGAAAATATCTGCCGCTGGTTAACGGTAATGGCGTCTGGGCGTGAAATTCTGGTGGAGGACTTACCGCCAGAGCTACGCTCCCCCCAGGCAACTGAAAGCGGTGGCCACGGCGACTGGCGCACCGCCTTTCGGGAATGGGCCGACCGTGCTCTGGCCGAAGGGCATACACATCTGTTGGAAGAGGCCGTACCCGACTTTGAGAAAATTCTGATTGAGACGGCGTTAAAACATACCGGTGGGCGTAAAGGAGAAGCAGCGGAATTGTTAGGCTGGGGGCGCAATACACTAACGCGTAAATTAAAGACGCTGCTACCCGCCCTGGCAGACGAATAATGGTGCCACTGTTCGCGCTAAACGAGCATTGATTGCTTGGTAAGCGTTTGGCACTGCGTTAGAAAACGCTCAAAGTCGCTCAGTATGGTGTCCAGGCTAGCGTGAAGACGATGGTCGTCATCAACCATCCGTAACGAGAGTTGCTGTAACCGGGCGCGTTCAATAACGGGGCCGGGCAGTACGACGTCATCCTGCCAGCCGTGGATGATATGGGTAAGCTGAGCCTGAATCATCGGCGAGGTTTCGGGGTACGCCGGTAAGCCAAGCGCAGGGGCAAGTAAAAAACAACCTAAAAGGGGATGCTGAGCGCTAACCGCAGCGCTCAGCCATCCTCCCAAGCTTGAACCCGCTAGCACGCACGCTGCGGGGTTATCATTGCGTTTTGACAGAGTATCCAACAGGTGATCCAGCCGCCTGGGGGGCTCTGCCATGCCACGGTAATCCATAACGACCGGCTCACAATCATCGAGCGTTTCGGCGATCCCTTTGAGTGCCTGAATTTTCAAGGCACCGGGCCCGCTTTCCAAGCCGTGTGAAAGATAGACGGTCATCATTATGGTTATTCCGCTGCTCTTTCAATCGCCTGGCCGCCTTCCGAGATATCCTCTCCCGCGCCATGAATCGTATTACAACCGCTGATCGCCAGCAGTGTGGTTAATAGCACTACACCCATCGCCCATGTGCGTTTCATTGAATGATCCCTTCTTGTTGATCAGAAATAGTCGTGAGTAGAAACAGTCTTGCGTAAAACCATTCTTACATAAAACAGTACGGCTGCATCAGCAACGCAGTAGCCCATACCAAGCGCGCCTTCGAAGTATCTTGCCTTCTCTTTATATTAGCCAGCAATAACACGTTAGGGTAATAAGTAGTACGTTTTGGCCGAAATAAAGTGAGCAATGGCCAAACGTTCAGCTTCCCCAGTGGCGCTTAGTGTCACGGTTGCCATCTAATGGGCAGGTATTTTTTGTCGCATGTGCCTTTTTTGCACACGGTTAAAGAGGGTTTTAGTTGTTTTTTAGAAAAGTATTTTTGTTTCAAGTCATTGATTTAATTGTTTTTATGTTTTTATGTTGGTGGTTGGCCTAAAGCCTGCAATATCATGAGTAGGAACAACATGAGCGGATTGGTAGGAAGTAAGGGAAGGCAGGAGCCAAGTAGAAGAACAGGACGTTAAAGGACACTCATCCGCTCATTTGTATTAGCATAAGGATATGCTAATCGTCGAGGCCAAGGATTGGCTGAGATGCAAAATGACCACTTCGCGTAAGCGATGTGGTTTTTTTGCGTTGTGTGTTTTTTTAAGTTGTTGAAAGTTATAACATTGTTGCTTTCTGCTTATAATCTGCAAAAGATTTGTACAGATGACGTCGCCGATTTAGTCTATCCTTGCAGCATACTAAATCTAAGCGGTTAGAACATGCCAATGCAGTAGCCGCGCATTTCAGGAACAAGCGTTATGGCGATGGGATTGATGTTATGCATGTTTGTGCTGTTCTTGGTGTTTTCCGCCATCGGGTTATACATGATGTTTAAAAGCTCTTTTATGGTCACAACAGAAAACCACGAAGACATACCGCCCGATATTTGATGTTTACCGCCCAACGGCGCGTTCTAAGAATGATACATACACTAAACGATCATGCCCACGAAAGTGGGCATGATCGTTTGGGGTGAGCATAACGCGGCGGGCTATTTTTTCTGCCAGCGGCCACGGCCTCTGTCGGGCACCATGCGTCCGATAATGAATGCGAGAGGGCGTATGCCGTCTTCGCAAGACCAAGTAAATGACAGGGTTGGTTTTAACGTAGTGCGTCGTGGTTAAATTGGCGAATAGTTAATGTTTAGCCTGCCCAATAGAGGCTAAGTAGAGCAAAGCCATAACCCATAGCGGCGCCTGCAAGAACATCGCTAATGTAGTGTAATCCAAGCCCAACACGAGAAATCGCAATCAGTAAGGCCAAAGGCACTACTAAAGGAAGCAACCACGGCGTATGGACTGCCACCAGTACGCTGAACAGCATGGCATGCATGGTGTGGCCGCTAGGGAAGCTGTAACGGTCACGCGCAGGCTCCCCGCAATGCACGCCCCCCAGGTAGGTGATAAAAGGCCGCTCGCGGCACAGGCGCGTTTTGACCAGGCGGTATACTGCCATCGCCAGCAGTGCGATGCTGGCGTATTGCACCATACGCCAGGTTCCATCCGGCTGTAGCCAAGGCTGAGCGGCTATCAGCAGTACCCAGATAGGCCAGTCACCTATTCGACTGGCGGCCTGTAAGAGAATTCGCCACGGGCGAAACAGGTTGAGTCGTGTCACCCGCTGGCAGAGGCGCCACTCCAGTAAATCAAGACGATCGAATACGACAAGCGGGCGCGGACGCATGGTAATTCTCCTGGGCTTGCTGAAGGTACTGCATAAACTGGTCTGCAATGCCCGACCAGCTTTGCTCAAGCGCGCGAAGGCGCGCAACACGCCCTAGCCGTGCATAGTCGGCGGGGTGTTGGCAAAGCTCGACGGCCGCTTGCTGAAACGCGTCGCCATCATCAAGCGCTATCGTCATGCCGTTTTGATCATTTTCGATCAGTTCAGCGCTTGCTGCGTATCGATAGGCCACAACAGCCAGGCCACTGGCCATGGCTTCCGTAATCACATTGCCCCAGGTTTCTGACAGCGAAGGGAAGACAAAGATATCGGCGCTGGCATAGTGGCGGGCTAATTCGTGTTTATCGACGAATCCGGTGAAGTGTGCATCAGGTAGCGCCTTTTCAAGCTGCGCACGCGCTGGGCCATCGCCCACAATGACCTGGGCCATATCCGGGCGTACTTCACGCATGGCTTGCAGTGTTTCCTGGAGTAGCGTGAGGTTTTTCTCAGCGGCTAAACGACCGACATAAATGGCCACGGGCTGATGGTCACTCACTCCCCATTGGCGGCGTAACGCGCTATCCCGAAAAGCGGGTGAAAAGCGCTCTCCGTCGATCCCGCGTGACAGCACCTTAACACCGTGAATGCCTTGGCGGCGTAGCGTCTCGGCTTGTAAATGGGTGGGGACTAGCGTGGTGGTACAGCCATTATGAAAGTAGCGCAAATAGCGCCGCGTGGCGGAGGATAACCAGGACACGCCGTAATCGTGGCAGTAGTGGTCAAAGTTGGTATGCCAGCCTGCCACCAGAGGAATATTGAGTTGCCGCGCCGCATGTCGTGCGGCCCAGCCAAGCGGGCCCTGGGTCGCAAGATAGATCGTATCAGGGCGGTGCTTGCGCCAGAAACGACGCAGCTTGGCTGGCGTTACCAGGCCCACGTGCACCTCCGCATAACCGGGTATAGCGACAGATTTAACCTGCATTTCCTGGGCAATATGCGTAGCGCTACCGGGCACTTTGGGGCGCGGGCGAATCACATCGACCGTTACGCCTTGCTGGTGCAGTTCGTGGTTAATGCGGCTTAACGTGTGCGCAACGCCATTGATATCGGGAGACCACGTTTCACTAACAATACATAGCCGCATAAGCGATACGCCCCTTAATCATATTTTAACTTAGTGTGGCCGGTAACGATGACATTGCCAAGTCAGGAAAGTGAAAAACTAGTGACATAAATATCAATCGTCGTTTATTTAATTATTGGTAGGCCTGTTTTTTAACTGCGTTATTATTAAGAGATTACAACCTGATAAAAGCGACTGAAAGAGGAATTTTATAATAAAAGACTCGTTGGTTATTTTTTTACCGTTGGGTGAGCTGCAGTATTATTAGGACAATAGGATTTTTCATGGACAACTAAAAAGAGCCATGGGCGCATGCCACTACGTTCTGCGATGTTGCTTGAGCATATTGGTAGTGCATTGCTAAGAAGTGATATGTTTAATTAGGCTCTAATGACGTTTTAATAAAGAAGATTTGCCATGCCCGGATGGGTATTCATGAATGAACACGGGTTTACATGGCGATGAAGCTGGGCGAAATTGGCGGCGCCTGGAACAAGGAACGGAAACATGATGATCAACGACTGGATAAATGCGGGACTCTTGATAGCTTTTCTGACGGTCGCGCTGGCCTCCGGTTTTATCATGCGGAAAAGAAAGAGCTGGTCCCACAGCATCTCCGTTCACGTTGTTCTGTTCGCCGCGAATGCGGGTTTCCTGCTGACTCTGAACAAGACCATCAATCAGATACTGGTCGACAGGAAGGTCTCCGCCATAAAGCCGGATATCATTGACGACCTGACCTTGGTCGCTATTGGTCTGACAGCCATGCAGCAAACCTTCCTGCTGATTAACCGCCTGACGGCCGATCAGGTAACGAAGGGAAGCGATAAAACCTCGGCCACAAGCATCGCCCGCATCCTTAAACTTGCAATGGCGCTGGTGTTACTGCTTTTGTTCGGTGAACATCTGGGCCTGAGCTTTTCCGGCCTCTTGGCCTTTGGCGGCTTCGGCGGCATCGCCATCGGTATTGCCGGGCGGGATGTTCTAAGCAATGTTTTCTCCGGCGTGATGCTCTATTTCGACCGCCCCTTCAAGTTTGGCGACTGGATTCGGTCTCCGGACCGTAATATTGAGGGTACCGTCGAGGAAATCGGTTGGAGAATGACGAAGATCATCACCTTCGATAACCGCCCGCTCTTCGTCCCTAACTCCGTTTTCTCAACGATCAGCGTCGAAAACCCGGGGCAGATGCGCAACAGGCGCATCAGCACTACGGTCGGCCTCAGGTACGAGGATGCCGACAAGGTTGCCGCTGTCGTCAACGATATTCGCGCGATGCTTCATAAGCACGACGGCATTGATTTCACGCAGACCCTCCTCGTCTACTTCAACGAATTTGCGGATTCCTCGCTAAATATCATGGTCTATTGTTTTACCAAGACCACGAAATGGGCTGAATGGCTGGCGATCCAACAAGATATCTACCTTAATATCATCACCATCGTGCATGGTCATGACGCTGATTTTGCCTTCCCCTCTCGGACTGTCTATCTTGAGAAGGATTAAACTCACGCCGCCGACGCCCAGATTAAGTCGGTGCTGGCATTGGGGCGCATAAACAGACTCTCCCGCTCGGCCATTTCGTGTTTGCGGGGGTCGAACTCCGCCAGCTTTTGGCCGTGGAGTTTTTGCAAGGACTTGCTGCTCTGCCCATTAAATAACGCGCTTGCGAATTTGCGATGACAGCTGCTCAAAGCCAATCACGACCACCAGAATGAATAAAATAATAGTCAGTGCGCGGTCAAAATTGAAAAGCCGCATGGCAGCGGCTAACTCAACACCGATGCCGCCAGCGCCGACCAGGCCTAACGTAACTGCTGAGCGCAGAGCCTTTTCGACGCTATATAGGCTAGTCGCGGTCATGGAGGCCAATGTCTCCGGCAAAATAGCGCCGCCGATCACCGAAAGCTTACCCGCACCGGTAGCGCTAAGCGCTTCGGAAGGGCCGGGGTGGACTTCTTCGATACGTTCTGAGAAAAAACGCGCCGCAAAACCAATGGTGTCCATGATGATCGCCAGCACGCCGGCCATGGGGCCCAAGCCAACGGCCACCACGAAAATAAGCGCCCAAATCAAATCGGGAATGGTGCGCATCGTCGAAACAATAAATCGCGTTAGGATGCGAACCCAGGGGGCAGGTGCGGTATTGCGTGCCGCCAGTAAGGCAAACGGTAGGCTAAGTATTACCCCAATGGTTACACCCACAATGGCAATGTTCAGTGTTTCAAACATCGACCATGCCAATACATCCAGGTTGCTGAGATCGGGGGGGAAGGCGCGGCCCAGGAAATGGCTCAGATTCACGACCCCGCGCAGCAAGCGTTCAAGCGTTACATTGGTCGCCATAGCCCCTTGAATAAACAGGGCTAAAAACGCCAGCGCGATACCCCAGGTAAACAGTGACGGTCGTTTAAATCGGGGCGGTAACGCCGTGGTAAGGGGGCGATTAGTAGACATGGGCTGCTCTCGGCGGCTAGTGGGTGACGGGCGTTAAACGAGTAGGGGTGGAAAGCAACGGCTGATCGACACGGGTTTCGCCTTGATATAGTTGCTGCATATCGTCTAACGCAACCTGTTGGCGTGGTGCATCCAGGACAATTCTTCCTGCTTTCATCCCCACAATACGGTCGCCGTACTGCTGGGCGAACTCCAGCTGATGCAGCGTGCAGAGCACCGTCATGCCTCGTTCTGCCACAACATCCAGCAATAAGTCCATGATTTCACGGCCTGCTTTAGGGTCGAGGCTGGCAACAGGCTCATCTGCAATAATAATTTCGGCATCCTGCATAAGCGTTCTTGCGATGGCGACGCGCTGCTGCTGGCCACCCGAAAGTTCCCGACATTCAGCCTGTGCTTTATGCGCCAACCCTACTCGCTCAAGTGCCGCCATCGCCCGCTCACGCAGCTCAATGGTGGCAAAACAGGAAAGGCTGGTGAGAAGCCCTAAGCGCTGCTGGCCGAGTGCACCATATAAAACGTTTTGGAAAACGCTAACGTTTTGCACCAGATTGAACTGCTGGAACACAACGCCTATTTTCTGGCGTAGCCTGCGTAGTTGGGCTGCTGACAGGCCCGTTAGCGGCTCGCCAAGGATGTGGATACTGCCTTGGTCGTGAGGTGCCAAACCATTGAGACAGCGCATCAATGTCGATTTTCCGCATCCATTGGCGCCCAACAAAATAACGCATTCGCCTTGGGTAACGCTGAGATTCAAGCCGCGCAGCACATGAAGCTTTGCGTAGTATTTATGCAAGTCAGTAATCGTGATCGCATTCATACAAAAACCTCCTGCGTTACTGCCAGGAGGGGGAGGTTATAGGCCATCATGTTGAAACCTTTAAACAGCACGTCCCTTGTGCATGTTGGATAACGAATCGTTAAAGGGGGATGCCCGCAGCTTCGTACGCTTGACGCACGACGTCGTAATCTTCATTGGTGCGGTCAAAGCCCAGTGATGAGTCTCGGTTTAAGAATTTGCCTTCGTTGCGCTCTGTGGCAATCAATGCACTCCACAGCGTATCGGCATTGGCATTTAGCGTGTCTCGCAGTGCTGTTTTACAGGCATCATCTAAAGAGCCCCGCATAACCACTGGGTCGCCAGGCAGTACATCGCTAGTGGCGATAACACGGTATTCGCCGTTAGGGTCCATTGCCTGAATCTCATCAATGTCGCGATTGCCGCCGCCCATAGCATCGACATCGCCATTGACCAGGGCGGCAATACGCGCGTCGCCGGCCATGATAATTTCCAGATCCCGGTTAATATCCAATCCGGCATCCACCAGCATTTGGCTTGGGAAAATATGCCCACTGGTAGAGCCAACATCCTTCAGCGCCACGCGGTGACCTGCTAAATCAGCAAGAGATTCGATATCGCTATCGGCGGGCACATAGAAGCTGCTGCCATAGTGCGGGCGCTCGATGGCGAACAGGATTTCAATATCGCTTTCGCGGTCGAACAACACGAATTCTGAAGGCCCGGCAAATACCAGATCCACATCGTCATACTGCAGCGCCGTACCCGCCGCCGTACGATTGCTTAGGCTAAACATTTTAAGCTCAAGGCCGGTCGTTTCCTCAAACGCCTCAGCGAAGGGGCCAAACGCTTCTGCCAGTGGCCCCATGCCTTCAATACCCGTATCGGCCATGCGCAGTGGGTTAGGGCAAATGCCGCTTAAATCTTCATTGGCATAGGTGGTGGCGGTTGTTGCCAGCGTTGCGGCGGTGGAGAGTGCAAGCGCGAGGAGTGACTTGTGCATTGTGAGCTTCCCAAGAGAGGAGATATCAGAGGCAACGCAGCTGTAGCTTGCCTAGCATGGAATGGTGGCTCCATAGAGTGGCAGCTGTTGATGACACTTAGGTGTAGCTAAGATGACGATCGTATCTCTATCTCATGACATGGTGGCTTGAACGGTGAGGGCTATTTAGTCTGCCTGTTGCCGTGAGTGAAATGAGGTAAAAGGCTATTTTTGTATCACTTAAGCTAAGGTAAATGAGTGCGCTGAAATGACATGCATAAGGACCGTCACCAATTTGTCAGGCTGTTAAGGCACGCTATTGTTTTGCTATAACGCTTATATAAAAGGAACCATGCTGATGCGTCTTATTCCTCACAGTATTGCGCTAGGGATAGCGGCGGGGCTGCTTACTACCTCGGCGTATGCTGCGCCCTATACGCTGACCATTTTTCATACCAATGACCTGCACGGGCGAACCGACCACTATCCTCAGCTCATCACCACGCTGGCCGAGGCGCGCGAGCGGTTCGGCGACGGCCTGCTGCTGGACGCTGGGGATATCTTTTCGGGTACGCTCTATTTCACTGAATACCAAGGGCAGGACGCCGTTGAGTTCATGAATTTGATGGGCTATGACGCTTTTGTGCCGGGGAACCATGAGTTCGACCTGGGCGACCCGGAAGAGGGGCATCAGGCCCTTGCCGCTTTCTTTGCTGCCGCAGACTTTCCTATTGTGGGCGCGAATCTGGACTTCTCTACCTCGCCCGAGTTTGCTGATCTATTAGGCGATTCGATCAGCGCTGGGCTCGAACATAAGCCTAAGCCTGGCCATCTTTACGATGGCATTGTGGTAGAGCAAGGTGGCGAGCGAATCGGCATCTTCGGGCTAAGCACGCAAGGCAGCGAGACCGTCTCCAGCCCCGGTAAGGTTACCATTGGCGATTACCGAACGGCCGCTGAGGCGATGGTGGCAGCGTTCGAAGCCCAAGGGGTCAACAAGATCGTCGCGCTTACTCACCTGGGTTACGACAGCGACCCGAGTATGGGCAATGACCTGCTGCTCGCCCAGCACGTGGAAGGAGTGGACGTGATCATCGGCGGGCACAGCCATACTCACTTGCAAGCCCCTGTTATGCTAACCGAAAACGACCGGGGCGAGCCGATAGCGCCCACCGTGACTGGTCAGGCAGGCGAGTACGGTCAGCATCTGGGCGTCATGCAGGTAACGTTCGATGATAATGGCAACGTACTGGAGGCCAACGGGGAGCTGCTTGCCACCGCAGAGCGCGAGCCAGACGCCGAAGCTGCCGCCCTCTTGGCGCCGTATACCGCGAAAATTGAAGAAGTACGCGATACGCGGGTGGGCGCTCGGGTGGTTTCAGCCCTGCCTAACCCCCGCCACGGCAATGGTGATGAACAAAGCGTACGTGCCGATGAAACAGCGCTTGGCAACCTGATTGCCGATGGTCAGCTTGCTGCCGCTCGCCGGGTGAACCCGGAAACCGTGCTGGCCATTCAAAATAGCGGCGGTATTCGTGAACCCATCGCCCAAGGTGATGTGAGTGTGGGTGAGCTGGTTGCCGTGCAGCCGTTTGGCAATCGGTTAGCGCTGGTGAGCGTGATGGGCGCGGAGCTTTTGGAAACGTTCGAAATCGGACTGGCAAATGCCCCGGATGAAAACGGCGGTTTCCTGCAGGTGTCGAACGGTACCGAGTTGGTATATGACAGCCGCCAACCCGTTGGTGAGCGTATTGTAAGCTTGAAGGTGACGCAGAATGGCACGTTGAAGCCGGTAGATCCTGAAAGTACCTACACCATCGCCACCAACCACTTCACCGCTGCCGGTGGCGACAGCCATACGGCGCTAGAAGCCGCCTATGAGGATGAGCGCAGCACCATTGTTGGCAATACCGACTGGGAGATGTTGCGCGACTATATGGTATCGGTTGGCGAAGTGGAGTATCAGGTCGAAGGGCGCATCACGGACCAGACTCGCCAACATTAAACGTGGATGACGGGCCGTCCGGACGTTACGTAGAGGCGGCCCTTATTCAGAGTCATGAAAGCCACGCAGAAGCCTAGTCACTCATCGATAAGCGTGGCAAAACTACCGAATATCGCCCGCTTGCCATCAAACGGCATGGGGTTGATATCCGGCTGTAAGCGCGGGTCCTTCATGACCTTGGGCATCGCCTCATCATGCACGGCGCGGGATGGCCATTCGATCCACGAGAAGATAATGGTTTCATTATCCTTGCGCTGAACAGCCATGGAGTAAGAGGTGACTTCCCCTTCGGGGATATCCTCGCCCCAGCACTCTACTACCCGCAGCGCGCCATGCTCTTTGAAAACTTCGGCAGCAACACGGGCGTGCTCTATGAATATTTCTTTATTAGCCGTGGGCACGGCCGCGACGAAACCATCAATATAGCGTTGAGTGGTGGTGCTCATGATGCTTCTCCAGTCTGGGCTTTGGGCGGGAGTTCTCGAATGGGACGTACTTCAATGCTGCCGAGTCTCGCGGGTGGGATGCGGCTGGCTAGCTGTAGCGCCTCGTTTAAATCACGCGCTTCGAGTAGGTAAAAACCGGCCAGCTGTTCTTTGGTTTCCGCAAACGGACCGTCGGTAATCACTGTCTCGCCATTGCGTACACGCACCGTGGTAGCGGTGTCTATTGGCTGCAGCGCTTCACCGGCCAGGTAACTTCCTTGAGCACTCAATCGCTCTACCCCCGCGATGCACTCCTGATTAAGGTCATGCCACTCCTGGTCGCTCATGGCACTAATAAGTTGTTCCTGGTAATACACTAAGGCCGCATATTTCATGGCGTCTCTCCTTCAGTAGAAAGGCAACTATCCGCCGACACATTGATCATCCACTGCACGCCAAAGCGGTCAGTGGCCATGCCAAACCCGGCAGACCAGAATGTTGGTTCAAAAGGCATGATCACCTCTCCGCCTTCGGAAAGTCGTGTAAAGGTTAGGGAGGCTTGCTCGATCTCCTGATACTCCAGCTGGATCTGCGCGCCTTGTGGTGGCATGTACTGTTCAGGCGCCATGTCGGCGCCCATCAAGCGACGACCGCGTAGGTTCAGCGAGGCGTGGATGATGCGGTCATGCAGGGAAGGTGGTACATGTTCCGCCGCAGGGGTTTCTGCGTAAGTCAGCAAGCACTCTATGTGGCCGCCGAGCACGTCGGCATAGAACTGCATGGCTTCCCGGCAGGTGCCAGGAAAGCCGACATACACATTCATGGCATCCGGTACACGGGCATGGTCGGTATGCTTATCCAGGCCTGCGCCGGGCTCAAACTCCTCAAGTGTAAAGTAGCGCCTTAGCTCAAGGAGTACGTTGCCGTCGGCATCCAGCGTTGGCCACTGTTGTGCCCACTCCAGAGCGGCGTCAAGTGAAGGTGCCTCCAGCACGCTATAACCAGCGATACGTTCACTGGCAGGAGCCAGAGGGCCGGGGAGGATAGTGGGAGTGCCGTTATTGAACTGGATCAGGCAGCCATCGCTTGTCGGATGTAAGCCGTTGCCGCTTATGAGTACGCCTGCTTGCATCATGCGCTCGTTGTAATCAGCCATGGCGGCAAGCATTTCCTGGGATGGCATAACGCCATTTTCGGTGGCCGCATCGGCACGCCGTATCAGCATGAATTTCATTGAGAGTCTCTTTTATTGTGGTGGATACTCTCTAGACGTCTGGCGTGTCCGCAAATCGACAGGCCTGCAGATTATTTTTTTATAACGATGTTTTTATAACGATGCTTAAAGTTCGGCTAATTTACTAAGCAAAAAGCGTTTCTCTGGATCCTGAGAGGTTAATGTCAGGGCCTTTTGGTAAGCATCGCGCGCTGCGTCATTGTTGCCTTGCCGACGTAGCAAATCCGCTTGTGCCGCATACAATAAATAGTAGCGAGAGAGTTGAGGGTGATGAGACAGCTCATTAAGCAGGCTCAATCCGGTTGCTGGGGAATCATGCATGGCAACGGCCACCGCGCGATTCAAGGTCAGGACAGGCGATGGGTAATGGCGGCATAAAGCGTCATACAGCCTAACAATTCGTGCCCAGTCGGTTTGCCCGGGGTCATGGGCTTGAGCGTGTACGGCGGCAATAGAGGCTTGAAGGGTATAAAAACCAACAGGGGTAAGGGCGAGTGCCTGTTCGAGCCACTCCATACCTGTGTGAATTTCCTTCTGGTGCCATAAGCGCCTATTTTGCGCTTCCAGTGTGACCAGACCGCCTTGTTTATCCTGGCGGGCATCCCGGCGGGCGTTAGTGAGCAGCATGAGTGCCAGTAGCCCAAACACCTCACCCTGGGGTAGCAACGCTGCCAGTTCCTCGCCAAGACGTAGCGCCTCGCGGGTCAGGCTGATATCGACCACCGCCGTGCCGCTACTGCTTGAATAACCTTCATTGAAAACCAGGTAAATAATCTGGAGTACGTCCGGCAAACGCTCGGGCAATGTGTCTGGCGCAGGTACCGCATAGGGAATATGCGCATCGCGAATCTTGCGTTTTGCTCGTACGATGCGCTGTGCCACGGTTGAAGGTTTCATCAGTAGGGCACGGGCGACTTGCTCAGTGGTTAGCCCGCACATCTCACGTAGTGTTAGCGCAAGGCGTGCTTCTATGCTCAAGCTTGGGTGGCAGCAGGTAAACAGCAGCCGCAGTGAGTCATCTGCGATAGCGACATCGTCGAATTCCCAGGTTTCTTCTATCGGTAATAGCAAGTGTGCCCGGCGGCGTGCTGTACTGCGTCGACGAATTTGATCGATTCCGCAGTGATAGCCGGTGCGAATCAGCCACGCCTGAGGGTTATCGGGGGAGCCTTTGGCAGGCCACTGTTGAGCCGCGGCGACAAAGGCATCTTGCATGGCTTCCTCAGCAAGCTCGAAATCGCCCAGCAGACGGATCAGGGTGGCCTGAACACGTCTGGCATGAGTACGATAAAGGGTGTCGAGTAAGGAGGGGGGAGCACGCATGGTAGAAGACCCATTCGCATCTATAGGGGCGCCAAAGTGGATAAGAGTCAATAATGCTTTCTCAAAACTAGCCTATAGCGCCCCTTTTTACTTGCTCTTTTTCTACTGGCTGTTGTTTTCGTAAAAGGCGAGTCAATCCCCCGTGCGCTGGCCGGTTACACTGTTAAACGGGTGCAGCGCTTCGCGGGTGACATAGAAGCGTAGCGTTTCGCCTTCGTTGACCGGCGGCTGGCCGCTTACCCGAATCACGGTAGGCTGGTCGCTGTCGGCGAGCCGCACGTAAAGATGGCTTTCGGCGCCGGCGGCTTCAAAAAGCTCAAGCGTCGAATCGACCACCAGGTGTGGAGCATCGGGTGGCGATAGGCGCATATCGTCTGGGCGAATGCCTACTGTGTCGGTATCGGTGGGAAGATCGTTTAGCAGGTCATGGGTGCCGCGCGTTTGCAGGTATTCAAGCGGCACCATATTCATTGCAGGTGAGCCGATAAAGCCTGCTACAAACATCGATGCAGGGCGCGCGTAGATCTCCATGGGCGTGCCCACTTGCTCTATTTTGCCAGCGCTAAGCACCACCAAACGGTCGCCTAGCGTCATCGCTTCTAACTGGTCGTGGGTCACGTAGAGGCTGGTGGTCTTCAAGCGGCGCTGAAGCTGTTTGATCTCCACACGCATCTGCACGCGTAGCTTGGCGTCCAGGTTGGAGAGTGGCTCGTCGAACAGGAAGGCCGCGGGCTCGCGCACCAATGCCCGGCCCATGGCGACGCGCTGGCGCTGACCGCCGGAGAGCTTGCGCGGTTTGCGCTCCAGATACTCTTCGATTTCAAGCATCTTGGCTGCTTTACGTACCCGTTCTTCGATCTCGGGCTTTTTAAAGCCACGGTTTTTCAACCCGTAAGCGAGGTTGTTGTATACCGTCATATGCGGATAGAGCGCGTAGTTCTGAAACACCATGGCGATATCGCGCTCGGCGGGTTCGAGATTGTTGACCACTCGATCACCAATCTTGAGCGTACCGTCGGTAATCGTTTCAAGCCCGGCTACCATACGTAACAGCGTGGATTTACCGCAGCCCGAAGGCCCTACCAGCACCACAAACTCACCGTCTTCAATCGCAAGATCGACGCCTTTCACTGCCTGAACATCGCCAGCGTAGGTCTTTCTAAGCCCTTCCAAGGTAATACTGGCCATCTTATTTCTCCGTCTCGGTCAGGCCTTTCACGAACAGTTTTTGCATAAACAGCACCACTAATACCGGCGGCAGCATGGCAAGCGTGACGGTCGCCATAATGAGGTTCCAGGCGGGTACGCGGTCGGACGAGGCCATCAGGCGCTTGATGCCCAGCACGATGGTGTAGAAGTCTTCGTCGGTGGTGACCAGCAGTGGCCACAGGTACTGCACCCAGCCGTAAATAAACATGATCACGAAGAGAGCGGCGATATTGGTGATTGATACCGGCAGCAATATGTCCTTGAAGAACTTCATCGGCCCGGCGCCATCTACCCGGCTGGCTTCCATCAGCTCTTCGGGCACGGTCATGAAAAACTGACGGAACAGGAAGGTCGCGGTCGCCGAGGCAATCAGCGGAAGCGTAAGCCCTGCATAGGAGTTCAGCATGCCCAGATTGGCCACAACGGCGTAGGTGGGGATGATACGAACTTCGACCGGTAGCATCAGGGTGATGAAAATGATCCAGAACGCCAGCATGCGAAACGGGAAGCGGAAATAGACAATCGCAAAGGCGGAAAGAATCGAAATGGCGATCTTACCGATCGCGATTGTCAGCGCCATGATCAGCGAGTTACCCAGCATCAGCCAGACCGGCGGCGTGCCGCCTACCTGCCAACCGGAGCTGAGCATCTGTCGGTAGGATTCAAACATGTTGTCGCCGGGAAGCAGCGGCAGCACTCCACGCACGAAGGCGCTGGATTCGTGGGTTGAGGCGATAAAGGCCACGTATACCGGAAATGCCACCACCAATACGCCTGCGATAAGCACCAGGTGGGTCAGAATATTTAGAAAGGGTCTGTTTTCAACCATGTTTACTTCCTTAACGCACTAGTAGTTGACCCGGCGTTCCACGTATCGGAACTGGATAAACGTCAAGATAATCACGATGCCCATCAACATGACCGACTGGGCGGATGAGGAGCCTATATTCAGTCCCGCTACGCCATCGGTGTAGACCTTGTAGACCAATGTCATGGTGGCTTGGCCAGGTCCGCCAGCGGTGGTGGCATCGATCACCCCGAAGGTGTCGAACATCACGTAGTTGATGTTGATGATCAGTAGGAAGAAGGTGGTGGGCGATAGAAGCGGGAGCACGATGGTCCAAAAGCGCTTAAAGGGGCCCGCGCCATCAATGGCTGCTGCCTCCATGAGCGACTGCGGAACCGACTGCAGCCCTGCCAGGAAAAACAAAAAGTTATAGGAGATCTGCTTCCAAGCGGCGGCAATGGTGATCAAAATCATTGCTTGAGTGCCCGAAACGCGGTGATTCCAGCTGATACCGAACCAGTCGAGCAGATGCGGCAGGAGGCCGATGGTGGGGTTGAACAGAAACCACCACAATACACCTGCTACCACTGGGGCGACGGCGTAGGGCCATACCAGAAGCGTGGTGTAGAACTTGGCGCTCTTCAGCACACGGTTGACGCAAACGGCCAGTAAAAGCGCCAGGCTCATGGAAAGCACCGTCACCGAGACGGAAAAAATCGCGGTGCGCCCCAGCGCGTTCAGGTAGCTGGGGTCGGCCAGAACGCGTGCATAGTTCTCCAGACCGACAAACGTTGTTTTAAAGCCGAATGCATCGGTGCGCTCGAAGCTCGATTTAACCGCCTGGCTTGCCGGCCAGATAAAAAACACCAGCGTAATCGCCAACTGCGGCGCTAACAGTAAGAAAGGGAGCCACCGGTTTTGATAGGTGGAACGTTTGGTCTGCATGACACATCCTGTCGTACGGGCGTTGGTGCGGCTGGCCGCTGTGCTCAGCTGCCAGGAAGTAAGCCATCCCATAGGCCCCGGTGACTTGGGCGTATGGGATGGCTCCTATAACAAACCCCGGCTATAAAAGCCGGGGTTTGTTGACAAGTAACGAGAAGCGCTTAGTTATTGGCTGCCTCAAAGTCGCGCAGGATCTGATTGCCGCGGCTTGCCGCGTCATCCAGGGCCTGCTGGCCGCTCTTGTTGCCCGCCAGCACGGCTTGGAACTCTTCATCCAGAACCATGCGCACTTGGGGGTAGTTACCAAAGCGCAGGCCTTTGGAGTTTTCCGTCGGCTCGTTCAAGTTGATCTGCTCAATAGCGATATCCGCGCCTGGGTTCTCATCGTAGTAACCCTGCTCTTGGCTCAGCTCATAAGCGGCAGTGGTAATCGGCAGGTAGCCGGTGCCCTGGTGCCACTCGGCCTGAACGTCAGGCAAGGAGAGGTACTCAAGGAATTCAGCAACGCCGGTGTACTCGTCGTCTTCATGGCCGGAAAGCACCCACAGAGTCGCGCCGCCGATGATTGAGTTTTGCGGTGCACCGTCTACGTCGTCGTAGTAGGGCAGCATGCCAAAGCCTACGTCGAAGTCGGAGTTAGCCAACACATCGGCGCGTGATGCTGACGAGTTCATGTACATCGCGCAGTCGCTGGAATAGAACGAAGGTGCCGCGTCCGGGCCGTTTGCTGGGCCTGCGTAGCTGTAGACGCCGCTATCCGACCACTCTTTCAACTGATCCCAAAAGCGCGCCTGTACGTCGCCGTTAAAGGCAAACTCGGTATCCATCCCGCCGAAGCCGTTTTCCTGGGTGCCGATGGACTGATTGTGCAGCGCTGAGAAGTTCTCAAGGCCGACCCAGTTGGCCGCATAGGCCATGGTGAAGCCGCAAGAGGCTGCGCCTTCATCGACAATCTGTTGGCCCATCTCGCCCATCTCAGCCCACGTAGTAGGCGGTGATTCAGGGTCGAGGCCAGCCGCTTCAAAAATGGTTTTGTTGTAGTAAAGGATTGGCGTGGACGAGTTGAACGGCATGGAGAGCATATTGCCGTTGGTGTCGGTGTAATAACCGGTTACCACAGGCAGATAATCAGCCGGGTCAAAGGTGTTGCCGTGCTCTTCCATCAGCTCAAATACCGGATAGATAGCGCCTTGGGCGGCCATCATGGTGCCGGTGCCCACTTCGTAAATTTGTACGATGTGAGGCTGCTCGCCTGCGCGGAAAGCGGCAATGGTGTTAACCATGGTTTGTTCGTACTCACCCCGGTAGGAGGGCGTAACACGGTACTCATCCTGAGTGGCATTGAAGTCTTCGGCAAGCGCGCTCAAGCGCTCGCCCAGCTCGCCGCCCATGGAGTGCCACCAGGTGATCTCGGTAGCGGCGTGGGCGGAAACACTCAGCGTAGCCGCGGTGATACCGGTAGATAACGCGCGTAACATAAAACGAGACATGTAAGCTCCTTTTGGGCCTGGCGCGAGCCAGGTGGCACAATGCGTTTTTTAAGATTTGTGGGTGCACTGAACAATAATGAGTGTAGATGACATTTTGATGAATGCTAACTGGACCAAGGTTTTATAAAGGCTTTGGGTTTTATCCAAGGGCGTTGGTAGTAGGCGCTCTGCGAGGGCGATGATAGGGTTGAGACAATGTGCATAACCAATGAGAGTCGTATGAGTGACGCAATAGCGCTATTAACCAAACTGGTCTCTTTCGATACTACCTCCCGTGGCTCTAACCTGGCGCTGATCGAGTTTGTCGAAGCTTATCTTGAAGAGTACGGCGTCGCCTCCGAACGGGTGATGAGCCCCTGCGGCACCAAGGCGAACTTGATTGCCCGTATAGGCCCTGACGCGCCGGGTGGGGTGATGCTCTCCGGCCATACCGATGTGGTGCCGGTGGAAGGCCAGCCTTGGTCGACAGATCCTTTCGCCCTGCATGACGGCCAGGACGGTAAGCTTTACGGGCGTGGCACCTGTGATATGAAAGGCTTCATTGCCTGCGCTCTTGCCATGGTGCCCACGTGGGTGAAGGCGTCCTTGCAGCAGCCGGTCTATTTTGGTTTTTCCTATGACGAGGAGGTTGGCTGTGTCGGTGCGCCTGCGCTGATCAAGCGCTTCTACGAGCACTACTCAACCACCGCGCATGTCATTGTCGGTGAGCCGACCAGCATGCAGCCCGTCGTGGCCCAGAAGGGCGCCACCAATCTGCGTACCACCGTCGTAGGGCGCGAAGCGCACAGCAGCCAGGTCAATCAGGGCACTTCGGCCATACATGTAGCAGCACGCTTGGTTACCTTTATCGAAGACACCATGGCGGCGTTGGTGAAAGAGGGCAAAGTGGATGAGGCGTTCAACGTACCCCACACCAGCCTCCACGTTGGCAAGATCAAGGGCGGTACGGCGATCAATATCATGGCGCGTGAGTGTCAGTTCGAGTGGGAAATACGCCACCTGCCCACCGAGACGTTTGATGAGGTATTCGCTCGTTTTGAAGCGTATGCCGATACGTTAAGTGCCGAGCTAAGGGCGCGTGGCAAGGACGTACAGATTGTGACCGAGCCGCTGAATGTAACGGTGCCAGGCCTGGCCGACCGAGATAACCACGCCGTACTGAGCTTGGCTAAAGACCACCTGCCCGATACCTGCTGCAATCACGCAGTGGCCTACGCCACCGAGGCGGGGCAGTTTCAAGGCCAAGGGTTGCAAACGATTATTCTGGGCCCGGGCAGTATCGCTCAAGCGCATCAGCCGGATGAGTATATTGAGAAAAGCGAACTTGAGGCGTGCCTGGCGTTTATGGGCCGTTTGGGAGACGCGCTACACCAACCCTATCACGCTGATTAGACAAGCACTTGGAAACGTCGTGGGGAAAGGTAGCTGGGAACGTGTTTGAAAACGGTGTGAATGGACGCATTTCAACCCACCCGCTCAACGGGTGGGAGCCTCCTCCACGTTAATGATGCTGGTGGTTCTGCTCGAAAAGCTCGGCTTTGGCATTGCGCATTACATCTTCACACGCCTGCTGGTGCGCCAGTTGGGTCAATAGCTGCTGGGTGACTTCAAACCCTTTGCCAAGGCAGGTATCTACCTCCTCACGGCTTACCTGAGGGGTCACATTGCAATTAACCTTAAACGTACGACCAACACCGTCCAAACGGTCGGCTATCGCGCGCAGTCGCCAGGCGACTCGCTCTTTCCAGTTAGCTGATTCTTCTGCGCCTTCGTTTACGCTAAACGTGCACTGCCATTCGGGTTTGTAGACCTTCATGAGAACCTCCGCTGCATTTGGAAAGAATATTGGGTCGTGTTTCGTACTCCGTAAGCCAAAAAAATCTTGCTCAGCCACTATACGCTTAACATGAGGCCAAAATCGAACTAAAACATAGGCCATGTGTAGGACGGTTTTAAGGATTATCGGTTAGGCTTAAGTGACCGTGATATATGAGCCTTTCTATGATGTCTCTAATTGAAAAAAGTTGCCCTTGCGGTACAGGATTGTCGACTGACGTATGCTGTGGCCGTTACCACGATGGCGCGCCAGCCCCTACCCCGGAAGCGCTAATGCGCTCTCGCTACAGTGCCTTTGCGCTGAATCTATGCGACTACGTGCTTGCCACTTGGCACGTGAGCACTCGCCCGGAAGCGCTATCACCGGACCTTAACACCGAGTGGAAATCTCTCATCATTGTTAAAGCAGCATCTGAAGAGACGCCCTCCAACGCCGATAAAGGCTATGTTCACTTTCGCGCTTATTTCAAAGAGCGTGGCCGCTGGCACATGCTTGAAGAAAACTCGCGTTTCGTGTTTGAGCAGAGCCGGTGGTGGTACGTGGATGGGACGCCAGAGGTCGTGCGTCTCAAGCCGCGGCGTAACGACCCCTGCTTTTGTGGTAGCGGCCGAAAATTAAAGCTATGTTGCAAAGAGTAGCTATGCGTTAACTAATAAAAACGAGGGGTTGATGTCATGGCGTATAGTGGCAGGGGACTAGCTCGCTATTGCATCACATTAGGGTTTGTCAGTGGGTTGTTATTGTGGGGAACGGCGCTCGCATTTGCTGAAAATCGGTACCCGGATAGAGAAATTACCGTTGTCATTCCCTTTGGTTTAGGAGGGGCAACCGATGTGTTGTTTCGGGATATTTTTGGCACGGCACAAATTTATCTAGACCAGCCTGTGCTTGTGGTTAATATGCCCGGTCGTGAAGCCATGTGGGGCGCTCAGTATGTCAAAAATGCCTCGCCCGACGGTTATACGTTGCTCGGTAGTCATCAAACGATTGATCTTTCATACCTGGCAGGGCTCGCTTCGTTTTCCCACGCTGACTTTGCGCCGGTGTCACTGCTGGTTCGCACGATTAATATTCCCGCCACGTATGCAGGGCATGCGGCTCAACAAGCCAGTGATATTGACGCGTTAGTGCAGACTTCCTCAGCCCCGCTCAAGTTTGGCGTTATCGCTAACTCCACCGACCACTTGTTCTGGCTGCAGTTTTTTGAACAAAGCGGTATCTCGCTCTCGGATGTACAGTTGGTTCATTTTCCTGATACGGCCTCTGAGGTAGAAGCTTTGGTGGCTAGAGAAATTGATTTCGCCATGCTTAATCTGCCCTCGGCGGGCACTCTTTTTGTCTCGGGTGCCTTGGTGCCACTGGCCGTAGCGGGGAGTGAGCGACTCTCTGGGTTGCCTGACGTTCTTACGCTTCGTGAGCAGGGAATTGATCTGGTCCATACGAGCGACCGAGGTGTGTTTGCGCCTGCAGGAACATCGCCGGGAGAGCTTGCCGTTTTGAACGATGCATTAGCTTACGCGCTTGCCAGCGAGCCATTACGTCATCGGATTACACATGAGTATGGCTCATTAATTGATTATCGGTCGCTGAGCACTTATCGCGACTATTTGGATGAGCAATTTAATGAGCTGGTATCACTCACAGAACGGGTACACTTTGGACGATGAAAGATATCAATGCCAAGGCCTGATGGGGCGTAGAATCATGCGGATAAATACGCGCCAATTGGCGTTGGAAACCCTGCTACTTATGATATCGGCAACCCTCGTTTGCATGGGAGTCGTCGGGGTAGTGGTAGGTCTCAGTGTGCCGACACGGCCATTTTTTGCAACGCTAGTGCCGGATGGAGCACTGATCACTCTGCTGGTCGGTATGGCGCTGCTGGCGACGCTCCAGGGATGGAAAAAAACAAAAGTTATCAGCATTTTATCTCTGTTTTCGGTCATCACTTACACCTTGGTACATAATAGCCTGGAAGGCGGCCGAGGCGACTCATGGCTCAGCAATGGGCCGCGTATCACCAGCTTGTCGGCAGGCTTTTTTTTAATGATTGGGGTGTGCTTTTGGGTGGGGCTTTCTACCGCATGGCGGCGCTGGTTATGGATAGCCGGTGGGCTGAGCCTGTGGGGGCTTGCCCTTTTTGTGATTGGAACGCTATGGCTTGCGCTAAGCGGTGCTTCTCCTCTCTTTTCATCGTCGCCCATGACCGCATTGGTCATTATCTGCTTTTTAGGTACCGCCATGCTGGCAGCAGGCTTACGGGGTAAGCCGCAACGTCTAAATCCAGGCCGGGTGACCGTCGTCGCCTCGCTATGGGGCGTTACGATCAGTTGTTTTATCTGGCTATTGTTAAACGCCTATCAACAAACGTCGCTGCAACAGCAAGCCGCCTATCTATTGGATAACGTTCAACTCAATATCGAGCGGGCAACACAAGACCGCTTGCGATTAATGCAACGAATGGCGGAGCGGCTGAACGCCATGGGCACAGACTGGGATGTGAACCTGCTGGATAATGACGCACAACACTACCTGCGGGACATCCCCAGTATTAGCGCCATTGCGATAGTTGATCAGCAGCAGTTGTCCTGGGAGTGGGGAGTGGGGCGGACGGTTGAAATGGAGCGATGGCTACATCAGCAGTTGGCGGAAGAGCAAACACGTGCCTGGATGCAAATTCCGCTTGGTCGTCCAAGGATGTTGATGACGGATACCAGCCGACCCCACGAAGCAATATTTGTTATCCCGGTTCCCGCTAACAATCATTACCTATTCGCCAGTTTTAACCTGGCCACCATGTTGGAAAACGAGTTGCGCCTTGAGGTGGGCCCTTTCCAGGTGAGAGTGAATCGTGATGACATGCCGCTGATGAAGCTACACCCCGCTGGTTTTGCTGCCGACCGTATGGAAACGCCAGAGCTCGCGCTGGCGTCACGCTATATCGGCTTGCCCGGCGGCATTAACCTGGCGCTTTATGCCTACCCAGGTAACCAGTACAACTGGCATCAATTGAACCTGCTGTCGTTTGCGGTTGCGTTAGGCAGCTTGCTGCTTAGTGGTTTGTTGGCTTTTAGTCTTGGCGTTGTGAGCGTCAGTGTTTCTCGTGCCCGCGAGCTTGCTCAGACGCGTCAGTCATTGGAAGACCAGCAGGCGATTCAGCACATGATTGCCCAAGAGCGGCCCCTAAAGGAAACGCTGGAAAGTCTGTGTCTTATGTTGGAGCGCGAGTTACCTTCGGCACTCTGTTCTGTCATGTTGGCTAACGATACAGGTACTCACCTGGAATTCATCGCGGGAGACCGGCTGCCCGCCGCCTACCGCAGCGCGATACAACGCATTTTGATCAGCGCGAATAATGGCGCTTGTGGTAGTGCCGCCTACCAGGGGGCAACGGTGATATGCGCTAATATTGCCGAGGACGAGCGCTGGCGGGGCTATCATGGCGTTTCCAAACAGGCCGGGCTTGCCTCCTGTTGGTCGAGCCCTGTCTACGGTGGCGAGGGCCAACTAGTAGGCACTATTGCGGTTTACTACCCAAAGCCCAGCACCCCAGGCAGTGCCGATACGGTGCGAATTGAAAAAGCGGCGGGCTTGATGGCGCTGGCTGTTGAGCGTTTTCAGGTGCGGAGCTCATTGGAGGAGAGCGAACAGCGCTATCGCTCATTGTTTACCCATCATCCTGATGCGGTATTTACCCTGGATGAGGCGGGCTGCTTTGTAACGGCCAATGCCACCTGCGCGTCGCTGACCGGTTACTCCGTTGAGGAAATGCTCGGCAAGCCGTTCACCTTTTTTATTGCTGAACAGGATGTGACGCGCGTAGAGGCCTATATCGAAACGGCCCTGCAAGGGGGGATTGACCGATATGAACTCAATCTGAAAGACCGCGCGGGTCGTTTGCATCAATTGGATATTATTCACCTGCCGATGGTGGTGCATAACACCGTGCAAGGGGTGCATGCCATTGCTCAGGAGGTGACGGCTGCCCGTCAACAGGAGTCTCGCTTGCGTATCCTGGAGCGCAGTGTGGAAGCCAGCGTTAACGGAATTGTGATCGCCGATGCTGGACAGCCTGATTTGCCCATTGTTTATGCCAATAAAGCGTTTACGTTAATAACGGGATATCGCCAGGAGGAAATCATTGGTAAAAACTGTCGCCTGCTTCAGGGGCCTGGCAGCGACCCGGTGGTTATCCAACGCATTCGTGCTTGTATTAATGAGCAGAAAGACGTCAACGTCACTATCTGCAATTACCGCAAAGATGGCACGCTATTCTGGAATGATCTGTATATAGCGCCGGTACGCGACCAGGACGATCAGGTAACGCACTTTGTAGGCGTGCAGCAAGATATTTCCGAGCATAAAGCGTACGAGGCGCGTTTGGCTCACAATGCTTCACATGATGACCTGACCCGCCTGCCTAACCGTACATTCTTTGAGGAAATGCTGTTAAAGCAGTTTTCCAGGCTGGGTAAGGATAAAAAGCGCCTGGCCGTGCTGTTTGTGGATCTGGATGATTTCAAGCCCATTAACGACAACTTGGGGCATGCAGTGGGTGATCAGGTGTTGGTCGAAGTCGCCCGTAGGCTTATCAATGCGGTCAGGCCTGAGGATACGGTTGCCCGTATGGGCGGGGATGAGTTCGTTATTCTGCAAACGGCGATTAACGACGAGTCTGACGTTGTTGATTTGGTGGAGCGGTTGCTGCCTATGTTAGCGCGCCCTTACCGTATTGAATCCCAAGAGCTTTACCTGACCGCGAGTATCGGTATCGCGATGAGCCAGCCAGATACACTTCAGCCACAAACGCTGATTCAACAAGCCGATATGGCGATGTACAAGGCCAAGCAGCAAGGGCGTAATGCCTACGAGTGGTTTACCCACGCGTTTACCGATACGGTTAGCGAGCGCATGGTGCTGCGTAATGATCTCCAGGAAGCCATTGAGCGCGAAGAGTTCGCACTGCATTACCAGCCGTTAATGAATCGGGAAGGAAAGCTTGCCGGTGTAGAAGCGCTACTGCGTTGGGAGCATCCGGACAAAGGCTTTATCTCTCCCGCGCGGTTTATTCCGCTGGCAGAAACCACCGGGCAAATTATTCCGATCAGTGAGTGGGCACTCCAACGTGCTTGCCAGGATATGCAGTCACTGGCGCAACAAGGGCTGGGTAAAATACGTGTGGCGGTTAACCTTTCACCGCTCCAGTTCCAGCGCTCCAATTTTCTTGCCACGCTGCGCCAAACCCTGCTAACCACCGGCCTACCGGCTGAACAGCTGAGTCTGGAACTGACCGAAGGTATTTTGACGGATAACGCTGAAGGCGCGATCGATACGCTGCATGCCCTGCGCAGTATGCATATTGGCGTGTCGATTGATGATTTTGGTACGGGCTATTCAAGCCTTAGTTATCTTAAGGACCTGCCTATTAGCACGGTGAAAATTGACCGCAGCTTTATTAATGAACTCACCAATAGCTACGATGATGCGGCGATTGTGCAAGGGATTATCTCCATGGCTCACCACTTGGGGCTCAAGGTCGTGGCTGAAGGAGTGGAGACCGAAGAGCAGTATCAGCGCCTGCTGGGCTATCAGTGTGATATTTTCCAAGGCTATCTGTTGGCCAAGCCGATGCCATTGGAGGCCCTGGAAACCTTTATTGCTCATTTATCCCCCTAAGGAGCTGGGATGTCGTTACCCTCAACCCCTTGGTATGTTTACTTATTAGAGTGTCGGCGCGGTACTTATGTGGGCATCACCAACAATATCGCCAAACGTTATCGCGCCCACTGTGCGGGCAAAGGGGCGCGTTATACCCGTGCTAACCCACCGGTTGCTCTGCTGGGCGCCCAGCCGTTTGAAGATAGGGCCGCCGCCAGCCGGGCGGAGTATCAGTTGAAACAGCAAACCTCTGTTCAAAAACGTCATTGGGCAACGCGCTGGCCGCTTTCGATAGAAGTGGATTAAGCTAACGTAAAGCTAAAGCGCTCGTTTTTATACGAGCCTGCCCGCCTTTCTCGGTTATTCAGGAGCCAACATGCTTACGTTTTTCTCTGAGGATAGTCGTTTGCGCCAGGCGCGAACGGAGCTTCATGACGGGGCACTTGTCAGCCCCTTTGAGTGCCCTGAGCGTGTTGACCTGGTGCTCGAACAACTGCGCCAGGCCGGTTTCGAAGTGCGCGCTCCTGACGCCTATGGCCTTGAGCCGGTATGTGCGGTTCACGACACCAGTTACGTCAGCTTCCTTGAAACCTGCTGGCAGGCATGGCAAACAGCCGGGCATAGCGGTGAGGCGATCCCCAATATCTGGCCAGCGCGCACCCTGCGTCAGGATAAAATTCCGCACTCGGTGAGTGGCCAGCTTGGCTACTATGCGCTTGCGGCGGAAACCTCTATCTGTGAAGGCACCTTTGAAGCGGCCATGGCGAGTAAGGATGCTGCATTGGGCGCCGTGGAATATACCTTGGCCACGGGAGAGCCCAGCTTTGGGTTGTGCCGCCCACCGGGGCACCACGCTGCATTTGACCAGTTTGGCGGCTACTGCTTTTTTAATAATGCCGCGATTGCTGCCCAGCGCACGTTGGATGCAGGCCGACGCCGCGTGGCGGTGCTGGATGTCGACTTCCACCATGGCAACGGCACCCAACAGATTTTCTATGCGCGTAACGACGTTCTGTTTGCTTCGCTACATGGCGACCCTGATGTGACTTTTCCCTACTATCTAGGGTACGCCGATGAAACCGGTGCGGGCGAAGGGCAGGGTTTCAACCTCAACTACCCAATGGCGCCTGGCACCAGCGTGGCCACCTGGATGAAAACGCTGGAGCAGGCGCTTTCCGCCATCAAGACTCATGAGTGTGAGCTTTTGATTGTATCGCTCGGTGTGGATATCTTCGAAGGCGACCCTATTAGCGCGTTCACTTTCAAGCGCGATGACTTTATTGCCTTGGGCAAGCGTTTGGCAGAAGCCGGTCTACCCACTACCTTTTTAATGGAGGGAGGCTATGCGGTTGAAGAAATAGGTGTCAACGTCGTCAATGTGCTACAAGGGTTTGAGCAGATAAACTCGCGAGATAGATGACAGCTGGCCTATATTAGGGCAGGCTAACGCCCCCACTAACGGGCAGGGAGCGCAGGCGTGGCAGTTTACGGCGGTATTCAGGGACATGAATTGGAGCGTTGGCTTAATGCGTTAACCAACGCGGCCTACGACCGGCGCTGCCCGCTTTCCAAGGTGCATGGTGGCAATGCCCGTGCGCGCACCGCCCGGCAGGATTTACTCTACCTTGCCCATGCCTTTCGCGGTGGTAAGTGCAGCCGTGAAGTCGTGGCCGACGGCCTGGGTCGTTGGTGTCAGCACTATCTCACCGAAGCCGAATGGTACGTACTGGTAGGTGGTAGTGCGAAGCCCCGCACCACCACCCAATCCACCGTGACTTCCAGCGCTTCCCAGGGCGAAGTGGATGACGCACTTGAGATATTAATGCAGCACCGCGTGGGCTGAAATAGCCCATGACGCGGGGCAAATCCCGCTGATACAATGGATGCATGAACAGTGCTTCTGCCACTTCCGTTACTGCTTCGCTCGACGATCCCTTCTACTACCTGACGAACTTTCGCTTCGTGCTGGGGTGGGTGGGTGAGCGCCACGCTGACCTTCTACATATCGACGAACTCACCTTTATTAGCCGCTTTAATACGCTGCCGCGCTCTTCCCAGGCGTTGCTTACTCGCATGGTAATGCGCAAGGGCGAGCTGTTCCGGCCGGGCAAACTCAACTACCCGGAAATAGGCGACACGGCGGATGCTCTCGCGCCCCTGGCGTCGCTTGGTTGGGTGGATGCTACCCCAGCGCTCAGTGTGAACGAGCTGTTTCATCAACTGCGCTTGGCCGAGCTGCGCTTAGCGCTAGAAGCGCCCATACGCGATGCGGGGCTGCCCGCATCTGCTGGCAAAGCGGTACTCCAGGCCACGCTAACGCCCCAGCTCACCGAGATAAAACCGTTAACCGAGTGGTGGCCAGAAGTGTCGGACAGCATCGTGCGCCTTAACGTAATGGACGTGTGCGACCGGCTGCGGCTGATGTTCTTTGGCAACCTGCGTCAGGACTGGGCGGAGTTCGTGTTGACGGAGCTTGGGCTTCAGCGGTTTGAAAACGTACCGTTTACCGCCGCCTCACGTGCCTTTCAGAAACGCGAGGAGGTGAATGCTTACTTCGTCTTGCATAGGCTTAGGCAGCGTCTTGAAGAGGGCGAGTCACTTGAACATCTACAGCGTGAGCTACCGCCCAAACCCGCTAACGCCTGGTTAGCGACTCGGCACGCCCGCGTGCTGTTGCAGATGGGCCGCGAAGCGGAGCGCAGTGGCCAAACCGAGCAGGCCGTTTTACTTTATGCACAAGCGGATAGCAGTGAAGCCCGCGTTCGCCAGCTGCGCGTATTGGAGCGGCTGGGTAGGTATCAGGAGGCATTTGAGCTGGCAATGAATGCCCAGCAACTTACGCCCAATGAAACCGAAGCGCAGGCACTCGCTCGGTTGCTGCCTCGGCTGCGTAAAAAGTTGAAAATGGAGGCGCAGCCGCCGGTGCATGAGCCCGTCTACACGCGCTGGGAGTTAACGCTTCCCGGCCCTCAGCCGGTAGAGCGCGCCGTTGGGCAGCACGTCGGTACGCCTGAAGCACCGGTGTACTATGCGGAAAACATGCTAATCACCGGCTTGTTTGGCCTGCTCTGTTGGCCCGCTATCTTTGCTCCTCTGCCAGGGGCGTTTTTTCATCCGTTTCATAGCGGGCCCGCGGATCTCTATCGTGAAGATTTCGTCGCCCGGCGGCGTGGTTTATTCGATGAGTGCCTGGCACAGCTAGAGGATGGCAGCTACCGGCAGACGATTCACACAACCTGGCAGCAAAAATATGGCCTAGCGTCCCCCTTTGTACACTGGCCATTGCTGGACGAAACGCTTTTAGCGCTGGCGCTTGAGTGCCTGCCCGCCGCCCACTTGAAAGCCTGTTTTGGGCGGCTTTTACAAGACATTAAAGCCAACCGGGCAGGGCTGCCCGACTTGATCCAGTTTCTGCCAAACGCGCCGCCAGATGAGCCTCGCTATCGGCTTATCGAAGTGAAAGGCCCTGGTGACCGGCTTCAGGATAATCAGCGCCGCTGGCTGGCGTTTTTTCATCAGCATCGTATTCCGGTTGCGGTGTGTTACGTGCAGTGGTTGGCTGGCTCGCCAGGTACGTTATGAGTAGCGCCGCGGAGTATCGGATAGCCGTTCGCGCACTGTGTGATTTTACCGCCCGAGAGGGCGATCTGGATCACCGCTTTACCCCATCGCCCAGCGCTCAGGAAGGCATTGCCGGGCATACCCTGGTCGCCAGCCGCCGAGGCGATGACTACATTGCCGAAATGCCGCTTTCCGGTATCTACAAAAGCCTCACCGTCACCGGACGCGCCGATGGGTACGATCCTGCCGAAAACCGTTTGGAGGAGGTCAAGACCTACCGCGGTAACCTTGAGCGCATGGCTGATAACCAGCGCGCGCTGCACTGGGCGCAGGTGAAGATCTACGGCGCTCTGTTATGCAAAGCGCGCGAGTTGGAGGAGGTCACGCTCACGCTGGTGTATCTGGATATCGCCACTGAAAAAGAGACGTTGCTCCACCAGAATGCCAAGGCAGCCGAGCTTGAGGCGTTTTTTATCATCCAGTGTGAGCGCTTTATTGCCTGGGCCGAACAGGAAGCGGTGCATCGCAAGGCGCGTGATTTAGCGTTAACAAAACTCAGCTTTCCCCATGCCACGTTTCGCCCCGGCCAGCGTGAGCTTGCCGAAGATGTTTACAAGGCCGCCAGCACCGGGCGCTGCCTGCTGGCACAGGCACCTACCGGGATCGGCAAAACGCTGGGCACGCTGTTTCCCATGCTCACCGCCATGCCTCGCCAGCAGCTTGATCGCATTGCTTTTCTGACCATGAAAACGCCAGGGCGCCGCTTGGCGTTGGACGCCCTGGCTCAGCTTCGCCCTTCTGTACAATCCGCCGAACATTCTGATAACAGCGCGCCGCGTGTGCTGGAACTCATTGCCCGTGAAAAGGCCTGCGAATACCCGGGAACCGCCTGCCATGGTGATGCCTGTCCGTTAGCGGCTGGCTTCTATGGCCGCCTGCCCGCTGCACGCCAGGCCGCCGTGGCTGAAAGCTGGTGGGATCGCGATGCGCTGCGTAAGGTGGCGCTTGCTCACAGCGTCTGCCCTTATTACCTGGGCCAGGAATTGGCGCGCTGGGCCGATGTGATTGTGGGCGACGTTAACCACTGGTTTGATCGTCATGCGCTGCTGCATGGCTTGGCACAAGCTAATGATTGGCGAGTGGGATTATTGGTGGATGAAGCGCACAACCTGGTTGAGCGGGCACGCGGCATGTACAGCACCGAGCTTGACCAGCAGCATTTTAGCCGCGTTAAGCGTAGCGCCCCGAAAGCCCTTGGCCGCTCATTGGCAAGCCTGGGCCGGCAGTGGCAGGCAGCGGTGAAAGACGTCGCCGAAAGTAAGCCGGATGATATGGAACGGGAAGGCTATCACCTGCTAGAGTCGCTGCCCGATAAACTGGTGGGCGCCCTTCAGAACGCTGCCGCCTCAATCACCAACCACTTGGGCGAGCACCCCGAAGATATCTCTTATGAGTTGCAGGAGCTGCTGTTTGAGGCGCTGGCATTTTGCCGCTTGGCAGAAAATTTCGACGACCACTCGCTATGTGATGTAACGCTAAAAGGACGAGGGAAAGCGCTGATTGGGCTGCGTAATCTGATACCGGCGGACTTTTTAGCGCCGCGCTTCAACGCTGCGCATAGCACCGCGCTGTTCTCCGCCACCCTAACGCCTGCCCATTATTACCGTGACCTGCTGGGCCTGCCAGCGAACACGGTATGGCGCGAAGTGTGCTCGCCCTTTGTGGCCCGCCAGCTTGAAGTGCGCATTCGCCGGGATATCTCGACCCGCTTTCGCGACCGGGAGGCGTCGCTTGCGCCGATGGTGGCTGAAATGTCCCAACAGTATCAGCAGGCGCCGGGCCACTACCTGGCATTTTTTAGCAGTTTCACCTACCTCAATGCCGCGCTTAAGCGGTTTTGTGAACAGCACCCTGACATCCCTGCATTTGCCCAAACGCCGGGCATGCGTGAAGCCGAGCGGGAAGCGTTCTTGCAGCGTTTTACGCCGGGTGGGGAGGGGGTCGGCTTTGCCGTACTGGGCGGCGCCTTTGCTGAAGGCATCGACCTGCCCGGCGACCGACTGATTGGTGCGTTTATTGCAACGCTTGGGCTGCCGCCGTTTAATGCTTTCAACGAAGCGCTTAAAGCGCGCCTCACAGCGCGGTTTGGCAAGGGCGACGACTACACCTACCGCATTCCGGGGATGATCAAGGTAGTACAAGCCGCCGGGCGAGTGATCCGCAGCCCCAACGACGAAGGGGTTGTGGTATTAATGGATGATCGCTTTGCCCACACCCGCGTGCAGGCGCTGTTACCCAGCTGGTGGGCGATAGGCGGATCATCATTTTGATAACCAGCGTGATAACCAGGGACGCAAGTGAATGGCGGATTTGTTGTGGTATCAGTATGCGTTGATCGGGCTGATTTTTGCCTGGAGCGGTTTTGTTAGAACCAGCCTGGGGTTTGGCGGTGCTGTGCTGGCGTTGCCGTTTCTACTGTTGGTCGTTAACGATCCGCTGCTTTTCCTGCCGATTATCGCCATTCATCTGCTGATCTTCTCCAGCTGGATCGCCTGGCAGGGTAATCGCCAAATAAAGCGGGAGAGTGGCAACGCGCCGGTACAGAGCAATATTGATTGGGCCTATTTACGCAAGGCCCTGAAAATCATGATCATCCCCAAGCTGGTTGGCGTGGTGGGCCTGTTAACGCTGCCTGCCACTATCATGACCAGCATCATTTTCGGCATCGTGCTGGTCTACGCTATTGGCTATGTGCTCAATAAGCCGTTTCAAAGCAACAACAGGTACGTCGACTATGTGCTGCTGGCCTTGGGCGGCTATGTCAGCGGTACGTCGCTGATTGGTGCGCCGCTGATTGTGGCGGTGTTTGCCTCACATGTCGCCAAGGAGCAGTTGCGCGATACCATGTTTGTGCTGTGGTTCATTCTGGTCGTGATCAAGATGATCTCGTTTGTATTTGCCGGTGTGGACCTACAGCTGATCCATCAACTATGGCTATTGCCCTGCGCGTATGCCGGGCACCTGGTGGGTGAGCGGGCGCACCGCTATATCATCAAAGCCGATACGGGCGTGTTTTTCCGGGTGCTGGGCGCGGTGTTGATCTTTGTCAGCATCATTGGGTTGGTATTTTCGCCTTCTTGATTCTCGGCTTGGTATGAAAACGTTGCTACCGCTTAAAGCTTGCTGTCAGCGCGTAGCAGCGTCCTGCCCAGGATAACCAGTATCACCGCCAACACGCAGCAGAGCACGGCCATGCCGGTATAGACGTTGCGCAGTGACTCAAGCCAGGTAACCGCAGGGGCGACCGCAATGGGCGAGATAAACTGACCAAGAAAGAAGGTGGCGGTAAAGCCACCAAACACGCGGCCACGCACTCGCTGTGGCGTAATACGCATTAGCCAGGCCGTGGTGTTGGGCATAAAAGCGCCCAGGCCAAGCCCCGAAATGGCCGCACCGACAATCGCCATGGCATAGCTCTGCGTAAGGCCTACCACCAGAAAGCCCAGCGCGGCCAATACAAAGCCCGCCACATAGATCGTCATAACCGACAAAAAGGGTTTGTAGTAGCCATAGCAGAACGACACGATGCTGGCGGTAAAAGCGGCGGTGGAGAGCGCAATACCGATGGCTAAACCGCTGACCTCACCCTGTTCTGAAAGCAAGAAAGGCAGCTGCGCCGGGAACATATAAAACATCATCATGCTCAGCATGCCCGCCAAATAGGCAATTCCGGTGCGCACATAGTCGACGCTCACCGGTGCGTTAACGTGGCCTGCCTGCTCATTGCTCTGGAGCTTAGGCGCCTTGAGCATCGCCCAGGCATAAGGCAGTAGAAAAACCCCTGTCAGGTAGAGCAGAAAAGGTCCCCGCCAACTCCAGTCGGAGAGCAGACCACCCAAATTAATAAACACCACACCACCGAGCGCCATGCAGCTACTTTGCAGACCCAAAAAGCGCACCCGCTCGGGGCCATCAAAATAATCGCCGACCAGCGTGGTACTAATACTTAAAATACCGGCCACGGCGATGCCCATCAGCGCCCGTGATGCTAACAACAGGTTCACGCTATCAATCAAAAAGCCTGCCCCACCCGCTAGCCCGTATATGGACAACATCATCAGGAGTAGAGGTTTGCGCCCAAACCGGTCGGCCAGATAGCCCATTAGCGGGCTGAACAGCGTAATCATCAGCGCAGGAAGCGTCAGGATCAGTTGAATCAACACCTGAGGCTGATCCGAAAAATGGCGGCTGATACCCGGCAAAGCAGGCGCAATAATCGCACCCGACATTACGGTCATGGTGCTGGCAAATAGCAGCACGGCTTTTGTATGGGCTAAACGGTTGATGGTCGACTTCCTTGGGTAAAAACTGAATCTACAAAGGCACCGATGATAGCACTGTCGTTAGCAAGCTACTATTTTGGTGCTGGTGTATCGACAGCGACACTGTGCCAATAGGTTGACCCAACTGGCTGTTTTGGCAAAGCCGGAAGAGTGAGGCGCTGGTTGATCGTTAAACACGTATGTTGATGAAGCAATAAGAGACGTTCAGCTATGTCTAAGTTGACATAATTCGTCCTAGGGACGAAGCTTTTCATATCTAATAACAAAGGTTATTAGACGAGCTTCATATGAAAACTAACGTTAAGGGAATAAAGAGTTGATAACTAATAGATGCTCAAGGGTTTTAGCAGTTTTCTGTTTAGTGCTGTTGTCTGGTTGTGCTCTCAACCGTAGCGAAATAGCGTTGCCGCTGCCGGAGGCAAATTCAAACCAATATGCGAGTACAGAGCAGACCATAGTAATAGGAGAAGTTATAGATCGGCGAGTTTTCGAAGAGTCACCGATTAATCCGAGCACTCCTTCTCTTGGAAAAGGCGGAGCAAGTAAAGCATCCGACCAGACCAAAGCAAGAGCGATTGGTCGGAAAAAGAATAAATACGGTTATGCGATAGGAGACGTTTTGTTGGAGAATGGACAAACTGTTGATAGCGTGGTGCGTAGCAATTTGGCCCTTGCTCTGAACGAATCCGGTTACAGTGTGCTTCCTCAGTCAGCAGTTGCTGCAGCTAATAGTCCGGTTATAGATGTTTATATCGATGAGTTTTGGGGGTGGCTCACTCCGGGACTGGAAACTACCTTGAATACTCGGATCTCCACAACCCTTGAGCTACGATCTAGTGAAACGCAAGAAAGTATTCTTGTCCGCACTCGCCAGATTCGCCCGTTTGCTACCAACGCTGCTTGGATAGAGCTGTTTGAAAAAGCGCTGAATGACTATAGAAACGAGGTTATCAGCATCGCGCCTGACCTGCTCGAAGAATAGGCTAGCGGAAGTGTGGATTAAAAAAAACGGCCACTTACTGTATTAGCTAAGTGGCCGTTTTTATATATTTTTGGTCGGAATAGCAGGATTCGAACCTACGACCTCTGCCTCCCGAAGGCAGCGCTCTACCAAGCTGAGCTATATTCCGAAGGTTGTGAGCGGTGCTCAACAACGGGGCGTATCTTACACAAAGGGACGCTTTTTATCAAGCCCAAGCGCCTCCGTTGTGCGAATTTATGCTTGCCTGTCAACGGCCAGGCGGGCGAGTTGTGCCATGCTATCGCGATACGGGCTGGGCGAAAGTACCTCTAATTGCGCCAGTGCTTTACCGGCCATTTCATCGGCGCGTTTACGGGTGTACTCAAGCGCGCCCGTGGCATGAATAATGGCCAGTACGTCATCCAACTGCTCAAGACCGCCTTTGCGGATCACCTGGCGAATCAGCTTGGCCTGCTCAGGCGTGCCCTGCTCCATGGCGTGAATCAGCGGCAGGGTGGGCTTGCCTTCGGCCAGGTCATCGCCCACATTTTTACCCATGGCGTCGGCATCGCCCTGGTAATCTAACAGGTCATCAATCAACTGGAAGGCAAGGCCCAGGTAACGGCCATATAACTGTAGCGCCTGGGCTTGCTCGGGTGTGGCATCAGCAAGTACGGCACCGCTGTGGCTGGCAGCTTCAAACAGCATGGCGGTTTTACCTTGAATGGTTTCAAAGTAATCCGCTTCAGATATGCTGGGGTTGCCAATATTGGTGAGCTGTAGCACTTCGCCTTCGGCGATGGTGCAGGTGGCGCTGGAGAGGATCGCCATGATCTGCATCGACCCAACATCGACCATGAGCTGAAATGAGCGCGAATAGAGAAAGTCGCCGACCAACACCGATGGCGCGTTACCCCAGGCATCGTTGGCGGTTTTTTTGCCCCGCCGCATGTGAGACTCATCCACCACGTCGTCGTGGAGCAGCGTCGAGGTGTGCATAAACTCAATCAACGTGGCCAGGGTAATGTGCTTGTCGCCCTGGTAGCCCAGTGAGCGAGCCGCCAGCAGTACCAGCATGGGTCGCAAACGCTTGCCGCCGCTTTCAATAATGTATTGGCTGATGGTCTCGACGAGCGGGACTTTCGAGGTGAGCTGCTCAACAATCGTCCGGTTGACGGCTTCAAAGTCATCCGCCACCACGGCGTGCAGCGGTGAGGGCGTAGGGCTGGCAGTCGGGGTTGGGGAGACGTTGGCGGTCATGGGTTCCGTTCATCGCGGCAGGTGGAGGGGAGACGCCCCTGAATTGAGGTCATGCTATGGGGCTGCCGGGAAAGCGTCAAGGCGCGTGGAGGGCATCCATTCGGCGTGCGACAATAATCATCAATTGACAACGGCCTGTAGTCTTGTGGTAGAAGGCGATTGTCGTTATAATCCGCGACCCACTCATCATGCTCCCTGTCAGATGGCTCCAAAAGGGGCGCCACTCGCAGCAGGTCAATAAGAGCGTCAGGCGATGAGCGCTGGTTATGCAACGCATAACGGCATTACCGATAAGTCCGGAGAGCGACATGTACGCAATTATCAAAAGCGGTGGCAAGCAGTACCGCGTTCAAGAAGGTCAGACCCTTAAACTCGAGAAAATCGAAGTCGCTACCGGCGAAACGATTGAGTTTGATGAAGTGCTGCTGGTTGCAGACGGCGACGACGTAAACATTGGTGCACCGCTGTTGAGTGGCGCCAAGGTTTCCGCTGAAATCGTTTCCCACGGCCGCGGTGACAAGGTGACGATCATTAAATTCCGTCGCCGTAAGCACAGCATGAAGCGTCAGGGCCACCGCCAGTGGTTCACTGAAGTCAAAATTACCGGAATTTCCGCGTAAGCGGTTCATTCCCTGAAAGGAGAATTTTGCAATGGCACATAAAAAGGCAGCCGGCTCCACGCGTAACGGTCGCGATTCCGAATCCAAACGCCTAGGTGTTAAGCTTTTCGGTGGCCAAGCAGCGAACGCAGGTAGCATCATCGTTCGTCAGCGCGGCACGCGTTTCCACGCGGGTACTGGCGTTGGTCTAGGTCGTGATCACACTTTGTTCGCACTGAACGAAGGCTTTGTGAAGTTTGAGACCAAAGGCCCGAAAAACCGCAAATTCGTTAGCATCGTTTCTGAATAAGCAACTCTGGTTGCGTAGAACGTAGTTAATGAAAAAAAGCCCCGCTATGGCGGGGCTTTTTTGTCTGTTTAAACCCTCTTGCCCAATGAATGGAGGCAGGAGCGTTGCATATAGGGCGGCGGAAGCGGCCGGGAGAAACTATGCAGTTCGTCGATGAAGCCTCGATTATTGTTGAGGCGGGAAATGGCGGCAATGGCTGTCTGAGCTTTCGCCGCGAAAAATATGTGCCCAAAGGTGGCCCCGATGGTGGTGACGGTGGGCACGGGGGGTGCGTTTACCTGATCGGTGACGATGCGCTCAATACGCTGGTCGACTTCAAGTTTCAGCGTTTTTACAAGGCTGAAAACGGCCAAGGTGGCATGGGCCGCCAGATGAGCGGTAAAGCCGGTGAAGATCTGCACGTTAAGGTGCCGGTAGGCACCACCGTTGTGGACGTTGATACGCTGGAAGTCATCGCGGATGTCACCGAAATTGGCCAGGTGGTACTGGTCGCGGAAGGTGGTCGACGTGGTTTGGGTAACATCCACTTCAAGTCATCCACTAACCGTGCACCGCGGCGCACCACGCCAGGTACCGAAGGCGACCGTCGCAACTTGCGTTTGGAAATGAAGGTGATGGCGGATGTTGGCCTGTTGGGCATGCCCAATGCCGGCAAATCCACCCTGATTCGCTCGGTATCGGCGGCCAAACCTAAAGTAGCCAACTACCCGTTTACCACGCTGGTGCCTAACTTGGGTGTTGTGAAGCTGGGTATGCACGAGCACTTTGTGATGGCGGACGTGCCGGGGTTGATCGAAGGTGCCTCTGACGGTGCGGGCCTGGGGCTGCGCTTTCTTAAGCACCTGACCCGCACGCGACTGCTATTTCATGTAGTCGACGTGGCGCCCTTTGATGAGTCTGACCCGGTGGAAACCGCTCAAGCGATCGTGCATGAGCTTGGCCAGTTCTCTCCGGCGCTTTCCGAGCGCCCGCGCTGGCTGGTGTTGAACAAGTTTGATCTGCTGCCGGTAGAGGAGCGCGAAGAACGCGCCCAGGCGATCATTGACGCGCTTGGCTGGGAAGGCCCGGTGTTCCGTATCTCGGCGATTAGCAATGAAGGCACGGACAAGCTGGTTCAGGCCGCGTACCGCTGGCTGACCGAGCAGCGTCGCCTTGAGAACGAAGACGAAGAGGCGCTGGCCCGCGAGCAGGAAATGCGCCGCCGCATGGAAGATGAGTCGGTCGCCCGTATCGAAGAGCGTCTGGGGCGTCGCCGTAAGCGGCCTGCTGAAGAAGCCGACGACGATGACTTCGATGATGATGATTACGACGTTGAGATCGAGTACGCGCCCTAACGGCCGAAACCGGCAGGCTTGCTCAGCCTGCCAGTAATGGCCGACGTTGAATATTGTTGTCGAATATCATCGCTTAATAGCGTTGCTGAATAGTGTTAACAACGTGCCTGATAAGGTAGAGACGGATGGAGAGTCATGAGCAGGGGATGGGCCGCGAAGCGTTAAGCCGTGCGCGCCGTGTGGTAGTGAAAATCGGCAGCGCACTGCTGACCAACGACGGCCGTGGCCTGGATGAAGCCGCTATTGGCGGCTGGGTTGACCAGATTGCTGAGCTTCATCAACAGGGTGTTGAGGTGGTGCTGGTCTCCTCGGGCGCCGTGGCAGCAGGCATGGTGCGGTTAGGCTGGCAAGCACGCCCGAGTGCGGTGCATGAGCTGCAGGCCGCCGCGGCAGTGGGCCAGAACGGCCTTACTCAGTGCTATGAGCAACATTTTGCTCGCCACGAAATGCTCACTGCGCAAATTCTGCTCACTCATGACGACCTTTCCAACCGCAAACGCTACCTCAATGCGTTATCGGCCCTGCGCACGCTGGTGGAAATGCGCGTGGTGCCGGTCATCAACGAAAACGATACGGTGGTGACCGACGAAATACGTTTTGGCGATAACGATACGCTGGGCGCGTTGGTAGCCAACCTGCTGGAAGCGGACGCGTTACTGCTGCTTACCGACCAGGAAGGCCTGTTCGATGCCGATCCACGCCATAACCCCAATGCCAAGATGATCGCCGAAGGGCGTGCAGATGACCCGCGCTTGGCAGCGGTGGCGGGCAGCGGCGGGGCGCTGGGGCGGGGTGGCATGAGTACCAAGGTACGTGCCGCCAAACTTGCCGCACGTTCAGGCGCCGTTACAGTGATTGCCAGTGGTCGCCAGCCAGGCGTCATTACCCGGCTTATCAGTGGTGAAGCGTTGGGAACGCTACTGCATCCGGAGCAGGCACCGATGGCGGCGCGTAAGCGCTGGCTGGCGGGGCAACTTCAAGTGCGTGGTACGCTGATGCTGGATGCCGGGGCGGTAAAAGTCCTGCGCGAAAAAGGCTCCAGCCTGTTGCCGGTGGGAGTGCGGGGTGTAAAAGGCACGTTCAAGCGGGGCGATATGGTGGTGTGTGTTGATGAGCAGGGCACGCCGGTTGCTAAAGGGCTGGTCAATTACGGCGTGGATGAAGCGCGTCAGTTGGCGGGTCAGCCGAGTCACCAAATTGAGGCTATTTTGGGCTACGTAGAAGCCCATGAACTGATTCACCGCGATAACCTGGTCGTGATCTAGCGCCTGATTTTGTCCGGGTATTGATTGAAACAGAACGTCATCAAAACGCCGTTTGCTGTGATCAGTAAGCGGCTTTTTTATGCGTGCGCTACCTTGCTCTGGGGGCAATGGGTACTTGGCGGGGCCAGTCGTTGGGCACTATGAATACTCGTTCAATGCGCTGCTGGTGGGGCAGGTAGAGCATTATTTGCTGGGGCCCGTACTGTTCGATGAGTCGCTCAATGCCAGGCATTACGGCGGCCACTGGTTGAAAATCTTCCGCTCTGGGCGGTGCTAGCCAGTGCGGTTTTCGTAACCAGACCATGCGTAACGACGCACCCAGGCTATCGCGCAGCGCAGGCCAGTCACGCAAAAAACACCACCTGCCGCGGTGATGGTTCGGCGTAGCGTGCTGGGGGAAAGGCAGCGCCGCATGCCACGGGTAAAACAAGGCGCCCGGCATGGCGAGGCGATGAGTAAGAAGCTCTCCTACCGTGGACGAGCAGGTGGCGATGTCGCGGGGTGTTAGCCAGTGAGCAAGCGTGGCCAGTGCCCCGGGCGTTATGGAGCGCGGCAGTTGGTGCTGGCATAAATGAGCGCATTTTAGCGCCAGGCTATCCAGCCCACCAGGACCGATCCAGCGGCTTTGGCTGTCGGCCGGGCCGGGGCCTTCAGGCAGGCCCAAATAAAACTTGATCGCCACTTCCAGATGCACGGGCGCCGGGTTATCGCGGGTGCGGTAAAGCATATCCAGCTCGCCAAGCGTCGTGCGCTTTTTAAAGATGCGCACATTTTTGGCGAGTAGCCGCGTGTTAGGCGCGTTATCCAGCAGGAGATGCCACAGCCGCTCGTGGTAGTGCCCCATGCGGCCTGTCTGTTGGCGGTTAACGCCTGCGAGTAGCGGCGTTATTTGCTGTAGCCAGTCAGCAGTCCCTGTGGCCAGGCCCAACTCCTGACACGTCGGGCGGCCACCGTTTGGCATGGGCGGCGGGAGCGTGACCAGATCGGGCGCTGTTATCAGCCACGCCAAATCATGCGCTATTTGAGACACCCCCGGCGCTGTCATCTCTTCGATTTTCTCTGCGCGATGCCTTCTTGCTTCCACGTTATCAGTTCCACGATGTTCTCCCCTTGGCATCACTGCGAATACGTTAAGTGTGAGAAAACGCATGAATTTAGCAAGCAAAAGCGTTTGCCTGGGCCAACCTGCTACGCTTTATCTAATACGCAGTTAATGAGACAGGAGCGTTAACGTCTACTCGGGAAAAGGAGCATCCTCCATGGCCAGTACGAAAGCCAAAAAGCAGAAATTGTCCAAAAAGCATGAGGCTCAAGCAGCACCAAAAGTGCCTCAAGCCTTGGCTCCTGAAACCGGTGCGGCGCTGTTTGAAGATGCCCGCTCGCGGCTGGAGGCCGTGTTCGGCGCGTTGAATATTCATCCGGATGCCCAAGCGCGGCTAATGCAACCCAGCTTATCGCTTCAAGTTAGTGTACCGATCCGCATGGATGACGGTAGCTTAAAAGCCTTTCCAGCCTGGCGGATACAGTACGATACTAGCCTAGGGCCAGCCAAGGGTGGGGTGCGCTTTCACCCTAACGTTAACCAGCATGAAGTTACCACGTTGAGCTTTTGGATGGCGGTGAAATGTGCCGTGGTCGGGCTGCCTTACGGGGGCGGCAAGGGTGGCGTTCAAGTAGACGCCAAGGCGCTCTCCTCGCTGGAAAGAGAACGGTTAGCAAGAGGCTATATTCGCGCCATCGCGGATGTCATGGGGCCTGACCGGGATATCCCCGCGCCCGATGTGAACACAGATGCCCAGGTGATGGGCTGGATGATTGATGAGTATGAACATATTGTCCGCGCCCAAGCGCCAGCGGCGATCACCGGTAAACCGCTTGCGCTGGGTGGCTCGCCAGGCCGGGTAGAAGCGACGGGTCGCGGAGCGTTGAAAGTGCTGGATTTATGGGCCGAACGGGAAGAGCGCACGCCCGAAGAGACCACCATTGCCGTGCAGGGCTTCGGTAAAGCCGCGTATCATTTCGCCCGCTTGGCAAGCCAACGAGGTTACAAAGTAGTGGCGGTCTCGGATACAAGCGGCGCTATATACAGCGCGGATGGGCTGAATATTGATTCGGCGAAAAAGGATAAGAATAAGCATGGAAAGCTGGCGGACAGCAAACTGGGTAAGACACTTTCAGGCGACAAGCTGTTATCGCTTGATGTAGATATTTTGGTGCTTGCCGCGCTTGAAAACCAGATTCACAGTGAGAATGTGGATAACGTAAAGGCGGGCGTCATTCTTGAGATTGCTAACGGGCCGCTCACCAGCAGCGCCGACGAGGCATTGAGTAAACGCGATATTCCGGTACTGCCTGATGTACTGGCCAATACTGGCGGTGTGATTGTGAGCTACTTTGAGTGGCTGCAAAATCGCTCAGGCGAAAAGTGGCTGGAGGAAGAAGTGAACAAGCGCTTGGACAGCCTGCTTGATCAGGAAGCGAGCCGCGTCTTAACGCGCGCAGAAAAGGATAAAGTGACGTATCGACAGGCCGCCTACCGGCAGGGAATTGAACGCATTGCCGAGGCGATTATGGCTCGGGGAAATTGCCAAAACTGTCGCTAGATAGTGGTAAAAACACAAGCGGACCCCGTAGGGCCCGCACCGTGTGATAACACATAGCCAGCGATAGGGTGCTACCGCTAGCAGTTATTAATCGCGGTCAATTTCAGTAATCTCGTAAGAGCCTTGACGCAGGCTTATTTCCAGCTCGCGGCCATTCTCATCCCGGCCTTCGATATCAATAACGCCGCCCTTATCGATGTCGATATCCTCAAATTCGCTCATGCCCTCTTTTCGCGCCACTTCCAACGCCTGGCGTACGTCCTCTTCACTCATTCCCCACGCGCCGGTAATTAAGCGTTTACGCTCTTCTTTCAGGGTTTCGCCATTATCCAGTGAAAATTCAACGTCGGCGTACCACTCATCATCCAGCCAGCCTTCTACTTCTGCGCGTCCACGGCTTTTAATGCTGATCTCTTCATAGTGGGTGAATCCATAATCGACGGCAGGTACCAGCACCTCGTCAACCCGATCCATGGACAGCGCGTCTGCTTGAGCGCTGCCTGCTGCCGCGGTGAGTAGCAGAGCAGAGGCGGGTATCAACAGCATTTTTTGCATGACGTTCATATCAAATTCCTTCTTTGCTTAATGAATGGCATTGCCCGATGAATGTGGTCTGATATAGATCACTCAGCGAATGCGACAGAAGATTTATAGCACTTCGGTTATTTCCCCAAGCTGAACAATCCATTCATCTAGCGTTCATGTTGCTTCTGGCATTCTAGTCCAATGAAGTCACTCCGCCATCAATTCACGCACCGACTCTTTTACTGCTTCCACTCCTCTGCCAAGTGGATGGGCGGGGCGCTGCTGGCTGCCATATTGATAGGCAGCGCTGTAGGTGATCAGCACTGGGAAACGCTGCACAGTGAAGTGCGCCGCGGGGAGGTGGTGCCCTTGGAAACCATTTTAGACTGGCTGGAAGCGAACTATCTGGGAGACGTGCTGGAAGTGGAGGTAGAGCGCGAGCAGGGTCTGGTAGAGTATGAAATCAAGCTGCTGGGTCCACAAGGCCAGGTGGTTGAGTTTGAATTTGATGGTCACAATGGTCAGTTAATGAAAATAGAGGGCGTGCGTATCAATGAGATGCGCCGCCCACAAGGTATGACGCCATGAAGTGTTTGCTGGTAGAAGATGATCAGGCGATTGCCCGCGAGCTGAGTCAAGCGCTGCGTGACGGTGACTGGGTCGTTGAGCATGCCGAAAATGGCCAAGAGGCCGACTTTTTGGTGCGTACCGAAACCTACGATACGGTAATACTTGATGTAGGTTTGCCCGATGGTGACGGCACGCGCTGGCTGGCCGCCTGGCGTGAAGACGGCATTGATCTGCCTGTGCTGATTCTGACTGCTCGAGAGCGCTGGGCGGACAAAGCGGCGGGCTTTACCGCAGGTGCCGATGACTACGTTACCAAGCCTTTCGAGCCGGGTGAGGTGTTGTTTCGGCTACGGGCACTAGTGCGGCGTACCCACGGCCATGCTCATCCGGTACTCAAAGTAGGTGAACTCAGCCTGGATACTCATACGCAGCACGTAAGCCTGGCGGGCCGCCCGGTAAGCTTGACTGCCCAGGAGACACGTCTGCTCGGCTACCTGATGCATGCCGCTCCCAGGGTCGTCAGCCGAAGCGAGCTTTCTGAACACGTTTACGACCGCGACCATGAGCCCGACTCAAACGTGATTGATGTGCAAATCAGCCGACTACGTCGCAAGCTGGGGGCCTGGCGGTTTGCCACCCTGCGTGGGCAGGGGTACCGGCTCTTGGCAGAAGTGCCAGGCGGCGAATGAGCAACGTAACGCCTTCCTGGCGAACGCGCTGGTCAGGTCGCTCGATTAGCCTTCGCCTGCTGCTGGCCGTTTTAGTCATGATCGGGCTGGCCTTGCCGCTCGCCGGAATGCTGCTCGCGCATCATTATCGAAACGCGGCGACCGAGGCGTTTGATGAACGCCTTGAAGCAACGCTGAACGTGATTATTGCGGGCGTTTCCGTTGACCCGCTCAGTGAACAGTTGCGCTATGACCGCGCTCTTGGGGACCCACTTTTTGACCAGGTCTTCTCGGGTTGGTACTGGCAAATTACCGATCAACAGGTGCACACGATCACCTCGCGCTCGCTGTGGGATCAACGCCTGCCGGTCATCGATAACGAAGAGGTGAGCGCGCGCTCGTTGCCCGGCCCACGTGGGCAATCACTGCGTACCGTCGAGCGAGATATTTACCTGGCCCCTTTAGAAGCCCCTTTGCATATTAGCGTAGCGGCCCGCGATGACGAGCTGAAGGCCGATATACGCGAGTTCCAGCGCTTGCTCTGGCTGGGCCTGGTCAGTCTTGGGGCATTGCTGTTAGGCGTGTTGGGCCTACAGGTGCGCTGGGGGCTTGCGCCGCTGCGGCGTATGCAGGCCAACTTAAAAGACGTTGAGCAGGGGCGCGCAGCAGCGATGACAACAGACCTGCCTAATGAGCTTGCTACGCTTGCGGCTTCCATGAACGCCGTACTGGCCCGCGACCAGCGCCTGATTGAGCGTGGCCGTCACACGGCAGGTAATTTGGCCCATGCCCTGAAAACCCCCTTAAGTGTTATGCGCTTGCTGGTCCACCAGTTGCCTGACGCGCATCGCGCTGCTTGGGAAGCCGAGTTAACCCGAATGGACAGTGCCGTTCGCCATCACCTGGCACGGGCATCTGCCGCAGGTGACGGTGGCCGCTTTGCACCAATTTCGCTGCACGACACGCTTTCACCGCTGTTAAGCGGGCTGAGTCGGCTGGCTCAGCGTCGCATGCTTACCCTGCATCAAATCTGGGAAAATCACCCGCGTGTGCACCTGGATGCCCAGGATATTCAGGAGCTTATCGGCAACGTGCTGGATAATGCACTACGCTGGGCAAACCATGAAGTGACGTTTAGGGTGTGGGTCGTCGACCAGATGCTTTGGTTGAGCGTCAGTGATGATGGCCCAGGGATGACGCAACAAGAGAGTCAGGAGGCACTTGGGCGCGGCAAGCGCCTGGATGAGCAGCGTTCCCAAAGTGGCTTGGGTCTTGCCATCGTGGCGGACCTGGTCACGCTCTATCATGGCCAAATGCGCCTTCAGCGCGCAGAGGCCGGGGGGCTTGAGGTCACTGTCGAACTGCCGGTGGTGGCGCATGGCTAAGGGAGAACAAATGCAATGACAATGGATGATGCGTTGCCGGATGTATTGGTCGGCCCGCTATTGCGCCGCATTAGCCCCATACGCCTGGTGTTGTGGTTAGTGGCAACGCGCCCGCTTGACATGTCGCTGGTGCTTTTCCCAGGCAGCAGCGATGAGCAGCGCTTTCGCTTAAGCGACCATCACCAGTGCCTGCCTATCGGCCGGCACGCGTTTATTCACTTGATTGATCTGCGCTTGCCGCAGGCGCTACCCACTGATGAACGTATCGAATACGATCTGCGGCTTCAATCGACGATGGGGGAGTGGCAGGCGCTGCCCGATTGGGCGCCCTGGCTATGCCATGAAGGCGCCGCTTACCCTGCCTTTGTCATCGCCTCACGCCATCACCGGTTGATGCACGGTTCGTGTCGTAAGCCTCACCATGCGAGCGCCGATGGGTTAGTGCGCGCCGACAGCTGGTTGGCGGACAAGCAGCAAGCGCCGAAAGAGTGGCCAGCATGGCTGTTAATGACGGGCGACCAGGTGTATGTGGATGATGTCGCAGGCCCCATGCTGCGTGCGGTGCATGCGCTTATTGAACGCCTGGGGCTAGTCGATGAGCGGCTCGAGGGCGCCACGGTGGAGGATAGCCAGGCGCTTTATGCCTCGCCTGATAGCTATTACCAGCGCGAGTCGCTGCTGCCCGATGTCACCAGTAACGTGGCGCTACGCGAGCGATTTTTCGGAGGTGTTAAAAAGCCTGTGTTTACCTCGGCGAACGCCTCCAATCATCTAATGACACTGGCGGAAATGCTCGCCATGTATTGTTTAGTGTGGTCGCCTGTTGTTTGGCAAATGATTGCCCCAGCGATGCCTGTTCTTAACGATAAAGCAGCCCAACGTTATCGCGAGGAACAGGCGGCTTTAGATGATTTTGTGGCCGGGTTACCGCAGTGTGCTCGGTTAATGGCGCATTTGCCCAGTTTGATGATCTTTGACGACCACGATGTTACCGACGACTGGAACCTGACCGCCGATTGGGAGCGCTGCGCGTATGGTCATCCGTTCTCAAAGCGCATTATTGGCAATGCGCTGGTGGCCTATTTGCTCTGCCAGGGGTGGGGCAATGCACCGGATAAGCTTAACCCGCTGGTCGAACAGGCGGCCGAATTGTTCCGTGAGCCAGGGCCGCTTGTGTGCGCTAAGCAGGATGCATTGATCGAACGGCTACTGCGTTTTCAAGGGTGGGAGTTTCAGGTGCCCGGTACGCCTGCCCTGATTGTTTTGGATACCCGTACCCGCCGCTGGCGTAGCGAGCGTAGCCCCAAACAGCCATCCGGCTTAATGGATTGGGAGGCGCTGATGGAAATGCAGCAGGCGCTATTGGGTTGCAAAAGCGCTGTCATCGTCTCGCCAGCCCCCATGTTTGGGGTAAAGCTGATTGAAGGCGTTCAGAAGATGTTCACCTGGGCGGGCAAGCCGCTGGTGGTGGATGCCGAGAACTGGATGGCCCACCGTGGCGCCGCCAATGCATTGCTGCAAATCTGGCGTCATTCCAAAACGCCGGGCAATTACGTGATTCTCTCTGGTGATGTGCACTACTCGTTTGCTTACGACATTATTGTGCGTCGCCAAAAGCGAGCGCCACATTTATGGCAGGTGACCTCGAGCGGCATCAAGAACACCTTCCCCGTGCAACTGCTAAATACCTTTGATCGGCTTAACCGGTGGCTCTACGCGCCATGGTCGCCGCTTAACTGGTTTACCAAACGTCGTAAGCTGAGTATCCACCCGCGAGACCCCAGCGGAGCAAGCGCGGGGGAGCGGCTTTGGAACGCCAGCGGTATTGGCCTTGTGACGTTAGATGATGAGGGCCGCCCGGTGGACATCCGCCAGTTGGACGTAAACGGTAAAGACGTCATCTTTCCTCCGTCCGCTGATCTTCCCTTTATCTGATGACATGTACCTAGCGACATGGACACTTTGCGATGAGCGCGGCTTATCTGACGTCAGTGCATGGCAAACAACAGGGCTGTTCGCTGGAATAGCGTGTAGCGCGGGCGGCGGCATAGACAGCCGCGAACCACGCATGCCATAGTAAGCATGCTTAGGGGACGGCATGCATCAGGTGCATCGCCTCATCAAGATCGGACAAAAGTAAAAGGCCCTGTTGGGCACTATTTTGATAGGGGCAGACTGCAATGAATAGGAGGCTCTGGTGCTGAGAGCAGGCGCCGCCAGGAAAGAACGGCTGCTGAAAAGAATCTTTCTGGCGATCCTTTTGTTGATGGCAGCCGCACCGGCCTTGTCAGCCGCACCGGCTGTCGGCATGTTTGGTAGCTTCTTTCCTTACTGGCTAATCTCGCTGTTTATCGGTGTGGTGACAACGATTTTCATCCGTGTCATTTTCGTGGTGACGAAGCTTGATGACATCATTCCATGGCGGGTGCTGGTATATCTGTCTCTGACGCTGGCCATGACCCTGTTATCTTCTCATCTTTTTTTTGGACGCTGAATCATGAAAGGTCATGTTTCCAAGCGGGTAGCATCCACTATCGGGGCCATGATCGCCATTGCCATCATTGCGGGCGCTGCTGTTCTGGCTTACCAAAGCTACGAGAATGCGCGCGCCAATCCGCTGTCAGATGATGCCACTCTGAGGGCCGATATTGTCCACATTGCTCCGTCGGTAGCGGGCCGCATCGTGGCCTTGCATGTTGAGGAAAACGACTTTGTCCGCAAGGGCGATCTTTTGCTGGAAATTGATGACACTGCCTATCGGCTAGCCTTGAAACAGACACAGGCCGACCTGGCCATGGCAACGGCGGCCAGTGGCGATCAGTCTCGAACTATCCGCGCGGAGCAGGCCAATGCGGAAATTGCCGAGGCCCAGATCAATCGAGCCACGACAAACCTGGCGCTGGCGAACCAGACCCTTGACCGCCTGCTGCCGATGGAGTCCAAGGGCTATGTTTCTCAGCAGCAGATCCACGATGCGCGCACTGTTAAACGCAATGCCGAAATCAGCTTACAGGAAGCGATTCAGCAGCGTCAGGCCGCTGAGGCGCTGGTGGGTAATGATGAAGCAACCCTGGCGTTGATTGAAGCGCGCCAGGCAGCTCAGGACATTGCCCAGCATGAGCTGGACGGCACTCGGGTCTATGCGCCTGCTGACGGCCGGGTTGTCGGAGTGACCGTTTCTGTGGGGGACTACGCGCTGCCTGCCCAGTCCCAGTTCAATCTGATCAAGACGGACACCTGGTATGCTTCGGCCAACTTCACCGAAACCATGCTGGGCAATATCGCTGTCGGTGACTGCGCCACGGTATATGCGCTGGCTAACCGCGACCGTGCCATTAAAGGCACAGTGGTGGGAATAGGCTGGGGCGTGGCCTCGAAAGACCTGATCGACCTGCCGTTAGCACTGCCGATTGTGCCAAAATCCCTTGATTGGGTGAGAGTTCAGCAGCGCTTTCCCGTCCGCATCCGGCTGGATGACCCACCGGCGGAATTGATGCGTGTCGGCGCATCGGCGGTGGCAACGGTTCATCAAAACGATGGCTGCTGAATCTCCGTGGGGGAAAATCGCCCGCCAGGCGTGGGCGGATCTCCAGCCCTTTCCTGGCAGGATTGGCCTGACTTGGCGCGTGGCGCTACTGTGTGCTCTGGTGTCTGCAACGGCCATGATGCTGAAAATACCTGAGGCCTCAATCAGCTGCTATTTGATCATTTTTTTGTCCAAGCAGGATGCCGTAAAGAACTGCATCATGGCCTTGGGCGTGATTCTGATGGCATCAACCGTGGTGCTTCTGATGATTCCGATCATCAACGTTAGCATCGACAGCCCTGCCATGCGCCTAGCGGTCATGTTTTTCGCCTCGTATATTTTCCTGTTTCTCAGCTCAGCGACTCCGCTGGGCGAGCAGGCGGCCATTGTTGGCTTGGTGATCGCCTTTATCATGACGCTGGTGACCATGGTGCCGGTTGGTGAGGTCGCTGACAAAGGCTTGCTCATGGCATGGAAAATGGCCTGCATGCCAATGTTTTTGATGATCCTTTTTAACCTGCTGTTCGGCACCCCTTCGCAAACACTGGTACGTAACCGGATTGTCGGAAGACTGCGCTGTGCGGCAGACCGCATCGAGACACAGCAAGCGTCAACGGCTTTCAACACCCTGGTGAGCGAAGGTAATGATGACTCGTTGCAGCAAATGCAGATCGTCAAGCTGCTGCACCTGATATCGACGGTACGGTCTCGCTGGCTCAGCGGAGCCACTGAGACAAGTTATCGCATCCTGATTATCGCTGAGGCCCTGCCTGAAAGCCTGAGCCGCGCAGCAAGGAGTGACTTGGCGGTTGAGTTACGCCAAGCGGCGGATGCTATCGCCAATGATAAGTGCCCGATGCTACAGGCTGCGCCGGAGGCGGCAGAAACCGGCTTACAGCCGCTTTATGTCGCATTGCATGGTTTGTCACAGCCGGATGGAGGGGCTGCACAGCCACCGCGTCCGAGAAAAATACCTTTGCTGGCTGCCGATGCATTTTCCAATCCGATACATCAGCGCTATGCGCTAAAGACATCAGCAGCGGCGGTGCTCTGCTATTTGATTTATACCGGCATGCAGTGGGATGGCATTCATACGGCGATGATCACCTGTTATGTTGCCGCGCTCGGCACTACGGGGGAAACACTGCGCAAGCTGACGTTGCGGATCGTCGGTTGTCTGATTGGCGCAGCGATGGGGATTTTTTCGTTGGCTTTCATCATGCCGCACCTGAGCTCCGTCGGTGGCCTGATGGGGCTGGTATTCTTTGGTGTGCTGATCGGTGCTTGGGTGTCATCAGGTACTGAGCGGATCTATTATGCTGGCGTGCAGATCGCCTTGGCTTTCTTGCTGACCACCCTCAATGGATTTGGTCCCAGCTTTGATATCTCCCAGGCCAGCAACCGTATCTACGGCATCCTGCTGGGTATTTTTGTCATCTATGTGATCTTCACCCAGTTCTGGCCGCGTAGCGTGATCAACCAGGTGGCACGGCAGCTCAACGATGCGTTGGATGCCTTGAGCGATCTCAGTACGCTTTCCAGGCAGGATCAACAGTTGCGCACCCAGGCGGCCTCTACTGCATATTTTGCACTGGGCCAAGCCGAAGAACTTCTCGATATGGTGCCTTTCGAGCCGTCGCGTCTGCGTGCCAGCACTGATGAGCTGAAGCGCGTGGAGAGAATTGTTGAAGAGCTCAATGACCTCATCAGCCAGCTTTACATGGCAGAACAGGATGACGGCACTATCAAAGAGCGCCTGCAGCGACTCAAGTCACAGTTGGCCACTGAGCTTGAAAACCGACGTAACAGGCCAGTGTCTTCGGCTTACGAGGGCTCTCCCCTCGACGACGGCGCGTATAGTGATATAGAACGGCAACTCACTCGGATAGAGCGGATTGTGCATGTTGAGAAAAGCTAGCGTGTTCAGATTAGCCAAGCTCAGAACCTGTATTGCTCTGGGCGTTATTCTTGGCGTTATAGGGGCCCTGCAGGGCTGTGCAACGGATGCGCTGAAGAATACTTCCGCCTCCCCCAGCACGCCCTGGGTGCCTCAAGGTCAGTCCGCGCTGCCTGGCGATTTTTCCGTGTCAGGTTCAACTGATATCGGCTTGCTGCCAGACCCGGTGTCACAGGATCTACAGCCGGGCAAGGTGTATCAGTTACCCGAACTGATAGACTTTGCGCAACGCCATAACCCGTCAACCCGAATTGCCTGGGAACAGGCGCGCCAGCTGGCGCTGGCCTCTGGAATGGTTGAAGCCACGTTTCTGCCGATTCTGACCGCCAATGTGTTTGCGGGCAGGCAGCAGACCAGCATTCCTTATCGCGGATTGCTGGATGGTGACACTCACCATGTCGATACCACCGTCAGCGGTGTGGCGCCGAACCTTGCTTTGCAGTGGCTAGTGTTTGATTTTGGTCGGCGCGAGGCGCTCAGTGATGCCGCCCGACACAATGCCTATGCGGCCAACGTCAACTTCAATGGTGCCCACCAGGCGGTGATCTACAACGTGACGCGTAGCTATTACCAGTACGGTGCTGCCAAGGACAGGCTGGCGATTGCTGAGGAGGTGCTGGTCAACAACCGCCTTCTGCAGGATGCGGCTGAGTCCCGCTACGCCAATGGCACCGGCACCGGCACCAGTATCGCTGTTGCTCAAGCCCGTCAGCTTGTCGCCCAATCTAACCTGCGGATGGTGCAGGCACAGAGTATGCTGCGCGATCAGTATCAGGAGTTGCTGAGTGCTCTCGGTGCTTCGCCGACGACACAGGTCGAGGTGGCCAGCGCATCGAATCGCCCGCTACCGGGTATTGACGAGTTGGCATCGGTGGATTCTGCGATCGAGGCGTCACTCAGCAAGCGGCCGGATGTGCTGGCCAGCTATGCTGAGCTGCAAGCTGCCAAAGCGACAGAGCGTGCCGCCGATGCCGACTTCATGCCCAGGGTATTTGTTGCCGCCGCCACGGGAACCAACAAGCAAAATCTGAGCATTGGTCATTTGCCCAGTATTGGCAACCAGACCACAGGCACCGGGGTGTTCCTTGGGGTGACAATGCCTATCTATGATGGCGGCCTTCTTGCCGCCAAACGCCAGCAGGCAGTCTCTGTCACGGCTTCAGCCGAAGCGGCATTCGAGAAAATTCGCAACACGGCGATGCGCGAGATGGTCGTTGCTGCTGATGCACTGCGCTCCTCACTGGCGGCTTTTGACGCCGCTGATGCGTTGACCGAAGCGGCAGCGGTGACTTACGACGCGGCCTTTGATGCTTATCGCAACGGGTTGGGCACTATCACTGAGGCTACTGCGGCGGAGTCCGGCCTTCTGGATGCAAGACTGGCACGCTCCGAGGCACATGCGGCAAGCCTGATTGCCGCATCGACGCTTGCGTTCACGCTTGGCGCCATGACATCAAGCACGTCCCCTTTAGAGGCTATTCCCTGAGGCTCGTCCATCCAATACCCTTCACTCGTAAGCTATTTTAGCGCGCTAACTGTCACGCCAGTGTCATAAAAAAGTCGCACGCTTGCTAACTAGACAGTCCTCGTAAAAAGCCTTTGCAAACCGCCTCTAACATAATAGGCATTCAGCCGTTTAATAAGGCGCTTTCACGAACCTGTAAGAGTCTTTTTCAATAGCTATCACGACGTTTGATAAGGCAGCAGGCATATGACCGCCCAGGAAGCGCAATGGCTTAACCGTATTATTGAATCAGAAGATCTGCACGTGTTGTTTCAACCCATCGTGGATGCCAGCCAGCAATCTATTTACGGCTATGAAGCACTGATCCGTGGGCCTAAAACATCGCCGCTGCACTCACCGCTGCGCTTGTTTGATGTGGCCATGCAGGCGGGGCTATTGGTTGAGCTGGACTTGCTGTGCAGGCGGCTGGCGATTCATCGCTTTGCTGAGCTTGAGCTTCCCGGACTACTCTTTCTTAACGTGATGCCGCTGACCATTGTTAAGCGTGATTTTAAAGAAGGGTTAACGCTTGGCCTTATCCGCGAAAGCGGGCTACCACCTGAGCGGGTGGTGATTGAGCTTACTGAACATGTGCCGATTCACAATTATGAGTTAATGCGCCAAGCGGTTGACCACTACCGCGACATGGGGTTTAAGGTGGCGCTTGATGACTTGGGGGCCGGGCATTCAAGCTTACGCCACTGGTCGGAGCTACGCCCTGATTTCGTTAAGCTCGACCGGCACTTTATTTCGGGCATTGACCAGGAGCCTGCCAAGCGTGAATTTCTCCGCTCGATTCTGGACGTGGCACGTAGCCTCGACTGCCAACTGATTGCCGAGGGTGTGGAAACCGCGGCTGAGCATCTCTGCTTGTGGGAACTGGATCGTGGTCTAGCGCTTCTGCAAGGCTTCTACTTTGCCCGGCCAAGCCCACAACCACCGCTAGAGATGCAAATGCGGTTGCCCGCGACCACCCAGTTAACCAGCCCTGCGGGACGTACCGCGCGCTCTATCTTTCGTCATGTTGAGGCCGTTTCGCCCGACTGTTCGGTGCCCATGCTGTCCGAGCGCTTCAGTACAAACCCGGGCTTACGCTGTGTAGCCGTGGTCGATAACGATAAGCCCTTGGCGGTGGTGCGCCGTAATGCCTTTCTCACTCTGTTTACCAACCCTTATAGCCACTCACTGTATTCCAAACGTCGAGTGCTGGATGTGGCGGATGCTCGGCCGCTGATTGCTAGCGCGGATACACCGCTTGAAGTGCTTAGTCAGCAACTGACCGATAGCCATGATATTGAGCAGGAAGATTTCGTGATTGTGGATAGCGATGGGCGTTATTTGGGTTTGGGCAGTATTGTCGATTTGCTGCGTGAGATTACCGCTATACAGGTTCGGCAGGCACGTCATGCCAATCCGTTAACCGGTCTGCCGGGAAATATCCTGATCAATGAAACATTAACCAACTATCTCGCCGCCGAGCAGGGCTTTGCGGCCGCCTATGTCGACCTGGATAATTTCAAGGCGTTTAACGATGCCTATGGTTACGCGCGTGGCGACCATATCATTATTTCGCTGTCGCGCTTGCTCCAGGCGCAGGTAGAAAGTGCCGGAGGCTTTATAGGCCATATCGGAGGAGATGATTTCATGATGCTGCTGCCGTTAAGCCACTGGGAGCACGTGTGTCAGCAGATACTGGACTCTTTTGAGGTGATGGCACCCGGCTTCTATGAAGAGAGCGATCGTGTTAAGGGCGGCATTGCGATTGAGAACCGCCAGGGCGATGCCAGCTTTTTTCCCTTTGTCAGTGTCTCCATCGCCGTCAAGCCGGTTGTCGATACATCTTCCTGTAAAGCGCTGGATATCGCCTCGCAGCTCTCTGATTTAAAGCACCAGGCTAAAAAAATACCGGGCAATAGCCTGTTTGTTGAACGCCGGGGCTGTTGTACTCAAAAGGTAGAGCTGCTTTAAGTTTTTGAAACCGTCATCAAGTGGTCATTTAAGTGTCGTGGCGTTGTCATCTAGCGTCGGCAGGATAGCGCTATCTTCGAACAACATTCTAGGTGACGTATGCATACTGTGTCTCTACCCCGTACCTTGATCAGCGCTGCTGTTGTCAGTGCCTTTGCTCTGGTTGCCGTTAATGCATCGGCAGACCTCTCTGCGCGCTATGTTGATAACGACGGTGACATGGTAGCGGATGCACCCACGGATGAGTCGCAGTGGGTCGACCCCGATACGTTGGTATTTGCTTATACACCGGTCGAAGACCCGGCTGTTTACGCGGATGTGTGGGCCGGTTTTTTGGACCATCTGAGTGAAGCCACAGGCAAAGACGTTCAGTTCTTCCCGGTGCAGTCCAACGCGGCACAGCAAGAAGCGCTGCGCGCTGGCCGCCTGCATGTAGCGGGCTTTAACACCGGTGGTGTACCGGTTGCCGTGAACTGCGGTGGCTTCCGTCCGTTTGCCATTATGGCAGCAGACGACGGCAGTTATGGCTATGAAATGGAAATCATCACCTATCCAGATAGCGGTATTGCGTCGGTTGAAGACCTCGAAGGCCGCCAACTGGCGTTTACCTCTGAGACGTCTAACTCAGGCTTCCGGGCACCTTCTGCGCTGCTACGTTCTGAATATGGCATGGAAGCAGGGGAAGCCTTCGAGACAGCGTTCTCTGGTTCCCACGATAACTCCATTCTGGGCGTTGTGAATCAAGACTACGACGCAGCGGCCATTGCTAACTCCGTTGGCACGCGCATGATTGCCCGGGGCGTAGTTAATGAAGGCGATTACGACATTATCTACACCTCAGAAACCTTCCCCACCACAGCGTACGGTTTGGCGCATAACTTGAAGCCTGAGCTAGCCGAGCAGATTCAAGAGGCGTTCTTTAGCTACGACTGGGAAGGGTCTGCGCTACAGGCTGAGTTTGCCAACTCGGGTGAAGCGCAATTTATGCCGATTACCTATGAAGAGCACTGGTCCGTTATCCGCACGATCGCCGATGCCAACGGTGTGACGTACGAATGTGACTAAGTAAGCCCTTAATTTTGCGGTTACTCGGCCAGAAGGTTAATCCCTTCTGGCCGTTACATTATGTAGATGAGGTAGAGCGATGTTGACACTCAGCGGCGTTACCAAACGCTATCCAACCGGGGACCGTGCGCTTACCGATATCGAACTTACCCTGCCTAAAGGCCAGGTGATGGCGCTTATCGGCCCATCTGGTGCGGGTAAAAGCACCCTGATTCGCTGTGTAAATCGCTTGGTAGAGCCTACGTCGGGCAGCATTCGTCTGGAAGGGACTGAGCTTACCAGGCTTTCGGGCAGTGGCCTGCGTAAGGCACGTCGCTCGATGGGAATGATTTTCCAGGAGTATGCGCTGGTTGACCGCCTGACAGTGATGGAGAACGTGCTTTCTGGACGGCTTGGCTACGTGGGCTTCTGGCGTAGCTTTTTACGCCGCTATCCGCAGGATGCCGTCGCTGAAGCGTTTCGTCTGCTTGAGCGAGTAGGCCTGCCTCACGCTATTGATAAGCGCGCCGATGCGTTGTCCGGTGGCCAACGCCAGCGAGTGGGGATTGCGCGGGCACTGTTACAAAGCCCCAAGCTGTTACTGGTAGATGAGCCAACCGCCAGCTTGGACCCCAAAACCTCACGCCAGATTATGCGCCTGATTCGTGAACTGTGTGCTGAGCGCGAGTTGGCGACGATTATCAATATTCATGACGTGGCGCTCGCCCAGCAGTTTGCGGACCGTATTGTGGGTCTGCGGGCTGGCCAGATCGTGTTTGATGGCCGTCCTGATGAGCTAACCAGCGATATTCTCACCACCATTTATGGCGAAGAGGATTGGGATACCTCTCCTGAACCTGCCGATGAGCCTGACAGTGAGGCCGTTTCCTGTGAGCGTCGCTCTGTCGCAGGTGAGATGGCTGGGGTAGCACCATGAGTGAGCAGAGCTCGGCGTATTTTGAAGCCCGCCAACACGCGGCCCGCCAAGGGCATTGGCGTCGGTTGCCCCTTGTGCATAGCCAGTGGTTGCGTTGGGCTATTGCCTTGGGTGTGGTGGCTTACCTGGTGTTGGCGCTGGCCTCTGTTGAGGTGAACTGGGCACGTGTGGCGGAAGGCACCAGCCGTGGCCTGCGTTTTATCAGCGCGTTTGCGCAGCCTGATTTTTTCAGCCGTGGTAACGATATTATCAATGGACTGGTCGAGAGTTTGACCATGACGCTTACCTCCACGGTCATTGGGGTGGCGCTCGCGATCCCTGTGGGATTAGGCGCTGCACGCAACATTGCGCCGCTGCCGATTTATTTCGTGTGTCGTAGCATCATTGCCGTGTCACGTACCTTTCAAGAGATCATTATTGCGATCCTGTTTGTGGTGATGTTTGGCTTTGGCCCGCTGGCGGGGATGATTACGCTGGCATTCGCGACTATCGGCTTTATGGCCAAGCTGTTGGCCGAAGATGTTGAAGACCTGGACTGGCGCCAGGTAGAAGCGGTGAGAGCGACCGGCGCCAGTTGGTGGCAAACCATGAATCACGCCATTCAACCCCAGGTCATGCCGCGCTTAATTGGCCTTTCCATGTACCGTTTGGATATCAACTTCCGCGAATCGTCAGTGATCGGCATTGTCGGTGCAGGCGGGATAGGCGCCACGCTGAATACCTCGCTTAGCCGCTATGAGTACGACACGTCAGCCGCCATTTTGTTGATCATCATCGCTATTGTGCTGCTGTGCGAATACAGCTCAAGCCACGTCCGCCGTTGGACGCAGTAATCTCCGGAGAATCTATATGCCTGTTTCAACCTCCCGGCAAGGGATCCCGGTATGGCGGCTACGTACCTCGCGTGCTCAGTGGCTGCAATTTAGTGCATGGCTAGTAGGGATTAGCCTGTTCTTGTTCTGCTGGAAGGTGATTTCCGACAACACCATGTGGGTGTTTGTTGAGGATGCTGGACGCCAGGGCAGTGATCTTTTAAGCCGGATGATGCCCCCCAAATGGGAATACGCCAATGTGCTGTGGAAACCCATGTGGGATACGCTGAACATTGCCACGCTGGGCACCGCCTTGGGGATTGTTATGGCGTTTCCTGTGGCGTTTCTCGCTGCGCGTAACACCACGCCGCATCCGTTAGTGCGAAGCCTGGCGTTGATGGTGATCGTGTCGTCACGCTCTATCAATTCGCTGATTTGGGCCATGCTGTTGGTAACGATTTTGGGCCCAGGCGTCCTGGCGGGCATTATCGCCATTGCGCTGCGCTCTATCGGGTTTGTAGGCAAGCTTCTTTATGAGGCCATTGAGGAAATTCACCCGACGCCTGTCGAGGCCATCAGCGCAACCGGTGCCAGCCGTTTACAGGTCATGAACTATGGTGTTCTGCCTCAGATCATGCCAGCGTTTGCAGGTATCAGTGTTTACCGGTGGGATATCAATATTCGTGAATCCACCGTGCTTGGCCTGGTGGGTGCAGGGGGGATCGGTCTTCAGTTGAATGCCTCTATCAATATGCTCGCCTGGAATCAGGTCAGCGTTATTTTTGTCATGATCTTCGCCACGGTATTGGTCTCGGAATGGATATCCGCCCGTGTCCGCCACGCGATTATTTAACCCATGGATTGATAAATCGCCAAGCGAGGAGTTCTGAATGCGGTTTCCTGATGCTGATGTCACCACCATTGATTTGCTGCGCCATGGCGAACCCGTTGGCGGGCGTATGCTGCGCGGTTCTACTGACCATCCGCTGAGTGAAACCGGCTGGCAGCAGGTAACGGATGCCATCATGCGCCATACCGTTGACGGCAGGCCGCCTTACGATGCGGTGCTTACCTCGCCGCTTATGCGCTGTCGTGAGTTTGCGTTGTGGTTAGGTGAAGAGTTTGAATTGCCAGTACAGATTGAAGACGATCTCGCTGAACTGCACTTGGGGCGCTGGGAGGGCAAAACCCACGCTGAGGTGTTTAGCGAGGAGGGCTCCGCGCCGATGAGCGCTTTCTGGAACAGCCCTGAGGCTGTATCACCACCGCAGGGCGAGGCGATGGATGTTTTTGATTCGCGGCTTGCTGAGGTATGGCAAAACGTGCTGGCGAATCCGCCCGGTAAGCATGTGCTGGTAGTGGCGCATCTGTTTGTTTGCAATGGCCTGCTGCGCCAGGTACTGGGGCAGCCGTTAGGGCGCGTATTGGCGATGGATTTGCCTTACGCTGCGATGAGTCGTGTACGCCACGAACGCCATGCGTTAGGCGAAACCAGCTTTATTGAGTGGATTGGCCGTTAGTTGAACTTGGCGCTGCCCTCCCGTTTGCGCCATGATAAGGGCATTGCCACAAGGAGAGCTGCTAATGCCCATCACGTTGGGAAGGTTTACGTTCGCTTTGATGATGTTAATGTGGCTTTCGGGCTGTGCCAGCCGTGATGTCGCTATCGCACCCCCCTCATCGCCTGCCGAATCCCGCGAAGGGCTCTCCATGGAGCGCGTGCTGATTCTGGCCCACGCTCAGCAGGCCATTGGCACGCCTTACCGCTTTGGCGGCAATACGCCCGACGGCCTCGACTGCTCGGGGCTTGTTGAAATGGCGTATCGCGCGGCCGGTATGCGCGTACCGCGCACCGCAGACGAACAGTTCCGTGCGCTACCTTCAGCCAATACCCCCAAACCTGGCGACCTGCTCTTCTTTGGAGAGCGTAGCAAGGCCACGCATGTAGGCATCTATCGCGGCAACCAGCAGATGATCCACGCACCGGGAAGTGGTCGCGCCGTGGTCAGCGTTCCCTTGGATATCGATTACTGGCAGCAGCGCTTTTTAGGCGCCGCTGCACTTGCGCCTTGATACCTTGCCTGCTCCTTTAACGCGCATAGTTACGTATTACATCCTGAGTTATGGGACGTAAGGTCGCTTTCTAATCAGTTCTCTCCAGGCCGAAAAAGTAGCCCTAATGTATGAAAATACCTCATAAGATCAAGGACACGAGACTGATCGACGGTGATAGTATGTCTCGTTACCTTTTATTAAAAAGCGCGTAAATGTCAGTAGAGAGGCTGCCTGGTAGCACGCCTTTTAGGCGCGAATGGACAGGAGCCTAGCTATGTATCCGCCTACCCACATACCGCCAAAAGCCCCGTTTTCGCGCCAAGTGGACGTTATACCGGTGAAGGGCGCGGACGCTAAACGCTCACCTGACGAAACCGCCTTTTTATTCGCTAACGAAGCGATCATCATTACCGATCGAGACAATCGAGTCCTGGACGTCAACCCGGCTTTTTGTGAGCTATCCGGGCTTACGCTCGACGAAGTCAAAGGTAAAACACCGGAAGCGTTTAGCATTCTTCCGCTAGAAGATGGCCGTACGGCTCACTTGATGAGCGAAGAGCTCAGGCTGCGTGATCGTAGCAAGCATCAGGTGAGTTACCGGAGTCATGACGGGCAGTATTATCCAGGCATGATGTCGGTCAACCGGGTGCGTGATAAGCAGGGAGGTATCGACCACCACATTATTGTACTGGCCGATTTGTCGGCGATTCCGGCCCATGCGCGGCACTTGAATCGAGACGTCTATTTTGATGCGCTGACAGGTCTGCCCAATTTACAGCTATTAACGCAATTGATTCAGGAGTCGATTCAGCACGCGGACCGGAAAGGGCTGCCGCTTGCCATTTGCTCGCTGGATATCGATCTCTTTCAAACGATAAACGAGCGCTTGGGTGCCGAGATGGGAGATACCTTACTCTCCTCATTTGCACAGCGCGTGGGTCATCTGCTGTTTGGTGACGATGTGTTGGCGCGTGTCGGTGGCGATGAGTTTGTGTTGCTGCTGCATCATGGCGTAGACGACGCGTTTTTTGAAAAATTGCTGGCGGCGATCCGCAAGCCGATGGTGATTGAAGGCCAGAGTATTTACCTGACCGTAAGCTTGGGTATTACGCTTTATCCCAATGATCATGTGCAGGGCGATATGCTGCTGCGCCACGCCAATCAGGCCATGTACCGTGCCAAACAGCGTGGACGCGATACGTTTCACTTTTTCGATCCGGACCTTGATAAGCTGCTTCAGGTACGCCACGAACAGCGACAGCGTTTTATCGATGCTCTCCAGCACGATGAATTACAGCTCTATTTTCAGCCGCAGGTCGATATGCGCTTGGGGCAAGTGGTGGGGGTGGAGGCGCTTGTCCGCTGGCAGCATCCTGATAAGGGGTTGCTGCTACCCGGACAATTCCTTCCCCACATAGACACCTCATCGCTGGAAATAGATCTGGGGGAGTGGGTGCTGACACAGGCGCTTGAACAACTTGCCCAGTGGCAGCGCTTGGGCATTACAATACCGATTAGCGTCAATATCAGCCCTACGCATTTGTTGATCAGCAATTTTAGCCAGCGCCTGGCTGAGCTATTAGCGGGCTATCCACAAATATCACCGCGTATGCTGAAGCTTGAGGTGCTGGAAAGTGCAGCCATGCATGATGTGCAGGCGGCGCTTAAAAATATTGAGCGCTGCCAAGCGCTTGGGGTGGGGCTCGCGATTGACGATTTCGGCACGGGTTACTCATCGCTTACCCATTTGCGACAGCTGCCAGTAGATCTGATTAAAATCGACCAAAGCTTTGTGCGCGATATGCTCAGCGACCCCAACGATATGGCCATTGTGGAAAGCGTGATCTATATGGCTAATCGTTTTAACCGACCCATGCTGGCAGAGGGCGTGGAAACGCTGGCGCACGCCAAGGCGCTCATGAAATTAGGCTGCTTTCTTGCCCAAGGGTTTGGTATCGCCAAGCCCATGCCTGCCGACGCGTTGCCCACTTGGCTTTCGCGATGGCCGTTACGAGCCGATTGGCAGTCGCTTACACAACTTCCATAAGCGCTGCGGCTTCGGGGCAGTGGTTAAGCGGCTTGCCCCGAGTTGGCCGCTTCAGGCTCGTTCTGCTCAGCTTCACTCTGCGCAGATCTTGTGGCGCTCTCTTGCTGGGAAGCCTCAAGGCGGGCTTCCAGCAAGTATTGGCGGGCTTGGGCGGCTACCTGCACGTCTTTTGGCGACGGGTCGGCTGGCGCCAGCGCGGCAGCAATCACCGTCTGCATTTTCTCTATGGTGGCCTGTGGGTCACCCGGGATAGGGCCGTAATCGATAGGCACTTCACCCGCAACGGCATACTTCTTTCCATCGGGGCCTATTTCATATTCGTAAGTGGCGCCGCCAGTATAGGCCCCGCCGGTAATTTGGTGAGCCATCTCATGCTGACGAACATCCCGGTCGGTCTGCTTTAACTGCTCAACCAGCTTGATTTCTTCAGGCGCTAGAGGCGTTCCATCGGGTCGCGTGGGGGCGGCCGCCGCCTCACCATCTGTTTGGGTCGTTTCGTCTTCGGAGGTGGAAGGCGCTTCTAGCGTGTCCTCGGTGTCGTCAGTCGTCGTCGACCCACGATGGGAGGTCGTGGTATATGCTGCCCCAACCGGGGAAAAAGCACTGATGGTCGCATCCATAAGCAGTTACCGCCGTTTGAGTCATTACGTTATTGTACGGTTGCGTTACTATAGCGCATTCGTAAACCAATAGAAGCGTGCAAGGGCATGTCACTTGCTGCATAACCGTTTTTAACTGATACCGCTATGCCGTCCATTGATGTGATTCTCCATCTTAGCCCCGATGAATGCCTGGCCCATTATGAAGGGCGCGTTGCCAACGTGCGTACCCGCAGCGTGGATGGGCGTTGGGTGGTGTTTCCCTCCGACGCTATTCGACGTGTGGTAGGGAAAAACGGTGTTCATGGCGTTTTTCGGCTGGAGTTTTCAGCGCAAGGGCGCTTTACGAGTATCCATCCGCTCTCTTATCGTTAATGCATAGGCTGCACGCTTAGAGTGCTTAGCCGAAGGCGGAGTGCAAATACGAGTGCTTAAGATGGCTTAGCGCCACCTGTTAAATAACCCACATGGCGTTGCTATTGTCTATATAATTACGTCATCTCATAAGCGGTATCCCTCGCTTATGCCGTTAACGCGATCAGGCTTATCCGCCGGATCGTTTACAACCTGCTTACCCAGTATTGGTTGTGGTTATATCAGGAGATATACCATGTCTGCCTCACCTGTCACATTGATGGTAGCTCGGCGCATTGCCAGTGGCCGTTACCATGATTTTAATCGGTGGTTGAACGAAGGTCGCGAGCTAGCGGCTGATTTTCCTGGTTATCTGGGCTCAGGAGTGCTTGCGCCACCCGAGCATCACGATGAATATCAGATTATTTTCCGCTTTAGCAGCAGTGAAACGCTCCATGCATGGGAGCACTCGGCTTCACGTCATGCCTGGCTTGTGCGCGGCAGGGGGCTTTATGATGCGCCTCATGAGCACCGTGCCACGGGGTTGGATGCCTGGTTTCAAACCGGCTCAGGCAGTGTGCCGCCTCGCTGGAAGCAGGCCGTTGCCGTTTGGTTGGCCTTTTTTCCTATCTCGTTACTCTTTCAGTGGGTATTTGGCGGTATGTTGGCCGATTGGGCGCTGATTCCGCGCGTGTTAGTGAGCACTCTGATATTAACGCCGGTGATGGTATTTGTGTTTATTCCACTCTCCACACGGCTACTGTCGCCTTGGCTGCAAGGGAAGTGGTCACCAATGGATAGATGGATACATCTGCGGCGCATTAATCGAACATAAGACTTTTTTTACCTGGATATATGTACTCCATGAGGGGCAACGCTGCTACGCTAAATAAGCTTGCAGTAAAAGGACAGTTGCTGCGGGCCTAGCGCCTGCGTGTTATATCGCCTTCATGGAGTACTTTATGATTCACGTCCATCATTTGGAAAAGTCGCGTTCACATCGAATTTTATGGCTTCTCGAAATACTTGCGTTGGACTATGACATTCATGTGTATCAGCGTGATCGTAAAACTCAGCAGGCGCCTGCGGCACTAAAAAACATTCATCCTTTAGGTAAGTCCCCAGTCATTATGGATGGCGAATTAGTGATTGCAGAGTCAGGGGCAATCATTGATTACTTACTACATACCTACGGCAAAGAGCGCTTGCAACCCTCTGTCGATAATATCGCCGACTGGGTTGATTACCGCTATTGGCTACATTATGCCGAAGGCTCTTTAATGCCACTGCTGGTGATGCAACTGGTATTTAAAAAGATACCCGCACAGTCTCCCTGGTTAATTAAACCGCTCGCTAAAGGCATTGGCGATAAGGTGAGTCAGCAATTTTTAGCGCCTCAGCTTAAGCAGTATCTGGGCTTTATCGAAGATCATTTAGCGCGTAAAGAGAACTTTGCAGGTGAGTGGCCAAGCGGGGCCGATATTCAAATGAGCTTTCCTCTTCAGGCCATAGCTGCCACCCAAACGCTGACAACGTATCCCGCTATTATGCGGTTTGTAGCGCGTATTGACGCTGACCCTGCTTGGCAGCGTGTGGTCGAGCGCGCAGGCCCGCTCACCGTGCCAGGCGAGTAGCAGGACGATGCAGGATAAGGCTGGATGCGTTACCCACCCGCCGTGGTTGATATCAGGACGACTGCTTGCTCGTACACGTAGAAGCGCTATTAAGGCCGCTGCGTTGCTGAGCCTCTGGAGTTTGGCTTTTTCAAGCATGGCCAGCGACACCTTATTGGTGGGCGTTTATAACAATCCGCCAAAAATATTCGTAGATGACCAGGGGCATTTGCGCGGCATTTTGGGTGAGCTGCTTGAAGCGATTGCACAAGAAGAGGATTGGCAGCTTGAGAGTATTGCCTGCGAATTTCACAACTGTCTTACTCTGCTTGAACAGGGTGATATCGATATATTGCCTGGGACTGCCTGGGGTGAAGAGCGTGGTGAACGTATCGCGTTTCATCGTGAACCGATTATCCAAAGTTGGTCGCAGCTTTATCAGCGCGAAAACGAGCGGGTCGAGGCGATTCTTGATCTTGAACAAAAACGCGTCGCCATTGTAGATGGCTCTATTCAACAGAACTACCTGAGCGCCGTGACAGAACGCTTCGGTGTTTCGGTCACCTGGTTGCCCGTGGATAGCTATGCGGATACTTTTCAAGCAGTGGCCATGGGGGATGCGGACCTGGCGGTTACCGACCATATCTTCGGAGACTGGCGCGCGCAGGACTATGGACTATATGAAGCGCCCATCATCTTTCAACCTATCCGGCTGTTCTATGCCGGGTCGCCTACTTTGTCGGCAACCATACTGGACCGTATCGACGATGTGTTACGTGGTTGGAAGCAAAATCCACGTTCAGTGTATTTTAGGATACTGCGTTCCTGGCGTGCCGAAACACCACCCGATACGATCTCTACCTGGTTATGGGGCGGGCTGGGTCTGTTAACGGCGCTACTTGCTGTGGCGCTAGGCAGTGCATGGTGGCTTAAACGACGTGTCACGTTAAATAGGGCACAGCTCGACGCCAATGAGGCCATGCTGACCACTATTCTTAATAACGTGGACGCCTGCATCTATATCAAAACACCCTCGTTACATTACCAGTTTGTCAACCAGCGGGTGGTTGAACTCTTTGGGCTGCCGAAAGAGCAAATTCTGGGTAAGAGCGATGAGGCATTTTTTGATAGCACAACCGCGAATGAAATAGCCCAGATTGACCGCAGTGTGATGGAATCAGGCAAAAAAATAACGCTCGAAGAGAGGAACGTACTACAACACAACGATAAGGTTCGCACGTTTGTTACTATTAAAATGCCGTTATCCCTCTCCCCAGGCGAGCCCGCGAGTCTGTGCGGTATTTCCACTGAACTAACCGATTACCTTGAGCTGCAATCGCGTACCAATCATCTGGCGTTTTACGATGCGCTGACAGGTCTGCCTAATCGACGCTTATTGATGGAGTCGTTAAGCGGGAAAATTGAGCAGGAGAATACGCCCCATCTCTATAGCGCACTGCTGACCATTGATCTGGATAACTTTCATCTCGTTAACGATATTCAGGGCCATGAAAGTGGCGACCAGTTGTTAATTGATGTGGCCAAGCAGGTGCGGCCGCTGTTACCAGAAGGGGCTGTGTTGGCCCGCTTTAGTGGGGATGAGTTTGTTGCGCTACTGGCAAAGCTGGGCGAGCATCAGGCGGATGCTGCGCTAAGCGCTGAACGCACAGCTAAGCAGTTGTTGGACGCTATCTCCAAACTGCGTACGGGGCGTTCGCTGCCCGTCAACGCCAGTATTGGTATTACGCTATTCGATGGCTCTGATCATAGTATGAACAGCGTGCTCCAACAGGCCGACTTGGCACTTCAGCAGGCTAAAGCCGCGGGTGGGAATACGCTGCGCTTTTTTAATCGCAGTATGCAAACACGCTTGATCGAGCGGGCCAACCTTGAAGCCGATTTACACCATGCGCTGGCACGTCATGAGCTGGCGTTGCACTATCAAACTCAGGTAAATCATCAAGGCATTACCACCGGTGTGGAGGCGCTTTTACGCTGGTGTCACCCCCAGCGAGGCTGGGTGCCGCCATCGACCTTTATTCCTCTAGCAGAAGAGAATGGGCTAATTATACCCATTGGTTATTGGGTGCTTCATTCTGCCTGCGAGCAGCTTGCCAAGTGGGCCAACCAGGCCCCTTATGCTGCGCTGACGATTTCCGTTAACGTGAGCTCGGTACAGTTTCAGCAGCCTGAATTTGTACGCAACTTGGAAGGTCTTCTTGCTCAGACCCAAGCGCCGCCTGGGCGGCTGGTGCTGGAAGTCACCGAAAGCCTGTTAATGCGTGATCCAACACGTGTGCGCAATACAATGCTCAAATTGCGCGCGCAAGGTGTTCGCTTTGCGATTGATGACTTTGGTACTGGCTACTCGTCGTTAAGCTATCTTAAACGACTGCCCTTGGATGAACTAAAGATTGACCAGTCGTTTATCCGCGAGCTTTTAACCGATAAAGCGGATGCGGCCATCGTCGATACCACCATTTTGTTGGCAGTGAGCCTTGGGTTAACGGTGGTAGCCGAAGGGGTCGAGAAGCAAGAGCAACTGGATTGGCTAAAAGGTCATGGCTGTTATCGTTATCAGGGCTACCTGTTTGGCCGACCGACACCCATTGATCGCTTGTTTGAAAGCTACTAAAAAGCTAAACGATAACGCCCTGGATAAGGGCGTTATCTATTATGGTGAGGGCGTGTGTTAAAAAACAGCGTATCAATCTGTCTTAAGAGGCGGTAAAGCTTCCTGCATTAAGCCATAAATGAACGGCAATACTGGCGATGTAGCCCAATAGAATAACCGGCGTCCAGCGCAAGTGGCCCATAAAGGTATAAGAGCCGCGTGCTTGGCCCATAACCGCAACGCCAGCTGCTGAACCAATAGAGAGCAGGCTGCCTCCAACACCGGCGGTTAGGGTGATCAACAGCCACTGCCCGTCAGACATTTCGGGCTGCATGGTGAGCACTGCAAACATCACGGGAATGTTATCCACCACAGCGGAGACCACCCCCAACACAATGTTCGCCCACGTGGCATCCCAGTTGGTATAAAGCGCATCGGACAGCAGGCTAAGATAGCCCATAAAGCCAAGCCCACCTACGCACATCACCACGCCGTAGAAAAACAGCAGTGTGTCCCACTCGGCCCGTGCCACGCGGTTAAATACGTCAAACGGTACCACGCTACCTAATTGCGCCAGTTTCTTGTTATCCCCACGACGACTGTAGCGTTCACGCTTACGCTCCAGCGAACGGGGCAGGCTCTTGCGTAGGTAGAAGCCAAAGAACTGAAGATAACCAAGCCCTGTCATCATGCCGAGCACGGGCGGCAAGTTCAGGAATGTGTGGCACATGACGGCGGTTAGAATAGTCAGTAAGAAAAGCACGATAATCCGTCGTGCACCGCGTTTCAGTTGCACATCCTCATGCACGCTATCGGGCTTTTGATCCTTGATAAACAGGCTCATGATCATGGCCGGAATCAGGAAGTTAACCAAGGAAGGGAGGAAAAGAGTAAAAAACTCCTGGAACTGAAGAATACCTGCCTGCCATACCATCAGCGTGGTGATGTCCCCAAATGGGCTAAAGGCGCCCCCCGCATTGGCGGCGACCACAATATTAATGCACGCCAGGTTAATAAAGCGCTTGTCACCTTCGGCCACCTTGGTAATGACGGCACACATTAGCAGCGCGGTGGTTAAGTTATCGGCAATCGGTGAAAGAATAAATGCCAAGCCGCCGGTCAGCCAGAAAAGCGTGCGATAGTTAAATCCTTTACGCAGCATCCAGGAGCGCAAAGCATCAAATACTCGACGCTCCTCCATGGCGTTGATATACGTCATGGCCACCAGCAGGAACAGCATCAGCTCGGTGAACTCTAAAAGGGTCATGCGAAACGCATATTCTGAGGTTTCTGACATGCCGTTTTGAACATACACCCAGCCGATGAGGCTCCAAATAATACCTGCCGCTATTAGCACTGGCTTGGATTTACGCATATGAATCTTTTCTTCTGCCATCACCAAGGCATATGCCAAAACAAAAATGGCGACAGCAAAAAAACCGATAAAAGATGTCGTTAAATCAATCTCACCCGTCACAGCAAAGGTCGACACACTATAGAAAAATAGTAAGGGGGCTAACAAAAAAAGCCAGCGACGAGAAAATCTCGGCTGGCTTGGGTCGCAATCCTGCGTCAACATGATGCGTTTATCCTTATTTAAAGGTGGTAGGAAGGGTTAATAAGCGGCGTTAAGTATAACAACTTGCCTATTTTCTAAATAAAGAATAAAACCGAATAAAGATCGTTTATTAACTCGCTATGGCATCTTTTTTTAGCAAATTACCCATTTAGCTAATGGTAAGTTTGTTGGTAAAGTGCGATACATTTTAACAGTGATTAATCTTTATGATAATAAACCAAAGTTGCAAGCGATAAGCGATGCAGTAAGACGAACGATGAGTGCCATACTTTGTTTGCCATTATTGCCCGTCAGTGCTGCCTATGCATCGAATTCAGTGCTGGATAGGGCTGTCTTGGTAGGGCTACTCCGTTGAGGCACAGCGTTCCTGCTCGGCGTATTACATGCTAATGTTAGCGGCGCTAGGCGGGGCACTGTTCACGACCTGGCCCGCTGGCGTTTATTATTCTTTCAGCGCGACAAAAAAATCAGGCCGTTGAGGTCGCTGGATACCAGGAATTGACACATGCTCCCCTTTCTACGCTCTGCTTTATGCACGCCCTTACTCGTAGCCACCACGCTTTCACTTAGCCTGGCCGCTCAAGCGGAAACTCGCGTTACCTACAAATCGGCAACGGCGGGAACGGCTTATTATCAGATGGGTGTCGAGTTATCAGAAGCCATTCGCCAGGGCACGGATGACGCTATTATTCTTACCCTGGAAGAGAGCCAAGGCTCGGTGCAAAACGTGATGGAAGTCATGGCGCGCCAGGGTAACTATGTTTTTACCACGCCGCCTGCGTTGGTTGACCAGGCCATGGCGGGTGAAGGGCCTTTTGCTGAACGCCAGAGTCCACGTTTTCAGGAGATTCGCGGCCTGTTTCCCATTCCAGCGATTACCATGCACTTCATTCTGGGCGAGGATAAAGGCGTAGTGGGTATTGAGGAACTTGAAGATAAACATATCCTGATTGGCCGGGGCACGTTCGGCGCACGTGAAGCCGCACGTTACCTGGCGCTGTTTGGATTGGAAGAGAGTGTACAGGTCGCCGATGCTGCCTTGGGCAGTGGCCCCGACGCGTTGAAAAACGGACAGATTGACGGCTTTGTAACCGCAAGCTCTTACCCAACGCCCAATATTATCGAAGTGGCTGCGAGCATGCCGATTGCGATGGTGAGTCTCACTGACGAGCAGATCGACATGACCGGCGCACCGCGTCAGGTAATTCCTGGCGGTACCTACCCAGGTATTGATGAGGACGTACAAACCACGTCGTTACCCGTCATGGCGTATACCACGTCACAAATGGATGACGAAACCGCGTATATGTTGACCAAAACCTTCTGGGAACGCCGTGATGCCATGGCCGAAGAGACCGCGTGGTGGGGCGGTATTACGACTGACCAGCTTGCCAATATGGCAGGTATGCTGCACCCCGGTGCTCTGCGCTATTACGAGGAAGCAGGCATCGACGTTCCCGAATCGCTGCGTTAATTCTCTCCCAGGCAGTGCCGACGCCACGAGGCCCGCTTCGTGGCGTCGCTATTTGTTGTTGACTCGTTTCTGATAGGCATAGGGCATGACACTTTTTTCAACTTCGACGCTAGACGACGAGGCGCCCGCTGCGCGTGGCTGGGTAGCACTGGGCACCTTAAGCGTGGTTTTCCACTTGGGGCTTATCTTTTACGGGTTAACGCCTGCGTTGATTAGTCGCCCGCTGCACATGGCATTGCTGCTACCCTGGGTGCTGATATTTATGGCCAAAACGCCTTGGCAGCGGGCGAGTGGCTGGGTGCTGACACTACTTGGTGTGATGGCCTGCGGTTATATCGCCCTTAACGAAGCATCACTGGCCAACCAGTACGGTTTTATCGATAGCCATCTGCAAATGGGTATTGGGCTTTTTTTGATCGCTCTGGCGCTTGAAGCGGCGCGCCGTGCTATTGGCTGGCCCTTACCGTTGGTTGCGTTGCTCGCTTTGCTGTATGGCGCTTTTGGACAGTATGTGCCTGGCACGTTTGGTCACCCAGGTATTCCCCTGCCAAGCATGGTGGGCACGCTGACCATTGCCGAAGGCGGGCTGTGGGGGTCACTTACCGGTGTCAGTGTGGGCGTCGTCGCGATTTTCGTTATTTTTGGTGCTGTGCTTAACGCGGGCGAGGCAGGTCAAGGATTTATGAATCTGGCAAGTGCCGTGGCGGGCCGGTTAACCGGTGGCGCGGCTAAAGTTTCGGTGATCTCCTCAGCGCTGATGGGGTCCATTTCCGGGTCGGCCTCCGCCAATGTGGCGTCTACCGGGGCCATTACCATTCCCTCCATGGTGCGTTTGCGTTATCCGAAATCCCTGGCAGGGGCGGTGGAAGCAGTGGCCTCCTCGGGTGGGCAAATTATGCCGCCCTTGATGGGTGCGGGTGCTTTCGTCATGGTGGAGCTCACTGGAACCCCCTATACACAGATTATGGCGGCGGCTGTTTTACCGGCGTTTCTTTACTTTCTGACGGTCTGGGTGGGGATTAATGCTTACGCGACTCGGCATGACTTGCAGCCTTTGGATAAAAGCGAGCAACCCAGCCGTAAAGAGGTATTGATTACCTCACTGTTTTTTGCGGTCCCTTTTGTGTTGCTGCTGGCGTGTATTTTTATTAGCGGATACACCCCTCAGTATGCGGCGAGCATTGCCATTTTCGCCAGTTTGGCCCTGCTGTTTTTTAACGTCACACTCCGTTTTTCCCTGTCCGGTTTTATAACCCGGTTTATGCTCGCCATGGTGACCGCTGGGCGGCAGATTGCGATGATTGGCGCGATTATTATTTGCGCCTCGCTGGTGATAGGCGTGCTTTCGCTGACCGGGCTTGGGGTGAAAATTACCTCCGGTATCCTGTCGCTTTCCAACGATATGCTGTGGCCTGCGCTTTTGTTGACGGCACTGGCATGTTTGATTCTGGGCATGGAAGTTCCCACGACGGCCGCCTATGTCATTTGTGTTTCTGTGGCGGGACCTGCACTGACATCGCTTGGGCTTGAACCGCTCCTCGCGCACTTGTTTGTCTTCTGGTATGCGCTACTGTCGACGATTACACCGCCGGTGTGTGGTGGTGTCTTTATCGCGGCGGGCATGGTGGGAGAGAACTGGCTTAAGGTAGCGCTGAAGGCCATGGCGCTGGGCATCGGGCTTTATATCATTCCGTTAGCAATGGTCGCTAACCCTGACATGATTCGGCTTGCCTTTGACCCCGCTGGTGCGCTGTTCGATACCGCCAAGGTGGCTGTAGGCTTGGGGGCGATCTCCTTTGGCGTCATTGTCCATAAAGCGCTCTGGCTGCGCCTGGTGCTTGTGGTGGTGGGCGCGCTGATTATCTTCGCACTCTAGCTTGCCGGGTTCGTCGCTGCCGATGTGCGCTATAAGTGCAGCGGCGAATCCTCATTTAGCGCTGTGGTCGCGTAGATTACCCAGGTATCAATGGCCGGTCCAAGCGAGCGTACCAAGGTTAGCGTATCAGGTGCCTGGACCAGTGCTTCTTCTGCACAAATGCCGGCCTGATAACGACCTTCGATTAATCCATTGGCAACGTCGACGGTTGTCGGTGCCTCAATGATCGTCTTGAACGCGCTTAAATCAGTGTAGTAACGCGTGGCAGGCTGAAGCGCGATGTGCTCTGGTTCGGGAGTATCACGACGGGCGAGCAGCGCCAGCGGCTTACTGCCCGCAATAAACGTATCGACTGGAAAGGCGCGATGCATATAGCGACCTACGCAGTCGGCATGACTGAAGTGGGCCGTACATTGCAGTACATGGGTTAGTTCGCCGGCTTGAAGTGCCTCGAAAGCCGCCTCAAACGTATCGAAGAAAATGCATTGGCCACCTTGCGGTACCCGGTGTTTGAGATAGCGCCCAGCGACCAGCGCATGATTGTTGCCTTCAGGCCCTAGAGTACCAAGAATCATTGTGCTTCCTTATGCCGTTAGCGCCGTATGGTCGAGCTCAAGCCGTTTTCGTACAAAGCCTAACTAATCACCGTAAAACTGGCCGTTAAATACGCTATATATCCTACCAGGAGCAATAACCCCTCACCACGCGATAAGCGTAGGCCGGTATAGAGGAAAGCAATAAGCAGCGCAGAGGCGCCCAGCATTACCCACTGGTCAAAGGATGCCATGCGCTCAACAAGCGGTAGCGGCTGAAGAAAGGCGGAGACGCCCAGTATGCCGAGTAAATTAAAGATATTGCTGCCAAGAATATTGCCCACCGCCACATCGGCATGGCGCCGCAGCGCCGCGATCACCGATACCGCGAGTTCAGGTAGTGAGGTGCCGATAGCCACGATGGTAAGCCCGATAACCGCTTCTGAAATCCCCATCGCCTGAGCAATGCCGACGGCGCCATAAAGCAGCAGTTGGGAGCCGCCGATCAGTAGAGCCAGCCCGGCGGTTAAAGCCACCACGATAAACAGCGTGCTGCTGGGCAATTTGGTCACTTCTTCTGCCTCGGCCGTGTGTAGCTCGGCAGAAGGGGAGTGCTGGCCGCTTTCGCTGCGGTAGGCCCATACCAGATAAGCCGCCAGGCTTGCGAGTAGCACCGACGCATCAAAACGCCCCAAGCTGCCGTTAAACGCTAAAAGAATAAACAGCCCAGTGGCGAGCATCATTACCAACCCATCGCGCTTAAGCGCTTGGGGCTGGGTGGTCAGTGGGCAGATAAGCGCACAAAGGCCCAGAATCAACAAGATATTGCCGATATTGCTGCCGACCACATTGCCAATCGCAATGTCGGGCTGCTGGTTCATGGCGGCATGGATCGAGACCACCAGTTCAGGCGATGAGGTACCAAAGCCGACAATCACCAGTCCGGTAAACAGCGGTGATACGCCCAGCCGTTTGGCCCCGGCGACGGCGCCGCGAATCAATCCTTCGCCACCTAGCGTTAAAAGCACAATACCGGCTAATAAACTCAGTCCATAAAGCAGCATAAAGGGCCTCCCATGTAGCCGAAGCGCTTATTGTTAGTGACTATAAGCATAAACTCGGTGCATGGCGAGACACATTATTTTTCAGCCATAGGGGGTTAAAATATTCGCTAAGGGCCAGCTAGTGAAGGGGTGTGTCGGACGTTACTTGCTTGAGCCAACGCTGCTTGGCATGGTTTCTAAGATTCTGAATTTTATCCGTTTCATCTACAATATCTTGCCCCAAAATCGTTTCGATAACGTCTTCAAGGGTAATAATGCCAAGCCATGTCCCATGTTCATCATGGATCACACGCATATGGTGACGTGTCGGATCCCGCATGATCGTTACGAGGATGGTCGACCAGCTTGCCGCCAAGAACCGTTAGGTGCTTTTAACGCTTCAAGCCAATATGCTTTGTTTGATTAGTGTTATGTTATAAAGTATCTTTATTGCTGGTTCAAGAACCATTCATTTGCTGAAAAAGGAAGTCTGAAAAATGCCATTACTTTCATCAAAAGCACTCAGCGCATTAGCCATCAGCTTGCTGGCATTGGCGGGTATTCAGTCGGTGGTTGCAGATGACAAGCATGAACACCACGACCATGATCACTCCCATGGTCATTCGCACGACCACAGTAGTGATATTTATTCCGGGCATTTCAGTGATGACCAAGTAGCGGACCGTCCTCTTTCCGATTGGGAAGGTGATTGGCAGTCCGTTTATCCTTATTTAGAGGATGGCACGCTGGATGAGGTGTTTGCTCATAAAGCCGAGCATGGCGATAAAACGGCTGAAGAGCACAAGGAGTACTACGACACCGGTTACCAAACAGCGGTTGACCGCATCGTTATTGAAGGCAATAACGTCACTTTTTATGAAGACGGCGAAGAGAGCACGGGCGAGTATCAATATGACGGCTACGAGATTTTAACCTACGACGCAGGCAATCGTGGCGTGAGGTTTATTTTCGAGTTAGAGGGTGAGAGCGCTGAAAATCTTCCTCAGTACATTCAATTCAGCGACCACGATATCTACCCAACCGACGCGCACCACTTTCACCTCTATTGGGGCGATGATCGCGAAGCACTGTTGGAAGAAGTCTCTCACTGGCCGACCTACTATCCGTCCGATTTAGACGGTGATGAAATCGCTGAAGAAATGACCGCTCATTAAGGTCGAGCCACCTTATTTTATAGCTAGTCGATGGGCGCCAGCAGAAATGCTGGCGTTTTGCCGTTATGGGCGAATGAAAAAGAGGCTAACCTGTAAGGCAGGTAGCGTTCTTGCTACCACGTTGGCTTTATTCACCAAATAGGTACGACGATGCGACTACTTTCACGATGGGCAGGCATGTGGCTTTTGATCTTCAGCAGCTTGGTAAGCGCTAATGAAGAGTGTGCTAGCCCTGAAACCCAAGCGGAAATGACGCAGTGTTCAGCGAAAACGTATCAAGCGGCTGATGATGAGCTTAATGAGGCTTATCAGGCATTGATTGGAAGGCTTCATAATAATGCTTTATCGCTTGAGAAGCTCAGAGCGGCCCAGCGCAAGTGGCTTGGTTTTCGTGACGCCGAATGTGCGTTCGAGAGTAGCGCGGTCGAAGGGGGAAGCGCTCAGCCCATGGTGCGTAACGGCTGCCTTGAAGCGCTCACCAAAGCACGCACGCAAAGCCTGCAAGAGCATGCCAGCTGCGAAGAGGGCGACCTTAGCTGTGTAAGGTAAGTAAGTGCGAGGGCGGTTGTGCGATACGGAAAAGCACCTCGGCTGAGAGTGTTTTTTAAATAGCGGTTGTTGGGGTATATCGTTCTCTGCGACAGCCTACTCCTCTCCTTATTGTGTACGCCCTAGCGCCGCTTCGGGTACATTGTGCTGGCTTGCTTAGGTAAGCAGGGATATGCGTCGCGTTGAATAAACAACTGCTTAGGGGAATATCATGGGGCTGGTTTTAATATTACTCATAGTGGTGGGGCTCATTGTACTTGCCACCAGTAAGTGGAAAATACATCCCTTTCTGGCGCTGCTGGGCGCGGCCTTTATCGCTGCCTTTGCGTATCGGTTACCCATAGATACGGTCGTCAGTACGATCACCTCAGGATTTGGCGGAATTCTGGGTTATATAGGTCTCGTAATCGTGTTGGGAACTATCATCGGGGTGATTCTGGAGAAAAGCGGGGCGGCTATTACCATGGCTGATTTCATTATTGCCCGGCTAGGGGATCGCTTTCCTACGCTTACGATGTCGATAATTGGCTATATTGTCTCGATCCCGGTTTTTTGCGACTCCGGATTTATCATTCTCAACTCGCTCAAGGAGTCGCTTGCTAAAAAGCTGCATACCTCGTCGATTACGATGAGCGTAGCGCTGGCTACCGGCCTTTATGCCACGCACACCTTTGTGCCTCCAACGCCGGGTCCTATTGCAGCGGCAGGCAACTTGGGGCTTGAGTCTAACCTTGGATTAGTCATTGCTGCGGGTATTCCTATTGCTGCGGTCGCCGCCATTGCGGGTATGCTTTGGGCGAAGCGCTTTGCGCATACGTCTCCCGACCTGCACGACATGTCTCAGAAGCCAGATGAGCAGTGGCAAGACTGGGAAACGCTTAAAGCCAGTTATGGCCGCTTGCCCAAGCCTATGGCAGCGTTTGCCCCTATCGCCGTGCCTATTTTACTCATTTGTATCGGAACGATTGCCCGCCTACCGGCAGCGCCGGTTGGGGAAGGTACGGTAATGGAAGTACTCAGCCTGCTTGGCCAACCGTTAACGGCTTTGCTGATTGGTCTACTGCTTTCCTGCGCGCTGTTAAAAAGCGATGACAAGGTCGCGGAGTTCAGCGAGCGTATTAGCGAAGGTATCCTGGCAGCGGCGCCGATTTTGCTGATTACCGGTGCCGGTGGTGCCTTTGGTGCCGTGCTCAGCGCTTCGCCGCTGGGTGATTACTTGGGCAGTACGCTATCAACGCTGGGTATCGGTATTTTGATGCCGTTTATCGTCGCGGCCGGGCTGAAAACAGCCCAGGGATCTTCAACCGTTGCGCTCGTGACGACATCTGCATTAGTAGCCCCAATGCTCGACTCGCTAGGCTTGGGGAGCGATATCGGCCGTACACTCACGGTGATGGCCATCGGGGCAGGCGCCATGACGGTCTCGCATGCCAATGATAGTTTCTTCTGGGTCGTCTCGCGCTTTAGCCGTATGAGCGTAGGGCTAGCCTACCGGGCACAGACGATGGCGACGCTCATTCAGGGTGTTACTGCAATGCTCTTGGTTTACGGACTATCGTTGATACTGCTGTAAGTAGCAGCGACTGTTTTATATCTGCATTGCCCTTGGCTACACGTAACCTTGTAGTCAGGGGCTAATGTCGATACGAGGTGATTGGGCAGCTACGTCTAACACGAGTTAAGTATTTATTGGGAGTTTTTGTATATTCCAGACACAAAAAAAGCACCGCTAGGTGCTTGATTTGTAGGGGTGTCTGGTGGAGGCGGCGGGAATTGAACCCGCGTCCGCCAGCACGCGCCTATTGGCTCTACATGCTTAGATTCCGTCATTTGTTTTAACGCCACTGACTCCGACGATCAGGATTCAGCAACGCGAGCCTTCTAAAGTTTAACGCTTGGCGAGAAGACACCACCAAACGCGGTCCTATCAGCTTTAGCTCGTATCCCCTCAATGATGAATAGGCACATCACCTTGGGGCCAGACAAGAAGCTAACAGTTTAAGCTGCTAGCGCGCCTTGAGCGTAGTTTTCGTCATTTGCGACTATTTTTTCGTGATGTGGGATTTACGAGATACATCACGCTCTCGGCATGCACCGCAAGGGTTGTCACCGGCGTCGAAACCATGTCGCCCCCTTATTTCAGATGAGCATTCTAACGTGCTCACACCTGATTGACCAGTTAAGCCTTGTTATGTTCCCGCATAATTCGTCCTTTTTGACGGCTCCAGTCACGATCTTTTTCTGTCGCCCGCTTGTCATGTAGCTGTTTACCGGTCACCAACGCCAATTCGCACTTCACTTTATTGCGCTTCCAATAGAGCTTGAGCGGCACGCAGGTGTGGCCCTTGTCTTGGGTAATCGAAAAGATTTTGGCGATTTCTTTACGATGCAGCAGTAGTTTGCGCGTGCGCGTAGGGTCGGCAATTTCATGAGTGCTTGCTGTATTAAGCGGCATGATGTGGCTGCCAAGCAGGAATGCCTCGCCGTTACGCACCAGAATGTAGGTGTCGGTAAGCTGAGCTTTACCCGCACGCAGGCTTTTGACTTCCCAGCCGGCGAGTGCCAAACCCGCTTCAAAGGTCTCATCGATATGGTATTCGAATCTTGCCTTCTTGTTCTGGGCAATAACGCTGCTGCCGGGGCCCTTGCTGTTACCTTTCTTAGTGGCCATGAAACCTCATCTATAATCTGTCGGTGGCACCCCCTTCGTTATATGGGGAGGCGTGATACCATTCAAGGTCTGAATAAATGTTTCCCATGATACGCTTTGGGCACTGTGAAGTCAGCGGAGAGGTCAATGCCAACCGTCAATCGTTCCGCCCTGGTGCGGCACACCCCCCAGCAAATGTTCGATCTGGTCAACGATTTCGAACACTATCCCGAGTTTTTACCAGGCTGTCGTCAGGCGCGTCTGGTAGAGCGTGACGCCACCCATTTAATTGGGGAAATGACGCTGGGCCGTGCGGGGATAGAGCAAACGATCACTACACGTAACGACCTGTTTGCCCCCGAGCAAATCGAGATGTCGCTGGTAAAAGGGCCATTTAAGCGCTTGAAAGGCCACTGGCGGTTCACTCCGATGGGAGATGATGCTTGCAAGGTGAGTCTGGAAATGGAGTTTGAGTTTGCCAGTCGCCTGCTTAGCATGGCCTTTGGTCGATTGTTCCAGCAAATAGCCGGTCAATTGGTAGACGCTTTCACTAAGCGTGCTGACGAGCTGTATGGACGGTGATCGCCTTCAGGTAGAGGTCGCCTTCGCATTGCCTGCCAAACAGCGCCTAGTGGCGCTGGAAGTACCTGAGGGCACCACTGCCCGGCAGGCGGTAGCGCTTGCTAACCTGCCTCAACTGTTTCCGGAATTGCCCGAAGATACGTTCAACAAGGCGCCGCTGGGTATTTTTGGCAAAGCGCTACGCAACCCCGAGACGCAAACATTGCGCACCGGTGATCGTGTCGAAGTATATCGCCCGCTTGAGATCGACCCTAAAGCCGCCCGCCTGGAACGTGCCAAACGCCAAGCAAGCGGCCAGTAACGTTGTTACTCAGCGCGCAATACGGGCTGAGGTGCGGGTGCTGTCTCCGGTGTTTGCGTGCTTATATTCTCCTGAGGAAGAGTATTCAGCGGGTCAGCGCCTTCAACGGCAGGCCCCAGGCTGGAGTCGGTGCTTAGCGGGAGATCGGTGGAAAAATCGCCCTGCTGCTGAACGTTGGCTAAGCGGCCCATCGGGTCAAAAGTAAGTGTGACGCGTCGCTGTACAACGCCACCGTACGCTTCGTCCAATCGATAGACGTAATCCCACTGGTTTGAATCAAACGGGGCTTCCAACAAAGGGCGGCCCATAACGTAGGTGACCTGCTCCTGCGTCATGCCCGGCTGAAGCTGGCTAACCATTTCTTCGGTTACCAGGTTGCCTTGTGGGATGTCACGTTTGTAAACACCGACGTAACTACAGCCACTTACAACAGTAAGGGCAACGGAAAGCGTAATGATGCGAGTCAATTTTTGCATTTGGACCTGTTCTTCACTATCGTGGTTTCGGTCGATCATACCCGACCTAACCTGTTACTGCGAAGAGCAACCATGGCCGATCAGAACCATGAACTGCGCAAAGCCGGGCTGAAAGTGACCCTGCCGCGCGTCAAGATCCTTCAGATTCTCGAAAATGCTTCGGGTCAACACCACCTTAGCGCAGAAGAAGTGTATAAAACACTGATTGATGCGGGCGAGGATGTTGGCTTGGCAACCGTTTACCGCGTGCTGACGCAATTTGAATCAGCAGGTTTGGTAATTCGTCATAATTTTGACGGTGGCCACGCTGTCTTTGAGATGACGCAAGAAGACCATCACGACCATATGGTGTGTTTGGAAAGTGGTGAAATCATCGAGTTTCTTGATGACATCATTGAACGACGCCAGCAAGAAATTGCAGAAGAGCACGGCTACGAGCTTGTCGATCACGCTCTGGTACTTTACGTACGCCCTCGCGGGTCGGACGTAACGCGCCAGGTTAACGTGTCGATCAATAAAAAATAGGGTTTCCCGCAAACCTGTTTTGGCCGCGACGAAACCCCCATGCCGCTCCTTGTTACAGGGAGCAGCATGGGGGTATTTTGCGTGCCGTTAATTAAAACGTGATTTGATAAAGCTCTTAATGAGGCAGGCGCTGGCTGGCATGCAGCATTTCCTGGGCATGAGCCAGTGTTTGGTCAGAGAGCGTGACCCCGCCCAGCATGCGCGCAAGCTCGCTGATGCGCCCCCGCTCGTCCAGCAAGGCCATATAGGTACGCGTAGAATCTCGCTTGGCACGCTTTTCAATATGCAGGTGCTGATGCGCCTGTGCGGCCACCTGGGGCAGGTGCGTCACGGTCATTACCTGGCCGTTCTGTCCTAACTTGCGCAATAACTGGCCGACAATTTCCGCCGTGGCGCCTGAAATACCCACATCCACTTCGTCAAACACCAGGCTTGGGATCGTCGAATGCGAGGCGGCCACCACCTGAATCGCCAGGCTGATACGCGAAAGCTCACCCCCAGAGGCAACTTTGGCTAGCGGGCGAGCAGGCTGGCCTGGATTGGCGCTGATCAAAAACTGTACGCTATCCAGCCCTTCAGGCGTAGGTGTTTCACGCGAAGCAACGGCCACTTCAAAGCGAGCCTTACCCATGGCCAAAAAGGCTAGCTGCTGCTGAACTTCTTTACCCAGCCGTAGGGCAGCTTTTTGACGGGCATCGCTGATTTTCTTGGCTTCGCTGCGGTAGCGCTCACGGTACTCGGCGACCTGACCGCTCAGCGCTTCAAGATCTTCATCGCTGGTTTCAAGCTGCGCCACTTCACGTTGAAGCGCGCTATGCAAGGCGCATATTTCTTCAGGCGCGACATGATGCTTGCGCGCAATGCGGTGTATGTCAGTCAAACGCTCTTCCACCCACATCAGGCGCTCTGGGTCGAGCTCGGTGCTGCTGGCAAAGTGCTGCAACTCGCTTGCGGCCTCTTCCACCTGAATGCGCGCATCGCTGAGCATGGCGAGCGTATTAGCAAGCGTGCCCTTATCGCTGCCCGGCAGGGCGCTTAAGTGTGCATAAGCTTGATTAAGAAGCGACAGCGCGCCGCCTTCATCGCTGGCGCAGCAGTCGGCAGCCAACTGGGTTTCACGCAGCGTCTCTTCGGCATGCGCAAGGGTCAGTTGCTCCTCTTCAAGCGTCTGTAGTTCGCCTTCACCCAGGCCAAGCTGGTCCAGCTCTTCAACCTGGTAGCGCAGCAGTTGGCGCTTGGCTTCTACTTCACTACCTTCTTCACTGAGCTTTTTAAGCCGTCGTCGCGCATTGCGCCATTCGTGGAAGGTTTCTGCCAGTTGCTGGCGAGCCTCCCGTAGCCCGGCATAATCATCCAGCAGGGCCAGGTGCACCTCTTCACGCATTAACGCTTGATGAGCATGCTGGCCATGAATTTGAATGAGCTGCTCGCCAAGCGATTTTAAGTCCGTGATGGTCGCTGGCTGGCCGTTAATCCACGCTTTTGAACGCCCACTGGCGGTCACTACACGGCGCAGCAGGCATTCGTCGGTGGGGAGCTCGCGGGCTGTGAGCCACTCGACGGCGGCGGGCAGGTGTTGAATGTCGAAACGCGCTGATAGGTCGGTGCGCTCGCAGCCGTGGCGTACGCTGCCAGCATCGGCACGCTCACCAAGGCACAGGCCCAGCGCGCCTAGAAGAATGGATTTGCCTGCACCTGTTTCCCCCGTGATGGCCGTCATGCCGTGGGTTAGGTCAAGCTCAAGGCGGTCGACAATCGCGTAATCTTGAATCGCTAGCTGAGTAAGCATGATGCCTCCTGAGGCGGTGCGACACAGAAGCTGGATACTTATCCAATAAATGTTGTTTTATACAGTAGTTGATAACTGACTTCAATGCTCCTCTTGAGATGGCTTTTATGGCCCCCATATAGCCTCTATACGTGTTTAGGGCTGTTTTAAAACTGATTTATTGATTATTTTTTATGAGCAGTGTTGGGCAGACAAAGCCCGAACCCCTTTTGAGGAGCATGGCATGGCAAAAGAACCGCAAACTCCATTAGATGACGAACTCGCTCGCCAAGAGCGGGAAGCCGATATGAGGGACCAAGAGTCTGAAGAGCGCTTGATTGATGGGGAGCTGGAAGGCCTGATTAACGACGAAGCGCCGCTTGAAGGCAGCTTCGCCGACCCCGAGGCCGACGTACTAGCCGCTCAGGTAAATGAGCTGGAGCAAAACCTGGCAGAAGCCAAGGACCAGGCGTTGCGCGCCGCCGCTGAAGCTCAGAATGTTCGCCGCCGTGCCGAGCAGGAAGCGGACAAGGCACGTAAGTTTGCCTTGGAAAAATTTGTAAAAGAGCTGCTGCCTGTGGTGGATAGCCTGGAAAAAGCGCTTGAATCCATGCAGGACGGCGCCTCTGAGGCGCACCGCGAGGGCGTTTCCATGACGCTCAATATGCAGTTGGGGGTGCTCAATAAATTTGGTGTTGAAAGCATTGAGCCCCAAGGCGAGCCCTTTGACCCCCAAGTGCACGAAGCCATGGCGATGGTGCCGAACCCCGAGCTTGAACCCAATACCGTAATGGAAGTGATGCAGAAAGGTTACCTGCTCAATGGGCGTTTGGTTCGCCCAGCGATGGTTGTGGTCAGTCAGAAGGCAAATTAAGCCGATTAGTGACGCAAAGTGTAAAAAAACCCTTGAAAAGTCACTGGCGGCCCCCAGATAAAGGCCAACCACGCGGGAAATCCCGCACACGTTTTAAGTATTGATACAACTGAATTCGAGGTTTTTGCTATGGGACGCATTATTGGTATTGACCTGGGTACTACCAACTCTTGTGTGGCAGTACTTGATGGCGACAGTGCTAAAGTTATCGAAAATGCTGAAGGTGGCCGTACCACGCCTTCGATCATCGCTTACACCGATGACGGCGAAACCCTGGTAGGCCAGGCAGCCAAGCGCCAAGCCGTTACCAACCCGGAAAACACGCTTTACGCCATCAAGCGTCTGATCGGCCGTCGCTTTAAAGACGATGTTGTTCAAAAAGACATCAAGATGGTGCCCTACAAGATCGCTGAAGCTGACAACGGCGATGCATGGGTAGAAGTAAAAGGTAAAAAAATGGCGCCGCCGCAAGTAAGTGCGGAAGTGCTGAAGAAAATGAAGAAAACCGCCGAAGATTACCTCGGCGAAGCGGTGACGGAAGCGGTCATCACCGTACCGGCTTACTTCAACGACAGCCAGCGTCAGGCCACTAAGGATGCAGGCCGCATCGCGGGGCTGGACGTTAGGCGTATTATCAACGAGCCGACCGCAGCAGCACTCGCCTACGGTATGGACAAGTCACGCGGTGACAAAACCATCGCCGTTTATGACTTGGGTGGCGGTACGTTCGATATCTCGATCATCGAAATTGCCGACGTTGAAGGCGAAACCCAGTTTGAAGTACTCGCCACCAACGGCGACACCTTCCTGGGCGGCGAAGATTTCGACTTGGCGCTGATCAACTACCTGGTTGACCAGTTCAAGTCTGACAGCGGTATTGATCTGTCGGGTGACAACCTGGCCATGCAGCGTCTGAAAGAAGCCGCTGAAAAAGCCAAAATTGAACTTTCAAGCGCCCAGCAGACCGACGTTAACCTGCCCTATATCACGGCTGACAACACTGGCCCGAAACACCTTAACGTTAAGGTGACTCGTGCCAAGCTGGAATCGCTGGTAGAAGAGCTGGTTCAGCGTTCACTTGAGCCCTGCAAAATGGCGCTGAAAGATGCGGGTCTGTCTGCGTCTGAAATCGACGAAGTGATCCTGGTCGGTGGCCAGACACGTATGCCGATGGTGCAGAAGAAAGCCGCTGATTTCTTCGGTAAAGAAGCGCGTAAAGACGTTAACCCTGACGAAGCGGTTGCCGTAGGTGCAGCGATTCAAGGTGGCGTTCTGGGCGGCGACGTGAAAGACGTACTGCTGCTGGACGTAACCCCGCTGACTCTGGGTATCGAAACGATGGGTGGCGTGATGACGCCGTTAATCGACAAGAACACCACCATCCCGACGAAGAAGACGCAAACCTTCTCCACGGCGGATGACAACCAGACGGCCGTGACCATTCACGTCGTTCAAGGTGAGCGTAAGCAAGTGACTCAGAACAAGTCGCTCGGTCGTTTCGACTTGTCTGATATTCCGCCTGCACCGCGCGGTGTTCCGCAGATCGAAGTGGCGTTTGACCTGGACGCCAACGGTATTCTGAACGTTTCTGCCAAAGACAAAGCGACCGGTAAAGAGCAGTCGATTGTCATTAAAGCGTCCAGCGGTCTGACGGATGAAGAGATCGATCAAATGGTACGCGACGCTGAAGCCCACGCTGACGAAGATAAAAAATTCGAAGCGTTGGTACAGCTGCGTAACCAAGCCGATGGCATGATCCACGCAACGCGCAAAACCGTGCAAGAAGCGGGCGACAAAGCGACGGATGATGAGAAACAGGCTATCGAAACCGCCATCAGCGAGCTGGAAGAAGCCGTCAAGACTGACGACACGGACAACATCCAGAAGAAACTGGATGCACTGACCGAAGCGTCTGGTCAGCTGGCGCAGAAGATGTACGCCGAACAGGCGGAAGCTGCTCAGCAGGCGGGTGAAGGTGCTGAAGATGCTAGTACCAAGCAGGAAGATGACGTGGTTGACGCCGAGTACGAAGAAGTCAACGACGATAAAAAGCAGTCGTAACATCCTCTTTCTACCAAGGAAGAAGGTAACGCGGGAGGAGACTCCCGCGTTGCTGTTTCCGCGGTCAAGACGCCTAATCAAGAGCATAGTTAACCAGGAGGCGTAGGACCCATGTCCAAACGCGATTATTACGAAGTCCTGGGTGTCGATAAAGGGGCCGATCAGAAAGAGATCAAAAAGGCCTACCGCCGCCTGGCGCAAAAATTCCACCCTGATCGAAACCCGGACGATGATACTGCCTCGGAAAAATTCCGCGAAGTGTCAGAAGCTTACGAAGTGCTTAGCGATGGCGAAAAACGTGCGGCGTACGACCAGTTTGGTCATGCCGGTGTTGATGGTCAGGGCGGTGGCTTTGGCGGCGGCGGTTTCGGTGGCGGTGGCGCGGGTGACTTTAGCGACATCTTCGGCGATGTGTTTGGTGATATTTTCGGTGGCGCGGGCGGCGGCCGCCGTCGTGGTCCTAATGCGCCCGCACGTGGCTCCGACCTTCGCTACAACCTGGAGTTGGACCTTGAGAGTGCGGTAGCCGGTACCACTGTCGACATCCGTGTACCACGCCACATTGAGTGTGACCGCTGTGATGGCGATGGCGCTGAGCCAGGTTCTTCCAAGGAAACCTGCCCCACGTGTCATGGCCACGGCCAAGTGCGTATGCAGCAGGGCTTTTTCGCGGTACAGCAAACCTGCCCGACCTGTCACGGTAGCGGCCAGCACATCAAAGTGCCGTGCCACAAATGTAACGGCGAAGGCCGTGTGCGTGAAACGCGTACGCTCTCTGTGAAGATTCCGCCGGGTGTTGATACCGGTGATCGTATTCGTCTGAACGGCGAAGGCGAAAGCGGCGTTAATGGTGGCCCAGCGGGCGACCTTTACGTTCAAGTTTCTATCAAAGCGCACCATATCTTCCAGCGCGATGGTAAAAACCTGCACTGCGACGTACCGATCAACTTTGTTGATGCAGCGCTGGGTGGCGAGCTTGAAGTGCCTACGCTGGATGGCCGTGTGAAGCTGAAGATTCCACCGGAGACGCAAACCGGCAAACTCTTCCGTCTACGCGGCAAAGGTGTCAAGCCAGTGCGCGGTGGTGCGCCGGGCGACCTGCTCTGCAAAGTCGTTATCGAAACCCCGGTCAACCTGGGTGAAGAGCAGCGCGATTTGCTGCGTAAATTCCAGGAAAGCCTGGAAGGCAGCAATAGCCACTCACCCAAGAAAACTGGCTTCTTCGACAGCGTTAAGAAGTTCTTTGAAGAGATGAAGCCCTGATTTTGGTGTGACTGCCCTAACGTAATTGTACAATGTTAGGTTCCGTAGACCCTCGGCCCAGGCCGGGGGTTTTTGACGTTTAAGGAACATAAAGCGTAATGGATAGCTTGCAGGACAAGCCCACGTTGGGCATTTGGCTCAGAGTTCTTTCCGGTCTGCTGTTTACCGGCATGCTGGTATGTATTAAAGCGGTGAGTGATGAAGTGCCGGTGGGGCAGTCGGTGTTTTTCCGCTCGTTGTTTGCGCTGTTGCCGATTATGGTTTTTCTGATGATTCGTCGGGAGTTCCCGGGGGGGCTGGCGACGCGTCGTCCGTTGGGCCATGCGCTGCGTTCGGGGTTGGGGGCGGCGGCGATGTTTGCCTCGTTTGCGGCGGTCGCACTGCTGCCCGTTGCCGAGGCAACGCTGTTGGCTCAGCTAACGCCGGTGTTTATGGCGGTGGGCGGGGTGTTATTGCTGGGTGAGCGGTTCTCGTTTTATCGCGCTGGGGCCATTTTGTTGGCGCTTGCCGGTATGGCGGTGCTAGTGCTGCCTGGCCTTAGTGCCAGCTCTGAAAGTGGCCAGATGACCGGCTATGTGTTGGGCGCGCTAAGCGCACTTTTAACGGCAGGGGCGTTGCTTACCGTTAGGCGTATTTCACGTACTGAAACAGCAGCTTCTATCGCCTTTTACTTTATTTTGGTGTCTGCGCTTGCGGGGTTGGCCACGCTGCCGTTGGGGTGGGCAGCGCTGGATACAAAGGCCCTTTGGCTGTTGGTGCTCTCGGGGCTGTTTGGTGGTGCGGCGCATATTGCCATGACGCTGGCACTTCGCTATGCCGAGGCATCGCGGCTTGCACCGTTTGAGTACATTGCGCTGATTTGGCCAGTAGCGGCCGACTGGGTGCTGTTCGGTATTCCGGTATCGAGTAATTTCTTGCTGGCGCTTCCCTTGATGCTCAGTGGGGTGGCGCTCGCCGCCCTGGAAGGGCGGCGGTTTAGACAGCTTCTTCGACGATAAGCTGGGGGCGGCCTTTCGAGCACGGCTCGATACGTGCCGCCACCTTGTACACCTGGCGCAAAAGCTCAGGAGTAATGACCTCTTCTGTGGGGCCGCATGCGATCAGGCGACCGTTTTCAAGCACCATGGAAGCATCGGTAAAGCGCAGCGCATGGCCCAGGTCGTGAAGCGCCACCAGAATCAGCATTTGGCGTTCATCTGCCAAGCGGCGTAAGACCGTTAGCAGGTTGATCTGGCGGTTAAGGTCCAGCGCCGAAGTAGGTTCATCCAGCATCAGAATCTCGGGCTCTTGTACCAGTGCCTGCGCCGCGCTGACCAACTGGCGTTGGCCGCCGCTTAAATCGCCAATGTCACGCTCGCCAAGTGCCGTAATATTAAGCTCTTCAAGTGCCCGGTCCACCTGAGCCAGATCCTCTGGCTGCACTTTCAGGCTGCGCCCTTGCATGCGTGCGAGCAGCACCGACTCATAAACCGTCAACACCGCTTTGGCGCCCGTGTCCTGAGGCATATAGGCCACCGGGCGCTCGGCGCTCGTATGGCGTATAGCGACGTCACCTTCGCCTTTCAGCAAGCCTAGAATACGCCTGAAAAGCGTCGATTTCCCGGCAGCGTTAGGCCCTAGCAGGGCGACCACTTGACCGCCTTGAAAGCAGGGTGTCGTGATATCTTCCAGAATAGAGCGGCGTCCGTAACGGGCCGAAACACGGGTTAGCTGTAGGGTTACCATGAAGCCTTCTTGTGGTTGAGCACCAGAAACAGGAAGAAGGGAATGCCCACCAGCGATGTAATAATACCGATGGGAATAATCGTGCCTGGAATAATGATCTTGGAGATCACCGAGCCCACCGAAAGAATCAGCGCACCGCAAAGTGCTGAACCCGGCAGGAAGAAGCGTTGATCTTCACCCAGCAGGATGCGTGCAATATGTGGCCCCACCAAGCCGATAAACCCGATAGTGCCCACAAATGCCACGGCCACTGCGGCAAGCAGCGATACCAGCACCAGCACTTCCAGACGCAGCGCACGCGGGTTAACGCCCATGCTTTCGGCCTTGGCATCGCCCAGACGCATGGCGGTAAGCGCCCAGCCGTGGCGGGCAAGCAGCGGCATAACGGCGGCAAGAATGCCTAGCGCAATCCAGAATTTGGGCCATGTCGCTTTGGTTAAGCTGCCCATGGTCCAGAACACCACTGCCGAGACGGCTTCCTGGCTTGCAAAAAACTGGATCAGCGCCATTAGTGAGTTGAAGATAAACACCATGGCAATGCCGAGCAGTACGATGGTTTCCACCGTAACGCCGCGTTTAAGGCTCAGCGCGTGGATGAGAAATGCGGTGAACATGGCCATGATAAAGGCGTTGAGCGGCACCACGAACTCAATGGCGGCGGGTACAATCGCCACGCCGAAGGCTAGCCCAAGGGCAGCGCCAAAGCTTGCTCCGGCGGAAATGCCCAGCGTAAAGGGGCTGGCCAGCGGGTTGCTTAGAATGGTCTGCATCTGCGCGCCCGCTACTGAAAGGCTGGCGCCCACCACTAGGGCCATTAGCGCCACCGGCATGCGGATTTCCCAGAGAATGACACGTGCCTGCTGGCTGACGCTTTGGGGGGTCAGCAGAGCGGCGACCACTTCGCCCAGGCTGTAGCGGGCTGGCCCCAGTGCCAAATCAACGCAGAGACTAAACAACAGCGCCACCACCAGCGCCAGAAGAATCATCTGGCGGCGGAATACCTGAGTGCGGTAGAAGGCGCGCCCCTGTGAGTAGCTGTCGGGGGCGATGGTCTCAGTCGTCATGGAGCGATACCCAGTAACCCGGCTCGTAATTAATAGGCAAGAAGCGGTCGTGAAGCTCCTGCATGGTGGCTTCAGGGTCTAAATCTTCAAACAGTGATGGGTGCAGCCATTTGGCGAGCTGCTGAATGGCCACGAAGTAGTAGGGGCTGTTGTAGAACTGGTGCCAAATGGCGTGGAAGTTTCCATCTTCCACTGCCTGGATGCCGGTCATGGCGGTACGCGAGGTCAGCGCTTCAAGCTTGGCGTGAGCGGCTTGCATATCAGAGCCGGGTCCTACGCCTACCCAGGCGCCGCCGGGTACGTAGGCGTCCCAATTACCGCCGGTCACTACAACGTGATCAGGGTTTGCAGCAATGATCTGCTCAGGATTCAGCGTGCCGAAACTGCCGGGAATGATGCCGTCGGCAATATTGATGCCGCCTGCCAGTGTCACGTACTCGCCAAAGTTACCGGGGCCAAAGCTCATGCAGCACTCATCCGAGTAGCCGCCCGCGCGGTCGATAAAGACGCTGGGGCGCTCGGGGTTCGCTTCGTTAATGACATCGGTCACCCGCGCCAGCTGCGCCTCAGCGAAGTCGATAAACTCCTCAGCCGCCGCTTCGTCGTTCATGACCTGGCCCATGATGCGCATGGAGGGAATGGTGTGCTCGATGGGGTCTTCACGAAAATCGACGTAGATGATCGGAATGCCCAGTTGAGCAAGCTTGTCATCATAGGCAGCATCTTCGGTGGCCGCTTTGGCCTCAAGGTTCATAAAGACCACGTCAGGGGTAAGCGAGGCGGCCTGCTCAACGTCGAAGGTGCCGTCTTTAAAGCCGCCAAACGTCGGCAGGGCTTCAATTTCAGGAAAGCGTTCCGCGTAGCGGGCGTAGTTATCAGGGTCTGCTTGGAAAAAATCTTCGCGCCAGCCGACGATATGCGCAAACGGGTCCTCTGGCTCCAGTAGGCCGAGCAAGTAGATCTGGCGACCCTCACCCAGGATAACACGCTCAGCGGGCGCCTCCAGCGTGACTTCGCGGCCAGTAACATCGGTAACGGTAACAGAGTCTGCCGCTGCCGTAGTGCAGCTCACAACCGCTGCCATACCTATCAGCGTTTTTAAAAGAGAGGACGTCATAAGCGTATTGATCACTTGTGGGTGGGTCGGTTGTCAGTGTGCCAGGCTGGAACTGGTGTCAGCGCATGAAAAGCATCGAATATGAAGTTTTTGGGTATAATTCGCATTCTCATAGTGGGGCATTATCATGGAATCCGATGTAGCTGTCGAGATGACATCTGTTACGGTGAGAACATTTTTCAGACGATGCTGAACACGCTGTTGCGCTATCAAGGCATTTAACTGTTTGGCGGCTATCCCAGTTACCCATAAGCTAGAGGTAACACCCTTTATCCAGTGGAGAATTCTATGCCTTTATCACGTGCTGAAATTGCGACTGCATCAGGCGAGCGCATCATTAACCGGCTTTGCAAGCACTGGGCGCATAAGTTGGAGGTTGAGCACAGCCAGCAGGAGGGCAGGATTGTATTTCCTGACAAAGGCACCTGCTTGTTGCACGCAGAAGCTGACAAGTTGCTGGTGTCTATCGAAGCCCTGGAAGAGGAGCATCTGGATCAGTTGGAAGGCGTGGTGGAAAATCACCTTGTGCGCATGGCGAAAGACGAGGAGCTGATTGTCGTTTGGCAGAATTAACGGTTTTGGAAGACATGGCTTTAGAAGACATGCTTTTAGAAGCCAGCGTTTGAAAACCAGTGGCAGAAAAATCAGGCCGCCTGAAACACAAGCACAGCACTGCTTGAAGCGTCTGTTATAATCGCCGCCTGGTTACTATTCAGCTTGATTCGACGTAATTGATTGCAAAATGTAGGAGTTCGCATGACCCGAGTTGCCATTGTAGGCGTGGCTGGCCGAATGGGCCGTACGCTGGTAAGCGCTATTGAACAGGATGCTGGCGCTACGCTCGCCGGTGGGATTGTCGAGCCGGGCAGCTCGTTGGCAGGTGCGGATATTGGTGAGTTAGCGGGCGTGGGCAAGCGCGGTGTTAGCGCAGTCGATTCCCTTGACGCAATCGTTAACGACTTCGATGTGCTGATCGACTTTACCGCTCCCCAGGTGACGCTGGCTAATCTGGCGTTTTGTGCCAAGCACGATAAGCGCATGGTGATTGGCACCACGGGCATGAGCGATGATGAGCTTGCCCAGTTGGATAGCTACCGCGATAAGGTTGCGATGGTATTCGCGCCCAATATGAGCGTTGGAGTAAACCTTACGCTCAAACTTCTGGAAACCGCCGCTAAAGCGTTAGGCGATGAAGGCTACGATATCGAAATCATCGAGTCGCATCACCGCCACAAGGTGGATGCGCCCTCCGGCACTGCGATTAAAATGGGCGAAGTGGTGGCTGATAGCCTCGGGCGTACCTTAAAAGAACACGGCGTGTTTGAGCGAGTAGGCCAGTGCGGTCCGCGTACCGATAAAGAGATTGGCTTTGCCACTGTACGCGCGGGCGATATCGTCGGCGAGCACACGGTAATGTTCGCCACCGAAGGCGAGCGCATCGAAATTACCCACAAGGCTTCCAGCCGCATGACGTTTGCCAAAGGCGCTGTACGCGCGGCGCGCTGGGTCGCAGGTCAAAAGCATGGCCGTTACGACATGCAGGATGTGTTAGGGCTTTAGTGAGAAGCATTTCATCGATACTTAACCCGCTTTATAAGCGCACCACACGTCGCGGGTTTTTATAGGTAGTCAAGGGCCAAAAAATGCTGTAACATTCCATAAATTTTGGCCGGGTGGCCCATGAGAAACAGACGGCGCGCTTGTTGCGTTGGTCAGCCCACTGCCTACTCAGGTTCGCTACAGCGAGATTAGTTACACTGTCTGTATTGCCTTTGGCATATAGACCCAGCATCACAGGCCTGAGATGCTCAGAACAACAAGCGGGATGAAACCGATTTTTTCTTTATCGGCTTCGTCCCGCTTTTTTACGACCCGAGTTTTAAGCATTTGATACTGAAGTTTTGGTAGCTGGGTTTCAACACCGGGTTTAAAAAAACCAGACTTCAAACATTAATCTCGATTCTGGTGAGGGCATCCTGCGGATGCTTTCAGCCAGTATCGCTGAGCCTGCGCCCACAGGCTCCCACCAGCATGGGAGGACCTTGACTTGAATAACCCCGCATTTAGCAAACCTGCGATTTTGGCCCTGGAAGACGGCAGCGTGTTTCATGGAATCGCCATTGGCGCGGACGGATTAACAAGCGGTGAGGTAGTGTTCAATACAGCCATGACCGGCTATCAAGAAATCCTGACTGACCCCTCCTATACCCGCCAGATCGTAACGCTCACTTACCCCCATATCGGCAATACCGGCATTAACGCTGAAGACATTGAGTCAGCTTCCATTGCCGCCGCCGGTTTGGTAATCCGCGATTTACCCCTGATGGCCAGCAGTTTCCGCTCTGAGCAAACGCTGTCTGACTATCTGGCAAGCCAAAACGTTGTGGGTATCGCTGATGTTGATACCCGCCGCCTGACGCGTATTTTGCGCGATAAAGGTGCCCAGAACGGTGCGATTTTGGCAGGCGAAGACGCACAAGGTGATGATGCCGTTGAGCGCGCTTTGGCGGCCGCCAAGGCCTTTCCTGGTTTGAAAGGTATGGACCTGGCCAAAGAAGTCTCCTGTAAAGAGGCTTATGAGTGGACAGAAGGTGAGTGGACGCTGGGCGAAGGCTATGCTGATGCAACGAAAGGCGAGCGCCCTTACCATGTTGTGGCGTTTGATTACGGCGTGAAATTCAACATTCTGCGCATGCTGGCTGCCCGCGGCTGCCGCCTGACGGTGGTGCCAGCGCAAACGAGTGCTGCTGACGTGCTGGCGATGAATCCGGACGGTGTTTTCCTGGCCAACGGCCCAGGTGACCCCGAACCCTGCGATTACGCCATCAAAGCCATTCAGGACGTACTCGAAACGGACACGCCGGTGTTCGGTATTTGCCTGGGCCACCAGTTGCTCGCGCTCGCCTCGGGTGCCAAAACCGTCAAAATGAATCATGGCCACCACGGTGCTAACCACCCGGTTCAGGATTTGGACACGGGCGCTGTGATGATTACCAGCCAGAACCATGGTTTTGCCGCCGATGAAACGAGTCTTCCGGCTAATTTGCGCGCCACCCATCGTTCGCTGTTCGACGGCACACTGCAGGGTATTGAGCGCACCGACCGACCCGCATTTAGTTTTCAGGGTCACCCGGAAGCCAGCCCTGGCCCGCGTGATGTAGCGCCGCTGTTTGATCGCTTCATCACGATGATGCAGGCACGTCGCTAGCACAGGCTTTGCTTCATCACTGTATGCCGCTTTTGTCGCTCTTCGTCACCATTTTTTGCGGGAACCGTTATGCCTAAGCGTACCGACTTAAACAGTATTTTGATCATTGGCGCTGGCCCGATTGTTATCGGTCAGGCCTGCGAATTCGACTACTCCGGCGCCCAGGCGTGTAAGGCGCTGCGCGAGGAGGGGTTCCGGGTTATTTTGGTGAACTCCAACCCGGCCACCATCATGACCGACCCGGCCATGGCGGATGCTACCTACATCGAGCCGATTACCTGGCAGGCCGTTGAGAAGATCATCGAAGCTGAAAAGCCCGATGCCATTCTGCCCACCATGGGTGGTCAGACCGCGCTTAACTGTGCACTGGATCTGGAAAAACATGGCGTGTTGGAAAAGCACGGCGTGGAGATGATCGGTGCCAACGCCGACGCCATCAACATGGCCGAAGACCGTGACCTGTTTGACCAGGCCATGAAGCGTATTGGCCTTGAGTGCCCGAAAGCGAAAGTCGCGCACACCATGAGTGAGGCCTGGGAAATTCAAGCCGAGCTTGGCTTTCCGACCATTATTCGGCCTTCCTACACCATGGGCGGTTCCGGTGGCGGCGTGGCATACAACAAGGAAGAGTTTGAAGAGATTTGTACGCGTGGTTTCGAGCTTTCCAATAACCACGAGCTGCTGATTGATGAGTCGCTGCTGGGGTGGAAAGAGTACGAGATGGAGGTTGTACGCGACAAAAATGATAACTGCATCATTGTCTGTGCGATTGAAAACTTTGACCCGATGGGTGTGCATACCGGCGACTCGATTACTGTCGCGCCGGCACAAACGCTGACGGACAAAGAGTACCAGATCATGCGCGACGCAAGCCTTGCGGTGCTGCGCGAGATTGGTGTGGAAACCGGTGGCTCCAACGTGCAGTTCGGTATGGACCCGAAAACCGGCCGCCTGGTCGTGATCGAGATGAACCCGCGGGTGTCACGCTCTTCTGCACTGGCGTCCAAGGCAACCGGCTTCCCGATTGCCAAAATCGCCGCCAAGCTGGCGATTGGTTACACCCTGGATGAGCTGCAAAACGATATTACCGGTGGGCGCACGCCAGCGTCGTTCGAGCCGTCTATCGACTACGTGGTCACCAAGATCCCGCGCTTCACGTTTGAGAAGTTTCCGCAGGCCAATGATCGCCTGACGACTCAGATGAAATCGGTGGGCGAGGTCATGGCCATTGGCCGTACCTTCCAGGAGTCGCTGCAAAAAGCACTGCGCGGCACGGAAACCGGTAACGACGGCCTCGACCCGATTATTACCGACTTCAACCCGGAAAATATGGCCCTGATCAAGGGTGAGCTTCAGGCGGCAGGCGCTGAGCGTATCTTCTATGTTGCCGATGCCATGCGTTCGGGCATGAGCGTGGATGACGTCTTCGCGCTGACTAATATCGACCCCTGGTTCCTGGCCCAGATGGAAGACCTGGTGCTGACGGAAGCCGCCGTTGCCAAGCGCTCGCTAAGCGATTTCTCTGCGCGCGAACTCTATCAGCTCAAGCGCAAAGGCTTTGGCGATGCGCGCCTGGCCAAGCTGTTGGGCGTGAGCGAAAAAGAGTTCCGCCAAACGCGTCAGGCCGCCGGTATTCGTCCGGTCTACAAGCGCGTGGATACTTGCGCCGCCGAGTTCGCTTCTGATACCGCCTACATGTACTCCACGTATGAAGAGGAGTGTGAAGCGGACGTATCTGATCGCCAGAAGATCATGGTGCTGGGTGGCGGGCCGAACCGTATTGGTCAAGGCATCGAGTTTGACTACTGCTGTGTTCACGCTGCGTTCGCCATGCGCGATGACGGCTATGAAACCATCATGGTCAACTGCAACCCGGAAACCGTGTCGACCGATTACGATACCTCTGATCGTCTCTACTTCGAGCCGGTAACGCTTGAAGACGTGCTTGAAATTGCCGACAAAGAGAAGCCGGTCGGCGTGATCGTCCAGTTCGGTGGCCAAACGCCGCTGAAACTGGCTCGTGAGCTGGAAGCGGCTGGTGTGCCGATTATCGGCACCACGCCGGATGCCATCGACCGCGCCGAAGACCGCGAGCGCTTCCAGGTGATGATCGAAAAGCTCGGCCTGAAGCAGCCGCTTAACGCCACCGCGCGCAGCTTTGAAGAAGCCTTCGTCAAGGCGGAAACCATTGGTTACCCGCTGGTGGTGCGTCCTAGTTACGTGTTGGGTGGTCGGGCAATGGAGATCGTCTACGACGCTTCTGAGCTTGAGAACTACATGACCAATGCGGTCAAAGTCTCCAACGACTCGCCGGTGCTGCTCGATCACTTCCTGAGTGCTGCCATTGAGATCGACATTGATGCGGTTTCAGACGGTCAGCAGGTAGTGATTGGCGGCATCATGCAGCACGTAGAGCAAGCGGGCGTTCACTCCGGTGACTCCGCCTGTGCGCTGCCGCCTTACTCGCTGCCCGCCGATGTGCAGGATGAGATGCGCGAGCAGGTCAAGCAGATGGCCGTGGAGCTTGGCGTAAAGGGCTTAATGAACGTGCAGCTTGCCTGGCAGGATGGCGAGATCTACGTGATTGAAGTTAACCCACGTGCTTCACGTACCGTGCCGTTTGTATCCAAATGCATTGGTATTTCGCTTGCCCAGATTGCGGCACGCTGCATGGCGGGCACGACACTTGCCGAGCAGGGCTTTGAGCGCGAAATCATTCCGCACTTCTATAGCGTGAAAGAGGCGGTTTTCCCGTTCAACAAGTTCCAGGGTGTTGATCCGATTCTGTCGCCGGAGATGAAGTCTACCGGTGAAGTGATGGGTTCAGGCGAGACCTTTGCAGAAGCGTTCTTTAAGGCGCAGCTGGGCGCGGGCGAAGCGATTCCGGCGCTTGAGGGTGATCGCAAGGCGTTCCTTTCCGTGCGTGAGCCGGATAAGGCGGGGATTATCGAAGTCGCTCGTTCTCTGCTAACATTAGGCTTCACACTATGCGCGACACGCGGCACAGCCGAAGCACTGGAAGCCGCTGGGCTTGCGGTCGAGCACGTCAATAAAGTCTATGAAGGTCGTCCCCATATCGTCGATCTGCTTAAGAACGACGAAATCGCCTACATCGTGAACACTACCGAGGGTCGTCAGGCTATTAATGACTCTTCGGTCATTCGCCGTACTGCTCTTGCGCGCAAGGTGCCCTATGCAACCACCTTGGCGGGCGCTAATGCCGTTTGTATGGCACTTGAGTACGGTAGGGAGATTACGGTGCGTCGCCTTCAGGATCTGCATGCAGGAGCAAGTCAATGAACAAGGTCCCGATGACGGTTGCGGGTGAAAAAAGCCTTCGCGAAGAACTCAATCATCTTAAGGGCGAAGCGCGCCCACGAGTGATTGCATCGATTGCCGAAGCGCGTGAGCACGGCGACCTTAAGGAGAACGCCGAATACCACGCTGCCCGTGAACAACAGGGGTTTATCGAAGGTCGTATTCAGGAGATCGAGAGCAAGCTTTCGGTAGCGCAGGTGATTGATATCACCAAGCTGCCTAATACAGGGAAAGTGATCTTTGGTGTCACGGTCTCTCTGCTCAACCTGGATACGGATGCCAGCGTGACCTACCGCATTGTGGGCGAAGATGAGGCAGATATTAAGTCTGGCCGTATTTCCGTTACGTCCCCCATTGCACGTGCGCTGATCGGTAAAGAAGAGGGCGACGTTGCCGTGGTGAAAACACCCGGTGGCGACGTTGAGTATGAGATCGAAAGCGTTGAATATGTCTAAGCGCTAGGTCTATAGAGCTAGTGGGTGCCCAGCTTAATGGGCGCCCATAAAAAAGCCCGCTTATCAGGTTGATATCAACCGAGTCGCGGGCTTTTTATCGTTCTTTGTAACAACCAGTCAGTGGTGCTTTAGTGGCGGCCGTGGTGACCCTCGAAGCGTGAAACGTTAGAGAGCTTCGGATTGGCTTTAGGGTTTTTGCGATAAAGCAGTGCCATTTTGCCAATCGTTTGCACGACGTCGGCGCGGCTGCCGGTGACCAGTTCGTTTAGCATGGCCGCACGGTCGTCACGCTCAGGCAGGGCAAGTTTCACCTTGATAAGCTCGTGATCGTTGAGCGCGCGGTTGAGTTCTGTGAGCAAATTTTCGGAGACGCCGTTTTCAGAAACGGTGACCACTGGGTTCAAATGGTGGCCAATGCTGCGAAATGCTTTCTTTTGTGCCTGTGACAAGCTCATGGTATCTTGCGGTATCCCGGTTAGCGCTTAACGTTCCATCTTACGGTGAAATGCCACCAAGTGAAAGCTATCGCGTTAACGCGCCTATCTCTTATTGCAGTGTTAGATTCTGATATGCAGCAAAAGCCCCCGAACCGTAAACATTCAGTGAGCAAAACCAGCAACAACTGGAAGAAAGAGCACTTTGATGACCAGTACGTGAAACAGAGTTGGCAGGATGGTTATCGCTCTCGCGCAAGCTATAAACTGCTGGAGCTGGATGAAAAAGATAAGCTGTTTCGCCCGGGCATGACGATCATTGATCTGGGCGCGGCACCTGGCGGTTGGAGCCAGATCGCTGCTGAGAAAGTCGGTATGGATGGCGTGGTGATCGCCTCTGACATACTGGAGATGGATGCGCTGGCAGGGGTGGACTTTATTCAAGGCGATTTTACGGAAGAGTCAGTGCTTAATGCGATTCTTGAACGGCTGGGAAATCGTCAGGTAGACCTTGTGATGTCCGACATGGCCCCCAATATGAGTGGTATGGCTGCGATTGACCAGCCTCAGGCCATGTACCTTGTAGAGCTGGCGCTAGAGCTCGCCCGTGAGACACTGCCCCCCAAAGGCCGCTTTTTGGCCAAGGTGTTTCAGGGGGAAGGGTTTGATGCCTACCTTAAAGAATTGCGCGGCAGTTTTGATCGTGTCGTGATCCGTAAGCCAGATGCCTCGCGGGCTCGTTCGCGGGAAGTCTACTTTCTAGCGGAGGGGTTTCGCGGCTAAAATGACAGGTTGTGCATAGCAAAGATTTATCATCGCGATTGCCAGACAGGCAGGCGCAAGGTGTGTCACATTATACGCATGAGATAAGCGTGATACAGATGGCCCAAAGTTAATAGTGCTTTGGCAATGGTTGAACGCCAGGTACTGGTGTAAGGTCTCAGTATTGGCGTTTAACTGACGGATTCTTGTAATGAGGGTAGCCCCTTGAACGATATGGCGAAGAACCTGATCCTGTGGCTGGTCATCGCGGCTGTGCTACTGACAGTGTTCAACAATTTTAGTACCGAAAGTGCTCCCCAAAGCACCAACTACTCCCAGTTTGTGGAGCAGGTGCAAAATCAGCAGGTTCGTAGCGTTACCATTGATGGCTATACCATTAACGGTGAGCGTACGGACGGTTCGCAGTTCCAGACGATTCGTCCGGCGGCTGAAGATCCCAAGCTGATGGATGACCTGCTAAGCAATAGTGTAACGGTTGTGGGTAAAGCGCCAGAGCAGCAAAGCATCTGGACGCGCCTACTGATCGCAAGCTTTCCGATTCTGTTGATCCTGGCCATCTTTATGTTCTTTATGCGTCAGATGCAGGGTGGTGCTGGCGGCGGTAAAGGCGGCCCGATGAGCTTTGGCAAGTCCAAGGCCAAGCTGCTTTCTCAGGATCAGATCAAAACTACCTTTGCCGACGTAGCCGGCTGTGATGAAGCGAAAGAGGAAGTAGAAGAGCTCGTCGACTTCCTGCGTGATCCGACTAAATTTCAGCGCCTGGGCGGTACGATTCCTCGTGGTGTGTTGATGGTGGGCCCACCGGGAACCGGTAAAACACTGCTGGCAAAATCGATTTCCGGTGAAGCCAAGGTGCCGTTCTTCTCGATTTCTGGTTCCGACTTCGTTGAAATGTTTGTGGGTGTCGGTGCCTCGCGGGTGCGCGATATGTTCGAACAGGCCAAGAAGCAGTCACCCTGTATTATCTTTATCGATGAGATTGACGCGGTAGGTCGTTCACGCGGTGCCGGTATGGGCGGCGGTAATGATGAGCGTGAGCAGACGCTTAACCAACTGCTGGTTGAGATGGACGGCTTTGAAGCCAACGAAGGCGTTATCGTGATTGCCGCGACCAACCGTCCGGACGTACTTGACCCAGCGCTTCTGCGTCCGGGCCGTTTTGACCGTCAGGTGACCGTTGGCTTGCCGGATATCCGTGGCCGTGAGCATATTCTGGGCGTTCACCTGCGTAAGGTGCCGCTGGCTGAAGACGTTAAACCGTCGATTATTGCTCGTGGAACGCCAGGCTTCTCAGGTGCCGATTTGGCTAACCTGGTGAATGAGTCAGCGCTGTTCGCCGCGCGCCGTAACAAGCGCCTGGTCAGCATGGAAGAGCTGGAGCTTGCCAAAGACAAGATCATGATGGGCGCTGAGCGCAAATCGATGGTCATGACCGATAAAGAGAAGCTGAATACGGCTTATCACGAATCGGGCCATGCGATTATTGGCCTGGTGATGCCTGAGCACGATCCGGTCTACAAGGTAACGATTATTCCGCGCGGTCGGGCATTGGGTGTCACCATGTTCCTGCCCGAGGAAGACCGTTATAGCCTGTCGCGTCAGCAGATTCTTAGCCAGATTTGTTCGCTGTTCGGTGGTCGTATCGCCGAAGAGATGACGCTGGGAGCCAACGGTGTCACCACCGGTGCTTCTAATGACATCAAGCGCGCTACGGAACTGGCTCATAACATGGTCGCGAAATGGGGGCTGTCGGATGAGATGGGCCCGATCATGTACGACGAAGACGAGTCACACCAGTTCCTCGGCGGCCCGGGTCAGGGCGGCAGCAAGATGAAGTCGGGTGACACAACGACGCGTCTTGATAAAGAAATTCGTAAGATTATTGACGATTGTTATGAGCAGGCGCGTCAGATACTGACCGATAATCGCGATAAGCTGGAAGCCATGACCGAAGCGTTGATGAAGTACGAAACCATCGATGCCGACCAGTTGAAAGACATCATGGAAGGCCGTGATCCGCGTCCGCCGGAAGGCTGGAACGACGGTGATTCACCTGGCGGTGGTACGCCCGTTAGCGATGACGCACCGGCGGCGCAGAACGATTCATCGAACGCCACTGATCATGCGTCTGGTGGTAGTGCTTCAGGTGGTGAGGGTGATGAGGATGATGACAAGCCTCGCCGGCGCCCCTCTGACCCGCTAGGTGGTTCAACGGGTTCCTGATACGCTCCGGCCACTGCAAAGGCGCCCCAATATGGGGCGCCTTTTTGTTATGCTGTTATTCAGACAGTAGCAGTGCTTCTTTTTAATAGGTAGCCGCATGAAATCAATAATTGACCCCTCTTTATCACCCGCAATGAATGATAATGTGCACATGCGTTGCGGGCGCCATGTACTGGATCTCTCTTTTCCTCGCGTTATGGGGATTTTAAATGTTACGCCCGACTCTTTCTCTGATGGTGGTCGGCACGTAGCGCTGGATGACGCGCTGCGTCATGCCGAGCGTATGCTTGCCGAAGGTGCCGCGATTATTGATGTGGGCGGTGAGTCGACGCGCCCCGGGGCTGAGCCGCTAAGTGCTCAAGAGGAGCTTGATCGGGTCGCGCCGGTTGTTGAAGCGCTGGTTCGTGAGCTGGATGCGTTGGTGTCGGTCGATACCAGCTGCTCGCTGGTGATGCGCGAATCAAGTGCGCTTGGCGCCGGAATGATTAACGACGTGCGTGCGCTTGAGCGTGAAGATGCCTTAATGGCGGCCATTGGCAGCGGGCTTCCTGTCTGTTTAATGCACCGCCAGGGTGAGCCACAGGATATGCAGCATTCACCTTCTTATGACCAACCGGTGGAAGTGGCTGTCGCTGATTATCTGGCGCAGCGTGTAGCGGAGTGCGAGGCTGCTGGCCTTCGTCGCAGCCGTTTGCTGCTTGATCCAGGCTTTGGGTTTGGTAAAACGGTTGAACACAATTTGCGCCTGCTAAAATATATGGGTGCCCTGCAGGCGCTTGGTTTGCCGCTATTGGTTGGAATGTCGCGTAAGAGCATGATTGGCAAAGTGCTGGGGCGTCCGGTTGAAGAGCGTTTGGCGGGTGGTCTTGCGCTGTCTGCCATGGCCGTTGAACGTGGCGCTAAAATTCTACGCGTGCACGATGTAGGGCCGACGGTCGATGCCGTTAATATGGCCTGGGCGGTACTCCAGGAGGGGTGCGACATGCCGCTAAACGAGGAAAAACATTCATGACACGACGCTATTTTGGTACCGACGGGATTCGGGGTACGGTTGGACAAGCACCTATCACTGCCGATTTTATGCTCAAGCTTGGTTGGGCAGCGGGCCAGGTATTGCGCCGCGAAAAGGGGCGGACGCGGGTGTTGATTGGTAAAGATACGCGTATTTCAGGTTATATGTTTGAGTCGGCGTTAGAGGCTGGACTTTCGGCAGCAGGCGTTGATGTGTCGCTTTTGGGCCCGATGCCGACACCAGGTATTGCGTATCTCACCCGCACTTTTCGTGCCGATGCAGGGATCGTGATTTCAGCATCACATAATCCGTTTGATGATAACGGCATTAAGTTTTTCTCGGCAGAGGGCAAAAAGCTCCCCGATGAGACAGAAGATCGTATCGAAGCCATGCTGGAGGCGCCGTTAACGACCGCTGAAGCGGCCCAGCTGGGCAAGGCAACCCGGATTGGTGATGCCGCCGGTCGCTATATCGAGTTTTGCAAATCGACGCTGCCAGACCGCTTAAGCCTGCATGGGCTAAACGTTGTGCTGGATTGCTCCCACGGTGCGACCTATCACATTGCGCCAAACGTGTTTCGCGAGCTAGGCGCAGAGGTCAGCGTTATCGGCGCGTCACCTGACGGCTTGAATATTAACCATCAAGTAGGCTCTACGCATCCTGCGGCGCTACGTGCTGCGGTCATTCACCGGGGGGCCGATTTAGGCATCGCATTTGATGGTGATGGGGACCGCGTGCTGCTGGTGGATAGTGATGGCCGCGAAATTGATGGCGATGATATTCTCTATTTGATTGCCCGTGACCGTCATGAGCGAGGCCTGTTAGCAGGTGGCGTGGTAGGCACCTTAATGAGTAACTTTGGCCTTGCTGTCGCGCTTGAAAAGCTGGGTATCCCCTTTAAGCGTGCCAAGGTGGGCGATCGCTTTGTCATGGAAATGATGGCTGCTAACGAGTGGGAGTTGGGTGGCGAAGCGTCGGGACATATTGTATGCGGTCATGTGCAAACCACTGGTGACGGCATTGTCGCTGCTCTACAGGTGTTGGCATTGATGATCCGTGAGCAAACATCGTTGCCTGAATTACTGAAAGGGTTTGAGAAAGTCCCTCAGGCATTAGTGAATGTGCGCTTGCCCGCAGGAACCTTGGCGCATGATGTTATGGCATTAAGCACGCTACAGGATGCTGTTGCTGACGTTGAAAAACAGCTGGGTGATCAGGGGCGAGTGCTGTTGCGGCCCTCCGGCACTGAGCCATTGATACGCGTTATGGTAGAAGGCTGTGGTCACTTGAATGTCGAACAGTTGACTCAAGGGCTGGCTGATCGTGTTCAAGCCTTGCTCAAATAAGGCAGCTGTGCTTGTCAGCGGTTGTCTTGTCAAGGCCGCTCCTATACCATTTCGCTCCACCTTGAGTGAGGAGAGTTCATGCGTACGCCATTAATTGCCGGTAATTGGAAAATGAACGGGTCCGCTGCACTGATAAATGATTTTGGCAGCGCGTTTGCTGATGTCTCGTTACCTGCAGCCTTGGACGTTGTGCTTATTCCCCCCTTTCCATATCTGGACGCGGCGCGTCAGGCATTTCGCAATACACCGCTAACGCTAGGCGCCCAGACGCTCAATCCAGTCGAGTCTGGTGCGCATACGGGTGAAGTGAGCGGACGTATGCTCAAAGAGTTCGAGGTGTCGTACGTACTGGTGGGTCACTCCGAGCGTCGCGAGCTGTACCGTGAAAGCGATGAGCAGGTGTTTGATCGCTTATTGGCGGCGCTTGATAATGGTCTGACGCCCATTCTGTGTGTGGGTGAATCACTTGCCGAGCGTGATGCAGAAAAGACCATGGATGTGGTATTGCGCCAGGTAGGCTATGCGATGACGCGTTTAGCGCCCGAACAGCGCCAAGCGGTCGTGATTGCCTATGAACCCGTATGGGCGATTGGTACTGGGCGGACAGCAACGCCCGAGCAGGCGCAGGACGTAATGGCCGGAATTCGCGCCTACCTCGCAGAGTTTAGTACAGCGTTCGCTGAGCAGATGCGGTTGCTCTACGGCGGCAGTATGAACGCAAAAAATGCGGCTGAGCTACTTGCCCAGCCGGATATCGACGGCGGTTTAGTGGGCGGTGCTTCGCTCAAAACCGATGATTTCTACGCCATTTGTCAGTCAGCAGGATAACGCCATGCAAGTTGCAATTCTTATGGTCCACGTGGTGATTGCGGTCGCCCTGGTTGTATTGATCCTGCTTCAGCAGGGTAAAGGTGCCGAAGCTGGTGCCGCGTTTGGAGGTGGTGCCTCTCAAACGGTATTTGGCTCGCGCGGTAGCGGTAGCTTTCTATCGCGTACAACCGCAGTTCTGGCAGCAGGTTTTTTCGTAACCTCTATGGCGCTAGCGTACTTTGCAACGCAAGCAAGCCAGGCGCCGGAAGCGGGCATTCCTGATTCACGCCTGATCGAGCAACAGCAAAGCGTTCCAACGCTTGACGATAGCCCTGCAAGTGTGGATAATACCGCGCCAGTGCTAGAGGAAAGCAACGAGTAAATGCTTGATGTCGCTTTCTTTAGCCTCCCCTGATGCCGAAGTGGTGGAATTGGTAGACACGCTATCTTGAGGGGGTAGTGACCGTATGGTCGTGCGGGTTCAAGTCCCGCCTTCGGCACCATCTGTTTTGCTGGCTCGCCAGCTTCCCAGACTCTTTGTCAAACAACGTTCGTCAAAAAACGTTTTGATAAAGAAACCCAGGTTTAGCGCCTGAGACGAAAAGAGTTCTTGACGTAAGTGGTTCAAGTGTCTATTATCGTCGACCTAGATTGATGCGGGGTGGAGCAGTCTGGTAGCTCGTCGGGCTCATAACCCGAAGGTCATCGGTTCAAATCCGGTCCCCGCTACCATTTCCTGGTAACACGTTAGATAGGCGACTAGCCTGACAGATCATGGTAATGAAATGTCGATAAGGGTTAGCTGCTAAGTAGGTAAATCCTGCGTTGTGTTTCCTGGTTGGTATTACAGGTTTCTTATGAAAAGCCCCTTCCTGTGAAGGGGCTTTTTGTTAGCAAGCTTTTTGTTAACAAGCGTGTCTCAAGAGCGGATATCGTCCGAGTTGCCGGAGACACATTCCGGGTAACGCCAATCAGCCTCCTGGCTTCTCTAATAACTCCTGGCCAGGTGCCTGATGCAACGGCTATAGGAGCTTTGTCTGTGGCCACTAAACACGCAGCGCTACATGCGCTAATTGAACCTGTCGTCGCCGCCATGGGCTTTGAGCTATGGGGTGTCGACCATGTTTCCCAAGGCAAGCATTCGCGGTTGGTGATTTACATCGAAAGCGAAAGCGGTGTCAGTGTGGAAAATTGCGCTGATATTAGTCGCCAAGTCAGTGCTGTGATGGACGTGGAAGATCCCATTCCCGGTGAGTACCGGCTGGAAGTCTCTTCGCCCGGTATGGCACGCCCTTTATATACCCTGGATCAATTTACCCGCTATCAAGGCCACCATGTCGCACTTAAGCTGCGCGTGGCATTTGATGGACGGCGCAAATACCAGGGGCTCTTGGCAGGTGTCGAGGGTGATGAAGTACTGCTACAACTGGATGGCGAGGAGTTCTGCTTTCCGATTGAAAGCATTGATTCAGCGCACATCGTACCGCAGTTCGACGATTAACCGGGTGGCGGCGCTGCCGGCAGGCTGCCGGGGTGATGCACAAAAGGACAGGTTTTCTGGCGAGGCAAACGCATGAGTAAAGAAATTTTAATGGTCGTTGACGCGATCTCCAACGAAAAAGGCGTCCCCCGGGATGTCATCTTCGAGGCGGTAGAAGCGGCTCTTGCGAGTGCGTCACGCAAGCGTTTTGAAAATGAAGAAGCCAATGTGCGGGTGCGTATCGACCGCCGCACAGGGGAATACGACACCTTCCGCTACTGGACAGTCGTTGAAGATGACGAATTCGAAACGCCAGATTACGAAATCAAAGAGACCATCGCTGAGCAGCGCGACCCGCCTTTGAAGCTTGGCGACGTTGTCGAAAAGCAGATTGAAAACGCGATGTTTGGACGCATTGCCGCCCAAACCGCCAAGCAGGTCATCGTACAAAAAGTACGTGAAGCTGAGCGCGCTGAAGTGGTTCGCCAATATGCGGACCGTGAAGGCGAACTGGTGGCCGGTATTGTCAAAAAGACCACCCGTGACGGCCTGATTATTGATTTGGGCGAGAATGCTGAAGCCTTCTTGCCGCGCAATGAGATGATCCACGGCGAGCGTTACCGCATGAACGAGCGGGTTCGCGCACTGCTGGTTAAAGTTGACCCGGATGCACGGGGTGCCCAGCTGCAGCTGTCGCGTACCAACCCGGCGTTGATTATCGAGCTGTTTAAAATCGAAGTGCCTGAAATTGCTGAGCAGCTGATTGAAATTAAAGGGGCTGCGCGCGACCCCGGCTCACGTGCCAAAATTGCCGTTAAGACGAATGATCGCCGCATCGACCCGGTAGGGGCGTGTGTGGGTATGCGTGGTTCACGCGTTCAGGCTGTTTCGTCTGAGCTGCAAAATGAGCGTGTCGATATCGTGCTGTGGGACGACAATCCCGCCCAGCTGGTCATTAATGCCATGGCGCCCGCTGATGTTGGGTCTATCCTTGTCGACGAGGACGCCCATGCAATGGACGTGGCGGTTGCTCAAGATAACCTGGCACAGGCAATTGGTCGTAGTGGTCAAAACGTACGCTTGGCGTCAGAGCTTACCGGCTGGCGTATCAACGTGATGACCGAAGAAGAAGCCGAATCCAAGCGCGAGCAGGAAATTGACAGTCTGGTGGACACGTTCGTTCAGCAACTGGAAGTGGACGAAGACGTGGCTCGCCTGCTGGTCGAAGAAGGGTTTACCACCCTGGAAGAAGTTGCCTACGTGCCGCTTGAAGAAATGCTCGAGATCGAAGAGTTCGATGAAGATCTGGTTGAAGAGCTGCGTGCACGTGCGAAAGACGAGCTGCTGACGATGGCGATTGCCTCGGAAGAAGCGCTAGATGGTGCCCAACCAGCAGCAGATCTGCTGGAAATGGACGGCATGGAGCGCCATCTGGCCTTCATTCTGGCTAGCCGTGGCATTGTCACTATGGAAGATCTCGCCGAGCAGTCTGTCGACGATCTGGTCGATATCGAGGAGTTGGACGAAGCGCGCGCAGCGGCACTGATCATGACTGCCCGTGCGCCCTGGTTTGAAGACGATAACGCATCGGATTCGAACACACAGTAAACAGGTCACGGGCTGAGGAGGGTCACTATGTCAGATATGACAGTTAAAGATTTTGCAGTAAAGGTGGGCCGTGATGTGCCCCGCCTATTAGAACAGATGAAAGAAGCTGGCTTGAAGCACGCCTCTGAAGGCGATGCCGTGTCTGAGGAAGATAAGCAGAAACTGCTTGGCTTTTTGCAGAAAAGCCATGGTGGTGTTGCTGAAGCCGATCCGAGCAAAAACCGGATCACGCTGACTCGCAAAACACGCAGCCGCATCAATACCGGCGAACGCGGTAAAACGATTGAAGTGCAAGTACGTAAGAAAAAAACGTATGTTAAAAGCGCTGAAGAGAATAAGCCGAAAGTCGCTGAGCCCAAGCATTCAGGTCCGCGCCAGCTAGTGGGCGATATGGCCGAAGCTGAAGCCGAGCGTAAAGCGCGCGAAGCACGTGAAGCTGAAGAGAAAGCAGCGGCCGCTAAAGCGAAAGCAGCGGAAGACGCAGCGCGCAAAGAAGCCGAAGCAAAAGCTGCGGCTGAGCCTAAGCTTGAAGTGCCCGAGCTTCAGATCGACGATACGCCAGCGACAGATGATATGCCGCCGGCACCGCCGAAAGAAGGCCGTACCGACCGTCGTGCCGCACCGCCCAAGAAAGCTGTCGCGAAGAAAAAAGGTCGTGATGCTGAAGATGACCGTGGTGATCGCGAAGAGCGTAAGCGCGGCGGTGGCGCGAAGAAAGTAAAACGTGCCGAACGTCGTGGCGGCCGCCGTGGCCCAAGCCAGAGCGGCAATGGTAAGCACGGCTTTCAGAAGCCGACTCAGCCGATCGTACGTGAAGTATCGATCCCTGAGTCAATCAGCGTGGCTGAGCTTGCCGACAAAATGTCGATCAAGGCCAACGAAGTCATCAAGGCCATGTTTAACATGGGCGCGGCCGTGACCATCAACCAAACGATTGACCAGGATACAGCGGCCATCGTAGTGGAAGAGATGGGCCACAAGGTCAAGCTGGTGAAGGATGATGCGCTGGAAACGGAAATGCTTGAAGGCATCTCCTATGAAGGCGAAGAGATCACACGTTCTCCCGTCGTGACCGTTATGGGTCACGTTGACCACGGTAAAACCTCGCTACTTGACTACATTCGTCGTGCCAAAGTGGCCACCGGTGAAGCGGGTGGTATCACCCAGCATATCGGTGCCTATCACGTTGAAGACAATCACGGTGGCGTGACCTTCCTGGATACCCCTGGTCACGCGGCGTTTACCGCCATGCGTGCTCGTGGTGCCAAGGCAACCGACGTGGTTATCCTGGTGGTCGCTGCTGACGACGGCGTGATGCCCCAGACCATTGAGGCGATTGAGCACTCCAAGGCGGCTGAAGTACCCATGGTCGTTGCGGTGAACAAGATCGATAAAGTGGGTGTTGATTTTGACCGCATTCGTAACGAACTTTCGCAGCACGGCGTGATTTCCGAAGAGTGGGGCGGTGATACGCAGTTTGTACACGTTTCCGCTAAGACCGGTGACGGTATTGAAGAGCTGCTGGAAGCGATTCAGCTGGTTTCTGAAGTGCTTGAGCTGAAAGCAGTGCCGTCGGCACCTGGTAAAGGCGTTGTCGTTGAGTCGCGTCTTGACCGAGGTCGTGGCCCCGTTGCCACCGTGCTGGTTCAAAACGGTACGCTGCAGAAAGGCGATATCGTTCTGGCTGGCCTGCACTACGGCCGTGTACGTGCGCTGACCAACGAACTTGGCCTGCAGGTTGAGAGCGTCGGTCCTGCCATGCCCGTTGAGATTCAGGGCCTGGACGGTACGCCGGATGCAGGTGATGACTTCATGGTCGTGGCTGATGAGAAGAAAGCCCGCGAAGTGGCTAACTTCCGTCAAGGCAAGTACCGCGAAGTACGTCTGGCGCGTCAGCAGAAAGCCAAGCTTGAGAACATGTTTAGCCAGATGGGCCAGGATGAAGTGGCCAAGGTTAATATCGTTCTTAAAGCCGACGTACAAGGCTCTCTGGAGGCGATTAAAGGTGCTCTGGAAGAGCTCTCCACTGATGAAGTACAAGTGGCGGTGGTCTCTTCAGGTGTTGGTGGTATCACCGGTACCGACGCTAACCTGGCGCTGGCCTCTGAGGCGATCGTGGTCGGCTTTAACGTTCGCGCTGACGCCGCCGCTCGCGAGATTATTGAGCGTGAAGGCTTGGATCTGCGTTACTACAGCGTCATCTACCACTTGATCGATGAGGTCAAGCAGGCGATGAGCGGTATGCTCGCACCCGAGTGGAAAGAAGAGATCGTCGGTGTTGCCGAAGTGCGCGATGTGTTCCGTGCGCCGAAGATCGGTGCAGTGGCGGGTTGTATGGTCGTCGAAGGTTCCGTGTCCCGCAGCAAACGCATCCGCGTACTGCGTGACAACGTGGTCATCTACGAAGGCGAGCTCGAATCGCTGCGCCGCTTCAAGGACGACGTACAAGATGTACGTAACGGTATGGAGTGTGGCATCGGCGTGAAGAACTATAACGATGTCCAGGTCGGCGACAAGATCGAAGTCTTCGATCAAGTCAGAGTCGAGCGCAGCCTGTAAGGCCGCGAGGAGACAACCATGCGCGAATTTAAGCGTACCGACCGAGTAGCCGACCAGCTCCAAAAGGAGCTGGCGGTACTTATTCAACGCGAAGTGAAAGACCCGCGTTTGGGCATGATCACGGTAAGCGGCGTGACCGTTAGCCGTGATCTTGGCTACGCCGATATCCATGTCACCCTGCTGGGTGAGCAGGAGCCTGAGCGTATCAAGGAGAACCTGCAGGTGCTTAAGCGCGCCGCCGGATTTCTAAGAAGCCAGATTGCCAAACGTATTCAGCTACGCCATGTCCCTGAACTGCGTTTTCATTATGATGAGAGCGTGGTGCGTGGGCAGCACCTCTCTTCCCTGATTGAAGAGGCCGTATCGACTGACCGGGCTCGTCAAGCGGATGAAGAGGGTGACTCTGATCAAGGTGAGGAGACGCGCTAATGGCCCGTCGCCGTCGCGGTTTACCGGTCAATGGGGTATTGCTGCTGGATAAGCCCAAGGGTATTTCCAGCAACCATGCCTTGCAGCGTGTGCGTCGTTTGTTCGAGGCTCAAAAAGCCGGGCATACCGGCACGCTGGACCCCATGGCAACCGGTTTATTGCCGATTTGCCTGGGCGAGGCCACCAAGTTCTCCGCGCACCTGCTGGAAGCCGACAAGATGTATCGCACCCGCGTTGAGCTGGGTGTGATCACCGACACCGGTGATGCAGAAGGCACCGTGATTGAACGCCGCGATGTGCCGTCGTTAACAGCGGATGATGTCGAAGCCGCGATTGCGCGCTTTCGCGGCGAGATCGATCAGGTGCCGCCGATGTATTCGGCGCTCAAGCATCAGGGCAAAAAACTCTATGAGCTGGCCCGTGAGGGTAAGCAGGTAGAGCGTGCAGCGCGGCGGGTAAGCGTGTATGATGCGCGCCTGCTTGCGTTTGACGGCGAAGCCTTCGAGCTTGAAGTCACCTGCAGCAAGGGGACTTACATCCGTACGCTGGCCGAAGATATCGGTTTGGCGCTGGGGTGTGGTGCTCACATCAGTCAGCTCCGCAGGCTCAAAACCGGGCCTTTTACGGGCGATGCGATGTGGACCCTCGAAGCGCTTGAAGCATTGGCGGATCAGGCCTCGCGTGAGGCTGAATTAATGCCCGCTGATGTGCTGGTGGATCACCTGCCGACGCTTGAGGTGGACGAAACGGCTTACGGGCGCTTAGCCCACGGTCAATCGGTCAACTTGAGTATTGGTACGCTAGCCCCCGATGCATTGGCAAGACTTTATTATGCCGAGACGTTTATCGGCCTCGGTGTTGTAAAAGGTGCTCAGGAAGTAGCGCCCAAGCGACTGTTAAGTACCGTCGCTATCTCGTAAGAGTCCGGGTGAAACGTTGCAAGGATGTGACGATTTACGCGAAAATAGCACTTGAAATAGTACTGGAAACGGTACTTGAAATAGTGCTGGAAACAGTACGTCGAAAAGAGTCGCCTGAGACTGCAAATATGCGTGGTCTCACCCATTAAATTTTAGGCATATTGCTTACTGGAGAGACAGATGGCATTAACCGCTGAAACGAAAGCCGAAATCGTCAACGAATACGGCCGCGGCGATAACGATACCGGTTCCCCTGAAGTACAGGTTGCACTGCTGAGCGCCAACATCAATGGCCTGCAGGACCACTTCAAAACCAACAAGCAGGATCACCACTCGCGTCGTGGTCTGATCCGCATGGTAAACCAGCGTCGTAAACTGCTGGACTACCTGAAGCGTAAAGATTTCGAACGCTATCAGTCTCTGATCCAGCGTTTAGGTCTGCGCCGCTAAGTTATTGTTGGCGAAGATTGAGAAACGGGCAGCTCCTTGTGAGCTGCCCGTTTTGCGTTGAGACATATACCATTGATAGTACATTTTAATGTGCGGTTTTCCGTACATGTATAGGTGACTGCTTGTGCGGAAAAAACTCGATTGGTTGGAATGAGGTCTTCGCCCGTTGTAGTGTTGGGGGTTTTCAAGCCTCTGAAATAATAAAGCGGAATTACGAAAGGAATGAAGTTTGCTGTAATGTATGTGGCGTACTGAGGTGCCTAAACGCAATGCGCCTTGGATTTTTGTAAATCAGTTCAGGATGGAGATAATATCAATGAAAACATCCCTCGCCGGAATTGGCATTTTCACGCTTACTGCGTTACTCCCTGCTTCGGTCATGGCTGAAACCGGAAGCAACCGCAATGCTCTCGGTTCACCAAACCCGCAACAAATACTCTATGTCGGCAATAGCTATCAATACTACAACAACAGTCTGCACAACTACGTCAAGCGTATGGCGGAAGCCGCCTATCCGGATATTGCGGATCAGCTCAACAGCAAATCTGTAACCATTTCCGGAGCTTATTTGTCGCAACACGACATAAAAAGCTATCTGTTCCCAGACGCTCTGGGCCTGCCTGATCCGTTTGATGTTGTGGTTCTACAAGGACACAGTGGCGCGGCTTTGAGCGACGAGAAGCGACAAGATTTTCGTGACGCGGTTCTACGGCATCACAAAGCCATCGAAGCGACGGGGGCAGAGAGCGTGCTCTATATGACGCCTGCCTACAGCGAAGATCATAATAGCTACGATCCTGGCATGACTGACAAGATCGAAGAATTGTATACCGCTGTCGGCAATGAGCTTGATGTTCTGGTAATTCCGGTCGGCCTTGCCTTTCAGAATGCCTATGAGCAGCGCCCAGAGCTGGCTTTGCATGTCGATTATGACGGTAGCCACCCTTCACCAGAAGGCAGCTACCTAGCGGCCGCCACAGTGTTTGCGGCTCTTTACGACACATCTGTGGTCGGTAACCCGTACACTTACTACGGTCGAATCGACGAGGATGATGCTGCCTTTTTACAGCAAGTCGCTGAAGACACGGTAGCGGAGTACTACCGTCGCTAAGACCATCAAACCATAGCCTTATTTAGTAAGGTGTCTACCACCTGCAGCCGCTTAATCTGTGATTCAGAATTGAGCAGGGCTGTTGTCCTGATTTGGCGACATCGCTGTGTTCGCTAGCGGAGGCTGCCGAATATGGGCGATACACCATGGATATGCACACGGTGATTTTGGGTTTCTGGTAGCCGTATGGCGCTACAGCGCCTAGAATGGTGGCGAGTCAAAACGACCCAAACGAATAGACAAGTAGATATTAATGTTAAAGGAAGTCGCCGTGAATCCGGTAAAAAAAACGTTTCAGTACGGTCGTAGCACCGTCACGCTAGAAACCGGGCGTATCGCTCGTCAAGCCACAGGTGCCGTCATGGTCACCATGGAAGATACCGTTGTGCTGTGTACCGTGGTGGCGCGTAAAGAAGCCAACCCCAGCCAACCCTTTTTTCCGCTCTCGGTTCATTACCAGGAAAAAACCTACGCAGTAGGTAAAATTCCCGGCGGCTTCTTTAAGCGCGAAGGGCGTCCGACCGAGAAAGAAACTCTGACCTCGCGTCTGATCGATCGTCCGATCCGTCCGCTTTTCCCCAAAGGCTTTATGAACGAAGTGCAGGTTATCTGTACCGTTCTTTCCACTGATCGTAACCACGATCCGGATATTGCCGCGATGCTGGGTACCTCCGCTGCACTCAGCATTTCTGGCGTGCCGTTCAACGGCCCGATCGGCGCTGCGCGCGTTGGCTTCAACGAAGAGCAAGGTTATTTCCTTAACCCGACCGTTGAAGAGCTCGCGACTTCTGAACTGAACATGGTGGTTGCCGGTACTGAAAACGCTGTGCTGATGGTCGAGTCCGAAGCCAAAGAGCTTCTGGAAGACGAAATGCTGGGCGCCGTACTGTTTGGTCATCAGGAAATGCAGGTCGCGGTTAGCGCGATTAACGAACTGGTTCAAGAGGCCGGAAAACCGCGTTGGGACTGGCAGCCAGCCGCTGAGAACGTGGCGCTGAAAACCGCCATTGCGGATGCGTTTGAAGCTCAGGTGGGCGATGCCTATCGCATCACCGATAAGATGCAGCGCCAAGACGCGCTAGCAGCTCTGAAAGATCAGGCGGTTGAGCAGTTGGCAGTAGTTGACGGCGAGCCGGTTAACGACAAGTTCAGCAAAGACGAAGTAAAAGGTGCCTTTGCTGGTCTTGAGAAGCGCGTTGTACGTTCACGCGTTGTAAAAGGTGAGCCGCGCATTGATGGCCGTGACAACTTCACCGTGCGCCCGCTGGCGATCGAAGTGGGCGTGCTGCCCAAGACTCACGGTTCGGCGGTGTTCACTCGCGGTGAGACCCAAGCGATTGCAGTGGCAACGCTGGGCACCCTGCGTGACTCTCAGTTGATCGAGTCGCTGGAAGGCGAGCGTAAAGACCGCTTTATGCTGCACTACAACTTCCCTCCCTACTCGGTCGGTGAAGCGGGCTTTATGGGTGGCCCGAAACGTCGTGAAATCGGCCATGGCCGTTTGGCTCGTCGTGGTATTCAAGCCATGCTGCCGTCCGAAGAAGATTTCCCCTACACCATTCGCGTGGTATCGGAAATTACCGAATCCAACGGTTCAAGCTCGATGGCTTCGGTATGTGGCTCCTCGCTTGCGCTGATGGATGCGGGTGTACCGCTGAAAGCGCCGGTGGCGGGTATCGCCATGGGCCTGGTGAAAGACGAAGATGGCTACGCGGTACTGACCGATATCCTGGGTGATGAAGATCACCTTGGCGATATGGACTTTAAAGTTGCCGGTTCAGAAGAGGGTGTTACTGCCCTGCAGATGGACATCAAGATCGAAGGCATCAACGAAGAAATCATGGAGACCGCGCTTCAGCAAGCCCACAAAGCGCGTCTGGGTATCCTTGAGCAGATGAACGTGGTCATTAGCCAGAGCCGTACCGACGTCTCCGATAATGCGCCTTCCATGGCCACTATCAAGATCGACCCGGACAAGATCCGTGACGTTATTGGTAAAGGCGGCGCCACCATTCGCAAGATTTGCGAAGATACCGGCGCGTCTATCGACCTTGATGACGACGGCACCGTGCGCATCTACGCTGAAGACAAAGCTGCGGCGAAAAAGGCCATCGATACCGTATTGGCGATTACTGCAGAAGCGGAAATTGGCAAGCTGTATAACGGCAAGGTCGTACGTATTGCTGACTTCGGCGCCTTTGTGAACATCATGCCGGGTACCGATGGTCTTGTGCATATTTCGCAAATCGTGGCTGAGCGCGTTAACAACGTGCGCGATTTCCTGAACGAAGGCGACGACGTGATTGTGAAGGTGCTCGACATCGATAACCGCAACCGCGTGAAGCTCTCGATGAAAGAGATCACTGAAGAAGAGAAAGCAGCGTTTGCCGCTGAAAGTGAGAACATCGCGGACTAAATTGCCGCGAGGTTGTCTATGCCGCCCCCGTAGCCCCTGGTTACGGGGGCGGCGTTGTTTGATTGAAAGAAAGTTTGATTGAAAAAAGTTTGGTTGGAAGGACGTTTAGTCAGAAGGAAGTAGGCATGGAGAAGGAACAGGCACCGCGCTGGTGGGCGGTGGTCGCCGTGATGATCGGCATTTTTTTATTGGTAACCGCTGAACAGCTGCCTATCGGGTTGTTGTCTCAGGTGGCTTCATCCATGGATGTAACGCCCGGTGTCGCTGGTTTGATGGTAACGGTACCGGGCGTGGTCGCCGCTTTTTCGGCACCGCTACTGCCCGTGGCGGTAGGCCGGTTGGATAGACGTATTATGCTCACGCTACTCATGGTCGTCATGGTGATTGGTAGCGTGCTTTCAGCGCTGGCCAGTAGCTTTATTCTGCTGCTGGCCGCCCGCGTGCTGGTGGGTGTCAGCATCGGCGGTTATTGGGCCGTGGCCGGGAGTATTGCTCCGCGCTTGGTGCCTAGCGATAAAGTGCCCAAGGCCATGACGATTATTTTTGGCGGCGTAGCCGCTGCATCGGTACTTGGCGTGCCATTGGGTACCTTGTTGGGTGATCTAAGTAACTGGCGAGTCGCGTTTGCGGCTTTGGGCGGTTTTAGCCTGTTAACCGCACTGGCACTGTGGTGCTGGCTGCCGCCACTGCCACCCCGGGAGCCAGTCCGCCTCAAAGTGCTGGCCCAGCAGTTTACTAACCGTGGCGTTCGGGTCGCGGTTCTGGTCACGGGCTTTGTGGTTGTCGGACACTTTGCAGCGTACACCTTCATTAGCCCTATCCTTCAGGAGATAAGTGGTGTGGCTCAGAGCCATGTGGGCAGCTTGCTGCTACTTTATGGGGCGGCAGGAATTCTGGGCAATATCGCCGCAGGCATGTTCGCTGGGCGCCACCCCTATCGCGCTGTACTGGCGATTCCAAGCTTGCTGCTATTGGTAGTGGCGTCTTTCCCGCTGCTCGGGGTCGAGCCTGTCAGCGGCGTGCTGTTACTGATGGCGTGGGGTGCGGCATTTGGCAGCGTGTCGGTGAGTATTCAGACGTGGATTTTACGCACGGCACCCAATACCGAAGCCGCAACCGCCTTGATGGCCTTTGTGTTCAACCTCTCCATTGGGCTGGGCGCGATGGTCGGTGGCCGGGTCGTTGATGCTACTAGCCTGCCTATTACCATGTGGGCCGCATCAGGCCTATTCTTGCTGGGCGCGCTGTTGGTATGGCGAACACCCGCCACCATTGTGGGTGAAAAGCACCGTTAAATGCCAAATGAGGGTTAGATGTCAGGCGTGAAGCCTTGATGCATAAAAATGCCCCTGTCAGTGACAGGGGCATTTACATTTTAACCGTTAATCGCCGAGATTAAGGGCGCTCAATCGCCAGTGCCACCCCTTGGCCGCCGCCGATACACAGCGTCGCCAGGCCTTTCTTGGCATCCCGGGCAATCATTTCATGAAGGAGCGATACCAACACGCGACAGCCAGAAGCACCAATGGGGTGGCCCAGGGCAATCGCGCCGCCGTTGACGTTCACCTTGGATATGTCCCAACCCAGCTCTTTCTGAACAGAAAGGGCCTGTGCCGCAAAAGCCTCGTTGGCTTCCGCCAAGTCCAGGTCCTCAAGGCTCCAGCCGGCTTTTTCCAGGCAGCGACGGGTAGCAGGCACTGGCCCGATACCCATAATGGCAGGGTCTACGCCCGCATTGGCATAAGCGGCAATACGTGCCAGCGGCTCAAGACCTAACGCCTTGGCTTTTTCTGCCGAACAGATCATAACAACGGCTGCGCCATCATTCAGTGAGGAGGCGTTACCTGCGGTAACGGTGCCATCCTTTTTGAACGCCGGGCGCATGCCCGCCAGCTTTTCAGCGGTAATTTCGCGCGGGTTCTCATCTGTATCAAACACAACCGGGTCACCTTTATGCTGGGGGATCTGCACCGGTACGATCTGGCTTTTAAATTTACCTTCTTTAATGGCCTTGGCGGCATTGTGTTGCGATTGAGCGGCAAACGCGTCCATTTCCTCGCGGGTGATGCCGTATTTTTCAGCAAGATTCTCTGCAGTGATGCCCATGTGATAGTCGTTGAACGCATCCCAAAGGCCGTCGTGTACCATCGTATCAATGGCTTTCCAGTCGCCCATGCGTTGCCCTTTACGCGAATGGGGTAATACATGGGGAGACGCCGACATGTTTTCCTGCCCACCAGCCAGAATCAGCTCAGCGTCGCCACAGCGAATCGCTTGTGTTGCAAGATGCACGGCTTTTAGGCCTGAGCCACATACTTTGTTGATTGTCATGGCCGGTACGGAAGCAGGCAGGCCCGCTTTAATCGCCGCCTGACGGGCAGGGTTTTGTCCCACGCCCGCCGTCAGTACTTGGCCGAGGAGTACTTCGTCCACCTGATCGGGAGAAACGCCGGTTGATTCAAGGATATCCTTAATCACTAACGCGCCAAGCTCGCTTGCAGGAATGCCTGCCAGTGAACCGCCAAAGGAACCGACCGCGGTGCGGCGAGCCGCGACAATGACCACTTCTTGCATGAGATGACTCCTAACGTGAGTAAGGTAGACCGCCTGTTTTGCTATCTTGTTTTTACAAACCGTTTTTACTAGCCTGTTTTTACTGTCTGGTTGTACTGAGCATAACCTACGCTATCTGTTTTTTATGTCAGGCTTGCTACTCAGCATAGGGGAAAGTTGTGCGTTGCGGCAATGCGCTTTTGGATACAAATAAAAACGGACCTTAAAGGTCCGCTCTAAATAACTGAAAAAAACGATGGCTTCTATGCGAGCTGCACCGGGATGGCGTTGCTGGTATGGCTAACCTCGTTACCTTCTTGTAGGTAGACCAGAGCTGGCTGGTGCTGCTCAAGCTCGGCTTCCGAATAGTGGGCGTAGCTACAGATAATAATCCGGTGACCGGGGGCGGCTAAATGCGCCGCCGCGCCGTTAATCGAGATCAAACGAGAGCCTTCTTCGCCACGGATCGCGTAGGTGGTAAAACGCTCACCGTTTTCAACGTTATAGATCTGGATTTGTTCGTTTTCACGAATACCGGCCATATCCAGTAGGTCGCCATCAATGGCGCAAGACCCTTCGTAGTTAAGCACTGCATGGGTAACGCGTGCCATATGGAGCTTGGCTTTTAGCATAATCGTTTGCATAACAACTCCTGGTTGCGAAGCCTGCGGCTTGGCGATAAAGCGTAATGGATCAAGCGGGCAGCTGCACGCTGAGATTATCAATCAATCGAGCGGGACCAAGCCGAGCGGCGGCCAGTAATACCGCATCACGAGTGGTGGTGCTGACAGGCGTTAACTCGGGGGTACGAAGCTCAAGGTAATCGGGCGTAAAGCCCGCCTCGGCAAGCTCAATAAGCCCGTTCGCCAAAATGGTTTCTAGTGGCTCACCCTGCTCTAACGCGTCGCGCAATTCACACAGCGTGCGGTAAAGCGTAGGGGCTATCGCGCGTTCGGCATCGCTCAAGTAGCCGTTACGCGATGAAAGCGCTAGCCCATCGTTGGCACGCACAATTGGCACGCCTATGATGTCAATCGGCATATGCAGGTCATGCACACACTTGCGAATAACGGCAAGCTGCTGGTAGTCCTTCTCACCAAAGCAGGCAACGTCGGGCTGTACCAGATTAAACAGCAGAGTGACAACGGTAGACACGCCGTCAAAGTGCCCTGGCCGTGAGCCACCGCACAGGCCCTCGCCCACGTCAGGCACGTGAACGCACGTTTGCGAGGTTAGCCCATTGGGATAAAGCGCGCTTACCGAGGGTGAAAAGAGCACGTCGCATCCGGCTGCCCTAAGCTTTGCCTGGTCATCGGCGAAGGTGCGTGGGTAGCCGTCCAGGTCTTCGTTAGGCCCAAACTGCATGGGGTTTACAAACAGGCTGGCAACGACAATATCAGCGTGCTCACGCGCCTGGGCAACCAGCGCTAAATGCCCGGCATGAAGATTACCCATGGTCGGCACGAGCGCGATTCGCTGGCCGTGCGTTCGGTAGTCGCGCAGGAGGCTGCGCAGGTCGTTGATCTCTCGCAATGTACGCATAGTCATGTGTCGTAAGGTTACGTCGCTAACGGGCAGGTTAGAAGCAGTGTTCGGGAGCTGGGAAGGTGCGCGTTTTGACCGCCTCGTGGAAGTCCTGAAAGGCGCCCTGAATATTGCCAGCATCTGCCATGAAGTTTTTCACAAACCGCGGCGGGCGGCCATGGGTGACGCCGAGCACATCGTGCATGACCAGAATTTGGCCATCGGTATCGGGGCCTGCGCCAATACCGATGACCGGTACATCAAGCGCGTCGGTAATGGCCTTTCCCAGGCTTGCCGGTACGCACTCCAGTAAAATAACCGAAGCACCCGCTTCAACCAGTACCTTGGCATCCTGCAGGATACGCTCTGCCTGGACGGTGTCTCGTCCTTGTACCTTGTAGCCGCCTAGCTGATAAACCGCCTGTGGCGTTAAGCCCAAGTGGGCGCATACGGGTACGCCGCGGCGTGTTAGCTCACGAATCCCCTCGGCCATCCAGGCTTCACCTTCGACCTTGACCAGTTCCGCACCAGCACGCATGAGGGCTGCGCCATCTTCCAGCATGCGCTGGGTAGAGGCGTTACTCATAAACGGCAGGTCAACCATCAACAGGCTATGGCCTTTGCCGCGTGCGGCACAGCGGGTGTGGTAGCAAATATCGTCGACTGTCACGGGGAGCGTGCTGGTATGCCCCTGGAGCACCATGCCGAGCGAGTCACCCACCAGGAGTACGTCGATACCGGCGTGGCTAGCCGCTTGGGCAAAAGAGGCATCGTAAGCGGTTAAGCAACTAAACGTTTCGCCAGCGTGCTTGTAGGCCTGTAGCGTGCTTAGAGTCACGGGTTTCATGGCATGCTCTCACTCGTCGTGGCCGCTGCGGCATGGGCAGTCGACCGTTGTTAATATCACGATGTTGCAATGTTCTTAAAAACGATTTTTGAAAACAGTTCTTAAAAACGGGTCTTGAAAAATTGACCCTGAAAGACGAACCAGAACGTTAGTATGTGGGCTGGAAAACGATTGTTACCCGGTCCAGTGCTGTGTGTCGAGGTTAGGGTAGCAAGATAACCGCTTAGGCAGGGCCATCTTCGACTAAACGCTGAATGCCTGGTTCGGGGATTTGATTTAGCCATTCGCTTACCGGCTGCTGGCGAAGCGTCAGCGTTGCGTCCAGTTCAGCCAGGGGAGCGAGCACAAAGGCGCGCTCGTGCATACGCGGATGGGGAACGTTTAAGCGCGGGTAGGAAATTGTCTGCTGGTCAAAAAGCAGTAAATCCAGATCCAGCGTGCGTGGGCCCCAGTGGCGTAGCCGCTGGCGCCGGTGCTGTTGTTCTAACGCCTGTAGCTGGTCAAGCAGCGCCAGCGGCGAAAGGAGCGTTGTCAGGCTGACCACTGCGTTGACAAAATCTGGCTGGTCCTGGGGGCCAACCGGGCGGCTCGCGTAAAGTGAGGAGGTGGCCGTCAGCTGGCTCAAGGGCAGTAGGGCAAGTGCCGAAATCGCCTGGCGCACCTGCCTGATAGGATCATCAAGATTACTACCCAAGCCGATATACGTAAGCGATGTCGTGCTCATGCGTTGCTCACTTTTCCGATTTGTGCGTGGGTTTACGGCGCCGTTTGCGGCGGCGGTCGCCCTGGCTTGCCGGGTCGCCCCCAATTTTTTGTAGCAAGCGAAGCTGCTCATGCTCGTCGCCCTGCTGGAAGGCCGTCCACCAGTCGCCCAAACCGCGCGGGATTTCGCCCGCCTGCTCACGCAGCAGCAGTAAGTCGTAAGCGGCGCGGAAACGTGGGTGCTCGCGGGTTTGGAACGCGCGCTTGCCACGTCGTAACGGCAGGCGTGCCTGTAGCTCCCAAATATCGCGCATGGGCATACCAAAGCGTTTAGGGATAGAGGTATGTTCCAACTGACGCGATACCACCTCCTGCGCGGCCGTTTGCAGTGCCGGTATCGCGGGCATGCCTTCACTTTCAAGCTCGGCCTGGCGATTGGCAACCGGGGCCCATAAGAAGGCGGCCAGCAGGAAGGCAGGCGTCACCGGGCGATCTTCGGCAATGCGCTTATCGGTATTGGCCAGGGCGAATTCAATGAGCTTTTCCGCCCATGCCGCATCGGCCATGGCCTCTTCCGACTCGGGAAAGAGCATGCCAAACAGGCCGTAATGGCTGAGCAGGCGGAAGGTTGCCAACCCATAGCCTGACATAAACATCTTAAGCACTTCATCAAATAGCCGTGCAGGCGGAATTTGCAGCAACAGCGGCGCAAGGTCGTACATCGGCGCTTCGGTGGCCGGCTCAATAGTGAAGTCGAGCTTGGCCGCGAAGCGAACGGCGCGCAGCATACGTACCGGGTCTTCCCGGTAGCGTGTGGCCGGGTCGCCAATCAGGCGCAGCGTGCGCGATTCAATATCACGCGCACCGTTGGCAAAGTCGTGAAGGCTGAAGTCGGCAATGTTGTAATACAGCGCGTTAACGGTGAAGTCACGCCGTAAGGCATCTTCCTCAATGCTGCCCCATACATTGTCTCGCAGCAGCAAGCCGTCGTCCGACTGGTGAGCGATATTCTCGCCGTGTTCGTCTTGTGGCTTGCCACGGAACGTAGTGACTTCGATGACCTCGCGCCCAAAGCGGACATGGACAATACGAAAGCGTCGGCCAATCAAACGCGAATTGCGAAACAGGTCACGCACCTGTTCCGGCGTGGCGTTGGTGGCAACGTCAAAGTCCTTGGGCATTTTACCAAGCAGCGCATCGCGAATACATCCACCCACCAGGTAGGCGCCAAAGCCTGCACCGCTAAGGCGGTAAAGCACTTTTAGCGCAGCGTCGCTGATATGTTGGCGAGAAACAGGGTGCTCGGACCGAGGGATAATACGTGGGCTGAGAGCGGTTTCACTCTCTTGGGGATCGAGCAGGGTTTTCAATTGCTCTCCCGGGCTATGTAAGAAACGGGTAAATCCTTTGAACATGCGGCGATATCGACTCGCAGGGTATCGAAAAAGTGACCGTGAAGTAAGCGGTAGCCGATGAGTGTAGCCGACCCCTTTACGCTTGCAAAGCATCTCGGGCAGGTTTGCGAACGCCTTCCCCTTTAAACGCGGAAAGGGGAGGCTAAAAGAGCCTCCCCTATAAAGCATTTAATCAGCGTCCATGCTGCTGTTTTTCTTCATGATGGCACATCGCCCTGAATACGCACCGCAGTCGATAGGCAGTATCCGACCGCCTCGTATTCAAAACAATAATCCAACCGCGAACTTTTCTTCCCCGACGTATTATTGTTGATTCCGGGGGTGTACACACTCACTGCTATTATTCTTGTTGGGGCGCAGATCATTTGGTGTACGTCGCGTCCATTTTGGGCACTTGCTACCTGTTGTTTTTATTAGCCGCGCTTATTGTGCTTAGCGCCAGCAAGTCATGAGATTGAAGCCTGTTGTTATTATTAGTGCTGTTATCTCTCCTGGCCTTGTTGTTTTTGTTATGGCTCAGGTTGGGGTGGTGTCATGTTGTTTTTGTTAGCGACCCACCGCTCGGCCCAGTTTATTTTTCTTACCCAGTAATATTGCACTCGTCGTGCCACTTGTTGAAATGTTTATTTGTTTCAGTCGCTTATGATTATTTTTTATTTTGAGGAACTTCGGTAACAGATAAGTGTTACCGTTTTTGGTCCGATTTTTTAAGGGCGTTGTGTGGGTAGGTAACAATGATTGGGTAACGCAAATTCGGTTATTTTTTATTTAAATCAGTATAGTAGACGATGGTCGTAAGCATTTGGTGTGAGGCGTTCGCAGGTAAGCGTGCAAACGGCGTCAGTTAGGACGCCGAGCGGTTTTTTTACGCGGTATACCGAGCCGCTGGCGCCGTTCCCACAGGCTTTTACGACTAATGCCCAGTTTTTGAGCCAGCTCGGTTTCGCTCATCAGGTCCTGATGCTCAAGCACAAAGTGCTGGAAATAGTCTTCCAAAGAGAGATCATCCTCATCCTCCGCTGGCGTGCTCTCGTCGCTGGAGGAAGCCGCTGAACTCGCCTGTGAATGGGCACGAGGCGGTGCAGGTGCCAGTCCGAGATCATCCGGGTGAATCAGATGGCCTTCGGCTAAAATCACGCCTCGCTCCAGGGCGTTTTCAAGCTCACGAACGTTACCTGGCCACGGGTAATCACGCAGGTCCTGACGGGCGGCCCTTGAAAGCCGTAGGCCGGGGCGCTCGTGACGCGTGCACGCTTTATCCAGCAAGATATCGGCAATCTGGAGCACGTCGTCTTCGCGTTCGCGCAGCGGGGGGAGCTCGATCTGCATCACGTTTAAGCGGTAGTAAAGGTCCAAGCGAAATTCACCACTTTTAGATAATGCACGCAGGTCGCGGTGGGTTGCGGCAATCAGGCGGACATTAACGTGGCGGGTTTCCACAGAACCAATCTTGCGGATTTCTCCCTCCTGTAACACACGCAGCAGGCGTGCTTGGGCATCAAGGGGCAGTTCACCAATCTCATCAAGAAACAGCGTGCCCTGGTCGGCGGCCTCCACTAGGCCGGTGCGTGATGCGCTGGCGCCGGTAAACGCGCCTTTCTCATGGCCGAACAGTTCAGACTCAATCAGCGTTTCGGGAATAGCGGCACAGTTAACGCTGATCAGCGGGGCGTTGGCGCGTTTGCTTTGTTGGTGAATGGCCCGTGCAACCAGCTCTTTGCCGGTACCTGATTCTCCTAAAATCAGCACGGTCACATCGGCTGGCGCAGTTTTGCGGATACGAGTATAGACCTGTTGCATGGCCGCGCATTCGCCAATCATCATCTGCTGGCTGCCACCATCACCGGTAATTGCAGGTGGCTCGCCATGCTGCATCGACTGCTGATGCAATATACGCTCAATGGTCTCCAGCATTTCAGTATGGTCAAACGGCTTGGCGATATAGTCGACGGCGCCCTGTTTTAAGGCATCTACCGCTGAGCGCATGCTGGCATAGCTGGTCATGATCAGCACCGGCGCGGGAGCAGCAGCGCCAATCAACGTGGTGCCAGGCTCGCCCGGCAGTCGCAGGTCACTGATGATGAGGTCGAACTCAGGAAGCGTTAGTTGGCTGGCCTCTTCAACGCTGCCTGCTTCGTTGACGGTATAGTCATGACGCTCAAGCAGGCGCTTTAGCGCACTGCGAATAATCGCTTCGTCTTCAACAATCAGAATCCTGGGCATAGGGTCGCTGGCCATCCTGTTGGTAAAGCGGCAGCCAAAGCGTAATGGCCGTGCCGCGAGGCTCATTGGGCGGCGGCGAGGCCACGTCTATTCTGCCTTGGTGCTCGTTGATAATTTGATACGCAAGCGACAGCCCAAGTCCCGTGCCTTCGCCTGCAGGTTTGGTCGTGGTGAAAGGCTCAAACAAGTGGTCACGCACGCGAGGATCAATCCCCTGGCCGTTATCAGTCACTCGCCACCAGGCACTGCCTGCCTGCTGCCCTGCGGTAATCACCACTTGGCCGCTGGGCATGCAAGCGTCCCTGGCGTTGCTAAGCAGGTTGACCATCACTTGGGTTAAACGCTGAGCATCCCCGCGCACCACAAGAGCATCAGGGCACGCATTGGTCAACGTTACATCCTCACCCGAGCGCGCCAGGTGGATCAAGTTTAATGCGTCTTCGCTCAGCGTGTTAAGCGCCACGGGGGACGCAGGCGGCGGGCCAGACTGGCGGCCGCCATGCGCAAAGCCGACTAGCGAGTTCACAATGGTCGTTACGCGCCGGGTTAGCTGCTGGATCTGATCCGCAGTCTCCAGCAGAGCGGGGTCATTGGTATCGTAGCGTAAATTTTGCGCCAGTGACGAAATCCCGGTAATCGGGTTGCCAATCTCGTGGGCAACGCCAGCTGCCAACTGGCCAATAGAAGCCAGGCGGGCGGCATGTACCAACTCATCTTCCAGCCACTTCATCTCGGTGTGGTCTTCGACCAACACCACGCTGCCGCCTCGGCTGTCGTGGCCGCTAAGCTCAGCTTTATGCAGGGTAAGAAAGTAATCCTTGCCGTGCAGCGATACCGCCTGCTTATAAAGCGGCGTGTGGGAGGCTAGCAAGACGTTGCCCAATAGCTCAGGCCACGGCGCAGGTAAATTATCGCAGCGCGCGCCAATCACGCTTTCGCCGCTGATGCCGGAGAGCTGGGAAAGCGCCTGATTCCACATCAAAAGCTCTTTGTCATCGCCAAATACGCACAGGCCAACAGGAAGATAAGCTAGTGTTTGGCGGTGATGGCGGCGCAGTCCGTCAAGCTCTCGGGCAAGCCCGGTCAGGCGTGAACGGTAGGCTTCCAGGCGGCTCTCCACAAAGTGGATGTCGTCCGTTACCGGGGCATCGTCATGGCGGTAGGGCAGGTAGCGGTCGACAATATCACGTGCGACCGAAGGCCCCATTAAGCCTGACAGATTGGCCTGAATGCGGTCACGCAGGCGGCGCAGTGCGTAAGGGCGTCGTTCTTGTGGTGTGAGCTTAAGCGCTTTTAATGCTCTGGACACTTCTCGCTGGGCGGCTTCGTCGCCGATCGCTTGAGCCAGGTGAGTAGAAAAGTCAGCAGCGGTGGCAGCCTCCAGCGGTAGTCGTTTGGAGCGGATAACGGCGTCGACGGAGCACGCTTCGGCTGCCGATTTTTCGCCCTCAGAAATACGTGTAAACAGCGAAATAACAATCAAGAGAACAATGTTGGTAGCCAGTGATACCAGCGTTACCGTGTACCAGGGGGGCGCACTGTCGCTCATCAGGTGAGTGAAGGGCAGTGCGGGTGTCGGGAACGTGAAGATAAGCGGTAGCCAAAGCCCCCAAAGCCATAGGGTGACTCCTGCGATAAGGCCAACAACCATGCCTTTGCGATTTGCGCCTGGCCAGTAAAGCAGTGCCAGCATGCCGGGCAAGCACTGCGCCATACCCACAAACGATGCCATGCCCAGGTTAACGAGGTCGTGATGGCGCCCGACCCCCTCATAAAATAGCCAGCCGCTAACAATCACGCCGACCACCAAGGCTCGGCGTAGCCAGAGTAGCCAGCCATAAAGGTCGCTACGCGCTTCGGGCGGCCTGGCCACCAGCACAATATGGTTGAGCATCATGCCGGATAGCGCCAGGGCGATCATGATCATTGTACCGCTGACAGCGGCTAGTCCGGCCAGAAAAGCCAGCGCTTTGACCCACCAGTGTTCGCTGATCATATACACCGCGTAGGCAGTGGCCGGAAGCTCGTTATTGACCGATTGAGCGGCCCACCAGATAAGCGGTATAGGCAAGGCCATCAATAACAGGTAAAGCGGTAATGTCCAACTGGCCTGAAACAGGGTGTGGCGTGACAGGTTTTCGGAAAAGGTAATATGAAATAGGTGGGGCATCATGAACGCAGCTGCAAAAAACAGCAGTAACAGCGTGCGCCATTGAGCGTCATCCAACTGATAGGTTGCCTGCTGGGCTTGTAGGCCCGGCCCCTCAAGCCAGCGTTGTAAATCATTGGGTCCATCAAAAACAAGCCATAAGGCCACCGCTCCCAGGCACAGCATGGCGAGTAGTTTGATCAGAGACTCAAGCGCCAACATGCTGATTAACGGATCTTGGCGCGTATGGCTATGCCGGGCTCCGAACATCACGGCGAGCACCGCAATCAGCCCACAAAATAGCAGGGCGACCGCAGAACTATAGGCACTGCCGGTGAGCCATTGAATAGCGCTGCTCAAGGTTTGAACTTGAATGCCTAACAATGGCAGCACGGCCAAAAGACTGATTAACGTGACCAGCGAGCCTGCCCAGCGCGAACGAAACCGAAACGCAAACAGATCCGCGAGTGAGGCGAGCTGATATGTGCGGGTAATCCTCTGGATAGGCACCAGCAGGACCGGAGCAAGTAGAAAGGTACCGGCCGCGCCCAGGTAGTAAGCCAAGTAGCCAAACCCTGCCTGGGCCGCAAGTTCAACGCTGCCATAAATTGCCCAGGCGCTGGCATAAACGCCGAGGGCGAGGGTGTAAACGATGGGGTGGCGGGTAACGTATGTAGGCAACCAGCCGCGCTCAACGGCGACGCCACAGCTAAACATCAGCCCCAGGAAGCCCAGGCCGAGCAGTAAAACGCCGGTTAACTCAACGCTCATCTAACTTCCTTTTTTGCTCAAGCCATAGCGTGAGCGCAATCAACACGCCCCAGATAGCGAACGGGCGATACCAGGCCGTGCTCGGATTGCTCCAGCCGTCCATTAATAACGGAGAGAGCAAATAACCGCCAAACACCAAAAACAGCATGATGCGATAGACATACATGGAGAACTCCTTACTGCAAGCGGCGGTGTTCGGTGGGGGAAAGGCGCTCAACCGCCCAGTTTGCCACTGCCCAGTGTAGCTGGCTGGCGGGAGGTTCTGTGGCCAGAGCTGCCGGTGGTGCTTGGTCAAGCGCTTGAAGCGCCTGAAAAAGCTGGCGCCGCATGCCGTCCTCATCCTCGGCAAGCGCCGGGGCCAGGTTCTGTTTTGAAAGCTTTTGGCCGTCTGGGGTGACGACCAGTGGCAAATGTAAATAGCGCGGTTCTGGAAGCTTCAAAGCACTTTGAAGCTGACGCTGCCAAGGGGTGTTGTCGAGTAAATCGAGCCCACGAACCACGTCGGTAATACCCTGCTCGGCATCGTCAACGACAACCGCCAATTGATAAGCCCAAAGGCCATCCTTGCGCTTAAGCACTACGTCACCCAGCGCTACTGGGTCAAACTGCTGCGCGCCAAACAGACGGTCCTGCCAGACAATCGGGCGCTTGGCCAGGTCGCTGCGTAACCGCCAGGCAACCGGCTTATCCGGCTCCCTTAACCCGTCACGGCACCAGCCTGGATAAATAGCATGCGATTGCCACTGTTTGCGTGAGCAGCTACAAGGATACGCCAAGCGCTGATCAATGAGTTGATCCAGCGCTTGTTGATAAGCGTCATGGCGGTTGTGCTGCCAGCACAGCGTTTCATCCCACTGTAAGCCAAAGCGTTCCAACTGGCGCAAAATGGTGGCGTCTGCCCCTTGGGGGCAGCGCGGTGGGTCGATATCTTCAATACGCACCAGCCAGCGCCCGCCAGCGGCACGGGCATCCAGATAGCTGCCGAGCGCTGCAACAAGCGAACCAAAATGCAAAGGCCCTGAAGGAGTGGGGGCAAAGCGCCCCCGGTAGCTGGTAGAAGACATCATAAAAACCTTTACCCAAAACAAAAGCGGGCACCCAAAGGTGCCCACTTTCAGCGTTAGCGTACCAAGGGGTTAAATAACCGGCTTAGCCGCCAAGCTGTTTTTCTTTAAGTTCCGCCAGGGTTTTGCAATCAACGCAAAGGGTGGCGGTAGGACGGGCTTCCAAGCGGCGAATACCGATTTCAACGCCGCATGCTTCGCAGAAGCCATAATCGTCGTCGTCGATATTTTCGATGGTTTCGTTGATTTTCTTGAGCAGCTTGCGCTCGCGGTCGCGAGTGCGCAGTTCAAGGCTAAAGCCTTCTTCCTGCGTTGCCCGGTCGGCGGGGTCGGCGTAGTTGTTGGCGTCTTCCTGAAGGTGGCGCACGGTGCGGTCCACCTCTTCCATGAGGTCTTGCTTCCAGTCCAACAGCAGCTGACGAAAATGCGCCAACTGCTTATCGTTCATGTACTCTTCACCTGGTGCCGACTCATACGGAGTGAAGGACTTGGCCGCTTCCGGTTTTTTTTCCGCTACTGGCATGGGATTGCCCCTTACGTATATGACTGCTGATTGATCATGAGCGTATGCCACGATCTCACGCCAAAGGGATGCTTGTTTAGCTGAAAAACTCCCGCTTTGCAAGCATAATGGTGCGTTTGCGACTATGGTCCTACCGTTTGTACGACCCATGTCATGCTTTTATTCTATTAGGTGGAGGAGCCGTTATGGCCTGGAATTCGCGAGTCAGCCACGTGGCGCCCTTTCGTGTGATGCACTTGCTGGAAATGGCCCAGACGCGGGAGGCAGCCGGGCATGATGTGATTCATTTGGAGGTCGGTGAGCCTGATTTTGCCACGCCTGAGCCGATCATTGCGGCAGGCCAACAGGCCTTGGCACGTGGCCAGACGCGTTATACTCCCGCCGCCGGGCTGCCTGCGCTGCGTGAAGCTATCGCTGACCACTATGCTGAACACTTTAATGCTGACGTGGATCCTGCCCGAATTCTGGTTACACCGGGTGCATCCGGCGCGCTGCTGCTAGCAAGCCAATTGCTTGTAGAGGGCGGTGACCGGGTGCTGATGGCGGACCCCAATTATCCATGCAACCGCCATTTCATGGCGTTGGCAGGCGCTGAGGTTGACGCGGTTTCCGTGGGACGTGAGAGTGGCTGGCAGTTGGATGCTGGTTTGGTCGAGCGGCACTGGCGTGATGAAACCCGGCTGGCCATGCTGGCTTCGCCCTCCAACCCTACCGGACACACCTTGAGTGCTGAGCAGCTTTCTCAAGTGCTGGACGCCGTGGCCACGCGCTCGGGCGAAGTGATCGTTGATGAGATATATCAAGGGCTCAACTACGACGATGCTCCACTGTCTGCGACATCACTTTCCAGTGAAGCGTTTGTGGTTAACAGCTTCTCAAAATATTTCGGGATGACCGGCTGGCGCCTGGGCTGGCTGGTCGCGCCGCAGCGCGCGGTTGAGCCCTTGACCCGGCTTGCCCAGAACGTCTTTCTGGCGGCTTCTACCCCGTCTCAGCATGCAGCGCTTGCCGCTTTCACTCCCGAGTGCCGGGCGATTCTGGAGCAGCGTCGTGAAATTCTCTCCGAGCGCCGTCAGGTATTGCTTGATGGGCTGGCGATGCTCGGCCTGGCGCCCGATTTACCGCCTCAAGGCGCGTTTTATGTCTGGCTGGATATCTCGCGCTATAGCCGCGATAGCCAGGCATTTTGTGAACGGCTGCTGGAAGAGGAAAATGTAGCCATTACCCCCGGTATTGATTTTGCCGTGCGCGGTGGCGAGCACCATGTGCGGATTGCGTTTACCAATGACGTTGCTCGGCTTGAGGAAGCGGTGGCGCGGATCACCCGCTTCGTGGGGCGGCTATGACACTGGCCTCTTCGCTGCATTCTCCGTTGCATTATCCATTGCGTTATCCGTCACTGGCGCCCGGTACGCTGCTGCGCCGCTACAAGCGTTTTTTTGCTGATGTGCGCCTGGACGATGGCCGAGAAGTGGTAGCGCACTGCCCCAATACTGGGTCGATGAAAGCCGTCAATGTGCCCGGCTGCCGAGTGTGGCTGTCACCCAGTGATAACCCCAAACGTAAGCTTTTATGGACATGGGAGCTCATTGAATTGCCCCAGCCCGATGGCAGCGTGTCGTTGGTATCAGTTCATACGGGGCGAACCAACCGGATTGTCGAGGCGGCGCTCAGCGCTAACCAACTGGAGGCGCTCGCCGGTTATGCTTGCCAGCGTCGTGAGGTAAAGGTAGGGGAATCGCGGCTTGATTTTCTGCTTGAGGACCCGGTTAAAGGGCGCGCGTACATTGAGGTCAAACAGGTAACCCTCAAAGAGCAGGATGGATACGGGTATTTCCCCGACTCGGTAAGCGTGCGCGGGCTTAAACACCTGCAGGCGTTAAGTGCATTGGCCTTGAAGGGTGAACGGGCCGTGCTGCTGTTTTGCATTGCTCACGAAGGTATTAATGATGTCGCACCCGCTGCGCATATCGACGCCGCCTATGCGGCAGGGCTTGAGGCGGCAGTTGCCAGCGGTGTTGAAGTGCTCGCGTATGGTACGAGCACCCAGTGGAAGGAGGGTGTTCCGGTCAGCGTAACGCTTGCGCGCACGCTGCCGGTTCGCTTAACGGCGACGTACGCGGAAGATGGCGATCTCGCCGAAGAGGTTGGGCCACCACTTTGAGGTCCAGTGTCCACGGCGCTCGCCCACACCCACGGCACGGTCCACGATCACCAGGCCCTTTTCACGGCACAGTTGCTCGAAGTCGTTAAAGGTCGACAAGTGGATGTTGGGTGTGTCGTACCAGGCGTGAGGCAGTGACTTGGAGACCGGCATGTAGCCACGTAGGCCCAGGTAGACGCGGTGGCGCCAGTAGGCAAAGTTGGGGAAGGTGATAATGCCTTCGTCAGCGACGCGCAGCATCTCATCAAGCATTTTGTCGGGGCGGCGCAGCGCCTGGAGTGCTTGGGTCATGATGACCTGGTCGTAGCTGTGATCGCAAAAGCTGGCCAGTCCGTCGTCCAGGTTGTGCTCTATCACGCTGACGCCGCGTGCCACGCAGCTGGTTATGCCATCTGGGTCGATCTCCAGACCGTAGCCAGTTACGCCCTTGTCGCGGGCCAGGCTCTCCAGAAGCTCGCCATCGCCGCAGGCGAGGTCCAGCACGTGAGCCCCTTTGGGCACCCAGTCGTAAATCAGTTCAAGGTCGGCGCGCATCAACGGATCTCCTCCAGGCCTAGCTCACGAGCAGTACGGTTCATAAAGGCGCTGAACAGCGCTTCATAACGTGGCTCCGGTAGCAAAAACGCATCGTGCCCATGGGGCGACGCAATATTGGCGTAGCTAACCGACTTGCCTGCACGGGTAAGAGCATCGACCAGCTCACGGGAACGGGCGGGCGGGAAGCGCCAATCGGTAGTGAAACTGACAATCAGGAAAGGGCACTGTGCAGGGGCAAGCGCTTTGGCCAGGTCGCCGTCGCAGGTGGCGGCCGGGTCAAAATAGTCCAGCGCCTTGGTCATCAAGAGATAGGTATTGGCATCAAAGGCGGTGGAGAACGCGTCGCCCTGGTAGCGCAGGTAGGATTCGACCTGGAACTCAACATCGAAGCCGAAGTTAAGGTCGTCGCTTCTAAGGTCGCGCCCGAACTTGCTGCCCATGGCGTCTTCTGACAAGTAGGTGATATGTCCCACCATGCGTGCCAGTTTCAACCCGCGCTTGGGTACGGTGTCATGCTCGGCGTACCAGCCGCCGAAGAACTCGGTATCCGAGCGGATGGCCTGGCGGGCTACTTCGTTAAACGCAATATTCTGCGCTGAAAGCCGAGGTGTTGCGGCAATTACGACGGCGTTAGCCACTCGCTCAGGGTAGGTAATCGTCCACTGCAGTGCCTGCATGCCACCGAGGCTTCCGCCTACGGCTGCCGCCCAGCGCTCAATCCCCAAGTGGTCGGCCAAGCGCGCCTGGCTTGCGACCCAATCACTGACCGTGACCATGGGGAAGTCTGGCCCCCACTGGCGACCGGTTTCAGGATTGTGGCTAACCGGCCCGGTGCTGCCGTGGCAGCCGCCCAGGTTATTCAGGGAAACCACAAAGAAGCGATTGGTGTCGATCGATTTACCTGGCCCAATGTGCGCATCCCACCAGCCGGGCTTGCGGTCATTCTGGCTGTGATAGCCCGCCGCGTGGTGATGGCCGGAAAGCGCATGGCAAATCAACACCGCATTGCTGCGTTCGGCGTTTAACGTGCCGTAGGTCTCATAGATCAGCTCATATTCCGGAAGCACTTTTCCGCAGGCGAGGGCAAGCGGCGTGTCGAACTGCGCAATATGAGGCGTGACAAGACCAACGGCGTCCGTTGGTCGGTCAGCAAAGGCAAGCGTGTCTGAGTCGGGCATCGAAAGCGTTAGTCCTGCAAAATGGGTTCTTCTGAATAAAGCCGGGGGGAAGCGGGGCTAAAAAAATCTTAAAGCCCTACCAGGGCCCCTGAAATGCCGGCAGCACGGATCAGAGAGCCAGCCACCAAGCCATCAAGAAGATTGATGGCAATAAAGACCACGATGGGAGACAGGTCGATCATTCCCAGCGGTGGAATTACCCTGCGTACCGGCGCCATGATGGGTTCAACCAGCTGCATGACCAGTAGTGCGCCCGGGTGGCTGGCATTCGGAGCAACCCAGCTCAAAATGATCATCACAATCAGAGCGAAAAAGTAGATCTTTAAGATCGCATTGGCAATCGCCGCCACCCCTGCAATTAGCAGCCCGGCAATGGGCGGGATGCCAATGCCGATCACCATGAAGATAGCCACCATGCTCACTACTTTCAGCACAAAGCCTGCGGCGAGTGTGGCAAGGTCGAAACGGCCTGCCACAGGGCCTAAAAAGCTCTGGAAAGGCCTTACGACAGGCTGGGTGATCTTAACCACCGACTGACTTAGCGGGTTGTAGTAGTCCGCCCGCGATGCCTGCAATAAGAATCGCAGCATAAGTAAAAATAAATAAATATTGATCAGTGAGTTAACTAGCGTTAACCCGGCGCTACCCAATTGACTGCCCATTGCTGGTGTCTCCGTTACGTTAGATGATTCAGTGGCTGCTTAATTCACGGGCCATTTCCTGGGCGCGCTTGGCACAGGCTTCCATGGCATCGGCAATGGTAGTGCGCAACTGCGCCTCTTCCAGATGATGAATCGCGCGTTCAGTAGTGCCGCCAGGCGACATCACGTTCTGCTTAAGCGTGGCAGGGTCTTTGTCACTCTTCTGCGCCATGGTGGCGGCGCCCAGCGCTGTTTGGATGGCCAGGCGGCGTGCCGTTTCAGCCGGTAAGCCAAGCGTTACGGCAGCCTCTTCCATGGCCTCAAACATTAAAAAGAAGTAGGCCGGGGCGCTGCCCGAAACCGCCGTTACCGCGTCCAAAAGCGACTCTTCTTCCACCCACTCAACAATGCCGACGGCTTCCATTAGCTGAGTGGCGATATCGCGCTGGGTATCGCTCACGGCTGAATTAGCGAACAGGCCGCTGGCGCCGTATCCCACCAACGAAGGTGTATTGGGCATGCAGCGGACCAAGGCGTTATTGCCCCCTAGCCACTGGTCGATGGTCGCGGCGTCCAGGCCTGCTGCAATCGAAATCACCAACGGGCGTTGTTGCTGAATAGTCTCCCGCAGCTCTTCACATACCACCCGCATGATCTGTGGCTTAACGGCCAGAACCACCACGTCTGCGTTACTGACGGCAACGTTGTTGTCGGTGTGGATATTAATACCCAGGCGCTCTTTAACCGGCGTCAGCTCGCTGCTGCTGGGCGCGGTGGCGGTAAGGTCCGTGGGCGCAGCACCGCTGTCGATAAGGCCACCGATAATAGCGGTCGCCATATTGCCTGCGCCGATGAAAGTGATCTTGCTTGCCATGTGCGTGTCCTGTGTTATGAATTGACTGCGCCGCGCGCACCGAAAATAGCCGTGCCTAAACGTACCAGCGTGGCACCTTCCATCACGGCGGCTTCAAGGTCATCACTCATGCCCATTGATAGCGTGTCTAATGGGGCCTGAGGCAGCGTTGTCTGTAGTTCTGTCAGCAGATGCCTTAGTTCGGCTAACGGCTTGCGCTGCGCCTCTAGCGTGTCAGCTGGCGCGGGAATTGCCATTAAACCGCGCAGCCGTAAACGGGGCAGTTGGGCTGCCTCATAGGCCAGCGCCTTAACGTCTTCAGGTATAACCCCCGATTTAGACGCCTCACGGCTAATATTAACCTGTAAACATATATTTAACGGCGCTAAATGGCTTGGGCGCTGCTCGCTGAGCCGGTTGGCAATTTTTAAGCGATCAACGCTATGTATCCAGTCAAAGTGCTCTGCCACCGCACGGGTTTTATTTGACTGTAGCGGACCAATGAAATGCCACACAATGTCGTTCAGGTCAGCGAGCTCGATCTGCTTGTCTAATGCTTCTTGCAAATAGTTCTCGCCGAACGCCCGTTGACCAAGCGCATAAGCCTGGCGAATCAGGGAGACTGGCTTGGTTTTGCTCACCACAAGCAGCGTTGCGTCATTTAAAGGGCGCTTGGCCTCTAAAAGCGCCTGATGCAGACGTTCTCGCGCTTGGGCGAGCGATTCAGGAAGCGCGATGTCCATCATACTCAAGCACCTTACCGCAGTTGGAAGTGATAGGGATATTACCGAACTGCGCGCATCCTCGGCAAAGTAGAATGCGTTCAAATGGTTTCTTTTCACTAATAAAGATCAGCAGCTTCCGCCGCTTGGCACTTAGCGTGAGTAAATGCCCCCCAATACGCGCAGGCCGCTGGCGCCAGTGACCGAGGGCAAATTGCCAGGTAAATGGTGCAAGCGCTGATGGGCAAGCCAGGCAAACGCACCAGCTTCAATCCAGTCTTCTGGCCAGCCGTAAGCCGATGGCGAGGTAAACGTGGCGTTAGGTAGGTGATGGGCTAGGCGTGCCATTAAATAGGCGTTATGGGCGCCTCCGCCGCAGGTGATTAGGGTCGCGGGTTGGTTGTCGGGTAATAAGTGCTTAATGCCTTCGGCCACGCTAATCGCTGTTAGCTCGGCAAGTGTGGCCTGCACGTCTTCGGGCGACTCTGTGCCGGTAAGGTGCTGCTTGAGCCACGTTAAGTGAAAAAGTTCGCGCCCGGTGCTGCGCGGCGGCGGTTGGCGAAAGAAGGGTTCGGTGAGAAAACGCACCAAGAGAGCGCTATCTACCTGGCCGCTTTTGGCCCAGGTGCCGTTTTGATCAAACCGGCTGGGGTAATGTTTCGCAAACCAGGCATCCAGTAATACATTAGCCGGACCGGTATCAAACCCCAGTGCCGGCTGGTCTGTATGGCGCGGCAACCAAGTGACGTTGGCAATCCCGCCCAGGTTAAGGATGAGCTGCTCTACCGTCTGTCTGCCGAACAGTGCCTGATGAAAGGCGGGTGCAAGCGGGGCTGCCTGACCGCCTGCCGCCAAGTCGCGGCGGCGAAAGTCGGCGACGACAGTACAGCCAGTCAATTCCGCCAATAGGCTTGGATTATCCAACTGCAGCGTGTAGGCAGGGCCGCCGCTATGTCCGTCAGGCGCATGCTCGATGGTTTGGCCATGACTGCCGACCGCACTAATCTGGCTGGGTGAAAGACACTGCTGGGCCAAGAGTGTGTTAATAGCCTGCGCCTGAAGGTGGCAAAAGGCATTTTCTGCCAAGGCCAACTGGGCGAAACTTACCTGCTCTGCGTTACATAGCGTTAATAGTGCGCTGTGCAATGCTTCCGGCATGGGCTCGGCATGGGTTGCCACCAGCCGAGGCGGGGCGGTGGGAGTGATCGCAATAAGCGCGGCATCAATACCGTCAAGGCTGGTGCCTGACATTAAACCCATATAATAAAGTGTGGGAGCAGTGGGGAGCGTTTTCATAAAGCAGTATCCAAGGCGGTGCGAAGGCTCAACCAGGTCGGGCAGGCATGGTAACATCGTCGGCTATTGTTCATCTGTATGCCCAATGGGGCAACGTTTAGAGTGGAGAGAGGCAATGAGTGAGGTGGATCAGGCTTTAGCGCTGTTGGCGCGGGGTACGCATGAAATCCTCGTAGAGGACGAGCTTAAAAAGAAGCTGGCCTCCGGGCGCAAGCTGCGTATCAAAGCTGGTTTTGACCCCACAGCCCCTGACCTGCATTTGGGTCACAGCGTACTTCTGACCAAAATGCGTCAATTCCAGGACCTGGGGCATACCGTTATTTTTCTGATCGGTGACTTCACTGGACGTATTGGTGACCCGACGGGTAAGAACATCACCCGCAAGCCACTGACCGAAGCCGATGTGAAAGCCAACGCGGAAACCTATAAAGAGCAGGTTTTCAAGATCCTTGATCCTGAAAAGACCGAGGTGCGCTTTAATGCGGAGTGGTTTGGCGAGCTGACCGCCGCCAAGATGATTGAGCTGGCCGCACAAAGCACCGTTGCGCGTATGCTTGAGCGGGATGATTTTGAAAAACGCTATAAAGCCAATCAACCTATCGCCATTCATGAGTTTCTGTATCCGCTGGTTCAGGGCTATGACTCTGTGGCGCTGGAAGCGGATATCGAGTTGGGCGGCACCGACCAGAAGTTCAACCTGCTGATGGGGCGTGAAATTCAAAAGCACTTCGGCCAGGAGCCTCAAGTCGTTATCACCATGCCGCTGCTGGAAGGTCTTGACGGCGTGCAGAAGATGTCGAAGTCGCTCGGCAACTACGTGGGCGTTGATGAAGCACCGGGTTCCATGTTCAACAAGCTGGTTTCAATGCCCGATAGCTTAATGTGGCGCTACTTTGAGCTACTGTCGCTGAAATCCAACGAAGAGCTTGGTGCGCTTAAGCAGAGCGTTGAGCAGGGTGCAAACCCGCGTGATGTGAAAATGGAACTGGCGCGTGAGCTGATTGCTCGCTACCACGGTGAAGAAGCCGCCGCTAATGCGCACAAGTCAGCGGGTAACCAACTGGCCGATGGCGAAGTGCCTGATGATCTGCCAGAAATAGCAGTGGATTTTGAAGGCGCTGGTCAAGCCCCCATTGCTGCCGTACTCAACCGTTCAGGCCTTACCAAAAACAGTGCCCAAGCGAAAGACATGCTTAAGAACGGGAGTGTTAAGGTTGATGGCAACGTGGTTGCGCAGGACACCATGTTGGCAACGGGTAAGGTCTACGTTATACAGGCGGGCAAGAAACGTTACGGCCGTGTGACGCTTGTTTGAAGTTTTTGAAACGATCTTCAAAAAAGGCCTTGCCAAACCGGTAGCGAATCCGTAAAGTACGCATCCGCTGCCGGGGACGCCCAGCGTTACCAGCGGTGAGTGAAGGTGAAAACCTTCGGTTTGTCAGGAGGTTAGCGAAGTTTTAATCGCTTGCTTCACCCGCTAAAAACAGCGGTTGACAAACAACAGGAAATGCGTAGAATACGCCTTCCTCGCTGAGGCAAGCGGCTCCGGTCATCGAGTCGAATGTTGGTAACATTAACCTCAAGCGAAACAGCTCTTTAACAATTTGATCAGGTAATTCATGTGGGCGTTTGCCGATGAGGGTGACAAGTCACCAGATATCAAGGCAGGCG
>NZ_FUKM01000014.1 GCF_900163645.1 Halomonas citrativorans | reverse complement strand
GGCCGGACTTGGCCTTCTGAACAGCATCCATGGAAAGGGCGCGAATGGCATTGGCGAGGGTAAAGCGATTTTTCATAAGGATAATGCCTTGGTCTTGTTGATTAAATGATACTGCGAGTTATAAAGCGCTACGCGATTAATGACGCCAGTTCCTGTTAGTCGCTGTCAAAAGCCGAACGTCATCCGCCAGCGAGTGTTCGCAAAATCTATCTAAAACGTCATTTTTCGCTATTTTTAAAATGAACAGTGATTGATCAAATGATTGGATAATTAAGCGCTTTTCGTCAAACATGGTGACGGGGTTTTTGAATGGATAGTTACTATACAAAAGTATATAGGTATCATGTTTTTATAGTTTTATTAGCTATAAATATATATTATTCAATCATTTATCATGGATGTTTTTTATAATATTTTCATGATCTCTAAAATGTGCCTCCTGTTCTTATGATCAATCTATTTACAAATGATCGTCTAGTGGTAGATTGAAGGCATCAGTAGGCGGCTGGATAGAGTGTCTGGATATTTGTTGTTATCAGCCGCTGTGCTTCTATTGCTTGTACGGGGAGAACCTGAATGTCTAATAAAACGCCTGCTCTCAGAATCGCGATTGGTGGCGATGAGGCTGCTTACGACTTAAAAGAAATACTGATCAGCCATGTTCGTGAGCTAGGCTTCGAGGTTGAAGATTTTGGCACGTTTAATGCTGAGCCGGTGCTGTATCCCGACGTCGCCTTTGAGGTGGCAACGGCCATTAAGGAAGGACGTTTTGATCGTGGAGTACTGGTCTGTGGGACGGGTATCGGGGTGGCTATTTCTGCCAATAAAGTGCCAGGTATACGGGCTGCTCAAGCGCATGATGTTTATTCGGCCGCTAAAGCTCAAACCAGTAACAACGCACAAATTGTGACCCTTGGAGCGAGGGTTGTGGGACCAGAATTAGCCAAGTTAATTGTCTCCACTTTTTTGAATCATCATTTTTCTGGTGGTGCTTCCGAATTAAAAATAGCAAAAATTGAAGAGTACGAGTCTCGATTAACAACCCGCTAATCATAAGTTGATGGGATGACGAGACTGATTAATAGCCAGAAATTAACAATAACACCACCATGCAAGCTGTGATGACGCCGTACGTCTTCACCCCGGAGGTATAACAATGACACGCCTGTTTAATGATCCGAGTAATTTTCCTGAAGAAGCGCGTTTAGGGTTAGTGGCTGCTAATCGCGATAAGTTGATGGCTGTGCCCGGTGGTGTTGTGCGCAGTACGCGCAGTGAGCCCGGTACGGTAGCCGTTGTAATTGGAGGCGGGAGCGGCCATTACCCAACCTTTGCTGGTTTGGTGGGGCAAGGGTTAGCGCATGGTGCCGTCATGGGAAACCTGTTCTGCTCTCCTTCCTCTCAGCAGGTTTACTCGGTGGCTAAAGCCGCCCATAACGGTGGGGGTGTGCTGCTTTCGTTTGGCAATTATGCGGGTGATGTGCTGCATTTTGGTGAGGCACGAGAGCGCCTCATTGCCGAGGGTATTCCCTGTGAAATCGTGCTGGTGACTGATGATGTAGCCAGTGCACCGCTAGAAGAGATAGATAAGCGTCGTGGCATTGCGGGGGACTTAACCGTTTTTAAGGCCGCTGCTGCCGCTGCTGAAAACGGCTTATCGCTTGAAGCAGTCGTCGTGGTGGCGAAAGAGGCAAACCGTTGCACGCGCTCTTTTGGTGTTGCCTTTGAGGGGTGCACGCTGCCAGGAGCGGATGATTCGCTCTTCCATGTGCCTGAGGGCAGGATGGCTATTGGGTTGGGGATTCATGGCGAGCCTGGCATTAGTGAGGCTGATATTCCCACCGCGGATGAGCTGGCAGAAATGCTCGTTAATCGATTGCTGCAAGAGGTTCCTGAAGGTATTGAAATCAGCGGAGCCCGCGTGGCCGTGGTGCTTAATGGTTTAGGCACCGTAAAGTACGAAGAACTATTTGTCATTTATCGTAAGGTCGATGAGCTATTGCAGAGTGCAGGCATACACATTGTAGAGCCGGATGTGGGTGAGCTGGTGACTAGCCTGGATATGGCTGGGGTTTCACTGACATTTTTCTGGCTTGATCAGCAAATGGAACCGCTTTGGACCGCTGCGGCTGATGCGCCTGGTTATCGAAAAGGCAGTGTCAAGCCCGCTGAGGCGTTAGACCCGGCTGAGGTAGAGGTAGTGGTGCAAGATGCTATTCCTGAGGCCAGCGAGTCTTCTCGCAAGTTAGCGCGGGGCGTCATCGAGTCGCTGGAGGTTCTTGCCAATACCGTCAATAGGAATTGTGATTTATTGGGTCAGATTGATGCCGTCGCAGGTGACGGTGATCATGGCATCGGTATGCAGCGCGGTAGTAAAGCGGCGCTAGAAGGTGCTAACGAGGCTTTTAATAGAGGTGCGGGAGCGCAAACAGTGCTGCAATGGGCAGGGCAGCGCTGGTCAGATAAAGCGGGCGGTACGTCAGGGGCTATCTGGCGGGTGATTCTGAAATCAATGGGAGAGTCGCTGGGCAATGATAGGCCGCTCTCGGGCCAGCGCCTGGCGGCAGGTGTGATAAATGCGCGTGATCAGGTAATGGCGTTTGGTAAGGCGGAGCTGGGCGATAAGACGCTCGTTGATGTGCTGGCCCCATTCGCCGATGCTTTATCCAGAGAGGTTGAGAAAGGCGGTGAGCTGGTGACTTGCTGGGAGATTGCCGCACTCACTGCTAGTAAAGCAGCTGACGAAACGGCGAAGCTGTTGCCCCGAGTGGGGCGGGCACGCCCGTTGGCAGAAAAAAGCCTGGGCACGCGCGATGCAGGAGCTGTTTCGCTCGCGCTGATCATTCAAGCGCTTATCCCTGTATTGAAAAAGTGTGAGCCTAGCTGACATTATACGTTCTCGTGCGAGGTGCTTAAGTAGGAGCGCCTCGTTTTTAAGTACGTGCCATGCTTTTAAACAATTCCCGGATGCTGAATGAATAGTCAAGATGTTGCTGACATTGACTTAATGACAGAGATTTCGACTCTCTACTATGTACAGGGGGAAACCCAAGAAGCGATTGCTAATCGACTCGGTCATTCACGAGTACGAATAGGACGTCTGCTTAAAAAGGCGCAAGCAGAGGGAATTGTTGATGTTCGAGTACGAATGCATCCCGCTGTTAGTATTGAAATTGAGCAAGAGCTTAAGCGACGTTTTGGCCTCAAGAGGGCGCTAATTGCCTTGGATAACGCGGATCCGGATGCGCAGCGTTCAGGTGTGGCAAGCCTCGTGGCAGATCACTTATCGCGTAGCCTGATTGATGGCCAGATTGTCGCCGTTGGTATGGGGCGTAATGTAGCCGCCGTGGCAGATAACGTTTTTCAGGCAGAGGTATTAAAGGTTTCTTTTGTCTGTGCAATTGGCGGATCGCTGCGTGCAGGTGAGCATATGAACCCTGACCATATTTGTCGACGCTTGGCGAGCCGGTTTGGCGGCGATAGTGAGACACTTTACGCTCCTGCCTTGGTGCAAAATGGCGATGTAAGGGACGCATTGTACGAAAATTCCACTGTTCGCCAGACGCTGGATCGTGCTCGACGTGCTGATACTGCTTTAATTGGTGTGGGTGACGTAAGTGAAGATAGCAATATGGTGCGCATGGGGTGGTTTTCTGCTCAGGAGATAGCCGAAGCACGCCTGTCTGGAACGGTGGGGGATATGATGGGCTATGACTTTATCGATATCCACGGTCAGCCTTCTGATACACGCATGCAGGGGCGTGTAGTAGGCCTTAATATTCAGGACCTTACGCGAATTCCCGATGTTATTGCTATCGCTAGTGAGAATACCAAAGCTGTAGGTATTTTGGGTGCGCTCCGCACAGGCGTGATTGATACATTAGCGACCAGCGTCACCAATGCACACACTATTCTGCGCCTTGATGAGGCGACTCAGCGCAATGTGACATAAGCAGATGCCTGTCCATTGGCTTTTTGGCTGACCTGAACGCCCAATTTATTCAGGTGCTTGGCGGCTTTGGTTGTCTGCTTAATCCCTTTTTCAGTCTCTTCTTTTGTTTATCGCTTTGTCCATGGCATATGCATTTTGGTATGCCAAGGATGTCGTGAGTTAAGCAATGCATTTAATAAGGCTGTGATCATATGATCGAAGATAATTCATGTATTGCTGATATAGTCATCTTTTATGCCTGATTAATTTTTTATTTTTTTATTGTTAATAATCAATTTGTTATTGCTTTAGCCTAAAGTATGAGTATGAAAAGTTACATTATAAATTGACTCGACTATCCTTAAAGTACTTAACTCATATGTACACGGTGATATCTTTTGTAATGTACGAAAGGTTGTAAACCATAATAAGAGACATTAGGAGTGAGCAATGCGTAATGCCGATAACAACAAGCACGCTGAATTACCACTAACCATGCAAGCTGTCGTGGCCTATGCTCCAGGTGATTATCGCCTTGAGGAGGTTGCTGTTCCAGAGGCGAAAGAGGGAGAAGTGGTGATTAAGGTCGAAGCATGCGGCATCTGCGCAGGTGACCTCAAGGCATACGAAGGCGCACCCAGCTTTTGGGGAGATGATACTCAGCCCGCTTATATAAAGGCTCCTATGATTCCTGGGCATGAATTTATAGGTCATGTAATGGCATTGGGTGAAGGCGTTAAACACTTGGAAATTGGTGATCGCGTTATATCTGAGCAAATTGTGCCCTGCTGGGAATGCAGATTCTGTAACCGGGGTCAGTATTGGATGTGTGAAAAGCATGATGTCTATGGGTTTCAGAACAATGTAAATGGTGGTATGGCTGAATACATGGTCTTCCCCAAAGAAGCCATTAACCATAAGCTCCCCGATGAAATCCCGATGGAAAAAGCGGTTCTCATTGAGCCCTATGCTTGCTCACTGCATGCCGTTAAACGTGCACAGGTTGAGCTGGGTGATGTAGTGGTTCTCTCCGGTGCCGGTACGCTTGGACTAGGAATGATCGGCGCGATTAAAAAATCCGGCCCTTCAAAACTAGTGGTCCTGGATCTCAATAATAAACGACTAGAGCTGGCCAAAGAGTTTGGGGCGGATATCGTTCTGAATCCAGCTGAGGTTAATGTTGTCGACTATGTAAAAAGTATTACAGAGGGATACGGCTGCGATATTTATATTGAGGCTACCGGAGCAGTTAAGTCGGTAGAGCAGGGACTTTATATGATTCGTAAACTTGGGCGGTTTATTGAATTTAGTGTTTTTAAAGAACCTGTTACTGTTGATTGGAGTATCATTAGTGACCGTAAAGAGTTGGATATATTGGGTGCTCATTTAGGCCCCTATTGCTATCCATTAGTTATTGACGGTATTGGTAATGATGATTTTCCGACGAGCCGTGTAGTAACCCATAAGCTTCCATTGAATAAGTTTCATGAGGGGCTAGATCTTATGCGCAACGATCCCGATGCATTAAAAGTGGTGTTAATTCCAGACTGGAAGTAAGTCGTGAAAGATTTTTATCATAAGCATAATAATAACTGGAGTGGTCATGCCAGCGACATTAAATTCGTTGCCCGCTAACAAGCGTATGAAGGTTTATGTGGCAGGTGTTTGTGCCCTAGCGCTTATGGCACTAATGGCATTTGATACCAAAGTTTTAAGCCTTGCTGAGCTTGAAGGTGAAGTGGGTTTTTCACCAGAAAACTTTGCACAACAAAGTTTTCCTGAGATCAAAGAGTACATTGAAACCAATGCGGTAGAAGCAAACGTGTTGGCCCCAGAGGCTCTTGAGAGTGCCGGTGCGTCAGGAAAGAAATACGGTGTTCCATCAGGTATTGGCCATGTTATACCGGTGACACTAACAGGTGTGGTCGTAGACGAAAAGTCAGGCATTTACACCGTTAATGTCGCTGATATGTCCGATGAAATTGTTATTCGGGTGCAAGCCGGATCGGCGATTAATGGCACAACGCTTCGCGATACCACTGGTGATATTCAGTTTAGTGATTTTACCAACCAGATTGAGTATCAAAATGCAGGTGCTGCTTTAAATGAAGAAATGAAGCGTCAGATACTTTCGGAAATGGCAGGGCAGGATTTAACGGGAAAAACATTAGTAATCGCTGGCTCCTTTAACATGATTAATCCAAAGAACTGGCTAATTACTCCGGTGAGCATAGCGATCACTGACTAAGGAGTAGCTATGTATAACAATCAGAAATCGACAGCTAAAACGACTTCACGTGAGGTGATCCTTTCTGCACGTAATGTTGAAAAACGTTTTGGTGCAGTGCAAGCCCTTAAAGAAGTCAATTTCGATATACACCGAGGACTGGTGACTACGCTTTTTGGCGAAAATGGGGCGGGAAAATCTACACTGATGAAAATTTTGTCTGGCGTCATCCCTCAGACAGCTGGAGATATTGTTCTTGAAGGAAAAAATGTTTGCTTTTCTTCACCATCTGATGCGGAAGCATTAGGTATTACTATCATTCACCAAGAGCTAAGTTTGGCTCCTAATTTGAATGTCCGCGATAACATCTTCATGGGGCGGGAGCTCACTAAAGTTAGTGGTAGCGTCGACTATAGCGAAGAGGCACGTCAGGCTGAGTTGTTAATGAAAGAGCTGGATGAGCCCATTCACCCCTTGACGCCGGTCGAAGATCTGCGTGTGGGTCAACAACAGATTGTTGAAATCGCTAGAGCGCTGTCCAAAAAATCCCGCATTCTCATCATGGATGAGCCGACTTCTGCATTAAGCGCGTCGGAGGTTGAGACACTATTCAAAGTAGTCCGGGATCTCAAAAGCAAGGGTGTATCGATTGTCTATATCTCACACCACTTAGAGGAAGCGCTGCAAATTACAGACCATGCTGTTGTTCTGCGTGATGGCGTTATGACCGCCTATGCCCCGCGCTGCGAAATCGATCTTCAATGGATTGTAAGGCACATGGTGGGCGAGAGTTTTGATCTTGGCTCACCCCCGGAAGGGTATGAGCAAGGAGACATAGCGCTTTCTATTCAGCACCTTTGCGTAAGTGACGATAATGTCGCAGATCGCTATGTGGTGGATGACTTGTCACTTGATGTTCGTGCGGGAGAAATAGTCTGTATTTATGGATTGATGGGGGCAGGAAGAACAGAGCTACTAGAGTGTGTTGCTGGGCGAGTAAGGCAGTCGGAAGGGAAAATATTGCTCCAGTCACAAGAGGTATCGCATTACAACATTGCACAGCGAATAGAAAGAGGTTTGGTGCTAGTACCGGAGGACCGCCAACGGGATGGATTGGTGGCAACCATGACAGTCGGGCGTAATTTGTCGCTGGCTAGCATCAATGCATTTACTCGCAAAGGACTTACTTCATCCAGCTTAGAGGAGGGAATGGTTGCTTCAGCCATCAATAAGGTACATATCAAAACAGATGGTGGTGAGGCTGAAATTGGCTCGTTGTCTGGAGGCAATCAGCAGAAAGTTGTTATCGGTAAAATGCTGGCAACCAATCCTGACGTCTTCATGCTTGATGAACCGAGCCGAGGTATTGATATTGGCGCGAAAGCAGAGGTCTTCAAGCTGCTCAGTGAAGGGGCACGCGAGGGCTTGGCAGTCGTTTTTACAACATCTGAAGTAAGCGAGTGCTTAAGCATACCGCATAGGGTTGTAGTGATGAGCAAGGGGCGAATCTCTGCTGAATTCGGACCTGGCGTATCAAAGGAAGAAATTATGGCCGCTTCAGGCGAATCAGTTGCCGCGTGAGTATTCAATCGGATAGGTGTTTAACATGTCTCATTACAACAACGGATCACAAGGCAAAAAGGGCGGCATTGATATCATCAAGATATTATTGGAAGGTAGGGCCTTTTTTGCATTGATCGCGATTATTATCGTCTTTTCTATTCTCTCGCCTGTTTATTTCTCGACGGGCAATTTTTTGACGATGTCCTCGCACGTAGCTGTTTTCGGTTTGCTAGGTATAGGAATGCTGTTTGTCATCCTAACAGGCGGTATAGATTTGTCGGTAGGCTCTACATTGGCGCTGTGCGGAGTATTTGCCGGCATGCTACTAGAGGGGGTTGAGATTGAGGCGCTTAATTTAGCGTTCTTTCCCTCCGTGTGGGTTGTTGTAGTGCTTACGTGTTTACTAGGTGGGTTGGTCGGAAGTATTAACGGTGTTCTGGTTGCCTATTTTAAAGTACCTGCTTTTGTTGCCACCTTGGGCATGTTGTATGTTGCCCGCGGCGCAGCATTGTTATTGACTGATGGCCTGACTTTTAATCGCTTGAGTGGCGATCCTGCATTAGGTAATACGGGGTTCGAGTGGCTTGGTTTTAACAAATTATTGGGGATTCCTGTGGGAGTTCTGATCCTCTTTTTTGTGGCTATTGTATGCATGCTGGCGTTAAGTCGCACACCGTTTGGCCGCTGGATCTACTCAACGGGTGGTAATGCACGCGCGGCAGAGTTATCGGGTGTGCCTGTTAATAGAGTGAAGCTCTCTGTTTACATTATTTCCGGTGTATGCGCTGCCTTGGCTGGGATTGTTCTTGCCTCTCAATTAACGTCAGCAGGACCCACAGCCGGAACAACCTATGAATTAACGGCAATCGCTGCAGTCGTTATAGGGGGTGCTTCACTAATGGGTGGGCGCGGCTCAGTAAGAAATACTCTGCTGGGTGCATTTGTAATTGGCTTCCTGGCAGATGGCTTGGTAATCATTGGGGTTTCTGCCTACTGGCAAATGGTGTTTACAGGAAGTGTTATTGTTTTTGCCGTCATGCTTAATAACATTCAGTACAGTGCCAAAAATAAGTCTTCTAAAAAGTTAGAGAAAAAACAAATTGATTCAAAAGATAAAAATTCTGAAGCAACAGCCGCTTAGCGTGGTTTTGCTTAGAAGTATGGCCTGCTAAGGGCTACGCAGAAGCTCTAATAATCATAACTATGAGGTGATGTATGTTTCCAAAAAGTAAAAAGCTAGCTCTAACAGCGCTTGCCAGCATGTCAATGCTAGTAAGTGGCTCTATTGTGGCTCAGGATAAAGGGTTAATATCTATTATTGTGAATGATATGTCTAACCCCTACTGGCAAACAGAAGGAGCAATTGCTGAGCGCACCGCACAAGAATTAGGGTACACAGCAAATGTCAGTTCACATGTAGGTGATACTAATACGGAAAGCAATCAGGTGGACACGGCTATTACCAATGGGGCTGAGGCTATAATTTTGGATCCTGCTAATGCAGATGGCTCCATTGGCGCTGTCCGTAGGGCTGTCGACGCAGGAATTCCTGTATTTATAATTAATGCTGAAATAAATCAGCAAGGATTAGCTAAGGCGCAGCTAGTTTCAAACAATGCTCAAGGGGCTGCACTAGGAGCACAAGAATGGGCAATGCAGTTGAACGGGGAAGGGACCTATATAGAATTAGAAGGTCCGCCTTCAGATAATAATGCCGCAACCCGCTCTAATGGGTATGAGACTGTCTTGAGCCAGTACCCTGATCTAACCCAGGTAGCCTCTGATATTGCTAATTGGGATCGTACCCAAGGGCGTAATAAGATGCAGAGTATGCTGCGTTCTCACCCAGATATTAGTGGTGTCATCAGCGGTAACGATGAAATGGCGCTAGGGGCTATCGTGGCTCTCAAACAAGAGGGCCTGCTGGACGGTGTGTTAGTTGGTGGGTTCGATGGTTCTCCTGATGCCGTTGATGCAGTTCGTTCTGGTGAGTTGGCTTATACAGTCTTGCAGCCAGTAGCTGTCTTTGCAGAAGATGCCGTTAGAATTGCTGATAATTATATTAATACAGGTGAAACTGGTCTGGATAATGAAAAGCAACTTTATGACTGTATCCTTATTACACCAGATAATGTTGATGACTATATCGCGCCCTTCGTACTAGAAGGATAAGTGGTCAGAAAGCGATCTAAAGGCCAGTCAGTTTTATACTGGCTGGCCTTTTTAATAAAGAGAAGAGTTGATGATTTATAATTATGGTTCGATTAATATCGATTATATCTATCACGTTCCATATTTTGTTCGTCCCGGAGAAACACAAAGGTGCGACGGGCACAGTGTTGGATTAGGCGGTAAGGGCGCAAATCAATCGCTGTCAATAGCATGCGCTAACGGTTTGGTAAGCCATTGGGGTAGAGTGTCTTCAAAAGATGCTTGGGCGGTTGAAGAGCTAAAAAGGGCGGGAGTAAATGTATGTGATATAGAGCTAACCCAGCAGCCTAGTGGACATGCTGTTGTTCAGATTGATGAGCAAGGGGAGAACTCTATAATTTTGTTTCCTGGTGTTAATCACGGAGCTGAAAAAGAGCGATTGGCATTTTTGCTATCTAAAGTGAAGTCGGGAGATACGTTACTTGTTCAAAACGAGTGTGATGGACTTGGCTATATTATTCCGCTTGCAGTTAGCCATGGTTGTAACGTTATATTTAATCCCGCACCCATGACCGCAGATGTATCAGAATTACCCCTGGATCAATGCAAGTTGCTTTTTTTTAATCGCACTGAAGCCGCTTCTTTATTAGAAATGCCGATAGAGTCGAGTGCATCAGACTTGCTCCGAAAGTTAAGAAATAAACTGGGCAGTGCCGAGATAGTACTGACCTTGGGAAGCGAGGGTGCATGGTACTTATATAATAGTGAAACTTATTTTCAAGCTGCTTTACCGGTGAGAGCTATTGATACCACAGCGGCGGGTGATACCTTTGTGGGCTATTTTCTTGCAGCTCGCCAGGCGGGCGCTGAGCCATTTGAGTGCCTCAAAAGAGCAACGGCAGCCGCCGCGTTAGCCGTTCAATACCGGGGCGCTGCCAGCAGTATCCCAAAGGCAGAAGAGGTCGATCGGCTGATGCGGCAAGAAGGGATGTAAAGTGCTTTTTTAATATTTTAATGGCTAAGATTTATCCGCCCTGTGCACGCGTAGGGATGCGGTTGTTACATGTATTGGTGACTAATATTAATTGGATGCGATGATATCTCGCTCGTTGGCTTTTTATTTTTTCGCTGATCTTCCGGCCTTTTTCTTCCTCTCAGTATGTCCACATCATGGGTTTGAGTGTGTGTTTATCTCGAACATGCCCAGACCTTGAGAGCACCCTGGCTTTCTCTGTCTTTCAATATTGGTTGACCATTTTTCCATGAGTTTATTTATATTGTCTGCAGTTGTGGATACGACATTGATTTTGCGTGCCTGCTTTATATGGTTAGGCGATATTTCTCATTCATCTGATTGTTTTTATTGAATTTTTAAATGGTTTTAATTATTTTATTTTTCTATATTTATTAAAGTTAATGTAATTTACCATAGACTAAAGTTCTGTTTCGAGGAATATAAATTGCCTATATCTTCAATTGGTCAACCAATTGGAGGTGACTTGCATGAGTCAAACAGCTACCGCATCGAAGGCCAGTACCGTAGAGGCGCTTCGGAAGCGGGCTTACAATATTCGCCGTCACGCCCTACGTATGGGCGAGGTGCAAGGTCAGGGCTATGTGGGTCAAGCCTTGGGAATCGCCGATGTACTGGCCGTTTCCTACTTCCACGCTTTAAAAATCGATCCTAAAAATCCCGAATGGGAAGAGCGGGATCGCTTTCTGCTGTCCATTGGCCACTATGCCATCGCTCTTTATGCCGCTCTGATTGAGGCAGGCGTTATCAGCGAAGACGAGATTGAAGACTACGGCAGTGATGACAGCATCCTGCCCATGTCCGGTATGGCCGCTTATACCCCGGGCATGGAAATCACCGGCGGCTCCTTGGGGCACGGTTTAGGTATCGGTGTTGGCATGGCGCTTGGTCTTAAGCGCAAACAGAGCACTTCACGGATTTTTAATCTGTTATCCGATGGTGAGTTGAACGAAGGCTCCACTTGGGAAGCTGTTGCCTCAGCTGCGCACTGGAAGCTGGATAACCTGATTGCCATCGTTGATGTTAACGACCAGCAAGCCGACGACAAGTCTTCCATGGTGCTTAATTACGAGCCCATCGCAGATAAGTGGACGGCGTTTGGCTGGGAAACCTACCGCGTTGATGGCAACGATCTTGAAGCCGTACTTGAAGCCTTCGATAACGCCTTGGCAAGTAACTCCGACAAGCCCCGCGTGATCATTTGCGACACCTTGATGGGCCGCGGCGTGCCCTTTTTGGAAAAACGGGATAAGAACCACTTTATTCGTGTGGATGAAAACGAATGGAGCGTGGCGCTCAAAGAGCTTGATGACGTTTACGGTATCCAGTCAGGGGAGAAATAAGATGAGCGCCAAGAAGAAGCTTAAAACATCGGCCATGATCGCCTCCATTGCGGGGGAAGACCAGCCGACTACCTCGGCGCCGTTTGGCCACGCGCTGGTCGAGGCCGCCGGTAAAAACGACAAGATCGTCGGTATGACCGCGGACTTGGGAAAGTACACCGACCTGCATATTTTCGCCAAGGCCTACCCGGATCGTTATTACCAGATGGGTATGGCCGAGCAGCTTTTGATGATGGCCGGTGCCGGTATGGCTCGCGAAGGCTTCATTCCCTTCGTGACCACCTATAGCGTATTCGCCTCGCGCCGCGCCTATGATTTTATCTGCCTGGCGATTGCCGAAGAGAATCTTAACGTCAAGATCGTCGGCGGCTTGCCTGGCCTGACCACCGGCTACGGCCCGAGCCACCAAGCCACCGAAGATGTTGCCATCTTTCGCGGCATGCCGAACCTGACGATCGTCGACCCGTGTGATGCGGTCGATATCGAGCAGTCCGTTCAGGCGATGGTGGATTTCAACGGCCCGGTATATCTGCGCCTGCTGCGGGGCAAGGTGCCGCGCGTGCTGGACCGCTTCGAAGGTTACAAGTTCGAAATTGGCAAGGCCAAGCAACTGATCGACGGTAAAGACGCCCTGATTATCTCCTCAGGCCTGATGACTATGCGGGCTATCGAGGCTTCCGACGAGCTCAAGGAGAAAGGCAAAGAGGTGGGCGTGCTGCACTGTGCCACCATCAAGCCGCTGGATACCCAGACTATTCTGGAAGAAGTGCGCCGCCACCCGGACCGCCCCGTCTTTGTCGCCGAGAACCACTCGGTAGTAGGCGGCTTGGGTGAAAGCGTGGCCTCGCTTCTAATGAAAGAGGGTGTGGCCGTCAAGTTCTACCAGATCGGCCTGCCGGATGAGTTTTTAGATGCCGGTGCGTTGCCCACCCTACATGACCGCTACGGTATTTCTACCAAGGAGGTAGTCAAAACCATTGAGCAACATGTTGCTGTAAACGTTAATTGATTCAGAAACTTAATACGCTAGTTACAACTTACAACAAATAATCGAATTGAGAGAAACGTCATGAAAAAAACTGTACTTGCTACTGCCATCGCCGGCGCTGTTTTATTTGCAGGCAGTGCCACCGCCCAACAGACCCTTCAACTAACGCACAATGCGGCAGAGGGAAACCCCAAGTGGGAGGCATCCGAGCTTTTTGCCGAATTGGTTGAGGAAAAAACCGGTGGTGAGTTGAGAGTTGATGTTGGCGGTAACGCCCAGTACGGCGACGACATGGAAGCCTTGACGCTCATGCGTATGGGTACCCTGGCGTTCAGTACCAATAGCCAAGGCGCAACCTCCAGCGTAGTGCCCCAGTTCTCTGTGCTGGGTCTACCTTTTCTCTTCGACTCGCTTCCCGCCGCTTGGGAGGTCATGGATGGAGAAGTGGGTGAGGAGCTGAAACGCTTGGCCGAAGAGCAGAACTTGGTACTGCTCGGGCTGTGGGATAATGGAATTCGTCACGTTAGCAATAACGTGCGGCCAATCGAAACGCCAGCCGACCTGCAAGGCCTCAAAATTCGTACGCCGCCGGATGAAATGACGGTGGATATTTTTGAGGCATTGGGTGCCAACCCTACCCCCATGAATTTCTCCGAGCTTTACATCGCGCTTGAACAGGGAGTGGTAGACGGTCAGGAAAATCCTTTGATGAATACCTACTCGTCAAGGCTCCACGAAGTTCAGGACTATATCTCGCTGACCGGGCACAAGTATGAGTCCACTCCACTGCTCATGAGCAAGATGATGTGGGACATGCTCTCTGCTGAGCAGCAGCAGGCGGTTCGGGAAGCGGCTAACGAGGCAGGTGAATTCAATCGCCAAGCTTCTCTTGAAGCCGATGAACGGCTTCGTGGCTTGATCGAAGACGCCGGAGTGAGCATTAACGAGGTTGATAAGGCGCCTTTTGTCGAAGCGACCTCCTCGGTTTACGATCTGTGGCGGGAAGAATATCCCGAGCTTGTGGACATGGTAGTTAACGCCGCTCAAAACGGGCAGCAGTAACGAACCGGAGGGGCTTTTCATGACGCTCTCAGACGAGAGCCGCAACAGCGAAGCCGGTAAGCCGGTTTCGCTGTTAATCGGCTCGAAGAACTTGATTTATCAAGTATCCAAGTGGTTGGCGATCATTTCGATCGTGACCATTTTCGTGTCTCTGCTCTCTGGGGTGGTAGTTCGCTATCTTTTCTCGACAAACCTTGGCTGGGTGACGGAAATTCCCAACCTGTTCTTTCCTTGGTTAACCATGGGCGCCATCGTGGCGGCTGCGGCCAGAAACGAACATATCGGGATTGAGCTGGTGGTGGAGAAGCTACCAAGGCTACCCCGAAAAGTGGTGACACTCACTGTGAATGTGATCGCGCTGGTTGCTTTCAGCACTATGGCTTATCACGGCTTGAATGTGGTGGAGATTGCAGGCGGACAGCGTTTTCCCATTACTCGTCTTGGCATGTCTTGGGCGTATTGGTCGGTGGTTGCTGGGTTTGCAGGGCTCGCGCTTGTCTCGCTGATCAATAGTGCATTGGTTCTGGTGGGCGGTGAGGAGCAGTCAGGCCCGCAGGTATCGCACGGGGAGGAAGGAATATGACAGTTCAAATGCTAGTGGCGTTTGTTCTCTTCTTGCTGATGGCAATGCCCGTGGGGTATTCGCTAGTCATTAGCGGTTGGGCGGCATTGTCGGTCTTCGGGCCTATGCCTTCCAGCATGGCGTTGATGAAGATTTTTCAACCAACGCAGAGCTTCCCACTTCTGGCGATTCCTTTCTTTATTCTTTCCGGTAGTCTGATGATGTCGGGCAAGTTGGGTCAGAAGCTGGTCGGTCTAGCGTCAATGCTGGTGGGCAAGTATCACGGCGGGCTGGGGCAGGTAAGCGTGGTGGGCTCGACGGTGTTCGGGGGCGTATCCGGCTCGTCGGTGGCGGAAGCCTCGGCACTGGGTTCGATGCTCATTCCGTGGCAGAAAAGGGAAGGCTATCCTGGAGCATTTGGAGCCGCGGTCACATCGGCTTCCTCGGTCATTGCTGGTCTGATGCCGCCCTCGATTCCGCTGATTTTGTTTGCCACGGTATCCAACAGTTCCATTGCCTCGCTGTTTATCGCCGCCGTTATTCCCGCCCTGATGCTGGCGGCCGGTATGATGCTGGCCTGTTACTTTGTGGGCAAGCGCCGCGAGTTTCCTCGTCTTAAACTCAAGCACACGCGCGCCGAGATGCGCAGCACGCTGTTCACCGCGCTGCCTGCGCTGCTGATGCCGGTGTTTATCGTGGTACTGCTAAGAGCCGGTATTGCCACGCCCACTGAGGTCAGCATCATCGCCGTGGCCTACGCGCTGATGGTCAGCGGTATCATCTATCGCGATTTGACCGGCGAGCGGGTTATGGCGGCGCTGGTCAATACGGTCATCACCACGGGCATCGTGATGCTGATCATCGCAGCGGCCAATATCATCGCCTATATCTTGACCTCGGGTGGTGTGCCGCAAGCAGTTGCCCAGTGGGCCGTTGAGTATCTGAAACACCCGCTTCTGATAATCCTGGCGATCAACCTGCTGCTGCTTTTCATCGGCATGTTCCTGGACTTGCCTGCAGCCATCCTGCTCTTGGGCCCCACACTTGTCTCCATTGCCAACGCTATTGGGCTGGATCTGGTGCAACTGGGCATCATGATGTGCGTGAACCTGAGTATTGGCCTGTTTACGCCGCCTATTGGCACAACACTGTTCGTCTCGGCGGCGATCGCCCGCGAGCGTATCGGAGCGGTAGTAAAGGAGCTCGCACCTTTCTATCTGGTGGCCATTATCGTGCTGCTGCTTGTTTCTTACGTACCGGCACTGATCATCTACTGAGGTTTGATATGCATAACATAGCTTTTGCTGGGCTTGGCGCTATGGGCCGACCCATGGCGACGTGCTTGAAAAACGCAGGCTTCAACGTGCTGGGTATTGACGCGTTTGAGCAGGTTGAAACAACCTTCAACGATCAGGCCACTTCGAGCGACGCAAAGCATCGTTATCTCGCCGATTGTAATGCACTTTTTATCATGGTGGTGAACGCCGAACAGGTGCGCGCCGTGTTGTTTGGCAACAACGCAGGTGACGGCACCACTTCAAGCGTCGTGTCGTCGCTAAAAGAAGGTGCCTGTATCGTGCAGATGTCGACGATTGCGCCAAGCGACGCCGCTGGTATCGCCAGCGAAGTGGCAGCGGTTCGACCGGGTCTTCATTACATCGATGCGCCGGTCTCCGGCGGGGTCGTAGGCGCCCAAGCCGGTGAACTGACTATCATGGCCGCCGGTAGCGAGGAGGCCCTTGGCCGTTGTTCGAAAGCGTTCGAGGTGATGGGAAAGGCGGTGTTCGTCGCCGGGCCCACGGCGGGCCAGGGCGCGGCCATGAAAGCCGTTAACCAGTTGCTGTGCGGCGTGCATATCGCCGCGGCCGCCGAGGCGCTGTCGCTTGCTGAAAAGAGCGGAATCGAGTCATCGGTCATGCTTTCGATGGTGCAGGGCTCGGCCGCTTCGAGCTGGATGCTGGGCGACCGCGGCCCACGCATGATTGCCGAACCCGGCGAGGTCACCAGCGTCGTCGATATCTTCTGTAAGGACATGGGCATTGTCTGCGACTCCGCCAAGGTCGCCAAAGCGTTCACGCCGCTGGCGGAGACCGCCCGGCAGATGTTCGTGGCAAGCTCCGAGCGGGGGGAGGGCAAGCTTGATGATAGCCAGGTCATCCGCACCTACCGCCTGCTCAACGGCAAGGGATGAGGCGACCTATGGCAATGAGTTTTATATCCGTCAGTACCGCTGCCTACGATGGCTATGGGTTCGATGTGATCTTGCCTTCGCTTGCGCGGTGCGGGGTAAAAAATGTTGAGTTCGCTTTTATCGATGGCTACGTAGAGGCGTTTACTGATAGCGACTTTACCGAGTCATTTGCCAGCGATTTGAAAAGCGAGATGCGCCGCTATGGCCAGCAGTGTCGTTACTTCTCAGGCCATATTGATCTGGGGCTTGAAAACGCTGCTGCCAGGCTTGAGGCGCGCTGCCGTTTTGCGGCTTCGCTAGGCGCAGGTTTTGTCATTACCAACGCGGCCACGAGTGAGCATGAGAGCACGTTCTTTAAGCAGGCCGATACACTGGCCGCCATTGCGCGTGAGTACGGCGTGCGTATTTTGCTTGAAAACCCCGGTAACGGGGCGCCCAACGTGTTCGATAGCTCAGCGGATGCGTCGGCGTTACTTGAACGGTTGGGTGATGAGGCCTTTGGCATTAACTACGACATGGGCAATTTGCTTTCCCACTGCCTAAATAAGAACGCCCTTGATGATGCTCTGGCGGCCATGTCTATCGCCGATCACTTTCATCTCAAGCCCTGTGCTCGACGTAGCGATGGGTTCGATTTTGTTCCGTTCGGCGAAGGTGATACGGATGATAAAGCGCTCGCTGCTTCGCTGCTTGACCAAGGTAAGCCGTTCTCGCTGGAACTTCCATTTCGACTGCATCGCGATGCTGGTGCTCAGCCGTGGCGCGATGAACAACCACTGCCGCTCGATAGGATCGAGTCGCAAATTTTACGCTCCCTTGAGGAGTTGGCTTTACTGACCCAACATTAATAAAAGGAAAACGTCATGCTGCTTAAAGGTAAAGTATGTATCGTGACTGGCGCTGCCGGTGAAAAAGGTATTGGTCTTAGAACGGCGCGTCTCTTCTACGAGCACGGTGCTTCCATTGTTATTTCCGACATCAATGAGGCAGCCTGCGAGAAAGTACGCAGCGAGTTTGACGCTGACCGCTCGATGGTCGTAACAGGTAACGTGGTAAGCCGTGATGACTGCTTCAGTCTGGCGAAAGCCGTGATGGAAAAGTTTGGTAGAATTGATGTGCTGGTCAATAACGCAGGCATCACTCAGCCGGTTAAGTTTGAAGAGATTACGCCAGAAGATTACGACCGTATTTTAGACGTTAACCTGCGTGGCATGATGTATATGTCGCAAGCTGTCGTGCCGCACATGAAACAGGGCGGAGCTGGGTCTATCATTAATACATCTTCGGTTTCTGCACAACGCGGCGGTGGTATCTTCGGTGGCCCACATTATAGTGCGGCCAAGGCCGGTATGCTGGGGCTTGGAAAAGCCATGGCGCGCGAGCTCGGTGCATCCGGTATTCGTGTTAACTCCGTAACGCCTGGCTTGATTGCCACCGACATTACTGCTGGCAAACTTGATGATCAAATGAAAGCAAAAATCCTGGAAGGTATTCCGCTCGCCCGCTTGGGTGGACCCGCCGATGTTGCCAATGCTTTCCTTTTCCTGGCAAGTGATCTCTCAAGCTACATGACAGGGACTACTCTGGATGTGAACGGCGGTATGCACATTCACTGACTATGATAAGCTACCCTTATACTTAAAATACGGTATAGGGGTAGCACTTGGATGACGCTATGAGCCAAATGGATCCGAATCTTTTGGATAGGCTTAAGGAGTTTGTTTCTGTCTCCGAACTTTCCAAGGATGGCCGGTTAAAGCTCCCTCCAGAAAGAGCGCTCTGCGAGCACTTTGATATGCACCGCTCATCGGTACGAAATGTACTTTCAGTATTGCATAGCCTTGGGTTCATTGAGCGCAAGCAGGGCAGTGGCACCTTTCTCAAAATGCCGGAGCCGGTGTTTATTCAGCTCTACTTTGAGCTGGCGCTAAAACTTAATTATATCTCTGTCGATCATCTTGAAACTGCCCGGGAAATGTTTGAAAAAGAGATTGTCCAGGCAGCCGCGGTCAACCATCAGGCCCATGAGCTAGAGCAGCTTGAAAGGCTCTGCAGCAAGATCGTTAATTCCACCGATGTACTTGAAGGTATTCAGGCGGATTACGAGTTTCATGAGCTGTTGGCGATTATGGCCAAAAATCCCGCTGTGTTGATTATTTTTCAAGGACTGTCATCGGTGCTTAAAAAAGTACTTCATCAGCGCAGGGTTCTTGCCAGGCAGTCAAAGGGCGCACAAAAGAAAACCAACGAGACGCATATCGCGCTTGTTGATGCTGTTAAAACCCGTGATCGCGAGTTGGCACGCCAAGCTATGCACGACCACTTTGAGACCTGGAATCAGCAGACATTACGCTCCTTCCCTCAAAAGAAAGCGCCTGCTTTTTCGATAGAGTAAGCGCTTATATTCCAAGGCAGCGGAGCTATTTTGATAGCCAGCGTAGCGTAGCGTTGCTGCCTGCCTGATACACGTCAGTCTTCACCGCGTTAGCGCTGGCAATCCTGCAAGCAGCGTCGGCTTCCTTGCTATTGGTGTCCTTGTATAGCCTGGTCAGTGATAAACTATCGTTATATTTAGCGGGTTAATAAATTAACCCGCTAGCGCAGATTTCGGTAGCGAGGGCTGGTGTGAAAGGTGTTGTAAGTACAAGAAGTGCAAAAGGGCTGTTAACGTCGCTAAGCGTTGGTGCGCTAGGCGGCACGATTTTTCAACTGACCGGTTTACCGCTTGCCTGGATGCTTGGCCCTCTGGTTGCCAATTTGCTGGTTTCCTCTCGGGGCGTTAACGTTGTAGTGCCGGAGCGACTGCGTAATGTTTTTCTCGCTGTTATGGGGTTGGTGTTAGGCAGCCAGGTAACACCGGAACTCGCTCAGCGGGTGGTCGATTGGCCAATATCAGCCGTGCTGTTGTTAGCGGGCATTAGCGCCTCTACGGTGGCGGCCTCGGCCTGGTATCGGCGCTGTGGGTTTGATTCCGTCAGCGCTTGGTTTGCCGCCGCTCCCGGCGCCATGACCGCGATGATTATTCTGGGCGACAAATGTGGCGGCGACCCTCAGCGTATTGCTATTGCCCAGTCGATTCGCGTGATTTTGGTGATTTTAGTGTTACCTCCTCTTTTTTGGGCCTACGAGGGCGGGGACGGTGACATGGCGTTGCGGGCAAATGAGTTTGAACATGCCTGGATGCTGTTGCTTATCCCTCTGCTACTGCCGCTCGGGCGCTGGCTACGCTTTCCTACCCCCGCCTTATTGGTACCGTTGCTTACCGCTGCACTGCTTTCAGGGTTTGATATTGCAAGTCTTCGGTTGCCTGATTGGGGGATGAACCTGATGCTTTGGGTATTGGGCAGCGCAATCGGTTCTCGCTTTAAAGGCATGACGCGACGGTTATGGGGGCGCTATTTATGGCAGTCAGGCATTGCCACGCTGTTGGCGCTTATGGTGTTGGCCCTGTTTGCTGAGTTGATTCATCAGTTTGTGGGCGTTGGCCGTGATGTAGCCCTGCTGGCGCTGGCACCCGGCGGGGTTGGCGAGATGGCCATTTTGGCGGTGGCGCTTAATATTGATCCGGTATTTGTCGCATTTCACCACCTTCTTCGCATGGTGACGTTGATGGTCTTTGCGCCATTTTGGGCTCGCTGGCTTTTACGGCATCAGGCATCTAACCCTACTAATGATCGATAAGTAACGTAAGGAACGTTCATGTTTTCTCGTATGCTGCAGCCGCTATTTCGTTACTTTGAAACGCGCGTAGATCCTTACCCCATGGAGGATGTTCAAACACCGCCTAAAGGCCTATTGCCCTTCATCAAGCACTTCTCGCGCCCGGTATTGCCGTTGCTGATTGCCATGACGCTGTTTACTGCGCTGGTGTCATCCGCGGAGGTGCTTTTCTTTAACTACATGGGGCAACTGATTGATTGGCTGGGCAATGTAGAGCGTGAAGGCTTTTGGGCTGCGAATGGGCTTTGGTTGACCGGGGTCGGTGTGTTGATGCTTGTGGGGCTGCCGCTGTTGGTGCTGGCTCAATCGTTGATTACTCATCAAAGCATCTTCGGTAATTATCCGATGATTGGCCGTTGGCTCTCGCATCGTCATATGCTTAACCAAAGCCTGGCTTTTTATCAGGACGAGTTTGCCGGGCGGGTATCCCAAAAAGTGATGCAAACCGCCTTGGCGATCCGCGAAACGGTCACTAAGGTGATGGGCCTTTTGGTCTACGCGATTGTGTATTTTACCGGTGCGGCGATTTTGTTGGGGCGGGCCGATTTATGGCTATTGCTCCCTTTGGGGCTTTGGCTCATTGGGTATTTGGCCATCATGCGCTTTTTTGTTCCTCGGCTGCGTGATGTGTCCATGGCGCAGGCCGACGCCCGCGCGCAGATGACCGGGCGCGTGGTCGACAGCTACAGCAATATTCAAACCATAAAGCTATTTGCGGATACCGAGCGTGAGCAGCGCTATGCACGCGATGCCATGGAAGGATTCATGGAAACCGTGCATCAGCAGATGCGTTTGGTCACCATTATGAGTGTCTGCCTGACGCTGCTAAATACCGCGCTGCTGGTAGGCACGGCAGGCATGGCGATTAGCACCTGGTATTACGATGCCATTTCGCTAGGCGTATTAACCATCGCGATTGCGCTGGTGATGCGGATCCGCTTTATGTCTGACTGGATTTTATGGGAAGTGGCGGGCTTGTTTGAAAATATTGGTACGGTACAGGATGGCATGAACACTATCGCCCGCGAACCGACCATCAGTGATGTGCCCAATGCGCCAGCCCTCCATGTACCGGCGGGTAAAATTCATTTTGACGCGCTGCGTTTTGGCTATGAGCAGGCCAAAGGCGAAAGCCGAACCGTGTTTGATGGACTGAATCTGACAATCGCCCCCGGTGAGAAAATTGGCCTGATTGGTCGTTCGGGCGCGGGTAAATCGACCCTCGCTAACCTGCTGCTGCGTTTTTATGATGTTCAGGGCGGGCGCATTCTTATCGATGATCAGGACATCGCTCAGGTCACGCAAACCTCGTTGCGTCACCAGATTGGCATGGTGACCCAGGATACCTCGCTTTTGCACCGTTCACTGCGCGATAACATTCGCTATGGCACTCCGCAGGCAGACGATGAGGCAGTATGGGCCGCCGTATGCCGTGCCCATGCGGATGCGTTCATTAACGACCTGGTAGACCCTCAGGGGCGTCGTGGGTTGGACGCACATGTGGGCGAGCGCGGCGTTAAGCTGTCGGGTGGCCAGCGCCAACGCATTGCCATCGCGCGCGTGCTGTTGAAAAACGCGCCTATTTTGGTGTTGGATGAAGCCACGTCGGCGCTGGACTCTGAAGTGGAAGCCGCCATTCAAGAGCAGTTGGATACGTTAATGGAAGGCAAAACGGTTATTGCCATTGCCCACCGTCTTTCCACCATCGCAATGCTTGATCGGCTGATCGTGGTTGAGCAGGGGCGTATTGTAGAAAGCGGCACGCATACCGAATTGCTCGCTCAAGACGGTATTTATGCCGGGCTATGGAAGCGCCAGTCGGGCGGCTTTCTTGGGGTCGATATGTGATTTTTCTGATCCTCTGCTAACGTGTTCCAGACGACAGCTAAACCAGGAGATCGACAATGCAAGTGGTAACGCTACAAGCCCTAGGCGGGCTGGATAAACTTAATGTGCAGGATGCCACGGCACCTGGCGCACCTGCAGCGGGTGAGATTCGTGTACGCATTCATGCAAGCTCGCTGAATTTTCATGATTACGGCGTAGTGGCGGGTAAAATGCCGACCGCTGACGGCCGTATTCCCATGTCGGATGGAGCGGGTATTGTTGAAGAGGTAGGTGAGGGAGTATCCGAGTTTTCAGTGGGTGATCGCGTAGTATCGACGTTCTTCCCTCACTGGCTGGAAGGCCCTGCACGCATTGCGGATTTTACGACGACGCCTGGCGATGGTGTCGATGGCTACGCCTGTGAACAGGTGGTTCGCCCTGCGCAGTGGTTTACCCATCAGCCGAAGGGGTATAGCCATGCTGAGTCGGCAACGCTCACTACTGCAGGGTTAACGGCATGGCGTGCGCTTGTGGTGGATGGCGGCTTAAAAGCAGGCGATACGGTATTGGTGCTGGGCTCTGGCGGTGTATCCATATTTGCGCTGCAGTTTGCACGCATGATGGGCGCCCACGTTATCGCGACGTCGTCTTCCAACGCGAAACGTGAGCGGTTACGTGAATTGGGCGCTACCCATACGATTAACTACAAGGAAACCCCTGAATGGGGCAAGCAGGTTAATGAACTGACGGATGGGCAAGGTGTTGATCATATTGTCGAAGTAGGCGGACCTGGAACGCTGCCGCAATCTATCGAAGCGATCAAAATTGGTGGGCATATCTCATTGATTGGTGTGCTGACTGGCCGCCAGGGAGACATTCCAACCGCGAAGCTAATGGCAAAACAGGCGCGTTTGCAGGGCCTGATTGTGGGCAGTCGCCGCCATCAGATAGAGATGATCAAGGCTATAGAAGCTAACGATATGCGCCCCATTATTGATCGAGAGTTTGCATTAGCCGAGATTGCGGATGCCTTTCGCTACCAGGAGGCGGGCAAGCATTTAGGAAAAATCTGTTTAACGTTCTAAAGGCATTCGCTTGCGATCTTTACCAGCACTGCCCGTAAGGGGGTGCTGGTAGAACGATGCGATTATTCTGCTAAACGGCTATACACCACGCCCTTAATTTCAAGCTCCCAGATATGCTCATAAGGCACGGTGATGCTATCCACTTCATCAGGATCATCGTGACTTTTGTGTAGCTGTTTTTCGGGAATGACCGTTGCATCCATTTTACGGGCGAGCTGAATGCGCGCGCTAAACCGGTTGCCAGCCTGGTCAATGAGAACGCGCTCTCCCGACATACATTTTTCAAGCTTGGCGTAGAGCTCTGCCTCGCTAACATGAACAATACTCATGGTCGCCTCCTGCGTAACATGAAATGGTTGCGGATAATGGTTATCTCTGAAGATGTCATTTTAGTCGATAAGTTCGAATAGCTCCGCAGTGATTTATCCTCAAAATACTAACCTTGTTCTTGTTTAGTGTATCGACCGTAAACCTCAGGGCGTTCGTTGTTTGATGGCGCCTCCTCATCAAGCGCTTGTCCATAAAGAGCGACAGCGTTTAGCGGTGTACTGTCGGGGCCGTTGGGTGTGGCAGCAGTTTTGGTTTATTACCGATCTAACCGTGCGGGGGAAGCAGGTGCTGAGCGATGCCGGTATTAAGCCTGCGCTGTTGTCACCAAATGCTGCGCTGGCCGTCAGCAATACGCTGACGGCCACTTTAAACGTACCGATCGTGCTATTTACGCTGTCTCTTCTGGCAACTCAGCGCTGTGGAAGACGTTTTGTACATCGTCCAGATCGGTGAGCATGCCCACAAATTTTTCAAATAGCGCCACGTCATCGCCTTCGAGCGGCGTGGTGTTTTGCGGCAGAAACTGAATCTCATCAATTTCAAAATCGAGCTCACCGAACGCATTCAGCAGGGCTTGCTTGGCTTTAGAATATTCGGTGTGTGGCGCATAAACCGTAATACGCGCTTCTTCCTGCTCAATGTCGGTCACATCAACATCGGCTTCCATCAGCGCTTCAAGCACCGCCTCTTCTTCCTGGCCGACAAACGCAAAAATCGCGCAGTGATCGAACATGTGGCTAACGCTGCCGGGGGTGCCAATCTTGCTTTTCGTTTTGGTAAAGCAACCGCGTACATCGCCAAAGGTGCGGTTAGGGTTATCGGTTAAGCAGTCGACAATCACCATGGCGTTACCGGGGCCAAAGCCTTCGTAGCGTGCTGGAGAGAAGTCTTCGCCACCTGCGCCGCTGGCCTTGTCTAGCGCTTTATCAATAACGTGCGAGGGAACCTGATCTCTTTTCGCACGCTCTATTAAACCGCGCAGGGCAAGGTTACCGTTCGGGTCTGAGCCGCCTGCTTTTGCAACGACATAAATTTCACGCCCGTATTTGCTATAAACCTTGGTTTTTGCGTCGGCCGTTTTAGCCATCGATTCTTTACGGTTTTGAAACGCCCTACCCATATCGGAGTCCTTTATTAGCCGTGCCACGCCTGTTTTGACAGCAGGCGTCATTTTCATCGAAAAAGGGGCAAATTTTACCCAACAGCGTACCATGCTAACAGCGTTATTTAAGAGAGACGACGTTATACAGCAAGCAACTCAGCCGGTAACGGCATTGGCGCATGTAGACGACGATTCATTAACAAGTACAAAGAGGAAAAAATGCCGTTTTCACTCTGGTTGTCACTCGCGGCTATCTGCGCCATGGGGGCTATGTCGCCCGGGCCCAGCCTCGCTCTGGTTTTAAAACACACGTTGGGCGGTGGGCGGTTGCCAGGTATTACCGCTGCTTTATTTCATGCGGCTGGCGTCGGGTTTTATGCGCTTTTGACTGTCTGGGGGCTGGGCGCGTTAGTTACTCGTTCGCCTGACGTTTTTCAACTGATTACCTGGGCGGGCGCCGCCTATTTAGCCTGGTTAGGCATCAAGGCGTTACGGGCTGGCAGGGCGGGGGTGATGAGTCAACAGGGGGTGGTAACCACTCGCCGTCAGGCGGCCAAAGAGGGGATGCTCGTGGCGCTGGGTAATCCCAAGCTGATTATCTTTTTTGTAGCGTTGCTGAGCCAGTTTGTTACTCCTGATATGAGTAGTATGGCAAAGATGATCGTCGTACTAACCGGTATGCTTATTGATGGTGGTTGGTACGTGTTGGTGGCGGTCGGCTTGTCGCATTCGCGGGTACTGCCTTGGTTGCAGCGCCATGCGCACTGGATAAATCGATTAACCGGCGTGCTACTGATTGCGCTGGCGCTGCGCGTTGTCATGGGGCCCATTACCTTAGGTTAATAGGCCGTTGTGCTTGGCAATAATCGATATAAGGCGCTGGTGCCATCCCTGTAGCCGTGGCAAGGTAGTGTTTATATCGCCTGGAAGGTGTAAGGCTTAATAATGACGATTTACGATCAAGACTGTTACACCCACCAAGGGCAGCCGTTTAATTTACGCGCGCTGCGTGGGCAAGTGCTGTTGGTAGTTAATGTGGCCAGCCAGTGCGGATTTACGCCGCAATTAAAAGAGCTTGAGGCGTTATACCAGCGTTATCGTGACCGCGGCTTCACCGTGCTGGGGTTTCCCTGCAACCAGTTTGGCCGTCAATCGCCGGAAAGTGCCGAAGCATTTTGTGCGTTTGGTGAGCAAACGTACGGGATAAGCTTCCCTTTGATGGAAAAAATCAGTGTTAATGGCAACCACGCACACCCGCTATTTGTCATGCTGAAACAACAGGCGCCCGGGGTTTTGGGTACCCAAGCCATTAAGTGGAATTTCACCAAGTTTCTGGTTGGACGCGATGGCAGGGTCATTGCCCGTTTTGGCCCGCGAGATCATGGGCAACCCTTACGCTTGGCATTGGAAGCGGCGCTGGATCGTGAATAGGTCATTGGCCATCAACGAATCAGAATGTTGACGGCGGCTTAATGCTCTCCACGGGCAACCTTAACGCGGTTCATAAGCTCGACCCAGCGGTGGCGTACCATCATGGTGGTTAGCCCGGAAAAAAGCGCCCAGCCTTTGCGCCGCCACCCCTTTAAGCGCAGGTTATGACTCACCAGCTGTTGCATCAGCTTATGGTCATCAAACTTTCGCCATTCGCTGGCAATCGAAAGTTGATGGCGTGACATCACCGGGGCTAGCTCCAGGCGAAACATCCACTCAAGCTCCATCAGCGGCATGTCGTACTGGTTAATGACCTCGACCATGCGGGCGTAATCCCGTTCGCTGGGTTCGCGGTCTAGCCATAAGGGGGCCAAGGCAAGCCAAAGGTCGCCGCGCTCGTCGACTAGTTGCTGTGCGTTCATGATGGCCTCGCAGGCATTTAAAAGAAGGGGCACTATCCTGCCGTGAAAGGCAAATAAGCTCAAGAGCGGACAGCGCCCGCTTGGCAAGCTAAAATAGCCGCCATGCTTACAGCATTGTCATGCTGATAATGAAATCAATCCGATAGTGAGGTTCGATGTGATTATTAAACCCAAAGTACGCGGCTTTATCTGCACGACTACTCACCCTACAGGCTGCGAGCAAAACGTGCTCGAGCAGATTGAAGCAACCCGCGCGCGTGGTTTGGATAAAAGTGCCGGCCCCAAAAAAGTTTTGGTGATCGGGGCTTCCAGCGGTTACGGCTTGGCTGCTCGGATTACCGCTGCCTTTGGTTACGGTGCTGATACGCTGGGCGTGTTTTTTGAAAAGCCCAGCAGTGAAACCAAAACCGGTACGGCGGGATGGTACAACAGCGCAGCGTTTGACAAGTTTGCCAAGCAGGAAGGCCTTTACAGTAAGTCTATCAATGGCGACGCCTTCTCTAACGAAGCGCGTGAAAAAGCCATTGAACTGATCAAACAGGATATGGGCGAAATCGACCTGGTGGTGTACTCACTGGCATCCCCCGTGCGTAAGCTGCCGGATAGCGGTGAACTCAAGCGCTCAAGCCTGAAGCCGATCGGTGAGACCTACCGCGCTACGGCTATTGATACCAATAAAGACCGGATTATCGAGGCAGAAGTGGAGCCTGCCACCCAGCAGGAAATCGACGATACCATCACCGTGATGGGTGGCGAAGATTGGGAATTGTGGATGGACGCACTGGACCAGGCGGGCGTATTGGCCAAAGGCGCACGCAGCGTGGCGTTTAGCTATATCGGTACGGAAATTACCTGGCCGATTTACTGGCACGGCGCCTTGGGTAAAGCCAAGGAAGACCTGGATCGCGCGGCCACGGCGATTGATGACAAGCTTAAAACTAGCGGCGGTGGCGCTAATGTCGCGGTACTCAAATCTGTTGTTACCCAGGCCAGTGCTGCTATTCCGGTGATGCCGCTGTATATCGCCATGGTGTATCGCATCATGAAAGAGCAGGGCGTACACGAAGGCACCATTGATCAGCTCAATCGACTCTTCGGTGAACGGCTCTATGCTGCAGGCCAGAGCGGTGCTATGGCCACGGATGATAAAGGCCGTCTGCGTCTGGATGATTGGGAGCTGCGCGACGATATCCAACAGGCTTGCCAGGATCTGTGGCCGGAAGTGACTACCGAGAATCTGTTTGATATCACTGATTACGCTGGCTATAAGCATGAATTCTTAAAACTGTTCGGCTTTGAGCGTGATGATGTCGATTACGACGCCGACGTGAACCCTAATGTTGAGTTCGATGTGATTAATTTATAAACCGTTAAATCGGTAAGCGACTCGCTTACCGCTTTAACGAATTGCCGGGCCTTTGTGCCCGGCAATTTGCGTTTGACGCGTAAAGTACGTTAGCAGCAGGCATAAAATCAATCACTGTTAAATGTTTACTGCTGGATACGCAAGTCCTCTGGTTTAGCGCCTGATGACACTCAGGATTACGACGCGTCTGACCCCAACGCAGGCAAAGACGTTTCGTAACAGAGTCGTTTCAGCTGCGGGCCAGAAAATGCCATGAACAGACGATGTCATGAAACTGATTTGATAAACAGGCAGCGATTACCCCGCAACTGGCGGGTATTGGTGATTTTCAATTTGGTCAACTAACTTGTAAGAGTGTGGCACTCAAGGAGAGACAGCATGAAACGGACTACATTAGCTATTGCAATTGCAGCCCTTTGCACTGGAATGTCCAGTGGCGTGTTCGCTGAGGATAACCAGAAAGAAAGTGGTCAACCAGAAGGCGCGCTGGAACAACAGGAAGAGGCGGTCGATGAACAGGACGACGCTCAGGGTGAGCAGCCCGCCGCTATGAAAGGCGACAACGCGGAGTCTTCTTCGGATGCTGACCAGGATGAGAGTGATGATCCGAACGACCTAATGTCTCGCCAAATAAGTGATATCGAAGGCATGACAGTGGTCAACATGCAGGATGAAGAAATTGGCGATATTGACCGGATCGTTGAGCATAAAGAGTCTGGTGACTTGTATGCGGTTATTTCCATTGGTGGCGTATGGGGAATTGGTGCCGATGAAGTGGCGCTGCCATTAGGTGAAATTGAGATGAAGGACGACCAACTGGTTACCAGCACCACCTACGGTAGTGAAGAGATAGAAGCGACGGCAGAACAGTATGACGAAGACAATTTCAGCCAGATAGATAACAGTATGACCTTAACGCAGGCCCAGCAACATCCTAATTAAGATACTGTAATGGGAATGGCTATCTAATGTCTGAAAGGCCATAACCGCTTTATTCATGAGTTCGCCTTGCCTTGTATGATGAAGCAAGGCTTTTTTTGGTTGTTAAACGATTATTAAGATTGTCATTAACTTTCATACAAGTTTTAAGAAGGATGGTTTTTTATTGTTACTTTTTTCCTCCGTTGACTAGGGTTTGTACGAAAAGTCGCTGAGCGAAGGCCAGACAAGGCAAAAATCAGCGAAAAAACGGAGTTTACATGTGTAAATGAGTATTTTGAGCTGATTTTTAACGCCGTATGGCCGAGCGCAAGCAGTTTTCGTACAAAGCCTAGCTTTTGAAGAGTGATTCATCCAAGGAGGAAATTATATGAACCGGACAATAGTAGCCATTGCTATCGGTGCTATCTTTACGAGCATTTCAGCAGTCGTGCTGGCCAATGAAAATGATGCATCACAGAGCGGCGGTCAGATGACCCAGCAGCAGGACAGTTCGACAGCGGGACAGCAGCAAAGTACGGACACTCCCCGTAACCAGAAGCAGGGTGATACCAAGCGCGAAACCGGCACTCAAGGGCCTCAACAGAGTTCCGAAAGCGACGATACACAGAATGAACAAGGTGGTAATCGTTTGGAAGTTTTGAAAGATGAGGGCTCCGACCAGACCACGGTTGAATAATATAAAACTTCACCATTGTGTCTTGCCGAGTTTTACTAAGTAGGCGGTGATAATATATGTGTTAACTTTTATTATAATTCATCGTTAGCTTTGATCTGAGGCGCTTAGGTCTACTAGCTTTTTAAGTGCAAGCCAACACAAGGAGCAATATTATGAAACGGACAACACTTACGATTGCCATTGGTGCGATTTGTGCAGGACTTTCAGGTGGCGCTCTGGCTCAAGACGCTAACCAGAACGACACTGACAATGCCGATCAAATGACGCAGCAGCAAGATGCTACGGCGCAAACGCCGCCACAAGGCACAGCAACCGATAGCCGTGCACAGTCTCAGCCTAATGGCGACGAAACGATGGACGTTGAAGTCGACCAGGAGCCTGCTGAGGTAAGAGTTGAACAAGACTCTCCCAATATTCGAGTAGAGCAGTCAGAACCGGACGTGACGATTGAACAGCCCGAGCCCAACGTTACCGTTGAAGAAGCTGAGCCCAACGTTACCGTTGAGCAGGGTGGCGAGCCTGAGGTTAATGTCGAGCAAGCCGATGATGCACAGGTCGACGTTAATAGCGATGACGATCAAGAACGCCAGCAGGCCGCCCAGGATAATCGTAGCGACCAGGATGGCGATAATTCATTGATGTCTCACCCGGTTAGCGAGCTGGAAGGCATGGTCGTCATTAACCAGGATGGCGAAGAGGTCGGTGATATTCACCATATCGCTCAGCACAACGACTCTGGTGACCTGTTTGCTATTATCTCAGTCGGTGGTATCTGGGGCTTCGGCGCGACAGAAATCGCTTTACCGATGGATGAAGTGCAGCTCCAGGATGAACAGCTCGTCATGAATACCACGTATGGCAGTGACGAGATTGAAGCGTCCTCAGAGGATTATGTCGAGGATAATTATACGCAGGTCGATAGCGATATGACGCTATCCGAAGCGAAGCAGAATCAAAACCAATAAGCGATTTGATCGATAAGCGGCTTAGATGCTGACAGGAAGGGCAGGGCGTTCGCGCCTTGCCCTTTTCTATTTGCGGCTCTGTCCATCAATACGATGTATAACTATGCCCATCACTTCGGTCCTCAAATACGGTCCTCAGCTGCGGTCCTCAAATACGATCAGCGCTAGCCAGGTGCGATTGCGCGTTTCGATACTTATGCTTTTACCTCTTCCTGCTCTGCAAGGCTGGTCTCTTTGTCAGCAGATGACTCTTTGGTGGTCGCTCGCGTACTAACACCTGATGCATTGCCTTTCGCCGGTAACGTTTTGGTATTGGTTGGCGCGTCATTAAAACTGTTTTTTAGCATTTCATTGTCGGCGTTCATATCAATGCTGCCGTGGAAAACGCTGCCATCTTCAAGCACAAGGCAGGGTGATACGATGGTGCCAGTCACTTGGGCGCCCTTGTGAATCGTTGCGCGGTGTAATGCGACTAAATTACCTTCTACTTCGCCGGATACGTGCAAGGTATGAGAAAACACATCGCCTTTAAAATAGCTATTTGCGCCTAATGTGACGGTGTGCTGTTTGCAGGTGATAGTGCCGCTAACATGCCCTTTTACGGTCAAATCCTCATCACTATTGATGTCGCCTTCTACTTGCGTATGGCTACCGATAATGGAGGTGCTGGGGCGTGCATTGCTGCTGGTTGGCGTGCTCGATAGAAGCGTGTCACTTGAGTCTGGTGAGCTGGGCGGCGTCGTTTTTTGCTCGGCAGTTGCATTCTTGGCTTTATTAAACATCGTTAACTCCTGGTAAATGTCGGCCTGGCGCTTTTAAGACGCACGCGTTGGGCATAAAAAGTCATTGAATACTTTAATCTGCTTAACGGCTGGATAAAGCTCAGAATTAAGCCGAGTGGGGGAGGTTATTCGCGCCGCCATAAAAATAAATCGCGTATAACCTTAGTCTGGGCAAAATATTGACAGTGGCGGGACCGGTGTATGGGTATTCAAGCATGGTTTATTCTTATTGGTGTTAGCGCAATGACACTGATTGTATGGGATGGCAGGCGCCGTAAGGCAAGGCAGCGCGCTGAAGGCTCGTACTCTTCAGATGACGTGCCTCAACCGTCGCCTGCTGTCTCTCTCGTTTCTGACATCGCTGTTGAACAGTCACCACCCAAAGCCACCGTTACACCGATGGTGGTCCCGTTAAAAGAGGGCAGCCGAATTGGGGCGGCCACATCGATTACGGGGAATATCACCGCCAACGAGCCCGTGCTGGTTAAAGGGAACGTGCAGGGCAGGGTCGTCGCGTCGCATCACTCTTTAACGGTGAATGCATCAGGGCAGGTAGCACCCTATATAGAAGGTGGTTTTGTCACCGTTGATGGCCATGTCTCAGGCACACTGAAAGCGCATGCCAGGGCCACACTACTTCCACAAGCAACTGTACAGGGTGTGATTGATACGCCATGTTTAGAGTGTGAGGCGGGTGCCTGGCTTCAAGCAAGTGTTAGACATCGCGTCGTTCAGAAGAGCGTTACTGCGATGGTTTCTTAGGGCGGTTTCTTAAGACGATTTCCTAAAGCGGTTCTTAAGGCCGTTTTAAAGAGCTGGCTATTTATCGCTACGGCCTCTCAGGCCTCAGCTCTTTATCTTCATAGCCTCAGCCCAGCGTACGGCGATGCCTTTTTCTATTGGGTGCTACCAGACGCTACCCAAAACGTCACAATTGGGTAAGATGACGTTTCATTTACTGATGGCGTTTTGGCATGCAGCTCAGCTCTTTGTCTCCCCCGTTAACGCTTGCGCGCCAGCGCATTGGGGTATTACTGCTGCCTGGCTTTTCCATGCTCTCACATGCCAGTGCCGTCGAGCCGCTGCTGATGGCTAATCAGCTTAGCGGCCAGGTGCTCTATCAAGTGTTTACGCTCAGTACCGATGAGCAGCCGGTGCGAAGCAGCGCTCAATTATCCTGTCATGCTGACTACACCCTGGAAGGGGCACCGCCTCATCTGGACATGGTGCTTATCTGCGCGCCTTCGCCTCTGCCCTATGCGTTACCGGCCAAACTAATGGAGTGGCTGCGCCACCAGCCAAGCCGTACGATGCTGGGCGGATTAGCGGGAGGAGCTGAAGTGTTGGCCCGCACGGGATTGCTGGAAGGATATCGAGCGACCTTACCCTGGCAACGTTTTGCGGCCTTTGCCCAAGCGTATCCTCAAGTGACACTGTCGCAACAGCTTTTTGAGATCGACCGCAACCGGATCACCTGTGCCAGCGGTACGGCGGCCATGGACATGATGCTGACGCTGGTGCGCCAACAGCAGAGCAGTCATCTGGTTGAGCAGGTGTCAGAGCACTTTATGTGTGAGCGAATCCGCATGGCCGATGAGCGCCAACATGTGCCGCTTCGCCACCGCTTGGGCCACGCCCCGCAGAGCTTGATAGACGCTGTGACGCTGATGGAAGCCAACATAGAAGAGCCACTTTCGACCCTGGAGCTGGCTGAGCATTTGGGCATTTCCCGCCGCCAGTTGGAGCGCCTGTTTAAAAAATATCTTCAGGCTGTGCCTAGCCGCTATTACCTCAATTTGCGTTTGCAGGATGCCCGTAAACAACTGCGTGAAAGTGATCGCTCGGTAGGCGATATCGCGTTTGCGACGGGATTCTCCTCGGCGGCTCATTTCTCAACGGCTTACCGCAATCATTTTGGATTAACCCCACGGGAAGAGCGTTTGAGCTGATGCTCGTCCACGTCGCAACATCTGCAGTAACGCATTAGCACCAGAGACCTCCCTTCGGAAATAATCTGAAATATGGGCAGCATTACATAATTTACCGTCACATTACTGAAAGCGGGTGAGCTTGCTCGCCCCGTATACTGATATAACTGATTGACTCAACGAGAGGGACTGACCCATGAGCACGACCCCAACCCGGCAGGATTTCGATCACTACATGACCCCCAACTATGCGCCGCAGCAGATTATTCCGGTGCGCGGAGAAGGTAGCCGCTTGTGGGATCAGCAGGGGCGTGAATATATTGATTTTGCGGGCGGTATCGCGGTGAACTCGCTGGGTCATTGCCATCCCGTGTTGGTGAATGCCTTAAAAGAGCAGGGGGAAAAACTCTGGCATCTCTCCAATATCTATACTAATGAACCCGCGCTTAAGTTGGCTAAAAAGCTGGTTGAACGGACCTTCGCTGACAAGGTGTACTTGTGCTCTTCCGGCGGTGAAGCCAACGAGGCCGCACTGAAGCTGGCGCGCCGTTACGCGGTAGACCATTACGGCGAAAAGAAAGACAAGATCATCTCCTTCAACCAATCCTTCCACGGCCGCACGCTGTTTACCGTGAGCGTGGGTGGTCAGCCCAAGTACTCCCAGGGTTTTGGTCCAGTGCCTGGCGGTATTTTGCACGCTGAGTTTAATGATCTTGAAAGTGTGCGTGCCTTAATGGGCGATGACACGTGTGCGGTGATGGTCGAACCTATGCAGGGTGAAGGCGGCATTTTGCCCGCGACGCCCGAGTTTCTAGAAGGCCTGCGCGAACTGTGCGATCAGCACAATGCGCTGCTGGTGTTTGATGAAGTGCAAACCGGGGTTGGCCGTTGCGGTACGTTGTATGCCTATGAGCGTTATGGCGTAACGCCCGATATTCTCACCAGTGCCAAGTCGCTGGGTGGCGGCTTCCCGGTTGGCGCGATGCTGACAACCGACAGCGTCGCCAAATCCCTCGCGTTTGGAACCCATGGTTCTACCTACGGCGGTAATGCCTTGGGCTCAGCGATTGCGTTGGCTGCGCTGGAATTTATCGATACACCAGACGTATTGGAAGGCATTCAAAAGCGCCACGACCTGTTCCGTGAGCAGCTGGAAACCATTAATCGCAAGCATGGCGTGTTTAAAGAAATTCGCGGCATGGGTCTGTTGATAGGTGCCCAGATGTCGGACGCCTTTGAAGGCCGCGCCAAGGATATTCTGCCGCTGGCCATCGAAGAAGGCGTAATGGCATTGATTGCAGGTCCTAACGTACTTCGCCTGGCGCCTTCACTGGTAGTGCCGGAGGCAGACATTGCTGAAGGTATGGCCCGTTTAGAGCGTGCGATTGAGCGCCTTGTTGCCAACGCATGAATTCGACCACGGCGATATTGAGAGAGGGGGCGTCAAGAATGCTGGTCATTCGTCCGGTCAAAATGGCGGATCTCGAAGCGCTGGTCGTGTTGGCAGAGCATGCGACTCCCAAGCTTACCAACCTGCCCGCTAACCGCGAACGTTTAGAGGAGCGCATTGAGCGCTCCCTAGCAGCGTTTAATGATGAGATCGAGTTTCCAGGTAACGAGCACTACACCTTCGTGCTTGAAAACAGCGCGTTGTTGGATGAAAAGGGTAATGGCGAAGTGCTGGGAACGGCCACTATTCGTGCTCAAGCGGGCGCCAATGAGGCCTACTACACCTACCGCCAGGAAACGTTGATTCATGCGTCCCAACAGCTCAATGTACGTCGCGAAGTACAAACCCTGGCGCTCTCTCATGAGGTTTCTGACGCTACGCTGCTGTGCGCGTATTCACTAAACCCGCGTTACAAGGGGACCAGCGCCGAAAGCCTGTTGCGGCGTGCTCGGCTGATGTTTATTGCCCAGTACCCCGAGCGTTTTTCGCGCATATTGGCCGTGGCGTTTCCCGGTTACCTGGATGCGCAGAACGAATCGCCCTTTTGGGAAAGTGTGGGCCACCACTTTTTTGCGCGCAGTTTTCACGATATCAACCACATCGCAGGTGTGCGCTCCAAAAGCTTTATTGCCGAGGTGATGCCTCAGTTCCCGCTCTATTTGCCGCTGTTGACGCCACCGGCCCGGGCGGCGATTGGCCGGGAGCATCCTGCGCATGAAGAAGCTTTGCAGGAGATGCTTGCCGAAGGCTTCGTGCGCTCGCGCCATGTGGACATTTTCGACGCCGGGCCGCTTGTGAAAGCCGAACGCGAGCGTTTGGCGACATTCAACCGTGCCGCTTGGCATCCGGTACGCCTTCGTCCGGACGAAACGCTTCCAGATGCCGAACCTGCCTTGATCGCTAATCAGGCGCTGGGTGATTTTCGCTGCATTGTCGCCCGTTACGCGCTTTCAGCCACTGGGCAACTGATGCTTTCAGAGGCGGATGCCAAACGCTTGGGAGTAGAAGAGGGGCGAGCTGTATTTGCTGCACCACTCACTCTGCCCAGCGCGGTGGATGCCTTTGATGAAGGAGAAATATGATGCGCATTCGTCCTATCGCCCGTGCAGATGTTGATGGGTTGCTGGCGCTTGCGCAGCAGGCGGGCGTGGGCTTTACCTCGCTGCCCAATAACCGAGAATTTCTGGCAGAAAAAATTGAAACGTCTGTTCGCGCGTTTGAAGAGCGCACCCCGGTTAACAATCGGCTCTACTTCTTTGTGCTGGAAGATGAGGCCAATGGCGAGCTGGCTGGCTGCTGTGCCATTGAAGGCCAGGTAGGGCACGAAGTGCCTTTTTATAACTATCGGTTGGGCACGCTGGCGCACTCGTCGGTACAGTTGGACTTGCACCGCACCATCGATACGCTGTTTTTAAGCTCTGACCATACCGGCGATGCCGAAGTATGCTCACTTTTTTTGCGCCCGGAATATCGCGGCGAGGCCAATAAGCATCTGCGCAACGGTGCACTACTCTCCAAGGCACGCTGGCTGTTTATTGCGCAGTTTCGTGATCGTTTTCCTGAGAAAGTGCTCGCAGAAATGCGCGGCGTGTTCGATGAGCAGAACCGCAGTCCCTTCTGGGAGAGCCTTGGAAAACACTTTTTTCCCATGGATTTCAGCGAAGCCGACCGCTTGACCGGTCTTGGGCAGAAAAGCTTTATCGGTGAATTGATGCCGCGTTTTCCCATTTACACCACCTTTATGGCCGAAGAGGCGCGCGCGTGTATTGGCCAAGTGCATCGCCATACCCGGCCTGCGCTTGAAATGCTCAAAAAAGAGGGGCTGCGCTGGGAAGGCTATATCGATATTTTTGACGGTGGCCCGACGGTTGAAGCCTATATAGACGATGTGCGGGCTGTGCGCAATTCGCAGCTATATCACGTTGAAGTATCGACCAAGGCACCTGATGAGAGCGTTAGCCGCTGGTTGGCCGCGACCACCACCATGCAGGCCTTTACCGCCGCGTGGATAGGCCGTGCACCCACCCGCGATACGATTGTTTTAAGCCACACAGAAGCCGAGCGCCTAGGGGTTACCACAGGTGATGCCGTGCGGCTTCTGGAAACCTGAACAGGTAGGAGAACATGATGCACGCCCAACAACAGCAGCTTATCAACGGCGCCTGGGTGGAGGGCGCTGCAGCATCGTTTAGTAAGTTTGACCCCGTCTCAGGCGGGCTACTCTGGCAAGGGGCATCGGCCAGTGATTCTCAGGTTGCAGAAGCGGTAGCCGCTGCGCGTAAAGCGTTTCCCGAATGGGCAAAAACGCCATTTGGCGAACGCCAAGCGCTGGTCGAGCGTTTTGCTGAGGTACTTAAATCACGCAGTGAAGCGCTGGCTGTCGCCATTGCCTCTGAAACCGGCAAGCCACTTTGGGAAGCGCGTACGGAAGCGGGTGCTATGGTGGGGAAAATAGCGCTCTCACTCAAGGCGTACAAGGAGCGCACCGGCGAGCGTGAAAAAGCTGTAGGCAGTGCCAAAGCCGTGCTGCGCCACCGCCCACACGGGGTGATGGCGGTGTTTGGCCCCTATAACTTCCCAGGCCACTTGCCTAACGGCCACATGGTGCCGGCTCTCTTGGCAGGCAACACCGCCGTCTTCAAACCGAGCGATCAGACACCGCTAACCGCGGACTTGACGCTGCAGTGCTGGCGAGAAGCCGGGCTGCCTGATGGTGTGATCAATCTTGTTCAAGGCGGTGTGCCGGTGGGGCAGGCGCTCTCTGTGCACCCAGGGATCGATGGCCTGCTGTTTACCGGCAGTGCACAGGTTGGCGGCATGCTGCAACAGCAGTTTGCCGGGCAACTGGATAAAATCCTCGCGCTGGAGCTTGGGGGCAATAATCCGCTGGTGGTGAAAGACGTGGATGATGAGCGCGCCGCCGTGCTGGCCATTTTGCAATCCGCCTTTCTGTCCGGTGGCCAGCGCTGCACCTGCGCCCGGCGCTTGATCGTACCCCAGGGCGAGGTTGGCGACCGGCTAATTGACGCGCTTTCCGAAGCGATTGCCAGGCTTCACGTGGCTGGGCAGTTTGATGAGTCGCCCACACCATTTTACGGCGGCCTGGTCAGTGTGGTGGCGGCTGAAGGCCTGCTAAAAGCACAGGATGCGCTGGAGGCGTTGGGTGGCACGGTGATTAACCGTATGCAGCGTGTTAAAGAAAATACCAGCCTGCTCACGCCTGCATTAATCGATGTGACGGGCCTGGAAGTGCCTGACGAGGAGTACTTTGGCCCGTTATTGAAGGTGCACCGTTACTGTGATTGGGATGAGGCGCTGATGCTTGCCAATAACACGCGCTATGGCTTGTCCGCAGGTTTGATTGGCGGTGAAAAGGCCGACTGGGACGATTTTCTGCTGCGTATCCGTGCGGGGATTGTGAACTGGAACCGCCAGACCACTGGGGCTTCGGGTGATGCGCCGTTCGGTGGCGTCGGCGATAGCGGCAACCACCGTCCCAGCGCGTACTATGCGGCGGACTACTGCGCCTATCCGGTGGCTTCCATGGAAGCTGAGGCATTGGAGATGCCCGATACTCTGCCGCCGGGAGTTAGTCTGTGAGCACATCTGTGATCAGTAACGTTAGGGAAGTCAATTTCGACGGGCTGGTAGGCCCGACGCATAACTACTCAGGGCTCGCCGTAGGCAATGTGGCTTCCATGAGCCACGGCGGCCTTGAGTCCAATCCTAAAGAGGGGGTGCTACAAGGGCTTTTAAAAATGAAATCCTTGATGGAGGCAGGCTACGCCCAAGGCGTTCTGCCACCTCAGCAGCGCCCGGATATCGGCGCGCTGCGCGATTTAGGATTTAGTGGAAACAACCACGAGTTGCTCGCCCGCGCCGCCACAGAGGCCCCGCAACTGTTGCGGGCTGTATGTTCCGCTTCGAGCATGTGGACGGCTAACGCCGGTACCGTTACCCCCAGCATCGATGCGCCGGACCGCCGGGTTCACTTTACCCCGGCCAACCTGCAATCAAGCTTTCATCGCTTTCTTGAACCGCAAACCACGGGCCGCGTGCTGCAGGCCATTTTTCACAGCGAACAGCACTTCGCCCACCACCCAGCGCTGCCCGCCACGCCTGCGTTTTCCGATGAAGGTGCTGCCAATCATACTCGCCTGTGTGGTGAATACGGTGAGCCGGGCGTTCATCTGTTTGTATATGGCCGCCAAGCGTTTGGTGACGTGCGTAGCGGCGAGCGCGAACCTGCTCGCTATCCCGCCCGCCAAACGCTGGAAGCCAGCCAGGCAGTAGCCCGCCAGCATGGGCTTGTTGCGTCGCAAACGGTATTTGCTCAGCAGCATCCGGACGCTATTGATGCGGGCGTATTTCATAACGACGTCATCGCCGTGGGCAACGGTCCCGTGCTGCTGTATCACGAAATGGCCTTTTTGGATGAAGAGGGGACGCTCGATGAACTGCGCCGTAAAATGACGACGCCCTTGATTCCTGTTCGTGTGCCCATTGAAGCAGTGAGCCTGGAAGATGCAGTGGCGTCGTACCTATTTAACTCGCAGCTGCTTTCCAATCCCGATGGCACCATGACGCTGGTCGTGCCCAGCGAATGCCAGGAGCGCGAAGCCGTCTGGCGCACCGTTCAAGACTACCTGCTGGCAGGCAATAACCCCATCAGTGACGTGGTGGTGAAAGACGTCAAGCAAAGCATGCGCAACGGCGGCGGCCCCGCCTGCCTGCGCCTGCGCGTTGCTCTTTCAGAAGCCGAGCGCGCAGCACTGACCGGCCGCGTATTGCTCACCAATGATCTTTACGCAGACCTTACTGCTTGGGTCAATCGCCACTACCGGGATCGCTTGGTACCTGGCGACCTCGCCGATCCGCAGTTGGCAGAAGAGTCGCTCAGCGCACTGGATGAGCTAACGCAGCTTCTGCAAATAGGGTCGGTTTACCCGTTTCAGTTGGGATAGAAGAAATCAGCTTTGAGCTAAAATCAGGCGTTATGTGGCTTGGGGAGTTCCAATAAATATGGCATTCAGTGAAGCAGAAAAAGCTGCGCTACTGAAGGTGAAGGGTGTTGGGCCTATGGTAGTTAAGCGCTTTGAGGAAATAGGTATCGGTTCGTTTTCGGAGTTGGCGAATTACGAACCAAAAGAAATAGCCGAAATGGTCGCTTCGATGCTTAGGTCTACGTGTTGGAAGAATAGTCCTCAAGCGCTGTCAGCGGTTGAGTCTACTATAAAAAGGGCTCGACAAGGTTTGTAGTGGCTACGCTCACATAATAGTGTTGGGTGGCACTGACGTGATGTGCATAGTTTTGTAAAAGAAAAATGCGTATATCGGATGTTTCAGCACGAGATAATAACCTAACCAGTAGGGACTCAAAATGACAGTTGAAACATGGGCTCTATATGTCGGTACGGTGCTGCTGTTCATGAGTACACCGGGGCCGAGTCATTTGCTCATGCTTTCTGTCAGTGCGTCGAATGGATTCCAAAGGTCGCTTGCCACGGCCGCCGGCGATTTAACCGCCAATACCTTTCAAATTATCTTGGCAGGGCTTGGGTTGGCAGCGGCTTTACATGCTTCCAAGTATGGGTTCTCCGTTGTCAAATGGCTCGGCGTGGGCTATCTGATTTGGCTAGGCATGCGTCAGATTATCCGATCGTTCAAAACGCATGGCGTAGCCGCGCCTGCCCGTAGGGCATCGCTGAAAGCACTCTGGGCGCGTGGGTTCATCACATCAGCCGCTAACCCCAAAGCAGTTGTGTTCTTTGCTGCTCTCTTTCCACAATTTTTGAGTTCTACCCATAGCTTGCTTCCGCAAATTCTCGTGCTGGGCTTTTCTTATATCGTGATTGATGGTCTGTTTCTCAGCGCCTACGGTAAGGGCGGGAACTGGATAGCAGCGAAATTAAGCGGCAGAAAACAGATATGGGTTGAGCGATTTGCAGGAGCTGGCCTAATTGGCGCAGCCCTGTTGCTTGGGCTCAAGTCTCAGCGCTCATAGGCCAATTAAGGTGCTTTCTCAACGAGTGCGAAAGGGCGCCAGGAGTAAATATGACGCCACTGATTGTGCCGACTAACGATAAGGATTTTGCAGAGCAACTGATCCGCCAGAATATGTCCGGCTACTATGAGCAGTTGGATATGCACTGGGACAGCGCTTTGTTTGAAAGTGAGTGGCGCACCCTGGAAAGCTATCAGTTGGTCATTAACACGCACCCGGTGGGCCTACTGTGTATCAACCAGGCTACCGAGGCTTGCTATATTCGCGAGCTGCAAATCGCGCCGCAGTGGCAGCGTCAGGGTTTTGGTACGGCAGCCATCCATCATATGGTACACAGGGCGCGGCAATCGAGTATCGATACGCTGCGCCTTCGGGTGTTCTGCATTAATCCTGCCGTCGCGCTCTACGAACGCATAGGCTTTCACATTCGTAAAACGGAAGGCAATACTCACTACATGGAACGGCGTATTGTTTAAGTGATGCCTGCCAGATATGCCTTTGTTTATTTAGGAAATTTGCTTGGCTTTGCCGACATTAAGTAGGGCGATACCGGCGCCTATCAGTAGGGCACCGGGGAGTAAGCCCTCAGGGGCGGCTTCGCCCTGTATCACTATCGCCACCGGTACGCCAACCACGGCGCCGACGGAACCCAACAGGCTGAGAAGCACTGGCCCGCCGGTTTTTTGAAGCAGAAATAGCAGTAAAAACTGGCCTGCAAATACCATTGATTGAAGGGCAATTAGTAGAAGTGGTAGACGTTGCCCGCTTGGAATACCAAGCGAAAAACCAGGCAGCAGGCCGACGCTGAACAGAAGAGCCGCCGCGGCGATTAACATTCCGGGAGCGAGGGCATCGCCTGAGACACCCGCTGGCCAGCGCAACGTTCGGTAAAGATTGCCGATAGCCAGTAGTACCGGCCCTGCCAACGCTAGAAAAATCCAGGCATAGTCGGCATCAGGCGCGGAAAGCTTGTGAGCCGCTAGGGTGATGGCGCCAGCAAGCGCAGACATAACGCCCATCGCACGCATCATCTGAAAGCGTTCCAGCCTTACTATCAGCGCGCCGACATAGGTGAGCAGCGGCGGCAACGTAATCACCAAGGCGACAAAGCCAGCGCCGATATGTGGAATAGCCGAGAAGAAAATCAGGTTAGAACCCGCAACGCCCACAAGGGCCGAAACAAGGTAGTACTCAAGTGTGCGGCCCGTGACAGGTGGCAAATTGCTGCGCAGCGCTGCCACCACCAACAGAATCAAGGCCGCGCCAGTAATCGACCAAAATAGAAAGGCGAGTGGCGACAGCTGCACATCACCGGCCAGTTTGGCCACATTGGTCGAAAGTCCTAGCAGCGCGCCACCTGCCACAAGATAGATAAATGCGGCAAGTCGCTTCTGTTTGGGAAGTGCCCCTGATCTTGCCTTGGATGGTTGCATAGAGTGGCTCTTGTGGTTGCTCTGTAAAATGATTCTCAAAATATCTTGATATCAAGATATATGGTTTTTTATCTTGACGTCAAGCTAAAAGGCGGTAAGCATGAACGCCATGGATCATGTCGATAAAATACTCACACAGTGGCAGCAACAGCGCCCCGACCTGAACGTGGCCCCAATGGGCACGCTGGGCCGACTCAAACGACTGAATCAGAGCTTGATGCGGCGCATGGAGCAGACGTGGGCGGTGTATGGCCTTAACGACTCAAGCTTTGATGTACTGGCCACGCTGCGCCGTGAAGGCCCGCCTTACGCGCTTTCTCCCAGCGACTTAATGGCCTCCACCATGGTGACGTCCGGCACTATGACGCACCGCCTTCAGCAGCTGGAAAAAGCGGGATTGATTGAGCGTGTCAAAAACCCCGCCGACGGACGAGGCTTTCTGATTTCGCTATCTGAGAAAGGGTTTGCGCTAATCGATGAGGCCATTGTTGCCCACGTAGAGACCCAAGCAGAGCTGGTTAGTGGTTTGAGCGACGAGCAGAGGGCGCAGCTTGATGCGCTACTTAAGCAGTTTTTGAACAGTGTTGAGAAGCAGTGAGGCGTGAACGTGGGCATTCTGTGAGATATCTTTGTCGCAGGCTGTGTTGGCTGCAGAGGTTTAGTGACTATTTGGCGAGATGGCCGTATGTCGGACCATGTATAATCGGCGTTTTATACCGTTTGAAGTCTTAATGCCCGATGGAGATTACACCGCGATGTCTTTACGTTTTAGCTGGTCGAGACTGGACGAATTAAACACGCACGATTTTTATAACATCGTAAAGGCACGTGAAGCGGTGTTTGTGGTGGAACAGCGGTGTGCCTATCAGGAAATTGATGAGCTGGACCCGCTTGCTTGGCATCTTTCCGCCACGGTTGATGGTCAGCTCGCGGCGTATATCCGAGTAGTGGGGCCGGGTGATAAATTCGCCGAGCCCTCCATTGGCCGAGTGATGACACTCAAGGCTTTCCGGGGTCATCAATATGGCCGGGCGCTTATGGGCGAGGCGGTTCGTTTTACCGAGCAAACCTATCCTGGTCTGGGCATTAAGATCGGCGCACAAGTCTATTTGAACGTTTTCTATGAGTCGTTTGGGTTCAAGCGAATCAGTGAGCCTTACGATGAAGATGGCATACCGCATATTGATATGGTCAAACCCGCCTCCCACGCATAAACGATCATGGAACAGGAGTTTAATCCCGTGACCGCTTCAGATGCCTGCTTTTCAGAGAGTGAACGCCACGGGCTTTATCGTGCCATTTATGAGCGTCGTGATGTGCGCTCGCAGTTTCTTCCTGACCCGATTCCCGCTGACGTGCTGGCGCGTCTATTGCAGGCTGCCCACCATGCGCCTTCGGTAGGGTTCATGCAGCCCTGGGATTTTATTGTCATTGAAGGTGGCGAAGTCAGGGCGTCTATCCTTGCGTTATTTGAGCAGGAAAATCAGAAAGCTGCTGAGCGTTTTGAAGATGAGCGGAGCGACCTTTACCGTAGCCTCAAGCTTCAAGGGATTGTCGAAAGCCCGCTGAATCTATGTATCACCTGCGACCGCAGCCGGGGTGGCCCACACGTGCTAGGCCGCAACAGTATTGTCGAAACTGACTTGTTCAGCACGTGCCTGGCGGTACAAAACCTGTGGTTGGCCGCGCGAGCCGAAGGGGTTGGCGTTGGCTGGGTAAGTATTCTTGATCAGGCGCAGTTAAGTGACGCCTTGAACCTGCCTGATCACGTATATCCCGTGGCCTATCTATGCATTGGCTATGTCAGCGAGTTTCTAGATCAGCCGGAACTTGAAGCCAAAGGCTGGCGCTCCAGGCTACCGTTAAGTGAGTTGGTACATGGCGATAGCTGGGGGCAGCCACTTGAGAAGGGTCCTCTTGATGCGCTGCTGCGCAATTCGTCACGCTAATCGCCGCAGGTGCGAGCTTTTGCATGATGGTGCGGGGCGGGCTACAGGATTGCCGTGACGGTATTAATTTCAGCAAAATAAGGTAAATAGTGATGCGGGACACCACTATTCAGCGACTTGGCACAGATAGTCCTCATCTTCCCACCGTAGTGCGTTGGACGTTTGAAGCGTGGGGGAATTTATACCCAGGGCTAACGCTAGAAGAAGCCATTGATGACACGATGTCTGAGTGCGGTACCTCGGGTGTGCCCTCCGTATTTATTGCTTTGCAAGGCGACGTACCTGTCGGCACTGCCTGTTTAATTGACGATGATATGAGCATTCGGCGTGAATTAACGCCGTGGCTGGCCTCTGTTTTCGTAGCGCCTGAGTGGCGCGGGCAGGGTATTGCTTCCGCGCTGGTGCAGCGCGTGGAAGCAGAAGTACGCAATAGCGGTATTCACCAATGTTATCTCTATACCCCTGATCAGCAGTCGCTTTATCAGCGGCTAGGTTGGCAAGCAATAGAAACGCTTGAATACCGAGGCGAAACCGTGATGCTCATGCGACGCCTCTTAACGGAGTAAAGACGTTGATGACGCAGTGGACGCGGAGTGTACTACTTCGATACCGTCGCACGCTGCCGCTTTGACATACCTAACGATAAGCCGTTGGTCGGCCGACGATTTGCCGATCACACAACATGAAAATAGGTAGGCCAGTGGTACGACGGCTAACAAAATTTTAGGGAATCACCATGCGGCGTTTGCTGGTACTGCCCACCTCGCGTGCGGGTTGGGGTTTATTAATTGCGTTTTTAACACTCATCGCTATGGGAACGTGGCCGATGATTGGTTGGGTAAACCGGGCAACGTTAGTGCTAGGCCTGCCCTTAATAGTGGTATGGAGCTATCTGGTTATTTTTTCTTGCGTGGTGGTCATGCTGATAGGCAACCGTATCGTAGAGCGAGATAACCATGAATAGCCTCTGGCCTCTGCTGATTACGCTTATCTATGTGGCCATTGCCATGATGATTGGCTTACGCGCCCGCGGTGGGCAGGCCAGCCGTGCCAATATGAACAGCTTGGAAGAGTGGGGGGTTGCCGGGCGTAGCATGGGGCCGGTCACGCTGTATCTGCTGATTGCCGCAGGGAGCGTCAGTGCTTATACCTTTATGGGCGCACCGGGCTGGGCTTATTCGAAAGGGGTCGCGGTCTTTTACGTCGCTATCTATTTGGCATATCTGGCCCTGATCGCCTGGTACTTTGGCCCCAAGGTATGGCAGTTTGGCGCTGAATTTGGCCACGTTACTCAGGCAAGCGCGATTGCTGACCGTTATCAAAGCCCTGCCTTGGGGGCGCTGGCATCGCTGGTAATGGCGGTTGGCTCAATTGCTTATGCGGTGCTTCAAACGGTTGGTTCGGCCTATATTCTGTTTGTGATGAGCGGCGGTATCATACCTGTCTGGCTAGGCGTTGTACTGGTGCTTGCCTCTATTGCTGTCTATTTATACGCCAGTGGTCAGCGGGCGATTGGGCGGACCAACGCCTTTCAGGGCGTATTAATGTTGGTCGTTGCCTGGACTGTAGGACTGTGGGCGGTGCATAGCGCCACCGGCGGTTTAAGCTTTTCAGCGGTATTTGAGCGTATTCAGTCTGAGCATGCGGCGTTTTTAACCCTGCCAGGGGCCAGCGGGGATATGAGCTTTAGCTTCTGGACCACCTCGATTATTGTCTCGATGTTCTCGTTTATGCCCCCAGTATGGACCCAGTGGATGAGTGCGTCTTCCGCACGCACTATCCGGCGCAGCGCTACCTGGCTGCCAACGTACTATGTGGTGATTTTACCCATGGTGATTGTGGGCTTTATCGGTATTTACTCGCTACCTGACCTGGCCCGAGCAGACACGGTAGCCCTTGAATACGCCATGCAGCATTTGCCCGTCGTGCTGGTAGGGCTACTGGGGGCGGGCACCCTGGCGGCTTCCATGTCATCAAGCGAGCCGTTTATTCATTCGGTGTCGCTGTCATTAAGTAAGGATGTACTGCAACCGCTGTTAAAGCTTTCAAATGCTACTACTGGCCGACTTGCCAGACTTATGATCTTACCCATTATGGCCTTGGTGATTGCACCGCTAGCGATTGCTGAACCGGGCAGTCTGGTGATGATTTTGCTGGTAGGGCTGGGGTTTGCATCGCAAGTCTTGCCTGCTTTTATCGGCATGTTCTTCTGGCCACGCGCGTCACGCTTGGGTGTTATGGCAGGCATTGTGGCAGGGTTTTTGGTTACCGTGGCATTTACTACGCTATGGCCACACCCGCTGGGCATCCACGCGGGATTCTGGGGGCTAATCATCAATTTGCCGATATTTGTGGGGGTGTCGTTAGTGACTCCGGCCACACAAGCGGATGTCGTGGAGCGTTTTTTTCGCATTGCGGCGCCGCGTGGTTTAACCCGGCTTGGGAAAAAGGCAGCGCCGTAGCGTCTCAGGTTATATCAACCTCTAGTATGCCGTGTTTGCTGATTGCCTTTTGACAATCAGCTTATCGCTGGACAGCGAGAGGCGCGACTTTATGCTGGGCTACGACTGCCCCAGCATAAAATCGTGCGCTTTAGACGCTTCAGGCCACACAATGCAGCGATTGCGGCCGCCGTTTTTAGCTTGATATAGCATCTCATCAGCCATTTTTAGCAGTTTGAATGGGTCTTGGGTATGATCTGGATAGGTCGCTACTCCGCAAGAAAGCGTTACTTTTGTTAGTGGCACTTCCTGGTATGTTAGAGAGAGTTCTGATGCCAGTGTCAATAGCGCGTTAGCACGAGACTCGGCAGCATGAACTGACGTCCCAGGTAGTAGAGCAATGAACTCTTCGCCTCCAAACCGACAAACGATATCAAGGCCACGAAAGTGATGCTTTAGCAGTTCTGCCATTTCCACCAGCACGCTATCGCCTGCATCATGGCCAAAGTGATCGTTGATCCGCTTAAAGTGATCAATATCCAGCATGAGTAACGATAGTTGGCTGGCGTTTTGCTGCGCGCGGAGGCATTCATGCTCGAATACTCTATCAAAATGACGTCGGTTATATAGGTTAGTGAGAGGGTCTTTAAAAGAGAGGTTTTCTAGCTCCTGAACGAGGCGGCCAAGCTTCTTGGTCCTTGATGCCACTTGATACTCCAGGGTTTCATTCGCAAGTGACATCTGCTGCTGAGTATGGCGGTAGTGCCAAAGAAAGATCGCCGCGTTAGCCAGTGAAAAGATCAGCGTGCCGTAGCTTAATGGTATGGTGCGCCAGGCAATAAATCCGTGGGCTACCAGCATGTCGGTCAATAAGAGTGGTATGAAAAAAGTGAAGCAAAGTGCTAATAATCGCTGTTCAGTACTTAGTTCTCGGAACCTAAACAGGGCGAGTATTAGCATGGTAGGTAGCGTGACGGTGAGTAATGCATCAAATACGGGAAAAGTAAGAGAAAGACTAACAAGCCCTAATTGAACCAGGCTGATCGCTATGGCGAGATAGGCTAAGTGTAACGCCCAAATGCTTGTCAGCCAGCGCTTTGTTTTTCCGTTAAACCAATGGCTTAGTAGTAGCCCAAGAGCAATGGGTAGCGTGTAATAACTGCCCGCGCGCAATGTATCCCAAGCCAAGGCATTATCAACCATCAACTGGCGAGCTGGCGCTTCAGCCAGCAACATTAGCCCAGAGGCATAGGCAAACAGAGCAATAGCTGAAAAGCCGCGCCTTTCAGGGCCAATTACGGCGAATATAGTCGCTATAAACGCTAAAACGAATACCAGGGCACTGACTGCAAGGTCTTGGACGGACATGTGGATGATACTTTCCAATACCTCAAGGCGCTCCATGACCTTTACTTCGCCCCACAGGCCGATATTGGTGTAGTAGGAAAATACTCGGATATTGATCGGTTTGCCGGAAAAATTCTCAGGCAGTTCAACCATGTGCCACGGCCAGCCTGCAAAATCTCCCCGCCCTTGGGCATCGAATTCGCCGTATTGGTAGATCAGTGCATCATCCAGATAGATCTGGCCAATCAGGTCAATACTGGTGATGTAGAGCACGGGGTCATTCCAGTTACCGTCTGGCAATACACCACGGAACCATACCTGTTCCTGACCGTTTCTTTCCGGTGGATTGGCAGGAAAGCTGATTGGATTCCAGGTGAGTGATGTATCGGGCGGCTGGGAAAGAGTGCTTTGAGTCTCCGCAGGGAGGTCTCCCCAGTGGTACTCCCAGCTATGGAGAGGTTGGGGGGCTGAATCAGCCTGTAAAACACCCGAATACAGCACCCACACGCAAAGTGTAATGCTCCACAGAATAGCCTTATATTTGCCATCCCCAAGCGGCAACAAAATTCTGTCCTGGTCGCTGTTATGCGGCTGTTAAACGCATTATCACTGATGATAAGCCAATGAAGTGGTGCTAAAACCCGCTCGGCCAGCCAGTGTATACATAGTGAAAGCGGCTGATGATGCTCGGCTTGGCAGGGGGAGAAGGTCCCTGTTAACTTAAAAACCGGCTGATAAACCTCATTCTTTTGTGGTGAAATAAAGTTTGTCATCCTGCGGGCTGTATAAAAAGGTGCGTATCAAAGTTTTATTATTGCGTAAATTAAAGCAACTTTATGTCATGTTGGCTACAAAAAAAGTCGGGTTTATTGTTACCCGACTTGGCTTGGTCTTTTTTAATGGTTGTTATCAGCCTAGGGTTATTAACTGCTAATACCTCCGCCTACCACGCCGCTGCGAAAGCTGTTGGATGGGTTAGTACTGCCGGTGCGGTGTTTTAGATGTTCTCCTACAGCATCCTCAGGTGAGCCTGCCAGTTCGCGGAACATGCCCATGGAACCCAGCAGTGCAGAGGATTCATAAGGCACAAAGACGCGCTCGCCGTTTTTCGCCATGTTGGGCAAGCCCTTGATATAGCTCTGGCCGAGTAAATAACCCACCACGGTGCGTTTGTTTTCCTCGCTGTCGCCAATGGCGTTCAATACCAGCTTGATGGACTCCTGCTCGCCCTGAGCGCGCAGAATGGCTGACTCTTTATCACCTTGGGCGTTGAGAATGGATGATTCACGCTGCCCTTGGGCCATGGCGATAGCCGCAGATTTTTCACCTTCTGCTTCGGTCACGGTAGCGCGGCGTTTACGTTCGGCGGCCATTTGCAGGCGCATGGCGGTTTCTACTTCTTCGGGCATGGCGATGTCCTGTACTTCTACCCGAGATATCTTGATGCCCCACTTGGACGCGGGCTCTTCCATGGCGGCCTGAATTTCGTTATTCACTTCTGCGCGAGATTCAAACAGCTTGTCCAGTTCCATTTTGCCGACCACCGAGCGCAGCGTGGTTTTCGCCAGTACTTCCACCGCTTGGCTCATGTTGACGACTTCATAAACCGCCCGCTTGGGGTCGATGATTTGATAATAAAGCGCGCCATTGATACGCACGGTCACGTTATCGGTGGTCACTACCGGCTGGCCGGGGAAATCCATCACCGTTTCGCGCCGATCAATACGAACCTCATCAGTGGTAATCGCCTGGTACTCTTCGCCCGTTTTGCGATAGCGCAGCATGGTGATTGCGCGGGGCTGCTCAATAAACGGGACAATAATATTGATGCCGCTTTCGAGCACACGATTAAATGAGCCGAGGCGCTCAACTACCATTACTTCCGACTGACGTACAATCACCAGTCCTTTGGAAATAATCACAATGCCGATAACGACAATAATCAGGCTTATTAATAAACCGGGGCTAATAGGTAAATCCATTATTAAGGCTCCTTGCGTAGGGTGGTATTGTCTTGCAAAGGGTCAGGGGCTGACGAGGGGAGGACAACCAGCGCTGTGGTACCTTCAAAGCGCTGAAAGATAACGGACGTACCGGGGGGAAGTTCTGTGGCACCCGTGTCCATAACACGCAAGCGGTAAAAGTCGCCGTTAATTTTGATACCCGTGGCATCGTCAAAGTCGCGCCGCAGCGTGTCGTAATAGTTGCCCTTTTCCACGCCCGTGCCGGTGGTGCCATAGGCAACGCCTCGGGGCGAAAAACACGGACGGATCACCCAGATACCTATTGGCACCAGAACACCGGTAAAGATACCCATGCTTAAAAGCTGCCAGGGTAGCGATACCCCCAACGCGGTAACGGCCGAGGTAAGGGCCGCGGCTATGCCAAGCGCCAGTAGCACCATGGCGCCTGACGTTAACTCCCCCAAGCTGAGAAGTAGCGCCAGCACTAACCACGTATAGGCAGGATTCCAATCCATAGAGCCTCCTTTTAAAGTTATCGTCAGCCTACCTTAAGCCACTGCATTAAGTCTGTTTAATTCGCGCATCAGTAAGCGATAGACGAAAAACGCATTAGTGATATTCTGCCTGCTTTAAGAAACCGCTTTAAGAAACATAGCGCACAAAGGGGAATCACGTGACGGGTGTGGTGTATTGGTTGGACATGATGGGTGTGATTGTTTTTGCGCTATCGGGCGTTATTCTCGCATGCCGGTCAAAAATGGACCCGTTTGGCATGCTGGTGTTGGCCGCTGTGACCGGTATTGGTGGCGGTACACTGCGTGATTTAGTGCTGGGCTTGCGGCCTGTCTTTTGGGTCGCTGATCCCACTTACTTATGGGTTATTCTGGCAACGGTGGGCGTTTCGCTGGTGGGTTTCCACTATATTCATCGCTTGTCGCGAAGATTTTTGCCTATTGCGGATGCCTTTGGCCTTGCCTTGTTTACGGTCATCGGCACCCATAAAGCGCTGTTGCTGGGAACCTCCGGTGTAGTGGCGGTATTGATGGGCATGATGACCGGTGTCGCCGGAGGAATGATCCGCGACATGCTGGCCCAGCGCGTACCGATGGTGCTGCGCGAAGAGATCTATGCTACCGCTGCCATGGTTGGCGGCACTGTATATGTCGTGCTGAAAACCTTGAATACGCCGCTGAGCGTTAGTATCGCCATGGCCTTGGCGATTACGCTGGGCCTGAGGTTAGCCGCGATTCGCTGGCACTTGGCGTTGCCGGTGTTTGCTTGGGTCACTTTGCCGCCAAAAGAGACGGATTCAGCAGCGCCGCTTTCGACGCCGGCTAAAGCCAAAGAGCGGGTCAGGATGATTCGGCGCCAGCGCAAACAGCGCTAATCAGGACGAGGGTAGCGAACCGCCTGCCGCCAGCGGTCAAACCAGCGCCTGGGTTGCAGTACGTGTAGCCTGGGTTCGCTGTTAACAAGCTCTACGCCTATGCCAAGTGCGCCAAGGCGGGCATAGAGCGCGCCATTGGCGCTCTGCTCTTCAAGCGTAACATCGGAAAGCAGCAGTAGTGGGCCGCCGGTAAGCACTAGGTTGCTCAGTTGGATGCGTTCGCCATTAATGGCCAGTTCAGCAGTGCCATTAACATTGTGCACGTTGAGTAGCCTGCCGAGCCAGTCGCTTTCTCGGGCACGGGCTAAAAATAGTCTTGCGACCAAGCCGGTGTCGCGCATGGCCAGATGCAGCTGTGTGGATAGGCGAATGGGGTCATCCCAGGTAAGTTGCGCGTCATCCATGGAGAGCTGCACCCACCAGCCTGCGTCCTGCGCCCCGCGCTCGCTTATGCGGAACACATTTTCCAAACGCAGAAATGAGTCATTAGCCGTAAAACGACGTGCCTGTAAATCGCCTTCAGTAAGTTTTAAGTAGAGTTCGATATCGCCACGTAGCCGCTGATCGAGAAGGGCGAGGTCGGCGCCAAACGCACGCAGGGTCATGTTGCCTTGGGCATTCAATCCCTCCAGTAGCCACTCGCTGCCCAGGCTTGCCTGGCCGCCAAGCAGGCGCAGGCCTGCATCTTCAGGCAGGTAGCGGTTATAGCGAGTAAAGTCCGGCACTTCGATAATCGGCAGGGCTATTCGGGTAACAAAGTATTCTGCTTCTGGCGATATGAACACTTTGCTGAGCTGGTCTGTCTGGGTGGTTAAGGCAAAGTGACGCCCCTCTACATGAGGCCTGTCATCATCGTTACGCTGTAGCACAAAGCGCGGAATGCCTAGAGAAAGCTGCGCCTGTTCGGGGCTGTCGATTTGCGCGATTAGCTCGCCGCGCCCGCTGGCCTGGTAGTCTAAAAAAGCGACTTCAAGCTGGTTGGCATCTATACGCAGCCGAGTAGGTGCCAACAGGCGCTTACCGCTAAAAGAGCCTTGGGCGAACAGCTGCCCGTTGCCAGACAACGAAACACCGTGATCTGTGGGTAAAAAGGCGTTCAGAAAACTCAAGCGCTGCACGCTGCCCTCTAGCTGAAACTGCCCACTGGGAGTCTCTCCACGCCGTTGGAAGAGGCCTTCGCGAATCACTAAAATACTTTCCAGACGCTCTTCGGGCTGCGTGTCATCAGCGACCTGCCAGCGTAAACGGCTACCACTGATATCAACGCTTGCGCCATCGGTAGCTGCCTCGCGTAGTTGCAGTGAAAGCTGCATATCGCTGGTGAGCAGGGTGCTCTGCTCATCACGCTGCCAGCGGGTAGTGAGCGAATCGCCGGTTAAGGTAAGCGCTCCGCTAAGCTGTTCAGGGGTAATATGGAGCGTTCCATTACTTTGCGCTTGGCCGCTGACCAGGCTAAACGGAGCCGGGGCCGGCAGGTAAGTGGCAATATAGGGTTGCAGGGCGCTAATACTGGCCATGCGGGCGTCCCGCCAGTGAAGTGTCGCGGTGGCGTGACTGCGGGCTAATACAGGTTCGATAGGACTTTGTGCTACCAGGTCAAGCGTCGCGTCGTTAAGCAGTGTTTGGTTGGCGTGGGAAAGCGTTGCCTGGGAGAAACCAAGTGTCGCGTCAACCATCGAGGCGTCCTTTAGCTCAGCGTTAAGTGTGCCTTGCCCTTGAGCCGTCATATCCAGTGCGTTGATCGCGATTGTGTCTGCCTCGACCCGCAAATGGGCGCTATGGGCGTGAGTGTCGCGAACGCTAACCCTGGCTTCTAAACGGCCATTGCCGGATAAGCGAATGCCCTGGCCCTCCAGCGTATTGGCGAGGTAGCGGTCCATCATGTCCAGTCGGGTAATGGTGCCTTCAAGCGCCAGTTCAGCATCCGTGGGTGGTGTTAGTTGGTCCAAGCGCTGGTTGGCCATATCGCTTTTAAGGCTTAAGGCGGTATTTACCGCATAGGGCTGTGTATCTGCCAGCGTGACATCCTGCAGGCGAGTCTCAAAATCAATCTGGTGATCGGCTACGCGTAGCTGGACGCTTCCTCTACCGGTCGCTGTGTGGCGTGGGGGTGGTGCATCTGCCTCTCTCCAGATCGTTGGTTGATCGCGCTCTAAAAGCGTTCGCTCATCCAGCGTTAAACGTAATTCAGGTGCCTTCAAAGTAAGCAGGCTGCCTGGTTTAAGTGTGCCAGAGGCAAGTTCAACATGGCCCTCCAGTGCGCCGCGGCCGTCCAGGAAAAGCCAGGGAATGGTCTCCAGATAGGGCATGAATACATTCCAGGCATCTGCCTGCGCCTTAATATCAAGTGTTGCGGAAAGTGCCGCTAGCAGTTCAGGGTTAAGTGCACCCGTGGCCGGGTCCGTGGGCGTGATCTCATCAAGCGTTGCGGTGGCTTCAAGGGCTATGGCGTTAACCAGTGTGGCTTGGTCACTTGGGCGTATCAAGCGGCCTTCTGTGATTGCCAGGTTCACATGGGGTATGGCCAGGTTTTCACGGCTAAGGGTTGTATCAGCCACCTCAAGCGTGCCCTGCGCTTCAAGGGCGATATCACCCACCGTTAAGCGGCGAATTCCTTCGGCCTCTAATGCCTTGATATGTAACTCGCCGCGCAGTAGCGACCATAACGAGAGTGTGAGCGTGGCATGCTCGGCCTCAATTGCCATCGGTAGCGCATCGTCTTCGCGGGCAAGATAAAGGTTGTCTACTTTCCAGCGACCAGGGTGGCGGCTAGTTCCTTGGCTCCAGCGAACCTCAATACCTTCAAACTGAGAAATTCTTTCCGGTAACCACTGACTATTCAGCAACCAGTAGCTGCCTACCAGCCAAACCGTTATGATAAATAGGCTACTGATCAAGGTAGCCAATACAACGCGGGATAAGCGCTTTTTAGTAATGTTCGTGTTTGACATACTCGCTTCCTGGCAGGTGACTCCTGTTGGCGCGTGTTTTATGGCATTATGCGCGACGCTGGATAGTTATGGGTTTTCGATTTCAACGCTAGGCAGGCAGCAAACGCCATGTTCAAGGATTTTTACGCGCAACACGGAGAGTATGTAGTGGTCTCCGCCGAGCAGGCCAGCCGTTTCGCTAAAGGCGTGGCAGGTGATTACAACCCGATCCATAATCCGGGTGCGCGACGTTTCTGCGTGCCTGGTGACCTGTTATTTACGCTAATACTGGTAAAGTTCGGGCTGTCGCGGCAAATGGAATTTCGCTTCACCAATATGGTAAGTGCTGATACGCCACTGCTCTTTAGTGAAGCAGAAAATGGTGAGCTTCACGTAAGTGATGAGAGTGGAAAATGTTATTTACAGGTGGTTCGTGATGGTGAGACGACCCACGATAGCGCTGCTATTGAAGCATTTGCTCGTTGCTATGTGGCGTTCTCAGGCAAAAATTTCCCGCATTATTTAAAACCGCTAATGGAAAAGCATGGGGTAATGTTTAACCCTAAACGCCCTTTGGTTATCTACGATAGCATGGGGTTTTCATTAGAGCGTTTGGATGGGTTTACGCCAGGCCTTGCCTTAACGCGCTCATCGCTTGATGTGCAGGGGAAGCGAGCAGACGCATTGCTTGAGTTTTCCATTGAATCGAAGGGCGTTGCAATCGGTGTCGGCTCTAAAAAGCTGGTGGTCAGTGGCCTTTGTCATTATGACGCCGCTGAAATGGCCGCCATTGTTGATGAGTTTTACCGGCTTAAAGCTGCCTACGAAGCTGCCTGAGTTGTTTCTGCAGTGCTGGTCCAGCAGAACTGGTTGAAATACGATTCTTGGAGGACATTTTTGCAGCACGTTGAAGTATTTCAAAAGGCCACCCGTTAATAGCGGGTGGCCTTTACGTATGGGTATCAGGCGGGGTGTTGCTCTACAGTGAGTTCTGGCTGACTGATGGTCAAACCTACCGTGGTAATGCGCCCATCAAGTACGCCTTGAACGGAGAGGGTCACGTTTTCCAACGCTATTGAGTCACCTATGCGTGGTTCGTCCGTCAATCGCTCACGCAGAAGCGCGTCTAATGTGCAGTGCATATCACGGTCTAGCGTAATGCCATAGGAGTTAAATACTTCGTCGACGTTGGTGTTGCCTTTCAGATGCAATATTTGATTGGGGAGTTGGTAGTGGTCGACCGTGGCTCCCTCCGCAAAAATACAGTCAACAAACGGCAGAACCTGTGGACGCAGCACGACAAACAAGTGATCGCCTGGCTGTAATTGGGTGGACCCACGCGGTGGGATAACGTCTTTGCCACGGGTGATCATGGCCACCACTGTGCCGTCAGGCAGTGCGAGTTGCGATAAACGACGGTTGGCTGCACGGGTAAAATCACCTAGCCGATATTCCACAATGTCGGCGTCAACATCCTCCAATGAGGTAATCTCCAGGCTGGCGGCAGGCACAACAGGCGGCGCTTCGGTAAGTTTCAGTTTACGCGCCAAGTAAGGCAGCGTAGTGCCTTGAATAGTGGCAGAAATTAATACCACGAAGAACACCACGTTGAAGATAAGTTCAGCGCCTTCCAGGCCGAAAATCAGTGGGAAAATAGCCAAAATAATGGGCACTGATCCACGCAGGCCTACCCAGGCAACCAGCCCGGTTTCGCGGTTCGTAAAACCGAACAGTTTAAGAATGGGAGTGACGGCGAGTGGACGAGCCACCAGGATTAATATGGCCGCAATCATTAGGCCTTCCAGCCATACATCCAGTAGGGAAACAGGATTAATCAGCAGCCCAAGCACCACGAACATGACGATCTGACTCATCCACGCTAATCCGTCATGAAACAAAAACGTGCTGCGCTGAAAGGCAATCGGGCGATTGCCGATCATGACGCCTGCGATAAAAATCGCCAGGAAGCCACTGCCTCCAAGGTTCGCAGCAACGCCAAAGGCGAAGAGCCCGCATGCCGCAACCAGAACGGGATAAAGCCCCGATGTGACCAGATGAATACGGTTAATAAGTTGAACGGCTGCCCAGCCGACCAGCAAGCCGACGGCGCCACCTACCCCGATTTGCAGGATAAAGAGTTTTAACAAGCCCACTCCAAGGGGCATATCGTTAACCAGTACTTCAAGTAATCCAATGGTTAAGAAAATCGCCATCGGGTCGTTGGATGCGCTTTCAATTTCAAGCGTAGACTTGAGCCGCTGATTAATATGGATGCCAGCATTACGCAGTAATGAAAAAACCGCAGCGGCGTCGGTGGAGCCGACGATGGCGCCTAGTAATAAACCATCCAACAGGGGGAGCTTTAGAATATAAGCAGCAGCGACCCCGGTAACCATTGATGTGATCAAAACGCCGAGCGTGGCCAATAGCGAGGCTGGCTTCCAAACCAGGCGGATTGAGGCGAGGGGCGTTTGTAAGCCGCCATCGAACAAAATCATTGCCAGTGCCAACGTGCCCAGCGCGTGTGCCAAACCAGGATTATTAAAGTCGATACCGCCAATACCTGCTTCCCCCGCAAGCATACCGGTTCCTAAAAACAGTACGAGTACCGGCATACCCAAGCGAGCTGACAGCTTGCTTGAAATAATGCCGACCAGTAGCAGAATTGCTGCTAGTAAAATAAGTTGGTCCACCAGAAACATACGCACGATTCCTGAAATAACTTGATATGGCCAGACCTTTTAATAATAAATGCCTGGTGTCATGTATGTGGCAAAGAGGCGTTATGCACCTCTGTTAACCGTCGTTATTTGTTAAGCGTAGGGTGGTGCTCTGCAGGGAGGAAGGCCGCCTGGTAAGCCTGGGTTCGATGAGCCAAGGGTATTCAATACGCAGTGATAAACGGCAGGCGCAATACCAGGCCATCTTTCATGGGCGGGCAGAGCCACCCCGGTATCATTTTGAATTACTACCGGGTTTTGGCGTCGCTTGTCATGGTCCAGGCTAAGGCGATTAAGTGGGTTAGCCAGCACGATCAGCGGTTTGGTGTGGTCTTCCAAGGCTGAGTGATGACCTGGCTCAGCAGCCCGCGGCATCACCTCGTGGGGAGCGGCGCACCAAAGCAATAGCGCCAGGCTCCAGAGGCCCACTTGGCCAAGCCGGAGAGACGTCATAGCGGTGGGCATGTATTGCTGAGGCAAAGAGACATCTCCTGGGTGCGCCGTATTATCATCCCTTATTGAGAGGGGAGGTCAAGGGGTTAAACATGCGTTTGCACTGTCTTTGGAGTCTTGTCATCGCTAATCGGGATTGTCTCTAATCGTTAGTTGATGTTTACGTTAACTTGCTGATATACCCTGTTCTTGGCCCTGGGGCAGCTATAGAGACTGCCACTGTTACAAACACAATCATAATCAGGAGCAAGCGTAATGGCCGTTCGCGAAATTCCCATGATCATTGATGGTCAAGCCGTCCTGTCTCAAAGCCAGGAGTGGCGTGATGTGGTTAATCCGGCGACCCAAAAGGTGGTTGCCCGGGTGCCTTTTTGCACGGCAGAAGAAGTAGAGCATGCGATTGCAAGCGCCCATCATGCGTTTAGAGAGTGGCGCAAGGTACCGCTTGGAAAGCGCATGCGTATTATGCTGGCGTTGCAGGCACTGATTCGTGACAACACCGATGAGCTAGCCGCCTTAATCACCGAAGAGCATGGCAAAACGTTGCCAGATGCCAAAGGTGAAGTAGGGCGAGGTCTGGAGGTGGTCGAACACGCCTGCTCGATTACCTCGCTCCAGCTAGGAGAGGTGGCCGAGAACGCGGCAAGCGACGTCGATGTTTATACGCTACATCAGCCGCTAGGCGTAGGGGCCGGTATTACAGCCTTTAACTTCCCTATCATGCTGCCCTGTTTCATGTTTCCGCTGGCCATCGCGGCAGGCAACACCTTTGTGTTGAAGCCTTCTGAGCAGGATCCCAGCTCGACCATGCGCTTGGTTGAGCTCGCCCATGAAGCCGGTGTGCCAGCTGGGGTGTTGAACGTGGTGCACGGCGGTCCTGAGGTTGCCAACCAGATTGTCGATCACCCAACGATTAAAGCGCTATCGTTTATTGGCTCAACCCACGTCGGCTCATTGCTTTACAAGCGGGCGGCAGATGCGGGTAAGCGTATGCAGGCGATGATGGGGGCGAAGAACCACTGTGTGGTTATGCCCGACGCAAATCGCAGCCAAGCCATCAACAATCTGCTGGGCTCAGCATTTGGTGCCGCAGGCCAGCGCTGCATGGCTAATTCGGTCGTGGTGCTGGTCGGTGAGGCGCGACAATGGATTGATGATATTGTGGATGCTGCAGGCCAGATGAAAGTGGGTCCTGGCACCCAACAGGATGCCGATTTAGGACCGCTGGTATCGCCTGCCGCCAAGGAGCGGGTGTTAGGTCTTATCGAGACCGGTGAAAAGGAGGGCGCAACGCTATTGATTGATGGGCGTAACTGCCAGGTACACGATTATCCGAAGGGCAATTTTGTGGGACCGACGTTATTTACCGATGTGACTGCGGAGATGACCATTTATCGTGAAGAGATATTTGGGCCGGTACTCTGCGTTGTCAACGTGGAAACACTCGACGAAGCGATTGCGTTTATTAATGCTAATCCTAACGGCAACGGCACGTCTATCTTCACGAATTCTGGCTGGGTGGCGCGACGCTTTGAAACTGATATAGACGTGGGGCAGGTGGGTATCAACGTGCCAATCCCGGTGCCGGTTGCCTATTTCAGCTTCACTGGCTCACGCGCTTCAAAGCTCGGCGATTTAGGGCCAAATGGAAAACAGGCGATCGCCTTCTGGACGCAAACCAAAACGGTAACAGCACGCTGGTTTGAGCCTGAAAACGTTTCAAGCGGTATCAATAGTACTATTGCATTAAGCTAACGCTTACTTACTAAGCAGTCACTGGCTCTTGTGGGGGGCCAGTGACGTTGTTGTACTCAAGGCTTAAAAATCATTCAGCAGGCTCAAACTTTCTTCCAGTAGCTTTTCAATCGGCTTAAGTTGGCTTTCATGCAATACGAGTAGAGACGGCGCCTCTTTTGGTTGTCCGACAAGGGGCACTAAAAGGGCGAACTCACTCTCCTCTAGATGAAATTCATGAATTTCACGCGGGCCTAAGGCCGTTTGGCATTGGGAGCAGCGGTAGACATCGTCCTCGCCATAAACCAACCGGTGATACATTTTGAAAAGCGTATAAAGCGCTAAGCCGCCTTCAAGCGCAGGCCAGCGTGCGGGCATTTTGGGTATATCGTCGGTGACCTCTTGCCCCTCGGCTTTGGCATCGGCGATCACATTTGCTAAAGGCATCGCCAAAATAGCTGGGTCTTCAGAGGGCAGCGGGGCGTTTTGCTTCGAGGCCTGGTCGAAGTCTCTTACCGCGCGCTTTACATCATCTAGTGTATTTAAAACGTAGTCAGCATGCTGTAGGTCGCCGGGCTCGCAGCTACCGTTCTCCCAGCCATGAATCACGCGTAGCGTCATGTCTCCTCGTGACATGGGGCGGGCCAGCAGCATATAAAGCATTACGCGAACGTGAAGCTGGCGCTCATCGGTATTGTTTTCAAACGCACGGTAGGGGTCAGCAAACAGAGCATTGAGCCGCCCTTGCGTATGCTCCTTGGCTTCGGTGTATGACATAGTGGTTTTCCTGTAAGCGCGTCGCTTATTCTCCTGTACGACGCTTATAACATTAATGTTTTATAACACTAATGGCAGTAAGCTACTTTTGTTTTGTAACGCTTTGGCTCATGTTTACAGCAGCTTTTGTTAGTCTAGACAACGTTGTAGCGAATGAATAGCAGAAGTAAGTCGTTTTCCTGCTAGCTATTTAGCGGCTAGGATACACGCGAGTAGCCACTCATTTTGACGGTTAGCTCGCTTTATATCAGGATACACTCTCAATTCACTGTCGCCAGGGGAGCCACGTTGTGTGGCTGAGAATGCTATGACGCAGACCCTGGAACCTGAACCGGTTAGTACCGGCGGAGGAAGTGCGACATGCCATACCTAACGTCAGCCGTGCTGGGCGCGGCGCTCTGTTGCTTTGCATTTTTAGGCCTTAAAGCCCGTGGGCGTAAAGGCTCATTGGATGACTTTGTTAGCGCTCGTAATTCACAAACCAGCACCACGCTAGGGCTCTCTTTTGTTGCATCTGGTATGGGAGCCTGGATTTTGTTTGCACCGCCAGAAATTGGCGCTTTTATTGGCCCATTGGCCTTGGCAGGCTATGCCCTTGGCTCCTCACTGCCTTTTATCATCCTTGGCTTTTATGGTCCGTCTATACGCCGGGCTCTCCCTGAGGGACGGAGCATCGCTGAGTTTGCCGAGGCGTGCTATGGGCGCGGAGTGCGCCACTGGGTAACGCTGGTTTCCGTGGTGTATATGGCCTGCTTTTTAGCTGCTGAATTAACCGCTATTGGAGCAATCACCTCACTGCTTTCTGATGTTCCGTCGAGCTGGGTGATTATTGGAGTAACGCTCACTACGTTGCTTTACACGGTAAGCGGTGGGCTACGCGCAAGCCTGGCCACTGACCGTTGGCAGGCATGGCTATTGCTTGCACTGTTAGTGGTGGTTTCCAGCGTCACCCTTTGGCACTTGCCTGCCATGCCGAGTAGTGCGGCATGGCCCTCTATCGCCTCTTCTGATGCGCTTAGTGTTGCTCTAACGCTTGTCATTGCGGTTACCGCCGCGAACTTGTTTCACCAGGGCTACTGGCAGCGGGTATGGGCGGCACGTGATGACCACAGCTTGGCCCGCGGGGCTTGGGTAGGAGGGATCGCCACGGTCATGATCGTTATGGTGATTGGCGGTTTGGGTATGCTTGCTGCCATGAACGGTGTTCCGCTGGGCGAACCGCCCATGCCTTTTTTTGCGCTGCTCAATAACGCGCCACCCTGGCTGGCTATAACAGCACTAGTGCTTGCCGTCACATTGGTGGCATCCAGCGTAGATACGCTACAAAGCGGTATTGCCTCACTGATAGTATCGCGCAGTGAACAGCCTGGCGTTTCCATAGCGCTCACACGCTGGATGACCGTTTTGCTTATGGTGCCTGTCGTGGTTGTCGCGCTTCAAGGAGTGTCTGTTTTACGTCTTTTTTTAATCGCTGATTTAGTCTGCGCTGCAACCGTGGTGCCCGTACTGCTGGGCTTATGGCGGCGCATGACGCCCCTTGCAGCTGTCGGTGGCGGCATGGCGGGCCTATTGGGTGCGATCTTGCCTGGGTGGGTTAGTCACGCCAGCATAAGTGAAGGGATAATGGCGGCAAGCTTTCCGAGCAGTGTGCCCACACTAGCGCCGTTTCTAGGTGCGTTGTTAGCCTCCACGGTGGTGAGCGTACTGTTGGCGTATATAACGAGTGCGAAGCCGGTTGAGCAGTAAAATTATTTCGCGCTATGCTGAACAAAACACCTACTGACTTGGGTGAAGTATTTGATGAACTATCCCATGCCGTCAGACGAAAATGGACGCCTGAAGGCGCTTTATGAGCTTGAGTTGCTCGATACGCCAATGAGCCCGTCTTCGATCGCATTACTCGCCTTGCAGTGAGGGCTCTGGACGTTTCTGCCGCTACGGTTACCCTGGTTGACGCCAAACGAGCTGACAAAGCTCAGGTGCGTGTCGTGTAATATCTGCTTAAGAAAGCCTTGATCAAGAAGGCCTGCCCAAGAAAGTCCTGCTTAAGTAAGCCCCTGGAACCAAGGACAGTTATGATTCGCAGTATTTTGACTACCCCTGATGGCGAAACTCATGAAGGGAACGAAGAGCTTTTTGTAACATGGCAGAATACCCCTGACAGTCATATATGGATCGATATGCAGGGGGAATCAGAAGAATCTGCTGAGCGGCTACTGGGTAAGTTTGAGTGTCACCCCATGGCTATTCAGGACGCCCACAAGGAGCGCGTGCCACCCAAAATAGAAGAGTTTGATAACCACGCACTGATTATTTATCGCGGTATTTCATCTTTTGATGCCAAGCTAAACTTTGTTCCTCAGCAGGTCTGCTTTTTTATTGGTGAGCGCTTTTTAGTGACGCTACATCCAGGCGTTGCCATGAGCATTGAGTGGCTCTTTAAGGAGCACGGTAAGACGTTATTAGCGAAATCACCGGAGCAGGTGGCGCTCAAGGTGATGTATAGCTCTGCCGGGTACTACATCGATAGCCTGCTTGAGTTTGAAGCAGAGTTAAGCGATTTAGAAGACGAATTACTTGAAAACGGCAACGATGTATTAATGCGCAAAATTACCATGTACCGCTCTCGCTTGGTCAAGATGCGGCGCGTGTTTAATTATCATAAAGGGATTACTCAAGAGTTAACCGTCTACGACTATGAACACGTCCCGCGTGAGGAGCGTGAAACGCTGCATGCCATTAATGATGTTGCTGAACGCTTTGAGCGGCTTTATACGCTTACTCAGATGTATTATGACATTTGCGGTGATTTAGTAGACGGTTACATATCAATCTCGTCGCACCAACTGAACATTACAATGCGCGTTCTAACGGTCATTACGGCGATCTTTGTTCCGTTAACGTTTCTTGCGGGTATCTACGGGATGAACTTTGACTACATGCCGGAACTGCACTACCGCTACGGTTACTTTTTTATTTTAGGAATTATGGCAGGAGTCGGCGGCGTACTGATTTGGCTATTCAGGCGAAAGGGCTGGTTCTAGTTCAGCAGGCTTTTAAGCGGCAGCAAGAGTTTGTTATGGTCGACAAGTCATCTTATTCCTTTGTATCAAGGAGTCTGACAATGCCTGAAACTACCGCCGTTTCTTCTACGATGGCTGCCATGCTCTTGGTCGGGCATGGTGGCGTCGAACAACTGCATTATCGTGAAGACGTCAAAACGCCGTCACCCGGCCCAGGTGATGTTCTGGTCCAAGTGACGGCGACTGCGAAAAACAATACCGATCGCAAAGCGCGTGAAGGTCTATATCCTACGAAAGAGAAGGGTGATGTCACTTCATTTGCCATGGGCGGTACGCCCACCCTAACGTTTCCGCGTATTCAGGGGGCTGATGTAGCCGGGCGTATCGTAGCGGTAGGCGAAGGCGTGGATGCCGAGCGGATTGGCCAGCGTGGCCTGCTTGATTTCAATATTTATGCGGATGAGCGCCGGGATATCAATCTAACTCCCGACTACTACGGCCATGGGGCTGATGGCGGCTACGCTGAGTATATTGCGGTACCTGCAGACCAGTTCCACTCCATTGATAATCCCGAACTCAGCGACGCTGAGCTAGCCGCGATGGGCATGTGCTCCTATCAAACGGCGTACCATATGATGACTTCGGCACACATCAAGGCTGGCGAGCGCGTGTTGGTAAGCGGTGCCAGCGGTGGCGTGGGTACCGCACTCATTCAGCTGTGCCGTATTGTCGGTGCCATTCCTTATGCGGTTAGCCAGCCTGATAAAGCCGCTGCGCTGCAAGCATTAGGGGCCGAAGCTGTCATTGACCGGGGCGACCTGCCGACCTTTGTTGAGCGCGTTTTAGAAGCCACTGGCGGTAAGCCGATTGATGCGGTGATGGACTTGGTCGGCGGCGAGATGACCGACCTGTTTATCGATACCATGATTGTTGATATGCAGCACCGCCAATCCTATCCGCGCCTTTCCATAGCCGGGGCCAGCGGCGGTAATCTCAGTGAGATCATGTGGACGCGCATTTACCTTTACCAGGTGCAGATATTTGGCGTTTCTCACGGTACTCGTGAAGAAGCCGAGCAGCTAATCGCCTGGATCCGTAGTGGTGAACTCAAGCCTGTTCTCCATGCGGCGTTCAAGCTTTCTGAACTGCATGACGCCGAGCGCTATTTTGTTAATCGGGGCAGCAATTATCTCGGCAAAATTGTCATTGTTCCGGATGCGCAGTGGGATACTCACGGCGCACCTTTTGCACTCTAACAAACGCTCAGGAGCAACGCCTTTGAAAAATATCCATACGCTTCAATTAATGGATACTCATGCGGGTGGCGATGTCAGCCGAATCGTAACGGGCGGGATTGATGCTCTGCCGGGCGCCACGGTGCGGGAGCAAATGGAGTACCTGCGCGACGATGCCGATGGCTTGCGTCGCTTGCTGCTGGAAGAGCCTTACGGTATTCCAGAGATGTCGGTGGATTTGCTGGTGCCAGCGACGCACCCCGAGGCCGCAGCGGGTTATATCATTATGGAAGTGATGGGCTACCCGATCTATTCAGGCTCCAATACCTTGTGTACGGCAACCGCCGTGCTGGAGTGTGGGATTGTGCCTAAGCAGGAAGGCATTCAGCATTTTTCGTTGGAGGCCCCGGCAGGTCTGGTACATATTGAAGCGCGTGTGCATAACGGCGTGGTCGAGTCGGTTACCTGTGAAGGCTTACCCAGCTACATTGACACCTACCGCGATACCATCCAAGTGCCTGGTATCGGCACAGTGACGTATTCCGTCGCCTATAGCGGTGGCTTTTACGCGCTAGTGGATGCTGCCGAGCTTGGTTTTAAGCTTATTCGTGAGGAAGAGCAGGCGCTTTCGGCCTGCGCGCATAAAATTGTTGAGGCCTTGCAGGCTCAGCGTGGCTTTTCCCACTACACACTGGGTGATGTAGGTCCGCTGCCTTTCCTGCATTTTATGGGCCCCGAAGAGCAAGTGGGTGAAGGCTATGTACGCTCACGTTCAACAACGTACGTGCACCCCGGTGTGATTTGTCGCAGTACTACCGGTACCGGCACCTCCGCCAGGCTAGCGTTAATGAACTACGAAGGTCGGCTCAACATAGGGGATAAACTGGAAACGGTCTCGTTACGTGAAACCGGGTTTATTGGCACGTTTACAGGGACTCATCAGGAAGGCGCCTACCAGGTCGTTGAAAACACGATTACCGGGCGCAGCTATGTGCTGGCTCAGTCGGATATTGTGATCAACTGTGATGACCCTCTGGTTTCTTGCGGTGAGCTGCACCATATTTTGAGCGACCGTCACTCTGTTAATCACTACTCTGTTACGTCGGGTGGCTAATCTCGGCTAACGCGATATAGCCCTGCGCTTCCAGGCGCTCCCAGACCGGGGCTTTTTCGGCCTCGGTCATTTGGCCCCAATAGGCAATTTCATCCAACGTACGGCCACAGCCTTGGCACGTATTTGTCGTGTCTAGCTGGCAGTGCTGGATGCAAGGAGAGAGCGGTCGGGAAACGGTGGTCATGCGAAATTCAATCGACTCAATAGCGCTTACGAAGAGGAAACTTTACCACGTAGCGATTTGATTTTGCCTTTGCGGGTCTTATGGTCAACGCGACGTCGCTGGGAGCCTTTGGTGGGTTTTGTCGGTCGGCGTACCTTTTGCTGCCGAGTCGCGCTGGTGATCAATTCTTTCAGGCGAGAAAGGGCATCTTCTTTATTAAGCTCCAGCGTGCGATAACTTTGCGCCTTGATAATCACCACACCCTCTTTACTGATGCGCTGGTCATTAAGCGCCATTAAACGCTCTTTATAAAACGGCGGTAGGGTAGAGCGTGAAATATCGAAGCGCAGGTGTACCGCTGACGCCACTTTGTTGACGTTCTGACCGCCTGCACCCTGAGCGCGAATTTGGCTAATATCAATTTCCCAGTCGGCCAAGGCAACATGGTTGGAAATAGTGAGCATCAGGTCCTCTGTGTCACAGGTGAGTAATAAGGCTAGCACACTTGACACAGAGGTGGTCGCAGCGACGGGATTCAAGAGGCGAGATTAGTGACCGGCTCACCGTTGCTAAACGCGACGACATTCGCAAACGCGTCACCAAAGTAGAGCTCGTAGCTATCTTTTTCGACATAACCCAAGTGAGGCGTCGCCACGCAGTTGGGCAGGGTAAGCAGTGGATCGTCGCAGGTCGGCTCGCTATCGAAAACATCAACCGCCGCGCGTCCTGGCCTGCCTGCTTCGAGGGCACTGACTAATGCACCTGATGCAATTAACGGTGCGCGGCTAGTGTTTACCAGAAGCGCTGTGGGTTTCATGCAGGCCAAATGGTCGGCGGTTACAATACCCCGCGTTTCATCGTTTAGGCGCAGATGCAGGCTAAGCACATCGGCACGTTTAAAAAGATCCTGCTGGCTCTCGGCAACCGTTAATCCGGCGTCCATGGCTCGTGCTCTGGTGCCTTCGCGCCCCCATACCAGTACGTTCATTTCAAATGCCTGCGCGTAGCGGGCCACTAGGCTGCCAATTTTCCCCAAGCCAAAAATCCCCATTGTGCGGCCTTTTAGCCCAGTGCCCAGCGTTTGTTGCCAGCGGCCAGCTTTAAGGTTTTCTACTTCTTCAGGCAGGTGGCGCATGCCGCAAAGTACCAGCCCCCAGGTTAGTTCAGCCGCCGCGTGCGGCGAGCCTTTACCCGTCATAACGGTAACGCCTTGGCGCTGACACGCTTTTAGGTCGACATGGGCCGCACCGCCCCCGGTTTGGCTAATAACTTTTAAATTGGGTAAGCGTTCAAGCAGCGCTGAAGTGATAGGGGTACGTTCACGAATTAATACAAGCGCATCCGCGTGATAAAACCGTGCCACCAACGCCTCAAAATCGGTCAGCGTATCGTGATAAATAGTTACGTTGTGCCCGTTGAGCATTGCATAGGCATCCAAATGGCGTACACAGTCCTGGTAGTCATCAGAAATCACGATATTCATTGGCAGGTCCTTGGTCGGTGTAAGATCATCGAAAAAAGCAGCGCCGATAGCGTGCTGTTATAAGGTGATACTACTCTCACGCTAGGCAATCAAGGATCAACGAATGAGCGATTACTTATTAGAGGATTCCCCGTTAAGTGCTGGCATGATTTACCGTCTACTCTCGGGAAGTATCTGCCCTCGCCCGATTGCATGGGTGGCCACGCAGGATGTCAGCGGGAAAGACAACCTTGCCCCCTTTTCGTTTTTCAATGTGGCAAGTGTAACCCCGCCTGTTTTGGCCTTTTCGCCACTTCTGGATGGCAGTGGGCAGCCTAAAGATACCCTGCGCAATCTAGAGGAGTTGCCGGAGTGCGTAGTGCATGTTGGCAGTGAAGCGCTGATTGAAGCATTGAATACAACCAGTGCCAGCCTGCCCAGAGAGGAAGATGAGTTTACGCTTGCAGGGCTTGAGAAAACTCTAATGTCAGGCGTCACAGTGCCACGCATTGCTGCATCCCCAGTTGCCTTTGGTTGCAAGCTTTATGATCTGATTCGCTTTGGTGACCAGCCTTTGGCAGGTACGCTCGTGCTGGCGCAGATAGTCTCTATTCATATTGACGACACCCTATGGGATGGCCGTCACGTGGATATCGATTTACTCAAGCCGATTGGCCGACTAGCGGGCAGTGACTACGCTCGCGCCACTGATCGCTTTGCTATTGAGCGCCCGGCTTAGGGAGCTGCTTTTGCCTTGGCCTACCAGGTCTGGTCCGAGCCCAGTACCTTATGAGTATGCATGAGACCTGCACTGTCGTTGCCACAACACAAGACACCTACACGTTTAGCTTAATACTGTTGCAGTGTTTTCTTTCAGCAAGCGTGCTCTAAGCACGTTCGCTGTTTTACGCTCAAGGCTTGATTCTCCAAGCTGTGGCTGCACTAATTAATGAATAGCTCGTGAATATACGTAAACCAGAGAGGCAACATGACCACATTAGTAATAGGTGCCAATGGGCAGATCGGTAAACAGTTTTGTGAACTCGCCCAACAGGCTGGGGAGCCGATTAAGGCAATGATTCGGGATGAAAGCCAAGCAGAGTGGTTCAGCGAGCGTCAGATCCCCATCATTGTTGCTGATCTTGAGGGTGAGTTTGAACACGCCTTCGAGGATTGCGATCAGGTGATTTTTGCTGCTGGCTCAGGCCCGCATACTGGACCGGATAAAACGCTCATAATTGACCTTTATGGTGCTATCAGAGCCGCTGATATCGCCAGTGAGAAAGGGCTTGATCGCTATATCATGGTGAGTGCTATTCGTGCAGAACATCCGCTTGAAGCACCCGAAAAGATGCGCCCTTACATGGCCGCCAAGTTTGCAGCGGATAGCCATCTACGTTTTGCCAAGGTTCCCCATGTCATCCTTAAGCCAGGCCCCTTGACTAACGAGAAGGCAACGCACGGGTTTGCCGGGACGATGGAGGCATCCCCCGAACAATCCATTACCCGGGCAGATGTTGCCCATGCCTTGCTGCACGTTGTGAAAACACCTACGTTGAAAGACAAGGAGTTCACGCTCTTGAACGGTAAGGAACGTATTAGTGACTTGGTGCGTTGAGCCTGAGTATCACATATTAACGATTGAAGCGCCTATTGGCGTCATTGCCGCTCACCCAGTCGCTTACCGTGAATGGTTGGCGGCTACACTTGGTACATCGCTTTGTTGATTTTAATGAAGCGACGCTCTGTGATGTGGTATTGCACGGCCACTCTCATAAGCCCCGCGATGAATGGCAGGAGGATCGTCTGCTCTTTAATCCTGGTGCGGCGGGAAAGCGCCGATTTAAGCTTCCCCTTACCCTTGGCAAATTATGGCTTGAAGAGTGCCACATAAAGCGTGTCATTATGCATCTGCCGGTTTGACCGCGTGTTTTCGCTATAAAAAAATCAGTGTAGTAATGGCGTACTACCGCTATCGAAAACGCGCTTGCTAGGCTTGTGTGGCACACGCAATGTGTGCGCAACGACAAAACAAGAAGGAGTACGGAGATGACCAGCAAGCGCATTCTGATGATTACCGGCGACTTTACTGAAGATTACGAGACCATGGTTCCTTTCCAGGCATTGATGGCCGTTGGTCATCAGGTTGATGCTGTTTGCCCTGGCAAGGCATCGGGCGACACCGTGGCGACAGCGATTCATGATTTCGAAGGTGATCAAACCTATTCTGAAAAACCTGGCCACCGCTTTGCACTCAATGCCGATTTTGAGCGTATCGATCCCGCCGATTATGATGCGCTGGTGGTGCCCGGTGGGCGTGCTCCGGAATATCTACGCTTGAATCAGGATGTGTTGGCGATGGTTCGGCACTTTTTTGAAGCCAATAAGCCTGTCGCTGCGATTTGCCACGGCGCGCAATTGCTAGCCGCTGCAAACGTGCTCAAAGGCAGACAGTGTTCTGCATACCCGGCTTGCCAGCCAGAAGTTGAGTTGGCAGGCGGACATTTCGCCAGCATTGAGGTAAATGAGGCGGTAACCGATGGCAATCTGGTGACGGCGCCCGCTTGGCCAGCCCACCCAGCTTGGCTTGCTCAATTTATGGCGCTGCTAAACCAGTGAGCGCTGGGTCGTTAGCGTAATCATACAAAGCAAAGCCTACGCGCCTAACCGACATGCACCTAACAGACATTAGGCGCGTAGTGTATTTGCCCGCTATGCTAACGGCTTACCTGAACGTTAAGAGATCACACCCATGTGCAAACTCTTTATTCACGCTAATCCTGAGTTATGGTCCAGCGCGACGCATTCACTGCGTATTGATGGCATGGTGACGAGCGTGCGAATGGAGCACTACTTCTGGCTCATTTTGGAAGAGATCGCCACGCGTGATGGTATGAATACGGCTCAACTGATTACTCGCCTGTATCATGAATCTATCGATGCCGGACACGACCTGGGTAACTTCACCTCGTTTTTACGCGTGTGTGCGCTACGCTATCAGGCGCTTCAACTAACGGGAGATATTCCCACTCATCATGAGATACCGATTGCGACGCTGGATGCTGAGGAGATTCTCGTGCGTGAAGGCCGATCCAGGCGCAGCCAGGTTCACTAATCACTGACCGCCTCAGCGTTAAAGCGAGTAGCGATAAAGCCAGTACGTGAGATAGCAGGTGAGACAGTACGTGAGACAGACATTAACAGGATTTTTATGACAGATGTTGCCACTGCGGTGCGCCAATTACTCGCCACGGCACCCGAAAAAACATTACCGATCACCTATCAGCAAGTGGCTGTGGCGTTGGGTCTGACACCTCCACGTACTATTCAGCGGGTGGCTCAGGCGCTAGAGCAGCTTATGCGCGATGATGCTGCTACCCATCAGCCGTTTATCGCCGCGCTGGTGGTAAGCCGCCGGGGCGATAATATGCCCGCCGCTGGTTTTTTTGAGCTGGCCGTAGCGCTGGGGCGCTTTCCCGATGACACCACGCAACATGCCAAGGCGTATCGTCATGAATATCAGCAGGTATTGGCGTCGCGCTCAAACGCGTAACCTTATTTAGGCGGCTTTCGTAACGGGTCCAGCAAGTCGCTTAACCCATTATGGTCAATTTCCTGCATTAATTGCAGCAGTTGGCCAATCTCTCCCGATGGAAAACCCTCCCGTGCAAACCAGTTAAGATATGGCCCAGGCAAATCAGCAATCAGCCAGCCCTGGTGCTTGCCGAACGGCATCGTGCGGGTTACCAGTTTTTCAAGGTCTTCAGGTCTCATGTCTTACTTTCCTTTGGGCTTATCTATCGCGCTGGTTTCCGAAAAGATGTAATTTTGTTAGACTTTGGTCGACAAATAATACCCCCTCGATGTCGGGCATTTACAGCTTCGGCAAGTTATTTCTGTATCATCAGGATATGACATGCATAAACATTTACGTTTTTTACTCTGCACACCGCTCTTAGCGTTTGCAGCGATGCCCGTTGCGGCGGATGAGCCTGTTGATGTTGTATTAATTGGTGGCGGTATCATGAGCGCCACACTAGGTACCTATCTTCAAGAATTAGAACCCGACTGGGATATCCACCTTTACGAGCGCTTGGGCCAGGTCGCTGAAGAGAGTTCCAACGCCTGGAACAATGCAGGCAGCGGTCACTCTGCCTTCATGGAAATGAACTATACGCCAGGTGATGGTGACCACGTTGAAATTGAACGTGCGGTTAACGTTACTGAGCAGTTTGAAATTTCCCGCCAGTTCTGGGCCCACCAGGTTGACCAAGGCATCTTGAGCGACCCGAAAGCCTTTATCAACTCAGTGCCGCACCACGCGTTGGTATGGGGGGAAGATGATGTTGCTTTCCTGCGCGAACGCTATGCACGCATGACTGAAAACCCGCTATATGAAGGCATGGAATACTCGGAAGATCGCCAGGAAATCGCTGAGTGGATGCCGTTGGTGATGGCTGGCCGTGATGAGAATACGCCGGTTGCCGCGACCCGTATGCAGATGGGTACGGAAGTTAACTACGGCGCGCAGACTCGCCAGATGATCGAAGGCTTAGGCGATAGCGATAACTTCACGCTTTCGCTTAACAGTGAAGTGCGCGGCCTTGAGCGTAATGACGACGATACCTGGCACGTGACGATCAAAAACCTGGAAAGCGGTGATGAATCCAGCGTTGATGCACGGTTTGTGTTCATTGGTGCGGGCGGTGCTGCGCTGCCGCTGCTTCAGGAATCCGGTATTCCTGAAGCGGACGCTTACGCCGGTTTCCCGGTGGGTGGCCAGTTCCTTTACACCACCAACCCTGACGTTGTCGCCCAGCACCAGATCAAGGTGTATGGCAAAGCCGGTGAAGGTTCACCGCCGATGTCGGTTCCACACCTGGACTTCCGTAACCTGGATGGCGAGCCTGCGCTGTTCTTTGGTCCATTTGCCACCTTTTCAAGCAAGTTCTTGAAAGAAGGTTCCTGGACCGACCTGTTTGGCTCCATGACATTTAATAATATCTGGCCGACAACCCAGGTGGGGTTGCATAACTTCAATCTGGTGAGCTACCTGGTGGGTCAGGTAATGATGTCCGATGACGACCGCTTTGAAGCGCTGCAGGACTTTTTCCCTGAAGCGAACAGCGATGATTGGAAGCTTTGGACCGCCGGTCAGCGGGTTCAAATCATCAAGAACGACCCTGAACGTGGCGGCCTGCTGCAATTTGGTACCGAAGTGGTAAGTGCTGAAGACGGCTCAATCGCCGCACTTCTGGGTGCTTCACCCGGTGCCTCAACTGCGCCACCCATTATGCTGCATTTGCTGGAAAACGTGTTTACTGAGCAAGTGCAAAACGGTGCGTGGCAGGGAAAGCTGACCGAAATCGTACCGTCTTACGGCCAGCGCCTTTCTGAAAACCCGGAGCTGTTGCGTGAAATGCGGGTATACACGGCAGAAGCGCTTAAGCTGAACGAGCCGATGAATGCTGCTGAAACAGATACAGACGTTCAAGCGGAAGTTGAAAACGCGCAGCCTGAATCAGAAGCCGCTGATGCCGGTGATGAAAGCAGCGCTGACGAAAACGCTGATACACAAAGCGAAGAGCAGGACGCCGAAACAGAGGAAGTTGCTCTGTAAGGTTTTGCCTGCTTAAGCCCTGAATGCACTAGCGTGTCATGTCAGGTGCGGTCGATAACGCTAGCCCCTTTTTAAGGGGCTAGCGTTTTTTTTGGATTCAATAGTGGGGATTGGCAGCTTCACAAATCAGTTGGGCAAGCGCGCGAGCTGGGGCGCTTAACTGGCTGCTTGCGCGATGAATCAATCCTACATCCCGATGAAACGTATGTTCACCCAGCGGGATGGCGCGCACCGCTGGTGGCCAGGGCTGCAGGGCGGCTACTTCTGGCACCAGGGCAATGCCCACGCCGTTGGCCACCAATTGGATAATGGTATCCAGCTCGTCCACTTCACACAGCTCATGCACATGGCAGTGCTGGGCGCGTAAAAAGCGGTCGACTTGGCGGCCGCCAAACGAGGTGCGGTCGTAACGCACAAAAGGTCCGTGGCTGAGTCGTTCGCGCCAATCATCGCCTTCCGTTAAGGCCGGGACTATTAGGCGGTAAGGTTCATGGGCCAGTGGTGTCCAGCGTAAATCGCTGTGCAGTGAGAAAGGCGGGCGAATAATGGCCGCCATATCAAGCTCGCCTGCATCCACCTGATTGACCAGCGCCATGGAGAGCCCTGGCACCACGTGGCTTCGGCAGTCGGGATAGGCTCGGTGAAAACGGGCCAAAGCACTGGGCAGTAGCGAGCGCTGAATGGAGGCAATAGCGCCTATGTTCACCGGCGTGCTCGCAGGCTTGTCGGTATTGGCTTCGCCAAGTGTCCGGTAAAGGGCTAAGAGGGTATGCGCCTGATGAAGAACTTCCTGACCTTGCGCCGTTAATACCGCCGCACGCCCTTTTCGGGCAAACAGGGTAACGCCCAGCTGTTCTTCCAGCCGCTTCATCTGTGCGCTAACAGCCGCTTGCGTTAAGCCAATTTTCTGGCCTGCCGAGGCAAAGGTGCCTTCTTGAGCAACGGCTGTTAGGGTTTTAAGCTCTCTTATCATTGATAAATAATATTTGTGAATGAGCTAAAAAGATATTGATTTTATTTTTATAAAGCTCGGCCTAGGATGATCATCACGGGTTGGCACTTTGTGTCACTCATTACATAACGATAGCGAGCAGGAGACCACTATGAGCCTTTCCCCCTTTCATCTGGCCATCCCGGTTTACGATGTAGCGCTAGCCCGGGCTTTTTACAACGACGTTTTTGGTCTGGAAGAAGGGCGCTCCAGTGACAACTGGGTCGACTTCAACTTTTTTGGTCACCAACTGGTAATTCACGGCCACCCTAAAACGCCCAGCCAAGAGAATGCTCATACCAACCCGGTAGATGGCCACGACGTACCGGTGCCGCATTTCGGCGTAATTTTAGAGTGGGATGAGTGGGAAGCACTTGCTGAGCGCTTGACGTCACGCAACACCGTTTTTGTGATCGAGCCTTACGTACGCTTTAAAGGTGAAGTGGGCGAGCAAGCCACCATGTTCCTGCTCGACCCCTGTGGTAACGCGCTAGAGTTCAAGGCGTTCAAGGACAAGAGCCAAATATTTGCAAAGTAAGTCTGCAAAGTAATTTCGCCAAGTGAGCTAGCCAAGTAAGCGATAACTACCCTTGCAGCATCTGCTCCTGGCGGCGATGTTGCAGGGGAGATTCGCCAAAGTAGCGTTTATAGTCACGGCTGAATTGCGGCACGCTACGATAGCCGACCGCCAAGGCCGCTTGGTTGACATTATGATCCTGTTGCGACAGAAGCTGCTGGGCTTTTATCAACCGTAGCCGCTTCAGGTACTGGGCAGGCGAGACGCGAGTAATCTGCTTGAAATAGTGATGGAACGTCGAAACGCTCATACTGGCTCGCTGAGCCAATTGTTCAACCGTAAACTCATCGGCGAAGCTTACGTGAAGCTTCGATAGCACCTGCACAATGCGTGAATAGTGCCCTTGGCCGTTCACCAGCGCCCTGAGTGCGGGCCCCTGCTCTCCTTTCAGCGCCTCGAAGATCACCTCGCGGATGCGCGACACCCCCATGACCGCGCACTCTGTTTCGCATTTCAGCGTGTCTGCCAAGCGGGCAACGGCATCCTGCATTCCTTCTGTCATGGCAACCGACGCCATGGGCTTGGGAGAAAGAGCGGGTGCGCCGGTATCGCCCATGGTCATGACCATCTCGCTTAACAGGGCAGGATCCAGCTTTACCGAAATGCCCAGCAGCGGCGCTTCGGGTGAGCCATGAGTTTCACACTCAAACGGCAGCGGCAGGGTCTGTACCAGGTAGTGGCCGGGATTGTAGTGAATTTCACGATCGCCCAGATAGCCCACTTTCCGGCCCAGGGCGATAACGGTCAGGCTGGGCTCGTACAGTAGCGGAGTGCGCACTTGGTGGCGCCTAAGGCAGAGCAGCGAGACGCCCGGTAGATGCGTCTGGGTGATGCCGTCTGCCTTGGTTAGCGCTGCAATAGTGCGCGCCAAGGGCGGGTAGGTAGGAAGCAACGAACTCATGAAGACCTGCCATAAACGTGCAAAAAATGAGTGACTTCGGATAATAGTGCCATAATATCGGCTTATTTTTGTTATTTTATCACAGTGATTTGTAGGAATAGGCAAAAAATACGGAGCTTCGCTCATCGTTATTGCGGTTTAATCGGCGAATAATGGTCAGGCGTCCTCACGGTCACGAGGATCACCGATTTAAGGAGTTTTATCTGATGAGCCAAGCTAAATCCTACGCTGCCTTTGCGGCGGATAAACCGTTAGCGCCTTTTTCATTCGAGCGTCGTCAACCGCGTGCCGATGATGTCGCCATAGAAATTCTTTACTGCGGTGTTTGTCATAGCGACCTGCACTTTGCTCAGAACGATTGGGGTATGAGCCAATACCCGGTCGTGCCGGGGCATGAAATTGTAGGCCGAGTAACCTCGGTAGGCAGTCAGGTGAGCCGTTTTAAAGCAGGCGATTTAGTTGGCGTTGGCTGCATGGTTGATTCTTGCCGCACCTGTAGTGCCTGTAACGATGGCGTTGAACAGTACTGCCAGGAAGGGTCCACCATGACCTACGGTAGTGAAGACCGCCAGGACGGCACGATTACCCAGGGCGGCTATTCCGATAGCATCGTGGTGAGCGAACATTTTGTGTTGAGCATGCCTGATGGCATCGACCTTGCCTCTGCAGCCCCTATTTTATGCGCAGGTATCACTACCTATTCGCCGCTTAAGCACTTTGGTATCGGCAAAGGACATAAGCTGGGCGTTATCGGTATGGGTGGTTTGGGCCATATGGCTGTGAAACTGGCCAAAGCACTTGGCGTAGAAGTGACCGTCTTTACCCGTTCCGATGCCAAAGTAGAAGAAGCCAGGCGTAATGGCGCCGACCATGTGGTGGTTTCAAGCGACCCAGCACAGATGGAAGCCGTGGCTGAGAGCTTTGACTTCATGATGGATACCGTACCCGTTCAGCACGACCTAAATCCTTACCTAAAGGCGCTTAAATACGACGGTACGCATATTCTTGTTGGTTTGCTGGAGCCTATCGAGCCTCCTATTGAAGCCTTCAATCTGGTATTCAAGCGTCGTGTCGTGGCAGGTTCTTTAATTGGTGGCATTGCTGAAACACAAGAACTTTTAACGCTGTGTGCCGAGCAAAACATCACGTGTGATATCGAAATGTTGGATATCAATAATATCAACGAAGGGTTTGAGCGCATGGCGAAAGGCGATGTGCGTTATCGTTTCGTGATTGATATGGCAACCCTTAAAAATACCGCTGTTTAAAAAAGCGTCGGTATTTACCCATCGTGGCCTGAGCCATGGTGGGTTTTTTTATACCTTTTAGTTATACATAGGTCGATAGTGGCACATAAAGTACTTCAGCTTGGTTTACTCTTGCCGATAGTAATGAACAACCATAAACGGCAAGGGAATCAACTGGATGAGACATCTCTCTATTAAGTGGACTTTGACCGCAGCGCTCGCGTTGATGGTATTGATGATAGGACTGATAAGTGGATTGGGGTTTTATGCCAATCACACCAGCGGCCGAGCGCTTGAGGAGTTAGCCGATGTCAATGTTCGGTTAACCAGTCTTGCCAACCGTACCCAAGTCAATGCACTCAGAGCACAAACGTTCCTGGACCGTTTTGCAAGCTTCAGTACGCAAGGCAATCCTGATAAAGGCCTGGAAAGCCTCCAACTGGCGATTGATGCCGTAGCAATGGCCCAAGCGAATTTTGATGAATTCAGTGCGTTGTCGGTGCCAGAGGAAAGTGAGCTTGCCGGCTACCATGAGGCTGTTGTTTTAAGCTACGAGGCATTTGTTACCGACGGCATTGTGCCCCTGCTGGAGGCTCCGCCGTTCCAGGTGCAGCGTCACCAGGAGGAATTAGGCGAGAGTGGTGTACGGCTGGATGAGGCCATGAACGATTTTATCGCTTACACCGAAGCGCGGGGACAGCGCGTGATCGAGCAGGTGGGGAATTTGACCCAAACGGTCGGCGTGATTGCGTTAGCGTTGCTCATCCTTTCGTTAGTGGCCGCTACTATTATCCGTATGGCCATGATGCACAGCGTCGTGCGCCCGCTTAACCAGGCAATAGCGCATTTTGCCACCATTGCCGAAGGAGATTTGACCGACCGCATTGAAGCGCGAGGGCGTAACGAGGTGGGCCAATTGTTCAGCGCCCTGGCGGACATGCAGGCCAAGCTGAAAGCACTGGTGCACTCTCTACGCAGTAGTAGCGAGAGCGTTTTTAATGGCGCGGGCGATATTTCATCGGGAAGTCAGGACCTCTCTTCGCGCACTGAGCAGCAGGCATCTGCGCTGCAGCAAACAGCTTCCAGCATGGAGCAAATGTCAGCGACCGTAAGCAAAAACGCAGAAACCGCTCACACTGCAGACCAGCTGTCGATTGCTGCTTCTCAATCAGCGGAAGCTAGCGGCGAAGAAGTGCAGCGCACGGTACAGTTGATGCGTGACATTGCATCCAGCGCAAACCGCGTTAACGACATTATCGGGGTTATTGACTCGATTGCTTTTCAAACCAATATTCTCGCCCTTAATGCATCGGTTGAAGCTGCTAGAGCCGGGGAACAGGGGCGTGGGTTTGCGGTTGTTGCCAGTGAGGTTCGCTCGTTGGCTACGCGCAGTGCCGCCTCTGCCAAAGAAATTCGTGACTTGATTGGGCAAACAACATCACAAATTAACGGCGGCGCGGAACAGGCTGAACGCAGTGGACATACGATTCAACAAACGGTGCAGGCGATTGGGCAGGTAACCACGTTGATGAGCGAGATATCCACGGCAAGTCGTGAGCAGGATGGGGGCATTGAACAGATTAATGCCGCACTCACTGAAATGGATTCGGTCACTCAGCAAAATGCTGCCCTGGTGCAACAAACCAGTAGTGCAGCCAGCGCGCTTGAAGATCAGGCGCAACAATTAGCCACGTTGATAGCGACGTTTCGGCTAGATGAGCAGGCGCCTATCACCTCATCAAACCAACTACCTGCGAAAAAAGCCGTCGTAAAAGAGAGTGTTGGTAAAGAGAGTATTGCTAAAGAGAGGGCAACTGAGGAGTGGGACGCGTTTTAACCGTTTTAACCGTTTTAACTGTTTTAACTACTCTAGATGTTTTAAGAACGGGGGCTGGATGCCTGCCAGGGCTACAAGCATGTTGCTCTGGCAGGCGGCCTGTAACAGGTTATACGTGGGCTGAGACGCGTAAGCGGACATAATCTGCTGTCCAGTTTCCTTGGCCATCTTTTAAGCTATGACCAAGAAGAATCATGGTGTTATCCATAATTGAGTCTCGAAGGTCATCTTCTAATCCATGTAAAAACGGATTGGCGAAGGTTTCAAGCCAGCCTGCCATCCCCGCCGGTAACGCGGTGGGACGTGGAAGCAGCTCAATTGAGTCTATCTGAAAACCAACCGTTTGCAGCAGGTGCGCGTACTCTTCTGTGGTCGGAAAATACCAGGGGTGCCGACCGCGAGCGCTAATACCCCGAAACTGAAGCGAAGCAATAAGCGCGGTACAAATAGCCGCGACATTACCGTGCCCGCCAAACTCAGCCACGAACCGCCCACCCGGTTTTAAAGCACGCTTAACACCAGAAAGAACAGCTTGAGGATCCAGCATCCAATGAAGTGAGGCGTTACTGAAAACGGCATCAAATTCGTGGTCAAACGGAAGCTCATGGGCATCAACAACGCGAGCGGTAACGCCGCGTTGGCGGGCGGCTGTCACCATTTCCTCTGATGAGTCAATGCCTAATACATCAGCACCAAGATGCATTAAACGTTCGGTTAATACGCCGTCGCCGCAGCCCAGATCCAAAATGCGCTGGCCTGGTTGTGGCGAGAGCAGCTTTACGACGTCACTGCCCAATCTGGGAACAAAATGGGCATTTTCCGCATATTGCCCGGCATTCCACTCTTGACCAGAGGCATCAGATTTAATGTTATTCATGGCAGCTTCCTGGCATCGTTATGTTTCATCAGGGGATTATCAAAGAGTATAGCCTGAAGCGCTACAACATCCTTGTATGTAAGGAAAATTTCTTAACGCTAAGCGATTTCATTAGTGGAATATTCGTGGCCTACCGATAGCTGCTACCTTGATAGATAAACTAGCGAGTAGGGAGTTCAATAATGGCAGGCGGATGGGCAAAAGAGGGTGCCGAACAAGAGCAAATCGAAAGAACACTGGATGATGCTGTCGAGCTTGCCCGCAGTCGGCTGCCGCAGGGCGAAAGCCGTAAGTATTGTGAGGAGTGCGATGAGGTGATTCCTGAAGCGCGCCGCATTGCAGTCCCAGGGGTTCGGCTGTGCGTTGTTTGCCAGAACGAGCACGACAAAAAACAGTCGAACGCTAGCAGCTATAATCGCCGAGGCAGTAAAGACAGCCAGCTTCGCTAGCAAGCCCATGTTTGCGCTTATGGGATAAAAGCGTTTAGCAGTAGGCTATTAGCGTGCGGCTGTGCGATTCTAGGCTTTGTACGAAAACTGCTTGCGCTCGACCATACGGCGTTAAAAATCAGCTCAAAATACTCATTTACACATGTAAACTCCGTTTTTTCGCTGATTTTTGCCTTATCTGGCCTTCGCTCAGCGACTTTTCGTACAAACCCTGGTGTTTGGTAAGCGATACTGATTTATAAAGGCGAGGTACCATGAACGACGTTATTAAACTCTTGAAATCCCACCGTTCAGTTCGAAAATTCAAGGATCAGCCGATTGCACGTGAGCTTCTGATCGAACTTATCCAAGCGGGTCAAGGCGCGGCAACGTCCAGTCATGTTCAAGCCTATACGGTTATTCATGTTACAAATTCGGCTAATCGCGAACAGATTGCTGAGTTAGCGGGTGGCCAGTCTTATATTGCCAGTTGTGCGGACTTTCTGGTCTTCTGTGCCGATATGAAGCGCCCAACCGAGGCATCAGAGCGGGCGGGTTCCAACGTTGTTCGAGGGATGACAGAACAGCTGTTGGTAGCCACGGTAGACACTGCCTTAATGGCGCAGAATGTTGCGACAGCTGCTGAATCAGAAGGGCTGGGCATCTGTTATATTGGCGGCATTCGCAATAACCCCCAAGCGGTTAGCGATCTGTTAAAGCTGCCTGAGCATGTTTACCCTGTATTTGGTATGTGCCTTGGCTATCCGTCTCATGAACCGGAGGTAAAGCCCCGCCTGCCGGTTGAAGCGATCTTAAAAGAAGACTACTACAGCGACGACAGTGCGCAGGTGCAAGCGTTTGATGACACCATGCAGGCGTATTATCAGTCGCGTAGCAGTGGCAATAAAGACTCCGATTGGTCACAAAACCTGAAGCCGCTGTTTGATAACAAACTACGACCCCATATGCGTGACTTCTTGATTCAGCGTGGCTTTGAAATGAAGTAGCCCAAACGGCACCTTGCTTATGACCGCCATCGCTCCTCTTCCCGATGCTTCATGAGTGATCGAATTCACTGCTGCCAGGAGGTGGCAGTGATAGTCTGGAAGCCGCCGTTTTTGAGGAAGCACTATGTGTAAGTTACGAACAGGGTATAAGCGACAAACGGGCTTTGGCCTATTATTGGTAGTGACGATGTCGGCTGCAGGATGCAGCGATTCCGAAGACGAACCCCCGCGTAATTTATCTGAACAGACAGCTACCAGCACGCAACCGGCTGACGCTTCTGTAGCGGAAGAGCCTGCGAGCATCGTATCCTTGGAAGTAGCTATTTCGACATCGGTTGCCTTGCGCCCTGATCGGCGTCTGATGGTGGAGGGAGAAACCAATCTACCTGATCAGGCGCAGGTGCAGGTTATTGTCGAGCGTGAAGTGAGTCGTGTGCGCTGGAGGGCACGTGCGCGGGTTAGTGACGGAGGCTTTGTTGCCGGTCCATTTGGTTCAGGGAGCGGTTTGCCGGATGGTGGCTATATCGTACATGTACAGCTTTCCGAAGCTAGTGTGCAGCCTCAAACCGTACAAGCCGTGATCGGTAATCGCGGGGAGAATTTGGCGGGAGAGCTGGTTAGCCAATCCCGCCATGGGTTGGGTCAAGTGGCCACCTACTCACGCCGTTTCTTGGTGGGGGAGGAGCCAAGACGAACACGTGACCAGGTGGAAGTGCATTAACATTTACGGGGATGTAGATGCTTTAGACAGAACGCCAATGGGCTAGCAGTACCGCATGTATTTCTACGTCAGAAGGCGCTTTTGCAAAGTGCTCAAGTACAAAACGCTCGTCGCGACTGACAAGATAATGCCCGGCTTTATGAAATACGTGTGTCGGGCCCAGCAGCAGTAAATCATTGGCTGCGACGGGTGAAAAGTCAGTGCCTGAATCTGGAGTTGCCATGACGCAGGGCGCTTTCCAGTCGATATTTAACGCTAAATGATGTGGAACGGTAATTGTCGTTGCTTGCACCTGTTCCCAGGGGAGGGGGCCAGTGTGTTTCAACGTCAACAGTTGAGGGGCGGTGTCGCCTTCCAGCAAGGTAGCAAGTGAACAATCCAACGCCTCGGCTAGAGCGACCAAACGCTCGTGACCAATTTGTTTAATTGCACCTGATTCCCAGTAGGAAATAGTAACATCCGACACGCCAACGTTACGTGCTAGGGCAGCTTTGTTGAGCTTGGCCCTAAGACGCAATTGCTTAATACGTGAGCCTAGCGATTCCATTTCGATTTCCTATAATTGAGCTGTGTAAGCTCGTTAAGTTTACTTCAACCACAGTTGCAGCGATGTGAGCACGCTTAGTGCGTTTAAGCACTTTTTATAAGCATGATCGCCGATCATCGACGCCGCGCCATACTAAGCGATTGTTCAGTGTCGCGCATCTTGTAATCTTATAACCGTATTACTTTTTGTAAGACGCTTTAATATGGAAGTCGTTCCATCTACAGCGCTGTTGGTTATGCGTAGGGTAGGTATAATATCGCTACGCTTTCTCGCTATAAGGATGTCTTGATGACCGTTCGTACTCGCATTGCACCTTCCCCAACTGGGGATCCCCACGTTGGTACGGCGTATATTGCGCTGTTCAATTTATGCTTTGCGCGTCAGCATGGCGGGCAGTTTATTTTGCGTATTGAGGACACGGACCGCGTACGCTCAACGCCTGAGTCAGAGCAGATGATTCTGGACTCCTTGCGCTGGCTTGGGTTGGAGTGGGATGAGGGGCCAGACGTTGGCGGCCCACATGGTCCGTACCGCCAAAGCGAACGTGGCGATATTTATGCGAAGCATGCTCAGCAGTTGCTGGACGCTGGCCATGCGTTTAAATGCTACCGCACCACAGAAGAACTGGATGAGCTGCGTGAGTCGCGTAAGGCAGCAGGCTTGCATCTGGCTCTCAAGCCGGGTGACTTGGCTTTGGATGACGCAGAAGCTGCTCGCCGGCAGCAGGAAGGCTGGCCTTATGTCGTGCGTATGAACGTGCCTAGCGAAGGTGTCTGCGTAGTAAACGATATGCTGCGCGGTACGATTGAAGTGGAGTGGGCGCAAGTTGACGCGCAGATACTGCTCAAGTCGGACGGCATGCCTACTTACCATTTGGCGAATGTGGTAGATGACCATTTAATGGAAATCACGCATGTACTGCGTGGCGAAGAATGGATTAACTCCGCACCCAAACACCAGCTGTTATATGAATACTTTGGTTGGGAAATGCCTGAGCTATGCCATATGCCGCTTTTGCGTAACCCCGACAAATCCAAGCTTTCCAAACGTAAAAATCCCACGTCGATTAATTTCTATCGCCGGATGGGCTTTTTGCCTCAAGCGGTTACCAATTACCTCGGCCGTATGGGCTGGTCCATGCCGGATGAGCGCGAGAAGTTTAGCTTACCCGATATGATGGCCGAGTTTGATATTCAGCGTGTCTCGCTGGGTGGGCCGGTGTTTGATCTAGAGAAGCTTACCTGGCTCAACGGCGTTTATATCCGCGAGGATCTGGATGACGATGCGCTGCTTACTGCGCTGCGCGAATGGGCGTTTAATGATGCCTATGTAAGGCAGATTTTGCCCCAGGTGCGCCCACGCGTAGAAACACTTTCACAAATCATGCCGCTAGCCGGGCACTTCTTCTCAGGCTTACCTACGCTTACAGAAGATGACTTCGCCAGTATTAAGCTGGAGAAAGACGAGTTAGTGAAATTGCTGCAGTTTCTGGTCTGGCGCTTCGAGGTGCTACCTGCTTGGGATAAAGAAGCGTTGCTGGCCGAAGTAAAGAGCTTGTCAGAGTACTTCGAGCTTAAAATGAAAGCATTCCTGGCGCCCGTTTTTATTGCGATTACAGGCAGTAGCTCGAGCACGTCTGTTATGGATGCCATGGCGATTCTGGGTTCCGATGTCACTCGTGCGCGTCTGCGCAGCGCTATTGATGTGCTGGGTGGCGTTTCCAAGAAACAAGCGAAACGTTTTGAAAAAGAGTACCGCGATCTGTAAGTCATTCAGCTAATGGCTGCAGGAAACGCCATTCTCCATTGACGTTAGGCGTCTGGCGTTTTTCTAGGTAATTAATGCCCTTGACGAAGACGAGCGTAATCAGTATTATACGCTCCGTCTTCAGGACATGTGGGGCCTTAGCTCAGCTGGGAGAGCGCAACACTGGCAGTGTTGAGGTCAGCGGTTCGATCCCGCTAGGCTCCACCATTTAGTTTGTTTGTCGTAACGTCCCATTCGTCTAGTGGTCCAGGACACCGCCCTTTCACGGCGGTAACAGGGGTTCGAACCCCCTATGGGACGCCATCTCTTTTATACTCTTCTATCCCCATATTGATGTAGTAATGAACTCCTTCATTTGCTGCGTTTTTTCCTGCCTGCTATCTAGCTAAATCGCTAAATCCCCACTTTATTTGTGGTATTTTCGCTTGACTTGTCCACTTTTGGTGGTCCTTGCTAAAGGTTGTGCACAACCCCGTGCTGCACCTGCGAAAAATATTCGAATTAACTTATTTTGTTTAAAAACAACAGCTTACGTTCGGTCAAAAAATAACCAATTTAAGGGGAGGTCACTGTTCATGGCGATTTAGGGGCATTTGTGAGGGGTTATGAACAAGGTTATCCACAGATAGTGTGGAAAACATTTTCCCAGCCTGGCTCTTAAAAAAGTCAAGTGCTATTACGGCCTTTTGCTAGCGTTTTGGCTGGTGCTTTCGTCTATTGATGAGGTGGGACGCGAGCGTTTGGAGAAGCGTTGTTGGGTGTCATGCTGATGAGGTCAGAATGCTCGTCTAGCGCACGTATTCGAATGTGTTTAGAGAGGAGGGCTTGCGGGAATCAGCAGGCTTGGAGGGCGGTCATATCAAAGCAGAGACGCTTAAACAAGGAAGGCCACCCGAGGGTGGCCTTCTTGATGATTAAACCGTCGAAAATTATTTTGTCGGGTAATCGCGTTGGTCATGGCCAGTGTAAAGCTGGCGCGGACGACCAATTTTATAGCTTTCGCTCAACATTTCGTTCCAATGAGAGATCCAGCCAATCGTGCGTGATACGGCAAAGATCACCGTGAACATATTGGTGGGGATGCCCATCGCTTTCAAAATGATGCCGGAGTAGAAGTCGACGTTCGGGTAAAGCTTGCGCTCAATGAAGTATTCGTCTTCCAGCGCAATTTGCTCTAGGCGCTTGGCAATTTTAAGCTGCGGGTCGTTCGCCATGCCCAGTTCGGCGAGTACTTCGTCGCAGGTCTCTTTCATTACCTTGGCGCGTGGATCAAAGTTGCGATACACGCGGTGACCAAAGCCCATCAGCTTGAACGGGTCTTCCTTGTCTTTTGCCTTATCAATGAAGCGTTGGATGTTCTCTTCAGAGTCGTCACCAATCTCATCAAGCATCGCCAGTACGGCTTCGTTTGCGCCGCCGTGCGCCGGGCCCCATAGTGCCGCGATGCCAGCGCTGATGCAGGCAAAGGGGTTGGCGCCGGTAGAGCCTGCCAGGCGTACGGTAGAGGTGGAGGCATTTTGCTCATGGTCGGCATGCAGCATGAAAATGCGGTCCATCGCTTTCGCGTAAACCGGGTTGATCTTGTACTCTTCGCACGGGTTGCTGAACATCATGTAGAGGAAATTCTCTGCATAGCTCAGGTCGTTGCGCGGGTAATTAAACGGCTGGCCAACATTATACTTGTGCGACATGGCCGCCAAAGTAGGCATTTTGGCGATCAGGCGAATAGCACTAATAGTGCGGTCTTCTTCTTTAGTGATATCCATGTGGTCATGGTAGAACGCCGCAAGGCCGCCTACGACGCCACACAGAATCGACATGGGATGCGCGTCGCGGCGAAACCCTTTAAAGAAGTTGTTGATTTGGTCGTGCACCATTGTGTGATTACGAATGCGTGCAGCGAAGTCAGTGTACTGCTCGTCGTTGGGCAGTTCACCAAAAAGCAGAGTATAGCTCAATTCAACAAAGTTGGACTCTTTAGCCAGCTGGTCAATAGGGTAGCCGCGATGCAGCAGTACGCCTTTGCCGCCGTCAATATAAGTGATGGCAGATTGGCAAGAAGAGGTGGCCATAAAGCCAGGGTCGTAGGTGAACAGGCCTTCCGCACCTAAGCCGCGGACATCAATAACGTCTGGGCCAAGGGTGCCGGAGTACATGGGTAATTCGATCGTTTTATCAAGACCGTCTACCGTCAATGTTGCTTTCCTGTCAGCCATGTTGGCCTCCTTTCGGATTCGGGTTGGGACGTAAAGTCATTGTTTCGCATGCCGCACCGGCGAAAAGGTTTGCCCACTATAAGAGCGTGCGACATTTTGTCAATTATGCAAAGCGCTAGGCATGGATGGTGCATGTAATGTTATGCAAAATTATTATTGTAGACAATTTTTGTATATAGTTAATGCTAGCTATAATAACCAGGTGGCAGAGATTTGACGAACCCTTAACAGGCTTATCAAATGACTAGAGTGCTGTCACTATATCGATGCTGCATTGCAAAATCGACTCGGGTGAGCTGCTTTTTTTGACATCATAATTGAGTTAGGTCCGAGTTCGGTTTGTCAGCAGGGGCGAAGGTTCTTATAATCCACGGCGCGCGACCGGCAGGTAGGTGGTCGTGCCCGACTTGGCAAACGGCCGAGCCCCTTCCAGCAACCACTGCCCGCTCGGGCTATGCCCGACCTGTCGCAGAGCGGGCCAAGAGAGTGTGTATAAGCCGTGAATAGCAAACGACCCGTAAATTTAGATCTAACAACGATACACTTCCCACTTCCGGCACTGACGTCGATTGCCCACCGTATTACGGGGGTTATTCTGTTCGTTGGCCTGGTGTTCGCTTTTTGGGCGTTGGGTAAGTCACTTTCATCTCCAGCAGGCTTTGATGCCGTTAGCAGCGCACTTGCCAATAATCTATTGGCCAAGTTCATTGCTTGGGGGCTGCTTTCTGCGCTGGCGTTCCATTTTGTAGCAGGGATTAAACACCTGTTAATGGATGCCGATATTGGTGTGACACTAGAAGGTGGTGTGCAAAAAGCACAGATCACCGTTGTGGTGAGTGCCGTTCTAATTATTCTGGCAGGAGTTTGGGTATGGTAACCAACGTCACAAGTTTTGGCCGAAGCGGACTGTCTGATTGGCTGATGCAGCGCGTGTCTGCGGTGGTGCTGGCCGTTTACACGGTCTTTATGGTGGCCTATCTGCTGTTTAATCCAGACCTTGACTACTACACCTGGAGCGGCCTGTTTAACCAAACGTGGATGCGGATCTTCTCATTGCTGGCTTTTATATCCATTGCAGCACATGCCTGGATTGGTTTGTGGACCGTAACCACTGATTACCTTAAGTCCACTGGCCTGCGCGTAGGTGTCCAGACGCTGATTATTCTGGCTATCTTCGTGTACCTGGTTTGGGGCATTCAAATTCTGTGGGGAGCTTGATAAATGTCTAACCTTCGTAGCCTGACGTTTGACGCCATTATTATCGGTGGCGGTGGCGCTGGCCTGCGCGCTGCTTTAGAACTGGCGAAGTCCGGTAAACAAACAGCCGTCCTTTCCAAAGTTTTCCCGACACGCTCTCACACTGTCTCTGCCCAGGGCGGTATTACCTGCGCTATCGCGTCTTCTGATCCCAATGACGATTGGCGCTGGCACATGTACGACACTGTTAAAGGCGGCGACTATATCGCTGACCAAGACGCGTCGGAGTATATGTGCTCTGAAGGCCCGAAAGCTGTATTTGAACTTGAGCACATGGGCCTGCCGTTTTCGCGCTTTGATAACGGCCGCATCTATCAGCGTCCGTTCGGTGGCCAGTCCAAGAATTTCGGTGAAGGCGGCCAAGCGGCGCGTACTTGCGCGGCGGCAGACCGTACCGGTCACGCACTGCTGCACACGCTTTACCAGAACAACCTTAAGAACAATACAACGTTCTTGAATGAGTGGTACGCGGTTGATCTGGTGAAGAATGGCAACGGTGACGTGGTGGGTTGTATCGCCATGTGCATTGAAACTGGCGAAGTTGTTCACGTTAAATCCAAGGCCACTGTATTGGCGACTGGCGGTGCTGGCCGAATTTACGCATCTACCACCAATGCCCTGATCAATACGGGTGACGGTATCGGTATGGCGTTGCGTGCGGGCTTCCCGATGCAGGATATGGAAATGTGGCAGTTCCACCCGACCGGTATTTACGGTGCGGGCACGCTGGTAACCGAAGGGTGCCGCGGGGAAGGTGGCTACCTGATCAATAAAGACGGCGAGCGCTTTATGGAGCGTTACGCGCCCAACGCGAAAGACCTGGCGGGTCGTGACGTTGTTGCGCGTTCCATGGTCATGGAAATTCTGGAAGGCCGCGGTTGTGGCGAGAAGGGCGACCACGTCTTCCTGAAGCTTGACCACTTGGGTGAAGAGGTGCTGAGCAAGCGTCTGCCTGGTATCGTTGAGCTTTCCAAAACCTTCGCCCACGTTGATCCGGCGAAAGATCCGATTCCGGTCGTGCCGACCTGCCACTATATGATGGGCGGTATTCCGACCAACATTCATGGTCAGGCGATTCTGCAGGACGAAAGCGGCAACGACCAGATCATCAACGGTCTGTTCGCCTGTGGTGAAGCAGCGTGCGTATCTGTTCACGGTGCTAACCGTCTGGGCGGAAACTCCTTGCTGGATCTGGTGGTCTTTGGCCGTGCAGCCGGTATGTTTATTGAAGGCGCGCTGAACGAAGGTATTGAGTACCTGGATGCCTCCGAGTCTGATATCGAATCAGCGATGAAGCGCATTACTCGTTGGAACGAGTCGGAAGGCGGTGAGAGCATTCCTGCGCTGAAAGCAGAGCTTCAGGACATCATGCAGAACTCTTTCGGTGTATTCCGTGAAGAGAAAAACATGCTGGAAGGCGTTGAGAAGCTTGCCAACCTGCGTGGCCGCATTGCCAATGCTCACCTGCCTGACAAATCCAACGCTTTCAACACGGCGCGTGTAGAAGCACTGGAACTTGATAACCTGATGGAAGTGGCCGAAGCGACGGCAATTGCTGCCCTTGAGCGTAAAGAGAGCCGCGGTGCCCATTCGCGTTACGACTACCCAGACCGTGATGACGTCAACTGGCTGAAGCACTCGCTCTACTTCCCGCTCACCAAAGAGCTGAAGCAGCGCGACGTCAACTTCAAGCCGAAAACTGTTGATACGTTCGAACCCAAGGTTCGTACCTACTAAACTCCGCATTGACGAGAGGGAGTTATAATGTCCAATCTTCAGGTATCCGTATACCGTTACAATCCGGAAACCGACTCCGCGCCCTATATGCAGGAGTTTCAAGTTGATACCAAAGGGCGCGATGTCATGGTGCTGGATGTTCTTCATATGATGAAAGAACAGGACAGCGGCCTGGCGTTCCGTCGTAGCTGCCGTGAGGGTGTTTGCGGCTCTGATGGTATGAACATGAACGGCAAAAACGGCCTGGCATGTATTACACCGCTGTCGGACGTTGTGAAAAACAACAAGCTGATCCTGCGCCCGCTGCCTGGCCTGCCGGTTATCCGCGATATGGTTGTGGATATGGGGATTTTCTATAAGCAGTACGAGCGTATTCAGCCGTACCTGCAAAATGAAACGCCAGCACCCGCCATTGAGCGTCTGCAGTCGCCAGAAGACCGTGAAAAGTTGGATGGCCTGTACGAGTGCATCTTGTGTGCTTGCTGCTCTACGTCTTGCCCGTCGTTCTGGTGGAACCCGGACAAGTTCGTAGGTCCTGCTGGCTTGCTGCAGTCTTACCGCTTCCTGGCGGATTCTCGCGATACCGCAACCCGCGAGCGTTTGACCAGCCTGGAAGATCCGTTCTCGGTGTTCCGCTGCCGTGGCATCATGAACTGCGTAGCGGTTTGCCCGAAAGGCTTAAATCCGACGCGCGCCATCGGTAAAATTCGCGAAATGCTGCTCGCAGATGCAACATAAACGCCTTGTGAGTCAATAAAAAGCGATTGCCACGCAACAAGTCTCGTTTTACTACTTAAATCGTGGCGCTTCGCTTGTTATCATAGGGCTTGTCATAAGGTGCGGCGCGTCGCCGCACCTTATGAGCAGTCAAGTTTAAAAGCCGGTGCTGCGAGTACCGGCTTTTGAGCATGAACTGAGTAAGAAATAGTAATTAAGTAGGGCTTCCGGCCGTTGGTCGGTGCCGCCGGCACATGTTCCGCCCCGCCGGCAGGGCAATAGCGATGTCGTTGTTTTTTGCAGCGATGCCGATACCACCCCATCAGTGTAGGGTGACCGAGAGATGCAACAAGGCATAATGGAGTTAATGTGGCGTTCCTCTCACGTTAGTGGTGGCAATGTCCACTACGTGGAAGCGCTTTACGAGCAGTACCTCGCCGATCCTGATGCTGTTTCTGACGAATGGCGTAGCTATTTTGACCAGCTACCGAGTTCCGAGGGCAGTGCCTCCCACGATGTTCCACTAAGCCCGACTCGTGATCAATTCTACCAGCTAGGTCGTGAAAGCCGCCCGGGCCGGGTAGTTGCCGCTGCCGATAGCGGTGAGAACAAAAAGCAGGTGAAAGTCCTGCAGTTGATCAATGCGTATCGCTTCCGTGGTCATCAAAAGGCTGATATCGATCCGCTTGGGCTGCGTAATCCTACCCCCGTCCCTGACCTCGATTTATCATTCCATCAGTTGACGAAGGCTGATCTTGATACCGAGTTCCAGACCGGCTCGTTTTTCCTGGGTATTGATAAGGCACCACTGCGTGAGATCGTGGACGCGCTGGAGAAGACGTATTGTCGCTCCATCGGTTGTGAGTTCATGCATATCGTGGACACCGAAGAGAAACGCTGGCTACAACGGCGCTTCGAATCAGTGCGCAGTGCTCCCAAGTTTAGCGATGATGTTCGTAAGCATGTGCTTGAGCGTCTGACGGCTGCTGAAGGTTTGGAAACTTATCTGGCATCCAAATACCCAGGTACCAAACGCTTTGGTCTTGAAGGTGGTGAGGTCTTCGTTCCGATGATGGACGAGCTTATCCAGCGTGCCGGTGGCTATGGCACGAAGGAAGTCGTTATCGGTATGGCGCACCGCGGTCGCCTTAACCTGTTGGTCAATATTCTGGGCAAAAACCCGGCTGATTTGATTGATGAGTTTGATGGTAAGAAGGTGATTGAGCGTGGTTCTGGCGATGTGAAGTATCACCAGGGCTTTAGCTCCAACGTCATGTCACCGGGCGGCGAAGTCCACCTGGCCATGTCGTTCAACCCCTCGCACCTGGAAATTGTCGCACCGGTTGTTGAAGGTTCCGTACGCGCGCGCCAAGACCGCCGCAAGGATCCTGCCGGCGACAAGGTGTTACCCATCAATATTCATGGTGATGCTGCCTTCGCGGGTCAAGGCGTGGTTATGGAGACATTCCAGATGTCTCAGACCCGTGCCTATAAGACCGGCGGCACGATTCACATCGTCATCAATAACCAGGTGGGCTTTACGACGTCCAACCCCATGGATGCTCGTTCGACCGAGTACTGTACCGACATTGCCAAGATGGTCCAGGCGCCCATTTTTCATGTAAATGGTGATGATCCTGACGCCGTTATCCATGCGACCCAAGTGGCGCTGGATTATCGACAGCAGTTCAAAAAAGACGTTGTTATTGATCTGGTCTGCTACCGTCGCCGTGGGCATAACGAAGCCGATGAGCCGTCTGGTACGCAGCCTTTGATGTACGCCAAAATCAAGGATCATGCGTCGACGCGTACGGTTTATGCAAAGCGTTTGGTTGACCAAGGCGTTCTATCTGAAGACGACGCCAAAGCGATGATGGAAACCTATCGCGATGATCTGGTCGCGGGTAACCACGTTGCCAATGCACTGGTTCAGGAACCCAATAAATCCCTGTTTGTAGATTGGGCGCCGTACCTGGGGCATGAGTGGACGGGCGATGCAGATACGTCAATTGATATGAAGCGCTTGCAGCAGCTTGCTGCAAAAATGTGCGAGATCCCGGGTGGGGTTGAAGTGCAGCGCCAGGTTGCCAAGATTTATGAAGACCGACGCAAGATGCAGGCGGGCGGTATGGCAATGAACTGGGGCTTTGCTGAAACGCTGGCCTACGCCACGTTACTTGACCAAGGGCACCCTATCCGGATTACCGGTCAGGATGTGGGTCGCGGTACGTTCTCGCACCGTCACGCTGTGGTTCATAACCAGAAAGATGGCTCTACCTACGTGCCGTTGCAAAACATGGCCGATGGTCAGCCGGCTTTCACCATTCACGACTCCTTCCTATCGGAAGAAGCTGTGTTGGCGTTTGAGTACGGTTACTCCACCACTGCGCCGAATGACCTGGTTATCTGGGAAGCCCAGTTTGGTGACTTTTTCAACGGTGCACAAGTTGTCGTTGATCAGTTCATCTCTTCTGGTGAGAGCAAGTGGGGCCGTTTATGTGGCCTGACGATGCTGCTACCCCATGGCTATGAAGGCCAGGGCCCAGAGCACTCGTCTGCGCGATTGGAGCGTTTCCTGCAAATGTGTGCTGAGCACAACATGCAGGTCTGTGTGCCGACGACACCTGCGCAGATTTATCACTTGCTGCGTCGTCAGGTGATTCGTCCGCTGCGCAAGCCGCTGATTGTTATGTCGCCCAAGTCGTTGCTGCGTCACAAAGAAGCGGTATCGAGCCTTGAAGATCTTGCCCATGGCAAGTTCCAAATGGTGTTGCCGGATCAAGCTGGCCTGACCGCTGAAAACGTAACGCGTGCGATTCTGTGCTCAGGCAAGGTCTACTATGATCTGGCCACCTGGCGTGCAGAAAATGAGCGTAACGATACGGTGATCATACGTCTTGAGCAGCTTTACCCCTTCCCGAAAGAAGAACTTCTGGAAGTGCTTCAAGCATATGGCAATGTGGAAGATATTGTCTGGTGCCAGGAAGAGCCGTTGAATCAGGGCGCTTGGTATTCCAGTCAGCACCACATGCGTACAGTGGCCGATATGCTTAAAGATGGCCTCGGACGCGAGTTGAAATTTGCAGGACGTCCTGCCTCTGCCGCGCCGGCAGCGGGTTATATGTCCGTCCATACTGAACAGCAGCGCCAGCTGGTGGAAGACGCTTTTAATCTGTAAAGCGCCCACCGGATTTAGAGAACACATAAGGGAAACGACATGGCTACCGAGATCAAAGCGCCAACCTTTCCGGAATCCGTTGCCGAAGGTACTGTGGCTACGTGGCACAAAAAGCCGGGTGACAGCGTCGAGCGTGACGAACTGATTGTTGAAATCGAAACCGACAAAGTGGTGCTGGAAGTGGTTGCACCCGAAGCGGGTACCCTGACTGACGTAATGGCCGAAGAGGGCGAAACCGTCGAGTCTGAGCAGGTACTTGGCAAAATTGGTGAAGGCAGCGCCTCGGGCGACAGCGGTAAAAAAGAAGAGAAATCTTCTGATGAGCCGAAAGCCGAGAAAGCCGAACAGCAAGATGAAAAGAAAGAAGAGAAAACAGAAGAGAAGAAAGCCAGCGGCGGCAAGCAGCATGATGTAAAAGCGCCAAGCTTCCCTGAGTCTATCCAGGAAGGCACCGTGGCGGCTTGGCACAAAAAGGTCGGTGAAGCGGTTAAGCGCGATGAAGTGCTGGCCGATATCGAAACCGATAAAGTCGTGCTTGAAGTGGTTGCGCCTGCTGATGGTGCGCTGGCTGAAATCAAAGCCGAAGAGGGCAGCCAGGTAGAGTCTGAAGCGATTCTTGCGGTCTTCACCGAAGGCGGCGGTAGCGACGTAGCAACAGCGGCCGATAAAGAGCCAGCCGCCTCTGCGGACGATGGCGCCAGCGATGAGAAAATGGGCGACAAGATCGTTGCACCGGCTGCGCGCAAGCTGATTGCCGAGCACGACCTTGACGTTGCCAAAATTGAAGGTACGGGCAAAGGCGGTCGTGTTCTAAAAGAAGACGTGCAAAAAGCCGTTAAAGATGGCTCAGCCAAGAAAGGTGCTGCCAAGTCTTCTGCGCCGAGCAAGGCGGCAGCGGCCCCAGCGGCTGTTGAAGGCGAGCGTGTTGAAAAACGCGTGCCGATGACCCGCCTGCGTCAAACGATTGCCAAGCGCTTGGTACAAGCTCAGCAAACCGCTGCCATGCTGACCACGTATAACGAAGTGGACATGACTGAGATCATGGCCCTGCGTGCGCAGTACAAAGATACGTTCTTAAAAGCTCACGATATCAAGCTGGGCTTTATGGGCTTCTTTGTAAAAGCGGCGACTGAAGCACTCAAACGCTTCCCGGATGTTAATGCCTCCATCGACGGCACCGACATTGTGTATCACGGTTACCAGGATATCGGTGTTGCGGTATCCACCGACCGTGGTCTGGTGGTCCCCGTACTGCGCGACACCGACAGCATGAAAATTGCTGATGTCGAAAGAACGATTGTTGATTTCGGTAAGCGTGGTCGTGACGGCAAGCTGGGCATGGACGACATGATCGGCGGTACCTTTACCATCACCAACGGGGGTACGTTTGGCTCTCTGATGTCGACGCCGATTATCAACCCGCCGCAAACGGCTATCCTGGGTATGCACAAGATCCAGGATCGTCCGATGGCTATTAATGGCAAGGTTGAAATTCGCCCCATGATGTACCTGGCACTGTCATATGATCACCGTATGATTGATGGCAAAGACGCCGTACGTTTCCTGGTTACGCTTAAAGAATTGCTGGAAGACCCGGCACGTCTGCTGCTGGACGTCTAAGGTACGTAGACCACGTATCCTTGCGTATTGATATTTCAATACGCGCCACCCTTCTTATGCAGTCGCACACCGCTCTTCTCTCGGCAATGTAAATACGAGAGAAGAGCACCGAGCTAAAGGAGCCAACATGGCTGACAAGTTTGATGTGATCGTTATCGGCGCCGGCCCTGGCGGTTACGTAGCTGCTATCCGCGCAGCGCAAATGGGCCTGAAAGCAGCCTGTGTTGAAAAATGGGTTAACAAGGAAGGCAAGACTGTTCACGGCGGCACCTGCCTGAACGTCGGTTGTATTCCTTCCAAAGCGCTGCTGGAAACGTCACATAAGTTTGTTGAAGCACGTGATCACTTTGCTGAAGTCGGCATTGAGATTGACGCGCCGAAGGCTAACATCGCCAAAATGCTCGAGTTCAAAAACTCGGTCATTAACAAAAACGTTGGTGGCATCAGCGCGCTGTTCAAGGCCAACGGTGTCACTTCGCTGGAAGGTAAAGGTAAAGTTACTTCGTCTACAGAAGTTGAAGTAACTGACCATGATGGCAATGTCACGACCTACACGGCTGACAACATTGTTATCGCCGCAGGCTCCGTACCGGTTGAGATTCCGCCGACGCCGCTGACCGACGACCTGATTGTTACGTCTACAGGCGCACTTGAGTTTACCGAAGTGCCCAAGCGTTTGGGTGTTATCGGTGCCGGTGTTATCGGCCTGGAGCTGGGCAGCGTTTGGAAGCGTTTAGGTTCTGAAGTGACCGTTCTTGAAGCCATGGACAGCTTTTTGCCGATGGTTGATGGCGCGATTGCCAAAGAAACCCAGAAACTGCTCAAGAAACAGGGTCTGGACATCAAACTGGGTGCACGTGTAACCGGTTCTGAGGTCAAGGACAACGAAGTCGTCGTTAAGTACACTGATGGTGACGGTGAACAGGAAATGACCTTCGACAAACTGATTGTTTGTGTGGGTCGTCGTCCTTATACGCAAGGCGTTATTGCCGACGGCGTGGGCGTTGAGCTTGATGAGCGTGGCTTTATCTTCGTTGACGACCAGTGCCGTACCAATGTCCCGAGCGTTTATGCGATTGGTGACTGTGTACGTGGTCCGATGCTTGCCCATAAAGCGTCTGAAGAAGGCGTTATGGTCGCTGACATTATCGCTGGCCATAAAGCTGAAATGAATTACGACGCCATCCCCAGCGTTATCTACACGTCGCCAGAAGTAGCGTGGGTAGGTATGACGGAACAGGATGCCAAAGCCAAAGGCATCGAAGTTAAAACCGGCTCTTTCCCGTTCTCTGCCAACGGTCGTGCGCTTGCCAATAACGCGCCTGAAGGTATGGCCAAGATTATTGCCGATGCCGAAACAGACCGCATTCTGGGTATGCACATCGTCGGTCAGCACGCGGGTGAGCTGATTGCCCAAGGCGTTATCGCGATGGAATTTGGTTCCAGCGCTGAAGATCTAGCGTTGACCTGCTATGCCCACCCGAGCACTTCTGAAGCTATTCATGAAGCGGCTCTCGCGGTGGAAGGCCATGCAATTCACATGGCCAATCGTAAAAAGCGCAAATAAGCTCAGCGGTAACCACCAAGCGCCACCATAAGGTGGCGCATCACTTTCGGGCATGTTGTAAAATAGCGCGCGAAAGTACGGGGACAACCCGTTTTGAAAACGGGTTGTCGTTCGAGTCACATGCAACCAATGGCATGAATCGATGAACCTTCACGAGTATCAAGGCAAACAGCTGTTTGCTGATTATGGTCTACCAGTGTCTAAAGGCTTTGCCGTGGACACTCCCGAAGAAGCAGTAGAAGCCTGCAAAAAGATCGGCGGCGACATGTGGGTAGTCAAAGCCCAGGTGCACGCAGGTGGCCGTGGTAAAGCGGGTGGCGTTAAGCTGATCAAAGATCCGGCTGAAGCGAAGGCGTTTGCTGAGCAGTGGCTGGGCAAAAATCTGGTAACCTTTCAGACTGACGAAAAAGGTCAGCCGGTTGCCAAGATTCTGGTAGAGACCTGCACTGATATCGCCGATGAGCTTTACCTCGGTGCCGTTGTCGACCGCACTACCCGTCGCGTGGTCTTCATGGCCTCGACCGAAGGTGGTGTTGAAATCGAAACGGTTGCTGAAGAGACGCCGGAAAAGATTCTTAAAGCCGAAATTGATCCGCTGGTTGGCGCACAGCCGTACCAGGCGCGTGAGCTGGCGTTTGCTCTGGGCCTGAAAGGCGACCAGGTCAAGCAGTTCACCAAGATCTTCCTGGGCCTATCCAAGTTGTTCCACGACAAGGATCTGGCGCTCTTAGAGATCAACCCGCTGGTTATCACTGACGAAGGCAACTTGCACTGCCTCGACGCCAAACTTGGCCTCGACAGCAACGCGTTGTACCGTCACCCGGACCTGCAGGCCATGCGTGATCCTTCCCAGGAAGATCAGCGTGAAGCCGATGCAGCGAAGTGGGAACTGAACTACGTCGCACTCGACGGTAACATTGGTTGCATGGTAAACGGCGCAGGCCTGGCCATGGGCACCATGGACATCGTTAACCTGAGTGGCGGCAAACCGGCTAACTTCCTGGACGTTGGCGGCGGCGCGACCAAAGAGCGCGTAGCAGAAGCGTTCAAGATCATCCTGTCTGACGACAACGTGAAAGCCGTTCTGGTTAACATCTTCGGCGGTATCGTACGTTGCGACATGATTGCTGAAGGCATTATCGGTGCCGTTGAGCAAGTGGGTGTCAACGTGCCGGTCGTGGTTCGCCTGGAAGGTAACAATGCCGAGTTGGGTGCTGAGAAACTGGCGTCCAGCGGTCTGAACATCATCGCTGCTACCAGTCTGACCGATGCGGCTCAGCAGGTTGTTAAAGCGGCGGAGGGCAAGTAATGAGTATCCTGATCGATAAGAACACCAAGGTCATCTGCCAGGGTTTCACCGGTGGCCAGGGCACGTTCCACTCCGAGCAGGCGATTGCCTATGGTACGCAAATGGTCGGTGGTGTTACGCCGGGCAAAGGCGGCCAAGAGCATTTAGGCCTGCCAGTTTTCAACACCGTTAAAGAAGCGGTTGAGAAAACAGGCGCGGAAGCCAGCGTTATTTACGTACCGGCTCCGTTCTGTAAAGACTCAATCCTTGAAGCCGCTAACGCTGGCATCAAGCTGATCGTGTGCATTACCGAAGGCATCGCTACGCTAGATATGCTCGAAGCAAAAGTAAAATGCGACGAGCTGGGCGTGCGCCTGATTGGCCCGAACTGTCCGGGTGTTATCACTCCGGGTGAGTGCAAAATCGGTATCATGCCGGGTCATATCCACCAGCCGGGCCGCGTTGGTATCGTTTCCCGCTCTGGTACGCTGACTTACGAAGCTGTTAAGCAGACCACTGACCACGGTTTCGGTCAGTCTACCTGTGTAGGCATCGGTGGCGACCCGATTCCGGGTTCCAACTTCATCGACATTCTGGAAATGTTCGAGAAGGATCCGAAAACCGAAGCGATCGTTATGATCGGTGAAATCGGTGGTACGGCTGAGGAAGAAGCAGCCGCCTACATCAAGGATCACGTTTCCAAGCCAGTGGTTTCTTACATTGCCGGTGTTACTGCACCTCCTGGCAAGCGTATGGGCCACGCTGGCGCCATCATTTCTGGTGGTAAAGGCACGGCTGACGAGAAGTTTGCTGCTCTTGAAGACGCCGGTGTTAAAACCGTTCGTTCTCTGGCAGAAATCGGCGACGCACTGAAAGAAGTGACGGGCTGGTAAGCTAGCAAGCGGATCAAAAAGGGGTGCCAAATGGCACCCCTTTTTTGTGTCTGCATGTTGACTGCACCGCCGTCACTTTAACCCTCGACCTCACGCTTGCGCCCTTCAAGAATTTTTCTGAGCAGCGGGCGTCCTGCCATCAGCATAAATACCGGTGCCCCGGCGATCAGATAAAAATAGTAGGTGACAGCACGCCAGATCAAAATGGCGGCTGCCGCGCTGCTTTGGCCCACCATAGGGGCCAGCAGGGCCGACGAGGAGAGTTCGGCGCCCCCGGCACCGCCGGGCAGCAGGGTCAGCTGGCCTGCCGCCATGGAAAGCATTTGCACCAGGAAGGTCCATGCCCAATCCAGATGTTGTCCAAGGCCGTACAGCGTGACGTAGAGAATGCTGTAGCGCACGATCCAGTGCACGATCCCGAATCCGAAGGCCAAAGCCAGCGCTGAGCGCGGCAGCTGAAGGGTTTCGGTAAAGGCCTGCTTGAAGAGAAGGATGCGGCGCACCATGGCATGCTGGAGCCGTGCACTGACACGCATTCGAGACAGTAGACGGCCGGTCACAATTAGTACGCGGCGATGATAGCGGCCTATGAGAACGACGCCGAGCAGTGCCAGGCATAAGAGTGCCATGGGTACCACCAACATCCATCCTAGCCGAGCATCAATTGAGCGCGTGATGACATAAATCATCATCGCGATCATCGAACAGAGAAAAAATAGCAGGTCAATGATCTGATCTACAGCAAAAATGGCGGTGGTCTGCGCGGGTCGAACGCCACGTCGCGTGAGAAGGGCGATCAGTGTCAATGGCCCACCGCTCCCCCCAGGCGTGGCGCAAATGGCGAATTCAGTGGCCATCACCGTGCCGGTAGCACGCATCAGCCCCATGTTGCCGGCGCGTCCCGCCAGTAGAACACGCAGCTTGGCACCGTTAAGCAGCCAGCAGACCAATATCATGCACAGCATCAGCGCAAACAGACCTGGTGGAAACCCCGCAAGTAGATGAATAAGGTCAGTGCCACCCAATAGTATGGGGATGGCCATAACAGCGATGAGACCTGCGGCCAGCAGCCAGAGTGTTCTTTTCATGCGTTTAATTATTCAAGGGTGGGTTTGGCTCTGGGCGAGCGTTTTCAAGGCGGGTGTCCATACGTGATAAGGCGCCAGTCTTATCGTGCTGACTGCAATGGCGCTGTAACCAACTGATCTTGGTGGTGGGCCGATAGCCTTCTTCTAACAGGCGACGAATCGTCGTCAGCCAGTAGCGCCTTGAAATAGCATGGCGCATATCCACGGGGTGTAGCCCTAGGCGAATCAGAGGTTCGTGGCGATGACGCCGCCTGGCTCGCTCATTAACGACCCAAGACATACCACGCCGCCAGCGGCTGCGTGCGCTCCACACCAGCGAGGGCGCTTTAATCGGTGTGTAGTCTGGCAGAAAGTACAGCTGGCCGGGGTCGCTGGTATAGGTAAACCCTTGGGTTTTCAGTGCCTGCCGTGCGCCTTCGCCTAAAAGCCAGGCGGGCGCAACGAACCCCTCAAGCGGCCAGCCCTGAGCACGAAAAAGTTCGACGCCACGCTGCAAACGCTCAAGTGCCTCAGCGTAGCTGAGCGGATAAAACTCACCTTCATAGGTATAAAGTCGTCGCATGAAGTAGTCACGCGGCGTACGGGGGGCGGGCGCATCATCGCAGTGATAGAAACCATGTAACGCCAGTTCGTCTCCGCGCTCCCGGCGTTGATGCAGGAGCTGCAGCAGGTCAGTATCTTCAAAGGTGTTGCTGCGATGGTGAAAGTCGGGCACGACAAGCCAGGTCATGGGGATCTCCCCCATGCTGTCGATCTCCTCGACAAAGGCGCGATAGTCCGGCCAGGTGATAGGGGCAATGTCATGGAGTACCAGTGCAAATTCCCTGTTAGCCATGCTGTGCGCTCACCGCTGTCGTATGGCTAATGCCCAGAAGTTCGCGATAGTGCTGCATCACACCCTGCACGACGATATCCCAGTCATGATGGCGTTCTACATGCGCGCGCGCACGACGGCCCATGGCTTTTGCGTCGTTTTCAAAAAGAGCTTGAATGCTGCGTGCCATATCTTCACTGTCCAGTGGTCGACACAACATTCCGCACTCTTCGGGAACGTTTTCGGTCAGCGCACCGGCGCGGGCTGCCACTACCGGAATGCCACAAGCCATGGCTTCCAGCACAATCAGCCCGAAGGTTTCTTGGGTGCCCGCATGTAACAACGCATCGCTACTGGCGAAATAACGTGCAATCTCGGCGGTTGGGCAAAAATGATTGATGACCGTTACGTTGTCGGGAACCTGCGTCGGCATTGAGGAGCCGACCAGCAGCAGATGATAGCGCTGTGCAGAAGGGTCGTCCTGCAGGCGGCGCATTGTCTCCAGCAGGATAGGCAGGTTTTTCTCTTGCGAGCCGCGCCCGGCAAAAACCAGCAGGCGTGTGTCATCATTAAGCCCCAGCTCGACCCTGACCTGCTCATCGCGAAGTGCAGGGCGAAAGGTCGTGAGATCTACGCCCAGCGGTTGAACGCGAACCTCCTTAATACCCAGCCCTTCGAGTCGCTCTGCCATCACACGGCTCGGAGCGAGGACGCGATCATAATGATCATAAAGCTTGGAGATGTAGCCATTGATCAGCGAACGTGACCAGCCCCCCAGCCGATTACTGATCATGGTGGGCAGGTCGGAGTGATAAAAGGCTATCAACGGGATATCAAGCTCGCGGGCGCTTGCGATGGCCGCCCAGCCGACGGTATACGGATCACCGGCTTCGATCAGGTCCGGACGCACCTCATTAAGAGCTCGCCTCCAAGGACGCCTTGTTAATGGGAAGCGATAGCCATTGCTGAATGGCAGTGGTGTCGCGGGCACATCAACACGGTGATCTTTTGCCAGATATACATGGCGCTCGCCAGGCACCAGCAGGGTATGGCGAGTGTTGGCCATGGCGTTCAAACGATGACGCTTGGCATCAAGATAGGTACGTACGCCGCCACTGGAGGGCGCATAAAACATGGTCATGTCGGCAATATGCACTACGCCGATACCTCCTCGAACCACTGATAGTTGAGCGGGCGACTTAAGATTGCAAATGCAGGGGGCCGCAGGCGCCCCCCTGTATAATGTGTCATTTTGATGACCATTGAAGCAAGCGGCAACAGACTATTGCCTGTCACGTTGCCGAGGTCATAAGCCCGCCCATACGGGCGGGCAGGCACTTTAGGCGGGGCGTGCCACCAGCGAACGGGTCTCTTCACGCGCTTCTACCAGCGCAACACGCAGGCTATCGCCCAGTTTATAGCGCTCTTCACCCTCGATCTGAATGCGTCCCTCTTTGTCATCAATAACCACTTTGTCGCGGTCGCTATGCATCAAGGGAGCCGGAACAAACGCGGTGGCGCCATTCTCAATCAGGCGTACGCGCATACCGCCACGGTTGATCGCCATAATGTCGGCTTCAAACGTGTCCTGGTTCTGCGCCGCAGGCGTTAAGAAGCGCACGTAGAGCCAGTCTTTTACATCACGCTCGGCCATCCGGTTTAGGCGGCGGCGCTCGGTGAGCTGCTCGGTTAGCGCCTGGCTTGCTTCTGCCGGGGCCTGTTCGCTTTTCAGTACGCGCTTGATCAAGCGGTGGTTGACCATATCGCCATACTTACGAATCGGCGATGTCCAGGTCGCGTAAGCAGCCAAGCCAAGGCCAAAGTGCGGGCCGGGCTGAGCAGACATGCTGGTAAAGCCCTGGAAACGACGCAGACGGGCATCTAACCAGGCGTCATCGCGGCTCTCAAGCACGCGCTTAAGCTCTTTGTAGTGATCAAGTTCTGTTAACGCTTCACGCTCAACGGTAATCTCTTGGCTTGCCAGGAACTCTTGCGCCGCCTCGGCTTTTTCGGGTTCGAAGGCACGGTGCACGTTAAAGATACCGTGACCGATGTGGCTTGCCAGGAAGTCCGCGCAGCAGGCGTTGGCCGCAATCATCGACTCTTCAATCATGCGGTTGGCGATACGCCGGTCTTCGGTGTTGATCGCCAGCACATTGCCTGCCGCGTCCAGCTCAAAAACGTAATCGGGGCGGTCTTTAAAGACAAGTGCGTGCTTGTTGCGCCAAGCTGTGCGCGCTTCGGTCAACTCACGCAGCGCAGTAAGCTGCTCGGCGATGTTCTCTTCGGGTGCCCAGTCGCCTTGACCCTCACTCCAGTCAGAAACGCGGTCATACACGAGTTTGGCGTGCGATTTAACATTCGCCGCGAAGAAGCGGTAGTCACCCAGGCTGCCGTCGGCATTGATAACCAGCGTACAGGCGAGCGCCGGGCGCTCTTTATCTTCCCATAGCGAACACAGGTCATCGGCCAACTGTTCAGGCAGCATGGTCACGTTTTGGCCCGGCAGATACACGGTGAAGGCACGGGTGCGTGCTTCCAAATCAGCAGCATGGCCCTCTTCCACATAAGCAGTGGGGTCCGCAATCGCGACGCTTAGCTGCCAGCCGCCTTCCGCGCGTTTGCTTACGTGCAGCGCATCATCCATATCGCGGGTTTTTTCACCGTCGATAGTGAAGAAGGGCTGTTCGGTAAGGTCTTCGCGGGTCAGGCCTTCTTCGTGAAGCGGCCATTCGGTGCCCGCATCGGGGCAGTCCTGTTCCAGCGCATGACGGGCAAGCGTGACGCGCCACGGCACCGCGGGGTCGTCCGACTTGGCGACCAGCTCATCAATCTGAGCAAAAAAGCCACGGTCATTCTCTTTAAGCGGATGGCGAACCAGGCGGGCAACCACCCAGTCACCGTCGGCAATGCTGGCTTCATCCAGGCTATTTTTGATACGTGACTTGATCACATTACGAATAGAGGGGTGATCAGGTACGACGGCCAAGCGATCTTCGCGCTTTTGAACACGCGCCACAAAGCGGTCAAGACCGGCTTCGATCAGCTTTTCAGGCTCAACCGATTTCTTGTCACCGTTTTCGTGAATCACCGCTTCTACGCGGTCACCGTGAATCACCTGCTTCATCGCGGGAGGCGGCACGAAGTAGGATTCACCGTTATCGGTTTCGAGAAAGCCAAAGCCTTTCTCGGTGGCTTTAATCACCCCTTCAGCGCGCGGGGTGGTATCACGAATTTGTTGCTTGAGCTGAGCAAGCATAGAATTATTCTGAAGCATGGGATCAATCAGTTGGCGAGAGTAGCTTGCCACTATACGGATTCCCAGGGGCTGCGCCAATTATCCGCCGGGAAGTTGATGTTAGTTAGATAGTATCTTAGATAGTATCAAGGTGTTACATAGCCCGATGAGGATCGGTTAAGCTAATGTTTCATTGATGGAGAGCGCACGTTATGACACCACGGCTGATTGCTTCTGATCTTGATGGCACCCTGTTGGGGCGCGACCATCGCTTGCACGAAGATACCATTGAGGTCTTAAGAACGTTGGTAAACCAGGGGCATCACTTGGTGCTTGCATCAGGACGCCACTACGCCGATATGCGTGTCTTTAGAGATCAGCTCAATGTTCCCATCCATTTAATCAGCAGTAACGGTGCCTATACGCACGACCCTAACGATCAATTACTGGCGGCCTACCATGTCGGATCCCCTCAGGCTGCCGCGTTGATTAAATTGCCGCGCCCGGACGACGTACGGTTAAGCCTTTACCTGGACGACGCCTGGTACATTGATGCGGAGTCACCCCGTCACTTGGAAATGCATGCAACGACAGGCTTTGTTTACCAAGTGGTGCCACCGGAGCAGATGCCTACCGAGGGGATCGGCAAGGTACTTTACGGCGGGCGCCCGGATGCGCTGTTAAAGATCGAAACCGCCATCCGCGAAATGAATGATGGCTCGCTTCACGTGACCTATTCAACCAGCGAGTCATTGGAGATTATGGCGGGAGGCGTCAATAAGGGAGTGGCGCTGTCGGCGCTGCTCAAGCGCCTCTCGGTTGCGCCTGAGGACTGCCTCGCTTTTGGCGACAACCTCAACGACGTTGAGATGCTAAGTCTGGTCGGCGAACCGCACTTCATGATTAACTCACACCCAGAAATGGCCGGCAGGCTGAACGCCGCGCGGGAGATAGGCCACCACGGCGAGGCGGCCGTAGCCGTTCTGTTACGCGAGCGGTTTGCGCTCTGAAAGCGACGTTAAAAAGAAGATTCGTTAGCGCCAGTTCCATCATTAGTCGAAGGGGGCTTGAGATGCCCGGTCCCCTCGACCATCATCATGGCCCCAGAACGACAACAACGTAGGGCCAAAGCCGCTGCAATGACGACACCCGCTGCTACCTTGATTGTGGTCGATGACGATCCGGAAATTCGTGAGCTGCTTGCTGACTACCTGGGTCGCCACGGTTATCGTGTTTTCGCCGCCGATGGCGCCGAAGCGCTGCATGCTCTGCGCTCGGAGCGCTCTCCCGACTTGCTGATTGTCGATTTAATGTTGCCCGGCGATGACGGCTTCACCATCTGCCGTGACGTGAGAAAGCATAGCGATGTGCCGATTATTATGCTCACGGCCAGTGCTGATGAAACTGATCGAATTCTTGGCCTGGAGTTAGGTGCTGATGACTACCTGAGCAAGCCATTTAACCCCCGCGAGCTTTTAGCGCGTATTAAAGCGGTATTGCGGCGTACGCGCAGTGATGCGGCGCCTATTCCCACAGGGCAAGCGCGTTGGGTGGGGTTTGGTCAGTGGCAGTTGGATCGCATGACGCGAGAGCTGATTGACGAGAAGGGTGAGCGTACCTCGCTCTCAGGGGCCGATTTTCAACTACTTCAAGTGTTTCTGGAACACCCTGCCACGGTGCTCTCGCGGGATGACCTCTATGCGCTGACCCGGGGGAGAGACGCGCCGCCGCTTGATCGCTCCATTGATGTTCACGTTTGTCGGCTTCGCCAACGGCTGGGCGAAGATGCTCAGCACTCGCAACTGATCCGCACGGTGCGAGGGGCGGGCTATGTGTTAACCGCCCAGGTAGATGCACTAACGTGAAAGCGGCAGGATGGAGAGGCATTAGGCGTAGGCTGGCCCGCTGGCTGCCCGCTTCTCTGCGCGGGCGCTTTGTCATTATCATGATCACTGGGGTGCTGGTGGCTCAAGGCGCCAGCTATGCGCTTTGGAGTTCTCAGGTACGATCCAGCCATTTGGCTCAGCTTGATGAGCTGTCCACTAACATGGCCTTTAGCATCGCCTCCACCATGCGGTTCTTCCGCTCGCTACCCGTTGAATACCGCCATATTGTGCTGGATCAGTTACGCAATATGGGCGGAACGCGGTTTTTTGTGAGCGTTAACGAGCGCCGGCTCATGGTCAACGATATTGGCTCGGGGCTGGAAAAAGAAGTTGTCGTTAACAACGTACGTTCGGTGCTCACTCGCGAGCTTAATATTGACGATGTCGTTGTCGAATTTTCGCGTCCGGAAAATCTGCGCGTACTCAATAACGAGGTGCTGCTTTATGACTTGCCGCCCCGCTGGGGGCAGCACAGCCTGATGATGGCGCCGCTATCGCCGCCCATTTTAGTCGTACAGTTAGAGCTTTCACCCGGCACCTGGCTCTACGTTGCCACGCTCCTGGGTGTGCCTGATATTTTTAGCGGCTATCGCTGGCTTTCTGAAGAGCGCTTGTTGGTAGGCCTTTTGGTGCTGCTAAGCGTGCTGGCGCTTTCGTTGCTGGGCATTACCAGCGTGACCCGGCCACTGGCACGGCTTTCACGTGCGGCCAGGCAGTTGGGGGATGACCTTGATATCCCACCCTTAAAGGAGAGCGGCCCCAAAGAGGTGGCGGCCACTGCCATTGCGTTTAATCGAATGCAGCGACGCATACGCGAGCAGATTGAGGAGCGCGAGCGGCTGTTCTCAGCTATTTCTCATGACCTAAAAACACCGATCACCCGCATGCGCCTGCGTGCCGAGATGCTGGATGACACGCTCCAGCGTGAGCGTTTTTGTGCTTCTCTGGACGAATTGGATAGTTTGGTAAAAGGGGCACTGGCATCGGTAAAAGGGCTGGACCTGCATGAAGAACCCGTGCCTGTCTCCCTGGAGCAACTGCTTGACGAGCTGGCTGAGGCGCTTAGCTTGCAAGGTGGGGAGGTCAAGATTGAGCGCCAGAGTGCCGTCAACATCGCGCCGATTGTTGCCAAGCCTCTAGCGCTGAAGCGCTGCCTGGCCAATTTACTTGAGAACGCGATTTTTTACGGTAAGCAGGCGGATATCTATCTGTTTAATGAGGAGGAAAGCGTCACCTTACAGATACGCGATTACGGCCCGGGCATTCCTGAAGAGCAGTTAGAACGCGTGTTTTCGCCCTTTGTAAGGCTGGAGCCTTCACGTAGCCGCCATACCGGTGGTAGTGGCCTGGGATTAGGCATTGCCAAGCATATCGCCCGGGCACACGGTGGCAATATTCAGCTCGCCAACCATGCTGAACAAGGCTTAATCGTGACCCTTACGCTACCGCGTCAGGAAACTATTACGGGTTTGTAATAAACCTCCAACACTATGCAGCACTCGGTAACTCACGTTGCTGCTTTTCCTGGAGTAACCTTCTAAAGGCCGAACGTCCGAGAGGACAATAACAATATCAGGAGCGACGCAATGCCGATGTTTAAGAAAACCACCCTCGCCCTCGCCTTAGCCGGGGCTACACTTGCCGCGACAGCTCATGCCGAAGAAGTCGAAGTACTTCACTGGTGGACTTCCGGTGGCGAAGCTCGCGCTGCCAACGTGCTTAAAGAGCTAATGGAAGCTGAAGGCTACGGCTGGCAGGATTTTGCTGTCGCCGGGGGCGGTGGTGAAACGGCGATGACAGTGCTCAAGTCGCGTGCCATGTCCGGCAATCCTCCCTCAGCAGCTCAAATCAAGGGGCCTGAAATCCAGGAGTGGGGCGAGCTGGGTCTGTTAGGTAATCTTGATGACGTCGCGGGCGCCGAAGGCTGGGATGAACTGCTGCCTGAGGTTGTCGCCAATATCATGCGCTATGACGGTCAGTATGTGGCGGTACCTGCTAACGTCCATCGGGTGAACTGGCTATGGGCCAACCCCGAAGTGCTGGACGCCGCTGGGGTTGAAATGCCAACGACGCTGGATGAACTGTTTGTCGCAGGAGAGGCCATTCGCGAGGCGGGCTTTGTGCCGCTGGCGCACGGTGGCCAAGCCTGGCAAGACGCTACGGTATTTGAAAGCGTGTTATTAGGTGGTCAAGGCAGTGAGTTTTACCAAGCGGCGTTGGTGGATTTAGATCCGGAAGCGCTGGGCGGCGATCAAATGATCGAGTCGCTGGAAGACTTCAAGCGTCTGCGTGAGCTAATGGATGAAGGTATGCCTGGACGTGACTGGAATATTGCCACTGCGATGGTGATTGAAGGCGCGGCAGGCATGCAGTTGATGGGTGACTGGGCCAAAGGAGAGTTTACCGCGGCGGGGCTGACAGCCGGTGAAGACTATCTGTGTGCAGCGGCACCCGGCACTGAAGACGCATTTACCTTCAACATTGATAGTCTAGCCATGTTCCGGGTGACGGATGACGGCGAGCGTGAGGCACAACAGGCATTGGCACGTTTGGTACTTGAACCTACTTTCCAGGAAGCCTTCAACCTGGCGAAAGGCTCAATCCCAGCGCGTCCTGATCTGGAGATGAGCGAGTTCGATAGCTGTGCCCAGCAGTCGCTGGCCGATTTTCAGCGCACCGCTGAAGAGGGCGGTTTAGTGCCCAGTATGGCGCACGGCATGGCCGTTCGTGCGGATGTACAAGGGGCTATTTTTGACGTAGTAACTAACTACTTCAATAGCGCTGATATGACCGCTGAAGAAGCCGCTGAACGTATGGTGAGCGCAGCGCAAGCGGCCTCATTCTAACGCACTTTTCGCTTGGCTTAGCCTGGCTCAGGTAGGGGGCAGGCAATACCGCCAGGAAATGCTGTAGGGCGCCGCCGCAACGGCGGCGCTTGAGTTTACGGGTAAGCCACTTCTTTTTATAAGAGTTACCTCCCCATGAAAAATACCTCTGCGCTGCGCTTAGGGCCTGGTGCCAAGCGGTCAACATCTTCTGGTGGTTTGCAGGCGTGGCTTCCGCGCCTGGTGTTGGCGCCGTCGGTAGCGATTTCGCTGTTTTTTGTTTACGGCTTTATGCTGTGGACCTTCGTGCTCTCGTTGACCAGCTCGCGCATGCTGCCCAGCTACGATTTTGTAGGTTTTGGCCAATATGCCCGTTTAATGGCGAATGATCGCTGGTGGGTTGCCTCCACTAACTTGATGATATTTGGCGTGCTGTTTGTGGCCATTTGTCTGGTGATCGGTGCGTTTTTGGCCATTTTACTGGATCAAAAAATTCGCCAGGAAGGCGCACTGCGCACCATTTATCTCTACCCTATGGCGCTGTCATTCATCGTCACTGGCGTGGTGTGGAAGTGGTTGCTTAACCCGCAGCTGGGTATTCAAGCGATGGTGCAGAGCTGGGGTTTTGAGTCCTTTCGCTTTGACTGGATTATTGACCCGGATATGGCGATCTACACGCTGGTCATTGCTGCCGTATGGCAGGCATCCGGGTTTGTCATGGCGTTGTTCCTGGCCGGGTTGCGCGGCATCGACGACAGCATTGTCAAAGCGGCTCAGTTAGATGGTGCAAACCTGCCGCGCATTTACTGGCGTGTGGTGATGCCCTGCCTGCGCCCGGTGGTATTTAGTGCCGTAATGATTTTGGCGCATATAGCGATCAAAAGTTTTGACCTGGTAATTGCACTGACCGGCGGCGGGCCTGGGTACGCGACCGACTTACCGGCCACCTTTATGTATGCCCACGCGTTTAATCGCGCCCAGATTGGCTTGGGGTCTGCGAGTGCCATGCTCATGCTCGGGGGCGTGCTGGCGATTTTGATTCCTTATCTCTACTCCGAATTAAGGAGCCGTAAGCATGGATAATGTCATTCGTCGCCAAACCTTCGCGGCACGGTTGGGTCGTGTTGTGCTGTATGGCGTGCTGATTCTTGCTGCCCTGTTTTATATCCTGCCGCTTATCGTGATGCTGATGACCTCGGTGAAGCCGCTAAGTGAAATCAGCGCCGGAACACTTTTATCGTGGCCACAAAATCCGACGCTCGCGCCCTGGACAAAAGCCTGGGGAGAAGCCTGTACCGGTATGCGCTGCGATGGCGTCGGCGGTTATTTCTGGAACTCCTTTGCAATTGTTATTCCCGCGGTATTGATCTCAACCACCGTCGGCGCCCTTAATGGCTACGCGCTCACCAAATGGCGCTTTAAGGGATCCGAATTGGTGTTTGCGTTAATGCTGTTCGGCTGCTTCATTCCCTTCCAGGTGGTGTTGCTGCCCATGGCGCAAACCCTGGGTTGGCTGGGCATTTCCAGCTCACGTGCTGGCTTGATACTGGTGCATGTGGTGTTTGGTATTGCGTTTACCACGCTCTTCTTCCGTAACTTTTATGTGGGTATTCCTAACGAGCTTGTGTCGGCTGCGAAGTTGGACGGCGCCGGGTTCTTCCGCATTTTCTGGCGAATCCTGCTGCCGGTTTCTGCGCCGATCATTGTCGTCTCGGTGATTTGGCAGTTCACTCAAATCTGGAATGACTTTTTGTTTGGCGTGGCCTTTTCGGCCCACAACACTCAGCCCGTGACCGTGGCGCTTAATAATCTCGTCAACACCTCTACCGGCGTACGTGAATATAACGTCGATATGGCAGCAGCGATGATCGCAGCGCTACCCACCCTGGTGGTGTACGTACTGGCAGGCAAATACTTCGTGCGTGGGTTAACCGCCGGTTCCGTCAAAGGCTAGTTGTGAGAAGAGCCTGATAACAAAGCAGGGTGTTTTTTATGTCAACATTAGAAATTCGCAACGTTCGTAAAGAGTTTGGCAGCGAGCGAGTGCTGAAAGACGTCAGTATTTCGATTAATTCCGGTGATTTTTTGATTCTGGTCGGACCTTCTGGCTGCGGCAAGTCCACGCTAATGAACGCGATTGCCGGGCTTGAGCCGGTGACCAGCGGCAATATTTATATTGATGGCGAAGACGTCACCTTTAAAACGCCTGCCGAGCGCGATATCGCCATGGTGTTTCAGTCCTATGCGCTTTATCCAAGCATGACCGTGCGCCAGAACATCAGCTTCGGGTTAGAGATGCGTAAAGTGCCCAAAGCCGAACGGGAAGCCTCGGTAGAGCGCGTGGCAGACTTACTACAAATCACTCACTTGCTGGAGCGCAAGCCTGCCCAGCTTTCCGGCGGGCAGCGCCAGCGGGTGGCGATGGGGCGGGCGCTGGCGCGTGAGCCCAAGGTTTATCTGTTCGATGAACCGCTTTCCAACCTGGACGCCAAGCTGCGCGTTGATATGCGCACCGAGATCAAAAAGCTTCACCAGCGCCTGGGCACCACGATTGTTTATGTCACCCACGACCAGGTAGAGGCGATGACGCTGGCCGACTGCATTGCCGTCATGCGTGACGGCAATATCCTGCAGCTTGGCAGCCCTGATGAGGTTTATAACAACCCGGTCGATATGTTTGTGGCGGGCTTTATGGGGTCGCCCTCCATGAACTTTATTCGCGCGATGCTGGAAAAAGAGAACGGCCGCTACCAGCTGCGAATTACAACGCCAGGTGAGATAGATCTGCTGCTTCCCTGGCCTGAAAGCCGTGCGACGCCCGGTATGGACGAGCGTCTTAATCAACCGGTCATTCTTGGCCTGCGCCCGGAACACTTTAGCGAAGAGGATGTACGTTTAACGGCGCAGGCCGAAGGCACGCTGCTGAACGCAAATATCAGCGTGGTAGAGCCGACCGGCGCAGATATCCTGCTGCGGTTGCCGCTGGGCGAGCAGGAAGTCACCGCCCGCGTTGGCCCTAAATGCCCGGTTGTCGCCGGAGCGCGCCTGGCGCTGCGTATTGATATGGAACAAGCCATTATGTTTGACGCGGTGAGCGAGCAGCGAATCGCTTAGCCAGTGGCTACTCCTTGGCCCGTGTGGCCGGAGCAGGCTCTTTATCCAGCCGTTTGATCTGACGCCAGAGATCCTGGCGCAGGTCGGCCATTCTGGGTTGCTCTTCGGGTATGAAGGCTACCGGGCGGCAGAGGCGCTGGGCGCGTAGCCCCAAACGGGCGCTAAGCAGCCCGGTGGCCAGCCCTTGACTTGCGCGAGTGGAAATTCGGCCAGCCAGGTGTAGCGAGAGCATATCCATGCTGGCATCGGCGGCGAGTTCGCTTACGCCTGCAAACGCCATGTTGCGCAACACGTTTCTAAACAGACGTAAGCGGCTGGCGTAACCAAGTTCCAGGCCGTAAAGCCGGCATAACCTGTCGACCATGGCGAGACTGCGCCAGGCTACCAACGCCATATCTACCAGCGTAAGGGGGCTGATTGCCACCATAATGGCGGTTTCCCCAGACATACGGGTTATCAGACGTTGCGCCTCACGATCGCGGGGTGCCAACAGGTGGTGGCGCAGCAGCGCCTGAACTTCCTCTCCGTTATGATGTGGCTCACAGGCGCGCTCAAACGCCTGCCAGTGAGGATCGTCCACTGAAAGCTTTAATTGCTGGCGAAGTTCTTCGGCCATTTTTTTTGCCTGATGGGGCGAGCGGTGGGGCAGTTCAGCTAAATCGCTACGCAGCCGATCATGGCGTTTCAGACGCCTTAATCGGCCGAGTTCTCTGATCAGTGACATGCCACCTAAGCCAATCAGGCTGATGCCAAACAGCTGCCACGCCAAATTCATCCACGCTGACTGGGAAAGCGCATCGGGAATGCCGGTGGCCAGTTCGACACTCCCCAGCGTGGCTGCGCCTGCCAAGGCAAACATTAACCCCCAGCGGCGTTTGCGTGGGGCGCCCAGGCTGGTAGCGGGCAACGCCTGTTCCTCGGCCGCCGTTATAAGGGGTTGGTCATCATCGGTTTCTTCAAAGCGCTGCTGCTGGCGTAGGCGGGTTTCCTGCTCGGTAACCGTGTCGGGCGTATCGTGCAGGCGAAAATTACGCCGTGGCTGTGGGTCGGTCATGCGAGTTTATCTCCAATCAGCCAATCAATGGCGGCGTCCATTCGAATATGTGTCAGTGCATCAGATGTCGATGGCATGGGTCGAAAGCTGGGGAAGTCAAAGCCCTGGTGCTGCCAGAAGTCGGCATTGGGCAGGCGGGTCGGGACATCGCCTGGGTAAACCAGCACGTCTTCGCCCTCAAGCGTTGTGCCGCGTAGTGCCGAGGAGCGTTTTCCATCCTGCAATACTTCGCGTGCCTCGGTGGCCCGAATAGCAGCAAGCGACAGCGCTTTTACCGGCACGTTGGCAAAGCGTAAATCCTTAAGCGGTTCGGCTAGAAGCGCTTCCAGTAACTGTACAACATGACCATGCTGGTCAGGCGTTACGTGATCCGCTTTGGTGGCGGCGATGGCCAAGCGGTCAATTTTTGGTGCGAACAGGCGCGACAGCAGGCTGCGTTTGCCGTAGTCAAAGCTTTGCATTAATTGACGCAGCGCACGGGAAAGGTCCTCAAACCGTTCAGGCCCGGCGTTCAGCGCACCCAGCACATCGACCAGTACAATCTGACGATCAAAACGCCTGAAATGATCACGATAGAAGGGCTTCACCACCTGTTGCTGATAGTAGCGAAAGCGGGCGGCAAGCGTGGCGTAAAGGCTGCTTTTGGGCAGGCTGTCGAGCACTTCCCTGGAAGCATCAAGATGCGGTAGAGGGAAAAACTGTAGCACCGGGGCGCCCGCCAGCTCACCGGGAAGCAAAAAACGCCCCGGTTGAAGGTCCGAAAAGCCCGCCTCCTTGGCACGGCGAAGCCCTTGTGCATAGGCGTCAGCCAAGTGCGCCAGTTGAGCTTCGTCCGCTTCAGAGGCGGGGTCCAAGGGTTTTACCGCGTCTAACCACTCGCTGAAGAGTGCGCGCCGCTGCTCGCCTTCCAGCAAGGGCTGGGCTTGGCACCAGCTGTAAAAATCGTGCTGCAGCAGCGGTAAATCGAGCAGCCATTCGCCTGGGTAATCAAACAGGTCCAGCGTTAGATGGGCGATATCTGGCGACAGCCAGCCGCTTTGGGCAGGCCGATAGCGCAACTGCAGGCGTAATTCGCTGATTCCTCGTGTCGGTTCGGGCCAGCGTGGCGGCGTATCGCGCAGCGCCGCCATGCCCGGGTCGTAGGGAAAGCGGGGAACGCCAAGATCGGGTTGATTAAGGCGCTGTGCGCCCAGTAAGCGGCCATCTCGGGCGGCGGGCAATAAATCCAGCCTTGCTTCGACGCCCGCATGACGTAGCTGATTCACCAGCGAGGTTAAAAACGCTGTTTTGCCCGCTTGTGATAGCCCCGTTACCGCTAAGCGCAGCTGACGGTCCCGGCCTCGTTCCAGTAAGTTACTCAGTTCGCGGCTTAACGGCTGGCGCATCCTGGCGTTCCTTTTGTTAATCCTGCATTCAGGAATTATAGGGCCGTAAGCGGCTCAGGTAGTGGGCTAACATTAGTGGCTAGCGTCGTTGCAAACGTAATGGCTAACGTGGTTGCTAGCATAATGAATAGCATAGCCAAGGCTTCATGAACCGTGCATTAACCGCGACTTAGCGTTGTCCCCAGCAGGTGCTGAGCGCCGGGCACCAGCCACACCGGGTCAAGGCGAGTATTGGCGGCTTCAATGCACAAAAAATGGCGCGCGGCGTCGGCAGGTGTGTCGCTGGGAGGGTTCGCACCGGGGTGCCACACCACGGTTGAATCGCTTGACTGCTTGGCAACGCGCAAGCTGCGCACGCCATCATTAAGAAGCACGGCTTCATTGCTGTGATAAATTCGGTCGATGCCACCACGGATTGCCAGCGTGCCTTGTTGCTCGGACTCTGCAAAATCACGCAGTTTATCCAGATAGCGCGCACCCGCAAGACCTTCTACCCGACACTGATGCACGTCATCAACCGCTAAATAGGAGTGCAGCGCACCGCTGGTTTTAACCGGCGCATCGCCGATGTTTTCACTGATAAGCTCAACATTTAAGCGCTGCGCGTTGGCCTGTATCACCACGCGTGCGGTGAGTTGGTTGTGCAGAGGGTGCTCGGGAGAAAGGTGCGCCTCAATTCCCTCTGCATGCTCATCAACTGCGTCCAGCCGCCAGTTGGCTTGACGAGCCAAACCGTGGAAAGGACCGTCGCGTTCAGGGCTTTCATCGGCGTAGCGTTCGTCTGCAAACCAGGGCCAGCATAATGGGATGCCGCCGCGTATAACGTCGGGAGTTGCGGGCGGTGTCGGTGTTACCCAAAGCCAGCCGGTATCATTGGTGGGTTTGAAGTGTAGCACTTGGGCGCCTTGTAGGCTGATGGCAAGTTCGCCCCAAGGCATATTGAAAAGAGCGACATTGCGTCCTTCCCACGTCGCTATTTGCTGGCCGTCTATGCTAGCCATAAGAGTTACGAGTGAATCAGGGGTCATGAGCGTTCCTTAAAAGGTGTGTATCAAATCAGGCAGGATTGTCGCGCTGTGTGCTATGGTAGGACAAGCACGATGAGTAGGTAAAACGCCTAGGTTGGCAGGTAAGAGACATAGGTAAAACCCTGAGAAGGGGATATCAAGGAGGCACTATGGGCTTTATTGCATGGTTAATTATTGGTGGTTTGGCTGGCTGGATCGCTGGCAATATCATGCGCGGCGGTGGTTTCGGCATCCTGGGCAACATCGGTGTGGGTGTGGTTGGGGCCGTGTTAGGTGGCTTTTTGTTTAGTTTGCTAGGCTTGCAGGCGGGCGGCTTTATTGGCTCGCTAGTGACCGCTACGGTAGGGGCTGTCGTACTGCTGTGGGTTATTAGTAAAGTGCGAAGCGCGTAGCGTTAAATAAAAGACGTCGTGCTTAAGCGGCGCACTGGTTCGATATCATTTGCTGCCCGGCCTTGTGTCGGGCAGTGTCGTTTTGCGCCAATCGGTCAGTTTAGCTATCGGTCTTGCCACCACTTTCCGTTACACTAAGGCGCTTTGCTCTAGCGCACTGCTGGTAGATTTTTTTGTTTCGAGGTGTCTCTTGGTCGACGCGTTAAACGCCTGGTGGGCCCAACAGCTGGTGCTGTGTGATTGGGCATTTACCCCGCATCCGCTCTCGGTGGATACGCAAGCTGCTGAGCAGCGTTTGCTGCAACTGGGTATTACCAGCCGTAACGAGCTGGCCGAACAGCTTTTTCATGCGTTAGGCGCTTCGACAGCAGAAGCGGACCGCTTATTGGGCGCGCTTGAGTGGTCGGCGTTGGCCGGGGCTGCAGGGTGGTTAAATGCCGATCAGGCTCATGCATGGGCGCACCATGTTATCCGCCGTATTACCACTGACTACAGCGATTTACGCGGCTGGCTTTCAGAGCTGCGCCGGGTGCTGGGCGCCAAGGGCTGGGAAACCGGCGCGGATGATCGTTTTATAGACGCCTGCCAGGCACTCTCAGCACTGGAAAGTGAAGACGAAGGGATTACCTGGCAAAGGCTTGAACATACGCTGGCACAGTTGCCCGCACCGGCGCCGTTATGGCCCCAGGCTGCAGAAGCACAGGTGTGGCGTTTATGTGCGCTGTTTCGCCCCGTTATTAGCTACCCCGCAAGCCGAGCCGATTGGCCGGAAGCCGACCAATGGCTTGAACGCATTTGGCAGATCAATGACCGCGAGCAGCTACTGGAAGTGGCGCTATGGTTGAGCGCTCAGGGAGAGCGTCAGCGCTGGGATATTGAAGCCCGTGAGCTGCTGGGGATGGATAACGCCCAACGGCTTGCTTGGCAGCAGGATGAAATAGAAGACTCGCCCTACGCGGGTGTCCTCAATGCGTTTGTAAGCCAAGGGGAGCCGCTTGAATGGGCCGCGTGGGACTGGCTGCGCCTGGTGGAGATTGCCTGGGCCGGTGCTTGCTGTGGTTGGTTAAGCCAGGCAGAAGCAGATGATCTTGCATGCCACGCAGCGGATCTGATGAATCATCGCTACCACGACTGGCGCGCTATTCTAAAAGCCTATATGCGCGGTCAGAGCCTTTTTGAGGGTGTCGACCGACGCGATATGACGCCTAATCCTCATCACGTCTTACTGCTCAACGCCGCGCATAGCCCATGGGCCTGCTCGCCCTCTACGCTGTTGAATGAGGCGAGTCGCCAAGCATCACAACAGCGTGTCAAAGCGTGGCGCAATACGACCCATCACTGGCTGCTGGCGTTAGCTGGCGTACGTGAACCCGATGTCATGCTGCGCCAGCTAAACCCCGGCGCACCCATTGCCGAGCAGCGCCGAGCAGATGCCGCGCTTTATCTTCAAGAGTCGCTTGGCCTGCATGCTGATGAGGGCCCCGCTGTTCTAGCCCGTTACTGGTTGCCTGCCCAGGCGCATCATCTTAATCAGTTAGCGGCCGATGCGGTGCACGGCGTGTTGCCGCCATCACAAACGCTGTTTGGTCAGCCTACGTCAGACGAGTTGAAGCAGCGTAACGCGGTGAAGGGTGTCAGCCGTCATGCGGCCACTATCCATATGGCGGAAAAGTTTGCCTTCTATTTGCACATGTCGTTGGATAGCGGTTTATTCGAGCGAGAGCCGCTGCTTACTTATGCCCGTGAACTGCGTAGCTGCTTGTGCCGTTTTTACCCTAACCCCAAGCGGTTGCTGGAAGCCTGGTTTGCCTGGGAAAGCTGCTTGCCGGAGCCTGAGCATACCTCGCTAATTAACGAGATAGCTTGGCACCTGGAAGATCCAGGGAGCCTTTTTTACTGGCTGGATTGGCGCCCCGATGCCTGGTGCGAGCCAGGCGGGCGGCCAACGCTTACGCATTTTACGGCCATGTCACTGGTTGGGCCGCTTAATAGTGCCGTGTGGAGTGAGCCTCAGCCAGAAAGCGTGCGCGAGTGCGCGGACATTAAAGAGTGGGTGGAGAGTCACTATCACTTGAGTAGTGCCGCCGATATGCAAGAGTTTCTAACCTTTATGTTGGAGGCTGGCGACCGCCAGGAGTATCAGATCAACTATGCGCCCTATACGCTGAACCCCGAGCGTCTAGAGGCGGAAATCGCGATTCTGGAATCGGGTGACTGCGCAGAAGAAGATCGCCACCATCTGCTTCGCCTACGGCGTGTGCAGGGCAATGAAGATAGCTGTAATGATGTTGACATGGCCGCATGGGATATTGCTCAGCTTGTCGACTTGGCTATCGCTGCCCGGCAGTTGGGTTGGCTGGAAAGCCAGGCATTTGCCGAGGTGCTGGACCGTGCATACCAATTGGCGGCTGATCACTATGCTGGCTGGCAAGAGTATGCCGCGGGAATGTATGCTGGATTCTCGTTTTTTATGGGTGAAACACCCGAACGTGACAGCTTTTTAGCCGGGTTTCGTCAAGCCATGGTGGCTTGGGTGTGCGGTGCACCGATCCTTGCGGGCCCTTGGGCAAGCCTCGATTTTCCGGGTAATAAACCGCGCCATTTTGCGCCGCTGCATATCGACACCTTACCCGGTGATTCACGAACATTACATTGAGACTCGCCAACCATGCATTGTCTAGCTTATAGTTTAACGCGTGTTAATTACCCCACTTTCCCAATAATAGTACGAGGTTAATCGCATGGTTGCGTTGCCACACCCCGCTGTGACCGCTGTCCGTGTTGTAAGTGTTTGTGTTGTCTTTGCTTTTCTGACTGGCTGTGCAGGCTCTTCGCATCAATCCATCGAGCCGCCCGAGGACTATTTCTCGATGACGCTGCCAGGAATGGCGAAAGGCTTTAGTCCTCAGATGTCACCCGTCAGTAATTCGTTAGACCAGTTACGTAGTTTTCAGACACCGCCACCGACCTTGGTACGTCAGGCACTACTGGAACAGCACCAGCGATGGTCGGGGACGCCTTACCGCATCGGCGGGACGTCAGAACGAGGCATCGACTGTTCGGCGCTGGTGCGTAATGTTTATCGCGATACGTTTAATTTGGAATTACCCCGTTCCACTTCGGGCCAGGTACATGAGGGGCGCTCGATCGACCGCCAAGAGCTGCAGGCGGGCGATCTGGTTTTCTTCCGTCCGCCAGGGCGTTATAACCATGTGGGCATCTATGTCGGAGATGGCTACTTTTTACATGCCTCTACTTCACAAGGCGTCATCATTTCCAGTTTGGATAACAGCTACTGGCAGCGTTATTACTGGCAGTCACGTCGAGCGCTGGAACCCACCAACCTTGCTTATTTAGGCAGTAACTTCACGCCGTGAAGGGATAGGGCTGTTGGCGTTTCGCTTCCAGCCCCGCAGGTTGTCTACTCCTGGGAATGGCATGATTGAAGGCAAAACACGCACTTGGTGGCGAGCAACAATGGCCCTGTGTTTAGGGTCATTTCTGGTATTTATTAATCTGTATGTTCCTCAACCGTTACTGCCCGAGCTTAAAACGGCCTACGAGGTGTCTACCTTAGGCGTCAGCCTGCTGATGTCGGTTGCTACACTGTCACTTGCCTTGTCCCTTTTGGTCTTTGGGCCGCTTTCCGATGCGATAGGCCGTGAAGGCATTATGCGCATTACGTTACTGCTGGCGGGGGGCTGTTCGCTGGCGCTGGCATTTGCCCCGAACTTTGAAAGCCTGCTACTGCTTCGCTTAGTCCAGGGGTTTGTATTAGGCGGCCTACCCGCCGTTGCCATTGCCTGGATGGGCGATGCCTTTGAAAAGTCTGCGCTGCTAAGCGCCGTAGGGCTCTATATTGGTGCCAATACGCTGGGTGGTATTAGCGGCCGGGTCGTAGGGGGGGCTGTCGCGGAGATAGGTGGGCCTTCCGCCTCCTTTATTGTGGTTGGGGCGATGACCCTGGTTGGCTGCGCGGTATTTTGGCGCTTATTGCCTAATAGCCATGCGTTTGAGCCCAAGCGTTTTCAGCTTCGCCGCGCGCTGGCAGACCTGGCCGGGCATTTGCGCAACCCGGTGCTGCTTGCAGCCTACTGCCTGGGCGGCATCAATTTTCTTATCTTTATCAATCAATATAGCTACATCACCTTTCGCTTGGCCGCTACTCCTTATGCGCTGGCAGCGAGCGGACTGGGGCTGATTTTCCTGACCTATTTGGGCGGCACTTTTGCATCGGCTATTTCTGGCCGACTGGCCGAGCGCACGTCTCCTGCTACCTGCATGATGGCAGGCGTGGCGATTCTGATGGCAGGTACCGCCGTTACTCTGAATGATTCGCTGGTGCTAATTATTGTCGGTCTAACGATTAATGCGTTTGGTTTTTTCTTAACGCACTCACTGGCGTCCAGCTGGGTGGGGCGCTATGCCCAAGGCGCGCGTGGCAGCGCGTCAGCCCTTTATCTGGTGTTTTATTATGTAGGCGCAAGTCTCGGCGGCTTCTGGCTGGAGCCTTTCTGGCAGGGAGCTGGCTGGCTTGGTGTGGCCTGGGCTTCGTGGATTCTATTAACGGTTACGTTAACCATCACGCTAGGAATGCGCTATTTCGAGCGCCGTTGCTGCCTTTAAAGAAGGCATAAAAAAGGCAGCCCGCAGGCTGCCTTTTTAGCAAACGTGGGCACTTAGTGCTCAACGCCACCTTCGCCGTGCACATGACCGTGCTCGGTTTCTTCCTGGCTTGCTTCACGTACGGTTGCAATCTCAACGTCAAAGTTAAGTTGCTGGCCTGCCAGCGGGTGATTGCCGTCAACGATGACGGTATCGCCTTCGATGTTCTTAACGGTCACCATCAGTGGGCCGCCTTGAGTCTGGGCTTGGAACTGCATGCCCGGCTCAATGTTTTCAACGCCCTGAAAAGCATCACGCGGTACTTCTTGTACTAGCTGCTCTTGAACTTCGCCGTAGCCCTCTTCGGGGGATACTTTAACGTTCAGCTTGTCGCCCGCTGCGCGGCCTTCCAGCTCTTTCTCCAGGCCCGGAATGATGTTGCCAGCGCCATGAAGATACGTGAGCGGCTCACGGCCTTCGGAACTGTCGAGCACCTCACCTGCATCGTTGGTCAGGGTATAGTGGAACGCGACAACCGAGTTTTGCGCAATTTGCATTGGATAACCTTTCGGTGAGTGCATGTCCCAATATGGTAACGCGTGAGGCGCGGCTTGTCAGGGGGGGAAGCCGGGTTTTTACGCCTACTCGCTAATAGTGGTGTTGCGCCTTGCAGTCACCGGGGATACCCTAAGCCAACAACTTTTCCCACTTTAAGATCACTCTCACTGGAGCTTGCTATGACAATCTTCTTTATTTGGCTTATTGCATTTGTCCTGATTGCCTACTTTGCTAATCAGAAGTGGAACAATGGCATCAGCCAAGGCCTGGACCGGCTTTTGCCTGACGTGATGAAAAGCCACGGCGATAATCGCTACTTGTGGGTAACGACGCTGGCTGTATTAGGCGCAACAACGCTGGTTCGTCCGGTGGATATTTTGCTTGTGGCTATTTTACTGGCGTTGGTTGGTTGGGTAATTGTGAAACTGGCCGATTGGGCGAGCAGTATGTCGCACTAATTAAGCTATCAAGCGGCGAATGTCATTGCCGCTATGAAAATAAAAATGCCCGGCTAAAGATAGCCGGGCATTTTTTGCATTAAAACAAATAGCTCACTCAACGTGGTAAATGTTCATCTTACCTGGCCTACAAGCCCGAGACCTATAAACCCGAGCCTATCGGCGAAGCGCTATTAATACGGAGCGACGCTTACGTTTGAGCCACTACCGATCAGGCGAACGCGCTGGCCTGCCTGGTAGGCGTGATCAGCTCCTTGTACCACCACCACGTCGCTTCCATCATCAAGGCGGATTTCCATTTCCAGTGCGCTGATGCGGTTGGCGCGGTCTTCAGCAGCGGTGCCCGCAATCGTACCACCCAGAGCGCCGGCAACGGTTGCCAACTGACGACCTGAACCGCCACCCACTTGGCTACCCAAAAGGCCACCAATGATGGCGCCGCCGCCACTGCCCAGCAAGCCTCCCGCACGGCTATCCGCCTGAATTTGTACAGGTCTTACCGCTACAATGGTGCCATAGGTAACGCTTTGGCTGGTTTTGGCTTGGTTGCCGCGATACACGTCACCTGAGTAGGGGGCAGTGTTGGCACACCCGGCCAAGGTCAGGATGCTTAACGCAGCAACAGGTAGTAAACGTTTCATTAAAACCTCCAAAGTATGCAGCTTAAAAAAGTAGTAATCAGGTGCTTCAAGGGTAGAACAATGCTTATAAAAAGTAACTGAATTGACTAATTAAGACCAGAGAATATCAAAAGGCCGTAAATCCCAGTGTAGACAGAGAATAAGAAAACAGTGTGCATGCCTAACAATAAAAAAAGGAGGCTAAAAAGCCTCCTGAGATAAAGATACTTCGTCGTAGAGTGCGTGTACGGCTAAATTAGCCAAACTGGTTCATTGTATTATCTTTGCCGCCTGCTTTAAGCGCTGCGTCGCCGTGGAAGAATTCCTTATGGTCATCGCCAATATTAGATCCTGCCATGTCTTGATGTTTTACCGTGGCAATCCCTTGGCGAATCTCTTCTCGCTGAACACCTTGTACGTAGGCCAGCATACCCTCTTTACCAAAGTAGCCCTTGGCCAGGTTGTCGGTTGAAAGCGCCGCAGTGTGGTAGGTGGGCAACGTAATAAGATGGTGAAAAATACCCGCTTCACGGGATGAGTCACGCTGGAAATTGCGCGTCCATTCGTCCGCCAACTGGCCAAGCTCGGTAGTGTCGTACTCGACACTCATTAGCTTGTCACGTTGATAGGCGGACACATCCTTACCCTCGGCTTGCCAGGCATCGAACACCTGCTGACGGAAATTGAGCGTCCAGTTGAAAGAGGGCGAGTTGTTGTAAACCAGCTTGGCATCGGGCACCACTTCACGGATACGGTTGACCATGCTGGCAATTTGCCCAACGTGAGGCTTTTCCGTTTCAATCCACAGCAAGTCGGCGCCATTTTGCAGGCTGGTAATACAGTCAAGAATGACGCGGTCTTCACCCGATCCAGCTTTAAACTGATATAGCCCTGATGCCAAACGCTTGGGTTTGACCAGCTTGCCGTGTTGCTTGATAACCACATCGCCATTATTGATATCGGCAGCATTCTCGATAACGTCACCATCCAGAAAGCTGTTGTACTGATCGCCGAGGTCGCCTGGCTCATGGGTCACGGCAATCTTCTGGGTCAGCCCGGCGCCCAGCGAGTCCGTACGAGCAACGATAACGCCATCTTCTACGCCGAGCTCAAGAAACGCGTACCGGACAGCGTTAATTTTGGCTAGAAAATCCTCGTGCGGAACCGTGACCTTGCCATCCTGGTGGCCGCACTGTTTCTCGTCGGACACCTGGTTTTCGAGCTGAATGCAGCATGCGCCGGCTTGGATAAACTTCTTCGCCAGCAGGTAGGTGGCTTCCGCATTACCAAAACCGGCATCAATGTCGGCAATAATAGGCACGATATGAGTATCATAATTGTCGATTTTGCTAATGACTTCCTGCTCTTTGGCGCTGTCCCCGCTGGTTTTTGCGTCATCCAGGGCGCGGAAAAGATGATTAAGCTCCCAGGCATCGGCCTGCTTCAAGAAGGTGTAAAGCTCTTCAATCAGATTGGCGACCGAGGTTTTCTCATGCATGGACTGGTCGGGAAGAGGGCCAAATTCGGAACGTAAGGCAGCGACCATCCAGCCGGAAAGGTAGAGGTAGCGGCGTTTGGTGGTGCCGAAATGCTTTTTGATGGAGATCATCTTCTGCTGACCAATAAAGCCGTGCCAGCAGCCTAGTGACTGCGTGTACTGTGCCGTATCGGCATCGTAGGCAGCCATGTCATTGCGCATTATTTCGGCGGTATAGCGCGCAATATCGAGCCCTGTATGAAAACGGTTTTGAGCACGCATCCGCGCTGCATGTTCAGGCTTAATCGCCTCCCACTTGCCGCTTTGGGCCTCACGTAATTGAGCGATGGCTTTAATATCGTTAAGTAGTCCAGACATGAGCAATTCCTCCAGGGTTAAATAGCACTTCGCAAGATTGTGTGTTGGTGCTGCACTTGCGAAAACGTTATCAGCGTCTACCGGCTGTAAGGCGTGGTTTCTGTCTAGGCAGAGATACCTGGTAGCGCTGCAGTGCAATAACTATTGACGACAAGGAGGGATTCAACAATTGACACTTGGAGGCAGACGGGGTTGTAACTTGACGACAGAGGGTTAACTAAATGGTGTGTTTGTGTAGTCGTTTTTCGTCAGGTGTGTAACTGGCCCATAAAAAAACGCCACCCGAAGATGGCGTTTAGCACTCAATATTGAGAGGCGTTGGGTAGGTGCTGGATCTACTCTTCGCCCTCCTCTTCATCCATGAAGCCCATGCTGCCAGTGTTAACCAACTGGGTAAGTAACGCCGCCGCACCGTCAAGCTCAAGAACGTCTTCATAGAAGGGAGCCGATTCTGACAGGCGCTTGGCAAGCGCTTCAGAGCAGGAATGGCCATCGCCATCGACAAACAGCGTGGTACCGCGCGAATCGCTACGCCAGGCAAAGCGTGAACCGGGCATTGCAAAAAGCGGTTCACCCGCTTGCAGGTGCGCTACCAGCGCTGCTTCATCCAACGGCGACTCCAGCGGGGCGACCTGATCCATGTATTTGGGTTGCGTCATCACGCGGCCAAACCACTGCGCCATTTGCTCAGGGTTGTCCAGCGTCGAGAGCATAAACTGGCGCATGCGCTCGATAGCCGCATCATCCAGCTCACCGGCCTGGCTTGCGGGCGCCATGCCTGCATCGCTGTAGCGCTTTGAAGCAGGCAACTGCTCGCCCAGGTAATCCGCGTAAGAGGTAATGGACTCATCGGCAGACGGTGCGCGAAAGCCTACCGAAATCGTCATGCAGTCATCGGTCTGGCTGACGCCGTGATGCGCCCAACCTGGTGGAAGATAAAGCATATCGCCTGGTGCCAATGTCCAGTCTGAGTCTGGTTCAACCTCAAAGGTTTCTAGAATACGCAGGTCAATGCCCTGAATAATCGGGGCATCATCGGATTGCTTACCCCCTAGCTGCCAACGACGGTGACCGCTGGCTTGTAGTAAAAAGACATCGTACTGGTCGATATGCGGGCCGACGCTGCCACCCGGCGGTGCATAGCTGATCATAATATCGTCTAACCGCCAGCGTGGCAGAAAGTCGAACTCATCCATCAGCGCAGCAACCGACGGTACATAGTGGTCAACCGCCTGTACTAACAGGCTCCAGTGGCCTTCAGGCAGGCGCTCAAACGTAGCTTCATCAAGCGGGCCATGAGAAACCTGCCAGGCACTGTCGGGGCCTTTTTCTTCTACCAGGCGCGCTTCTACACCCGGTTCACAAGCAAGGCCCGCCAGTTCATCAGGATCAATCGGGCTTAGAAAGTCAGGTATAGCGCCACGAATCAGCAGCGGCTTCTGTTGCCAGTAGTTGGCCAGGAAGTCCTCGGGCGTTAAATCGCCCAGCAGGGTAAGTGGCTTATCGTGTTGGCTCATGGCGGTATCCTAATTGAGTGGCCGCAGCGCTTATGACAAGCTGCCCAGGCGTTGAGTAAGTGCTTCAGCTTGCGCTTGTGCATTACCAATATAGCTTGCCGGGGAAAGCTCTTTTAGCGCTGCTTTAACGTCGTCTGGCAGCTCAAGGGTATCGATGAAGGCGGCAAAGCCTGCCTGATCAATACGCTTGCCACGTGTCAGCTCTTTAAGTTTTTCGTAGGGTTTTTCAATACCGTAGCGGCGCATAACAGTTTGAATCGGCTCGGCCAGCACTTCCCAGCTGTTATCCAGGTCGGCGGCTAGGCGCTCAGGGTTGGCTTCCAGTTTGCTGATGCCTTTTAAGCTGGCGTGATAGCCAATCAGGCCATACGCCAAACCTACCCCTAAATTGCGCAGCACGGTAGAGTCGGTCAAGTCGCGTTGCCAGCGGGAAATGGGCAGTTTTTGCGACAGGTGAGCAAGTACTGCGTTCGCCAGGCCGAGATTGCCTTCCGAGTTTTCAAAGTCGATAGGGTTAACCTTGTGCGGCATCGTGGATGAGCCGATTTCGCCTTCAACCGTGCGCTGCTTGAAGTACCCCAGCGAAATATAGCCCCAGACGTCACGATCAAAGTCGATCAAAATGGTGTTGAAACGACATACCGCATCGAACAGCTCGGCAATATAGTCGTGAGGCTCAATTTGCGTCGTGTAGGGGTTGAAGCTTAGCCCCAGCCCTTCGACGAAGGTGCGCGCATTTGCTTCCCAATCGATGTCGGGGTAGGTCGTCAGGTGAGCGTTGTAGTTGCCAACGGCGCCGTTAATTTTACCCAAAATCTCAACGCGCTCGATCTGCTTGAGCTGGCGCTTTAAGCGGTAGGCCACATTAGCCATCTCTTTGCCAAGCGTGGTGGGGCTTGCCGTTTGGCCGTGGGTGCGCGAGAGCATTGGCTGAGCAGCGTGGGTAATCGCCAGCTTGGCCACTTCATCGGCTACTTCGTGCATGGTAGGCAGCAGCGCTTTAAGGCCATCGGCCAGCATTACACCGTAAGAAAGGTTGTTGATGTCTTCCGAGGTGCACGCAAAGTGAATGAACTCGGTCACTGCGTTCAATTCGGCGTTGCCAGCAATTTTCTCTTTCAGGAAGTACTCGACGGCTTTCACATCATGATTGGTCGTCCGCTCAATCTCTTTGATACGTTCGGCATCAGCAATCGAAAACTCACCCACTAACTGCTCAAGAAAGGCGGTCGCCTCGGCGGAAAGAGGCGGTACTTCAACGATTTGATTGTGCTCCGCCATGCGCTGCAACCAGCGTACTTCCACAATTACGCGGGCGCGTATCAGGCCAAATTCACTGAAGTGTTCGCGCAGCGCGGACGCTTTGGCGCTGTAGCGACCGTCAACAGGAGAGAGAGCAGTCAAAGCGGAGAGTTGCATGGCATCGTTTCCAAGTAGTTCAAGAACAGGTGAGTCGGGAAAAAGTAAAGAGGCGCAAGATCCGCCATTTAAAAGCGTTAACCGAGGCTATCCAGCGCACGGCGCAGAGCTTTGCGCTGAAAAATCAACTTCCAGCGGCGTCCACCCTGCTGATGCCATAAGAGCCCAAACCGAATGCCTGACAATAAGCAGGCACGCACGCGTTCCGGCATCATACGGCTTTGCAGTAATGAGGGGTCACCCTGCACTACAATGCGCGTTTTAAACGTGGAAACCGTCTCCTTGTAAGCTTCGCCGAGGCTTGAGATGACGTTTTCATGGGTAGCGCTAAAGTGTTCGGCCTGACCCTGAATGCGGGTAAGGTGCTGGCCCAGAGAATCCATCATGTCGTTGTTGGTGCGCAGCTTATTCATGACCAGTAAAATCGTAAAACCGTAGCGCAGCACTACCGGATTGGCCTGCTTACGGCCTACCAGCGCCTCAAGCGTTTCAAGGCCACGGCGCAGGTTGTTGGGATGGCCACCATAGATCGCTTCAAAGCTTTCGGGGTTGGTATCCACGGTCGCTTCAATCAGCGTGTCCCAGGAGCGGGTATCCACTTGGCCGGTGCGCGCTAGCTCATCCACCAGGCTGGCCGCTTGAAACACTCCGGCCAGGGCAAGCGCCTGGCGTATAGCGGGTGAGTCAGGCGCCCGGTGAATGGGAGTGGGGGTGCTCATGCGGCAGTCTCCGTGGCATTCCAGGTCGCGCGAATAACGCCGCCGCCCAAGCAGATATCGCCATCGTAAAGTACCAACGATTGGCCGGGCGTCACCGCCCACTGCGGGTCATCGAACGTCACTTCAACGCCGCCATCGGGCAACGTGCGCATTTCGCAGGGGCAGTCGCTCTGCCGGTAGCGGGTTTTGGCGGTAAACCGGCCTGACGCCGCGGGTGGTTCGCCTGCGACCCAGTCCATGGCCTCGGTGGCCAACGTATCCGAAAAAAGCAGCGGATGCTGCTTGCCTTGTACCACGACCAGTACGTTACGCTCTAAATCTTTTGTCGCTACGTACCATGGGTCTTCGGAGTAGTTGGCCAGCCCGCCAATCCCCAGCCCTTGGCGCTGCCCCAGGGTGTAGTACATCAGCCCCATGTGGTCGCCAATTACATCGCCTTCAGGCGTCTCAATCTTGCCGGGTTGCGCGGGTAGATACTGCTGTAAAAAATCACGGAAGCGCCGTTCGCCGATAAAGCAGATACCCGTGGAGTCTTTCTTCTTGGCAGTGATCAGGTCGTGCGCTTCGGCAAGCGCACGAACGGCGGGTTTTTCCAGCTCGCCTACCGGGAATAGCGTGCGGGCAATGGCCGCTTCGGGCACCGCGTGCAGGAAGTAGCTCTGGTCCTTATTGCCGTCCAGTCCTTTGAGCAGGCGCGGGCGAACACCGCTAGTGCCTTGGCGGACCCGTCCTTCACGCACATAGTGACCGGTGGCAATCTTCTCGGCACCCAGCATCTCGGCGTATTCAAGAAATACCTTAAACTTGATCTCTCGGTTACACAGAATGTCGGGGTTGGGCGTACGCCCGGCCTTGTACTCTTCCAGGAAGTGCTCAAACACGTTATCCCAGTACTCGGCGGCAAAGTTGGCCGTATGCAGCTTGATGCCCAGCTTGGCACATACTGCTTCGGCATCGGCAAGGTCTTCCTTTGCCGTGCAGTATTCAGTGCCGTCGTCTTCGTCCCAGTTCTTCATGAATAGGCCTTCCACCTCGTAACCCTGCTGCTGCAGGATAAGAGCGGAGACAGACGAATCGACGCCACCCGACATGCCGACAATTACTTTGCCTGCGGCGGGCGCCTCGGTAGTGGGCGAGCCATTGGTGGATGTCATTGGCATCCTCGGTTGAAGTGATATGCAATTGGGCGGTGATTATACACGATGGGGGGTTGGTGCTTCGAGTGCTTCACTCTTGAATGACGCTTAATGGATAGCAGCGTTCGCAGATAGCGTCCTCAATGCGTTTGAGTACCAAGGGGCTTCTTAAGCGGTTTTCGTCTTTTAATGCGCGAATTTCGTCAAACGTTAGCCAGTGGGTCGCCACAATGTCACGGTCCAGCGGGGTGTCTAGCTGCTTAAGCGGCTCGGCAAGAAACCCGTGGCTGTGAAAGGTCTGGCCATTCTTTGCGTGAAAAACATACAGCCCCAAATAGCCCGTAAGCGTCACCTGCCAGGCTGTCTCTTCTTGCACTTCCCGTACTATTGCCGCCATAGGGCCTTCGCCCAACTCAATATGTCCCGCCGGTTGGTTAAAAACGGTATTTGGACCGCCCTTGGCTTCTTCAACCAGTAAAAAGCGGTCGTGACGTTGAATAACACAGGCGGCCGTACTGTGAATGGCACTGCTTCGAGTAGCGCTCATGAGGGCTTTCGCTGGCGCGAGGTAGGCGGTTTTCCCGAGCGCTGGGGGCCTGGCGCCTTTCTTGGGGCATGCAGGGTTTCCTTGCGCCATTCACCAGGCTGTAAATCACCCAACTGCCAGGCGCCTATCGAGGCACGAATCAAGCGCAGCGTGGGAAACCCAACGTGGGCGGTCATCCGGCGTACCTGGCGGTTACGGCCCTCGCTAATGGTCAGTTCCAACCAGCTAGTGGAGGGGTGGCGCTTGGGGTCGATGGCCGGTTCGCGGGGGGCAAGTGCCGGTGGCGCTATTAATCGGGCTTTGGCAGGGCGGGTAGGGCCATCCTTCAGCGTAATCCCGGCCTGCAACGCATTAAGCGCGGCGTCGTCGATCTGGCCTTCAAGCTGTACCCAATAGGTTTTGGGTTGCTTGTGGCGAGGGTGCGCAATTCGATGGATGAGCGCGCCGTCATCACTGAGTAACAGGAGACCTTCAGAGTCATAATCAAGTCGTCCAGCCGCATAAATATCGGACACGTCAATAACATTAGCCAGGGTGGCTCGCCCTTCGTTATCGGTAAATTGGGAGAGCATGCGGTAGGGTTTGTGGAGTAAATATAGGCTGCTCATAAAGTCTCTTACATCGTGCACCGGATTTGTCGACAATCTCTCATGCGGTTAAAGTGCAGCGCTGGTATACTCCTGCGTGACCGCTGGAGTCGTCGTCAACACCACCGAAGTGATATCAAGGCAGCCAGATTGAGCTGCTCAGCGCGCTTCGCGGCACGGTCTATCGTCGAATGAGCCGCGTAGCTTAGGATTTTATAACTAAAGCGACAGAGAAAAGAGGTTAACGCAAAAATGTCCCAAACGCCGAAGATCATTTATACGCTTACCGACGAAGCCCCTGCGCTCGCGACATATTCCCTGTTACCGATTATCGATGCTTTTACAGACCCGGCCGGGATTGAAGTCGAGACACGCGACATTTCATTGGCGGCACGTGTTCTGGCCCAGTTCCCTGACCTGCTTAACGACGAGCAGCGCGTTAGTGATGACCTGGCAGAACTTGGCAAGTTAGCGACTACGCCTGAAGCCAATATTATTAAGCTGCCCAATATCAGCGCCTCTGGCCCGCAGCTGAAAGCCACGATCAAAGAGCTTCAAGGCCAAGGCTACCCGCTGCCGGAGTACCCGGAGGAGCCTAAAAACGACGAAGAAAAAGCTATCAAGGCGGCTTACGACAAGGCCAAAGGTAGTGCGGTAAACCCGGTGCTGCGTGAAGGTAACTCTGACCGCCGTGCGCCGAAGTCGGTCAAGAACTACGCGCGCAAGTACCCGCATCGCATGGGCGAGTGGAGCAGCGACTCTCAGTCTCACGTGGCTCACATGAGCGAAGGCGACTTCTACGGCAGCGAGCAATCCGCCGTCATGGAAAAAGCGGGCAAGCTCAAGATCGAACTGCAGCAAAAAGATGGCACTAAAACGGTCTTGAAAGAAGGCCTGGCCGTTCTTGAAGGCGAAGTGATTGACGCGGCCACCATGAGCAGCCGCCGCCTGCGCAGTTTTATCGACAGCGAAATCAACGATGCCAAAGTGCGCAACGTGCTGTTCTCGCTCCACCTGAAAGCCACCATGATGAAGGTTTCCGACCCGATCATGTTTGGCATCGTGGTTGAAGAGTTCTACAAAGCCGCACTTGAAAAGCACGCCGATGCGCTGAAGTCAGCTGGCTTTAACCCTAATAGCGGTATTGGCGATCTCTACAGTGCCATTGAGTCGCTGCCAAGTGACCAGCAAGACGCTATCAAAGGTGATATCGAAGCGCTTTATAAAGAGCGTCCGCCGATGGCAATGGTGAACTCCCACAAGGGCATTACCAATCTTCACGTACCTTCTGATGTGATCATTGACGCCTCCATGCCGGCGATGATTCGTGATTCCGGCAAGATGTGGGGCGCTGACGACCAGTTGCATGATACGAAAGCCGTCATTCCTGATCGTTGCTATGCCACTATCTACCAAGCGGTGATCGAAGATTGCAAAAAGCACGGTGCGTTTGACCCGACCACCATGGGTAGCGTGCCTAACGTGGGCCTGATGGCGCAAAAAGCCGAAGAGTACGGCTCCCACGACAAAACCTTCCAGATCGCTGCCGACGGCACCGTAGTGGTTACCGATGAAAACGGCAATACGCTGTTTAGTCATGACGTTGAAGCAGGCGATATCTGGCGTATGTGCCAGGCCAAAGACGCACCGATTCAGGATTGGGTGAAGCTTGCGGTGACGCGTGCGCGCGAAAGCGGCATTCCGGCTATTTTCTGGTTGGATGCTAATCGTGCCCACGATGCACAGCTGATCAAAAAGGTAGAAGCGTACCTTAAGGATCACGATACCAACGGCCTGGATATTCGTATCCTGGCGCCGGTTGATGCCATGGCCGTATCGCTTGAGCGTATCCGCAAAGGCGAAGACACCATTTCTGTCACCGGCAACGTGCTGCGCGACTACCTGACCGACCTGTTCCCGATCATGGAGCTGGGCACCAGTGCGAAGATGCTGTCTATCGTTCCGCTGATGAATGGTGGTGGTCTGTTTGAAACTGGCGCGGGCGGTAGTGCTCCCAAGCACGTTCAGCAGTTCCTGGAAGAGAATCACCTGCGTTGGGACTCACTGGGCGAATTCCTTGCGCTGGCGGCATCGCTTGAGCACCTGGGCAGCACCTTCGGCAACGCACGTGCCACCGTGCTGGCGAAAACGCTTGATGAAGCCAACGGCAAGTTCCTGGATAGCAACAAGTCGCCTTCACGTAAGGTAGGTGAGCTTGATAACCGTGGTAGCCACTTCTACCTGGCGCTTTATTGGGCAGAAGCGCTGGCCGCTCAGAATGACGATGCTGAACTGAAAGCACTGTTTGCTAAGTTGGCCGAGAAGCTGGAAGCCAATGAGCAAACCATCGTTGCAGAACTTAACGATGTTCAAGGAAAAGCCGTTGATATTCAGGGCTATTTCCGTCCGAACGGTGAGCTGGCAAGCCAAGCCATGCGTCCGAGCAAAACGCTGAACGATGCGTTAGCCGTGGTGGCAAAAGGTTAAGGCCAAAATGCCCTCGTTAATGGGGGCGTGAAAGCGAAACCCTCGTTCCAATAAAGAACGGGGGTTTTTGACTTTTGAAGTATGATATTTTGGATGCCATGTGAACCCTTGTAGAACTTAAGCGTCATAGTCTTTGACGGGTTACCCTTGCGGCTGCAAAGGTGGAGTCGTTCCGACTAGGTCGTTTTATGCGTCTTGAGAGAACCAACAGTGCGATCTATGTCTATTCCAATGTTTGATATGACAATGTTCGGTATGACGACGGTTGATGTAATCGCAATGTCATATGCGATGGCTGGCATGACGCGGCCCGAAATGCCTGATGATGGGGATGTAGCGACTCAGTCTGCTGAGCCCGCTTTAGCGCAACCGCCTCTATACAAGGTCGTGCTGCATAACGACGACTACACGCCCATGGATTTTGTTATTGAAGTGCTGCAAGAATTTTTCAGTATGGATAGCGAAAAAGCGGTGCAAACGATGCTGGCGGTGCATACCCAAGGAAAAGCGACCTGTGGTGTCTTTACGCGAGACATTGCAGAGACCAAATGTCATCAGGTTAATGAGTATGCACGTGAGTGCGAACACCCGTTAATGAGTGATATTGAAGCCGCAAATTGAAAGGGTTGATAAAAATTTGTTGGTGAGGCTTGCAACCCTGCCATTTGTACCCGATGTTGAAAGTGCCGGTCGACTAAATTGATCCGACGCAAGTCCTAGGTGGCGAAATGCCCTAGGTAGTAGCGAAAAGGGGACTGCCATGCTGAGCAAAGAACTTGAACTGACCCTGAACACGGCTTTTACCGTGGCACGCTCAAAGCGCCACGAGTTCATGACCGTTGAGCACCTACTGTTAGCGTTGCTGGATAATGCCTCAGCAGTTGATGTCTTAAAAGCGTGTGGGGCAAACCTCGACAAGCTGCGGTCCGATCTGCAGGATTTTATTAATTCAACCACACCGCTTATTCCCGAAGGCAGTGGGGACCGTGAAACGCAGCCAACGCTTGGTTTTCAGCGTGTGCTACAGCGGGCGGTTTTCCATGTTCAGTCGTCAGGCAAAAGCGAAGTTACCGGCGCCAATGTATTGGTGGCCATTTTTTCTGAGCAGGAAAGCCAAGCGGTCTATTTCCTCAAGCAGCAAAGCGTTGCCCGTGTCGATGCGGTTAACTACATCGCCCACGGCATTTCCAAAGTAGCAGGCCATGGCCAAGCGCAGTCATCATCACCGCAAGAGGGTGAGGACGTTGAAGAAGGCACAAGTGAAGGTGGTGCACATCCGCTGACGGGATATGCCACTAACCTGAACGAGCAAGCCCGGCTGGGAAAAATTGACCCGTTAATTGGCCGCGACCACGAGCTTGAGCGCGTTGTACAGATTCTGGCGCGTCGGCGTAAAAACAACCCGCTGCTAGTGGGTGAGGCTGGCGTGGGCAAGACTGCTGTGGCCGAAGGCCTTGCCAAACGTATCGTTGAAGAAGATGTTCCAGACGTTATTGCAGACGCCGTGGTTTATTCGCTGGATATGGGCGCGCTGCTTGCCGGAACCAAGTACCGCGGCGATTTTGAAAAGCGTTTGAAAAGCCTGTTGAGCGAGCTGCGCAAGCAGCCCAATGCTGTACTGTTTATCGATGAAATTCATACGATTATCGGTGCGGGCGCCGCGTCCGGTGGCGTAATGGATGCCTCTAACTTGCTGAAGCCGTTGCTTTCCTCGGGCGAGCTGCGCTGCATTGGCTCCACGACGTTCCAGGAATTTCGCGGTATTTTTGAAAAAGATCGTGCATTGGCGCGTCGCTTCCAGAAAGTCGACGTACTCGCGCCCTCGGTTGACGATACGATCAAAATTCTTAAAGGCCTGCGCTCACGCTTTGAAGAGCACCATGAGCTTAAGTACACCGATGGTGCGCTGGAAAGCGCGGCACGCTTGGCCGATCGTTACATCAACGACCGTCATTTGCCGGATAAGGCCATTGACGTCATTGACGAGGCGGGCGCTCACCAGCGGCTATTGCCACCTGAAGTGCGCAAAAACACCATTGACGTAGAGCAAGTGGAAGCCATTGTGGCCTCTATTGCGCGTATCCCGCCGAAGAGCGTTTCAAGCTCGGACCGCAAGCTGCTTGAGAAGCTCGATCGAGACCTGAAAATGCTGGTGTTCGGTCAGGACGAAGCCATTGATACGCTCTCTGCCGCTATCAAGCTTTCGCGTGCAGGGCTTAAATCCCCCGATAAGCCGGTAGGTAGCTTCCTGTTTGCTGGGCCGACGGGTGTAGGTAAAACCGAAGTGGCCAAGCAGCTTGCCCATATCATGGGTATCGAGCTTGTGCGCTTTGATATGTCGGAGTACATGGAGCGTCACACCGTATCGCGCTTGATCGGTGCGCCTCCCGGCTATGTCGGGTATGACCAGGGCGGGCTTTTAACCGAAGCAGTGACCAAACAGCCGCACTGCGTACTGTTGTTGGATGAGATTGAGAAAGCGCACCCTGAAGTCTTTAACCTGCTGCTGCAGGTAATGGATCATGGCCGCCTGACCGATAACAACGGACGTGAAGCCGACTTCCGCCATGTTATTGTCATCATGACGTCTAACGCAGGTGCTGAGCAGGCCTCGCGTCGCTCTATCGGTTTCCAAAGCCAGGATCACTCAACCGATGCGATGGAAGTCATCCGCCGTACGTTCTCGCCGGAGTTCCGTAACCGCTTGGACGGTATCATTCAGTTCCATGCGTTACCGACGTCTGTTGTGCGTAACGTGGCCGACAAGTTCTTGATTGAGCTGCAGGCGCAGCTGGACGAGAAGCGTGTACAGCTCGAGGTTGATGATGCAGCTCGGGATTGGTTGGCCGAGAAAGGCTACGATCCGGATATGGGTGCTCGCCCCATGGCGCGCTTGATTCAAGAGAAGCTGAAAAAGCCGCTTGCCGAAATGATTCTGTTTGGCGAGTTGGCCGATAATGGCGGTATTGTGCATGTCAGTCTGGAGGAGGGGGAACTGCATCTCTCCACCGAGACTGAGATGGCGGATGCGCCCTGAAAAGGGCGCTAAGATCGCCTTAATGTGTAGCGCCTAATCATACCGTAATGCACAGCGCCCTGTCTTCGACGGGGCGTTGTCGTATACAGGTAACGGCGCCGTACTGCGTGCTGGCTGAAAAGGCGTTATAAAGGCTTAGCGCGAACGGTAGACAATGCGGCCTTTGGAAAGATCGTACGGCGTTAGTTCCACTTTCACTTTATCGCCCGTCAGAATGCGGATATAGTTTTTACGCATTTTGCCGGAGATATGAGCGGTTACAACGTGACCGTTCTCAAGCTCAACACGGAACATGGTGTTGGGAAGGGTATCAACGATAACACCTTCCATTTCAATATGATCTTCGCGTGCCATATAGGCAGATCCTCACTTATTTAACGTAGTTAGCAAACCAAAACCGTTTCAGGTTTTAAGGGCCAAAGGGCTGGCACTTAAGAAACAGCGCTATATTGTGCCGTAAGCCCGTCGTCAAGGCAAAAAAGCTGGCTTAATTTGCTCGCTTTAGCGAATTAAAGGCCGCCAATAACGCCCATCCAGTACTTCAATGGGAGAAAAATCCTGCTTGTAGCGCATTTTACGACACTCTTCGATCCAGTACCCTAAATACAGGTGGGGCAGGCCTTTTTCACGCGTCAGCGCAATGAGCTGAAGGATAGCAAGTGTGCCTAACGAGCGCCTGTCTAGAGCATCGCCAACGCCAAAAAACGTGTAAATGGCCGAAAGACCATGCTCTAGCTGATCAAATGCCGATACGGCCACTAGCTCCGAGCCTGCATACAGCTCCAGCAGGTAGGCATACGGCTCCTCTAGGGTTAAAAACGTGCGGTACTGTTCACGATTGGGTGGGTACATGTCACCATCGGCATGGCGATGGCGAATATAGTGTGCATAGAGCTCATAGTGTCGCGCCTCATAGCGTGCAGGAACGACGCGGGTGGTGATATCTGCGTTACGTCGCCATACCTTGCGCTGGGAGCGGTTAGGCGCAAAGGGCTCAACAGGAATACGCACGGACTGGCAGGCATTACAGTTTTCACAGTGGGGCCGGTAGAGATGCCGACCGCTGCGCCGAAACCCGAGTAGCGCAAGCGAGTCATATACGCCCCGAACGGGAGACTCTTGCGGGTCAAGAAAAAGCGTTGTCGCTTCTTTGCCGGGTAAATAGCTACAGGCATGAGGCACGGTAAGGAAGAAGCGCAGATCCCGCACCGGTCGACGCGGAGTATTACTACTCAAAGCTTGCCCTCCTTGATAAATTAACCCAACCCGGCCAGCATCACGGGGTGTTATAGCGCGATATCGCTTCGAGCCAAGGTGATGCAGGCACTGACAATGCCTCATGTGATGACACATTAAACGCCGCTTCGGGCAACCACTGTTCAAGATAGTTGATGAACGTCTCTCGGGCGACTGTTGTCGCACCCATGCTTGCAAGGTGCGGTGTGTGCATTTGGCAATCAATCAACTTGCCGCCATGTGCCTGCATAGCGCCCGCCAAGTGAGCAAGGGCCACTTTAGAGGCATCGGCAATGCTCGAAAACATCGATTCGCCGAAAAATACCGGTCCCATCGCTAAACCATAAAGACCGCCTACCAATTGGCCGGCGTGATGGACCTCGATACTGTGTGCAATCCCTAGACGGTGAAGCGCTACGTAGGCATTGTACATATCAACGGTGATCCAGGTACCTGCGTCTTCATCGCGTGGCGCAGCACAGGCATTAATGACATGTTCAAATTGTTGATTAACGGTGACGTCAAAGCCCCCATTGCGCAGTCGTTTTGCTAAGCTACGCCGCAGCTTGAACTGTTCAGGACGTAGTACCATGCGCGGATCGGGGCTCCACCATAAAATGGGGTCGTCATCGCTGTACCATGGGAAAATACCGTGCCGGTACGCTTCCACCAACCAGCATGGAGAAAGCTCACCACCTGCTGCCAGTAGCCCATTGGGCGAGTCCATGGCAATGCGGGTAGGCGGAAATGTTGGGTATGGCGAAGAAAGCCAAGGTAGCATTACTTGCTCCTGTTACTGAGCACTTGATGAGAAGCTCTGTGACGGCGCAAGGATGCTCGGTATGATGCAAACTCGCAAGTGGATTAAAGACACCATTGAGGTGTAAAGGGAGAATCGCTTGAAAGTGAATAAGGCGGTAGACAAGCGAACGCAGCGTAATTCGCGTCAAGCACCATCTTCGGCCTCTTCTACGCGGGTTAAAGCCGCGAAAGATAAAGCTCGCCGGTTCGGTCTGCGCTTGCAAGGCTCGGTGCGTGAAGGCGTAGTAGTGGTACTGCTGGCGCTGTGCGTTTTTTTATTATTAGCACTGTTTAGTTATCACCCAGAAGATCCAGGTTGGTCTTACCAGGGGCCTGAATCGGATGTTCGTAATTGGATGGGGCCGGTCGGCGCTTGGCTTGCGGATGTACAGTATTCGCTTCTGGGGGCAAGTGCTCTGTGGTGGCCTGGCATGTTTGGCTTTTCCGCATGGTGGCTAATGCGCTCGCGCCAGGTACGCTTTGAGCTCGACCCCGTGGCGGTTGCCGTGCATGCCGGTGGTCTGGTGCTGCTTATGTTTGGCACGACCATGCTGGGTGCGCTGCACTTTTATCACCCTGCCAGTATTTTACCCTATGCCTCCGGCGGTATTTTGGGGGAAGGGTTAGTCAATACCCTCAAACCACTGGTCGGCAGTGGTGGTGTGGGACTAATCGCTGCGGCCTTGATACTGATAGGCTTCCCGCTGTTTAGCGGTACGTCCTGGCTGCAGGTGGCGGATGAAGTAGGTCGCCGCTTATGCCGTATTGGTGGCTGGTTGAGTGTCCGCCGAGAGAAAAGTCGTGAGAAACGCCGCGAGCGCGCTGCGCTGCGCGCCTCTTTAAAGCCTGTTCCAAAAGCGGAAGAGCCTCCACGAGCACCTAAAGCCAAAACCAGCCGCGATACACATCGTGAACGTCGCGAGCCCGAGTTCTCGGCGCCGTCTGCCGCGCAAGAAACGCCTGCGGCGACCACAAACGATACGTCGATCCCTTGGGCAGCGAGCGCTTTTTCAGCGGCAACGACGGCTGCCGAAACACAGACCAAGCCTGCGGTGGTAACGGCCACTGAGCCTGACTCTATACCGCAGCCAAAAGCCGCACCAGAACCCGCGCAAACGCCAACGCCTGAGGCGGTGAGCCCAGCAACGGCGGAGAGTGATGAATCAGTATCGATCAACGCTGATCGCACTTCTGGGCTATCCAAAGCGCTTGAACCTGAGATCATCCCTGAACCAGCGCCTCACAACGATGCTGCTCCAGCCGTTGAATCATCAACGCCTGAATCGCCGATGTCGTTACGCGCTTCTCGTGAAGACGATACCGCAGTGCCCGCTGCCTCACACTTCTTTCGCCAAGAAGAGGACGCCGACGAAGCGAGAGACGATGAGCAGGGCAGCGCGCAAGATGATGAGCGGGGCAGTGAACAGGGCTTGAAAACAGAGGACTCGAAAACAGAGGGCTCGAAAACGGAAGAGTGGCAGTACGATGGCTGGAATGAGAAAGAGCAGGCGGTTCAGAAAGACACGCCGCTGCGCCCTGAGTCTAAGCTAGGCGAACCCAGGCTAAGCGCGTTTGATCAGCCTGAGGTGGCGCCTCAAAGTGAGCCTTCACTTACCGCTACGCCTTCGGTGAATCCCGTGACGCGCCAAGAACGAGTGCCTGAAGTCGTTCCTGAGCCGGTATGGGAAGAGGATGAAGATGAGCCTTTGCTCAGCCCTACGCCTTTGCCAGCCAGTGCCGCACGCCATGAGCCGACCTTCTCTGCGGATAACGTGGTCAATGAAGCTGACAGCGGGCCAACGCTCTGGACCGTTGAGCACCTCCAAAATCAGCGGCCTGCCTTTGAGACGTTTCCAGAGCCGGAAGGCGATGTGCCAAGTCTTCAACTGCTAACGCCTGCTGAGCCACATCAGCCGAACTACACAGACGAACAGCTGGCCAATATGGCAGAGCTGCTGGAAGTGCGGCTGCGTGAATATGGTGTAAAAGCAGAAGTAGTCGATACATGGCCAGGCCCCGTCATCACGCGATTTGAAATCAAGCCGGCGGCAGGGGTGAAAGCGTCCAAAATCAGTAATCTTTCCAAAGACCTGGCCCGCTCGCTAATGGTAAAAAGCGTGCGCGTGGTTGAGGTGATTCCAGGACGTCCTACCGTTGGGATCGAAATTCCCAACCCGCACCGGGCAATGATTCGCCTGCGTGAAGTCATCGACTCCGAGCGCTATCAGCAGGAAACCTCGCCGCTGACCATGGCGCTTGGCCAGGATATCGGTGGCGGGCCCGTGATTGCCAACCTCGGCAAGATGCCCCACCTGTTGGTGGCGGGCACCACCGGTTCAGGTAAATCAGTAGGCGTTAACGCAATGCTGATTTCGATGCTGCTGAAGGCCACGCCAGATGAGCTCAAACTCATCATGGTGGACCCTAAAATGCTGGAGCTTTCGGTCTACGACGGTATTCCGCATCTGTTGGCGCCGGTCGTGACCGATATGAAAGAGGCCGCTAACAGCCTGCGTTGGTGTGTCGCTGAAATGGAGCGCCGCTATAAGCTGATGGCCGCCATGGGCGTTCGTAATATTGCCGGCTTTAACGGCCGATTGGATGAAGCCGAGCGCGCAGGTGCCCAGGTAGCCGACCCGCTTTGGGAGCCGCAACCCTGGGAAATGCACCAAACGCCACCAGTGCTTGAGAAGCTGCCCTATATCGTGGTGGTCATCGACGAATTTGCCGACATGTTTATGATCGTCGGCAAAAAGGTGGAAGAGCTGATTGCGCGCCTGGCGCAAAAAGCGCGGGCAGCCGGTATTCACCTGATCCTGGCCACCCAGCGCCCCTCGGTGGACGTGGTAACGGGCTTGATCAAGGCGAATATTCCTTCGCGCATGGCATTTCAGGTCTCTTCACGGATCGATTCTCGTACGATTTTGGACCAGGGCGGCGCTGAAAGCCTGTTGGGTCATGGCGACATGCTGTATTTGCCTGCGGGCTCCGGTCCGCCTAATCGAGTGCATGGCGCGTTTGTTGATGATGACGAAGTACACCGTGTGGTAGAGGATTGGAAGCGCCGCGGCACCCCTGAATATATTGAGGAAATTTTGTCGGGCGGCGTCTCGGCTGATGCGCTAACGGGGCTTGAGGCCGAAGGCAGTGACGGCGACGATGCTGAACAGGACGCACTTTATGATGAAGCGGTTCAGTTTGTGACCGAAACCAAAAAAGCCTCGATTTCTGCGGTACAGCGGCGCTTCAAGATTGGTTACAACCGAGCCGCGCGCTTGGTCGATGCCATGGAGGCGGCACAGATCGTTTCTGCTATGGGCAGTAACGGCGCCCGCGAAGTATTGGCGCCACCGCCGGTGGGGCATTAATGCCGCAATTAGTAATCCTGCATTTAGTAATCATGCAAGAAGCGTGAAAGTCGCGCCGCGGATGAAACCCCGTGGCGCGTTTCGCGTCTGAAAAACCACATGGACGTTGTTGAAAGTCCTCAGCACTGGTTTATCTGTACTGGTTCATCTGTACTACTTTTATCAGCTTCAATCCGGCAGCGTATGTCTATTCAACCCGACAACGTATGCCCAGGGAGAACACTATGCGCGACACGCAAACACTGCTTTCTTCACCCTTGTCATTGGCAGCGGCCGCTCTTGGATTGACGTTTGCTACCCCCGCTGCATGGGCCAATGATGCCGCTGAGCGTTTAACCGAGCGCCTGGAACCCCTGGAAAGCTATCAGGCGACCTTTGAGCAGCAGATTCTTGATGGTAGTGGCCAGCGATTGCAAAGTGCGCGTGGCGAAATGTGGCTCTCACGCCCAGGTATGTTGCGTTGGGAAGTCGAAGCGCCTTATACACAGGTCGTCGTGTCCGATGGCAACGATGTTTATCTCTACGATCCGGACCTTGAGCAGGTAACGGTTCAGCCGATGGATGACCGCGTAACGCACACGCCTGCGCTTCTGCTCTCTGGCAGTATCAGTGACCTGACGGCAAGTTATGATGTGGTTTATGAGCAGGAGAGCGGTGAAGATGTGTTCACGCTGATCCCAAGCTCGGCAGACACGCTGTTTGAAGAGTTGAGCATGGTGTTTGACAATGACACGCTCACCGAGCTTTGGATGATGGACAGTACTGGTCAAAAAACGCTTATTCGGTTTAGCGATATCACCCAGAATGGGTCTATTGACCGTGGCCTGTTTAACTTCGAAATTCCGGAAGGCACCGACGTTATTCGTGAAGAGCTCTAAAACGTCGGCGGTTTACCCGTGAATGATCAGGCGCCTTAGGGCGCCTGATCTGCTTCCTGGTCACGATTTTCCCGCCATGCCATTATCTCGCCGAAGCGCTTTTCCTGGCCAAACTGGCTAGGCTCAAAAAAGCGTGCTTTGGGCAAATCCTCTGGCCAGCAGTCGTGAGCGCTACCAGCGGGATAGCCATCAGGCTCGTTATGCGCGTAGCGGTAGCCTTCGCCATGGCCTAGCTGCTCCATAAGCCTGGTGGGCGCATTGCGTAAATAAGTGGGTACCTCTATTTGGGGCTGCTGACGCGCGTACTGTTTTGCAGCGCTCCAGGCGCGGTCAATTCGGTTACTTTTGGGCGCCACGGCCAAATGGATGGCTGCATGGGCAATGGCACGCTGGCCTTCGTAGTCCCCCAGGCGAAGGTAGGCGTCCCAGGCAGCAATCACCAGCGGAAGCGCACGTGGGTCGGCATTACCAACATCTTCTGACGCAATGGCGCTAAGCCTGCGAACAACATCCAAAGGATCACCACCGCCCTGAATAAAGCGCGCCATATAAAGTAGCGCTGCGTCAGGGCGTGAAGAGCGTATGGATTTATGAATCGCCGAGAGCAGGTCGTAATAAGCGTCGCCCTGCTTATCAAATGCGCTTGCCTGATGGCCGACAACGTCTGCCAATACCGACATGTGAAGCACCTCTTGGCCATGCTCTGGCTGGGTAAAGTCACAGGCGGTTTCTAAAAGTCCCAACGCGCGCCGGGCATCGCCCGCACTTGCGTGCGCCAGGGCAGCAAGCACATCGTCCTCCACGACAATCGTACGTTTGCCAAGGCCGCGCTGCTCGTCAGTCAGCGCTTGGCGCATGACGGCTATCAACTCCTCTTGCGAGAGTGCTTTCAAAACGTAAACTCGAGCGCGAGATAGCAGGGCAGAGTTGACCTCGAAGGAGGGGTTCTCCGTGGTGGCGCCAATCAGGGTTAGCAGCCCCGACTCTACGTGAGGCAGCAAGGCATCCTGCTGGCTCTTGTTTAAGCGATGGATTTCATCCAGAAACAAAATAACTGGAGAGGCATGCTGCTGGGCGCGCTCAACCACGGCGCGTATCTCTTTGACGCCTGCCATCACCGCGCTTAAATGCTCCAGATGTGCGCTGGATGCGCGCGCGAGTAGCTCGGCCAGTGTTGTTTTGCCAACACCTGGAGGCCCCCACAAAATCATTGAGCGTACCAGGCCTGCTTCGGCCATGAGACGAAGCGGCTTGCCTTGACCCACCAGCGCCTGCTGCCCGACGTAGTCATCAAGCGTCTGCGGGCGCATCCGATACGCCAACGGCGCGTCATCGCTGGGTGTTGCACGCTGAGAGTCGAAAAGATCCATGTATACTTCCGTTGTAAATTGAGACATTGAGTAACGAGGTAATCATAAGTGCGTATGGCAAATGGCGTATTGCCCGACTACCTTTTGCATAGCTCCCATAAAAACTGATACAAACGATATGCTTGTCAGGGTGGCGCCTTAAGCGCATGGTGATATCTAATTATAATACGTAGCGGTACCTTCTTGACGATAGCGCTTAGCCATCGCCCATAGGCGTAGTGTAGTAATACCCGCTTATGATTGCGTGCCCAACGCCACTTCAGGGTTAAGGCGGCAGGCATGACACCACAAAGGAGACGGCACGATGTTAAACCAACTGCGTCTAGATCATGCCAACATGGCACGAATACTTCATGTCTTGCAGCTTAAACAAAAGACCCTGGCTCAGGGTGAACGACCCAATTTTCAGCTGATGCGTGAAGTCGTGGATTACATTTTGTCTTACATGGAAGGTTTCGCGGCACCGTTAGAGCGTATATGCGTTGATCGTTTGGAAACCCAAGCGCCCGAGCATCTGGAATTAATGGAGAAAATGACCAGCGATTATCTTGAGCTCAAGCCGCGCCTTCAACTTTTGTCCGACAACATCGATACGATTCTGATGGACAACATCTTGCCGATGGATCGTTTTGCCGAGGATTTAAAAGCTTACCTTGAGGCGCATAGGGCGTATCTACGCCAGGAGCGAGAAGGTCTTTTCCCTCTTATTGATCAATATTTTAGTGAGGAAGATATGCAAGAGCTGCTGCACGCGCTGCCAGAAGGCGCTGAGCAGGAGCTTGAGCGCCTGCAACAGGATTACCCAGAGCTTTACGCTGAACTACGCGGCGCGGACATACCCGCGATCTAATCAGCAGAGCGTTCCTTTGGCTGCCAGCGGGGCGTGTTAAACTAGCGCCCCGTGAATGAGCGGCTGATGGAGAAGCAGGTGTGCTTATCAAAGCAAACGGCAAAGGGGCAGTAATGGCTGGCCCCGTGCTGATTTTTGACTCCGGCGTGGGTGGGCTTTCGGTCGCCCGGTCACTGCGTCAGTATTATCCTGATACGGCGATGTGCTACGCCTGCGATAACGCGTGGATGCCTTATGGGCTGCGTGATGACGTAACGCTTTCTGCTCGTATCGTGTCGGTTTGCCAGGCCGCCGTTCAGGCCTGCCAGCCAAGCGTGCTGGTCGTTGCCTGCAATACGGCCAGCACACTCGCGCTGGATGGTTTGCGCAACGCTTTGACGATCCCTGTGGTCGGCACGGTGCCCGCCATTAAACCCGCCGCCGCCATTAGCCAAACGCGCCATATTGGTCTGTTGGCTACTCGCGCTACTGTAGGTAGGCCCTACACGCAAAAGTTGATTGAAAACTTTGCCAGCGACTGCCTCATCACCCGGGTAGCCGCCGATGCGCTGGTGCTGGAAGCCGAGGGGCTACTTGGCGGCGGCCAGCCTGACCGCCAACGGCTTCAGCAAGCCCTGGCGCCTCTTTGGCAAACGTCGAGTACTCAGCCGTCAGTGGATACCGTTGTGCTGGGCTGTACGCATTTCCCCCTGTTAAAACCTTGGCTTGAAGCACTCGCCCCCACACCCGTGAATTGGATTGACTCCGGTGATGCTATCGCTCGGCGCGTAGGCCAAATCGCGCCGCCGTTAAAAAAAGGGCAAGATGGCCGATTTTTTACCACTGCTTCTGCCGATGGGCTAAGCCCAGGTTTTGCGCAGTTTGGATTTTCTGTTCCTGGCCGGTTGGCGTTAAGCGCTTAGGGCGCGTATTTTCAGCCTGAGCTGACACGACTGTTATTAGCATCGATATTAATACCGTTTATGAAAAAAGAGGCGCCGACTTGGCTATCCCCGTGATACAACCCGAACGTTATGACGAGCAGCTTGCCGAGAAGCGTGCTTACCTGGAAAGCACCTTTGCGGTGTTTAATCCGCCCGCACTTGAGGTCTTTGCCTCACCGCCCAGTCACTATCGCCAGCGCTGTGAGTTTCGTATCTGGCATGAAGGCGATGATCTTTACTACGCCATGTTTGAGGTTGACCCAGCCGATCCTAAAAACAAGCAGGTCGTGCGGCTTGATCAGTTTGACGTTGCAAGCGAGTCCATCAATGCGCTAATGCCGCGTCTGCGCGAGGCGTTTCTGGCCAGTGACGAACTGCGTCGGCGCCTATTTCAGGTGGAGTTTCTCACCACGCTGTCAGGCGAGGCGCTGGTAACGCTGATTTACCACCGCCCGCTAGGTGACGCTTGGGAGCAAGAAGCACGCGCCTTGGAAGCTGAGCTTGGCATTATGATCATTGGGCGCTCACGCAAGCAGCGCCTGGTGCTTACCCGTGACCACGTGTGGGAGCGTTTAACGGTTGATGGGCGCCCGCTTGACTATCAGCAGGTCGAAAACAGCTTTACCCAGCCAAATGCACATATCTGCCAAACGATGCTGAGCTGGGCGCGGGAAGTGACTGCCGGACGTCAGGATGAAGACCTGGTCGAGCTTTACTGTGGCAACGGTAACTTCACTATTGCCTTGGCTGATAATTTTCGGCGCGTACTGGCCACTGAAATTTCGCGCACGTCGGTCGCCAGCGCTAACGTCAACCTTGAAGCCAACAAAGTCACCAATGCCCATGTAGCCCGTATGTCAGCCGAAGAGTTTGCGCTGGCGCTTAAAGGCGAAAAAGGCGGGCGGCGCGTGGCTGAAATGGCATTGGACGAATATCGCTTCTCCACGGTGTTGGTTGACCCGCCCCGCGCTGGGTTGGATGCGCAGAGCTGTCAGCAAATCAGTGAATACGATCAGATCGTCTATATTTCATGCAACCCGGCAACACTTGCCGAGAATCTGGCGCTGCTCACCAAAACGCACCAGATAGAACGCTTTGCCCTATTTGACCAGTTTCCATTCACCGACCATTGTGAATGTGGCGTATGGCTCACGCGGCGCAAGAATGGTCAATAGGGCGCATAATGCGAAAGAGGTATACACCATGAAGAACATGTCAGATGGATAGAGTGATGATCCTGGGTGGCGTAAGCTAGTCGTTATATTGGCCTAAAGGCCTATCGTTCCACGTTTTTTGGCCAAGTGTGGCCCCGGCAGTCGAGGTGATGGATGCAATACGTTGCGAGTGAAGAGAGTCGGCAAGACCTTTTGAAGCAGCTATTTGAGCGCTTGGAAGCGCGGCTGGAACCGGAGCGAGCAACGGCGATAGAGACGTTTGCACGACGTTTTTACGCGAGCGTGCCGTTAGAGGATCTTGTTGATCGCCGTTTGGACGATCTGTACGGCGCCACACTATCCATTTGGCAGTTTCTACAGCACCACGATGCGAAGCGCCCTAAAGTGCGCGTTTTCAACCCTGACTTTGAAGAGCATGGCTGGCAGTCGACGCATACATTTGTGGCGGTACTGCATGAAGACATGCCTTTTTTGGTCGACTCGATACGAATTGAACTGAATCGCCAAGGGCTTACCGTCCATGCGATCCAAAATACCGTGTTTGCTGTGGCCCGCAATGAGCAGAATCAGCTGCAAACGCTGGCCTCACCTCGTGATGCCAACGCCCCTGAGGCGCGTGAGTCGCTCATCGTTATCGAGGTTGATCGTCATACTGATCCTGACGCGCTGTCGAATATCGAGAAAAAGCTCTATCAAGTACTGCGTGATGTACGTACCGCGGTTGATGACTACCATGCGATTACCCGCCAGATCACCGCCGCGATCCAGGAACTTGAAAAGAACTGCCCCCCGCAAATCGACCCGGACGATCATGAAGAGGCCATCGCCTTTTTAGAGTGGCTGGTTAAGGATAATTTCACCTTCCTGGGGTATGACGAATACCTGTTGGAAGGCGATGAGCTGCAGCGCGACCCGAATAGCTTACTTGGGGTCTTCCGCCTGGATGATCCGCGCTACGATGAGCGCATTCGTGCCGAAGAGGGCATTGACGAGCACGGCAATTATGAGCTGGTTCCTCAACTGCTCACGTTTGCCAAAAGCGCTCATCATTCGCGGGTACATCGCCCGACCTACCCGGACTACATTACCGTTGACCGCTATGACGACGACGGTAATGTGATTGGCGAGCGTCGCTTCTTTGGCCTGTTCACCTCGACGGTGTACAACGAGTCGCCGCGCAATATTCCGCTGCTGCGCCGTAAACTAAAAGCTGTCTCGGATGTCGCCGGGTTTAATCCCCAAGGGCATAACGGTAAGCAGCTTCTACAGGTGCTGGAAGTTTATCCTCGCGATGACCTGTTCCAGATCAGTACGGATTCACTAGCGCATACGGCGCTGGGCATTCTTGATATTCGGGAACGCCGCCAGGTACGCCTGTTTATCCGTGCCGATGTTAGCGGCAAGTTCTACTCGTGCCTGGTGTTTGTGCCTCGCGATGTGTTTTCAACCGATCTGCGTCAACGCATTCAAAACCTGCTGTGTGACGAGCTTGACGCGCATTTTGGCGATTTTAATACCTACTTGTCAGAGTCGGTTCTGGCGCGTATTCAATTGATTCTGCGCTTTAACGGCGATGCACCCAGCCAGTACGACCTTAAGCGCCTGGAAAGCAAGGTTGCCCGCTTGGCACGCAGCTGGCGTGATGAGCTGATGGCCGCGATGATTGAGGGTTTTGGAGAAGAGCGCGCCAATCATCAGATGGAGAAGTTCCAAAGTGCCTTCTCGGCAAGCTATCGCGAAGACTTCAATGCGCGCACCGCAGTATTCGATGTACAGCACTTGCTGGCATTGGATAACGGTGAGGCGCTGTCGCTGTCGCTTTATCGGCCGCTGGAAGAGCAGGGCAGTGGCGTAAACCTGAAGCTTTTTCATCGTGGTTCGCCAATCCCGCTATCGGATGTGTTGCCCATGATGGAGAACCTGGGGCTTCGGGTTATTGGTGAGCGCCCCTACGACATTAATGCGCCGCAGCAGCATTACTGGATTCACGACTTTGAGCTTGAGCACAGCAATAAAGATGTCAGCCTGGGTGAAATGCGCGAAACCTTCAGTGACGCGTTTAAACGTATTTGGGCGGGCGAAGCGGATAACGATGCCTTTAACCGGCTGATTATTGCGGCAGGGCTGGATTGGCGCGAAGTTGCCATGCTGCGTGGATACGCACGTTATCTCAAGCAAATCCGCTTTGGCATGTCTCAAAACTACATTGCCGCGACCTTGGCCAACTACCCGGCCATTACTCAGTTACTGGTGGAAATGTTCCGTCTGCGCTTTGATCCTGCGCTGGACACACACGATACCGATGAGTGCATCACGCGGCTTAATGAGCAGTTGGAAGCCGTTGCCAGCCTAAACGATGACCAGCTGTTACGTCGTTTTATGGAGCTTATTCAGGCAACACTGCGCACCAACTACTACCAGCGTGCTGAAGACGGCCGCTTTAAAGACTACATCGCCTTTAAGCTTGAGCCTTCCAAAGTCACCGGAATGCCCAAGCCACGGCCGATGTTCGAGATTTTTGTCTGCTCGCCACGCGTGGAAGGTGTCCACCTGCGCGGTGGCAAAGTAGCCCGCGGTGGTTTGCGCTGGTCTGACCGCCATGAAGATTTCCGTACCGAAGTGTTGGGGCTGGTAAAAGCGCAGCAGGTCAAAAACGCGGTGATCGTGCCGGTGGGCGCCAAGGGTGGTTTTGTATGTAAGCGCATGCCTGAAAATGCTGACCGCGAAACGAAGCAGAACGAAGGCATTGCTTGCTATAAAACCTTTATCCGTGCGCTGTTAGATGTGACCGATAATCTGGATGGCAGCGACGTTGTTCCGCCTAAAAACGTGGTGCGCCACGACGAAGACGATGTCTACATGGTGGTTGCCGCCGATAAAGGAACGGCCACATTCTCGGATATCGCCAACGAAATCTCTATCGAGTATGGCCACTGGCTAGGGGATGCGTTTGCCTCCGGCGGGGCGAACGGATATGACCATAAGAAAATGGGCATTACCGCGCGCGGTGCCTGGCAGTCGGTTAAACGTCACTTTAAAAACCTCGGCGTAGATACCCAGCGGGATCTGTTTAGTGTCGTCGGTATTGGTGATATGGCGGGCGACGTATTTGGTAACGGCATGCTGCTTTCCGACAAGATTCAACTGGTGGGTGCGTTCAACCATCTGCATATCTTCGTCGACCCCAGCCCTGATGCTGAGGCGGCCTTTGCCGAGCGTACAAGGCTGTTTAACCTGCCGCGCTCCAGCTGGGAAGATTACAGTGCCGAGCTGATTTCGCAGGGTGGCGGTATCTTTAACCGCAGTGCCAAGTCCATCGCGATTACTCCTGAAATGCAGCAGGTCTTTGGTATTCAGGAAGAGCGCCTGTCGCCAAATGAATTGATTCGCGCCATGCTCCAGTCAAAGGTCGACCTGGTCTGGAACGGCGGTATCGGCACCTACGTGAAAAGCTCGGATGAAACCGATGCCGATGTCGGCGATAAAGCTAACGATGCGCTGCGCATTAATGGCGAAGACCTTAACTGCCGCGTAGTGGGCGAAGGCGGCAACCTGGGGATGACTCAACGTGGCCGGATGGAAGCTGCCGCCAAAGGTGTGCGCGTTTACACTGACTTTATTGATAACGCAGGTGGCGTTAACTGCTCTGACCACGAGGTCAATATCAAAATATTGATCGATGATGTGGTGAAGCGCGGCGACATGACCGACAAGCAGCGTAACGACCTGCTGGCAGAAATGACCGATGAAGTTGCCGACCTGGTGATTCTTGATAACTACCGTCAGGCCCAAGCGCTGGATCTCTCCGAAATACTGTCTTGCCAAGGCATCGGGCCGTATCGCCGCTTTATCAGCGAGCTGGAGTCTGCCGGGCAGATTGATCGTGAGCTTGAGTTCCTGCCTGCAGATGAGACCTTAAAAGAGCGTGCCGCCAATCAGCAGGGTATGCGCTTGCCGGAGCTTTCGGTACTGATTTCCTACGCCAAGAGCACGCTAAAAGGTGACCTGATCACCTCTGATGTGCCCGATGATACGTATATCCACCGCCATCTTGAGCGCCTGTTCCCGTCTGTGCTGACAGAGCGCTACCAGACCGAGATGTATGAGCACCGCCTGAAGCGTGAAATTGTGGCAACGCAAGTCGCGAATGATCTGGTTGATCACATGGGGGTTGTGTTTGTCCGTCGGTTGCGCGATTCCACTGGCGCCGGACGGGCAGATATTGCGCGTAACTATGTCATTGCGCGGGATAGTTTCAACCTGCTGTCACTTTGGGCACAGATTGAAGACCTGGATAACCAGATCCCCAGCGACGTGCAGCACTCCATGATGCTGGACCTGATGCGCCTGATCCGCCGCTCGACACGCTGGTTCCTGCGCCAGCACATGGGACTTTCGACTCAGGATACCATTGAGTACTTCGCGCCTCGGTTGGCGCAGCTGCAAGAAGAGATGGGCGAACTGTTAAGCGGCGAAGAGCTTGATGCCTGGCGCCAGCGTCGGGATGAGCTGCAGGACGCGGGCGTGCCGGAAGCGCTGGCATCTACCGTTGCCGCCGCGCCTAGCCTCTATGCCGGGTTGGGGATCATTCAGGCTGCACGGGTTACCAATGAGAAGCCCCAGCGAGTCGCCGAAGTGTTTTACGAAATTGGCAGCCGTTTGGAACTTCCCTGGATGAGCCAGCAGGTAACGCAGTTGGGAGTGCGTGACGCATGGCAGGTGCAGGCCCGGGAAACGTTCCGGGATGATATCGACCGGCAGCAGTTGGCCTTAACTACCAGCGTACTGAAGTTGGAAGCCGGTAGCCGCGATACTCAGGAGCGTGTGGACCAGTGGCTTGAGCAGCATGCTGACCTGCACCACCGCTGGTGCCGTTTGATTGATGAGGTGCGTGGCGGTAGTGAGGGTGGATTTGCGCTGTTTGCCGTCGCCGTACGCGAACTGGTAGACCTTGCAGAAAGCGATAGTGAAGTATAAGCGCGTAAGCATTCGCTAACACAACGCATACTTGTTGTAAGAAGTAACCGTGCTTGAGGTAACTCAGGCACGGTTTTTTTGTGCGCGGTTTCTGGTTAAGCTCAAGCGCGGTGCGCTAAAAGGGCAGGATGCGCTATACTCTGCGCCGCCCATTCTCCCAGAGAGACTCTGTCGATGTATTCACTCGCGCGTTCGCTGTTCTTTCGTATTGACCCCGAAACCTCACACGGGCTGGCGCTGGGGGCGTTAGACACATTACAACGCGTGGGCGGTATACGCCCTTGGGTGGGCAAGCCAATAGAGGATCCTGTTGAACTGATGGGGTTGTGCTTTGCCAACCGCGTGGGGCTTGCTGCAGGGCTTGATAAAAATGCTGATCACCTGGATGCGCTTGGCGCGCTGGGCTTTGGTTTTGTCGAAGTGGGCACGGTGACCCCCAAGGCGCAGCCGGGTAACGCCAAGCCGCGCTTGTTCCGTTTGGCGGGCCATGACGCCATCATTAACCGCTTTGGGTTTAATAACAAAGGGGTTGAGCATTTAATTGAACAGGTGAAAAAGCGCCACTATAAAGGCGTGGTGGGCATTAATATTGGCAAAAATCTGACCACCTCGGTTGAAAATGCCCTGGAGGACTATTTAGCCTGCCTGAATGCCGTTCACCCGGTCGCCGATTATATTACCGTGAATATTTCTTCACCCAATACGCCGGGGCTTCGTACGCTGCAGTTTGGCGAGCAGTTGGATGCATTATTAGGCCCAATTCGTGAGCGTAGCCGGGTGCTGGATGCTGAAGCGAACCGCAAGGTGCCGCTACTTATTAAAATCGCCCCGGATATGAGCGAAGAGGAAGTCGCGCTCGTGGCTGGAAGTATTGCTCGCAACGAACTGGACGGCGTCATCGCGACTAACACGACCGTTTCCCGTGAAGCGGTCAAGAGTGACCCTCAGGCGGAAGAAGCGGGAGGGCTATCGGGAAAACCCGTTTTTGAACCCTCTAACGTGATTATTCGTCTGCTGCGACAGCATCTACCAACGCTACCGATTATTGGCGTAGGCGGTATTGATAGTGGTGAAACCGCAAAAGCCAAAATCGCGGCGGGTGCTGATTTGGTTCAGCTCTATTCAGGCCTAATTTACCAAGGCCCTGCGCTTGTGAACGAATGTGCCAGCGCGCTAAAACGCAGTAATTCGCGTGGTTTTGATGCTAAAAAGCCCGCTTAAGAGCGGGCTCCATGTTCCAAAATGTAGATTAAGGAAGTTATAACCGGTTAGGTCATGACCATGGGATTCTTGTGGATACCGGAAACGCCGGTCATACCGTCCCATTGGTCTCCGCGACCTTCACGCCAACCGCTCATCCAGTACTCGCGTAAATTAACATCTTGACTGGGACATTCATCACGGGAGCGGCCGATAACACCTGCTTTGTACCCGTGAACATAAGCCCGCTGGAAGCGGTCACGTTTTTGTCGTTTCATTGGCTAACCTCTTTTCATGAAAGCCTTTAATAAGAAATAGTGCACTATGCCTTAGTGGCGTCAGGCTCCTATTTCGAGAGCTAACCTCAAGAGCAGGCAGCCAGCATGGTACTTTTGTCTAGCACTCACGTGCTGAACCGACCAAGCGGCGCCCCAAACAAGCCATAGGTCATAAATGGCCTAGACAAGCAACGCATGCGTTTTTAGTAGCTACTCTCTTATTCTTAGATCAAGATGGGGGCACTTGTCGACCCCCAAATTGTCATAAGATGTAAATACATTTGCCATATATAGGAATATCGCGCGGTTACGCGCTGCCATGACTATGACCGAAACGAGTCAAAACGCCCCCTTGAACCTGTTGGCGACCTGCCCGAAAGGCATTGAAGGCCTGCTGGCCGATGAGCTGGCAGCGCTAGGCGCGACGCCTGGAAAGACCACGGTGGCAGGCGTGTACTTCACCGCCAGCCAGTCCATCGCCTACCGTGTATGTTTGTGGTCACGGCTTGCCAACCGGATAATCCTGCAGCTCGTTCGCGAGCCGATGATTGAAACGCCCGAGCAGTTACGCGATGTCGTTGCCCGTATTGCCTGGACCCAGCATTTGGCCGTGGGCAAAACCCTTGCCGTAGATTTTCATGGCCGCAGCGACCACATTCGTCATACCCGCTTTGGCGCGCAAACGGTGAAAGACGGCGTGGTAGATTCGTTGCAGCTTGCCGGGCAAGAGCGGCCGTCCATTGATACTAAAACGCCCGATTTGCGCCTGTACGCACATTTGCACCGGGCGAATCTCACGATTGGTATCGACCTCTCGGGCGAGAGTCTTCATCGCCGAGGGTATCGTCGCGACGTAGGCCATGCGCCGCTGAAAGAGAACCTGGCGGCCGCGCTACTCATACGCGCGGGCTGGCCCGAGCGAGCCAAGGCTGGCGAGCCGTTGATCGACCCACTGTGTGGCGCGGGCACGCTGTTGATTGAAGCGGCGCTAATGGCCGCCGACCAGGCACCGAACCTGGACCGCGAACGCTTTGGCTTCAAGGGCTGGGCTGGGCACGATGAAGCGCTCTGGCTTGAGCAAAAGCGCGAGGCCGAAGCGCGTGCTTCTATTGGCCGCAAGCGGTGTAAAACGCAGCTGCTGGGCTTTGACCAAAGCCCTGCGGCGCTTTCTGCGGCGAAAACCAACGCGATGCGTGCAGGTATTCCAGCGCTGATTACCCTGCACGGGCAAAGCCTTGCCCAGCTAACCCGGCCCGAGACCCTCATCGCATCAAGCGGGCTGTTGATCACCAACCCGCCGTATGGTGAGCGGTTGGGCGAGCTTCCCGAACTGGTGCGCCTTTACGCCCAGCTGGGCGAAAAAGCCAAGGCACTGTTTCCAGGTTGGACGCTGGCAATGTTTACCGGTAACCCCGACCTGGGCCACCGTTTGGGGCTGCGGGCACACAAGCAGTATGCGTTAAAAAATGGTGCGCTGGATGCCAAGCTGCTGCTGATGGATATCGGCACGTCAACTGCCAATAATGATGCTCAGGCAGAAGGGCAGCCTACCGATCAAGCGCCTGTTGCTACGCAAGTTACTCCACAGAAAGCGTCGCGTGCGGTGTCCGAAAACGCCCAGATGTTTGCCAATCGTCTGGTTAAAAACCAGAAGCGCCTCAAAAAATGGTTAAAGCAGAGCGGAGAAACCTGCTACCGGCTCTATGATGCCGATATGCCTGAGTTTGCGCTGGCGATTGACCGCTATGGCGACCGTGTACACGTTCAAGAGTACGCCGCGCCGAGCTCTATCAACCCGGCTCAGGCGCAAAAACGCCTGTTTGACGCCTTGGAAGTGTTGCCTGATGCGTTGGGCGTTGACCCCAGCAAGGTATATATCAAGCGTCGTGAGCGGCAAACCGGCACCGCCCAGTACCAAAAGCGTGATGCCAGCGGCGAGCGTTTTGACGTGCGCGAAGGCGATGCGCGGTTGTGGGTTAATCTGCGTGACTACCTGGATACCGGGCTGTTCCTGGACCATAGGCCAGTGCGCCGCATGTTGGGTGAAATGGCCAGCGGCAAGCGCTTCTTAAACCTGTTTTGCTACACCGCCACGGCCACGGTACAAGCCGCGCTGGGCGGCGCCAGCGACAGCGTTAGCGTGGATATGTCTAACACCTACCTTGAGTGGGCAAAAGACAACTTTACGCTGAACGAACTCGACCTGCGCCTGCACCGCGTGGTGCGCGATGATTGTTTCCGCTGGCTGGAAACCGCTAACGCCGAATTTGACCTGATCTTTATGGACCCGCCGACGTTCTCCAACTCGAAAAAAATGCGCGATACACTCGATGTACAGCGCGACCACCCACGGTTGGTAGAGCTGGCTATGGCGCGGCTTGCGCCCGGTGGGACGCTGGTATTCTCGAATAATCAGCGTCGCTTCAAGCTTGATGATGCACTTAGCGAGCGCTATGCGGTGGAGGAGATTACCTCGCGTACCTTCGACCCCGACTTTCAGCGGCGCACCAATATGCATCACGTATTCCTGCTGCGTCACCGCAGCTAGGGCGTAAGGGCTTGCGGCGGTGATCTCGCTTACGCTCTACACCACGCTGGGTTGCCATCTGTGCGCCCAGCTGGAAGGCCTGCTGGCAGCGCTTGCCAATCAACCGGTGGCACTGCAACGCATTGAAATCAGTGATTGTCCGGAGTTGCTAGCGCGCTACGGCGAGCTTATTCCGGTTGTCGCGGATAGCCATGGGCATGAGCTGATACGCGGTTTTGAGATAGAGCGCTTAAGCGGTTGGTTGCGTCAGCGCGGCTGGCTAAGTGAGCACGCGCTAACACGCCTGATGCAACCTGATGAGGCGCCGCCAAAAGGGCGTTATGTTCGCAACGGGCGGCGTTTTCTGGGTGAGTGATGACTTACTGGGGGCACTTAAAGCAGATCAAGCAGCGAAAGCTGGCGCATCGCTTCCTGGCCTTCTGGAGTATGGTCATCAACGTCCAATACTTTATGAAACCCGCGCGACTTTTGAATGGTCGTCTCATCTTCCAGCCACATCTGAGCCTGCTCAAGCGTGTCGGCCAGTTGATGTTTTAAGCCGCCAAACTGCGTGCCGATTTGCCCCCAGGCGCGACTAAAAATCCAGTCGCCAAACATATCCTGGTGAATATGAACCAGCACATAGTCGTGGTCGGTTTCCCACCTTACGATCACAAGCTTACTCCCACGGTTGTTCTTGACACTGGCTTACCCATTAGGCACTCCTTGTCCTGAATACTCTTTTCCAATTTGATGCGGCGGGCGGTATTGTAAAGCGCGTTATCGCAAACGCCTATCTTTGCTTATGAAGCGTTTTTCTGTGAAGAGGCTTGCCTGTCCTGCGGACTAGAAGGATCACGTTGTGAAGCTGACTGTAGATGCCAATATACCCGCCGCCGAACGCTGCTTTGGTGATTTTGGCTCGATTACCCATCTGCCAGGGCGTGAAATAAGCACGGCACACGTCAAAGACGCTGATGCGCTGATTGTGCGCTCCATCACCCAGGTCACTGCCGCGCTATTGGCAGACAGCGCTGTACGCTTTGTCGGTACCTGTACGATTGGCACCGACCATATTGATCACGCCGCCCTGGCCGAGCGCGGTATTACCTTTGCAAGCGCGCCTGGTTGCAACGCTGAAGCGGTGGTGGACTATGTGCTCAGCAGCTTGCTAACGCTTGCTGAGCGCGATGGCTGGTCGCTGCTCTCACGAACGGTGGGCATTGTGGGCGTCGGCAATGTAGGCAGCCGCTTGCTTGCCCGCCTTAATGCGTTGGGCGTCAACACACTTGCCTGTGACCCACCCAGAGCAGAGCAGGAGGGCGAGCAAGGCTTCGAGCCGCTGGATACGCTGATCGATCGTTGCGATATTCTCTGCCTGCACACGCCGTTGGTGTCAGATGGGCCGCACGCCACGTATCAGCTGCTGAATGCTCAACGCATCAATGAATTAGCGCCTGGCACGGTATTGCTAAACGCAGGGCGGGGCGACTGTGTTGATGGGTTAGCGCTGCGTGGTCGGTTAGCGGGTAAAGGGGATATTACCGCCGTGCTGGACGTGTGGGAGAGCGAGCCAGACATTGACGCAGGGCTGCGCGACCTGGTGGCACTTGCCACGCCGCATATTGCCGGGCATAGCCTGGACGGCAAGCTGCGCGGTACCTGGATGATTCAGCAGGCGTTAGCCAGCCATCTTGGTACTCCCAACCATGATGCGTTTGCCGATATCTGCCCGCTGCCAGCGTTGGCGTCATTGCACTTGCAGGACGCACTGCCGGTCGAGGATGCGCTGCGTGTATGCATGCGTGCGGTGTATGATGTGCGCCGAGACCACGACAGCCTGCAGCGCCAGGCGCTTGTGGAGGGTATCAAGCAGGGCTTTGATACTTGCCGAGCCAATTATCCGCTGCGCCGTGAATTTGCCACGCTGAACGTGCAGCTATCGGGCAGTGCGGTTGAGCTTGAAGCGCCTTTGAGTGCCGCGGGCTTTCGCGTCTCGCGGTTATCCTAACGCGCAAAAAGAACAGGCCCACATAAAGCGGGCCTGATACGTCTGATGCGTGCGGATGTTTCTTATTGACGGTAAGCGGCTTCTTTTAGCGCACGAATACGGTCATCCAGCGGCGGGTGGCTGGCAAAAAGCTGCTCTACCAGTGAGCGTGTTTGGCCTTTGGTGATCGCCATGGCGCGTAGAGTGTCGGGCATTTGGTCCGGCATTTCTGTTTCCGCCTTCAAGCGGGCCAGGGCATTCACCATGGAGCCTGTCCCTGCTAACCGTGCACCGGCCTCATCGGCACGGTATTCACGGTAGCGAGAGAACCAGGCAACGATAGCCGACGCCACAACCCCGAACACAATTTCAGCGACAATCACGACCGCGAAGTAACCCATAAAGCCCAGGCCGCCTTCGCCGCCGCTGCGGCTTTTAAGAAAACTATCTACCAATTGCGCCACCACACGGGCAAAGAACATCACAAAGGTGTTCACCACGCCCTGAATCAGCGCCAGCGTTACCATGTCGCCATTGGCAACGTGGCCAATTTCGTGGGCAAGCACTGCGCGCACTTCGTCGGGGCGCATCCGGTTTAACAGCCCGGCAGAAACCGCCACCAAAGCGTCATCTTTATTCCAGCCGGTGGCAAACGCGTTTGACTGCTGGGCGGGGAAAATGCCCACCTCCGGCGTTTTAATACCGGCCTCGCGGGCAAGCTCAGCCACGGTATCGACCAGCCACTGCTCGGTGGCGTTGGAAGGAGACTCAATAATCACCGTGCCGGTACTGCGTTTCGCCATCCACTTGGAAATAAACAGCGAGATCAGCGAGCCGACCATGCCGAAGATAAAGCAGAAAATCAGCAGGCTGGTAAAGTTGATTCCTTGGCTGCGTAAATAACCCTCAACACCAAACAGGCGCAGCGTAATACTAGCGACAAGCAGCACCGCCAGGTTGGTGGCTAAAAACAGCACAATTCGCATCATGGTGCAGGTTCTCCCTAAGAGGACAATAAAGCGTTACTAGAATGCTTGCTTAGATACGTACACTTCATGGCAGTTTCAAGTCACCGCCCGCCTTATTGACGGTAGCGGGACAAGAAATTACCGAACCTGTCCAGAGCGTCGCCCAATTGATCCGCCCAGGGCAGTGTCACGATGCGTACATGATCAGGTTCTGGCCAGTTAAACGCCGTGCCTTGAACCAGCAGAATTTTCTCTTGAAGGAGCAAATCAAGAACCAGCTTCTGGTCATCTTGAATATTGAAGACCTTGGGGTCCAAACGAGGAAACGCATAGAGCGCGCCTTTGGGCGTGACACAAGAAACGCCAGGAATCGCGTTGAGCTTTTCCACCGTGATGTCGCGTTGAGCCAGTAAGCGGCCACCTGGTAGAATCAGGTCATTGATCGACTGATAGCCACCCAGTGCGGTCTGAATGGCGTGCTGGGCAGGCACGTTGGCACACAGACGCATGGAGGCCAGCATGGTCAGCCCCTGGATAAAATCCTTGGCGCGCTGTTTGGCAATCGTGCCAGAAATCGTCATCCAGCCGGAGCGAAAGCCCGCACAGCGGTAGCTTTTCGATAGCCCGTTCATGGTAATCACTAGTTGGTCATCGTCGGCCAGGGCGCCGGTCGCGGTATGTTCTACGCCGTCATAAAGGATCTTGTCGTAGATCTCGTCAGAGAACACCACCAGATTGTGCTCTTTGGCCACGGCCAATACATCGCGCACCACGGCCGGTGGATAAACCGCGCCGGTCGGGTTGTTGGGGTTAATCAGCACAATCGCGCGGGTACGGCTGGTAATCTTGGCGCGGATATCGGCAATGTCCGGCGTCCAGTCGGCCTGCTCATCGCACCTATAGTGCACGCCGTGGCCGCCAGAAAGATTGGCTGCCGCTGTCCACAGCGGGTAGTCCGGCGCGGGAATCAGTACTTCGTCGCCATCGTTTAATAGCGCCTGCATGCACATCACAATCAGTTCGGATACGCCGTTGCCGATGTAAATATCTTCGATGCCAACGCCTGGAATCTCCTTGCGCTGGCACTCCTGCATAATCGCCTTACGCGCCGAGTAGAGGCCTTTGGAATCACAATAGCCTTGTGCCGTGGGCAGGTTGCGCATCACATCCTGCAAAATCTCTTCTGGTGCTTCAAACCCAAAGGGCGCCGGGTTGCCAATATTCAGCTTTAAAATCCGCTGGCCTTCATCCTCAAGCCGCTTGGCATGGTCAAGGACCGGGCCACGGATGTCGTAGCAGACGTTATTGAGCTTGTGAGATTTTTTGAGTTCAGTAGATGGCGGCTCGGCATTTTGTGAGTCCGTATTCTGAAGTTCAGTAGGCGTTTGAAGCTGAGAGGTTTCCATGAGTGATTTATCCAAAAGTGTCCAAAGGCCGTGCGGCGGCGCCGGTCGATTTATCCATTATGCGTCGGAAAGTGGCTGATTGTCTTCGTCGTTTTGCACAATGGGCGGCGGAATATCGTCAGGTGTTTCCAGCGTTAAACGGCCAAGCTTACCGTCACGCAATTCGTGTAGCAGCACTTCGGCGCCACGGTGTAAATCTACCTCGCCACCCGCGCGCAGGCCGCCCCGTTTACCGGCAATTTCTTTCAGGATGGCATGGCCATCAAATCCGGCGATCGCCAGGAAGTCGGGCTTCTTCGGGCCGTCGGCGTCCACGTCATTATCGACCGGCGCTTCATAAGTGGGCAGTGTTTTGAGTTTGTAACGTGCGGACAACTCTTCAGGGTAGCGCTTGGCAAGCTCGGCGCTGGTAACAATACCCACGTCGGTATACTCAATGGCGGTATCGCGAATAGCGCCGCTGGCCGCCAGCCGGTAGGCGCTGGCCTGGTCTTCAATCTTGGGCCACAGCACGCCGGGCGTGTCGATCAGCGCCACGCGGCCATCAATACGCACTTTCTGTTGGCGCTTGGTGACCGCCGGTTCGTTACCGGTTTTGGCAATTTTACGCCCGGCCAAGCCGTTAATCAGGGTGGATTTACCCACGTTGGGAATTCCCATCACCATCACCCGAACGTCGCGGTCAGCACGTACGTCGCCCGCTAACTCGTGACAAAGTTTGGGAATTTTCTTTAACTCACGCGTGTTGGTCGTGGTGATCGCGAGCGCCCGGGTATCGTCCTGGGCATCGAAAAAGGCCACCCATTCCGCGGTACGCTCTGGGTCTGCCAGGTCCGCCCGGGAGAGTATTTTCAATACCGGCTTATGGCGGGTCAGCTCGGCCAGCATCGGGTTGGCGCTGGAGTAGGGCAGACGTGCGTCAAGTACTTCAATGACCACGTCAATCTCCGGCAGCGCATCCTTTATCTGGCGGCGGGCCTTGTTCATATGTCCGGGGAACCAGCCGAGCATGAGTTTCTCCTACAAGCACAAAAAACGGGCATAAAAAAAGCGAGCAACCATTCTACCAGATGGCGCCCGCCTTGCTGCGATTCGTTAAGGGGTTAGAGGTAGCGTTTACTCGTCAGGATGAAACTCTAGCGATACTGAGTTAATGCAGTAACGCAGCCCTGTGGACTCCGGCGGCCCGTCGGGAAACACGTGCCCTAAATGGGCATCGCAGTGGGAACACACAACTTCAGTGCGCACCATGCCGTGCGTGGTATCGCTATGCTCCTCAACGCTGTTTCTGCCAAGCGGCCTGTCGAAGCTAGGCCAACCACAGCCCGCATCAAATTTGTGCTCGTTTTCAAACAGCGGCGCGTGGCAACAAATGCAGTGGTAAATGCCTTGAGCATCGCTTACCTGGTAGTCGCCTGTAAAAGGGCGCTCGGTGCCTTTCTCGCGTGCTACCCGGTACTGTTCAGGCGTCAGCTGTTCACGCCACTGATCGGAGGGTTTTTCAATTTTGGCCATTTAGTGTCTCCTTTCCCTTTATGACTTGCAGGCTAGCGTACTCTTTTCAATTAAGACAGCGTAGTTCGTGCTTGGGTTCAGAAGGCGAACAGGGTGTAACTACCCGCTTGCAAGGGAGTTAAGTAGTAGGAGTAAACGAGATTGGCGTATAGATAGAAAGCAGAGCGATATCATAGGGCTTGACAGAAATGCGTGCTCTGAGTAATATACGCGCCACCTCGACGAGGCAATGAAACGTCCCATTCGTCTAGTGGTCCAGGACACCGCCCTTTCACGGCGGTAACAGGGGTTCGAACCCCCTATGGGACGCCAATTACATCGTTAAGGTATCGGAGTGCGGGAATAGCTCAGTGGTAGAGCATCGCCTTGCCAAGGCGAGGGTCGAGAGTTCGAATCTCTTTTCCCGCTCCAATTTGGTCGTGTGGTTAAGCAAGTGCAGGTCGAGAGCTGGAACGCCAGCCCGGTCGAATCTCTTTTCCCGCTCCAAGTACGTCCCATTCGTCTAGTGGTCCAGGACACCGCCCTTTCACGGCGGTAACAGGGGTTCGAACCCCCTATGGGACGCCAATCCGATGGCGAGAAATTGATTAAGCGGGAATAGCTCAGTGGTAGAGCATCGCCTTGCCAAGGCGAGGGTCGAGAGTTC
>NZ_FUKM01000004.1 GCF_900163645.1 Halomonas citrativorans | reverse complement strand
GCGTCTTGCGTTTGTTCTTCTTCCAGCGCCTGGCTGCTGCCGCTGCCGAATAACCGCTTGATGAGTGCTTTGGGGCTTACCATGCGCCGCCTCCTATGCCGAATCCGGCGTGTTCAATGTCGTCGCTGTCGTCGTCCTGGTGAGCAACACCAGGCAGGGGCGCGGGGGTGAAGTCGATCGGGGCTACCTCCATTTGGCTGGCGTAGTACGCCATGGCCAGCGCGATAGCCGCATCACCGTGGCGGTCTTTACTGTCGCCGGTTTTGGCATCGGGGAGTTTGGGCACGCCCTTGATGACTTGCAGGGCGCGCAGGTCATCAACCACGTTGCTATCGCGGGGGATGCTGATCAGCTCATCTTCAAACGCCGCTTTAAAGGGCGGCATATTGTTGAGGTACCAGCTTTGGGAAAGCATGACGACTTCAACGATGCTGCCGTAGCGTTCTGCCGCTTGCTCGGCCAGGTATTGGCCGTTACCGCGCCCATCCAGCGCGCCGCCTTGCAGGCGTGGCAGGCGGTCGCCAATGAAGAACAGCACTTGCTCTTGCTGCTTGAACGGCACGTTGCGCAGCTCGACAAGGAAAGGCACCTGGCGAACCAGCTGCTGAGTGATGGCCATGGGGGCAATCACGGTTAAATCACCGCTGCGGCCAAAGTCTTCGCCAAAGCAGTGGGCCAACTTACTGTCGAGTTTTTCGAGCAAGGGCAACAGGTGTTCAATACACCAGGCGTTTATTTCCAGTGCTCGATACTGCTCGGGTACCGCGTTGAACTCGGCGCTGCCTTCAAAGCGAATCACCGGTGCATCGACCATGCGCGCTTCGATCATGGCGCGGGAAAGATAAGCACCACCGCCTGCCTTGGGCACGCAGTAATACTCTTCCAGGGCGTCTTCTTTGGTGGCGGTGTCCTTCAGCAGGTTGGCCTTCCATTCTTCCTCGGACTGCTGGCTCCACGGCTTGCCACGCACCTGACAAATGCGCTGGTACAGACCCTGCTCACAGGCATCGTCCAGTGTGATGCGGTGAACTGAGTAGCGCTTTTTACCGGCGCGGCTGTCCTGGATCAGCTCATTGAAGATGTTCTCGACGCCGTTGTGGGTACTGATCAAACGCACCTTGGCACCCCACATGGTGAGGGCGAGCGCGGCTTTCAGAACCTCGGCAAGCTGGTCGTGGAAGGCGGCTTCGTCAATGGTGACGTTACCCTGGCGGCCACGCATGTTGCTGGGGCGTGAGCTAAGCGCCTGGATTTTGAAGCCACTGGCAAAGTGGATGTTGAAGGTGAGGATGTCTTTATCCTCATCCTGATACAGCTCTTCTTGAATGTGCGAGGCGGCGCGGTTGAACGCCTTGGCCCACATGGCGCAGGCATCGATAAACTCGATGGCCATGTCCTTGTTGCTGCCCACATAAAAGTGGTTGGTACCACCGGCAGCTTTGGCGCTACTGGCCGTGAGTACGGCATCGGCTGCTTCGCCCCAGGTTAAACCGGTACGGCGGCTTTTCTCGGCAAT
>NZ_FUKM01000044.1 GCF_900163645.1 Halomonas citrativorans | reverse complement strand
ACGACTGGATACTGTTATCGGCAGCTGATTTTTAGGTTTTCACACAACCTCGGCCAAGAGCGGACGTTTAGGTAAACCTGATATAACGCCGTTTAGCATGCGCGGCTACGAAATAGATACGAAGCCGCAATGTCGTAGATGTCGTTATGAATGGCATTGTTAAGCTTTGAATCTAGGTGGAAGGTCCCAAAGCTGTACCTCAATATAGAGCTCAAAATCTGTTTCCCAGTAACACTCATAAGGAACAGCATGATCATTTTCAGGAATTCCAAATCGTGTAACGAGCTCGCTCATCTCGCTAAGAAGAAACACTTGATTGTAGTAAGGCTTGTCGTCTCGGGATAACGCAATAAAGCTATCCGGGTAAGTCAAGGAAGTTGTTTCAGGGTCAAGCTCCGATAGAGGTATTTTTAGCTCACTTTGGTTAGCGTTTAGATCACGAAACCAAGGGGATTCTCCAAGCACCAGATAAAAAGGGTGACAGCGGCGCGGTTTACCCCCTCTCGCAACGAAGAGTTCATGCAGCCTAGCTTCTACCTTGCTTCGGGCTTCAATATAGTTCCTGCCGTAGCGCCGTCGATAGCCGGTATCACGCTGATGGCGCGTTAGAATATCCAGGAAGACGGGATCTTCAGAGCCCGCTGGGAGTTCGGAGAGACTCCGAAACGGACCAGTCTCAGGCAAATAGTAGTGGGTAACAAAATTTGGCATTTTCATCATGTATGCCTAACAATTTATTGCATTGAGAGCTAAAGGCTACTGTGAATATGTGGTTTCGGCGGATGACTGCTCAGGGTCGTCAACTGCCGCTCCACCATCAGAGTAGGCTAAAGCTCTGCACCCGGCCAAGAGCGGTCTTTGAGGTAGTGCTGATATAACGCGCATCGGCTGGAGCGTTTTGTTAGGCAATTGTGCCAGCATGAGCTGCCACGACTTGCCAATGACCGTTTGATAATTGTGCCCAAACACGTGTGAATCGGAAGTCTCCACCAGCAGGTTGACCGGCATAGGTTCCGGAAAGCTGGACCCGCACTGTAACAACGGCCGCGTCATCACCGACCAACTTAATTTGCTGTTCCGAAGGTTCCAGTTTAGAAATGGTGAGAGCACCCGATTCATGGGCCGAAAGATCAGCCTCTTTGCCCAAGCACTGCCCAAGATGGTTTGTGAAAATGAGACTTGGAGAAAGAAGCTTATCCAAAGCTTCAACATCTGAGGCAAGCATAGCTTGGCGCAACTGCTCTTCCGCCTTTTCTATCTCAATGTTGCTATCCATAGTATTCTCTCGTATTTTTGCCTAACGCCCGCGTTAAACGCGCGAGGTACGAATGTCGTCTTTGACCCGCTTGTTATATGAGCTACCCGCGATCCGCCGGGTGGTTGACACCATCATAAGCTGGAATCCCCTCGATCTTTAACGGATTTATACCCTCCAGGCAGCCCACATTAACCCCATATTGGGTCGGATTGGAACGCCGCTGATGATGGGTATAAATCCCACAGTTGGAGCAGAAATAGTGCTTTGCTATCTTTGTGTTGAACTGGTAGAGCTTCAGAGCTTCCGCCCCTTTGACGATCTTGATTCCTGACAAGGGCACGGAAGCTACAACAGGCCCTCTTCGGCGGCACATGGAGCAAGTGCAACGACACACATCTACAAGGCCATCTGGCAGGCTAAGCTCAATTTCTACGGCGCCGCAGTGGCACGTGGCTTTGTGTTTAACTTGAACAGGAACGCCGCCAACTTCCTTAACATTTATCGTCATAATTAAATTCCTAAGACCATAACCGGCGTGGAGCCGCATGGCTGCGGAGCGTCCGGTTGACCGACTTGTTATCACCCTCTCAGCCATTCTCCGTGAAGGGAAGGCCGCTTTGGGTCGAAAGCAGGCAGTCAGCAACTATTCATTGCAGCATCAAAAAATCCACAATTCCCCCACTCAACACGCCTCAAGGACAAAATCCACTTAGCCATAACGCTAGCAGATTACACGCCCTCACGTCACCAGAAATTAGCCTTACACACCATCGCTCTCACTCGCCTTCATTTCCTTGTAACAAAAAGGGTAAGCTGAACAGCAACACCGCTCCAGAGTACGCACTCGATGACCTCTCACTGGATACTAGGCCCCGGCGCCATTGGTCGCCTGTTAGCCCATTCGCTCTCTCCTCTTGCTGACATCACCCTAGTCGGTCGCCACACACTGCCTGAGCAGCAAACGATAACGTCGCCCGAAGGTGAGCCGCGTAGCCAGCGGTTAAACGTGTTAACCGCATCGCAACTGTTAGCCAATGCGCCAGCGCCGCCTGCTTTTGTACATATCACTACCAAGGCGATGGCTGCTGAAGCGGCGTTGGAAAGCGTGGCGCGCGTTATTCCCGCAACTACCCCGCTGGTGTTGTGGCAGAACGGTTTCTTAGCCCAGCCGAGGCTGACTGAATGTTGGCGGGAGCCGGTGTTGTGTGCGACCACGACGGAAGGCGCTTATTTAACCGGTGATGATGGCGTGTTTCATGCGGGGCGCGGGCATACGTTTGTGGGGGATCTGACGAATCGCCATGGTGCGTTGGCACAGCGGTTAGCGCATCAGCTTAGCCGAGCGGGGCTTGCGGCTACGGCGGTGGATGATATCCATAGCCGCCTATGGCAAAAGCTGGCGGTGAATGCAGCGATTAATCCGTTGGTGGCGTTAAATGGGCTTCGTAATGGCGAGTTGCGTGGCGCTGCTTACGCAGGCCGTGTTGAGGCGGTTGTTAAGGAAGTAGCGGCGATTATGCGGGCCGAGGGCATTCAAGCGCCCAACGGGGGCAGCGGCTTGGATGCTTGGCTAGCGTTGGTTTGGGACGTTATTGAGAAGACGGCGAATAATAAGGCGTCGATGTTGCAGGATGTTGAGGGTAAGCGGCTTACCGAGCGTGGTGCTATTTTGGGGCCGTTGATTGAGAGTGGTGAGCGGCGTGGAGTGGGTTGTGAGGTATTACGGGGCTTGGATCGTGAGTTAGTGGTGTTGGAGGCTAGTTACTAGAGCTAACCTCCCCTCTTACATTCGACTGTTCAGCAGAGCTCACATCCCCCGAATTTCGAGGGATGGTACATATATTGGCCTGGCTACTCGTCAGAGGTACTTTTCTCCAACCGCTGGGTTAATGTTGTATCTAATGTGTCTAGCGCTTTCGTACGATGGGTCCACCAGTCTGTTGACCACACTCTGAATAGCGTCCAGCCCAAGCCTTCCAACACACTCTGGCGCACTTTGTCGCGCTCACGGGCATAAACGGAGCTGTGATACATGGCTCCATCACACTCAATACCTGCGAGGTAGACACCGGGTTTATCCGGGTGCACGATCCCCATATCAATACGGTAGGCAGACACACCGATTTGTGGATGCACTATCCAGCCCTTTTCGCGCAGCCCCCTCGCTACGGCGACTTCAAAAGGTGATTCAAAATCACCGATAGAGCCATGTACGGCTGCGCCCAACGCTGAAGCCCCCCGCTCGGCATACTCCAAGAAGTGTTTTAAGTCAGCAACCGCCTTGGCGGACGTTCTTGATAAATCAATGCGCTCCGGTGCTAGGGTGGAAAATACCACCATTTCAGAGCGAGCGCGGGTCATGGCGACATTCAACCGTCGTTCGCCACCATTACGGTTCAACGGGCCAAAGTTCATCGTCACGTGCCCAGATTCGTCCGGTCCGTAGGTGATGCTAAACAAGATGACGTCTCGCTCATCGCCTTGTACGGTTTCCAGGTTTTTCACAAATACCGGTTCTAGCTCGTCATCAGAGAACGCCCATTCAATGCTTGGGTCTTCTCCACGTGCTTTATCGAGCAGGTCTTCAATAAGGCTCTGCTGTTCGGTATTGAAGGTCACCACGCCAATTGACTGCCGACGTATGGCGACATCTTCAGAGGTAAGACGCCGTATAATTTCCGCGACGATTGCCTTGGCTTCTCCTTGGTTATGCCGCGCCTTGCCTCGCGCATAAAAACCTTCTGGGCGCACCAGCGATACACCTTTGTCAGGATGAACAGGTGCAGGAAAGGTGACGAGTGAGTTGTCATAGTAACGACTATTAGAGAACGCAATCAGACTCTCTCGGCGAGAGCGGTAATGTAAATTGAGTACTCGCTGGGGAATACTAGCGCCCATTAGTTCGTCAAGAATACTTTCAAGATCTCCCTCACCATCCACCTCGCCATCAGGATCATCATCAGAGCGACCAAAGAAGTTGCTTGGAGGCATTTGCTTCGGGTCGCCTGCCACAATGACTTGTTTACCCCGGGCGAGAGAGCCAACCGCATCCCACACCGTGATTTGTGAGGCTTCATCAAAAATCACCACATCGAACAATGCCTGACCTGGTGAGAGGAATTGTGCGATAGAGAGCGGCGACATCATAAGGCACGGAGCCAGCGTAGTAATCGCATCCGGGATGGTTTCCATCATTTCCCGAACGGGCTTATGACGCATTTTTTTCTGCAATTCGTGACGTAGCACACCCCAAGAAGAGCTTTTCTGAATCGCGTCTTGGTCAGGAATCTCACCAGACAAGCGCGCAGCAATATACTTTGCTGTCAGAGCACTGAAACGAGTATCAAGCTCGCGGAAATTTAGAATAGCAGCCTGATGCTCAGGGGATGAGAAAGTTCGCAGTACGTCATCTTCGCCAATGACTGCCGACGACCACCATTCACAGTAGGCGGCTTCAAACACATCTTCAATTTGATCTGCATCAATGCTCCCCTGCTCAATGGCATCGACCAGCGGGCCAAGCTGATAATCCAAAGCCTCAGTACGCCGACGCATCCAAGCGCACCACTCTTTAAGTGAAATATGGTGTTCTAAAATCTGCTGGCAGTGCGCGCTCACCGCGCTTAACGCTGGCTCTTCAGCAGGTAAATGTCTTTCCAGAGCTGCACCAATCAAGTCTTCGAACTGGCTTTTCAGCGCCGTAAACTCATCAAAGGTTGCTTGGAAATCAATAATGACTCGACCTATCGGAGCCTCTGGCGCTAGCAAATCATTGGCGTCGTATAACAACGAGCGAATCTTAGTGCGCAGCGCCGCCAAGGACTCAGCATCATCGGCCAGTTTACCCACCGCAACACGGGCCCGTGTCCCTAAGAGTTTTAACGCAGCCATGGCTTCTGGGTCAGAATTGTAGGCATCCCATCCCTTAAGCCCTTTTAACACAGCATCTAAACGATCAATATTGCTGCCCGTTTCGCGTAGCTGCGTTAAAACGGGAATATCGTTATCGGGATTTGGTGTGCCTTGCGCTCCTCCTTCACGCAACTGCTTCATCACACCACGCTTGGCAAACCAGCTTTTTGGCCACCACGTTTCATTGGCTGCCGCCCAAGCCGGGCCTAGCACCGTAGTATCTAATTGCTGCCAAGCCAAAGGCGCATAGCTGCAGCTTAGTTTAGCCTGGGTGGCGATATAGGTTTTAAGCTGAGTTACTGCCTGCTCTAGCGCGTCAAGCCGGTCAGGAGCGTCAGGCTCAAGAGCAAACGAAGCTGATTGACGATAGGCATCCAACAGCACTTGGCAGCACTCCGCCACAGCAGAGAGCTTGGCAAAATTGAGAGTGCCTAAGCGAATACCCAAAGCTTTCTCAACGGCTGATAGCTCATGCGACATTTTATCGGCACTTTTCTTTAGCTGCCGAGCAACACTGACGACCTCTTCCTGCCACTGAGGTCGCCAATCGTGTTGCTGGATGACGCTTAGAGGGTGGTCCACCACGTTACCCACTGCCTTCGCCTGAAGGCTTAACAGTGACGCTATTTCGCGAAGCTGCTCCAACTGTTGTTCATCGTGAATCTCGGCTTTGGCCCAGCTCAGTTTCAACTTAGCAGCCAAGTCGGCATCGCGAATTTTAACGCCCATCGCATAGTGTGCCGTCAAACCGTTACGGTGGCGTCGATGCAAGGCATTCACGACGTGATTCAAGCGATCGCGCAGTGTTTTAAGACGTTCGCTCTCTGCTTTCCAATCGCTAACTGACGAAGCAGAAGCGTTAGTCCAGGAAGTCCGCAACTGATCCAACACATCCGCTTTTTTCGCTTTATTGGAATGCAGCTCCAGGCAAAACTGGCCAAGGCCAATTTCACGTAAGCGGCGATGTACCACGTCAAGCGCTGCTGTCTTCTCAGATACGAAAAGTACTTTTTTGCCTTTGCCTAGCATATGGGCAATAAGGTTGCCGATCGTTTGGCTCTTACCCGTACCGGGCGGGCCGATGATGACAAAATCTTTCCCTCTATCTGCTGTGGCAATGGCCGACATCTGGGAAGAATCAGCAGGCAGAGGGGTTAACAAATCTGCAGGCGTGTACTCACGATCAATATCTTTAGCTTCTACAAAACGAATATCGCTGTCATAAGGCTCACGAGGAGTATCCAGAAGATGCTTCACCACTGGACTTTCCTTTAGCGCTTCGGAGCGATCCATCAGGTCTTTCCACATCAAATACTTAGCGAAAGAAAAGTGCCCAAGCACTACATCTTCCACTACCTCAAAACCAGGCACCGCCTTAATGGCATGGCGCACTCGGTTCCAAATACCGCTCACGTCGACTCCACTCTCGTCTTCAGGCAAAGCGCCAGTAAGGCCTTTGATATCGATAGCAAAATCTGTCTTCAATAACTCTAGCAACGTTGTGTTGAATCGCGGTTCATCATCGCTTGCGACCATCTTCACACCACTGCGTACCGACTTACGTTCTAGCGAAACAGGCAGCAAAATCAGCGGAGCGCGATAGCGGCGGCTACCTTTATCGTTCGGTTTCCACAATAAAAAACCTACCGCTAAAAACAGAGTATTAGAGCCACCCTCCTTCAATGAGGTTTGGGCCTTACGGTAAATGTCTACTGAGCGTTTCTCCAGTTCCTCTTGGGTCAGCTCGACCAATACTTGCTTCTTCGTCAGCGCGTCGCGGGAGTAAACATCTTTAAGATCCTCCCCGGTTCGCTGCTGATGAATATCTTGGTCTTGCTCTTGAGCCTGTAATCTAGGAAAAGGAGCGATTGAAATGCGCGCACCTGTTGCCAATAAATCTTCAAGCCCGCTGGGGTCACCGCATACCAATTGCAGACTACTTTTGCTGGGCTTTTGGTTTAGCAATGGATTTCTAGCCGATAGGTCTAGCAACTTACGCTGCCAGCGCTCTAAACGCCCGCTTGGCGAATCCTCAAATACCTCTTGCTCTATATGAACAGTATTTGCCGGTAGGTCTGGGGCTTCTTCTAATGCCGGTTCAAAAATATCGGCTGTTCCGCTGGTATCGCTGCTGGCCCCTGCCTGAGACTTTAAGCTAATAGGGTTGATACGGTGCGCCCGCGCCCGACGAATATCCACCGCTGCAATAAACTCATGGTCTTTGTCCAGCGAGACTTGCTTGTTACCCGCCTCAACCGCTTTAGAAAAAGGCGGCGAAGGATGGCTAGTCGTATAGGTAGTCTCAATGAGGATGAGTTCTTGTAAAGGGATGCGCTGACGTAACGTTTCCGCTTCATCAATCACTACACTGGCAAGATCTTCTTTTTCGAGCCAAAGTCCTACCAGCGCGTGGCCTTCAGTAAGAATGACCAGTGGATTCAACTGAGCCTGCTCTAGTACGGCTGCAAATAATAAGGTGGTATCTAAGCAGGTGGCTACCTTGGCACTTTCAACATGATGAGGAAGACGAACTTTCTGGCCGTTTTTCTCAAAGCTGGCTGGCGGTAGCGCATACCCTAGTTGCAACTTGACAATTGCAGTGTAAATGGCTGAAGCCATTAGCCAAATCTGCTCACGGCTATTAGCATCATAACCGTTAATTTGATCGGGCTTGCCTGCCTTGCGCAAAATTTGGCTCGCTTGCCCCAACAGTTTGTCTATTGCTGGGTCGTTGGGTGTACAGAAGGCTGCCAATAGCTCAGGCATATAGGAAGCCCCGCCCCACTCGTTGCAGGCTAACAGCTCCACCGGCGTATTCTGCTCAGTCAAAACCTCGCTATTCTGTCGAACCGTAAACGTTACCGTCCCACGCATCGATTCTGTGAGCCCAAGAAGAAAACCACCATCTAGCTCAAGATCTCGGTCTTTTAACGCCAATAGCCCACCTGCTGCTAAACGATCAACTCTCCAGCTTTTCTGTTTAACAAAGGCAGGAGAGGCATCTAATGTGACGGTTAGGTCAGAGAGGTCTTGTTCTTCATTTGTGTTTTCAATACGCAAATCACGCAAAACTGCAAAGGCACTTTGGTGGCAGGCAAAGTTAATTTTTTCTACCAGTGTCGCGTGCAGCTTGATGACCGATGGATCATTTTGAGACATGAGCTGTCCTTAACAAATCTTTTAATAAATCGTTCACAAGATGCGCGTTTTGGCCTAGCCCACCATGCCCAACCCCTACCAGCATTTGTAATTGCCAAGCTGATTAGAATCACCAAACATCTTACGAATCATAATGTAAGCAGATGGTATTATCTTGGCCCTCCACTTCCCAGCATCCACGTTTAAACTCTTGCGAGCAGAGCGAACAAAATAAAATTAATCAATATTTTTCAAATATTTATAGCAACTTAAATTTCACCTTTATTTTTATCAACCTAGCCAATCTCTACTAGCGCCCCCCCACCATGCTGGGGCCAAATGAGTGAAGCTATTTTGGGGGAAAGATCAAGCGCATTATGGTTTGCAGTGTAAGGTGTTGAAGGGATTGGATCGAGAGGTAGCGTTGTTGGAGACGGGCTTTAAGGAGGGCGGCTTGATCGTCGCGCGCTGAAGCGGACTCCTACATCCAGCTTCATGCCCATCGCAAGATTTGACACCCGCGGGGTTGCCGCGGGCTTATTATGGTTTAGGTAACCGGGATCATCACAACGTCGCGGAACACGGGGCGCTCGGTTAGCTGCTGATACCAGCGTTCCAGGTGGGGGCGCGGCTGCCAGGTGAGGCCGATGTTCCATAGGTTATAAACGAAGGGCGCAACGGCAATGTCGCCCAGGCCAAACGCTTCGCCTGAGAACCATGCCTGGTTGGCGAGTGCGTTATCCAGCAGTTCAAACAGTTTTTCACAGGCTTGCATGCCTGCTTCAATGGCGGCGTTATCGCGCTGCGCTTCGGGCGTTCTCACATAACCCATTAAAATTACTCGGTGCGCAGGGGAAAGCGTGCTGTTGGCCCAGTCCATCCATTTTTCTGCCTGGGCGCGCTGGGCAGGCTCCTCAATCCACAAGTTTCCTTGGCCATACTGCGCGGCCAGGTAGCGGATGATGGTGTTGGATTCCCACAATAGGCTGTCGGTGGCGTCGTCCTTGAGTAACGGCACCAACCCATTAGGGTTCATGGCCTGGTATTCGGGCGTGTTGTTGACCCCGAACTGGAGCCCCGCCTGAATTTGTTCAAACGGCACTTCCAGCTCGTTAAGCACCCAGCGCACTTTTTTAACATTGGTAGAGTTATCGCGACCCCAGAGCGTAATCATAATGTTCCTTATTGATTGGTTTTTTAAGAGTGTACCTGATCACGCCATGAGATAAAGGTGGTTTGGGTGTGGGGCCGCATTTGCTCGTTCCTCACAAGACGCGTACCGCGCGCTACAACACCTTACCCCTCGCCTATCACCCTTCACCCTCTTTATCCTGATAGAGCTGCATCAGGCTTGAGAAGTCGAGCTGGCCGTTGCCGTTTGCCTTGTGCTGAGTAAACAGCGTGCGGGCGGCGGAACCCATCGGCACGGGTGAGGCACTTTGCTGGCTGATATCCATGGCAAGGCCCAGGTCTTTCATCATCAGATCCACCAGGAACCCGCCCTGATACGCGTTGGCAGCGGGCACATTCTCCATTACGCTTGGGTAGGGGTTGTAAACATTGAGCACCCAGTTGCCGCCGGAGCTTTTTCGCATAATGTCAGAAAGCACCGCAGGGTCGAGGCCATTTTTGACGCCCATGTTGATCGCTTCGCAGGTACCCGCCATCAACACCGAAAGCAGCATGTTGTTACACGCCTTGGCCACTTGCCCTGCCCCATGGTCGCCCGCGTGGAAAATGTTTCTGCCCATTACGCCAAGCATAGGCGTCACTTTTTCAAACTGGGCCTTTGACCCGCCGACAATAAACGTCAGCGTGCCCGCCAGCGCACCGCTAACCCCACCCGATACCGGAGCATCGACAAAGTCGATCCCGCGCTGTTCGCCAATGGCCGCGACGCTGCGCGCCGTGTCGGCATCAATGGTGGAGCAATCAATCACCAAAGCGCCTGGTTTGATCACCTCGAACAACGCCTCATCGCCATCAACGTAAAGCGCCTTCACGTGCTTGCCTGCAGGCAACATGGAGATAACAAAGTCAGCCTCGGCGGCGGCTTCACGCGCCGAGCCTGACACTTCACAGCCGTGATCTTTAGCGGCTTCAAGCGCTTGTTCAGAAAGGTCATACGCACGCACGGTATGACCCTCTTTCGCCAGGTTAGCCGCCATCGGGCCGCCCATATTGCCTAAACCAATAAATGCCACAGTAGCCATAACGATTGTCCTTATTGTTAATAACAAACGGCGAGTAACGAGCTGCTGGTAATAACCGTTGGTCATGAAATGTTGGCAGTGACCATTTTAGCACCCCGGCGGTACGGCTTATTTACTTCAGGTCCGCAAGCGGGCTATCGGGCCACGGCGATGCTAACAGCGCATCCATGAAGTGCTCTTCCACTTCCCCTACCGTTGAATACGTCCAGCCTGGCAAGCCATCTTTATCCACCAGTAATGCGCGTACGCCTTCTGGAAACTCCCGGTGGCGACAGCACTGCACAGAAAGCGCCAGCTCTGCCTGGAACACCTCGGCAAGCGACATGTGCCGGGCACGCGTTAGCTGCTCATGGATAAGCCGAATGGAGACCGGGCTACCATGCGCCAGCGTCTTTTGTGCTTTGCTGAACCATTTATCCTCACTTTCTACCGCCAGTACGGCGGCCACCCTTTGCTCGACGGTATCGTGGTCCATCAGCTCGCGAATTAATGGCGCGAAGTGTCGTATGGGTGTTTCCAGCGCGTCAAACTCTGCTTTCGAGGCTTGTTCAAGCTCGCGCAGCGCTTGATTGACCACGCCGTGAGCATCGGTCTTTTCACCGCTTCCCCAAGTGGCACTAGTCAGTTGCTGAAGCAATTCTTCCCGGCGATGGCTGGCAATGCCACGGTCGGCAAGGCCCAGGTAAAGGGCATCTGATGCATTGATCTGCGCGCCGGTCATGGCCAGAAAACGCCCCATCCCGTTCGGCAGGCGGTTTAAAAACCAGCTGGCACCCACATCCGGATAAAGGCCAATCGTCACTTCCGGCATGGCCAGCCGGGAGGTTTCAGTCACCACACGATGACTACTGCCGCTGAGCAGGCCCATACCGCCGCCCATTACAATGCCGCTGCCCCAGCAAATGATTGGTTTTCGATAGGTGTGTAGCCGATGATCCAGGCGGTACTCTCTTTCAAAAAAGCGCTCGGGAAAGCTCGAGTCAGCTTCTCCGTTAATCGCTTTATACAGCGTGACCACATCACCACCGGCGCAAAAGGCTTTTTCACCAGCGCTATCCAGCAGTATGGCGACAACCCGCTCGTCCGCCTCCCAGGCATCCAGCTGCGGCAGGATGGCGTCGATCATGTCCAGCGTTAACGCGTTGAGCGAACGCTCAGCGTTAAGCTTGATTTCAACCACCGTGTGGCCGTCCTGGGTGGCGTGTTCGGTAAACAGTACGCTACTCATTCAGCATCCTTACGTATCGGCTCGAATGGCGACCGCGATCATGTCGGCAACCCTGTTTTTTTACAGCTCAGCGGCACCTTCGGCGAGTACCCGGCGCGAAATGATCAGGCGCATGATTTCATTGGTGCCTTCCAGAATGCGGTGTACGCGGGTATCGCGCACATAGCGTTCCATGGGGTACTCCTTAATGTAGCCATTGCCGCCATAAAGCTGTAGCGCCTCATCGCACACTTTAAAACCTACATCGGTGGCAAAGCGCTTGGCCATGGCGCAGTAGGTGGTAGCGTCAGCATGGTCGGCATCCAGTTTGGCAGCGGCCATTCTCACCAGCTGGCGGGCGGCGACCAGCTCGGTGACCATATCCGCCAAGCGAAACTGCAGGGCTTGAAAATCCGCTAACCGCTTGCCGAACTGCTGGCGTTCCAGCAGGTAGTCACGCGCTTTATTGAGCGCCTGCTGGGCGGTGCCAATAGAACAGGTGGCGATATTGATTCGCCCGCCATCCAGCCCTTTCATGGCGATTTTAAAGCCGTCGCCTTCGTTACCCAGCAGATGATTCGCGGGCACGCGTACGTCTTCAAAGGTAATCATTCGGGTGGGCTGGCTGTTCCAGCCCATCTTGTCTTCCTTGCGCCCATAACTGATGCCTTCGGCCTTGGCATCCACGGCAAATGCGGAAACCCCGCCTGCACCTTCGCTACCGGTACGCGCCATCACCACCAGAAAATCAGTGCTGCCCGCGCCAGAAATAAATATTTTGCTGCCGGTGAGCACATACGCATCGCCCTCTCGCTTGGCCGTGGTTTTAAGCGAGGCCGCGTCGGAGCCCGCATTGGGTTCTGTTAAACAGTACGAACCCAGAAGCTCGCCGGTCGCAAGCTTTGCGGCCCACTGCTCAACAGCCTCTGGCTGGCCGAAGTCCGCGAGCATCCAGGTCACCATGTTATGGATGGTGAGATACGCCGTGGTGGAGGTACAGCCCATTGAAAGCTGCTCGAAGATAATGCTGGCATCCAGCCGTGAGAGACCAAGCCCACCGATGCTTTCCGGCGCGTAAAGCGAGCAAAACCCCAGCTCGCCCGCTTTGCGGATAACATCGACCGGGAAGAAGGCCTCTGCATCCCACTGGGCCGCATGTGGCTCAAGCTCTTTTTGAGAAAATGCCCGCGCCAACTCGGCAAAGGCGGTTTGATCTTCACTCAGCTCAAAATCCATGGCGGTGCTCCGCTGAAAAGCCTTTGCCACCCCTCGCCGCCACGCATTACTCAATGGCGCCAGCATCGGCTGATCAAATTGATAGGTTAACGTATACGTCAACCTATCGCCTAAATTATCGCTGTGCAACTGCTCTGCCAGCGTTAACCGTCACAATAGCACCTTTACGTTAACGTAAACTTGTTTTAGCCTCAGGGTAAGCGCTTCGTAAAAGCAAACCTTTAGAAAAGCAAATCTTTAAAAAAAGAGAACGACGATGAGCAAAACCTACTCGATCAGCGACCTGGCCAACGAGTTTGATATCACCACGCGCAGCATTCGCTTTTATGAAGACCAGGAGCTGCTTTACCCAGCACGGCGAGGCCAAACGCGCATTTACAGCAGCCAGGACCGAGTTCGGCTTAAATTGACCTTACGGGGTAAACGATTAGGGCTTTCACTGGCAGAGATTCGTGAGCTGTTTGAGCTGTGGGATGAAACCCGCGTGGGGAGTGAGAAGCAGCTTTTACTGATGCTGAACAAAATCAGCGAACGCCGGGCCGCCCTTGAGCAACAGATGAAAGATATCGCCATGATGCAGTTGGAGCTTGAGAACGCCGAGATTCGCTGTCGCCAAGCGCTAGATGAGCTTCATGACAAAGAGGAGTTTGACGAAAAACACACCGGAGCGCCCTCGCCCTCCTCCTGACGTTTCATAAACTCTGCCTCGTCGTACCAGCCTGACTCATTGTACAAACGCTAGAGGCGCCTCATTCCCTACCCAACAATTATTTTCAATAAACGATTTCTAATAAACAATTTCTAATAAAAAGGTGATTGACCATGCATTCTCTCTACTCAGAACTGAATTTCGGTTTGGATGACGAAATGAACATGCTGCGCGAGCAGGTCAATGCCTTCGCCGCCAACGAAATTGCCCCGCGCGCGGCGGAAATCGACCGCAATAATGAATTTCCCAACGACTTATGGAAGAAGTTTGGCGACATGGGTCTTTTAGGCATCACCGTGTCTGAAGAAGATGGCGGCAGCGGCATGGGCTATCTTGCCCACTGTATCGCCATGGAAGAAATCTCCCGGGCGAGCGCCTCTGTCGCGCTGTCTTACGGCGCGCACTCCAATCTGTGCGTGAACCAGATCAAGCGCAACGCCTCCGCCGAACAGAAGGCCAAGTATCTGCCCAAACTGATCAGCGGCGAGCACGTCGGCGCGCTTGCCATGTCCGAACCCGGTGCAGGTTCCGATGTAGTCTCCATGCAGTTGCGGGCTAAAAAAGTCGGCGACAAATACATTTTAAACGGCAACAAAATGTGGATCACCAACGGCCCCGATGCCGATGTGCTGGTGGTCTACGCCAAGACTGACCCGGAGGCCGGCTCCAAAGGCATTACCACTTTCTTGATCGAAAAAGGCATGCCGGGGTTCTCCACGGCGCAGAAGCTCGACAAGCTGGGCATGCGCGGCTCCAACACCTGCGAGTTGGTGTTTCAGGATTGCGAGGTTCCCGCTGAAAACGTGCTGGGCGAAGAAGGCAAAGGTGCGCGCGTATTGATGAGCGGGCTGGACTACGAACGTACCGTGCTGGCTGCCGGGCCGGTCGGCATCATGCAGGCCGCCATGGATGTCGTGATGCCTTATATCCATGAGCGCAAACAGTTTAATCAGTCGATTGGCGAGTTCCAACTGGTGCAGGGCAAAGTGGCGGATATGTACACCACGCTGAACGCCTGCCGCGCCTACCTGTATGCCGTCGCGGCCGCGTGTGATCGCGACCAGACCTCGCGCAAGGATGCCGCTGGCGTCATTCTCTACTGTGCCGAGAAAGCCACCCAGGTAGCGCTGGACTCCATTCAGCTACTGGGCGGCAACGGTTATATCAACGAATACCCCACTGGGCGCCTGCTGCGTGACGCGAAGCTGTATGAAATCGGCGCAGGTACCAGTGAAATTCGGCGGATGTTGATTGGCCGCGAACTCTTCACCGAAAGCCAGTAGAGGCGCGCCATGAGCATTCTCAGCACTCAGATTAATCCACGTAGCGAACTCTTCCAAACCAATGAGCAGTCGATGCGTGGCGTGGTTACCCAGCTACATGAACTCACCGCCGCCGTTGCCCAGGGTGGCGGCGTTAAATCTCGTGAGCGTCATGAGAGTCGTGGCAAGCTGTTTGTGCGCGACCGCATCGATCACCTGATCGACGAGGGCTCGCCCTTTTTAGAACTTTCAGCGCTTGCCGCCCACAAGGTGTATGAAAGTGACGTACCGGCCGCCGGTGTAGTGACTGGCATTGGGCGAGTTTCGGGCGTTGAATGCGTCATTGTGGCCAACGATGCCACGGTGAAAGGCGGCACCTACTTTCCGCTGACGGTCAAAAAACATATTCGCGCTCAGGAAATCGCCCGCAAGCATCGCCTGCCGTGTATTTATCTGGTCGATTCCGGCGGTGCCTTTCTACCCCGCCAGGATGAAGTATTCCCTGACCGCGACCACTTCGGGCGCATTTTCTACAACCAGGCCACCCTATCGGCCGAAGGCATTCCGCAAATTGCCGTAGTGATGGGTTCCTGCACGGCAGGCGGTGCATATGTGCCCGCCATGGCCGACGAATCGATTATCGTTAAAGAGCAAGGCACCATCTTTCTGGGTGGCCCGCCGCTGGTCAAAGCGGCCACCGGTGAAAGCATCAGTGCCGAGGCGTTGGGCGGCGCTGATGTGCATGCCAAAGTCAGCGGCGTGGCCGACCATTATGCCGAAAACGATATGCATGCCCTGCAGCTTGCCCGGGCCTGTGTCTCGCGCCTGAACTGGCAAAAGCGCGGCAAGCTTGCCATGCAGGCGCCCGAGCCGCCCAAGCTCGACCCGTTGGAGCTTTACGGCATTGTGGGCACCGACCTTAAAAAGCCCTTTGATGTTCGCGAAGTTATCGGGCGCATCGTCGACAGCTCTGATTTTGATGAATTCAAACGCTACTACGGCGACACCTTAGTCACCGGGTTTGCGCATATTCATGGCCATCCGGTGGGTATTGTGGCCAATAACGGCGTGCTGTTTTCAGAGAGTGCCGTCAAAGGCGCCCACTTTATTGAGCTGTGCGCCCAGCGCAAGATTCCGCTGGTTTTCCTGCAGAACATCACCGGCTTCATGGTGGGTTCCAAGTACGAGCACGAAGGCATCGCCAAGCATGGCGCCAAGCTGGTCACCGCCGTGGCGTGCGCCAAGGTGCCCAAGTTCACCGTGCTGATTGGCGGAAGCTTCGGGGCGGGCAACTACGGTATGTGCGGCCGCGCTTATGACCCTAACCTGCTATTCATGTGGCCCAACGCGCGTATTTCCGTCATGGGTGGCGAGCAGGCCGCCGGCGTACTGGCTCAGGTTAAGCGCGAGCAGTATGAGCGCGAAGGCAGCGAATGGACTAAAGAGGCCGAAGAGGCGTTCAAGCAGCCCACCCGCGAACAGTATGAGCACCAGGGCCACCCTTACTACGCCAGTGCCCGGCTATGGGATGACGGCGTGATCGACCCGCTACAAACCCGCGATGTACTGGGTTTAGCGCTGGCCGCGGCCATGAATGCTGAGATTGAAGAGACACGCTTCGGCGTGTTCCGGATGTAAGGGGCTCTGTCATGACGAATTCAATGTTAACTATTGATGCAAGCGTTGCCCGCTTAACCCTTAATCGACCGGACGTTCATAACGCCTTTGATGACCAGCTGATTGCCGAGCTGAACGCACACCTTGACCAGCTTCAACCGCTGATCAAAAGCGGAGAGATTCGCGTGGTGGTGCTGGGCTCTGAAGGCAACAGCTTCTCAGCGGGCGCGGATTTGAACTGGATGAAGCGCATGGTCGATTACGACGTTGACGACAACCTGGCTGATTCGCGCAAACTCTCCACCCTGATGCACAGCCTGGATACGCTGCCCTGCCCCACGCTGTGCCGGGTTCAAGGCCCAGCCTTTGGCGGCGCCGTAGGTTTGGCCGCCTGCTGCGATATCGTTATTGCCTCCGATAAAGCCAGGTTCTGCCTTTCAGAAGTCAAGATTGGCCTCTCGCCTGCAGTTATCAGCCCCTATGTGCAGCGTGCGCTCGGCGCACGCCAGATGCGCCGCTACGCGTTGAGCGCTGAAGTCATCGACGCGTCTACGGCGCTCAGCCTGGGCCTGGCCCATCAGGTCGTTGAACACAGCGCACTGGATAGCGCGGTAGATGCCATGCTGGAAACGTTGCTCGCTGGTTCACCGCAGGCGCAGCAGGCTACCAAAGCGCTGCTCCAAACGGTTAGCCAGTCGCCTGATTCTGACGCCACGCGCGAACAAACCTGTCAGGTAATCGCCAAGTTGCGGGTTAGCCAGGAAGGCCAGGAAGGTCTGGCTGGATTTTTTGAAAAGCGTCGCCCTGCCTGGGCTGAAACGCCTCTATCCGGCCATGCCAAGGAGCGCCGCTCATGAGCCATCTAACGTCGTCTGAACCTAACCTGCGTACCACGCCCTTTGACACGTTGCTGATCGCCAACCGGGGTGAAATTGCCTGCCGGATAATGCGCACCGCACGCCGTATGGGGCTTAAAACCGTTGCCGTGTATTCCGATGCCGATGCCAACGCCCGCCACGTGCGCGAAGCCGATGAAGCCATTCGCATTGGCCCCGCCGCTGCGCGCGCAAGTTATCTAAACATTGAGGCGGTGATTGATGCCGCCAAGCGCACCGGCAGTGGCGCCATTCATCCTGGCTACGGCTTTCTTTCGGAAAACGGCGCGTTTGTAAAAGCGCTCGAAGAAGCAGGTATCACCTTTATAGGGCCGCCCGCGTCAGCCATTGCCGCCATGGGGGATAAATCGGCCGCCAAAGCGCGCATGGCCAATGCGGATGTGCCATTGGTGCCGGGCTACCACGGCGATAACCAGGATGATGATTTGCTACGCGCCGAGGCCGATAACATCGGTTACCCGGTCATGCTCAAAGCCAGCGCCGGTGGTGGCGGCAAAGGCATGCGCGTGGTCGAAAAAAGCGAGGCCTTTCAGGTGGCGCTGGAAGGCTGTCGCCGCGAGTCTAAAGCCGCTTTCGGCGATGATCGTATGCTGATAGAAAAATACCTGGTGCAGCCACGTCATGTGGAAGTACAGGTGTTTTGTGATCGCCATGGCCACGGCGTGTACCTGTTCGAGCGCGACTGCAGCGTTCAACGCCGCCACCAGAAAGTCCTCGAAGAAGCTCCCGCCCCGGGCATGACGCCGGAACTACGCACAGCGATGGGTAATGCTGCTGTGCGCGCCGCTCAGGAAATTGGCTACGTGGGCGCGGGCACGGTTGAGTTTCTATTGGATGCTTCGCCAGGCCAAGGCGAGGCGTTTTACTTTATGGAGATGAACACCCGCCTGCAGGTCGAGCACCCGGTGACCGAAATGATCACCGGCCAGGACCTGGTTGAATGGCAGTTGCGGGTGGCAATGGGTGAGTCGCTGCCTTGCACGCAGGATGAATTGACGATCACCGGGCATAGCTTTGAAGCACGCCTTTATGCCGAAGATCCTGACCAGGACTTTTTACCCGCCACGGGCAAGCTTACTCGCTTTGCGCTCGATTTAGCGGGCACCGACTCAAAGGCCGAGCAGGTGCGCCTGGATAGCGGTGTGGAAAGCGGTGATACGGTTTCCATGCACTACGACCCCATGCTTGCCAAGCTGATTGTGCATGGCAGTGACCGGAACGCCGCCTTGGCTACGCTTAACCGTGCACTAGCGGCCCTCGACATACAGGGCGTAGTCACCAACCGGGCTTTTTTGCAGCGCCTGGCGACTCACCCCGCGTTTAAGAACGTAGAGCTGGATACGCGGTTTATCGAGCGCCACGAGGCCACTCTGTTTGCCGCGCACCACTATCAGCCTGAAGAGTATGCCAGCGCGGCGTTATTGGCTTTACATCAGCTGGCCCAGGAGTGTGAAAGCAACTCACCCTGGGACCGTCACGATGGATTTCGAATTAACGCGCCACGCACGGTGCGCATCGCCTTGCATGATCCCAAGCACGCTCAGGCGCTGGAGGACGCAAGCCCTCTGGTGGTGGTAGAAGGCAAACGACACCCAGGTGACCCAGAATGGCACCTAACCATTAATGGCCACGCCATTAAAGGGCAAACCTTTAGCGCCAGCCTTCAACCGCTTATCGGCAATGCCGTGGCAATTACCCTTAACGGACACCGCCGCCGCTTGCAAGCCCAGCACGATGGCAATGTGTTAATCATGGTCGACCCGCAGGGCGAAACCCGCCTTTATTGGCAGCGCATTGATGCGATTGATCACGGCCAGCATGAAGTGCAGGCAAGCTTTACCGCCCCCATGCATGGCACGGTGGTGGCGCTATTGGTTGAAGCCGGTACGAGCGTTGAAAAAGGCATTCCCTTGATGGTCATGGAAGCCATGAAGATGGAACACACCATAACCGCGCCGACTAACGGCCGCGTGGAAGGTTTCCGCTTTCAGGCAGGCGATACCGTTAGCCAGGGCGATGTATTACTCGACTTCGCCCCTGGCGAATAAGGAGCTTTACCATGGCACTGCGCCCATCCAGCCTACCCCAGCGCGTACGCCTGTTCGAAATGGCCCCCCGAGACGGCCTGCAAAACGAGCCGGAGGCCATGGTGCCTACCGCAACTAAAATCGAGCTGATTCATCGGCTCGCCAATGCCGGTATCCGCCACATTGAAGCGGCAAGCTTTGTATCGCCCAAATGGGTGCCGCAAATGAGTGATGCTACCGAAGTAATGCAGGGCATTACCCGCACTCCCGGCGTGGTTTACTCGGCTCTTACCCCTAATCTCAAGGGGCTTGAAAATGCGTTGGCTGCAGGGGTCGATGAAGTCGCGGTATTTGGCGCGGCCTCTGAGGCGTTTTCGCAGAAGAACATCAACTGCTCGATTGCTGAATCCCTTGAGCGATTCGAGCCTGTGCTCAAGCGTGCCCAGGAAGCCAATGTGCGCGTGCGTGGCTACGTGTCCTGCGTGCTGGGCTGCCCTTATGAAGGCGATATTCCTGCTGAGAAAGTCGCTCAAGTGGCCAAAGCACTTTATGACATGGGCTGCTATGAGATTTCCCTCGGCGACACCATTGGGGTGGGTACGCCGCTGGCGGCCAAACGAATGATTGAGGCTGTCTCTCGGCAGGTGCCGATTGATCAGCTGGCGGCGCATTTTCACGATACCTACGGTATGGCTATTGCCAATCTTTATGCGGTCATGGAAGAAGGTGTCAGCGTGATAGATGCCGCGACCGGCGGTTTGGGCGGTTGCCCTTATGCCAAAGGAGCCTCCGGTAACGTCGCCACCGAAGACGTGCTTTACCTGCTGGAAGGTTTAGGCATTAAAACGGGGATTGATTTGCAGGCCGTGCTGGATACCGGCAACTGGATTACCCAGGCCTTGGGGCGTAAACCGACCTCAAACGTTGCTTTGGCTAGAGCGTTGTCATGACCACCTCGTTAGCGGCGCATTATCAGCAAGGGCTACGCGATGCCGAGGTGCTAGCGCAGATTCAACGCTATTACCCTGCGGGGCCTACTCTGCATCAGTTGGCACCGCTGGACCAACTTCATATAGGCGGCGTAACGGCCTCCGCCAGGCTGCTCGCCCTGCTGGACCCGGCCCTTCATCCACGGGTATTGGATATTGGCGCGGGACTGGGAGGATTAATGCGCCAAGGGTCGGCGTTAGGTTTTCACATGACCGGCCTGGACATCACCCAACGCTTTAACGCACTTAATAAAACGCTTAGCACGTTGGCATCTTCTCAGAGCGCCTCGCTAAATTGGGTAACCGGTGATGCTTGCGCCCTTCCCTTTGTCGATAACAGCTTTGATGCGCTTGTGTTTCAGCACAGCCTGTTGAATATGCCTAATATTAATCAGGTGCTTACCGAGAGCTACCGCGTACTTCGCCCGGGCGGGCAGTTGGTAATGCACGAAGTGGTGAGAGGCCAAAATGCAGAAGCCTTGCGCTACCCTATTCCCTGGGCGGCAACGCCCGTTCACTCCTGCCTGCTTAGCCATGAAGCGCTCATTGAACAATTAAGCTGCTGTGGTTTTATTGTCGAGCATAACGTTGACTGGAGTGATAGAGCGCTGGAGTGGCGTGAACGCCAGCGAATAAAAGAGCAAACGACTCAGGCATCTGCCTTGTCTCCCCAATGGGTCTTTGGCGAGCGCTTTATGGAAATGGGCAAAAATCTGGTGTTTAACCTCCAAAACCACGCAATTAATTTGGTAGAAGTTAAAGCCTCTTGCTATGCTGGTTGAGATAACAATCAAGACCAAGGATGAGGAACATCAATGAAACGCTTGACTGGGGTACTCCTGTACAGCGTTGTTGGTTCAACCCTACCTTTACTCACCGCTGCCGCCAATGACACGTTGCCGGTGATCGCGTATGCCTCACCCAACAGCGAACTCATGCAACTAGACAATGGTGTGGTGCTGGAAGGCAGCGACTTAAGCAGCCTGGACACCTACACGTCAGGCTTTCGAGTAACCGCTGGTTTTAGCCCTTGGCAACTCCCTCAATTGGATATTGGCGCTGAAATCGCCTACCGCGAAAGCGAAGAAGTCCCGATTGCCTCCAGCATGTCGCCAATGATTATGGATACGCTTAGTTTAGGCGGTGCCATTGTAGCGGGCGTACGTATGGGCGCTTTTAGCATGTACGCTAAATCTGGCCTGACCGAGTGGCGCGGCGACACCCATGAGCTTCAGGGTGCAGACGAAGGCGGCACCGCCTGGCTTCAAGGCTTTGGTGCCACCATGACGCTTAACCAGATGGTCACGCGTTTGGAATATGAGCGCGTAGATGCGCCGACGCTAAGCCATCTCAATCAACTCAGCGCCTCGCTGCATTTGCCGTTTTAGATTCGATATTTCTTTTTTATAAGTTATTTCTTACCTTCTTGTAAGACATTACCGCTTTTGAACCAGGAAGCGCTTATTTTTAACCGTTACTACGGTTTTGTAAGCCGATGCCAATAATTTTGTAAGCAATCTCTTACAACCCTGTAAGAGATCAACGCCACATACCTCTCAGGGGTTGCCCTCTCCACTTATATCGCTACTCTAAGCCGTCTTATACGTAGCGAAGAATCCAGGGAGCGGTGCAATGGCAGACGGTACAGGCCTTCAATTTACTCTTGCCCTGCCCGGGGCAGACGACACCGCCGTTGTCCGCTTTA
>NZ_FUKM01000042.1 GCF_900163645.1 Halomonas citrativorans | reverse complement strand
AGATGACCCGCTACCACAACAGCATCGAGCTAATGCCCCGGGACCAGACCTGGCGTGCCACGCCCAATCCCAAACCCCGCGTGGACGGGCCGCAGGTGGCGTTTGTGGTCGGCCCGGAAGGCGAGGAAATTTACTGCGATGAACACGGCCGGGTAAAGGTGCAGTTCCCCTGGGACCGCTACGCCGAGCCCAATGAAACCGCCAGCTGCTGGGTGCGCGTGGCTCAGGGCTGGGCAGGCGGCGGCTACGGCAGCATGGCGATTCCGCGGATTGGGCATGAGGTTATCGTTTCCTTCCTCGAAGGCGACCCGGACCAGCCGCTGGTCACCGGGCGTACCTATCACGCCGTCAACATCCCGCCGTACCCGCTGCCGGAACACAAGACCCGTACCGTGATCCGCACCCAGAGCCACAAAGCCGAGGGCTTCAACGAGCTGCGTTTCGAAGACGAAGCCGGTGAAGAGCAGATCTGGCTGCACGCCCAGAAAGACCTGGAGCTTTTAACGCTCAACGACCGAACCGAAGAGATCCGTCGCGACAGCCACCTGAAGTTGCACCGCAACCGGTTGACCGAAATTCACAACGACGAGCACCTGACGGTACATGGCAACCGCCATACGCAGATTAAAGGCGCACAGTACTTCAGCATTGAAGGCTCCCTGCATATGAACACAGGCCAGGCTTGGCTAAGCGAAAGTGGTCGTGAGCTGCATATAAAATCAGGCCAAAAGGCCGTGCTGGAAGCCAGTGATGAAATCACACTGAAAGCAGGCGGTAGCTTTATCAAACTAGATGCCAGCGGCGTCACCATCGTAGGACCCGAGGTGCGAGTCAATTCGGGGGGTAGCCCAGGCAACGGTAGTGGACAACAGTCAAAAGCGCCCATGAGTCCTGGTGAAACAACCCCTGAGGTAAGCGATGATGCCACCCTGGAACCTCATCAAAGCCCCCTTCTAGAAGACGCCGTAGTCGCTTCAGTGGGTTGGGCAGCCAATCAAGCGCTAAATGAAAACGAGGAGCCTGAAACAAGTTTTAAAGGGAACGAAGAGATTGAAGAAGAGGCCACGCTAGACGCCGCGCTTCACAAAAAAGCTCAACGCTGGCGATGTCGCCAGGGTCAAATAACGGCTGCAAGGCAGCAAGCCTCTGCATTGCCTGAACGTAATGACCAGCGTAGTTCTCTGCTGGCAAGTGCAACACGCTTTGAACGCAATAACCTGGCCGTCGAACACGCTAGGCTGGCTCAGCATATTTATGGCCCTAGCCAGCCTCCCCCAGTAGGCTGGGAGGACACCAGTAACGATATGGATATTCTTGAAGAAATTGGGATTAGCTCTTCTGTAACTTTAAAGCCCGAGGATAGCGATTTCCGAGCGGGTCTATACACGCCAAACAAAGATATATTCGGCGATGCATTTGAAGACGCGCTAGTTTTTAAAGGTACTACTTCACGGGAGGATTGGCTTAATAATATTGCACAGGGAGCTGATCGACATTCTGATTATTACGAGCGGGCTGTAGAGCTAGGAGATGTCATCAAGGACTCTGGGGCTAAAATGCACATTGCTGGTCACTCTCTTGGTGGGGGGATGGCATCCGCTGCTTCTCGAGCTGGCGGCTTGTCAGCCACTACTTTTAATGCTGCTGGCCTACATCCCAATACCGTTGAACGATATGGAGGTACCCTGCATACCCCCACACAGGAAAACATCACTGCTTATCGTGTTAAAGGCGAAGTTCTTACTTCCGTACAAGAAAACAAGCTGGGCTCAGGTTTCGCCACACCGAAACCTGTAGAATGGGTTCATGAAAAGCTTGCTAAAAATCTCCCGAATGCCGTTGGAACACCTCATGAATTGCCAGGACGCGGTATTAATCGCATTGACCGCCATAGCATGACGCAAGTGATTGAAGGGCTGGAAGCTCAAAAATCTTTCGATCAGCGCATTCTTGCCGAAGCCACTGGGCATCACTGCTAATTCAGGGGAAGGAGTTATATGCGCATTACAGGTCAAAATATACGACTAGGTTTCATATTACTGGCAACACTATTGTTGGCCGGTTTAGCAGTAGCTAGCTACCAATCATCCAACGGAGTTTCCGTGTCCCGTTCCTATACCGCTACCGACTTCTTTCAAGGCCCCCAATTAGAAATGGCCGAAGCCATTGAACGTAACGATATGGAAGCCTTACGCCAAGGGCCCGAGCAAGGCATTGATCTTCACGCTCGAGGTGATAAACAGATCACCTTGATGTGGTTTGCTCTACTACAGGAAAATACCGACGCTATCCGAACGCTGGTCGAGCTAGGTGTACATCCCAATGAAAGCCCCGTTGAGGGTGGCGGCACGCCTCTTGGTCAAGCCCTTCGAAAATCAGGCACTGAGTATCTCAAAGCCATGCTGGACGGCGGGTTATCTCCCAATGATTCGGCGGGTAACGATGGAAACGATACCGGCTACCCGCTTATATTTAGCACCATTACAAGTGGTACGTTAGCGCACATCAAATTACTGGTGGAACGTGGTGCCGACATACATTACCGACTTAATAATGGAAAAGGCAGCAGCCCGCTTGATAGCAGTGCAACAGGCACTAAACCTGAAGTCGCAATTTATCTACTTGAGCAAGGCGCAGAACCCAACATCCGACTACGCACGGGCGTCACAACAGCTTGGCGAGTTCATAATCGTCTTTCAAATCGAAGCGGCTCTGTACGAGAAGGATTTGCCCAGCTCCGAGATATGATGATCGAACGCGGCGTTGAATTTCCTCCGCCCTCACCGATAGAAGTGCGCGAGCAAATGCGCGCCGAAGGACTCACACCTGTTATTCCTCGTGGCCATGACCGTTAGCCGGTACGCTTATGACTCTATCGTTTTGATAAGCGTGCTCTTGTTGGGCAGCTTCACGTTTGGCTGCCCACCATCCAACGGCGTTTCCATGTCCCGTTCCTATACCGCTACCGACTTCTTTCAGGGCCCTCAATTAGAAATGGCCGAAGCCATTGAACGTAACGATATGGAAGCCTTGCGCCAAGGGGCCGAGCGAGGCATCGACCTTCACGCCCGAGGCGATAAACAGATCACCTTGATGTGGTTTGCTCTACTACAGGAAAATACCGACGCTATCCGAACGCTGGTCGAGCTAGGTGTACATC
>NZ_FUKM01000028.1 GCF_900163645.1 Halomonas citrativorans | reverse complement strand
AACGTATGCAATGGTTACGGCACTGATTACTCAATAACTTTTGCGTAACCACTTAGAAAATCTAGAAGTGCTCATTAATAACTTCTTCTTTGAAGATCTTATTAATGCTATTTATAAGAACATAGACCCTCATCCTTCATTTAAAAAAGTAGAGTTCAAAGTAAGTTTTGAAAGAGACAAGCCAAGTTTAAATATCTTGGTAAGCGATGGAGTAGGTGGAATGATATCCCCAATTCTCTATTTCAGTGCAGCTCAAACGAATATTCTGAGTTTGAGTGTGTTTCTTGCGAATGCTCTTCACGCAAAAGATGATAAAGAAAACTCTATCGATGTTATTCTGATAGATGATCCAATCCAATCGATGGATTCAATTAATATTCTTTCGACGATAGACTTGTTAAGAAGTATATGTTTAAAGTTTGGTAAGCAGCTCATTATATCAACGCATGATGAAAATTTCTTTGGGTTACTCCAAAGAAAAATACCTTCGGATATTTTTGGTTCAAAATTTCTTCAGTTGAAAAAATTTGGCGTTGTTGCGTCAGTAGGGCCGATCTTAAATTAGATGATAATGCAATTTCCATTTGGGTTGAGATGCCGTTGGAATAACATATATCGGCTATCGGGCTTGAGTCAGGACAAGCATCTGCGTAGTAGGTTGGAGTGTCTACTCATAGGGTTCAGTGAAAAAGCCGGAGATTTACGCGCTTCCCCTTGGCACCCTCGATGTTGATCCCGGTGTGTGTCCAAATCGTCATGTATTCGTGGGCAACAAGGCGCCGTGGTACGAGATTGCCGATGACTTGCCCCAGTTCACTGAAAATGGTTGAGTCAGTGTTGCTCGCGCTCGATACCATTTTCAAAGCTCAACCATTACTCTATGCACTCAGCTTACCCAAGGCGATCCATCGATCTTATGACGAGAAAAACACTAGGCTTGAAAGTCAAAAGGCAGCAAGAGGCCAAGCCCGCCAACGATGTTGAAGATCAATTCTCCGATGACCCCGAAAAACGCTTTTTAAATGGCGTCGCTATTCATCCTTCCCCCCGCATTTATTTAGAGCCAGGTTCTAAGCAGCGCACTGTGCGAGCGATGGATTTGATTACGCCACTAGGGATGGGCCAGCGCGGGTTGATCGTGGCGCCGCCCGGTTCTGGCAAAACAACGCTGTTGAAACATATCTGCCAGGCCGTGGCCGAGGCGCACCCGGATATAAAACTGTATGCCTTGCTGATCGATGAGCGTCCTGAAGAGGTGACGGACTTCAAGCGCAGCGTGTCGGCAGAGGTACATGCATCGTCTTCAGACGAAACCTACACGCATCATGTGCAAATGGCCGATAAGCTTCTTGAAACGGCACGTAGGCAAGCGGGCGAGGGGCACGATGTAATGATCGTGATCGATTCCCTGACGAGGCTTTCTCGCGTGCATAACGCCGAGCAGCGGGGCAATGGCCGTACCATGTCGGGTGGGCTGGATGCCCGAGCGATGGAAATACCCCGAAAACTGTTTGGCGCCGCGAGGAAGATCGAAAACGGTGGGTCGCTCACGATTCTGGCTACCGTGCTGGTGGATACGGGAAGCCGTATGGATCAGGTGATTTTCGAGGAGTTTAAGGGCACGGGCAATATGGAAATCGTGCTGTCACGCGAGGTGGCCAATCAGCGGATTTTCCCGGCCATCGATATCACCAAGAGTAGTACCCGGCGCGAAGAGCTTTTGATTGATGCAAAAGACATTGAAAAAGTACGAACATTGCGTAGAGCGTTGACACAACTTAAGCCAGTGGAAGGCGCACAGAAGTTATTTGAGCTATTGGAGAAATATCCAACCAATGCCGAGTTGTTGGACGTGTTTACACCAGACTCCGCCTAGTCGTTAGGAAGACCTTTAACGGCCACAGTGCTTACCCATGTTTTGTTAAAATAGACCTTAATTGCAAACGCCTTTAGCAGAGAAGCTCACCTTTTATTCGTTAAGAGGTGAGCTTCTTTGGGAAGGTTTAACGATTACTTTTTCTTAAAATTCAGGTTTGAAGCGGGCACTACCTTTCGCACTGAAAAGCCTTCAATTTCTCTGCGCTCAATGATGCTGTTTAACCGCCTTTCAATGGCGCAAAGATTTTTAAAGTCAGCCAAGGCGACAAACGAGATGGCTTCACCTGAGGCTCCCGCGCGGCCGGTTCGGCCAATACGGTGAATGTACTCTTCTGGCTGAAAGGGTAAATCGTAATTCACCACACGGCTTAGCTCGCCAATATCCAAACCCCGCGCGGCAACCCCCGTGGCGACCAGGTACTTTAGCTCGCCAGATTTGAACTGCGCCAAAATCTTTTCGCGCATGGCTTGGCTTCTGTCGCCATGAATGGAATCCGCTTTGATGCCACGCTTTGCGAGTTGGTCAACCAGCTTGGCCGCGCCGTGTTTTTTCTCGATAAAAATAAGCGCCTGATCCCACGCTTGCTCGTTAATCAGGTGGCTCAGCAGGGCGGACTTGGTGTCTTTGTCTACGGTGATTAGCCATTGTTTGATATTAGCGGCGGCGCGGATGTTGGGAGAAATGGATATTTCAGACGCCAGGTCGGTCATCTTGCTGTCTGAAAAACCGTAGGCCAGCGCCCGAACGTCGCCATTCATGGTGGCCGAAAACAGCAGGTTCTGACGGTTTTCAGGCAGGCGTTCTATGATTTTGTTGATATCGTCGACAAAACCCATGTCGACCATTCTGTCCGCTTCGTCCAACACCATGGCGTTGAGTTCATCAAAGTGCAGCGCACGCTGATGCGCCAAATCCAGCAATCTGCCTGGTGTGGCGACGAGGATATCAATTCCTTCTATTAATCGCTGTTTTTGAGGTTCGCTATCAACACCGCCATACACCGCCATAGACGTTAAGTGCAGATGTTTAGCGTATTGAGCCACGCTGGCTTCAACCTGAACCGCTAGCTCACGGGTCGGTACGAGAATCAACGCACGGATGCGTTTGCCGCGTAGCGTTCCCGCTGTACTAAATCTTTCCAGCAGAGGCAGAACGAAGGCAGCGGTTTTGCCTGTTCCGGTTTGTGCAGTGGCGATTAAATCGTTACCCGAAAGAATGGCAGGAATCGCCTGTTCTTGAATGGGCGTTGGGGTTTTGTAACCAAGTTCGGTAATCGCTTGAACAAGAGGACTGGATAAGCCTAGTTTTGCAAATGACATAGGGGGCTCTGACGGGATGTCGTAAGGGGTGTCGAAATGAAAATATGCCGCAGTATAACGTAGTGCTTGTAGTAGCGCTGATTTACCGTGTTGAGTGAACTTTGCACATGCCTTGCTGTTCCGCATCCAAATCCCGAATAGGGCGGGCTGACCCGCAACGCCGTGCGCCATTATGAGATAATCGAGTCAGAGAATTGATTAAGCAATCGACGAAGAGGAATACATGAGCTGGTTTATATTGTTTGTAGCGGGCCTTCTGGAGATTGGCTGGGCCATCGGGCTGAAATATTCGGTGGGCTTTACAAAACTCTGGCCGACTGCCTGGACGCTACTTTCGCTAGTGACGAGTTTTCTACTGCTGGGCTTAGCGCTGAAAACCCTGCCCGTGGGTACCGCTTACGCGATATGGGTAGGGATTGGCGCAGTGGGAACGGCCATTTTAGGCATCGTGCTGTTTGGCGAGTCTTTGGGCGCACTCAAACTAATGAGTTTAACGCTGATCGTTGCGGGGCTTGTCGGGCTTAAACTCGCCCACGCCTGATATTCATGGAAACCGCTAGTGGCTGCCCGTTCATTAAGCGTACCGGGGCGCGCTACCTGAAAGGCCACCGGAGGTACGTTGTCGAAATCTGCTCTGTTAATGCCACCGTTTTTGTTCATGACGCCTGATCTTGTTCATCACCGGCAGCCCGCTTCTCCGCCTGATCCAACAGCACTGGGCCGCTACCTAGCTCCGCCAGCTCATCATCCGGGTTATACAGCGGACAGCGGGTCATGCTTAAACAGCCGCAGCCAATACAGCCGCTGAGGTTATTGCGCAGCGTTTGCAGGTAGGCAATGCGGCCATCCAACATGCGCTGCCAGTTCCTGGAAAGATGCTGCCAATCTTCCACCGTGGGCGTGCGGTTATTGGGCAGTGACTCGAAAGCTTTCTTGACCTCGTCCAGGCTGACGCCCACTTTTTGCGCGGCTTTTATCACTGAAATGCGCCTTAGCACCTCCGGTTTATAGCGGCGCTGGTTGCCCGCATTGCGTGAGCTTTGAATTAGCCCCTGCTGTTCGTAAAAGTGCAGGGCGCTGATATTAATGCCGCAGCGCTTGGCGACTTTGCCGACACTCCAGTTTGCCTCCGCCATTCTCGCTCCCGTTTTTCTTCTGGTACAAAAAAAGCTTTACCTCAACTTGGGTTGAGGTTTTAACCTTTTATCCGAACCCACGCAAGGAGAACAATATGTACCTGGAACACGTGAATCTGGTCGTTGCTGATATGAAGGCCATGCTGGAGTTTTACCGCGCTGCCTTCCCACACTGGCGTATACGCGATGAGGGGCAGGGTGAGTGGTACGGCAAACCGCGCAAGTGGGTGCACTTTGGTGATGAAAGACATTACCTGGCGTTAAGCGATCATGGCGAAGGACAGAACCGAGCGCTAGAAGGCCATAGCGTGGGCCTAGCCCACTTTGCCTACGTGACCGATAACCTGGATGCCGTAGTGGCTCGATTAAATAACGCGGGCTTTGCCGTTGCCAAACCGGGTGCCACCGAGCCGTTTCGTAAAAACGTTTACTTCGTTGACCCAGCGGGGTTTGAGGTGGAGTTCGTTGAGTATCTGAGCGATATCCCAGCAGAGCGTAATTTAAATCGCGATGCGCAGTAACCAGCAGTGTAGAAAGAATCAGAGCAACGGAAGGGGGATAATGTAGTGAAAGTCGTCGTCATTTTTCATTCTGTAACAGGCACTACCAAAAAGCTGGCCCACTCGATTGCATCAGGTGCTGCAATGGAACCTGGTGTTGACGTGGTCGCAGTAGAAATTGTTGGCGCCGATATTGTTGAAGGGCGTTTTCGTAACATCGAGCTGCTGCGGCAACTAGATAATGCTGATGCGATTATCTTTGGCTCACCTACTTATATGGGCTGCGTATCAGCGCAGTTTAAAGCGTTTACGGATGCCACAAGTGAGTTGTGGGCAAGGCAAGCATGGGCAAACAAAATTGCCGCTGGTTTTACCATTGGTGCTAACTTAAGTGGTGATCAACTGAATACCATTCAGTACCTGCAAGTGTTCGCTAGCCAGCACGGTATGTTTTGGGTGGGTCTGGATACACCGGGCAACTATGATCCTGCAATGCGTAACAGGCTTGGTGCACAGTCCGGGCTTATTGCCCATTCCGTGAATACTGATCTCAATGAAACGGACTTACTTACTGCGCGTTATTTAGGTCAGCGGGTAGTACAAACCGCTAAAAAGCTCGCGGCGTGAAGGAGGAAAAGTGCAAATTTATGAAACGGGAAGACTATGAAACAGAGCGGTGCATTGAATGACAGCACAGTGAATATGACAAGTGTTTGATGAATGGTGAGCTTCGTAAGCATCTCGCGCCAAAACATAAGATGAAGTTAAAGCTTTCTATGAAGCGGCACTAAAGTGGGGTGGAACATGCAAGGGTGCACGGGGTTACAGGCATAATTATCATACTGCCTTTATTTGAAATAGGAATCGACATCACGGGGGCGTTTAAGTATGCCTACTCGTATGAAATTTTGGAGTACATGGGTAACCAATAAGGGCTGCCATGAATGCGGTAACTCAGCGGTACTAATCTCCATCGTTATGGGCTTGAGATAAGAATGGACTATCTAGAAGTCAATGCCAGCGACGTTCCCACCCAGCTTTTACTGGAAGCCGATCCTTCTGAACAGAGCATCGCATCTTATCTGGATGGCGCTTGGTGCTTCGCGGCAAAGCTAAGCGGAAACGTCGTTGGTGCCTGTGTCACAAAACCTATTAACACCGACATCGCTGAAATATTTAATATCTCGGTTTACCCGGGATTTCAGCAGCAGGGCCTTGGTTCTGGGCTGTTGAGCTTTGCCTTGTCTGAGCTAGTAAGCAAAAAAATACAGCGTGTGGAATTAAGCACCGGCACTTTTGGATATCAGCTGACCTATTACCAACGCCATGGGTTTAGAGTTGATCACGTGGTTAAAAACTATTTTCTGGATAATTACCCTGAGCCGATTCTTGAAGATGGTATACAGCATCAAGACGCGCTGCGGTTGTACGTAACGCTATAAAAAGGTGAGCTCAGTGGCAAAAGTAACCTTAAAAGGGTTTATTAAAGTTCCCGGTAGGGACCTTGAAGCTGTGGAAGACGAGCTTGTCATTCACCGCCAACTCACTCTTGAGGAGCCAGGCTGCATAACGTTTAAGGTCATCCATGATAAAACTGACCCGTGCCGTTTTGATGTTTATGAGGAATTTATTGACCGCAAGGCCTTTGAACAGCACCAGCAGCGGGTGGCAAGTTCTGACTGGGGCAAGCTAACCCGTAACGTGAAACGTCATTACGAAGTGTTTGAATAGTCTGAGTCGAATGGCTATTTTGCTATCGCCAACTCGACTTTACTGTCGTAAAAGCCTTCAAGAGAGCGCTTCATGGGTATAATGCGCCCCATCGCCAATTGCCGTAGTGTGGGCGCGCATATCGGGTCGTATCGGCGAGTTTATCAGTCGATTCTCATTTTACTGTTGAAGGTAGCTGACGTGATCAATACCAAAATTTACAAGGCCGTTTATGAGTTGGCTGAAAAGCTGATGAAGGCGGCTGAGAAGGAAGATCGAGAGGCGTTTGATTCGCTTTATGCAGAGCTGGGTGCTATTTGTATCGAGCATGAAAATACCGATAAGGATCATCCGGAGCAGTGGGAAACGTTGGCGGATTTTACCGAAGAGCTGGATGACGCGCTGGTGATGTATGAAAAGGCGCTTCACAAAGCCGAGGTCGCCAATTCTAAAGACCACCTGTCGTCTATCGGTTTTTCAATGGCGACCCTGCAGGTTGAGTTGGGCCAGGAAGAGGCTGCTATTAAACATCTGAAAAATGCCAAAATCAGCGCCAACAAGATTGAAGATAAAGATTTGAAAGCAGAAATTGATGAGCTGCTTGAAAAACTGACAGCGAAATAGCGGGCTTTGTTGTTACCATGATGATCTTGATAAATGCACATCCAACGGGATTGTGCTGGGTTTTCCTAAGACCAGGAGCTGTCGTTTGACCAATAATGATATTTTTCGCCGTATCCGGTACTGCTTTGATTTAAAAGATACTGCCGTATTGAAAGTTTTCGCGCTGGCAGAGTTCACTGTATCTGAGGAGCAGGTGTCCGGGTGGCTGAAAAAGGAGGAAGACGAAAAATTCCTCAAGATGAGAGACCGCGAGTTGGCCGCGTTTCTTAACGGATTTATTAGCTATAAGCGTGGGAAGCGCGACGGCGAGCAGCCCGCGCCAGAAAGTAACTTGAACAACAATATGGTGTTCCAGAAGCTGCGCATTGCGCTGAATTTAAAAGCCGACGATATTTTAGCTATTTTTGAGCAGGCCGAGTTTCGGTTAAGCAACCACGAGTTAAGCGCTTTTTTTCGTAAGCCTACCCATAAAAATTATCGCGAGTGTAAAGACCAGGTGTTGCGTAATTTTTTAATGGGTCTTCAGTTCCAGCAACGCCCTGAATCCAAGGGTTCAGAAGAGGTCTGAGGTTGTCACGCCGCTGTGATTTACAGGGTTCAGAAGTAAAAAATGGCCATTCAATGCGAATGGCCATTTGCTTTTAAGCGTTTTTTAAACAGAACTTAACGCTTTAGCAGGTTGGTTTTGGCCAGATCAATTACTTCGTGCATGCTGCCATCCATGACGGCACGTAGCCCCCAGAGGCTAAACCCTTTGACTTGCTCTATGCCGATGGTGGGCGGCAGTACCAGCTCTTGTTTGGCTGTCACTACATCAAGCACGGCGGGGCCATCGTGGGCTAATACGCTATCGATGGCATCGGCCAGCTCGTCAGGGTTTTCAACACGGCGGGCATAAATGCCCATTGCGCTTGCGACGGCAGCAAAGTCGGGATTATCCAGGTCTACGCCCGTGTTAATGAAACCGGCTGCTTTCATTTCAAGCGCGACGAAGCCGAGCACCCCATTATTAAAGATGACGATTTTGATCGGGATGTTGTGCTGTTTGAGTGACAGTAAATCGCCCATCAGCATCGAAAGGCCACCGTCACCGGAGAACGTAATAACTTGCCGACCCGGCTGCGCGTACTGAATGCCAATCGCCTGAGGCATGGCGTTAGCCATCGAACCATGCGAGAACGAGCCGATAAGACGACGTTGGCCGTTCATTTTAAGGTAGCGTGCCGACCAGACCGTGCATGTTCCTACATCGGCAGTAAAAATCGCGTCCTCATTGGCTTTTTCGCTCAACAAGCGCGCAAGGTACTGTGGATGTATAGGCGAGTGGCCTGAGTGATTCTGCGCCTGTTTGTCCAGGCCTTCGCGCGCCTTAACGTAGTGGGCCAGCGCTGCATCCAGAAAGTGCCGGTCACTGCGCGTATGAAGCGCCGGCAGAATGGCTTCAATGGTTAACCCGATATCGCCGACCACGCCCAATGCCAGCTTGGCACGCCTGCCCAGGTTTTCAGGGCGAATATCGACCTGCACGACGTTGGTCTTTTGCGGTAAAAACTGTTTATACGGAAAATCCGTGCCCAGCATCAGCAGCAGGTCGCACTCCTGCATGGCCGCGTAACCTGATGAGAACCCGATAAAGCCGGTCATGCCAGCATCATAGGGGTTGTCATATTCGACATGCTCTTTGCCGCCGAGTGCGTGCACGATGGGACTCTTAAGCGCATCGGCCAATTGCATTAGCTGGGCGTGTGAACCGGCACAGCCCCGGCCAACGAAGAGCGTGATGCGCTCTGCATCATTGAGCAGTTTGGCGAGTGCTTCCACTTCGGTTTTGGCGGGCACCACGCGTGGTGAGGGTGGTAATAAGCCATGGCGCGGCGTTACCGTTTTAACCGGTGAGGCGCGCAGCGCAACATCACCAGGCAGCACCACGACCGCAACGCCACGCTGCCCAACGGCGGCGCGAATGGCATTGTCCAGCACATAAGGTAATTGGCTGGCGTCGGAGACCAGCTCACAGTAGTGGCTGCATTCACGAAACAGTTCTTGGGGGTGGGTTTCCTGAAAATAGCCGCCGCCGATCTCTGACGAGGGAATATGCGCGGCAATGGCCAGCACCGGCGTGCGCGTGCGGTGGGCATCGAACAAGCCGTTGATAAGGTGCAGGTTGCCGGGGCCGCAAGAGCCTGCACAAACGGCCAGGCTACCGGTTAGTTGTGATTCGCCGCTGGCCGCGAATGCGGCAACTTCCTCATGCCGCAGGCCCACCCATTCGATGTTGGGCCGCTCACGTATGGCCTCAGTGAGGCCGTTGAGGCTGTCGCCGACAACGCCATAGATCCGCTCAATACCGCTTTCCACCAGCGTTTCGATCACTAAATCAGATACGTTTTTGATAGACATGAGAGACCTCAAACAAAGTCCAGGTTTAACGTTGCGGCTGTTTGCTTGCGCGTGTCGTAGCAGGCCTCTTTATCCGTTTTAAGGTCGACGCCGTAGGTGGGAATGATCGTCTTGAGTTGGGGGAGCCAGCCATCATTGGTTAGCTTATCGGCAAAGCATTTCTCCAATACCTCTAGCGCGATAAAGGCCGCCGTTGATGCGCCAGGCGAAGCGCCTAGTAACGCTGCGAGGGAGTGATTGGATGAGGCGATTAGCTCGGTGCCAAACTCCAAAACACCGGCTTTTTCATGGCTGGGTTTAATGATTTGCACGCGCTGACCCGCTACGGCGTGGGTCCAATCGTGATGGCGTGCCATTGGGTAGTATTGGCGCAGCATCTCAAATTGGTGGCTCTTGCTCTGCAGTACCTGGGAGACCAGATACTCCGTTAGTTGCCAGTTATCCTTTGCAACATCAAGCATGGGAAGCACATTATCGGGCCGTACCGAACGGAACATATCCGTAAGAGAGCCTTGCTTGAGAAAGCGAGATGAAAAACCGGCGTAAGGGCCGAAGAGCAGCGATTTTTTATCACCAATAAGGCGTGTGTCCAGGTGGGGGACTGACATGGGGGGCGAGCCATGGGCTGCCTTGCCGTACACCTTGGCGTGATGGCGTTCACTAATGCTGTCTATATCGCAGCGTAACCAAATACCGCTGACGGGGAAGCCGCCGTAGCCATGCCCTTCAGGAATGCCGGATTTTTGCAGCAGTTCAATAGCGCCGCCACCTGCACCAATAAAGACAAACTCGGCCTGAATGCTCCCTTTCTGCTTGCTATGCGAATCGTGCATTTCCACGCGCCAAGTGCCGTCATTCTGTCGCGCAATGTCCTGCACGTGCTTTAAGTAGTGGGTTTCAAATCCTGATTGCTGCGCCAAATGGCCGAACAGCAGGTGAGTAAGCGCACCGTAGTCGACATCAGACCCTGATACGATGCGCGTCGCCGCGACGGGCTCGCCATCGCTGCGTCCTTCCATGATGAGTGGAGTCCATTGCTCAATCTGCGCGGGGTCTTCGCTATATTCCATCCCGCGATAGCAGTGGTGCGATGACATCTGTTTAAAGCGCTGGCGTAGATAGTTGACGTTATCCTCGCCCCAGACAAAGCTCATGTGCGGGCAGGGATTAATAAATGCCTGTGGGTTGGGAATGGCCCCTTTCTTGACCAGATAGGTCCAGAGTTGGCGTGAAATATCGAACTCTGTGTTGACCTTCAGCGCCTTGCTGATATCAACCGTGCCGTCTGAGCGAGCAGGGGTGTAGTTCATTTCGCAGTTGGCGGCATGCCCGGTACCTGCGTTATTCCAACCATTGGAGCTTTCCTGGGCGCAATCTTTCAGTGTTTCCAGCACCACAATCTTGAGTGAAGGTTCTAGCTCTTTGAGAAGAGTTGCCAGTGTGGCACTCATGATGCCCGCGCCGATCATTACAATATCTGCCCGCTCGGGAATCTGTGTTGATGTAGGCATGAACGTTCTCCGCTTAGGAACTCAACACTTACTTGCTGCGCTGATAAAGGGAAGATCGATATCCTGAGCCACTATGGCATACACGCGTCGCCAGGGTTGGTTATCGATTAGATGCCAGCGGTGGCCGCCGCCTGTGGTGTCTTCCGCCAATAAAATGTCGCCGGGGTGCAGCGTGAATGAGTCGCCCGTGCGCGTCTCGAAAGTGAGTGTGCCGCTGAGCGTTAAGACGAATTGACGGTTGGGAGCGTCATGCCAACTAAAGCTACCGCCTTCGCTTGTTTCGCGAAAGGAGATGCTGGTCGTTTCGATGACATCGCTGAGCAAGTCGTGGCGCTCGCCTTTGGGAAGATCAATCCAGCCTTCTTCAAAACACGATTGATGATTACTGCCTGTCCATAACCTTACACATCGGAACATTACTGACTCCTGATTGTGAGTAGTGACAAAACGTGATGAAAAATAGAGCAATCATCTGAGTGTAAATACTAGTTCGGATTTTGTGAAATAAGATGCGTGACCAAAGCTAAATTTATGCTTAAGGTGAAGTGGATTTGATAATTTAAATATGGGCATGGGCTGGGGACTCCATGCCGCTATTCTTTTTATAAAAAAGGAGTTGGCGCTTTTCTTGTTAACCGCCAATTATCTCTGGCAGGCTCTATAACCTTTGTAAATGAAAGGAAACCACCATGAGAATCAAAAAAAAATTAACGCTAGCGGCAAGCATGTGTGCCTTGTTTGTGGCCATCACAGCGGATGCATGCACGCGCGCGGTATATCAGGGCCCTGATGATATGATCATTACGGCGCGCTCCATGGATTGGAGGGACGAAATACATCCCAATATCTGGTTGTTTCCAAAGGGAATGGAGCGTGATGGTGCGGCTGGACCCAACTCCGTCACTTGGACATCCCAGTATGGAAGTGTCGTTACCAGCGCGTTTGATATCGCAAGCACCGATGGCATGAACGAAAAAGGCTTGGTGGCTAACCTGCTATGGCTTGCTGAGGCAGAGTATCCTGACTTTGGGCCGGATGACCAGGGGCTTTCCGTGGCTGCATGGGTCCAGTATGTTTTGGACAATTTTGCGACCGTTGATGAGGCGGTGGAGGCGCTGCGCGATGAGCCTTTTGTGGTCGTCTCTGCTGAAATACCGGGCACCGCTCGATTTGCTACTCTGCATCTGTCAATTTCAGATGCCAAGGGTGATAACGCAATATTTGAGTATATCGACGGTAAGCTCACTATTCATCACGATATGTCATACAACGTGGTGACAAACTCGCCCACCTTCGAGCAGCAACTTTCGCTGGACGACTACTGGAGACAGATCGGTGGCTTGGTCATGCTGCCGGGCACAAACCGTGCCGCGGATCGATTTGTCAGAGCGTCGTTCTACATGGATGCCATCCCTAAAACGAGCGATACAAGAGTCGCTGTTGGCAGTGCCTTTAGCGTGATTCGCAATGCGTCTGTTCCTTTCGGCATCTCATCAGCAGAGGAGCCGAATATTTCTTCCACCAGGTGGAGAGCGGTATCTGATCAGAAACACCTTGTTTATTATTTCGAGACGGCACTTACGCCTAACACGTTTTGGGTGGATATGAAGGATGCCGACTTTACTGAGGGCGCACCTGTTCGCAAACTCGGCCTCGAGAATAACAGTATTTATGCAGGCAATACGGTCAACGCATTTGAGGACGCCGAGCCCTTTGAGTTTGCTGGCCTGTAACGTGTGTTAAGGGCAGTTTTTTTGCTAGTTAGCTCATGAAATAGCCCTCTGTGTCGCGGTTGGCACAGGGGGCTTTCTCTTTCTTAATAAAGCCAAGGAATAGAAAAAACTACCGTTAGCTTGTTCGATTATTGTGATTAATACTAGGCTTTGTACGAAAACTGCTTGCGCTCGACCATACGGCGTTAAAAATCAGCTCAAAATACTCATTTACACATGTAAACTCCGTTTTTTCGCTGATTTTTGCCTTGTCTGGCCTTCGCTCAGCGACTTTTCGTACAAACCCTAAAGTAATGGCGGCTGGTACCGATATTAAATTAAGCACACCTATTTACTGATCGCTGCCCAGAGTTATCCATGCCAAAAATCGTGATCTGTTTCATTACGACCCTGCTACTGCTGGCACCTTATGCTCAAGCGAACACTGATGCGGCTGAGGCCGCGGCGCTGGCATGGCTTGATGCAATCGATAGTGGTGAGTATGAGCTGGCTTGGGAGGAGTCATCACCGCTACTGAAGAGTCCGCTTTCACCCAGCATGCTGGAGCGGACCATTAGCGCAGCGCGCCGTGACTTCGGGTCGGTGGAATCAAGACGCCGCACACGCGTCATCACGCAAACCTCTATGCCCGGTGCTCCCAAAAATGATTACAAAAAGTTCACCTATCAAACGCGTTTTGCCAACAAGTCTGATATTACCGAAACCATTACACCGCACTTTGAAGACGGCGTTTGGAAAGTAAGTGGATACTATGTGTACTAATCAGCAACAAGTGGGTTGACCCGTTGCTATAACCGTGGGGTGTTGAATCTTCACGCAGACAAAAATGGCGTTCCCCGACGTGTTGTTCCACGGCGTGATGGCTTCAAAGTTGTGCTCGAATACGTGCACCTCAAAGTAGGGCTCAAGCAGCGTAATTAGCTCGGCAAAACTAACCGCGACCATGGGGTGCTCGTCGTTCCATACTTGGGTATCGCACGCGTTGGTTTTTGCAATACTAAGTTTGAGGGCCTGTTTTTCACCGCTGCCGCTGTAATGCCACCCGGAACGAAACGTGAAGGCATCGTTAGCTTTTTTAACGGTGTGGCTCACAAATAGATTGTTATCGATTTTATCTTTATCGACTGCGTTAAAGCAGAAAACCCCGCCACTCACTAAGGCGCTGTGCGCACTTTCAATACACGCTTTGAGCTTTTCAATTCCGTCGCTGTAGTGAATTGAATATAAAAAACAGGTAATCAAATCCTGCGGGTCGCTTACCTGGAAGTTGCCCATGTCCTGACACGTAAACTGAGCCTCAGGGCAACGTGTGGCGGCAATATCCAGCATGGGCTGGTTAATATCCAGCCCGCTGCTCACGTAGCCATTATCAATAAAATGGCGAACATGGGGTCCGGTACCACACGCTACATCGAGGTGAATGTTGCCACCGTTACCAAAAATTTGGTGAAGCCTTTGCACGGCGTTGCTTTGCGCCCGGTAGTCGATGTCTTCGCACATCACATCGTAATAGCCAGAAAGATCGGTATAGAGTGCGTTAAAAGACATGGCAGCCTGGATCGCTTGGGATTGAGGGTGGCGCATAGTAAACGAGTGGGACGGCTTTTAGAAGCCAGCAGTGCGGAAGGGGATTGTGATTAAGACATCGCAGGCCGTTGCACCGGCTTGCGATGTCTTTTTCCGTTTATAGCGAGATGTCAGGCGCAAACTGCATGCTTACCGCCAACCGGTTCCAACTATTAATGGCCAGAATCACCGTGGTCAGCTCAAGAAGGTCCTGTTCGCCAAAGGCAGCCAGAGCATTCTGGTAGGCGGTGTCGCTAACAGACTGTTGGCTGATTAACGTAAGCGCTTCGGCCCACTCAAGGGCTGCACGTTCCTGTTCATTGAAGCAGGGGGCTTCCCGCCAGGCAGGCAGTACATCCAGCCTCACCTGATGCTCGCCGTCGTCTCGGGCTTCCTGAGTATGCATATGCTGGCAGAAGCAGCACTGGTTGATCTGGGAAACGCGTAGCTGAACGAGGTGGATGATGGCAGGCGTTACCGCGCTATTAGCCGCTACTTCGCCCAGAGGCACCAAATGTTTAGCAAGGCGAGGGGTTAGCTTGTAAACGACTTGTCGAGAAATACGCTGAGACATGACAGTGACCTCGTTGATTGATGAGGTCTCAGCTTATAAAGATGTGCGTACTACGCCTTGTAAATTTGCGACAATTTGCGCTGGCGATAAGAGGCGGGTGTTTCGTTGGTAAAAGATTGGAAGGCGTGGGTAAAGTGCGGCTGGTCATAGTAGCCACAATGGAGCGCTATTTCTGATAGCGGCCGGTCAGCTTCAAGTAAGCACAGTCGCGCTCGGTTGAGGCGAGCATACGTCACCAATGCGCCAGGCGAGACACCGACTTCACGTTTTAATCGACGTTCCAGGGTGCGTCGTGTTAACCCAACATTGGCAGCTAACTGTTCAGGTGGGAACTGTAACTGGTTAATGGCCTGGATAATTCCTGGCACGGGGCTTTTGCTCATTAGTCGACTTTTGAGTAAACCCAGAAGCCATGTTTCAAGCAGGGCTAATCCTTTGGGTGCATCAAGCTGATAAAGGCGCTCCACCACCGGCATTAAACTGCTCATCCAAGAAGGTTTTATGTCATCGCCCAAGCAAAGATGCGCGTCTATACACTGTTCCGGGGATAAGGCCAGGAGGCTATATATACTGGCCGGTTTAAACCGAATGCCCATACGGGGGATGGACGTATCAAACGTCTCAAGCAACATGTGTCTGTTAAAGCAGAGCGTGACGATGGGGCGAGAGCTTCCAAGGTGGATGATGAGGCTGGCGCCTGCGTCGGGGTAAAGCTTTTCTACGATGGGATGCGCCAGGGTGCTTTGCCCGCCCATCGACCAAAGGCATTGCACCCATGTGCGAAGGTTGGTGTCGGGCAGGCGCTGCTGGAAATTCAAATGAACGGCGTTACCGGGCAGAATAAAGTGGGCCATGGCGACAACCTGCTTTGTTGATGAATGGGCTTCATCGCATAAGCTGTATTAAAGCGTAAACACATGGGCTGGGAAAGTGGCTATGCTTGGACAGTGAAGTTCTCACTTCGCAATGAACTGTTTAATCATCAATCCACGTGGTTGAGCCCTTCAAGCCAAGCGTTAAGCTGGGGCTCTTGCCCGCTGCGTCGTGGTAAAGCACCATCTCACGCGCAACGCTATTGATTTGATGAGTAAACACCAATAATTAGCTATGGAGTCTACTGCTTCGTCTACGGTATGCTTTTTTGAACTGCTTTCAGATCAAGAGAACTTCATGGCCCTTATCGCAACGACTCCAGAACCCCCGTATTACGCCGTTATCTTCACTTCCGTGCGTACGGGGATTGAAGATGGCTATGATGCCATGGCGGGGCGCATGGTTGAGTTAGCCATGCAGCAGCCAGGTTTTTTAGGCGTTGAATCGGCTCGAAATGAGGTGGGCATTACGGTTTCCTACTGGGCTGACCTGGCCTCGATTAAAGCGTGGAAGGCGCATGCCGAACATAAAGAAGCACAGCGGCTTGGGCATCAGCAGTGGTATCAGCACTTTAAAACCCGAATTGCCAAGGTCGAGCGGGATTACGGTATCTAGCGGGTGCCACTTTCCTGGTCTTCTGTTTTATGTCGGTTACATCATCAAGCGCGTGAGTGCTTGTAGTCCCAGAGCAACCAACAGCACTATTACGCCCCCTATCAAGCTGGTGAACAACGCGTGGCGCTTCCATAGCAACAGCACTCGATGACCAAAGCGATAAACCAGCCAGGCTAAGCCATAGTAGAGAGAGAAGGCCACGAGCAATTAATGCCGCCAGTAAGAACAGCAAGACAGGGTAGCCCGAAAGGCCCGCAGTTATCATGGCTATCGGAAAGGGGATAGGCAGGATACCCATGGCTATAATGGCAGCGAAACCGTATTGATCAAAAAACAGTTGAAACGCCTGAAAGCTCTCCTGCATACCGGTGACGTTGATAAACCATGTGCCTACCGACGTAAATAACAGCAAGCCTACGCTGTAGCCCACCAGGGAGGCGATCAGACAGCCCAATGTAGTGTTGGTAGCCAATAGCCATAGCATATTCTTTGAGCCGTTAATGCGCTAGAACCACATTTTAGGACTTAGAGGCACGGTGGTAAGCAAAGCGTAAAGCCCTGCACCAATTCCTAAAAACAGCGCTATAAACCCTAGTGTGGCTCCTGTCACAAAGATTAACCCTTTAACAATAGGGTAGTGGGTGCCGCTACTGAGGCATATCAAATTGACGGGGCCAGGAGAAATGGATGCGGCAAGGGCAAAGGCTGACATGGGTAGTAATAGCGAAATGCACATTGTGATCCTCCTAAACAGTGAGGGGGAGTGTGCGATGATGTGGCGACGGGGTATTGTATAAAAATGATATGCGCAAGATTCGGGTCGGCAGGCCGCTAGGGAGCGCTTAAGCTAGGAGGGCTTCGGTATCACACAGAGGAACCGGCAATGGATGATTATGCGCGTATCGAAAAGGCGATGGTCTACATGGTCGAGCGGGCGGTATTGCAACCCAGTTTGGAAGAGGTTGCGGCTCATGTGCATTTAAGCGCCTACCATTTTCAGCGTCTGTTCTGCCGCTATGCAGGTATTTCGCCCAAGCGCTTTTTGCAGGCCCTCACCCTGGAGCGGGGTAAGCAATTATTAAAAGAGCCGCGGGCATTACTGGATGTTGCTCACGAGCTTGGGCTGAGCGGTGGCTCTCGGCTTTATGATCACTTTGTGCAGTTAGAAGCGGTGACGCCTGGAGAGCATAAACGTCAAGGGGAGGGCGTCTGTATCGAGTACGGCGTGCATGCAACGCCCTTGGGCAGCGTGCTGGTAGCGGTGACCCCGCGCGGCGTTTGCCGTATGGGCTTTGTGGATGCTACGAGCGCCGATGAACTGCTGGCGCGGCTTGCCAAGGAGTGGCCGCGAAGCTCGCTCAATCATCATCCAGCGGCGACGGCGTATGTGGTTGATGCGTTATTTGCAACTTCTAAAACAAAACCTGGTACGTTATCGCTTCACGTGACCGGTACCAATTTCCAAGTCGCAGTATGGCGAGCACTACTCACCATTCCTGAAGGCCAGCTGGCAAGCTATACGCAGATTGCTCAAGCGTTGGGCATGCCTAAATCGTCGCGAGCCGTAGGCAATGCGGTGGGTGCTAACCCGATTGCGTTATGGATTCCTTGCCACCGTGTTATCCAGCAAAGCGGGGCGTTAGGCGGCTACCGTTGGGGCATCGCTAAAAAGCAGATGGTGCAGGCCTGGGAGCTGGCGCACTTAACACCGGAAGTGGAGCCGTTCGGTGCATCTAAATAGCCAACAAGGAGGTTGTAAATGAACATTACCGCGATACAAGCCGATATCACTACGCTTCATGTTGATGCCATTGTTAACGCGGCTAACACCTCATTACTGGGTGGCGGAGGTGTAGATGGCGCCATTCACCGTGCGGCCGGACCGGAACTGCTTAACACCTGTCGAACGCTGGGTGGCTGCACCACTGGCGATGCAAAACTGACCGAAGGCTTTAAACTGCCAGCACGTACTATCATCCATACCGTTGGCCCTGTATGGCACGGCGGAACACGCGGCGAAGCTGAATTATTGGCGTCTTGCTATCAGCGCTGCTTGGCTCTGGCTGAATCGGTAAGCGCACGCTCGGTAGCATTTCCGAGCATCAGTACCGGCGTATACCGTTATCCTATTGAAGCAGCTGCACGGATTGCTGTCTCAACGGTGAGCGAGGCTCTAAGGCAGGGCTCTACCGTTGAGACGGTGACGTTTTGCTGCTTTTCTGCCGGGGATTTAGCGGTGTATGAAGCGTGTATTAGTCAATTAGACCGTTAGCGTCGTAAAACGGATAAGGGCCCGGGTACTGTTTAATAAAACCTTGGTGCGTCACCATGCCTGCCTCTGCTGACCATTGGTGTAGTAAATACCCTGGCGGCTCTAATTGGAAACGGGAAGGGCTGTCTGGGGTTAGATCCAGGCTGACATAATGCGAAACTCCAGGGCAGCTGATGGCTAACGTATTTCCAAAGCGTGCCTGAATAGTGCGGTGTACATGCCCGCAAAGCACGCGTTCAACCTGGGCATGCTTGTTAATTATCTCGGCCAGCGCGTGGGGCTGCTTAAGAGGCTGGCGGTCCATATGATCAATGCCACTGATAAATGGATGATGATGGAGCATCACCAGCGTTGGGGTTTGCGGCTGTTCGGCCAGGGTTTTATCCAGCCAGCACAGGCTTTCCTCGCTTAGCTCTCCGTAAGGCTCGCCCGGCACGGAGGAGTCCAGCCCCACTAGGCGTACTGGGTAGTCATCAATTACCCACTGTAAATAATGAGCGTCTTGAAAGAGATAGTCATGCTCGGGAAAAGCAGTACGCAAATGATCGCGGTCATCATGATTGCCGGGGATCAGATAAACCGGCAGCGTTAGCTCCGCCAAAATCTGTTTAAATGTCGCGTACTCATCGGGGTGGCCAAAGTCGACCAGGTCACCGCTAATGAGTACTAAATCGGGGCGTGGCATTAGCTGATTGAGCGTTTGAATGGCTTGGCGTAGAGCACCGGCAGTATCCACTTGACGATAGGAAAGGCGCCCGCCAGCTTTGATATGCGGGTCACTGATTTGAGCGATAAGACAAGATTTACCCATTGGCCTGCTCCTTGGCGCTTGTGGCGGCTAGTTTTGAATGACTTAGCTCTGGATGAAAAAGCGCTTGCGGGGGCAGGTTCAAACCAATAGCGGCGCCGGTGGGCCAAACCTGGCGCGATGATGCCTTAACCTGAATCGGTGTAGCGCCACCTGTATCAACCATTAACTGCTGAGACTGCCCTAGAAAAATACTTTGTAGAATGCGGCCTTTTACTTGGGCATCCGCTAGAGCGACCACTTCGATATCCTCTGGACGACAGTAAACGCTTGGTGCCTCTTGTAGGTGAGGCGCGGTCAATTCACCGCCTTGCACCGAGAGATGACCATCAGCCCCTTTTCCGATGACTTCCAAGCGATTCACCGCGCCGATAAAGTCGGCCACAAACGCATTGGCGGGCTGGTGATAAATCTCTTGGGGCGTACCCAATTGTGCAATTCTCCCGGTTTGCATCACTGCGATACGGTCTCCCAAGGCCATCGCCTCGTCTTGATCATGGGTCACATAAACCGCGGTTGTGCCCAGCTCGCGTAGTAGCTGGCCGATTTCCAGGCGCAGCCGGTCGCGCAACTTGGCATCCAGAGCCGCAAGGGGCTCATCAAATAGCAGCACTTTGGGGCGAACGGCGATAGCGCGCGCTAGGGCAACGCGCTGTTTTTGCCCACCTGACAAGGCATCAATACGCCGCTCGCCAAAGCCCTCCAGATCCACCATACGCATGACCTCAGCCAGCCGTTGCTCAATCTCAGAACGGGGCAAGTGCTGTATTTTCAAACCGTAGGCAATGTTGGCGGCAACACTCATATTGGGAAACAGGGCGTAGTTCTGAAATACCATGCCGACATCGCGCTTTTCAATAGGCAGGGCAGTCACATCATGTTCGCCAAATTGGACGCGACCGCCCTGATCCGGGCTTTCAAGGCCGCTGATGATGCGCAGTGTAGTAGTTTTGCCACATCCAGACGGCCCAAGTAATACCAAGGTTTCTCCTGCGTTAATGTGGAGATCTAGCGGTTGCAGGGCCTTGTGGTTACCGGAAAAAGTACGGCTGCATTGGGTTAGGGTGATGCTGACGGATGAACTCATATCGATCTCGGGGTTATCTCTTGGCGACGGGGCGAGTTAGATGTTCTGGTTGCTTAACGGCGTGGGCTGGAAAGCCGCCCGGCCCATTGAATAGCCACCAGCAGTGGGACAATCATCACTAGAAAGATCAGCGTGTAGGCCGACCCCACTTCAAGGCGCATGGAGGCATAGCTATCGGCTAGGCCTACCGGAAGGGTTTTAGTAAGCGGGGTATGCAGCATCCAGGTAATGTTGAACTCACCAATTGATAGGGTGACGACCATCAGCGCGCCCGCCAAAATACCGCTAAGACAGTTGGGAATCACCACCGCAAGAAAGCGTTGTCGGAAGTTGGCTCCTAGGCTTGCTGCCGCTTCTTCAAGCAGCGGAAGACGCGCGGTTTGCATAACAGAAAGCACGGCTCGCACCATAAATGGCAGAGTGAAAAGTACATGGCCTACCAAAATGAATAGCCAGCTTCCACGAAATTCCCGGTAGCTACCGTAGGCAAGTAGTAAAGCGAGGGCAGTGGCAAGGCCTGGCACGGCCACCGGCAGCAGGAGCAGTTCCTCAATCGCATTGGCCCAGCGACGGCGGCTGCGTAGCAAGCCATAAGCCGCGGGCACGCCAATTAGCGTTGTAATCACCAAACAGGCTAGCGCCAGCTTGATAGAAAGCCAGATTGTGTTGGAGTAAAGCTGCCATACCTCACTTACCCAGCGCAGCGTCAAACCGCTTTTAAGGCCAACAAAGTAGTTCTCGGTCAGCCCAGCCATGACGGACATGGCCACGGGGATGATCATGAAGAGGCAAACCAGCAGAGTGAAACTCAGCTGTAGGAAGAATCGGATACGTGGATTCATACGGGGGCTCCTACATTGCCGCCCGCCAACTTGCGGGCCAGACTTAATGCGACCCAGGTAATCAACCCAAGCACAACAGATAGCGCGGCTGCCATGGCGAAGTTGGCGTAGTTGGTAAATTCGCCATAGATATCGAGAGGTAAAATGCTCAGCCGCGTGCCGAGCGTGAAAGCGGTACCAAATGCCCCCATGCTGGTCGCAAAGCAGATAGCGCCGGTCGAAAGTAAAGCGGGCGCAATACCCGGCACAATGACATCTTTAGTAACTTGCCATGAGTTTGCCCCCAGCGAACGGGCAGCCTCTTCAAGACTTCGGTCTAAATTTTCACAAGCCGCCATTACCGTGGTGATGACGCGTGGAATGGAAAAATAGAGATAGCCGATAAATAGCCCAGCAAGTGAATAAGCGAACATCCAGCGCTCATCGAATAACCACAGGCTTAATTGAGCCAAAGCCCCCTGACGACCACCCAGCATAATCACTAAAAAGCCGACTACCACGCCTGGAAAGGCAAGTGGGAAGGTGAGAGTCGCGACCAATACCGATTTACCTATAAAACGGTGGCGTGCCAAAAAAAAACCGGCTATGCCTGCGATGCCCACAGCAATAAGTGAGACGGTAAAGGAGATTGTGACGGTGGTGACGAGGCTAATTAAGTACTGTCGATGGGTAAGAATGGTGAGATAAGCACTGATACCACTACTACGATCGGCTTCAGCGCCCATTAGAATCAAACGAGAAAACGGCAGTAGCCAAAAAGCGAAAAATACGGCTAGTGCTGGCGCTAAGGCGAATACCGCAATGAAGTTTTTACGTTTCGGGGTTTGGCTTATTGCTTGGGTGGCTGAATAAGCAGCCCCTAGGGGCTGCTTGGATATGACTGCCATGATTAACGAACCTCCGAAAGATACCGCTCGGAGAAGCTGCGCTGGGCATTGGCCATGGCGTCATAATCTACCGTGGCGGCGCGGGCGTAATCACTATCGGGCAGAAAGACTTCACGGGCCTCTGCTGAGATAGCCTCTTCGCGTACCGGGCGTAGATATGCATCTGCCCATACCGCTTGGCCTTGATCGGAAAGTACGAAATCAAGCACTTGACGGCCGTTTTCCGGGTTAGGGCTATCTTTCACCAAGCTCATGACGTAGGGCACAACGACGCTGCCTTCTTCAGGAATCACAAAGTCAACGTTGGCACCATCGCTATAGCGGGCACGGTAAGCGTTAAAGTCGTAATCCAGTAGAATCGGAATTTCACCGGAAAGCACGCGGGCGTAGCTGGTTTGTTTAGGAACGATGGGAGCGTTATCGGAGAGTTGGTTGAAGTAGTCGATGGCGGGGGTGAAGTCGTCAAGGTCGCCGCCCAGCGCCAAGTTAACCGCGGTTGCACCTACATAACCCACAAAAGCGCTAGCGGGATCAAGATAGCCCACCATGCCCCGGTACTCAGGTTTTAGCAGGTCTGCCCAGGAGGTAGGAACGGGGGCGCCATCCAAGGCATCGACATTAACCATAAAGCCAAGCGTACCTGAGTGAATGGCAAACCAGTTACCGTCAGGGTCTTTAAGGCCCTCAGGTATTTCATCCCAATGGGCTGGCTGGTAAGGCTCAACCACGTCGGCTTCCATCGCCTGGATACCAAATGTCACTCCGTAGTAGACCACATCAGCAACAGGGCTATTGGCTTCTGCCACTAGCTGTGCCAGTGACTGGCCGGAGTTTTTATTATCTTGTGGCACCCTGATGCCGGTTTCCTGCTCAATCAGGCGTAGCTGTGTGCCCCAGTCTGCCCACTCGGGCGGGCAGTTGTAGCAAATAGCATTATCACTGTTTTGAGCCATCACGCTACTTGAAGCGCTGATCAGCGTAGTGGCCAATAGCGCTTGATATAGATGCTTAACGTTCATGTGATACTCCTCGATGAAATACCTGGTGGGGTCTTTCTGGTTGTCGGAGCTCCGACACTTTCGCCCTTTCGTAATACATAGGGCAGGGGTGTAAGAACGGGTCTTTCACCCCGAATCATGTTCAACATCGTGTGAATGGCTGCACGACCAATATCCGCACGGGGTTGCTCAACGGTGCAAAGCGAGGGATAGAGATATTTTCCCAGGGCAATGCCGTCAAACCCCATAACGGATAGATCGCTAGGTACCGAAAGCCCGGCTCGTTGAAGTTCGCCTATCAAACTGATGGCGAGTAGGTCATTGGTACAAATCAGCGCACTGAGTCCATCGGTGCCGTGTAAATGCGGCGCTAGACTTTTCAGGTCTGCTTGGGTGTGACGGGGCATTTCAATGAGTGGATATGGGGGTAGCCCAGCCGCCTGCATGGCAAGGCAATAACCTTCATAGCGATGTCGCGCACGGTCGGATTGCAGTAATGGGCCGGCGACCATGCCAATTTGCTGGTGACCCAGCGAAATAAGGTAGTGGGTGGCGGCTTCGCTAGCGGCGTGATTATCAACGCCGACAGAGGGAAAACCGCTATTGCCGGGAGGGTTATAAACAAGTAGGCAAGGCGTAGTTTCTTGACGTAGCTGAGTAAGTACGGTGCTTTTATCAGCTTCAGCCACGGTTAGCACCAAGCCATCAACTCGCTGACGTAACATCTCTTCGACAATGTCGTTCTCACGACTGGCATCGTATTCACTCGTCGTAACAATAAGTGAATACCCGCAGGCCCGAGCGGCTACTTCCATGGCTTGAAGCTGTTCCGCAAATACCGGGTTATCAAGACTAGGTACCATGACGCCAATCATTTGCGTTGCTTGTAAGCGCAACTGCTGAGCCACTTTGTTAGGCCTAAATGCAAGCTGTTGAGCTGCATGGAAGACCTTTTCCCGCGTTGTATCGCGTACTAAATCAGGGGTTGAAAAAGCGCGTGCGGCCGTTGCCCGAGAGACGCCGGCGAGTTTTGCCACGCTGAGTAAATCTGCCATGCCAGCACCTGTTATTGATGAAATGAGATCGATCTCATTGGTTGGGTGTCAGACTAGCGAGGGACTGTTACGAACTGATGTCGAGGAGATGTAAATTTGGCAAGAATTTGATGGCAGTTTTACCATCAGCAGGATGCTGTCTGGTTAGCAAGGTAGAAATATTGTAGTTTTTTTATTACTAACCAGATTGTGAGTGATAACTTGAAGGAGTAAAAACGATCAGATCAATGCCCAAATACTGACCAGCCGGTGCGTTGAACAAACATTTCAAGTGCTTTCGTGCCCAGCAGGCTATTGCCATATTCATCCAGGCCTGGTGACCAGACAGCAATGGCGCCTTGGCCTGGGGCGATTGCCAGGATGCCACCACCGACGCCACTTTTACCCGGTAGCCCCACCCGAAAAGCAAATTCACCCGAGGCGTCATAATGCCCGCACATCATCATCAACGAGTTAATACGCCGAGCCCGTTGAGGGGAGACGACGCGAATGTTGCTGGGCTGGTTAACGCCATCAGACGCCAAAAATAGTCCTGAATGAGCAAGCTGCTGGCAGTTCATGGCAATGGCGCACTGGTGAAAATAGGTGCCCAGGACTTTATCGACATCGTGGCGCAGGCGGCCAAATGCTTTCATAAAGTGGGCAAGCGAGGCGTTGCGGTCGCGGTGCGCCATTTCAGAAGCAGCGACAGTATGGTCAAAGCAGATGCTGTCGTCGTCCGCAATATAGCGCACAAAGCTTAGCAGTTCGGCAAGCGTTTCCTTGGGTTCATGACCCATCATGATGGCGTCAACGACCGCTATCGCCCCGGCATTAATAAATGGATTCCGCGGTTTGCCGCCTTCGTGCTCAAGTTGAACGATAGAGTTAAACGGATCACCCGATGGCTCGCGGCTTACATTGGACCAAAGCGCATCGCCCATTTTTCCCAACGCAATCGTCAGCGTAAACACTTTCGAAATACTCTGAATCGAGAAAGGAGTGGTGGCACAACCGGCTGAGTAGTGTGCGCCTTCCACTGTAGCAAGTGAAATGGCAAATCTTTGGGGGTCCACATGAGCAAGCTCAGGGATATAGTCGGCCACTTTTCCACGCTCGGTTTCGGCGGCCATTGCCCTTGCGATCTCGTTGAGTAAATCTTGCATTTATAGCCGTTAATTTTGGGTAAAAGAGGGCTGTCAAAGTAACCGAAAACAGCGGCCATGTCTGCCAGAAGCCTATAGCTAGTAGGCCAGTTTTTACAAGCCTGAGTGTTGGAAGCCTTGCTGTTGTGCCCAACAACGCCCTTATTCTGCGCGAAACAACAGAGCGAACGTGCTGGTCGAATCAGTTCGGTACTGGCAGCGCTGTGGGTCGTAAAGCGCTTGTTTGAATCGCTAAGCCTGCTGGGGCGCCGCCGCAAGGATGGTCTTCTTTGCCATTGATGTGCGTTGCATCCTTGTAGAGTGCTCGCTACAGTTCGGCCTTTACTGGGCTAACTGAACGTATGGAGCATGTCGCATGGCCACCTTAATGATTCAAGGCACCACGTCAGATGCAGGTAAGAGCACCGTGGTCGCCGGGCTATGCCGAGTACTTAAACGTCGAGGCTTTCGTGTGGCTCCTTTCAAGCCTCAAAACATGGCATTGAACAGTGCCGTAACCGAAGATGGCGGAGAAATCGGCCGCTCTACCGCCTTACAAGCGCAGGCCGCTGGCGTTGCGCCTCATAGTGATATGAATCCTGTGCTGCTTAAGCCGGAGTCGGATCGTGGCGCTCAGATAGTTTTGCGCGGCAAGGTGTACGGCCATATGAGGGCGTTGGATTATCACGCCTTTAAGCAGACAGCTCAGGAAAGTGTGATGGCCGCCTGGCATGCATTGCAGCGCCGTTATGATGTCATTATTGCCGAAGGGGCAGGCAGCCCTGCTGAAATTAATCTGCGCAAGGGCGATATCGCGAATATGGGGTTTGCGGAAGCGGCAGATTGCCCCGTGTTACTGGTTGGCGATATTGATCGAGGGGGCGTATTTGCCCAGTTGGTAGGCACGCTTGAGTTGCTCAGTAAAAGCGAGCAGGAGCGTACCAGGGGATTTATTGTTAATCGTTTTCGCGGTGATATTGGCCTGCTGAATCCAGGGCTTGAGTGGTTGACCCAGCGGACAGGTAAACCTGTGTTCGGCACCTTGCCGTATCTGCAGGGATTATTACTGGATGCTGAGGATAGCGTTGGCCTGGCTCACAAAAATACGCAGACAGCGGCTTTGAAAGTCATCGTGCCCGCATTGCCGCGTATCAGTAATCACACTGATTTTGACCCGTTGCGTTTGCACCCCCAGGTAGCGCTGACCTTCGTGGGCCCCGAGCAGCCGATACCCCCCGCTGATGTGATCATTCTACCGGGCAGTAAAAGCACTGCCAGCGACCTAGCTTGGCTAAAGCGCCAGGGCTGGGATAACGCCATTCAGCGTCACCTGCGCTATGGCGGTAAGGTGTTGGGTATTTGCGGTGGTTTTCAGATGTTGGGCGAGTGGGTCGATGACCCCGACGGGCTAGAAGGGCAGCCAGGGAAAGTAGCCGGATTGGGGCTTTTATCGCTCACCACACGTATGGTGCTGGGCAAACAGCTACGTAATGTTAGCGGTGTGCTAGTCGGCGAAACGGCAACGGTCACGGGTTATGAAATTCATAACGGCATTAGCGAAGGCTCCGCCCTGAACAGGCCGCTATTTGATATTAATGGTCGACCAGAAGGCTCGGTCAGTGATGATGGCCAAATCATCGGCACCTATCTGCATGGACTATTTGACCATCCTGATGCCTGCCATGGGCTGTTAAAACAACTGGGCCTTGCTGACGGCGAGCACAGCGATTACCAAGCCCACCGAGAGCGTGAACTTGATCGCTTGGCGGATATGCTGGAAGCCCATGTAGATATTGAGGCGGTATTAGCGTTGCTACCTTCCGAAAGTCGCTAGATAGCTTCTTTGCCCCAGTGCTCTAAAAGAAGATCAATAAATAGCTGCGCAGTACTGGATAAGCTGTGCGAGTTGCTGCGCACCAAACCAATCGAGCGCTGAATGCGTGGCTCGGGTAAATCGCGAGAACAGAGCGTGTCGTGATCCGGGCCGGGCATGGTCATGCGCGGCAAAATAGCCACACCCAACCCCGATTCCACCAGCCCTAATGAGGTAGAGAGATGCTGTACCTCATAAAAGCTGTTGAGGTGGATACCCTCCGCTGAAAGCGCGTTATCCAGCAACGTGCGATTGCCACTATCGCGGCTCACAGTAATGAGACGCACATCTTCTAAATCGCTCCACTCAATCTGCTTTTTGCTGGCAAGCGGGTGGTCTGAGCGCAGTGCCAGCACAAAGGGGTCTAGAAGTAGCGGGGTAAAGCGCACCTCGGAGCTTTGCGCGCTGATCATGTTAATGCCGAAATCCGCCTCACCATTAATGACTTTTTCCAGTCCCTCGTTAGCACTGACATCCAGAATTCGGATGCGAATGCCCGGCCAAGCCTCGCTAAACACGCGAATGACACTAGGCAAAAAGTAGAAGGCCGCCGTTGGCAAGCAGGCAATCGTCACCGTGCCTTTTTGGTGCGTGACGAGCTCGCGAATTCCCAAAATCGAGGACTCATACTCCTCTAACATACGTCTGGCACGGGGTAGAAAGTCAGCTCCAATTGGCGTTAGCCGGGTACGTCTCGTGGTTCTCTCAAGTAATTCAACTTCAAGGAGTTCTTCGAGTTTTTGGATGCGCCGAGTAAGCGCTGGCTGCGATAAATGCAAGCGCTGCGCCGCCTCATGAAAGGTGCCTAATTCAGCGACCAAAATGAAGGCTTGGAGGTCGAGAAATTCGAGTCTATGCAGCATAGGATTGTTGCGCTAAAGAGGGTGATTAATAACCAAAACACATTAATGCACAAAACGGATTTATAGCAACCTATATTTGCATTTGAGACATTAAACAATGGCTGACATTCTTCGTTCATACAGTCATCGCGAACTATGGCGGAGCGATATGAACAGCATTCCTTGTGTCATTATGCGGGGCGGCACCTCTAGAGGCCCCTTTATTCGCATGAAAGATCTGCCCAGTGACCAGGCCCAGCAGGCTGATATTCTGCTGAGTTTGATGGGCTCCGGCCATGCGCTACAGATCGATGGTATTGGAGGCGGCGACCCGCTCACCAGCAAAGTGGCCATTGTGGAGCGCTCGTCACACCCTGATGCCGATGTTGACTACCTGTTTGCTCAAGTAGACGTAGTGAACAAGCGCGTCGACTTTAACCCGAACTGCGGCAACATGCTCTCTGCCGTTGGGCCCTATGCCATCGAAACAGGGCTGGTGGAACCCCAAGACGGTACGACCGTGGTGAAGGTGCATAACCTGAACACCCAGCGGTTGATTGAGTGCCATGTACCCACTCCGGGTAAGCAGGTGCAGTACGAAGGTAGCGTTACCATTAGCGGCGTTCCTGGCAGTGCGGCGGGCATCCAGCTCAGCTTTTTAGACATCATGGGCAGTAAAACGGGCCAGCTGCTACCCACCGGAAACGCCTGCGATGAGATTGATGGTGTCGAGGTGAGCTGTATTGATGCGGCCACCCCGATTATGCTGCTGCGCGCTGAGTCGGTCGGGTTAACTGGCCATGAGTCGCCTGTTGAGCTGGATAATAACGCGGCCTTATTAACCCGCTTAGAGACACTGCGCCGTGAAGCGGGGCGACGAATGGGAATGGGCGATGTTAGCCAGAGCGTGCTGCCCAAGGTGGTACTTATTTCAGCGGCTGAAGCAGCATCCCACACGCTGAATGTGCGCTATTTTGTGCCCCATCGCTGCCATAAAGCGATTGCCGTTACAGGCGCGATGGCCGTGGTGGCGGCGATTAACGTGCCCGGCTCGATTGCCAATCACATGGCCATGAGCACTCATAAGCTTTCCGCTGGGCAACTGCTATCACAGATTGTTCTGGAGCATCCTTCTGGCTCTATTGAGCTAACGGCCGAATATCGCCAGCAGAATGCGTTTGACCTAGCGCGCGTATCGCTCATTCGAACGGCTCGCAAAATCATGAGCGGGCAAATTTTTTACGCGACCCCTCCAAAGAAAGTGGGGCAACACGTTATCGAAACCGTTGATTGAATAACGCTACCTTTATGACTGACCGACAGTAATCAATAACAGGAGTATCGCCATGGCCACTCTGAAAAACACGCCACTAAAGACGTTCAAGAAAGCGCTACTTGTGGTTGCTTGTTCCACGCTCGGTGCTATCAGTGTGAATGCTCAAGCTGACGATGTGAACGTGCCTGACACCATTCGCTGGACCATTCCGTTTGGTGTGGGCGGAGGAACCGACGTATGGGCACGCTTTTTCACTACTTGGATGAGCGACCATATTCAAGGCAACCCGACGCTAGTGATCGACAACGTACCCGGCGGTGGCTCTATTAACGGCAGTAACCTATTCGCTATGCGGGCGGACTCGGATGGTAGCCAGTGGATTGGCACGTCTGCCTCTACCCAATACCCTGCCATGCTGCAAGACCGCCGAGTACGCTATAGCTACGATGATTGGACGCCGATTTTAGCGACGCCCACCGGCGGCGTGGTCTATGCCCAACCTGGCCTAGGCGATAGCGCAGAGGAAGTGCTGAACGCGGTAACTAACCAGCGCGTTAAGTTTGCCGTTCAAAGCCATACCGGGCTAGAGCTGCCGGTATTGATTGCGCTTGATTTGCTGGGGGCCGATGTGCAGGCCGTTTCGGGCATGCGTAGCCGTGGAGAAGGGCGGTTAGCCTTTGAGCGTGGCGAGGCCGATATCGATTTCCAGACCACCTCTGCCTATTTCAGCAGCGTAGAACCTCTGGTAGAGAGCGGCCGAGCGGTGCCGCTGTTTTCCCTAGGCGTGCTTAATGACAGCGGCGAGATCGTTCGTGATCCTGCCTTTCCTGACTTGCCAACCTTCAATGAAGTGTATGAAACCCTGCATGGTGAAGCGCCTAGCGGTCCCGCCGCCGAGGCGTATCGTAAGTTCTTTGCCTCGGGGTTCACGCTGCAAAAGTTGATCCTACTGCCAAACGATGCTCCACAAGCGCTGATTCAGGAGTATCGCGAAGCAGCACAGCGTTTTCTGGATACAGAAGCGTTTAAAGATGCAGCAATGGCACAGCTTGGCCCCTACACGCCAGTGGTGGGTGAGGTCGTTGAGCAGCATCTACAGGAGGCCATGTCACTTGATGATGCCACGCGACAGTGGTTGGTCGAGTGGCTGCTAGAGCAGCACGGTGCCCGTATTTAACACGCCAGTTAACACAAAAAAGCACTGCTTAAGCACTGCTTAAGCAGTGCTTTTGGGCTCCCTTACATTAAACAACATAAGAGCCAATACAATGATAGATGTCTTATTCTCCAGTTTGGGGCAGCTGTTTACTGTTCCCCATATGCTGTACATGGTGATTGGTGTCCTGATTGGGCTGATTGTGGGCATCATCCCTGGACTTGGCGGCATTGCCGGTATGTCGCTTCTGCTGCCTTTCCTCTATGGTATGGAGCCTTCCGTCGCCCTGGGTATGCTGATGGGGTTAGTGGCGGTGATTCCCACTGGCGATACGTTTGCCTCTGTACTGCTTGGAATCCCAGGCTCTAGTGCTTCCCAGGCCACCGTGGTGGATGGCTTTGCATTGGCTAAGAAAGGGCAGGCGGCACGAGCGCTCTCTAGCGCGTTTCTGTCGTCAATGATCGGTGGGCTTATCGGTGCGCTGGTGCTGACGGCTTTTATCCTCATTGCCCGGCCTGTTGTGCTGTCGTTCTCTTCCTCAGAGCTATTTATGTTGACGCTGCTGGGGCTTTCCATGGTGGCGGTTCTGTCTGGTAAAGATGTTTTTAAAGGCATTGCTGCCTGCGGCGCTGGCTTACTGGTGGGCACCATTGGCATGGCTCCCGCCACTGGGGAGTTCCGGCTGCCGTTTGAAATTGACTACCTCTACGATGGATTGCCGTTAGTGGTGGTGGGGTTAGGTATTTTCGCACTGCCTGAAATCATTGATTTATTAGTGAAGCGCGGCGCAATTGCCGAGCAGCCCTGCCAATTGGGCAAAGGCTGGAAGGAGGGCGTCAAGGATGTAGCCAAACGGCCTGGGTTGGTGGCTCGCTGCGCGGGCATTGGCAGCTTGATGGGCACGATTCCTGGTCTGGCGGGTTCAGTGGTGGATTGGCTCACCTATGGCCATGCGGTGCAGAGTGCCAAGGATAAATCACAGTTCGGTAAAGGCGATATTCGTGGTGTGATTGCGCCCGAATCTGCTAACAACGCCTGTGCCTGCGGGGCAATGGTGCCCACGCTGCTGTTTGGTATTCCTGGGTCTGGCACGGCGGCGGTGTTCTTAGGTGGTTTGCTACTGCTGGGCCTTCAGCCCGGGGTTAGTATGCTGGAGACCAATCTTGATCTGACGTACACCATTATTTGGTCGTTAGCTTTAGCGAATATCTTAGGCGCTGCGCTCTGTTTAGGCTTAGCGCGTCCGGTGGCGAGTTTAACGCGAGTGCCGTTCGTGATTTTAGCGCCGCTGATTACCATCTTGATTCTCTTTGCGGCCTATCAAGCAACGCGTTCGCTGGGGGATCTCTTTGCACTCGGCATTATTGGTGCGATTGGTGTGCTGTTCAAGCAGGCGAACTGGTCTCGCCCGGCCTTCTTGATTGGCTTTGTGCTCGCGCCCGGTGCTGAAGCATACTTCTATCAAGCCGCCCAGTTTCAGGGGGCTGAGGCCTTCATGCGGCCTGGCGTACTGGTCATTGGCGCACTGATTGCGGCCTCACTGCTACTTCCGCCGCTACGTCGCTCTTTACGTAACCACCTGCAAAAGCGCCGCCAAAGCGAGGAGTCTGCTGCTCATCCGCTTCAAGAAGAGGTGGCTCCGCTATCGCTGGGCGTGATTGATGTGGCATTGCTGGGCAGCCTGTTAGCCGGTGCCGCGTATATGTGGTGGGCGTTTGCGGATCTTTCCATGCTGGGTGGCATCATGCCCCGGTTGGCGATTGCCATTATCGTGGCAGCCTGCGTGCTGGAAATTGTCAGAACGGTCATCAAACCGATGAAGTGGCAAACTCAGACATTAAGTCAGCAGTTGCCTTGGGTCGCCGGTTTCTTCGCGTTGATTGGAGGCGTGATGATGCTCGGCTTCCTGTTTGCCGCCGCCATATTTTGCCTTGGCTTCTTACTGGTGGTGGCACGTATGAAGCCCGTAGCTGCCGTGGGTTTAGCGGCTGGAGTGACGCTCTTCTTAATGGGGATGGCAAATCTGCTGACGCTTACTTATCCCACTGGAATGTTGGCAAGTTTGTAAAACAAGTTCTTTCTAGAGACGAGTACACAAAAGGCCATTCAGTTGGCTTTTTGTGCTGCAAAGTAGCTAGAGCTACGAATCTCTAACGCATTTAGCCATCAGGGTAATTTCAAGGCGACTACCGCCGCAGATAGAGGGCGATTCAGTGCATGTGCGGGCCGGGTAACAACCCGGCCCAAAGAATTCGGAATAAATAGCGTCCATCGCGCTGATACCTTTTAAATCAGCCAAATGGATGTCAACACGCACCACATCCGCTAAGCTGCCTTCTTCTTGGTTCAGCATGCGTTCAAGCTCGCGCATCACTAGGCGCGTTTCTTCCTTGATATCGCCTTTAGCATCGTGGCCGTTAGAAAGGTCGGCAACGGTTAGACCCGAGATGAAGACGTAGTGATCATCTATCACCATGTGACTTCCTGTGAAGTCTGGTTTGGGTAGTGTCGGATCAGTTGATAAACTGAGGCATTTAACCTCCAGCGGGCAGCAAAAGTGCTCAATTGCGTGACTATTCGTATCCCGATCAGTTTACATGCATTAACGTAGCTAATACGGTTAGCAACAGCTTAAAGAGAGCGTAATGAAGGTAGTTCAGATTAAAGAAGCGGGGCAGCGAGATGCCTGTTTAGCGCAACTGTGCGCTAGCGTTTATGGTCAGCAGGCAGGGTTAACCCCGCTGGTGGTGTTTGCCGGTACGCGCAAGGTGCTGTTTACCCAGGAAATAGCCCGTTTGGTGGCGGGTGTTGATGGCGCTGGTAAGCCGTTGTCGCTGGCGCTGTTGGTATTGGATGAAGCGGGCGAAGGCATGACGATTACTCACGCCTGCGAGTTTGAGCAAGGCGCCAAGCAGCGGCTCATCAGCGAATTGGCACTCAAAGCCCCACTGCGCGTTGAGGTGGATAATGCGGAGCAGGAAGCGGTTTATCAGGCGAGCGGTATCAAGCGCTGGTTTGATGGCGGTGACAGCAAGCGCATTGGTTTAAGTGGCCGCCATCCGGCCAGTCATGCAGGCGAACTGGCCGCGACCGTTGCGCTGGATGAGGCACTCATTTTACGACGCTTTAAGCACGACCCAAAAACATTTGAAAGCGCCAAGCAGGACTTTTTAAACGGCTTGAACCAGTTTCCCGCAACGCTCTGAGCATGCTTATCCTGTGAGCTGGCCGAGGCTACTTTTTGGCCAGCTCGCGCATGGCGCTTTCCAGCCCTTCCAGTGTCATGGGGTACATGCGGTCTTCAATAATGTCACGAATTAACTGCGTGGAATACGTGTACTCCCAAGCGCGAGGTGGCATGGGGTTAAGCCATGCCAAGTGGGGAAAGGTCTCGCAGACGCGTTTCAGCCATGCGCCGCCGGGCTCTTCATTAAAATGCTCGACGCTGCCACCTCGGTGAGTAATCTCATAAGGTGACATGGCCGCATCGCCCACGATGACTACCTGATAATCCGCGCCGTAAGTGTGGAGAACGTCCATGGTGGGGATGCGCTCGCTGCCGCGTCTTGAATTATGTCGCCAGACCCCTTCGTATAAACAGTTATGAAAGTAGTAGTGTTCAAGGTGCTTGAATTCAGATCGGGCAGCCGAAAACAGCTCCTCACAAACGCGAATGTGATCATCCATGGAGCCGCCTACATCCAGAAACAGCAGCACCTTAACAGCGTTGTGGCGCTCAGGGCGCATCTGAACGTTTAGTAAGCCCCCATCGCGCGCTGTTTCACGAATGGTACTGTCGACATCGAACTCTTCCAAAGCACCTTGGCGTGCGAACTTGCGTAGTCGGCGCAGCGCCATTTTGATATTGCGGGTACCCAGCTCTAGCGAATCGTCATAGTCGCGAAAGCGCCGTTCATCCCAGACCTTTGTTGCGCGGCGATGGCGTGAGCCTTCCTGGCCGATACGAATGCCTTCAGGGTTATAGCCATAGGCGCCAAATGGGCTGGTGCCGCCCGTGCCAATCCACTTGTTACCGCCTGCATGGCGCTCTTTTTGCTCTTCCAGGCGTTTTTTAAAGGTGTCGATCAGTGCTTCCAGGCCGCCGAGCGATTCAATGTTGGCTTTCTCTTCATCAGATAGCTGCTTTTCGAATTCCCGGCGCAGCCAGTCATCGGGAATCAGCGCCTCAATGGCGGCGTCCATGTCTTCAAGGCCTTTAAACCAGGCAGCAAACGCACGATCAAAACGGTCAAAGTGGCGTTCGTCTTTTACCATTACTGTGCGAGCGACTTGGTAAAATGCTGCCATATCGGCAAATACGACGCCACGTTCAACCACCGCGTGCAGGTCCAATAACTCACGCAGCGAAACAGGCACGCCCGCACGCTTTAAGGTTTCGAACAGACCAATAAACATGGCTTAACGACCTGTACCTTTATGACGGCGTAACATAAACGCCAGGCGTTCAAGCAGTTGAGTATCCTGCTCGTTTTTAACCAGTGCGCCGGCCATGGGCGGCAGTGCCTTGGCTGGGTCGCGGTTGTAGAGCGCTTCCTGGGCAATTTCATCCGCCATTAACAGCTTAAGCCAATCAACCAGTTCCGAGGTTGAAGGCTTCTTCTTAAGGCCGGGCGCATCACGCAGTTCGAAAAATACGTTCAGCGCTTCGCCGACCAGCCGCGGTGCAATATCCGGAAAGTGCACATCCACTATTGCCTGCAGAGTGGCTCGGTCGGGAAATTCAATGTAATGAAAAAAGCAGCGGCGCAGAAATGCATCGGGTAGCTCTTTTTCATTATTGGACGTGATGATAATAATGGGGCGTTGATCGGCTCGGATCGTTTCACCGGTCTCGTAAACGTGGAACTCCATGCGATCCAGTTCCTGGAGCAAGTCGTTCGGAAACTCGATATCGGCCTTATCTATCTCGTCGATCAAAAGCACGACACGTTCATTGGCCGTAAAGGCTTCCCACAGTTTGCCGGGCTTTATGTAGTTGGCTACGTTCTCCACGCCTTCGACACCTAGCTGAGAATCGCGCAGCCGGCTAACCGCATCGTACTCATAAAGCCCTTGGGCGGCCTTGGTGCTGGATTTAATATGCCAGGTAATCAGCTGAGTGCTCAATGACTCGGCCAGCTCTTCCGCGAGCAGGGTTTTACCGGTGCCAGGCTCGCCCTTAATAAGCAACGGCCGTTCAAGAACAATCGCCGCGTTAACCGCTTGCTTTAGTGCATCAGTGGCAATGTAGGAAGAAGTAGAGTCAAACGCCATGAAGAGTGCCTCGACGGGTCGAAAACGTATTCAAACAAGTGTACGTGAGGGTAGGTGTCGGGGCCAACAGCCAATTCCGATAGCGTTAAATAGAAGCACCAAGACCCAATGGATACGCACGGTACCTTTATGGGGCAAAACTACCTAAGCACGAACAGGGTTGGTGCACTTTCTTCGCATGAGATATTGAGGTAGGCGAGTTGAGTACGGGTGCTTTGTATATGTATTTGTATTTTAATAGTTTTTAGGATGATGGCACGCAGTTCGCTATATCGTAAGTACGAAGCAAATGAACAGCATCACTAGCCACATTGGATGCTCTTCCTTCTTTGCTATATCGCCACGGTAATGACCGTTTTGCGATACACCGTGTGAGCTGGCGTGCTCCACTTGGGTCCCCTTCGGGGGGCTTTTTTTATGTTTGAAGAAAAAGAGCTAACATTTTCAACATATAACAAGAATGTCACAAGAAGTTTGGAAACACTGTTCGATTGGTATATATTGTATAGGTAAGCCGGTTGGTCGACACCAATCCCAAGCTAAAATGCATAGAGGATGAACCTAATGAGCAATATGAAATTAATTTCAGCCGCTGTGGTAACTGCTGGCTTAGCATTGGCAAGCCAGGCTGCCTTAGCGTACAACGCTGGCGATGCATTTGTTCGTGGTGGCGTCGCTCAAACCGATACAGGATCGGGCAACGGTAATATCAACGGAGAGTCACTGAACGTTCAAAGCGAGACAGGCTTCACGTTCGGCGCTGGTTATCTATTTACTGATAAAGTGGGTGTTGAGCTTAATAGTTCTGAAAAGTTTGAACATCGGCTCAATGCGGCATCACAAGACCTGGGAAGCATTGATCGCTTACCCGTAAATCTATTGGTAAATTACTACCCCATGGGTGGGCTGGATTCACGTGTTCAGCCGTACGTTGGCGCAGGTCTTAACTACACACGCTTCTCTGGTGGTCCTGACAATATTGACGTACGCAGAAGCTATGGCGCTATCGGCCAAGCCGGTGTGGATTTAGCAGTAACCCAGAATGTGCTACTGAATGGCTACGTAAGCTATGCGGATGTTGATGGCGAGATCAAACGTGATGGCGAACATATCGGTAAAGTTGATATGGATCCGGTCACCATCGGCGGTGGCGTTACGTTCCGTTTCTAAGGCATAAGCCAGCTTCAAAATATCATCTAACACCCGGCCTTGCGCCGGGTGTTTTTGTTACGGCTTAACAACAGGTTCTGCTACGGGCCTTATGGGGTCAAATTATCATAACCGCTTTCAGTGACCACCACGTTATCCTCGATACGAATACCGCCGCAGGACATTAACTGATCCACCAGCGTCCAGTTAACTGGAAGCGATGTGTCGCGCAACGGGTTTAGGAGCATCGGAATAAAGTAGAGTCCTGGCTCAACGGTTACCACCATGCCGGGTTTCAAAATGCGCGTTAAGCGCAGGGCGGGATGTTCGCTGGGGGCAGGGGCCGCTGAGCCATCAGGGTGGCGTAAACCGGCTACGTCATGCACTTGAAGCCCCAGGGAGTGACCTAAACCGTGTGGGCAGAAGGCGCGAGTGACCCCTTCGCTTACCGCTTGCTCGACGGTGCCTTTAAATACGTCATGGGCAACGAGGACGCTTCCCAGGGCTTGGTGCATTTGCTGATGTAACTCAACAAAAGAGGTGTCAGGTTCGATGCGACTAATAATGTCATCTTTTAGATGATGTAGCGCCGTTACCAGTTCTTCAAAAATCGCGGGGGCATCAGGCCCTGCGTGGGTGCGGGTGATATCTGCGCAGTAACCTCTAAAGCGTCGCCCAGCATCTACTAACAAACTGTAGCGCTGGCTGGGTGGTGTTATATCGTAATGTTGGTAGTGCAGGACGCCTGCATGTCCATTCAAACCAATAATATTCTGGTAGGGAACGTTAGATTCGCGTTGTCGGCTAGCCGCTAGGTAGGCCAGTTGAATATCGAGCTCGCCTGAAGCGCCAATAAAGGCGGCTTGGGCGGCCTCGTGACCTGCCATTGCTAGGTGGTTAGCTTCTCGTAGACAGGCAACTTCGTAAGGTGTTTTGAACATGCGAAGTTCATCAAGCGCTCGCACAACCTCATTAGAGGCTGTTTCAGCGTTCAGCGCTTGCTGAATATCGGGCGTCGTGCTTGCTATATCGCCGATGACGACGCTGCGGCCCTCCACGGGAGGCGCGAGGGCTTGGGTACACTGATGTACATCAATGACGGATAGCCAAGGCTCATCGGGTAGCTGAGTAGGCTGATGCCAAAAATCAGCGGGTGCATGCAGATAAAACTGCGGTTTTTTGCCGGGTTGGATGACTAGCCAGCTGTGCTGAATATCCGCAAGGCCTACCCAGTGCATAAAATGGCCATAGGTTTGGAAAGAGGCGGCATGATCGTCAGCAAAATGATGGCTGGCGTGGCCGCTATAAATCACCAGACTGTCAAAGCCGTACTTTGCTAACACCTGCTCATAGGCATGTTGTAAATGAACGATATGATCAAGCTGCAGGTTAAAAAGCGTTGTTGACATGAAAGTCTATCCTGTTAACTACGTGACGGGGCGAGTTCGCTCCAGAGTTTGTCTAGTTCTGCATGGTGCTGATGCTGATGGCGGTATAAGCGCAGCTCCATGGGCACATCCCAGCGGCTATCGCCTGCTCTGACGAGGGTGCCTTGGGCGAGCTCATGTGAAACGCTGCGCTCCGGCAGCCAACTCATGCCATATCCCAGCAATACCAGCTCTTTTATGCTTGCCGCGTACAGATTTTCACTTTGTGCCACCAGGTGGGTGCTTTGAGGTAATCTGGCCAGGTGTGCCTTTATCGCAGAGCCCAGCAGGCCTCGCTTGGGGTAGGCAAGCCAAGGCGAGGGCTGCTGGCGTGTGCCTGGTACAATGGTACAAGGCTCGCCTTGAGGAGTAAGCCCCGTCACGGGAATTAGCCGTTCATGGCCGATCACCCGGTAGGTACAAGCGCTTGTATCGATATCCAGGTCGCAACGCCCGACAGGCCAGTAACAGATAGCCAAATCGCACTCTGCGCGCATTAATGCTTGAAAATAGTCGTGAGCAATCCATCCGGTAGCGCGCAGGTAGGGCTGTACACGGTCTTGCCAGCCGGCAGACGCTAGCCATTCAGGCAGGAAATTCCCCAGCAGGCTTTGCGGGGCGGCCACCATAATGCGCCGCTGTTGACCGGCATTAATCTCGCGCAATCGATCACGCGTTAAACGAACGCGCTCCGTTACCTGTTCGCATAAGGTGAGGAACTCCTCACCGGCGGGGGTTAACGAAAGCGGTAGCGTTTGGCGATTAATGAGTGTAATACCCATCTCTTCTTCAAGCAGTTTAATCCGTCTAGAAAAGGTCGGCTGGGTTACATTTTGATCATCGGCGGCACGTGAAAAGTGCCGAGTCCTGGCCAGGGCAATAAAGTCTTCTAGCCAGCGAATTTCCATGCTTTACCTCGCAGTGAGATGGCGTGACTGGCCAGTAAATGCCTACGTTTCATAGGCGGCCTTCCTCAACAGCGTGGCAGGCAACACGCGTGCCGTCATCCTGCATTTTTAGTGGCGGGATTTCTTGAATGCAGCGCGCATTGGCATACGGGCAGCGACCATGAAAAACACAGCCGCTAGGTAAGTTAACTGGCGTTGGCACCTCACCTTTAAGGCGAATATGCTGCGGCCGATCATCTTCAAGGCGCGGAATAGATGAAAGGAGTGCTTGAGTGTATGGGTGGCGAGGCTTGGCGAACAGGGTAGAGGTCGTGGCTATTTCGCACACGGTACCCAGATACATCACGGCAACCCGTGTACCAAAATGCTCCACGACCGCCAGGTCGTGGGTAATAAACAGGTAGGTCAAGTTGCGCGCGTGCTGGGCTTCCATCAACAGGTTCAGCACCTGCGCCTGAATAGAGACATCCAGCGCTGAAATGGGCTCATCGGCAACAATAAATTCAGGATCTACTGCCAGCGCTCGCGCAATGGCAATACGTTGACGCTGGCCGCCGGAAAATTCATGACCGAAACGCTTACCCCAGTCTGGGTCAATGCCCACCGAGCCCATTACTTCTTCGACCTTATCGGCGATCTGCTGGCGGTTCCATGTAGGGTGATGCAAGCGCAGTGGCTCTTCCAGCGTTTGCTGAATGGTCATCCGCGGATTAAGTGACGCGTAAGGGTTCTGGAAGATCATCTGCATGCGTTTGCGATACGGCAGCAATTGGCGCGAGCTTAAATGGTCAATGCGCTGACCATCATAGTGAATCTCGCCTTCAGACGGGGTGATTAGCCCCATGACCGTACGGGCGACGGTAGATTTTCCGCAGCCGGATTCGCCGACGACGCAGAGTGCTTCGCCACGCATTATCTCCAGGTTTACGCCATTAATAGCGTGTACGTGCTCCTGGTGACGAACGAGCTTGCCGCCTTTAAATCGCAGCTGGTCAAGAAAGTCGCCTGACAGCGAAAACCGCTTTTTGAGATCGCAGATTTGCAGAAGTGTCTGGGCTTCTTCGACGTTTTCAGCGGGGATGTGATGCTCTGCCATCGCACTTGCCTGCGTATTCATTGGCTTTCCTCCTTTAAACGACGATCTTCCAGCAGTTCAGCCACCATATGGCAAGCTACCTGGCAGTTGCCCGCTTGTACAAAACCGGGTACTTGCTCAATACAAGCGGGGCGGGTTTGCCCATCGGCGCGCTTAATAAAGTCGCAGCGCGGATGAAAGGCGCAGCCGCTTGGTAGATTGGAAAGCGAAGGCATGCTGCCACGGATCTGATTCAGTCTTTCACCGGGCGTTGCCATCTGGGGCAGGGCATTAATCAGCCCTTGGGTGTAGGGGTGCTGTGGGTCATTAATGATCTCGCGCGTAGGACCTTGCTCAATCACGCGACCGGCATACATGACCAGCATGCGTTGAGTGACCTGACTCACAACGCCAAGGTCGTGAGTAATCAAAATAAGCCCGACATTGTGCTGTTCGCAGAGATCCAGCAATAGCGCCATGATTTCTGCCTGAATGGTGACATCCAGTGCTGTCGTAGGCTCATCGGCGATAATGATGTCCGGGTCAAGCAGCAATGCAATAGCGATAATAATGCGCTGTCGCATGCCGCCCGAAAGCTCATGAGGGTATTGGTCAAGACGCTTTTCCGGTGAGGGAATTTGCACCTGGCGTAATTTATCCAGTGCAATGGCGCGAGCTTCTTTAGAGGAAATCCGTCGGTGAGCTTTTAGACACTCCACCATTTGAGCGCCAATCGATAACACTGGGTTCAGCGTCATCATTGGGTCCTGGAAGATCATCGAAATTCGGTTGCCACGTATTTTACGCAGCCCGCGCTCTGACATGGTATTGAGCGTTTGTCCTTCAAACGCAATACTGCCACCGGCAATAAACCCTGGCCTGGCAATCAGATTAAGCAGCGAAAACGCCGCAACCGATTTGCCAGCACCAGACTCGCCTACAATGCCTAAACGTTCACCGCGCTCCAGCGTAAAGCTAACGTCACGCAGTGCACGTACTTCGCCCTGGCGCAGGCCAAAACGTACATCCAGTTGAGAAACTTCAAGTAATGCCATGGTGTCCTCAGCCTTTATAGAGTCGTGGGTTCATGACATCGCGCAGCCAGTCGCCCAATAGATTGATAGACAGCACCAGCACTACCAGTACCGCACCGGGAATTAGCGTGATCCACCAGGAGCCTGACTGAATGTAGTCAAAGCCTGCCTTGATTAACGAACCAAGCGATGGGTGGGTCTCGGGCATCCCCAGGCCCAAAAACGACAGCGCCGCTTCAGAAATAATGGCGTTGGCAATTTGCACGGTAGAAATAACGAAAATAGGCGATAACGTATTGGGCAACACATGGCGGAACATAATCCGTTTGCTGCGCAATCCCATCACCCGAGCAGCGTCTACATACTCCTTGTTTTTTTCGGCAAGTACGGAAGCGCGCACGGTGCGGGCGTATTGTGGCCACTCGGCCAAGCCAATAATCAGTACCAGCATCAGTACTGCATATTGACTATAAAAAGAGCTACCCATGGTGGCCTTCACGACAGCGCCGACCACGATAGCCACCATCAAGGTGGAGAACGACAGCTGAATATCCGCCAAGCGCATAAAAAAGGCATCCACACGGCCGCCCAAATAGCCCGCCATCAGGCCAAATGTCACGCCCAAAAGTGCCTGCAAGATAACCGCACCAAAGCCGATCAAAAGCGATACCCGCGTACCGTACAAAATAATCGACCAAAGGTCTCGGCCCTGGGCATCGGTGCCCAGTGAGTAGCGTTCGTCCGCTCCGTCGACCCAGAACGGTGGCAATTCGGAGGCCATAATATCGATCTGACGCAAATCGTACGGATCGGTAGGCGCAATAAGAGGCGCGGCAAAAGCAGCCACCACCAGGCAGATAAACACGGCCAAGCAAAGCTGTGCCGTGCGGTCACTCTTGAAGCTGTACCATAAATAGGAGTCGCGAAAGCGTTGAAAATGGCTGGGCGATTTGCTCTTGGGCACGCTCTTTGTTGTCATCGTCATGCGGGTTTACCCGTCAGTTTTACGGTGGGGTTCACAAAGCCGTAAATCAAATCCACGATGGTGTTGGTCACCACGAAAATGACACCGACAATCATTAGATAGGCCACGATTAGCGGGATATCAGCCCGATTGATCGCGTCCAAAAACATAAGGCCCATGCCCGGCCACTGGAACACGGTTTCGGTCAGAATGGTGTATGCCACCATCGTACCAATTTGAACACCTCCTACGGTGATCACCGGTAGCATGGTGTTTTTAAGCGCATGGACAAAATAGACGCGGCGCATTGAAATACCCTTGGCTCGGGCATACTTAACGTATTCAGACTGCAGTACTTCCATCATTTCAGCGCGGATCAAGCGAATAAACAGCGGCAGCATGATAGAGGCGAGTGAAATGGCAGGTAGCACCAGGTGTTGCAGGCCGCTCCAGGAGGCCAGGTTGGTATCCCAATAGCCAAACACGTGCACCAGGTCATAACCGCGCCCAAACGAGGGCATATTGCCTTGGGTAGATAATGCACTGTTTAACCAGGCCCCCCACGCGGTTCCCTCGGGAAAAATAGAGACGGTAATGCCGATAGAAAAAATTTGAATTAATACAATCGCGGTTAAGAATACCGGGATCGAAATGCCGATAATCGACGCCCCCATAAAAAAACGGGAGATAATCGAGCGCGGTTTGATAGCGCTGTATACCCCGATAGGTGCCGAAAACACCACGATAATTAAGGTGGCTGCAAAGACGAGCTCAAGCGTTGCTGGCAGGTGGCGTGCAATAACGCTGAGCGCCGGTTCGCGGTAGAAGTAGGAGTTACCAAAGTCGCCTTGCACGGCGTTTTTGGCAAAGCGTACATACTGCACCATGAATGAATCATTAAGGCCCAAGCGCTCGCGTAGGGCTTCTCGTTCACTTTCGGGGACCGATTGTCCGACCATCTGCTGTACCGGATCACCCAGGTTATCCTGGATGGCGAAGGCCAGCACGCTGATGATGAACATCACCAATACCGCGTGCATCAGCCGCTTGATTAAAAAGGCAATCATGGCGTACGCCACCTATGTAATAGTGTTTAGCAAAGGAAGTCGGGGTAAGTGCCGTTAAACATTTTGCAATGGGTTTTGACGCAACAGTTTTGACGCGGTTTCGACACAACAAGCGCTTCGCTCTCCAGTTGGCTGGAGAGCGAAGCATCCGTGCAGGCAATTTACAAACCGTTAATCAAACTTAACGATTAATCACGAGATCGCCCAGATAGGGGAAGTCGATGGCGTTAACGACGGGTTCAATCTCAACGCCTTCGGCAGCGGCATACGCAAGGTTCTGCCAATGCAGCGTGATAAAACCAACATCTTCATACAGCATGGCTTCTGCTTCACGCAGCATTTCATTGCGTCGCTCAAGATCGGTTACGCTGTCGGCTTCAGTGACAAGCGCGTCGATCTCTTCATTACAGTAATTGCCATAGTTGTATTGGCCCGCACCGCTCTCTTCATCAATACAGAAGGAGAGGTACTGGAAGAAGTTGGCAGTATCTTCAGTATCCGAATGCCAGCCAAGCATGGCGATATCCGATTGACGGGTATCGTATTCCGGCCAGTACTGGGCAAGCGGCATGGTGCGCAGGTTAACGTTGATATTGATACGCGATAGCATGTTCGCGACCGCTTGGGCAATTTGTGCGTCGTTGACGTAGCGATTGTTGGGCGCAATCATGTCCACGCTAAAGCCATCTTCATAACCCGCTTCCGCCATTAGCTCTTGAGCGCGGGTCAGGTCATAGCGTGGTACCAGATCCGGGTTGTGACCGGAGTAGCCTTCTGGTGAAAACTGCCCAGCAGGTGTCGCAAAGCCACGCATTAAGCGATCAGCGATGCCTTCCTGGTTGATGGCAAGATCAACGGCTTGACGAACGCGCACGTCTTTGAAGGCTTCAACCTGTTCTTCGTTAAGCTGGAAGCCGATAATGCGCGTGCCCGGTACTTCGAAAAGCTCAACATCACTTGCTTCACGAACGCGCTCTAGGTCATTCGGTGGTACAGCATCAATAAAATCGACGCCGCCTGAGAGCAAGGCTGCTACGCGCGCGGCGTTTTCCGCAATCGGCGTGAGTACAATGCTTGAGACATTGCCTTCGCTTTCCGTATCCCAATAATCTTCAAAGCGCTCAAAATCGACACGCACGCCTTGGCGACGGTCAGTTAGAACGAACGGGCCGGTACCGGAAACGTTGCGTGAAGCAAACGAGTTGCCTGCTTTTACGATTTCCGCTTTATCGACGCCATTTTCGGTTTCACCGGTATAGAACTGGCTATCCATGGGGAAGATGTAGGTCGCCAGGTTGAGCAGCAGCGGATAGGGGGCCGTCGTCGTAATTTCTACCGTGTAGTCATCGACCGCTTCGGCGGTAGCAATGGGCTCAAAAATGGCGCGATAGTCAGGGCTCTCTTTTAAGCGCTCAATCGTCCATACCACGTCTTCAGCCGTCAGCTCGTTACCCGAATGAAACGTAACGCCTTCACGAAGCGTCATGCGCATATGCGTATCGTCTGTTTGTACCCATTCAGTTGCCAAGCGGGGCTCAAACTGAAAGTCTTTGGTCCAGCGGACGAGAGGGTCAAACGCCAAGTGGGAGAAACGCAGCATACCGCCGGAAAGTTGTTCGTGAATATCAAGCGTTTCCGGATCAGCGGAGTAGCCAATGCGCAACGTTTCAGCGTTTGCTGTTAAAGGGAGCACTGCGCTACCCGCAACAGTTGCACCGATAATAGTGGCCAGTATCTTTTTTTTGAGCGCCATAATCGTTCCCGTATTATTGATAATTTTATTGTTCACATTACCGTCTAAACGCTATTGGCGAGACAGCAAAGCAGACACGGTCAGCTTGTAAGCTATCTTATTAACATAGAGAGTGTTGAATACGTCACACAATCGAAATAATGATAGACCCTATTCAACTATTGAATGATTGGGCTTATAGCAGTGAATAATGGAGTGCAAGCTAGTCTAAAGTCGTAGGTGGAAAATAAACGGGCGTTTGTTATCAGCCCACGAAAGCCATTAGTGACCCGCTGAAAGGCAGGGCTGAAAATGATGAAATGGAATCAATGGACCATTCTGGTGTTAATCGGTTGGCTTCCATTAAGCGTACAGTCTGACACTATTGAAGGCATGCTGGACGGCGAGCCGCGGGAGTGGTTTGTGCTGAGTCAGGGCCGTGACTCCAATGCTTCTTTTGTAGAGGTTGGCGATCAACGCCAAATCATTATCACAGGGTTTGTCGAGCCTGATCAAAGGGACGCCTACGAAGGGTTGTCTATTAGCCTAACGGTTGAAGACAACCAGCTTATCGATGCCCACGTGGTGCAACTGATCGGCAGCACCACCGTACCGCCGCTTTATACCTCTGAGGGAGGCAGTGTTACCGTCACGTTGACGCAGCTTGAACAGCAGGGCAGCCACATTCATATTGCTGGGCGTGTCGAAGGCGTATTGGCGTTGCAAACTGCACAGGACGACGCGCCCAGCCGGGCTGAGGGAATCGACATTGATGTGCAGTTTGACGTTAATGCCTATCGAGCAGCGTTCTAGGCCCCAAATTGCTGATGTAGCCAAGCATTAATATCATCAGACTCATACAGCCACTCTTCGCGACCATCTTCATGGTGAATCTTTAAGCAAGGCACTTTGGTTTTGCCGCCGCCTTCAAGAAGGTCCTGCTTGTGTGCGGGGTCATGCTGAACATCGCGCAGCTCAATGGTTAGTCCTAAGCGGGCAATTTCTTTCCGCACCTTAATGCAAAAAGGGCAGGTACGGAATTGATAAAGGGCCAGGTTTTGGCAAGCCTGGTCGACGCGCGCTTGATCGGCGGGTGCACGCTCAACCGCGTTAGGCGTTGAGAGTTTTTCACTGATAAGCATGACCGGTGCCAGCACCAAACGAACACCACGGAAAAAATAGCGAATTAATACACGCATAATAAACTCCATCGCTAACCCTGGGGCATGGGTCAGCGTTCTTAGAAAAAGTACGTCATTGTAAACAGCGAGGTTACGCGCCAACAGGTAGGCTTTAAATAAGCGTGCGCGCATCCTGCAATAATCGAACGCATTTGTCACTTGGCTACGCTCGCTATACGTATATTGGGGCATTTTTTAGCCACCACGAGTGCTTAAACCCTTGCTTCTGGGTGAGTAAACAAGCCGAGCATGCTAGTCTTTTCAGCTATTTTAAGCTGTGTTTATTACGTTGTTCAGGGACAGAAACCATGCATCTCCATATTATCGGTATCTGCGGCACCTTTATGGGTAGTCTTGCGCTACTCGCGCGCGAGCAGGGCCATCAGGTTAGCGGGTCAGATGCAAACGTCTATCCTCCGATGAGTACTCAGCTTGCTGAAGCAGGCATTACGTTAATGGAAGGTTATCGAGCAGAGCACCTTGGTGCTTCGATTGACCTGGTGGTCGTGGGGAATGCGTTGTCACGCGGGAACCCGGAAGTAGAGGCGCTACTTAACAGCGGTTTGCCGTATACCTCAGGAGCGCAGTGGCTTGCTGAGCATGTGTTACCAGGGCGGCAGGTAATTGCTATCGCCGGTACCCATGGTAAAACCACCACCGCCAGTTTACTGGCCTGGCTATTGGAGAGCGCGGGCCAAGTACCGGGCTTTTTAATTGGCGGTGTGCCGCGAAATTTCGGTGTTTCCGCGCGGCTGGGTGATCCTCAGGGGCCTTTTATTGTTGAAGCAGATGAGTACGATACGGCCTTTTTTGATAAACGCTCCAAGTTTGTGCACTACCGTCCCGATATCGCTGTGCTCAATAATCTTGAGTTTGATCACGCGGATATCTTTCCGGATTTAGCCGCTATTGAACGCCAGTTCCATCATCTTGTGCGCACCGTGCCAAGCCAGGGGTGTCTATTGGTAGCCGATGAACAGCCAGCGTTAGCGCGAGTAATGGCGATGGGAGCCTGGACACCCATTAAACACTTTGGTGAGCAGTCCGAAAGTGCGTGGCAGCTCTGCCTTGAGCGCCCTGATGCTAGCCGTTTTCAGGTTATTCACCGCACAGACCAGGGCGAAGAGGATAGCGTAGTCGAGTGGTCGTTAAGCGGCGTGTACAACGCGCGAAATGCCTTGGCAGCGTTGGCGGCTGCCCACGAGTGCGGAGTTGATTTAGCCCGGGCATGCGCAGCACTAGCGCGTTTCGAAACGCCACGCCGGCGCCAGGAAGTGCGTGGAGAAGTGGGGGGGGTTCAAGTCATTGACGACTTTGCCCATCACCCCACGGCGATTGCGGCGACCTTGCAAGGCTTGCGTGCCACAACGACCAAAGGGCGCCTGTTGGCGGTCATTGAACCACGCTCCAACACCATGCGGTTAGGTGCGCTACGCGATCGACTCAACGACAGCATCGCTGATGCGGATCAGGTGTATTGGTATCAACCTGCCGGTATTGATTGGTCGATGGAGGCGCTGGTAGCTGAGCAAGGTGCTAAAGCTCATCTTTATCAGCAGATTGAAGCGCTGGTAGAGGCGGTCGTTCGCCATGCCGAACCGCTGGATCGGATTGTGGTGATGTCCAACGGTGGCTTTGAGGGCGTACATGAACGTCTACTAAATGCCTTAACGGCCAAGGAATTGAACGCGTGAGTAAAGATTCCCTGTTCAAAAAGCCGATCACCGTGGCATTAACGGGCGCTTCTGGGGCGCAGTATGGCCTGCGGCTGATAGACGTATTGGTAGAGGCAGGCCATGAAGTGTGGGTCATGATCTCCAAAGCGTCACACATGGTGATTGCCACGGAAACCGACATTAGCCTGCCTGCACAGCCAGAACGGCTGGCTGCTGCATTGAGAGAGCGTAGCGGCGCCGCGCCTGGCCAAATCCGCTGCTTTGGGCGAGAGGATTGGATGGCGCCTGTTGCCTCTGGGTCTGGAGCGGCCTCGGCTATGGTGGTGTGCCCATGTTCGACGGGAACGCTCTCTGCTATTGCCGCCGGGGCAAGTAACAACCTGATTGAGCGGGCGGCCGATGTCGCGATTAAAGAGCGTCGAACGCTAGTGCTGGTGCCTCGAGAGAGTCCATTTTCGCCTATCCATTTGGAACACATGTTGGGGCTAAGCCGCATGGGGGTTGTCATTTTACCTGCCGCCCCTGGGTTTTATCACCGCCCGCAATCCATTGATGATCTCATTGATTTTATTGTGGCACGCATTCTTAATCAGTTGGGCATTCAGCATACCTTGATGCCTCGCTGGGGCGAGGATGAAGCAGATAACATGTCTAAGGATAAGCAATGAACTGGGCCACGCTCTCTATATTTGTACCCACGTTTTTATTTGTGTCACTAACGCCGGGTATGTGCATGACGCTTGCCATGGTGCTGGGCATGACTCAGGGCGTGAAACGTACGCTGTGGATGATGATGGGAGAGCTGGTTGGCGTAGGGCTGGTAGCCGCAGCTGCAGGCGCTGGGGTAGCCGCCTTAATGCTCCGTCAGCCTGAGCTCTTCACGGTGTTCAAGTGGGTGGGCGGCGCTTATTTGGCCTATTTGGGTATTATGATGTGGCGCTCTCGTGGGCGTATGGCGATTCCCAGTGAACTAAATGCTGGGCCTGCCGCCGGACGGCTAACACTTGCCATGCAAGGGTTTGTCACCGCTGTGGCTAATCCGAAGGGGTGGGCATTTTTTATGGTACTGCTGCCCCCCTTCTTGGATAGCAGCCGCCCGCTTGGCAGCCAACTGATTCTGCTGATTGTGGTCATTTTATTGATCGAGTTTGCCAGCCTGTTGGTGTATGCCGTCGGCGGTAAAACGCTGCGTAAAACGCTAGGAAAAAGCGGCAATGTTCGTTTACTTAACCGCATTGCCGGCACGTTAATGATGGGCGTCGGATTATGGCTGGCGCTAGGCTAGGCCGCCTACATTGGTGGAAAGAAAGCCACGCGAAGGCTGATTAATACCAGCGAGGCCGACCCCAATAGCAGCCAAGAGCAGGGAGTTAATGGCTTTCGAGGATAGCGCTGCCAGCTTAAACGAACCAGCGCACAGATCATCAGCCCAAGCAGAGCGCCGCCGACCAGGTCACTAAACCAGTGCACGCCTATAACGAGCCGTGATAGTGCCATCGGCACCGCCAAAGCAATCGCCACCCAGTAGATCCAGATACGTTTTTGGAGAGGTAGCTCTGAGGCAATAAACGCGGCGGCCAGGCCCAATACGACAACCGATGTTGACGTATGGGCGCTAGGATAAGAGAGCGAGCCGGTCAGGTAATCGGGAGTATCAGGTCGAGCACGTCCGAAAATGGCTTTACCCAGCGTGTTAAGAAGCGCTACGCCTCCCACTGCCGCTCCCCAATGCAGCAAGGCATCCCATCTTCTATAAAGGATCATCCATAGTGCCCACGGCAGCAAAAGGACGGCAATGCCCAATTTGTCGCCAATCTTGGCGAATACGGCACCTATAGCGATAAGGGTATCGTTTTGAAGCCAGCTAAAGAGCCGTTGGATATAGAGGTCGAGCGTCAATGGACCATTGTGATGCACAACCAGCAGCGTCCAACCCGAAAGGCAGGTTAAGGCAATAATAAATAGCAGCAGCGAAGCGAGAGGAACTTCGCCAGATTGGCTCATGACAAGCCAGGGTCTGCGCATAAACGGAATACGACGCGCTAAACGGGCGGTGGCAAGGTAGAGGCGCCCATGACGGCCCACCTGTGCTCGCCCCCAGGAAAACACTACCGCGAGTACCACCACGCAGGCGGCTATTATGATCAACGCTGTTTCGATGCCCGGGGGGAAATCAAGGTGTTCTTGCCATGTTCGTCCGAGCAAATAGCCTGGCAGTACATAGGCAGGTGCCCACAGCGCGGCAGATGTGATATTTGCCCATAAAAAATTACGGGGTGGCATCCGCATCATGCCCGCTATGAGCGGAATGACGGGTCTAACCGGGCCAACAAAACGGCCAATAAAGACCGAGTAAAGGCCGTACCGATCAAAAAAACGGGAGCCTCTGCCTAGCCATTCTGGATGTAGGGAAAGTGGCCAGCGTTGAGTGATTTGTGCATGGTGGCGATAACCAAGCCTGAAACTAATGCCGTCGCCGATCACCGCGCCTAAAAAGGCGGCCATTATTAACCACACTAGCCCGATAGACTCATGCCCCGCCAGAGAGGCCACTGCCGTAATCAGCACCACGCCGGGTACCAACAAGCCCACTAATGCTAACGATTCTGCAAGCGAAATGAGTAGCATCAGCAGAAGAAGCATGAAAGGAGAGAGCGAGAGCTGTTGAAAGGTTTCGACTAAAGACACGAGGGACTCCTGGGAGGGCGATACGCTGTCATCCGTTTGCCAGCGCATGAGCACGGGCGTGCAGGCGTTGTATATAGCGCTCGAAGCTCTCTTTATGAGGCAAACAAGCTGCAATACGGGCTTCAAGATGACCGGTTTCAACCAATACACATTGGGAAAGTGCATGCTGTAGCCGCTCACGAACCAGCAGCGCACCGCTTTCGCTGGTGTCGGGCAGCACCAGCCAGAAGGTGGCCTCGCCAGCGCGTCCCAATATGTCATGATCACGGCAGCGACCTATCACTTCGCTACACAGTGTATCAAGTAGCGCGATTTTTGCTCGAGAGCCGAACTGCTCTTCGGCCATATCCAGCTGTGGCAGGTGAATTACCAGTACCGCTAAGCGCTTGTTAAGCATGGCAGCACGCTGAAATTCGTTGTTTAAGCGCTCTTTTAACGTTTCGTAGTTGTAGGCGCGACAGTGACAGTCATAGGGGTCGGTGGCCTGTAGTAATGCGCGGCGGCGAGCATGCTCCCACCGAGGGAGGGCCAGCAGTAAAAGCAAAATAACATAGCCGAGATAGAAGGGGGGCTCAGGTGTCGGGTGAGAGATAAACAACCAGACAAGGGGGCCAAGCAACCCCGTCAGCACCAAGGCAAGCCAAAGGGGTAAGAGTATAAAAGCAGAGGTGATGGGCAGGCCAAGCCAGATGACTGATACGTTAGAGATAGAAAGCGTGCTTAATACCGTCAGGTAGGTGCTGCCTACCAGCAGTACTTGAGATATGTACCCCTTTAATCCCTGCCCTAAATGCATCAGCAGGGCCGCTAATAGCACCAGGGTAACAAACGCGGGTACCCATAAGCTTCGGTAGCTGCCCATTTTATAAAGCCACAACGTGTACCCCATCATTACTGCTAGGCTAGTAATGTAAGTGATTGTCATTAGCTGCTTGGAGAATGGATAGCTGTTCATGAAGAACCCTGCGCCTTGGGGGTATTGCAGAGGTGTTCAAGCGTTAAGGTTGAGGGCTCAATATCTATTAGCGGCTCATGATGGCTAACAACATTTTCAGGGAGCGCTGCCTGGAGCTGCTTGCGACGGCGTGTGGCTTCTTGTGGTGAGCGAGAAAGCATCAAGGCGGCAAGCGTTGTGCTATTCAGGCGATAGGTGTTCTCAAAGGAGTAGGTTAGCTCACAAAGCTTTTTTGCGGTCGGCCAAAGCTGGCGCCGCTTAACCTGCAATATAAATAGCTCTGCGTAGATAACCTCGCGCTCAGAACGGGTTTGTTCACGGGGAAGATCGCGCAGCAACTGTTCGCCAGCCCAAAGGTTAACCTTTGGGATAAGGCGTAAACGCTGGCCGATAGCCCCATTCATATCAACCAATTGGCGTGCGCTAGAAACCGCCAGTAAGCACAATATGCCCAACAGCAGCAGTATTAACCCCCCGGCCGGAATAGGTAATTGTGGCGCTATTAAGGCGCCGCTAAGTAATGCGGCCATGGCATTAAGCGCAAGGACCCAGCGTGCCTGAGGCAGCATGAAAATAGCCGCCCACGCCCAGATCAACATGTCATGTTGCTCTGGCGCGCTGGCAATCAACCCCAGTAGTAATAAGCCCGGCAGCACTTGCCAGGGCAGCCCTCTGGAATGACGATGACTAAAGTCCAGAAGCAGCGCCGTAATGCAAAGCCAACCGACGGATAGCCAAAGCAGTAGGATAGCTATGGGCTGTGCGCCCAACGTCCAGAACGCTAGTGCAGCCGCTGCGGCGAGTAAATTGGCTCTAAGCAAGTGAATTTTGTATTTGCTTTGCATGGTGGCTTACTATTCACCTTCACGAACTCCATGTACGTTCCCCGTCGTCTAATCAGCGGTGACAGGACCAAATGTGAAACTTAAAATGCTCATTATAACGTTTAAGTAGCGTAATATATTGCCTACTACTGGACACAATTACGACGCGCTTGACCAGATAAAATGATGGCGGCGTGCATGATGATAAAGGGAGACAGCATGAGCGTTTCAACGCCCTTACAAGATGAGGCTCAACAGCAACTCACCGCCGGTGATGTTCCCGCATACATGCAGGCGCTTGGAAAGGCAGCGCGTTCAGCCGCAAGCGAGCTACGTCGTGCCGATACCGGCATCAAAAATCGTGCCCTTGAATCAATAGCGCAGCAGTTGATGACTGCTCGCGCGCGTATTTTAGACGCCAACGCTCAGGATATGCAGCGCGGTAAGGAAAATGGTCTGGATAGTGCGCTACTTGACCGCTTGGCGCTTGATGACGCCCGCTTTGATGCGATGATTGAAGGGCTGCGTCAAGTGGCCGGCTTACCTGATCCGGTGGGTGAGATAGACGATATGAGCTACCGACCAAGCGGCATCCAGGTAGGCAAAATGCGCGTGCCTTTAGGTGTCATTGGCATCATTTACGAATCACGCCCCAATGTAACGCTTGAAGCGGCCAGTTTGTGCTTAAAATCGGGCAATGCCTGCATTTTACGCGGCGGGTCAGAGGCGAGCGCGTCCAATCAGACCATTGGCGAATGCATTACGCAAGGACTGGTCGATGTGGGGCTGCCTGCTAACTGTGTTCAGGTGGTGGCGACTACCGACCGTGCCGCCGTCGGCGCATTAATTAGCATGCCTGATTACGTGGATGTCATTATCCCGCGTGGTGGGAAATCGCTCATTGAGCGAATTTCGCGTGACGCTAAAGTGCCCGTTATCAAGCACCTTGATGGCGTTTGTCACGTTTATATCGATACCACGGCGGATCCCGCAAAAGCCATGGCTATCGCGGTCAATGCTAAAACGCATCGCTACGGCACCTGCAATACCATGGAAACACTTCTGGTAGATGCACCGATTGCTGATTTGCTGCTGCCAGAGCTGGCGCGGGCTTACGCAGGACATGAGGTTGAGCTACGAGGCTGTGAACGCACTCAAGCGCTGCTTCCTCAGGCCTTGGCGGCATCCGAGGATGATTGGTATGCCGAATATCTTGCCCCCGTGTTAGCGATCAAAATAGTGGATGGCGTGGAAGAGGCGATTGCGCATATTGAGCGCTATGGCTCGCACCATACCGACGCCATTGTGACTCAGGACTACTCCCTGGCGCGCCGTTTTATGGCTGAGGTGGACTCAAGCTCTGTGATTGTGAATGCTTCAACTCGTTTTGCCGATGGGTTCGAGTATGGGTTAGGTGCTGAAATTGGTATTTCGACCGATAAACTGCATGCGCGAGGGCCGGTGGGGCTGGAAGGCCTTACCACGCGTAAATACGTTGTATTCGGCGATGGCCAGGTTCGCCAATAAGGCGTGTACGATATGAGTTTTGCAGCGCTATGAGTTGTAGGCCGATATGAATTCAGTACCCATAAAAGCAGGCATGCTGGGAGGGACATTTGACCCTATTCATCATGGCCATTTGCGCAGCGCCCTGGAAGTGCGAGAAGCGCTGGGCCTTGACCAGCTTCATATGATACCGGCGCCAAAGCCACCTTTACGTGGTGCGCCACAAGTATCGGCAGAGCAACGAATGGCGTTGTTACAAGCCGGGATTGGCACTACGCCTGGACTTTACGCTGATAGCCGTGAGCTGCGCCGCGAAGGGCCATCCTACAGCGTTGATACGCTTGCTGAACTGAGGGCTGAATATGGCGAGCAGGCACGTTTAGTAATGGTGATTGGGTTTGATGCCTTTTTACGCCTTCCTCAGTGGCAGCAGGTCGACACGTTGTTTTCCCTCGCTCACTTGGTGGTGATGGCAAGGCCTGGTTATCAAGCGTCCTGGTCTGATGAATTAAGGGAACTGGTAGGGCAGCGTGAAGTCGAAGGCGTGGACGCGCTGATGCAGCGCCCAAATGGTGGCGTTTTACTGCTGTCGCTCCCTTCGATGATGGCAATTTCAGCGACCTATATTCGTCAGCGGCTTCGTGAGGGGAAAAGCGTTCGTTATTTGCTCCCGGAAGCGGTTGAAGAGGCCATTTTACATAAAGGCTTTTACCAGGATGTTGAATAGCGCTGGTAGTCACGGAAGAAGCCGTTACAATGGCCCGTTTTGTTAGCCGAATACCACACGAGGTTATCTGCAGGAGTCATGCACATCGATACACTGAAAAGCCTAGCGCTTGATGCGTTAGAAGACCTTAAAGCACGCGATATCACTCAACTGGACGTTTCCAGCTTAACTGAGGTCACCGACCTTATGTTGATTGCTAGCGGTACATCTACCCGGCATGTTGCGGCACTAGCGCAAAACGTCGTAGAAAAAGCCAAGGCAGCCGGTCTTGCGCCGCGCGGTGTTGAAGGCGGTGATAATGCTGATTGGGTATTGGTCGACCTGGGTGACATTGTTGTTCATGTCATGATGCCGGAAGCCCGTGTACTTTATGACCTTGAACGTCTCTGGGCAGACCTGCCTAGCGACGCAAGCATGGCGGATGAGGCGCGCGCACTTTTTGAAGAGCGAGCCACGATGTCATGAGGATAAGGCTGTTGGCGGTAGGTACTAAAATGCCTGCTTGGGTTGAAGAGGGCATTGAAACCTACCGTAAACGGCTCCCTCGGGATTTCAGTCTTGAAATAGAAGAAATTCCGCTTGGTCAGCGCGGTAAAAATGCGGATATTGCCAAAGCGCGTGCTCAAGAAGCTCAACGCATTCGCGATAAATTGCGCGGTGATGAGTATGTGGTTGCACTGGAAGTAAAAGGCAAACCCTGGACAACCGAACAGCTGGCCCAGGAAGCGGATGGCTGGCGTATGGAGGGCCGCGATATCGTATTGCTGGTAGGCGGGCCTGATGGTCTTGAACCTTCCCTCTCTGCGATAGCCGATAAAGCGTGGTCATTGTCACCGTTAACGCTGCCGCACCCGTTAGTTCGTATCATGCTGGCCGAGCAGCTTTATCGCGCCTGGACGTTATTAGTTGGTCACCCCTACCACCGTTAACGGCTCAAAAGGTGGTGGTATTTGTTGGCTGTGTTGCGTCAATCGTCTGATTTGAGAGTCATCTGTTGCCATGCCCCAGCGCCGTGACACGCTAAAAAATTCTGAGCAAGAGTTACGCATTTTCCGTGTCAGAACGCTTCTTGCCGTTCTGGTTGTTGTAACGCTTACCGGTCTTCTGGTAGGGCGTTTAGGCTACTTACAAATTGTTCAACACGAAATTTACACCACGCGGTCAGAAAAAAACCGCGTGCGTGTTGAGCCATTGCCGCCTAATCGAGGATTAATTTACGACCGAAATGGTGTGCTGTTAGCCGAAAACCGGCCTACTTATAACCTGACGCTGGTGCGTGAGCGTGTTGATGATCTTGATGCAACGCTGGCCCTGTTAGTGGAATTGCTGGAGCTGCCGGAAGAAGACATCGAGGCCTTTAACGTACGTTCACGCCAGCGACAACGTCCTTTCCAACCTGCGCTCTTGATGAGCGATCTGAGTGAAGCCCAAATTGCGCGGCTCGCGATTAACCGCCACCGCCTGCCAGGCGTTGAAGTCGAAGCCCAACTGCTACGTTACTATCCCGATTCAAACGTTATGGCCCATACGCTGGGCTATGTAGGGCGTATTAATGTTGATGAGCTGCAAAATTTGGATGCCGGCCGATATGCAGGCACTCACTTTATTGGTAAAACCGGCATTGAACGCTTCTATGAAGAGGAGCTTCATGGCGAAGCAGGCCTGCGTAAAGTCGAAACCAATGCCCGAGGGCGAGTATTAAGAGAGTTGGGCCGCACTGACCCAGTGCCAGGGAAAAACATAACGCTGACGATTGATAAATCGCTACAAACGCTTGCCTACGAGTTAATGGATGGGCGGCGTGGGTCGATCGTCGCTATTGCGCCTGCAACGGGCGAGATTCTGGCCATGGTGTCGACGCCTGGGTTTGATAGCAATCAGTTTGTGACCGGGATCGATGTCGCCTCCTATCGCGGCTTGCAGAACGACCTGGATTTACCTCTTTTTAACCGCTCTATTCGTGGTCACTATCCGCCTGGTTCGACCATTAAACCCTTTTTAGCGCTCGCGGGACTTGCTGGGGGGGTTATTACCCCAGACAGCACGATTAGCGACCCAGGCTATTATCAACTGCCTAATGACTCCCGGCGTTACCGGAACTGGTTGCGCTGGGGGCATGGCCGTGTGGATTTAGAGCGCTCATTAGCTGTGTCTAATAATACTTACTACTACACATTGGCCCATGATTTAGGTATCGATAATCTGCATGAACGGATGAGTGGATTCGGATTCGGGCGACGAGTCGCCTACGATGTTCAGGGTGAAAGCACTGGGTTGATGCCGTCTCGCGAATGGAAACGGGAGCGTTTTAACCAGCCGTGGTATCCCGGCGAAACCTTGTCAGTAGGTATTGGCCAAGGTTACTGGCAAGTAACGCCGTTGCAGCTGGCAAGTGCAACGGCAACGCTTGCCAACCGGGGCCACTGGGTAAAACCCCGCTTAGCGCTCCAGGTGGGCGATACGTCGCTTTCTGAAAATTTACCCGACACGCTGGACGATATTCAGTTGGAAAATGATGCCTGGTGGGACCGGGTATTTAGCGGTATGGAGAAAGTGCTCAGCGGTAGCGAAGGCACTGCACGGCGGACTGGCGTTGGCCTTGAGTATCGAATGGGCGGCAAATCGGGAACGGCTCAGGTGTTTTCCTTGGGTCAGGACCAGCGCTATAACGCCGATGAGCTTGAGGAACGCCTGAGAGATCACGCCTTGTTTGTAGCGTTTGCGCCGGTTGATTCCCCCCAAATTGCCGTGTCGGTTATCGTTGAAAATGCGGGCGGCGGCAGTACCCATGCAGCGCATTTGGCGCGCGCCATGACCGATGCATGGCTTTTAAAAGATGAAGCGCCTGACGCAGATGATGTACGCGAAGTGTTGGAAGAAGATACCGCTCAAGTGGAGGGGAACTGACCTATGCCTTGGCAGACGCTTACCCGCCCATTGCGTCGTTATCCCGTTCGACCGCCCGATAGCGGTATCGCGCGACGTAAAAGTATTTGGGAACGCATCCATCTTGACCCTTGGCTATTAGGCCTTTTGTTGGTCTTAATGGTGGGCGGCCTACTGGTTTTATATAGTGCGTCTGGCCAGCGTATTGAGTCGGTAATCGCTCAGGCGATGCGGTTTGGCGTTGCGCTGGCGGTGATGGCATTATTGGCGCAGCTGTCACCGACCACGTTTTTACGCTGGGCACCCTTTGCCTATGGTGCAGGGGTCATCATGTTATTGGCAGTGGAAATTGCCGGTGATATTGGCATGGGGGCTAAGCGCTGGCTTGAGATCCCTGGCGTTATCCGATTTCAGCCCTCAGAGATGATGAAGCTAGCGGTTCCGTTAATGGTGGCTGCCTATTTAAATCGTTGCCAGCTTCCACCGCGATTAAAAGATATTGTGGTGTGCGCGGTGATCATTGGTGTGCCGGTTGTATTGACCGCTATTCAGCCGGACTTGGGTACATCGTTACTGGTGGCCAGTGCGGCTGTCATCGTGGTTTTGCTCGCGGGTCTTTCCTGGCGCTTGATTGGATTTGTGGGTGCATTGTTGGCTGCGTGTGTGCCGCTCTTGTGGATGAATATGCACAATTACCAGCGTCAGCGGGTGTTAACCTTTCTTGATCCAGAAAGCGACCCCCTAGGTTCGGGTTGGAATATTATCCAGTCAACCACTGCCATTGGTAGTGGAGGGCTATGGGGAAAAGGGTGGCTGGAGGGCACGCAGTCGCAGCTTGAATTTCTGCCTGAGCGGCATACTGATTTTATTATTGCCGTATTGGGTGAAGAGTTTGGGCTTATCGGGATGCTGGTTTTATTGGCGCTTTACTTGATGATCGTAGGTCGCGGTATTTGGTTGGCGGCTTCTTCACAGGATACGTTTGGACGTCTTTTTGCCGGCAGTATCATTCTCACCTTTTTCATTTATGTGTTTGTAAACGTGGGAATGGTTAGCGGCATTTTACCCGTGGTAGGCGTGCCGCTGCCCTTGGTGAGTTATGGCGGCACCTCTAGCGTGACCTTGTTGGCAGGGTTCGGTATTCTCATGTCTATTCATGCCCATCGTCGGCTATTGCCACGTTAGTATTTCAGTCAGGGCGGTGTGTTTTCAAAGGAGTGGTGAGTTGATAAAAAGGGCCCGAAATAAAGCTGGCAGTTGCCTTGTCGCCGCGCTAATAGCGTGCTCGATGCCTGCCGTATTCGCTGAGGAGCACTCGGCGGAAGGGGTGGACCTGCAACATAATGAACGCACCCAGATATTGGTAGATGAGTTAATCGCCCAAGGCATACCGGAAGCGTGGTTACGCGATGCTTTCTCTCAAGCAGCGTATTCTCAAGAGGTGCTGGATGCCATGGAAGGTGCGGTAGAGCGCCGCTTAAAGTGGCACGAGTATCGCGATATATTTTTAACTGAGCAGCGTATCGAAGAGGGCGCTGCCTTTATGCAAGCACACGCTGAGACCCTGGCGCGTGCGGAAGATGTTTATGGCGTGCCGGGTAATGTTATTACCGCCATTATTGGCGTAGAGACGTACTATGGCCGCCATAAAGGGCGCCATCGCGTGCTGGATTCACTGGCTACGCTGGCGTTTTATCACCCCAGTCGAGGGGATTTTTTCCGAGGTGAGCTAGCCGCCTTTTTACAGATCGCCTATGAGCAAAAGGTCGACCCGGCTGAACTTTATGGCTCGTATGCAGGTGCAATGGGATATCCTCAGTTTATTCCCACTAGTTACCAGGCCTATGCCGTTGATTTTGACGATGACGGCATTCGTGATTTATGGGAAAACCCAGTGGATGCCATCGGTAGCGTCGCGAATTATTTTGCTGAGCATGGCTGGCGGCACAATGGTGCCATTTATCATGAGGCAACGGGACCGGAAGTGTTGCCCCAAGCGCTGACGTTTAACCAAACGTCTTCGCCGACCATGAGTGTGGCCGAGACAGCCCAGCAAGGGATTGAACCGCAAGAAGCGCTTACTGATACCTTGCTTGTGATGCCCTTGGTGTTTGAGAAGGATGATGGACAGCTACGCTATCGGCTGGGTGAAAACAACTTTTATGTTATTACACGCTATAACCACAGTCATTTATACGCCATGGCAGTGACAGAGTTAGCTGAGGCCATTCAACAGCAGGCTGAGGAACAAGGATGAACATGTTGCAACCAAGGACCTGGCAAGTAGGCAGTATGATCGCCTTGATAATATTGGTAAGCGGTTGCGCGAACCGTGAAGCTCAGCGCGTTGCTACGCCATCTCAAACTCACCCTGACGCTGCTGCACCCGCCGCAAGTACTACTGCCAGTGGAGGTGGGCGCTATGCTATGCATGGGGATGCGTATCCTGTTGCGCCGCCGGATGTATCCACCGTGCCGGATGCTGTACCACGTAATGAACCGCGTTCTGCGGGAGGCAACCGTCCAACCTATGAAGTATGGGGTGAAAAGTACCATGTAATGCCGGATGCTTCTGGCTATGCCAAGCAAGGTTTAGCTTCGTGGTACGGTGAAAAATTTCATGGCTATGCGACCTCAAATGGCGAGATTTACGACATGTATAAAATGTCGGCGGCGCATCGCTCGCTACCGTTACCTACCTTTGCACGCGTTACCAGCCTGGACAGCGGGCAGTCGGTGGTTGTCCGTGTTAACGACCGTGGTCCTTTTCATAGCGATAGAGAGATAGATCTTTCTTACGCAGCCGCCGCCCGGTTGGGTATATTGGATAATGGTACAGGACGAGTAAAAGTCGAGGCCATTGAGCCTGATCGTTGGCTAGCTGAGCGCGGCGGGGCGCCCGCGAGTGCTGCGCCGGTTGCGAATGCGCCCGTTGCCGAGCCCGCATCGTCAGCCGCTACGCAGCGTGCGCCTGCAGCCGTACCGCAAACAGCCCCGTCTGTGTCCTCTAATAACCCCTCTGAGGGTGAGGTTTCAGGCGGTTATTACCTCCAGATTGCCGCCCTGGAAAGTGCTGATAGCGCTCGTAAGCTTAGTCAGCGATTGAAGAACGAATTGCCACACAGCGTTCGTGTGATGAATGAGGCTAACGTGCATCGTGTGCAGGTGGGGCCAGTAACACCGGCTCAAGAGACCCAGGCTCGGGAAGCACTTCGTCAAGCGGGGTTTCCTCAAGTTTTTATCGTGAGATAATTCATTTTTTTATATTCTTTGGTGCTTAGCGCCACTTTCTTGCAAGTGAGATGTTAGTGATGAATGTATTCGTGTCGATCCGCCGCTCTGCCCAATTATGTTTGTTTGCGGCTATGGCGGCTGTTGCGTTGCCTGCTGCGGCTCAAGTCATACCTCAGCCGCAAACGATTATTCCAGCCGCCCCGCAGCTTGCTGCTAGTTCCTGGATTTTAATGGATGCCAATAGTGGGCGAATTCTGGTTGAGCACAACTCAGACGAACGCTTGGCGCCTGCAAGCTTGACCAAGCTCATGACCGCCTACCTTGTTGAACGTGAGTTGGATCGCGATACCATCGCATTGGATGATCTGGTCAATGTCAGTGAAAACGCCTGGCGGACTGGTGGCTCAAAAATGTTTATTGAAGTGGGCAACCAGATCCCCGTCGAGGAGTTACTGCACGGCATTATTATTGTGTCAGGTAACGATGCCAGCGTGGCCATGGCAGAGCACTTGGCGGGGGGGGAGGCTCCTTTTGCAGACTTAATGAACCAGCATGCGACTCGACTGGGGATGGAAAATACCCACTTTGAAAATGCAACGGGTCTTCCTTCTGATAATCACTATTCAACAGCGCATGACTTGGCGCGACTTTCACGCCATATCATCAATGATTACCCTGAGCACTATGCGATCTACTCGCAGCGCCACTTTTCCTATGGTGGCATCGACCAGCCCAACCGTAACCGGCTGCTGTGGCGTGACCCGTCAGTAGATGGTTTGAAAACGGGTTGGACAGATGCTGCGGGCTACTGCCTGGTGTCGTCAGCTGAGCGCGATGGCATGCGGCTTATTTCTGTTGTGATGGGCACCAATTCGGATGAAGCGCGCGCGCAGGAAACTCAGAAGCTTCTAAGCTATGGCTTTCGCTTCTACGAAACCATGAACCTCTACGAGCGTGGTGCTGTGCTTGCAACGCCGCGTGTTTGGGGTGGTGACATTAACGAATTGCGTGCGGGGGTGGATGAAGAAGTGTTTATGACCCTTCCGCGCAACCGTAATGAAGAGCTGCGTGCTCGTCTTAATCTACACTCTGATTTACAAGCACCTATTGCGGTAGGTGATGATGTGGGCACGCTAGAGGTCTACTTGGGTGAAGAGATGGTTGGCGAGCGCCAATTGGTAGCGCTTGAAAATGTGGAAGAGGGCGGGCTGTTTAAACGCCTTTTTGATCAGGTTCAGCGCTTCTTCAGCGGTTTAATTGCGAACTTCACTGACTAAGTGATTCGGCTCAGGTGCATCCTGGGCCTTTTTTACCTTCAATAAAAGGCGCGTTATGACTAAGGATACGAAAAAGGGATTTCGAGACCTGCGCGAGCCGGTGGCAGAAGAAGCCCCCAAGATCACTTTTCCTTGTGACTACTCTTTAAAAATAGTAGGTGATGCTGCTGAGGATTTTACGGCTTGTGTTTGTCAAATCGTGGTGCGTCACGCACCGGATTTTGATGAATCGACGCTGCAAGTGGTGGATAGTCGAAACGGTCGTTTTCAATCCGTTCGCATCACGATTAATGCGACCAGCGAGCAGCAAATTAGCCAGCTGTTTGAAGAGCTAAAAGCCACTGGCCGTGTTCATATGGTGGTGTGAGTGAGCAGTTCTGCACCTGTTGAGCTGCACTGCTTGGGTCGCAGGCCGTATCTGCCCGTTTGGGAAGCAATGCGCGCCCTGACGGATTCTCGTGACAGTGAGACGCCGGATCAGTTCTGGCTGGTAGAGCATGACGCTGTCTTCACCCAAGGGCAGGCAGGCAAACCTGAACATCTACTGATGCCAGGCAACATACCGGTGGTGCAAACCGACCGTGGCGGGCAGGTAACGTATCATGGCCCTGGGCAGATAGTGCTGTATCCGCTATTGGATGTTCGGCGCAGTAAAATAGGCGTGCGTGATCTGGTGTCTGCACTGGAAAATGCAGTCATTGCGGTATTAGCCGACTATGGGGTCAGTGCGCATGCGCGCCCGGATGCACCGGGTGTGTATGTCAAAAGCCCGATGGGCGAGGCCAAAATAGCGTCGTTGGGTTTGCGAATTCGGCGGGGAGCCAGTTACCACGGCGTCGCGTTGAATGTGGATGGAGACCTTTCTGCTTTTCAGCGCATCAATCCCTGTGGCTACGCAGGTATGGCGGTCACTCGCTTGGCTGATCTTGTCGCTTTGCCTAATGAGCATCACGTTGGCCAGCAACTGGCATCTGCACTGGCATTAAAGCTGAACAGAGAGCTGGTTGCTATCGGCTAATCGCAGTGTTTTGCGTAGATCAGGTATGGTAGTACACAACAACAAGAAGCCGCCGCGATAGTTAATATTCGCGGCGGCTTCTTGTTTTAAACTTACTCAGGTTAAGACCGTGCTTAATTCTGTTTCAGCCTACGTTTAGGGCGGGAATAATATTAGGATCAGACTCCTGACCTGGGATCGCTGCCGGTGAGGCCAGCCCGAGATTGTTCTTTTCGAACACTCGGTCAGCGCGATAGCTTGAACGAACCAACGGGCCGGAAGGAACTTCCATAAAGCCTTTTTCAAGCCCTAGCACACGGTAGCGATCAAACTCTTCAGGGCTTACCCAGCGCTCAACCGGCAGGTGGTTTTTCGTGGGGCGCAGGTACTGGCCGAGTGTCACAATATCGACACCAATTTCACGAAGATCATCAAACGTTTGCAGGATCTCCTCATCGGTTTCGCCAAGACCCAGCATAATACTGGTTTTGGTAATGACATCGGGGCGATGCTGTTTCGCGTAGGCCAAAACGTCGAGTGTTTTGCGATAGCCTGCACGGGGGTCGCGAACCCGGCTTGTCAGGCGTTCAACGGTTTCGACATTTTGCGCAAACACTTCAAGGCCCGAATCCACAACGCTCTCAATGGCTGCTTGTTCACCATCGAAATCAGGCGTCAGCGCTTCAACGACCACGTCTGGTGTACGCGCTTTAATAGCACGGATACAGCTTGCGTAATGGTTCGCACCGCCATCGTCCAGATCATCGCGATCAACCGATGTTAGGACGATATAGCGAAGCCCCATTAATTCGACGGACTTGGCGGTGTTTTCGGGCTCTTCGTGATCCAGCCAGCCTTTGGGGTTGCCCGTATCAACGGCGCAGAAACGGCATGCGCGGGTACACACAGACCCCATCAGCATGATGGTGGCAGTTCCATTGCTCCAACACTCGCCCATGTTAGGGCAGTGTGATTCAGCACAGACGGTGCTTAGACGATGCTCAGAGACATTGCGCTTAACGGCTTCAAAGCGCTCGCCACCGGGAATTTGAGCGCGCAGCCATTTGGGCTTGCGTTCAAGAGACGGGGCTTCAGCCTGCGCAGTGCGCACCTTCATGCCATCCTTGATCGCCGTTGTGCCGTGTTCATTACGGAATTTCTGGCCGCTGGGTACACGCTGTGTGGGGTTGTTGCTCATAGGAATAGAGCCTCTCTACTGTGCGGCAGGCAAGGCTTATCATAGAAACGTAAGCGCTTGCCCCCCAATCATGCCGATTAATACGTTGCCAATTAACAGATTACTAATTAATACGTAGGTAGTAGGTGTAATGTAACATATCTGGAGATTAACAAGACACCGTCAACTTAGCTTACCGGCATGGGCAAACAGGCAACACCGTGGCTTGGTAAGGGGCTGGGAGGTGCTGCAAAGTAGTGTTGATACTCAGCGACATGCTTGCGAATAAACCGCATGAAAAGCTCAGCCACAGGTGTGGGAAAGCGCTCAAGGCGATAAACCGTGCACCATGCTCGGCGGATGGGAAAATCCGGTAGTGGCAGTTCAAACAAAAGACCCTGCTCAAGTTCTAGCTGTACGGCAAGCCGTGGCAGCACGGCCACGCCTAAATGCGCCATAACCCCTTGTTTGATAGCTTCGTTAGTGCCGAGCTCAATACGGTGCGGTAGCGCGACTTTTTGATAAGCAGCAAGCTGTTCAAAGGCATTACGCACGCCGGAGCCTGGTTCGCGCATTAACACATAGTGGCGGGAAAAATCAGCCAGAGTAGGCGTCAGCATGGCGAGTAAAGGATGGTCAGGCCATACCACCGCTATCAGTTCATTATCGATGATGGGTGTCACGACTAAGCGATCATCCTCGGGCACCATGGCCATAATCACCAAGTCATCCTGCTGTTCGGCCAAGCGCTCAAGCGCCTGGCTGCGGTTACATACCTTCAAGCGCACATGAATATCAGGATAGCTTGCGCGAAAGCGAGCCAATATATACGGCACGATATACTGCGCTGATGACACGGCGGCCAGGTTGAGTTCCCCGGAAATTTTTCCGTTGATGTCTGACAGATTCATCTGCAACCGGGAGAGCTGACTAAAGATTTCTCTTGTTGATAGTGCCAGCGTATCGGCGGCAGGCAGCACATGCAGCGTTTTTCCCGCATATTTAAACAGCGGCTGGCCAAGTGCTTGCTCCAGTTGGCGTATCTGAGCGCTGACGGCGGGTTGGGTAAGCCCTAGCTGTTCTGCTGCGCGTGAGTAAGAGCGCTGGCGATATACTGCCTGGAAGACTTGTAGTTGACGAAACGTTAGGCGATTGAGCAGCTTAGGGGATGACATAACAACCTCAAGAGAATTGCCCTCCGGCGGCGAATAATACGGCGAGCGTTACGAAATACTAACGCTGCCTAAAAATGCTACCACTGTTTATGTCTGTCGTGTCGCTAGTTTGCAGCGCTTGCGGTAAATCAGTGGTGCTACCCATCGACGTCTGTTGAGAAGTGGCTTAAGCTATATTGCATCGCAGCATCATGGTTTTTAGGTTGATCGTCAGCGCATTCACCCTAGGGAGACTCTATGAATTTTCTCGCCAACCCTTTGCTTACCGCTAACTCATTAACACGTACCTTTTGGGGGCAGTCAAACGATTCCTCCACGCTGCTACCGGGCAGTGAGACGCTGTCCTCTTTCATGGACCCCTTTGGGTTTGGGCGTGCCGCGGCCGATTACTGGCGAGATAGCGTTGAGCGTAGCGTGCTCTATTGGGATGTAATGCGCGAGCGTGGCAACCAGTACCTGGATCACATGGAACAAACCAAACCGAGTGTGCTTGGGTTTAAAACCGAAGTGCTGCTTGATGGTCGTACGCTTGCCCAGCCTACCAACTATGAATTGCTGCGTGTATTGCCCCCTGAAAATACCGTCACTGATCCCCGCAAGCGCCCGTTCGTGGTGGTTGACCCGCGTGCAGGGCATGGCCCAGGTATTGGTGGCTTTAAGCCTGACAGTGAGTTAGGCGTGGCGTTAAAAGCAGGGCACCCTTGCTACTTTATCGGCTTCTTACCCTTCCCTGAACCGGGGCAAACGGTTGAGGACGTTGTCGAGGCAGAAGTTGCTTTTCTACGTCATGTGATTGAGCTACATCCTGATATCAGTGAAAAGCCCATGGTGGTAGGCAATTGCCAAGCGGGTTGGCAGTTGATGATGGCGGCCGCACTTGAGCCGGACGTTTTTGGACCTATCTTGATCGCGGGGGCGCCGCTTTCTTACTGGGCGGGGGAGCATGGCAATGCGCCCATGCGTTATACCGGCGGCATGACGGGGGGGAGTTGGATCACCGCATTCACCAGCGATATGGGTAACGGCTTATTCGACGGCGCCTGGCTGGTGCAAAACTTTGAGCGCTTGAATCCTGCCAATACGTACTGGAAAAAGCAGTACCACCTGTACGCTAACATCGACACAGAAACTGAGCGTTATCTTGATTTTGAGCGCTGGTGGGGCGGGCACGTGGTTCTGGGTGGCGAAGAAATCCAGTACATCGTCGATAATTTATTTGTTGGTAACCGGCTGTCGACGGCCCAACTGGTAACCCGTGACGGACGGCGGATTGATCTGCGTAATCTACGTTCACCGGTGGTGGTGTTCTGTTCGCGCGGTGACGACATTACCCCGCCCCCTCAGGCGCTGGGCTGGATTCGTGATTTATACGAAGATACCGACGATATCATCGCCAACGATCAAACCATCGTCTACTGCATGCATGATACGACCGGCCATTTGGGGATCTTCGTATCCGGCAGCGTATCACGCAAAGAGCACTCTGAATTTACCGCCAATATGGACTACATCGACGTACTGCCACCGGGGTTGTATGAAACCTCGGTTACCGAGGCGCCAGAGGGTAGCGATGCCGCGCTGTATGAGCGTGACTATTTATTGGAATTTACGCCGCGTAACTTTGAAGAGCTGGATCGCGAAGTACACCATGATGCGGACGATGACCGGCGTTTCGCGACGGTTGCCCGAATTTCCGAGATTAATTTAGGCTTGTACCGCCTGTATGTGCAACCTTGGCTGCAGGCCGTCATGACGCCAGAGGCGGCGCGCTTTATTCGGCGTATGCATCCCATTCGCCTAGGCTACAAGCTGCTGTCGGACCGCAATCCTTTATCTGTACCCCTGCCGGTAATGGCGGAAGCAATACGCAAGAATCGTCAAGAAATTGGTCCAGATAATCTCTTTAAAGCGCTAGAGACGATGCATTCTGACCAGATCGTAGCCGCCTTGAATGCCTGGCGCGATTTGCGTGATAGCAGTACAGAGCGTCTGTTTATGGATGTCTATGGCCAGCCACTGCTACAGGCGGCTGTCGGGCTTTATGGTGATGCGCATGTACACCGTCGGAGGCCGGGCGCTGAGCCTGAGCATCGTCGCTTCCTGGCGCGTCGCCGGGAAGAATTACGTGAGCGCATTGCCCAAGGGGGCGCACATGAAGCGATTATGCGTTCATTAATCTACGTATTGGGTGGTGCACCCTCCACCGATGAGCGCAACTTCAAGCAGTTACGTACCACAAGGGCGAAGCTTGAGTCAGGCATCGAACTTTGCGAATTCAAGCGGCTGGTGCGCGAGCAATTCTTTATTTTAAAACTTGATCGTGAAAGGGCGCTGAATACGCTTCCTGAGTTACTGGCCGGTAAAAGCAGCAGTGCGATTGATGGCTATATTAAAAACTTGGAGCAGGTGTTTGCAGCAAGCGGTGAGCTTACTGAACATGCGGCAGAACGTTTTGTGCAGGTAAAGGCGTTGTTTGATAAAGCACGCCCGGCCAAGTCTGCTTCAACTGCTGCTGATAAAAAACCTTCGGGTAAGGCGTCGGCGGCTACTAAGCCTGCGGTCAAAAAAACGGCAGCCAATAAGGCAACCGCTGTTGAGAACCCACCGGGTGAGGCCAAAAAGACCGACACGCCAGTGACTCAAGGCAAGGGCCCCCGCAAACGTTAATCGGGTTCTGATTGAAAAAAAACGCCTCTGCTTTACCGTAGGGGCGTTCTGCTTATGAAAGAAATAGTAGGTTGCTGATCTCGTAACGTCAGTCTAGTGTCTAGCTACTTCGGTATAAAAAAGTAAGCTTTTCTCACTACTGTTCGGTTGACACTGGCGCTAAGTGAAGGCCTGGGGTAGGGTAGGCGCATTTTTTCATCCGTATGTTTGTCTCGGCGAGTGAAATAACGCCGCAAACTCAAAACCATGCGGTACCGTATTCAGAGCGCGGGCTCTCGGCCCAAGCAATAGAAAAGTGGAGCACTATGGGCAAGTCACTGGTCATCGTCGAGTCGCCAGCGAAAGCGAAGACGATTAATAAGTATCTCGGCAACGATTTCATCGTCAAGTCGAGCGTGGGTCACATTCGTGACCTGCCGACCAGCGGCTCGGGCAAGGCTGCTTCCGACCCCAAGGAGCGCGCTCGCCAAGCCGCGGCAACACGTAAAATGTCGGCGGAAGAGAAGGCAGAGTATAAAAAGCGCAAGAGCCACGATCAGTTAATTCGGCGTATGGGTATTGATCCCAACAACGGCTGGGAAGCCCAGTATGAAGTGCTACCGGGCAAAGAAAAGGTAGTCGCTGAACTAAAGAAACTTGCTGAAAATGCAGATGCCGTTTATCTGGCAACGGATTTGGATCGTGAAGGGGAAGCCATTGCCTGGCACTTGCGGGAAACCATTGGCGGAGACGACAGCCGTTATAAGCGTGTGGTCTTTAACGAAATCACTAAAAATGCGATCCAGGATGCGTTTAAAGCCCCTGGTGCGCTCAATATTCCTCGTGTAGAAGCTCAGCAGGCGCGGCGGTTTTTAGACCGTGTGGTGGGCTTTATGCTCTCGCCGCTGCTGTGGGCCAAAGTGGCCCGTGGCCTCTCCGCTGGCCGCGTTCAATCGGTTGCAGTACGTCTTATTGTTGAGCGCGAGCGGGATATTCGCGCGTTTATCCCTGAGGAATTTTGGGATGTGCACGCGGATTTAGTCTCACCAGATGGCGAGTTGGTGCGCTTTGCGCTCGCCAAGCAAGATGGCAAGGCGTTCAAGCCGACGTCTGAGCAAGACACGATGTCGCGTATTGCGGCGTTGCGTAACGCGAAGCTTGCGATTACCTCGCGTGAAGATAAGCCGACCAGCTCCAAACCGACGGCGCCGTTTATTACCTCTACGTTGCAGCAGGCGGCCAGTGGGCGCCTGGGCTTCTCGGTCAAGAAAACCATGACCATGGCTCAGCGGTTGTATGAAGCGGGCTACATTACCTATATGCGTACCGACTCCACCAACCTCTCGAAAGATGCGGTTGAAAGTGCACGTGAGTTTATTGGCAGCGAATACGGCGAGCGCTATCTGCCCGAGGCGCCCAATCGCTATAGCAGCAAAGAGAGTGCTCAGGAAGCTCACGAAGCGATTCGCCCATCCAGCGTTGAGCGCAAGGCAACCGATTTGGCTGGGATGGAACGCGATGCCGAGCGCTTGTATGAGTTGATCTGGCGTCAGTTCGTCGCCTGCCAGATGACGCCAGCCGAATATCTGTCGAGCACATTGAGCGTTGAAGTGGATGGCTACGACTTGCGCGCTAAAGGGCGTGTTCTGAAGTTTGACGGCTATACACGGGTCATGAAGCCGAGCGGTAAAAATGAAGACCAGACGCTGCCTGATTTACCCAAAGGCACGCCGATGGCGATGGAAACGCTGGACCCTCAGCAGCACTTTACCAAGCCCCCGGCACGTTATACCGAGGCAAGCCTGGTTAAAGAGCTTGAAAAGCAAGGGATTGGTCGTCCTTCTACCTACGCCTCGATAATTTCGACAATCCAGGATCGCGGCTACGTGCAGCTGGAAAATCGGCGTTTTTATGCCGAGAAACTGGGGGATATCGTTACCGAGCGCCTGAAAGAGTCGTTTCCTGACTTGATGGACTTCTCTTTTACCGCACGTATGGAAGATAGCCTGGATGAAGTCGCTGAGGGTGAACGCAATTGGCGAGCGCTACTCGATGCCTTCTATGGCGAGTTTCGTGAAGAGCTTGCCAAGGCAGAAAGCGATGACGGGATGCGTCCCAACCAGCCCGTGCCAACCGATATTGACTGTCCCTCGTGTGGCCGCAAGATGCAGATTCGTACCGCATCTACCGGGGTGTTTTTAGGCTGTAGTGGTTATAACCTGCCGCCCAAGGAGCGCTGCAAAACCACGATCGATTTGATCCCGGGTGAGGACGCCGTGGCGGCGGATGCCGGTGAAGAGGCGGAAACCAACGCCTTGCGTGCCAAGCATCGGTGCGATAAGTGCGGCACGGCAATGGATAACTACCTGATTGATGAAACCCGTAAGCTGCATATCTGCGGTAATAGCCCTGACTGTGATGGTTATGAGATAGAGCAGGGAAAGTTCAAGATCAAAGGCTACGACGGCCCGGTTATCGAATGCGATAAGTGCGGTTCGGAAATGCAGCTTAAGTCCGGCCGGTTTGGCAAGTACTTTGGCTGTACCAATAGCGAGTGTAAAAACACTCGTAAGCTATTGAAAAGTGGTGAAGTGGCGCCGCCCAAGATGGACCCGATTCCGATGCCGGAACTTGCCTGTCAGAAAGTGGATGATCACTACGTATTGCGCGATGGGGCAAGCGGCCTGTTTTTAGCGGCCAGTAAATTCCCCAAAAATCGTGAAACGCGTCCGCCGTTGGTGAAGGAGCTGAAAGCTCATGCTGACGAGCTGCCTGAGAAGTATCACTTCATTCTCAAAGCGCCCAGCGAAGACCCGGATGGCCGCCCGGCTCAAATTCGTTTTTCGCGTAAAAGCAAAGAGCAGTACGTGATGACCGATGAAGAAGGCAAAGCCACGGGGTGGAAAGCAACGTTTGATGCAGGCAAATGGCACGTAGAGGACAAGCGTAAATGAGCGACCGCTCCCGTACTAATCAACTGCTCTATCAGGCCGAGCTGCTGGTAAGTATGCCTGTTGGTGAGGATGAGCATGCGGTCGCTCGTCAAATGGCGCTCGAAGAGAGCGCCTTGGCCCTGTTTGAACTGGCGTTATGTTCGCTGCTTAAAGAGGTCACCGAACATGCTCGTCTGGAAAACCATGCCTGGCGTGAGTTATTAGCCCTTGATGGTCCGCCCATGGCAGAGCTTCAGCGGTTGCGTGATGTGAGGCGCGAGCCGGGTAGTTGGCTAAACTGGCTGGCGTTCAAATTAGAGCAGCTGCACAGCAGCGACGGGGCTGCACGGCGCACCGTCACTAATCCAGCCATGATCGCCATGGGGAGCCAGAAAAGCTTGAGGGAACAATTGCTTGATTACGTAAGCGATGCAAAGCGGGAAATAGCCGCTCTAAGGGAGACAAGCCAGGAGTGGTAAGCATGCCTCATGACGAATCTATCCTGACCGGCTACGCTCATACAGCAGCATAATGTTGCCGAGATGATAGAACGACTGAAAAGGAGACGCGGATGCGCTACAACCAGGTCAAGGACTTAGTCGTATGGGCTGAAGGTTTTCACGAGCGTATGGCTCGTCAGTACAGCGAAGCGGCTGATAGGACAGATAATGAGCGTTTGAGCATGGTGCTGACTTATCTAGCTAGCCGAGAGCTTCGGATGCAGAAAGGGCTTGATGACTTGTTTCATGATGGTTATGACCATAGAGACGTGTTGGAGACCTGGTTTGATGAGTCAAGTGAGTTTCCCCAGCCACCTGAGCTTGAGCGCTTTACGGAAAAGTCTGAATGGAATTCAGTCGATGAAATAGCGCGCATGGCTGTTGAGTCCAATCGAAAGCTTCAAGAACTCTATGAGCATCGCGCTTCCAGAGCTGCTATACCGCCAGAAGCAGAGTTTTTTAATGCGCTGGCAGAGGGGCACGAAGCAGAAATTCGTAAGCTTGTCAGCAGTATGCAAAAGTTTGACGATATTTAGCGCTGCGTTGAATAGCGTTTCATTGGCAGGGCTTGGCGTGTCCACATGGTTAAATTGTTCTCAAAATCGCTGACAGACGCGGTGTATATAAGGTATAACACCTTCAAGAAATGCTTAGTTGGCCAGTGCTGAGCTAACCTGTTTTTGAGAGCTAACCTATGCCTTTAAACCGTCGCCGCTTTTTAGCGCTGGCGCTTGGCTGGCCAGTAGTGGCCAGCGCTGCTACGTCAAATGCTACGCTAAACTCACAGCCGATAGACCTGGTTGAGACGTTACTGTCTCGGGCTCATTTGCCCCGCTACAGCAACGAAGTATGGTTATTGATAAATGATCAAGAATCTACGCTTAGCGTGTATCGTGGCGATACGCTGGTTGAGCTTTTTAGCCCGGTTTCGCTGGGTCGCTCAGGTGCAAAAACGCAGCGGGTAATGGGGGATAACGTTACGCCGCTGGGCGAATTTCGTATTAATCGTTTTAATTACGAAAGTCGATGGCATATCTTTATTGGTATCGATTATCCTACGCCGGCCCATGCGCGGATGGCGTTAGAAAATGGCATATACTCGCAACGCGATTATGAAGCCTATTTCGACTATTACCGCCGATATGGCCATCCTCCGCAAAATACGGCGCTGGGTGGAGCCATTGGTGTTCATGGTATCGGCAGTGCAGACCCTGATGTTCATAGCCGTTACCACTGGACTCAAGGGTGCGTGGCGGTAACAAATGAGCAAATTGAGCGAGTTGTGCAGCTTGTTGATATTGGCACTCGCGTCGTGATCGGCTAGTCTTATGTTGTTGAAGGAAGTAAGAGGTTTTCTACAAGTGGCTATAGACAAGCGTTGTGGTCTATTATAAAACAGCGTTTGACTAGCGTGCTCATGCACAAGTCACTGAAAAGAACCTGCACCGCAGGTAGACAAAGCGCAGCTAAGCAATTAGCCTAGGTTTGTCATACCCTTAACGTTGTACCCAAGGAAGACTCAAGGAGAACATTATGACTTTGAAAACGACTCTGAAAATGACCGCCGCTGCCGCTTCTCTGGCAATCCTGGCTGGCTGTGCTTCTACCAGCGCTCTGGAAGAAGTTCGCATGACTGCTGAATCTGCACAGGCTGATGCCGCAGAAGCACGCAGCATGGCTTCACAAGCTCTGAACACTGCAAACCAGGCACAGCGTGACGCGAATGCTGCACTGCAGATGACTGAGCAAAACCGTGAAGAAATGAACCGCATGTTCCAGCGCTCCATGCAGAAGTAATTCTGCTTGGACCACTGGGTTGATGTTTGACTCAGCGGTTGCTGAAGATGTAAAAAAACCCCGCCTCGGCGGGGTTTTTTTATTGCTTGTCTATTTTAGGTTAAGCATCTTCTTCAGTCATTTGTCGGTGGCTAAGTTCTACCTCCTCAAGCAGGCTGTTACGGCTGGCAGGCTCCTCTTCTACGGTTGGCTGTGCCTGAGGGCCATAAAGGGCTACAAAACGGCCGTTAGGTGATTCTACGGCGCTTTTTACTTTTGCATAGTCGACAGCTACCTGGTCTTCAGTTAGCGCATCAACGCGATCAATGGCATCCAGGAGCGGTTCAAAGTCACCCACGTTCTCTTCAAGCTGCGGGTAGGACTGCACGAACAGCGTGCCATCAGCTGCCCAGCCAGCTTTAAAAGGCGCATCCATCAAGTTTACTTGCGTACCGCTTGGCAGGCGCTCGTAGAGTGACTTAATGTCTTCAGGGTACATACGAATGCAGCCGCGGCTGGCGCGCATGCCAACGCCATCAGGGCGGTTGGTGCCATGAATCAGGTAGCTCGGCATAGCAAGCAGGATGGCATGTTCGCCCAAAGGGTTGTTCGGCCCAGCAGGCACTACGGAGGGAGCAGGCTCGCCGCGAGCGGCCGCTTCACGACGCATGGAGGCAGGAGGGGCCCACGCCGGATCTTTTACCTTAATGGTCGTGCGTGTAATGCCAACGGGGGTTGCAAACTCTTCACGGCCCACACTCACCGGATACGTTTCAACGATGCCCGGGTTGTTGGCAGGGTAGTAATACAGACGCAGCTCCGAAAGGTTAACAACAACCCCTTCACGTGGTGCGGGCGGTAAAATATATTGGGCTGGAATAACGATTTCCGTCCCTTCGCCAGGCACCCACATGCTGACACCGGGGTTGGCCATGCGGATTTCTTCGTAACCGATATTATGACGACGAGCGATATCAATGAGAGTCTCAGCAGGGTCATCAACCGTGATGGTATACGACTCACCGATAATGTCGCCTTGGTCAGGGAGTCGAAAATGCCCGCGGGGTAGTTCACGCGCGTCGGTAATCTGCTCAGCGCTTGCCACGGATTCATCGGCGATCGCGGGCGCATTTTCTGCTTGTTCAGATGCGGTTTGCGCATAAGCAGGGCCAGTAAGGGAGGCTGCCAACAATACTGCCAGGCTGGTAGGACCCCAAAGGTTGAATTTGTGACGAATGTTCATGGTCTTTCCTAATAAGTTAGTGCACTGCTAGTACGCGTAAACGGGCAAACAATGGTTGCTTGCCGTCAGTTTGCCCCAAGGTTCACGCCGCCGCTACTTTTTGATTAAGGGTCGTTATAAGTGCTTCAACTTGCTCGAAACGCTGATCGCTGTTTTCCATTGTAAATTCAAACCGCAAGGTGTCTGCACCATCCAGGCGGTAGTGCTTGGGCGATGTTTGAATCAACGTAACCAGGGTGAGTGGGTCGACCTTCGTTGTGCCATCAAACAGCACCCGGCCACGGCTTTCGCCTGCTTCAATACGGCTAATGCCTAGCTGCTCTGCGCGTTGGCGTAGCTTTGTTTGACGTATCAGGTTCTTCAGCGGCTGTGGCAGTAGGCCGAAGCGGTCAATGAGCTCGACCTGTAGTTCTTTAAGCTCACTATCGCTTTGTGTATTGGCAATGCGCTTATACATAACAAGCCGCTGCTGTACATCATGAATATAGTCATCTGGAATCAGCGCTGGCAGGTTCAAGCTAATTTCTACGCCGGTATTGAAGGGCGCCTCAATATTAGGTGTTTTGCCAGCGCGGATTGCTTTCACTGCTCGATCCAGCATTTCCATATAAAGAGTATAGCCAATGGTTTCCATTTGGCCGCTTTGTTCATCTCCTAGCAGCTCACCTGCGCCACGAATTTCCATATCGTGGCTTGCCAGAGTAAACCCAGCGCCAAGGTCATCAGAGGCGCTTATAGCCTCAAGGCGTTTAACCGCATCGCGCGTGATGGCCTTGGGAGGAGGCGTAAGCAGGTAAGCATAGGCCTGGTGGTGGCTGCGGCCTACGCGCCCTCGTAGTTGGTGCAACTGCGCTAGGCCAAACTTGTCGGCTCGCTCTATGATAATGGTATTGGCGCTGGGTACGTCAATGCCGGTTTCAATGATCGTTGAGCATACCAATACATTAAAACGGCGATGATAAAAGTCCGACATTACGCGTTCAAGGCTGCGTTCTGGGAGCTGGCCATGCGCCACGGCTACGCGAGCTTCTGGCACCAGCTCGCGGATCTGTTGAGCCGCGTTTTCAATCGTCTTTACTTCGTTGTGAAGGAAGTAGACCTGACCACCGCGAAGTATTTCCCGTAGCAGGGCTTCTTTGATAATGCTGTTATCACGCTGCTGTACAAACGTCTTAACTGACAAGCGGCGAGCGGGCGGTGTCGCAATAATAGAAAGATCCCGAATACCGCTCATGGCCATATTGAGTGTGCGTGGGATGGGGGTGGCGGTGAGTGTTAGAATATCAATCTCTGCACGCAGGGTTTTAAGCTTTTCTTTTTGCGCAACGCCAAAGCGGTGCTCTTCGTCGATAATTAGCAGGCCCATCTGAGGTAGCTCAACATTTTTGGAGAGCAACTTATGGGTGCCAATCACGATATCGGTTTGACCGTTTTTGATGCTTTCGAGCGTCTGGGTCATCTCTTTGCCCGCCGTGAAGCGCGAGATCAAACGGATATTGACGGCCGTATCGGCAAAGCGGTCACGGAAGTTTTCAAAGTGCTGGCGAGCGAGCAGCGTGGTCGGTACGAGAACGACGACCTGGCGACCTGACTGCACGGCCAAAAACGCGGCGCGCATGGCCACTTCGGTTTTACCAAACCCAACATCACCGCATACCACACGGTCCATGGGCTGCGGAGAAACCATATCCTCAATGACGGCTTCTATAGCCGCTTGTTGGTCGGGCGTTTCTTCAAACGGAAAACTGGCGGCAAAGCGCACGTACTCATCGCCTGGCGCTTCATAGACAACCCCTTGCTGGGCTTCTCGTCTTGCGTAAACATCCAGCAATTCAGCGGCAGTATCGCGAATCTTTTCGGCCGCTTTACGGCGCGCTTTTTCCCACTGATCAGAACCCAGCTTATGCAGCGGTGCCAGCTCATCATCAGCACCGCTGTAGCGTGAAATAAGGTGAAGACTGTCAACGGGTACATAAAGCTTGGCGCCATCGGCGTAAGAGAGGGCTAAGAATTCGTTGGCTTGCCCGCCGGCCGCGAGGGTTTCTAGCCCCAGGTAGCGTCCTACCCCATGCGCCTGATGAACAACAGGTGCCCCTTCGCGCAGTTCCGAAAGGTGGCGAACCGCTAATTCATTATCATCAGTGACTTTTTCACGCCGTCGGCTTTGGCGAACGACTTCGCCAAACAGTTCCGTTTCGCTAACAACGGCAAGGCTAGGGTCAGTAAGCCATAAGCCGCTATCTACCAGGCTTTCCGTGATCGCGAAGGGGTGTTGGCTTTTAAGAAATGACTGAAAGCTATCAACATAAGGCAGTGATAGGGTTAGAGGTGCAAGCACTTCCTCTAATGCTTCGCGACGCCCGCGTGATTCAGCGACAAACAGTATCCGCGTATCAGGTTCGCTATTTAAAAAACGTTCCAGTTCGCTCAGTGGCTGTTTGGCTCGTGCATTAATGGCCAGCGGCGGGAGCGCTTTTGCTTCCGGCATTAAGGCATGACGATGCGCTTCGTCTTCAGTGAGTTCAATACGAGGGCGTGATTTGATCGCCGAAAATACATCGCTAACCGGGAAAAATGCCCGGCGAGGCGGCAGTAGTGGGCGGGTAGGGTCAACGCCCAAATTGATGTAGCGCGCTTCAATGGATTGCCAGTGCTGTTCGGCGGCTTGGAAAACGCCGGGTAGCAGCGCCACCCGCGTATCATCGGTTACGTGATCAAACAAAGACGCCGTTTCGTCAAAAAATAGCGGCAAATAGTGCTCAAGCCCAGGCGAAGGTATGGCTTTAAGAGCGTCGTTATAGAGCGGGCACTGACGAGGGTCGACATCGAACAGGGTTTCAAACTGCTCGCGAAAGCAGGCGATTGCGCTGCGGCTAAGCGAGTACTCATGGGCAGGAAGTAGTTCCAGCGTGTCTATCTTGCCCGTTGAGCGTTGACTGCCAGGGTCAAAATGACGAAGTGTGTCGATCTCATCATCAAATAAGTCGATACGAATCGGCTCATCCATCCCCATCGCAAAAAGATCAATGAGTGCGCCGCGTATGGCGTATTCGCCAGGCTCGTACACGGTTTCAACGGCGCGATACCCTGCCCGCGTAAGCGACTCCCTAAAGGTATCCCGGTTAAGCTTGGCGCCCGCGTTCAGCGTCATTACACGCCCCGCGATATACGAGACCGGGGGAAGGCGCTGCATTAATGTATTAATAGGCACCAATACAATGCCGCGAACACCGTCTTGTAGCTGGCGTAACGTGCGCAAGCGGGCCGAGACGATATCCTGATGCGGAGAAAAACTGTCGTAGGGGAGGGTTTCCCAATCAGGGAATGGCAGTACTGGGACATCGCTGTAGAACGCCAGGTCTTGTTCCAGACGTTGAGCGCTGGCCGTGTTGGGTGTAATTACCAGCAGCGGGGCGCTAGAAGCTACCTGGGCTAACGCCAGTGCAGACGCACTACCCGGGGGCGCTGTCCAGAAAAGCGTGTCGCGAGCCCCGTGTGGCTGAGGCGGTTCGAGCAGAGAGAATGAAGGCATAGTCAGGTATCATTTTGCGCTGAAACGGATACTGGATCATACACGATCGCCTCTTTCAGTTAGAGGACCAAAACATTACTGTTAATGTGAGAGCCTATTTTGTGTTTGTAGTCAAACCTCTATTCCTGTAATACCCCTACAACGTGTGCGACCATCCTTCCATTGCGAGTAGCTAATAAGGCCGGGATAATGCGCCTGAAACCTTTTATCACTACCTTATCATTACCCAATGAGGCCGCATGTGAGTCAGCAAGCTCTCGAAAACGTTTTTGAGGAATGGCAGAACAACCAGGCTCTGGCCGAACAGATGATCCCGCTTGTTGGGCGCCTTTATCGGCATAACAATGTTGTGGCTACCATGTATGGGCGCTCGCTGATCAACCAGTCCGTTATTCGTATCCTGAAAGATCATCGGTTTGTGCGCAAAATTGAAGGAACAGAACTGTCGGTTGAGGACACCTTCCCCATCGTTGAAGCGATGAGCGCGCTTAATCTGGGGCCTGCTCATGTTGATGTGGGTAAGCTGGCGGTCATGTTTAAAAAGCAGGGCGGTGGTGATTTAAGCGCATTCTTGCATAACGAACTGCAGGATATTATTGGCGGTTATCAGCCGGGAGCCAGTAAAGGCGAGCCGCAGGACGTTGTACTTTACGGTTTTGGGCGCATTGGTCGTCTGCTGGCGCGTGTGCTGGTTGAAAAAGCCGGTGGCGGAAACCTGTTGCGTTTGCGCGCGATTGTGGTGCGTGGGCGTGGCGATGTGGGTAAAGACCTTGAAAAGCGTGCCAGCTTACTGCGTCGTGACTCGGTGCATGGCCCGTTTGAAGGCACTATTTCTGTTGATGCCGAAGCGCGTACGCTTACTGTAAATGGCAATGTGGTTCAGGTTATTTACGCTGACTCACCCAGCGAAATCGATTACACCACTTATGGCATCAAAAACGCGGTCATTGTTGATAATACCGGCATTTGGCGCGATGAGGCTGGTTTGGGCCAACACCTGGAGTGTAAAGGCGCGGCCAAGGCGCTATTAACGGCGCCAGGTAAGGGCGATATTAAAAATATCGTTTACGGTGTTAACCACGCGACCATTGGTGAGAATGACCGTATTGTATCGGCGGCTTCCTGTACCACCAATGCCATTGTGCCCGTTCTAAAGGTGCTCAATGATCAGTACGGGGTCGCCACCGGTCATGTGGAAACTGTTCATGCTTACACCAACGACCAGAACCTGATTGATAACTATCATAAGGGTGATCGTCGTGGCCGCAGTGCGGCGCTTAACATGGTATTAACCGAAACGGGTGCGGCCAAAGCAGCAGCAAAAGCGCTACCTGAATTGGAAGGTAAGCTAACGGGCAATGCGATTCGCGTGCCGACGCCGAATGTCTCCATGGCCATTTTGAACCTGACGTTAGATAAGCCAACCGATGCTGCCGCGCTGAATGACTATTTGCGCCGTATGTCCATTGATTCGTCTTATCAGAAGCAGATTGATTATGTGGACTCTGCTGAGGTGGTTTCATCGGACTTCGTGGGCAACCGCCATGCTGGCATCGTGGACGCAAAAGCAACGATTGCTAACGGTAATCACGTGGTTGTGTACGTATGGTACGACAATGAGTTTGGTTACAGCTGCCAGGTTATTCGCATCCTGCAGCAAATGTCGAACGTACAGTTTTTAAAACTGCCACGCCACGCATAGTGCCTCTATGCCGGTGAATTAGCTGCGGAATAGCTTTTTTCATCACGTCTGGATTGCTTAACGCCACCTTCGGGTGGCGTTTTTAATTGTAAAATCAATTGGAATGGATGGCATGTAACACTTTTTGTGGGCATCAGGGATGTGGTCATTGGCCGCGCTTATCTTTATAATGCTGTAGATTTTTCGGGGTGGTTCAAGCGTGCTTGGGCCTGACTGGTAACGATCTGACAGAAAACAACAATTCACTGAACAGAAAATAAGCATTCGAACCCCTTACCTTCGTATATCCGATCCATCAACTGGGCGAGACTATGATCGAAGTCAAAAAAGGCCTGGATCTCCCCATCACGGGAGCGCCCGAGCAGCGTATTGAAGATGCGCAGCCTGTGCGTTACGTGGCAATCCTGGGCACTGACTACGTTGGCATGAAGCCAACCATGGAAGTTCAGGAAGGGGATAAGGTCAAACTGGGCCAACTGCTCTTTACCGATAAAAAAATTGAGGGTGTGCGTTTTACGGCACCAGCAAGTGGTGAAGTAGTATCCATTAACCGTGGCGAAAAGCGTCGCCTGCTGTCTGTCGTTATTAAAGTTGACGAGAATGAAGAAGCGATGGCATTTGCTTCCCATGATCGCGCTTCTTTAGTGCAGCTTGATCGACAGTTGGTCGTTGACCAGCTCGTTGAGTCGGGGCTTTGGACAGCATTGCGCACACGTCCTTTCTCTCGCACGCCAGCTATTGATAGCATTCCTGCTGATATCTTTGTAACGGCCGTGGATACCCACCCGTTAAGCGCTGATCCAGCAATTGTCATCAATGAAGAAACCCAGGCATTTGAAGACGGCCTCAAGGTGCTAACACGCCTGACCGAGGGCAACGTTTTTCTGTGCACGGGGGCTGATGCCAATATCCCTGGCGGGGATGTTGACGGTGTGAAAACCGAAAGTTTTGCCGGTCCGCATCCTGCGGGTCTGGTGGGTACGCATATCCATTATCTTTCGCCAGTCGCGCTGCACAGACAAGTCTGGCATATCGGTTATCAGGATGTGATCGCGTTTGGTAAGCTCTTTGCCGAAGGCAAACTGCATACAACTCGTGTTGTCGCTGTTGGCGGCCCACGCGCTGAAAAACCTCGTCTTCTGCGTACCCGCTTGGGAGCAAGTACCCAAGAGTTTTTGGCAGGCGAAGTCATCAAACCTGATGACACCCGAGTAATTTCTGGTTCGGTTTTTTCGGGCTTCTCGGCGGAAGGACACCTGACCTACCTGGGGCGTTTCAGCAATCAGATTAGCTTGCTTGAAGAGGGCAACAAGCGTGCCTTGTTAGGCTGGCTTTCTCTTGGGGCCGATCGTCACTCGATTCTGGGTATTTACTTCTCGCGTATTAAAGGCCTGCGTAACTACGCGCCTACCACGTCGACCAATGGCTCTGAACGTGCCATGGTACCGATTGGTACTTACGAGACGGTAATGCCGCTGGATATCATGCCGACTCAGCTGCTGCGCTCGCTGATCGTGGGTGACATTGAAGTTGCCATGCAACTTGGATGTCTTGAGCTAGACGAAGAGGACCTGGCGCTGTGCACATACGTTTGCCCCGGCAAATATGAGTATGGCCCTATCCTGCGTGACAACCTCGCCATGATCGAGAAAGAGGCCTGATAATGGGTATTCGACAAACACTCGATAATATCGAGCCGCATTTCCATAAAGGCGGTAAGTACGAAAAGTTCTACCCGCTTTATGAAGCCGTAGATACGATTTTCTACTCGCCCCCAAGCGTTGCCAAAACAACGTCGTTCGTGCGCGATGGTATCGACCTGAAGCGCATTATGATCACCGTTTGGCTGTGTACTTTCCCGGCAATGTTCTTTGGTATGTGGAACGCGGGTTGGCAAGCCAACGTGGCTATTGATGCAGGCTATGCCTCCATGGGTGGCTGGCGTGAAGCGATCCTGATGACATTGGCTGGCGGGCATGATGCGGGTAGTTTATGGTCCAACTTTGTTCTTGGCGCCACGTACTTCCTGCCTATCTACCTGGTCACTTTTGCCATTGGTGGTTTCTGGGAAGTGCTGTTTGCCATCAAGCGTGGCCATGAAGTTAATGAAGGTTTCTTCGTTACTTCGGTGCTATTTGCGCTGATTCTTCCGGCAACTATTCCGCTTTGGCAGGTAGCGCTGGGTATCACCTTTGGTGTCGTGATCGGTAAGGAAATTTTTGGCGGTACTGGCAAAAACTTCCTGAACCCGGCGCTTACTGGTCGTGCCTTCCTCTACTTCGCCTATCCTGCGCAAATTTCCGGCGACGCCATTTGGGTGCCCGCTGATGGTTATACGGGTGCAACGGTACTTTCGATGGCGTTCCAGGACGGCATGGGTGCAGTCACTAATGCGTTTAGCTGGTGGGATGCCTTTATTGGCTTTATTCCAGGCTCAGTAGGCGAGGTGTCGACGCTTGCGATCCTTGTCGGGGCATTGGTGCTGCTGTACACGCGTATTGCCTCGTGGCGAATAATGCTTGGCGTGTTCCTTGGGATGGTAGCCACCAGTACGTTGTTTAATCTGATTGGTTCCGATACCAACCCCATGTTTGCCATGCCGTGGTATTGGCACTTCGTGATAGGTGGGTTTGCATTCGGTATGGTCTTTATGGCTACTGACCCCGTCTCTGCTTCCATGACGACCCAGGGCCGTTTGATATTTGGTGTGCTAATTGGTGTACTGACGGTACTGATTCGCGTGGTTAACCCCGCCTTCCCCGAAGGCATCATGTTGGCAATTCTCTTTGCTAACCTGTTTGCACCATTGATTGACCACTTCTTCGTCCAGGCCAATATAAAACGCCGTATCAAGCGTACTGGCGTTCCGGCCGAGGAGACTGCCTAATGGCACAAGGTAATAACTCAATCAAGAAGGTCCTGATTGTAGCGTTTTCATTGTGTATCGTGTGTTCGGTGATTGTTTCGACGGCCGCCGTGGCGCTACGCCCTGCTCAACAGCTCAACCAGGAATTAGACCGTAAAACCAATATCCTTAACGTGGCGCGTTTATACGAGCCGGGTACGGATGTCGAGGAAGCGTTCCGGACCCAAATCACATCACGTGTGGTTGAACTTGAAACCGGTGAGTATACCGATGAGTTTGACCCTGAAACCTTTGATGGGTTTGAAGCAGCGCGTGACCCGGCAACCGGCCGCACGTTGTCTGGAGACCGTGACATTGCGGGGCTTTCTCGGGTTGAAAATTACGCGACGGTTTATCTGGTCGGTGATGCAGGCGACCCAGACCAAATCGTTTTGCCGATTCGTGGACAAGGCCTGTGGGGCCGGATGATGGGCTTTTTGTCGATCGAAGGTGACGGTAATACTATTATCAGTATTACCTACTATGACCACAGTGAAACGCCGGGCTTGGGCGGTGAAGTGAACAACCCACGTTGGCAGGCTCAGTGGGAAGGTAAAGAGATTTACGATGAAGAGGGCGACCTCTCGCCGGCCATCCGCCTGAGCAAAAGCGCTAGTGGTGAAAATGAAGTAGACGCGTTATCCGGTGCAACGCTCACCAGTAATGGTGTGACCAACATGCTGCAGTTTTGGTTGAGCGAAGAAGGTTTCGGTCCATACCTTGCGAAATTCCGCAGTGGTACTGAGCTGGAAGACGCCGATAACACCGATACCGACTTCGAAGACGGTGAGGGGGCTTAATCATGGCGGACGTAAATGCAAAAAGCGTTTTAATAGCGCCTATTTTTCAGAACAACCCCATTGCACTTCAGATATTGGGGATCTGTTCTGCGCTGGCAGTAACGACCAGCATGAGCGTGTCGTTGGTAATGGCGTTAGCTGTTATTTTCGTCACATCGCTCTCAAGCTTTTTCGTATCACTGATTCGGAATCATATTCCTTCTTCGATCCGTATTATTGTGCAGATGACGATTATTGCTTCATTGGTAATCGTGGTTGACCAGATCCTCAAAGCCTATGCTTATGAAATGTCTAAGCAGCTGTCGGTATTTGTGGGTCTGATCATTACCAACTGCATTGTGATGGGTCGAGCGGAAGGCTTTGCCATGTCCAACACCCCCGGCATGTCTTTCCTGGACGGTATCGGGAATGGCTTGGGCTATGGGTTCGTGTTGCTGGTGGTTGGCTTCTTCCGTGAACTATTGGGTGCAGGTAGTGTGTTCGGTTTTACTATCCTGCCTACCGTTCAAGATGGTGGCTGGTATGTGCCTAACGGTCTGCTGCTGTTGCCTCCGTCCGCCTTCTTTATTATCGGCCTGATGATTTGGGTTATGCGCTCAATCGATCCAGGGCAGGTAGAAGAGACGGAGTTCAAGATGAAGGAAAACTCCAAGCCACAGGAGGCTGTGTAAAATGGAACACTATTTAAGCCTTTTCGTCGCTTCGGTTTTTGTTGAAAACCTGGCCTTGGCATTCTTTCTGGGGATGTGTACTTTTCTCGCGGTCTCCAAGAAGGTTTCCTCCGCGTTTGGCCTGGGCATTGCGGTTATTGTAGTCCTGACTATTTCAGTGCCTGTTAATAACCTGGTATTCAACCTTCTGCTTGCGCAAGGTGCACTTTCCTGGACCGGTATTAGCGGTGCTGAGAACATTGACCTCTCATTCCTTGGGTTATTGAGCTATATCGGCGTCATTGCAGCACTAGTGCAAATCCTTGAAATGTTCTTGGATAAGTACGTGCCTGCACTGTATAACGCGCTTGGCGTATTCCTGCCGCTTATTACCGTCAACTGTGCCATCCTGGGTGGCGTGCTGTTCATGGTTGAGCGTAACTACAACTTCGGTGAATCCCTCGTTTATGGTTTTGGATCCGGTGTTGGTTGGGCGTTGGCTATTACGGCCTTGGCAGGTATCCGTGAAAGGCTGAAATACAGCGATGTGCCTGGTGGCTTGCAAGGGCTGGGTATTACTTTCATCACCGTAGGTCTGATGTCGTTGGGCTTTATGTCCTTCTCGGGCATTCAGCTCTAAACGGAGCCGGTTTTTCCCGGCGGCGTTCTGCGCTGCCGGGTTACAGGAAACCTCAGCAATAGGAAACCGACATGGTTGATACATCTGTCATCTTGCTCGGTGTTGTCATGTTCACGATCATCGTTATTAGCTTAACGGCGATCATTCTGGCAGCGCGCAGCAAGCTTGTGAGTAGCGGGGACGTGACGATTGAAGTTAATCACGACCCTGAGCACACCTTGACGACTCAGGCCGGTGGTAAGCTTTTAAACACCTTGGCGGCAAATGGTATTTTCCTCTCCTCGGCATGTGGTGGTGGTGGTTCATGCGCCCAATGTAAATGCCGTGTGGAAGAGGGTGGTGGTTCCATTTTGCCGACTGAAGAGTCGCATTTCACCATGCGTGAAAAGAAAGAGGGCTGGCGGCTCTCTTGCCAGGTGCCCGTTAAGCAAGACATGAAGATCGAAGTACCTGAGGAAGTGTTCGGCGTTAAAAAGTGGGAAACCGAAGTTATCGGTAACCCTAACGTCGCGACCTTCATCAAGGAGCTGAACCTAAAACTGCCTGAAGGCGAAGAAGTTGCCTTCCGTGCGGGTGGTTATGTTCAGCTGGTTGCACCGCCTTACGATATTAAATTCTCCGATTTTGATATCGAGGAAGAGTATCGCGGCGATTGGGACAAGTTTGGAATTTTCAAGGTTGCCCATAAGAACAATGAGGAAGTGATTCGCGCCTACTCTATGGCGAACTACCCGGAAGAGAAGGGTATCCTCAAGTTCAACATTCGTATTGCTACACCGCCCCCAGGCAGCAGTCATCCGCCGGGCCTAATGTCTACCTATGTCTTCAGCTTGAAGCCAGGTGACAAGGTGACCGTAATGGGTCCGTTTGGTGAGTTCTTCGCCAAGGATACCGATGCCGAAATGATCTTTATCGGTGGCGGTGCGGGTATGGCGCCGATGCGTAGCCATATCTTCGATCAGCTTAAGCGTCTTAAGTCTAAGCGTAAAATGTCTTTCTGGTACGGTGCACGCTCTTGGCGTGAAACCTTCTACAACGAAGAGTATGATCAGTTGGCAGAAGAGTTCCCGAATTTTGAATGGCATCTGGCGCTTTCTGATCCGCAGCCTGAAGATAATTGGGAAGGGCCGACGGGCTTTATCCATAATGTACTGTATGAAAACTATCTGAAGGACCATCCGGCGCCTGAAGATTGTGAATACTACATGTGTGGGCCGCCCATGATGAATGCTTCCGTGATTAAGCTGCTGCTTGATCTCGGGGTTGAGCCTGAAAATATCATGCTGGATGACTTCGGCGGGTAAGTGCTCACGTAATCGAAAGTAGCCTTCGGGCACATTTGGGGCTGGCCGTAAGGTTGGCCCCATTTGTTTTGAATAGACTCAAGCCTACGCTACCTTCGCTAATAGGTGCTGAGCATTTAATAAGTGCTTGGCAGTTATAAGTACGTGGCAGCTAATAAGTACGTGGCAGCTAAGGTACAATTAAGGTATAGCAAGTATCTGGAAGGCACTAATTGCCTAAGCTGTTGTCGGTAGGTGGTGCATCCATAGCAATGCAGGGAGGTTAACATGGCGATTTGGCTACTGGTATTTGGCTTTATGGCGTTGATAATGTGCGCAATGGCGGTTGGCGTTTTAATGGGTCGTAAGCCTATCGCAGGCTCATGTGGCGGTTTAAATCAGATTGGTATGAAAGACGGCTGCGATATTTGTGGCGGTAAAGATGACGTATGTGAAGAGGAGAACCGCAAGCGAGGAAATGTGCGTCGCCGCAGTGATGAAAGCCGCGGAGCGGACTTGGGCTACGACGCTACACGGCGCTAGCACAATCCGTAAGTATCGGTAAGAGAAATAGTGCAGGGCGCAGCCGAGTGATCAGCTGCGCCTTATTATTGGGGAACGAGGAGACGCAGAAAGTATGGCGGTTCACAATTACGATGTCGTGGTTATTGGTACAGGCCCTGCAGGTGAAAGCGCGGCTATTAACGCCGCCAAGCACGGTAAGCGTGTAGCGATTATCGAAAAGCAGGCACAGGTAGGCGGTAACTGTACCCATTGGGGCACTATTCCCTCCAAAGCGTTGCGCCACCAGGTTAAGCAAATCATGGCGTTTAACACCAACCGAATGTTTCGCGATATTGGTGAGCCGCGCTGGTTTTCTTTCCCTAAAGTGATGGAGCGTTCTCGCGGCACGATTGATAAACAGGTAGAAATGCGTACTACCTTTTATGCTCGCAACCGAATCGATTTGTTTCATGGTATTGCGCGCTTTAAAGATGAGCATACCGTGGTTGTGCGCGACCAGCATGAAGGAATGGAAGAGCTGGTCGCCAAAAAAATTGTGATTGCTACCGGCTCACGGCCCTATCGGCCCGCGGACATTAACTTCCGCCATCCACGTATCTACTGCTCTGACACCATTCTAAGCCTTTCTCATACGCCGCGTACGTTAGTGATTTTTGGCGCAGGCGTTATCGGCTGTGAATATGCGTCAATTTTCTCAGGATTAGGTCTCAAGGTAGATCTCATCAACAACCGTGACAGCTTGCTTTCATTTCTTGATGATGAAATCAGTGATGCGCTCTCTTACCACCTACGTAAACATGGTGTATTGATTCGTCATAACGAGGAATACGCGAGTGTAGAAGGTGATGAGTCTGGCGTTGTCGTGCATCTTAAGTCGGGCAAGAAGATCCGCGCTGATGCGTTCTTATGGGCCAATGGTCGCACGGGCAATACCGATAGCCTGGGGCTTGAGAATATTGGATTAGAAGCCAATGGGCGCGGCCAGCTCAGCGTTGATGAACACTACCGTACGACAATTCCGCATATTTATGCCGCCGGTGACGTGATCGGTTGGCCAAGCCTTGCCAGTGCTGCGTATGACCAAGGGCTAAACCTTTGCAACGAGCTGCTCGATAAAGAGTATCGCTTCGTCAACGATGTACCCACCGGCATTTACACTATTCCCGAAATTAGTTCGTTTGGCCCTAACGAGCGCGAGTTGACTGAAGCCAAAGTGCCCTATGAAGTCGGAAAAGCGTTCTTTAAAGATACCGCGCGCGCGCAAATAACCGGCGATGTCGTGGGTATGCTGAAGATTCTCTTCCATCAGGATACGTTGGAAATCCTGGGGATCCACTGTTTTGGTGACCAGGCCTCCGAGATTCTACATATCGGCCAGGCCATTATGCAGCAGCCGGGCGAAGCCAATACGCTTAAGTACTTTGTGAACACAACCTTTAACTATCCAACGATGGCAGAAGCGTACCGAGTGGCAGCACAAAATGGTTTGAACAGAGTGTTTTAACGCGCTTTGGGTAGCGTAAAGCGCAGGTGTAGTGTCATACATCGCTGTGTAAAAGGGGCCACCAGAAAATTGCGTGGCCCTTTTTGTATACTTAATATTCGCCCAGTAACTGCTGCGCGCGTGCCTGCCAACTGCCGTCTATTGATGCTGCCTGCATCAAGGCGTTGCGTGCTTCGTCGGGCTTATCCTGTTGCAGCAGCAAAATCCCCAGGTTGAGCCAAGCGGCCCCCATGTGTGCATCGTGCTGGGTCGCTGCATCAAAGGCTGTCATCGCTTCCTTGGGCCGGCTGTCGGCATACAGCGCGTTGCCCAGCGCAAACTGCGCCAGTGGGTCAGTTGGGTAGCGGTTAACCAGGGCTTGCCAACTGCTTAGAGCTTCTTTGGGGCCGTGAGCTTCTTCGTAAGCGCTAATAGCCTCCAGTGCATTGCGGGCACTAATGTCTTCCGGCAGAGTGCCGGGGTTGGCCACAATAAATCCCCAGCGACCACTGCGCGCCCAGGTCGCATCAAAGCGGCTAAACGACAACGTATGTCGCTCACGTTCACCACTGCGCAGGATGAGCGTTTCATCAGGCAAATCAAATCCGATAGCCACCGCGTAGTGCCACATGGGATAAATAGGCAGTGACAGGTTCTGCATCACCACGACTGGGTCGCCGTTAGCCAAATGATTTAACAGTGCATCCATGGTACCGCGAATGGGGTAGGCAAGCTGTTGGTGGCGGCGAACGGTGGACAGCATTTCAGGTTGAACGCTACCGTCACGCCCTGGCAAGAATACTTGCGGAATCAGCTGGTCAACGCCCACCTCAACGCCTTGGTAGTTCAACACCATGGCAAGCGTTGCCGGGCCACACTGGTACTCGCTTTGGGCAAAAAACGGCACGGCACGATTTTCTACCTGAGGGGTCAAGGCTTCGTAGGTGCTGTCGAGTAAAATGGGGCTGCGGGCACAGGCAGAAAGCAGTAGGGCGAGCATAAAAACGCCCGCAAAGCGGGCGTAGGGTAACAATGTTTTCATAGTGACTGGCTTAGCGGGTAAACGGATAAACGTCGGTTAAACCGAGAATATCAGTAATCAGCAAAATGATGAAAACGGCAAACAGGGCACCGATAACACCGCCGCCTGCACCGGCAGGCAACTGATCAAGCTGCTGAGCCATTTGCTGTGCTTCGGCATCGCTCAGAGCGGCAACGCGGGCGTCTACCTCATCAAGATCCACACCCTGCTTTAGCAGTTGGTCCTGTACATCGGCACGGGCCAGAATTTCGTTTATCCGCTCACGGTCAGCGCCGACACGATCACCTGCTAAAACAGACTGAGTTGAAACTAAATCCATGGATTGGGGGGCGGCAGGCGCAGCAGCGACGGGCAGGCTGGTGATCACTAGCGCCGCGATCAAGAGGGTAGAGAGGTAAGCGCGCAATGTTTTCATCGTCTTCTTCCTTAGAGACTGGTCAGGGGTGTCGAGCATTGTGCTGCTCTAATCACTAGTATAGGAATAAAGAGGACGGGCTTTAAGTCTATTGTGCAATATGCTAATTATTTGCACTAATGCGGTAGGTCCAGGCTGTCTCAGCAAGAATACCTTTACCGCCCGCCATGGTCATCGCCAAGTCATGAAGACCTGGCCATAAGGGTACGTTAGCGGCCCCTTTAACGGCTAAATCCAGCCGTTGGGCCATCAACAGCAGCTTGTGCAAGCGCTTCATGGGAAGACGCTTTATGGCCTTTTGATAAGCGGGGCGGCGCTTGTCAAAAATCATTGGCTTTTGGGTTTTGCAGGCGTGCTCAAAACTTTGGCCTTGATCCAGGTGCTGATGCAAAGAGAGTAGTGTTCGCAACTCGCGGCTTAATGCCCATAGCACGATGGGTGCTTCGACCCCTTCACTGCGCAGCCCCTGCACTATACGTGAGGCGCGGCTAACCTCACCTTTTAAACAGGCATCCGCCAGGTTGAACACATCAAAGCGCGAGCTATCCTCTACGCCCTGGGCGATGCTCTCAACGTTTAAGCGGGTACCTTGCGGATGAATCAGTGAGAGTTTTTGAAGCTCCTGATCGGCGGCCAGCAGGTTACCCTCAGTACGCTCACCCAGTAGGCGCGCAGCCTCAAGGTCAATCTGCAGGCCATGCATTGATGCTCGATCACGTAGCCAGTAGCCCAAGCGAGAATTATCTACGGGCCATACGGGGACAAACAAACCATGCTTATCAAGGGCTTTAAACCAGACGCTTTTCTGCTGTTTGCCATCCAGCTTACCCATGCTGAGCAGCAGCATGTCGTCGCTGTTTGTGATGGTTTCAGCGTACTGCGCTAGTGCTTTGCTGCCTTCCTGGCCCAGTTTGTGGGTGCCCAAGCGAACTTCCATCAACTTGCTGGTTGCAAATAATGAAAGGTTGCTGGCGGCCTCCAGTAAGCGGCCCCAGGCAAAGTTGGCATCTATGTCCAGTACTTCGCGCTCTTCAATACCGGCTTGGCGCGCGGCGGCACGTACTGCATCACAGGCATCGCGGTGCTGGAGCGGCTCATCGCCCGCTACGATGACGACCTTAGGCAGCGCTTTACTTAAGGCCCCCGGCAATTGGTCGGCAAAAACCTTCACTCAACACCCTTAATGTTAACCAAGCGTTCCACAATACGTTGTGCTAGCTCCCGCGCAAGCGATTGCTCTGCTTCATTGAACAAGGTTTCACGATTGAGCAAATCATCATCGTTAACACGGATGGTTCTGCTGACAGATACGTTACTGCCGTTAAGCGCATATGCATTGGTCTGACGCTGTTGGACCGAGAGCGTTGTACTCAGCACCAGCTCGTGTTCACGGCTGGCGCGACTATCGCTACCAATGCGTCGCTCCAGTAAGGAAGGGGGGCCTAACGTGACGCGCCAAGGCGCGTCAGGTCTAATCTCCGTTCCTAACTGTGTCAGGCGTGCACGTAGCTGCTGGGCAGTGGTGCTATTAATGTCCCCTTCCAGCGTCAGCGCGGGCAGGCTGGGCATAGCGCCATGGCCGCGCAGATGAAAGCCGCAACCGCTGAGTAGCACCGCCGCTGAAGCGGCGATGCTGGTTGTCAAAAATGTGCGTCGATTCATCCGCTTACCACAATGTTTACCAGCTTGCCTGGCACGACAATCACTTTACGGACCGTTTTGTCTTCCAAGTGGCGCTGGACGTTTTCGTTTTCCATCGCCAGTTTCTCGATGGCTGCTTTATCTGCACTAGCCGGTGCTTCCAGGCGTGCACGTAACTTACCGTTTACTTGCACGACAAGTTCAATGCTATCGCGAGTAAGCGCTGCTTCGTCAAGCACTGGCCACTGCACTTCAATAGCGGGTTCTGCATGCCCCAGGTTCTGCCACAACTGATGGCACACGTGTGGAGTGATTGGGGAAAGCAGCAAGACACATGCTTCCAGCGTTTCACGGCTAACCGCTAAACCAAGCTCAGAGGTGTCATTAAACTTTCCAAGCGCGTTGGAAAGCTCCATGACTGCTGCGATAGCGGTATTAAAGGTGGTGCGGCGGCCAATATCGTCGCTGGCTTTCTTGATGGTTTCATGCGTTTTTCGACGCAGTGTTTTTTGGTCATCATTAAGCGCATCAACCTTCAGCTCACCCGGTGTGCCGGCTTCAAGATGCTCGCTCACTTGGCGCCAAATGCGCTTGATAAAGCGGTGCGCACCTTCAACACCTGAGTCAGACCATTCCAGCGACTGCTCGGGCGGCGCCGCAAACATCATGAACAAGCGAACGGTATCAGCACCGAACTTATCGATCATCGATTGCGGATCAACACCGTTATTTTTCGACTTGGACATTTTTTCGATGCCGCCCATCTCAACCGGCTGACCATCACTTATCAGGACAGCGCTTAGCGGACGGCCTTTCTCATCACGCTGAACGTCGACATCGTCCGGGTTGAACCACTGTTTGCCGCCGTTATCGGTATGGCGATAGTAGGTTTCTGCGATGACCATGCCTTGCGTAAGCAACTGCTGGAAGGGCTCATCAGAATCAACCAGGCCAAAGTCGCGCATCAGCTTATGGAAGAAACGTGCGTATAGCAGGTGCAAAATGGCGTGCTCGATACCGCCGATATAAAGATCGACCGGTAACCAGTAGTTGGCGCGATCGTCCAGCATGGCGTCATGATTATCGGCGCAGCAGAAGCGCGCAAAGTACCAGGAGGACTCCATAAAGGTGTCAAACGTATCGGTTTCGCGCACCCAACCATCGCCTAGGTCGGAAAACTCAGGCATTTTCTTGAGCGGTGAGCCGGAGGCGTCAACCGTCACTTCCATGGGAAGTGATACCGGGAGCTCTTCATCGGTCAGCGGAACGGTCTGGCCTTCCGGGCCGTATTTAACCGGAATCGGCGCGCCCCAATACCGCTGGCGGGCAACACCCCAATCGCGCAGGCGATAGTTGGTTTTAACCTCGCCACGGCCCATTTCGGCAAGTTTTGCGGCAATCGCGTCAAAGGCCTGCTCAAACTCCAAGCCATCGAACTCACCGGAATTGATCAGCGCACCATGCTCAATATACGCGGCTTCGGAAAGGTCGGGCGTATTGCCGTTTTCATCGGCAATAACAGGTTTAATATCGACACCGTACTTGGTGGCGAACTCCCAGTCGCGCTGGTCGTGGGCAGGTACTGCCATGACAGCGCCGGTGCCGAACTCCATAAGTACAAAGTTGGCCACAAACACCGGAACTTTAGCGCCGCTCAGCGGGTGAATGGCTACATGGCCGGTGGCCATGCCAAGTTTCTCTTTAGTGGCCATTTCAGCTTCTGAGGTGCCGCCTTTGACGCACTCTTCACAGAAGGCTGCCAGCGCTGTGTTTTGTTCTGCCGCCTGTTTGGCAAGCGGGTGGCCAGCGGCTACCGCGACGTAGGTAACCCCTGACAGTGTATCCGGGCGAGTGGTGTAAACGGCTAGTGGTTCAGCCGCGCTACCGTCTGCCGCTTCGATATCAAACGTCAGCTCAACGCCACGAGATTTACCAATCCAGTTGCGCTGCATGGTTTTGACCTGTTCAGGCCATTCTACTTTGTCCAGGTCGGTCAAAAGCTCATCGGCGTAGTCGGTGATCTTCAAGAACCACAGCGGAATTTCCTTACGCTCAACCAGCGCACCTGAGCGCCAGCCGCGGCCGTCAATGACCTGCTCATTGGCAAGTACGGTCTGATCAACCGGGTCCCAGTTCACTGTGGACATCTTCTTGTAAACCAGGCCTTTCTCGACCAATTTGGTAAAGAACCACTGTTCCCAGCGATAGTAGCTGGTATCGCAGGTGGCGAATTCGCGGCTCCAGTCGTAGGCAAAGCCTAGCGCTTTCAACTGGTTGCGCATGTAATCAATGTTTTGATACGTCCATTCCGCAGGCGGTACCTGGTTTTGGATCGCTGCATTTTCCGCAGGCATGCCAAAAGCGTCCCAGCCCATGGGCTGCATCACATTTTTACCCTGCATGCGCTGGAAACGTGAAATGACGTCGCCGATAGTATAGTTACGCACATGGCCCATATGCAGCTTGCCGCTGGGGTAGGGGAACATGGATAGGCAGTAAAACTTCTCGCGATTCGCGTCTTCTACTGCTTTGAAGCACTGATGATTGTCCCAGTACTGCTGGGCGTCACGTTCAATTTCACGAGGGCTATAGTGTGCGTCCATCGGTTTTTTTAATGCCTTGGCGTATTCGCCCAATAGGGCGCAAAGTGAATGGTAGATGACGACTGTCAGATAAGTAGTGTCGATTGTATCCTATGAAGGGGTATCCTTGAACGGCAAGCTGATGATAGGAAACACCTGCGTCGACAAAAGGAGAGGCATCATGAGTGAACAACACAATGACCACCGCTTGCGCGAAGGCTATGAGCGCTTGCTGGAGCGCATGCAGCATGGCGCAAATGACTTAACCTGGGACAATCTGCAAAAGGATTTAGACGACGCAGTCGCTTTTGAAGAGGAGCTTGAAGAGTACACGAAAGATGAGCTGGCCCTGCTGCGTGCTTGGGTTGAGCGCGACTTAAAAGATATGCGCCACTACCTGGCAGATACCGGGATGCAGGTCGCTACCTGGTTGGGCGTGGATATCAGTGGGCTTTCTCGTCGCGTTGCGGAGTCACTACTTTCCATCGCAGATCGAAGCATTGTAGAGCGTGAACGCTTTGATGAGGATCTTGAGGCAGCTCGGGCAGATTATTGCGAAGGTGAAATGGCGGCACCAGGCCTGATGGCCTGTGTCCACTGTGATACTCAGGTAATGCTGCCCCATGTGGCGCGCCTTGAGCCTTGCCATCAATGTGGTCACCGCTACTTTTATCGGTTTCCGAGTAAGGTTATCGAAACCTGAGCATTTCTCTAACCACTGTAAAATGGTGTGGGCAGGGAGGACGCGTCAGTAGCTCAATCTAGTCAGTTGGGTGGTCAGAGCAGGGGCTCACCGAAGGGGGTTGCCCCTGTTCCGTTGGTAATTCTGTGTGATGCAATAGGCGGGGAGCTACGTCACCAGATAGCTCATCGCAGTGATTGAGGCTAGCGAAAGTAGACTCATCACCGTTGCATAAAAAAGATTGTTTTTCATCATGTGGTAACCGTTGATCCCGTAGCGGCCCTGAAGGCTCAGGTTAATCCCTGATAAAGGCCCGACGCTGGTGCCCACGGCCCATGAACATAAACAGACAAACGCAAACAGAGTGTGCTCTCCACCGTGCAAACTTACGATGGAGGCCAGCACCGATACCCCAATAATCGGGTGGAGCCCCACCAGCGCACTCAGCACAATGCTGAGAAAACTCATCATGCCTTGCTGTGCGCCAAAGGTTTCGAATAGCGTCCAATCGTTGCCCGCTACGGCAGCCACAAGCGCTGAAAGCCCCAGCGTAAAAAGCCCAGCCGCTAAAAACAGTGAGACTTCTCCTCGCATGGCCGGGAGGCGTGTGGTGGTGTGTTGGCGAACACGCCACAACGTATAGCCGGTGCCTTCGCGCAGGTTATAGATCAAGGCAACGGCCGGGATCAAAAAGGTAATAATGCCAACAATTGAGAGTCTGGGCGTTAGCCAGAAATGAAACACCATGACCAACAAGGCCATGATCACGGGCATTAGTAGGCTGCGCGGTGCCAGAGAAAAGCCATACACCTCACGTAAATCAAATCGGCGGCCAAGTTCAAGCGTCGTTAGCAACCCGGAAATCATTGCTAATGGGAATCCAAAGAGTGCCACGTAGGAGTACTGCATCTGTGGTGCGAGTGCGATCACTATTCCCATGGAAGCAAAAAACGGTGACCACAGCGCGGCACTTGACAGCCCTCGATTCAATGCCAGGTACTGTGGAATCGTTAAAGGAGCCGTTCGTGCCAGTCGGTCACCGACCATAATAACGGTCGATATATTCAAAATCGTGCCCAGAAAATGCACGCCAAGCCAGGTACGTAATACGCCGCCACTGCCCGTTAAGCGTTTGCCAGGCGCTTTTTTTCGCCCTTGCTGTTTACCTACTAGGGAAATAAAGCTGACGCCTACCAGCATGGCCACTACAAAGGCATTGCCCTGCAGCATTGCGGGCCAATCCACGTGGTCATGGTAATAAAAACGCGCCACCAGCAGCATTAATATGCCCAAAACCATCAACACGCCGGCCTGAAAACGTGAGCGCTTGGGAATGTCCTTCCACAGCAATATCACGGCGAGCCACAACAAATAGCTCACTGCGTGCGCCGTGTTTATCAGACCGGTAAACCCAAGAACCTGTGCGATCAACCCAAGCAGAATCAGCACACCCGCCAAGCGCTGCCGAAAAGTCGTTTCTTGCATGCTAAACCCTTAAAGTGAATTAGCAGGCTAATAGGGTTGGTGCTGAAAGGCTAGTCGCAGCCGATATGCTATCAATAAATTGATGAGGTTTTTAATGAAAATAAGGTCAATGAACATCGCTGATTTAGACGAAGCTGCAAGCGTCCATTCACTGGCATTTCCTCGCCAAACGCATTCGTATGAATGGTTGGAATGCAGTCTCAGTGCCTCTCCTCGATTTCTTTGCTTTGTCGTAGAGGAGGAGTGTAGCGTTATTGGATATATTGTTTGGATGCAAAAAAGCGGCTTCCGCCCGGAGGCGGTTCTGGAGTTAGAGCAATTGGCAGTATTGCCAAATCGTCAAGGTAAAGGGGTTGGGAAAAATTTAATCGAAAATTCACTCCCTTTGGTTAAAGAGCAGCTGGCAAAACAGGGTTCCACGTTAAAGCACGTATTGGTCACCACTAGAGCGGATAACGTTGCTCAACGATTATATAGATCCACATTAGGCGCTGAGATTGAAGCCACTATTAGTAATTTATATTCATCAGACGAAGTGTTGATGATTGCGCGTAATGTTAATGGTGTTTCACAATGCGGGTATACAGGTATTGGTTGTAAACCGCCCAGCAATGAAAAAGCAGAAAGGTAACGACAAATCCAGAGGCGACGACTTTGATCATAAGGGAGCCATAAAGTTGTTCCAGAATGGCCTCTTCAATAACAAAGAAGGTGTATAACCTTGCCAGCACGAGTAGCCATAAAATAAGTGTGGCAGCCGTAATAAGGAGGTCGCGGATACGGTAGCCCCAGCCTCGTTGGGAAGGGTTATCAATAATGATAGGCACGAGTTTATTGTTCATGGAAGGGCTCTCCTCGGTCTGGGCTGGTCCAGGTCGCAAGCCTTCCTTGTTGGCGCATGATGGCTTTTGGGAAGGCAATAACAACGGTCGCCATATTGATCATCCAGTAGGCAAATGGGTACCAAATGCTCCAATAAACGCAGCGAAATATCTGTTTGTCGTAGCGACTGTCGATATAAAAACTGACGGTAAATTGGATAAAGCTAATCGCGATAAGAAGGCTGCCAAAATATGAGAATGTCTGTGTTGTGATCGGCCAAGCCGTGGGCTGAGCCGCCAGGGAAATAAGCCAGGCGATAAGTAAAGCGATCACCGAGTAGCACCAGACCACACTGACGATATATTCCAGCATCAATGGCCAGAAGCGCCGATTCCTCCAGCGAATGGTTTGAGAGAAATAACGCAAAACGACTTCTCCACCACCTTGGGACCAGCGCAGCCGCTGCTTAAAAAGCCCGCGCAGCGTTTCAGGCATCAGCACCCAGCACATGGCGCGTGGCTCGTAGCGGACATGGCCGCCTACCAGCTGCAAACGCCAGCTAATGTCGATATCTTCGGTAATCATATCGGTGTTCCAGCCGCCGACTTTCTCCAGAGCCGTGCGTCTAAATGCACAGATAACACCGGATATGGTAAACACCATGCCGTAGATACGCTGGGCTCGTTTGATAAGACCGATAATCGCGGAAAATTCGCCGGTTTGTATTTTGCCAATAGCCGTTGAACGGGTTCTCACGCGAGGGTTGCCGGTGACGCCGCTTACTTTAGGGCTGCTTATAAAATGCCCCATCATGTAGCTAATAGCGTCGTAATCGAGAATGGCATCTCCATCAATGCCCACAATGATCTCGCCCGTTGCCTCACCCAACCCATGATTCATAGCGCTAGCTTTACCCTGGTTGGGTTGGTGCAGCACTTTTAACCCAGGATACTCAACCGCGAGCGCTTCAAGCCGACTACCGGTGTTGTCATTGCTACCATCATTAATGGCAACCACTTCTATGTGCGGATAGTTTTGCTTGAAAAGATGATGAACAGTTTCATCGACATTAGCGCTTTCGTTATAACAGGGCAGCAACACCGTGACTGAAGGCGCGTTTTCATCCCATTCAAACGTATCGGGCCAAGGCTGCTTACGTTCCCAATGCACATAAAAGTAGATGCCGCCACAAATCCAGATGGTTGCCATTAGGCTCGGGTAACCAAGCGTGAACATGGCTAAGTAGTCGAGTATGTTCATGGGAGAGCCCTAAAGCGACGTCCAATGGAGAAGGCGGGCTTAATAACACTGATTTCAGGATGGCTTTGAATAAAATCGTCCGGATAGTAACCGATATGTTTGATGCCTTCTTCGCGCAGCAAACGTATCCATTCAGCGATTTCCGCGCTGGGGATCGGGGTTTGGGTGCGCCAATCCTGGGTCTGTAATTCAAAGACCAACTGATTGGCATTAACCTGAGAAAGTGAGCGTTGCGCCAGCGCCCGCAGCCATTCGTTAGGGTTGTCTGCTTCTTCCATATAGGGCATGGCCATGACGGCAACAAAGTCGTAGCTCTCTGCGAAATTTTGGATATCCTGGGAGAACCACAGCTGGCTTTCTGGGTTCATTATCGTGCCTGCATAAAGGTTGCGCGCCGTTGTGAATACTTTGTTGTCGGCTTGGCGGTAGTAGTCAGCGGCTTGTGTCAGTTCGTCAGTAAAATTTGTCAAGAACTGGGTCTTATGCCGAGTCCATAGATCCATCAGGTTGTCATCGTTCTTGATCGAGGCCACATCAGCAGGCAGAGAAACCTGTGCATAGGCGGACAGTGCTTCGGGATTGTTATCTTCAAAGTCGGTGAGAAAAGCATCATCGTGAAAGATCAGGCCATCGAATTTCGTCAGCCGCCCGAGGTCTTGATAAATTTCACGGATAATACGACGATTATCTTCTACATAGGGTGAGAGTCGGCGGTATTGGCCGGGGTTCTCGGCACCCGTTCTGACATCGGTGACATAGCGGTGTCCGTCACCAAGATCAAATGAGAGAACGGGCATCCAGGCATAGACTTTTACCTCAGCACGTTTTTTAAGCTGCCAGGCGACTCGGTTGAAAAGGTCGGCTCTTACCGGTAAATGACGATTAGGGAAGTAGAGTTCATCGGCGACGCCGTTGCCATCTGGGTCTGCAAATGCTTGTAAATAAACGGTGCTAATTCCGTAGTTAAAAATTCGTTCAATCAGCCTGTCGAGGTTTCGTTCTTGCTGCACGGGGTCTTCATCAAAAACGTAATCCAAATCAACGTGGACGATACGGAGTTCTTCGGGCTGCCATACGCGATCAGACAGTATTTCATCAATGGTTTGAAGGCCAGTTTCCTGGTCAATGAGGTAGCGGTTAATAGTTCGCATGGCATCGTTGAGTTGATTGGGCGCACTTAGCAAGCTAAAGGTGTACGTCATCCCGTATTCGCCAGCGATATCCAGCGTTGCTTTGCTATAGGCACCGTAAGGCCACACCATTATGCGAGGAGAGCGACCCAAATGCGTTTGAAACTGCTGCCGGGTTCGCGCCATGTCGTCGTGAATTCTTTGAAGATAGGTGGCTTCACTTTCATAGCCGGTTTGGGGGTCCCAGATGCTGGTGACAGAGGCGGCTTGCTCGTTACCCATCGGGTTTCCCTTAACGCCATAGTGTAGGCGGTAGGTATGCGAGGCAATTTCGACCAAGGGCGATTCATCAAGCGTTCGGACCTGCTCCCAGGTTAAGAAACGTTCGCGAGGCAAGGTTGTATTGCCATAGGGAACTTGCCCGCCGGCGGGAACATCCATCCAGCTTCCCACCACCGCTTGAATAGCCGGAAAGTTATAGAGTTTGAGTAGCGGAAAAACGATGTCATAAAAGCTGCGGTACCCATCATCAAAGGTAAGCAGTACGGCCTTTTCGGGGAGCGGCGGCCCACCAGCCTTGGCGTCGATAATTTGTTGAAGGCTAACAGGATGGTAGCCGCCTGTTGCCAGCAGGTTAAAGTGCTCAATTAAACGGCTTCGGGTAATGGTTTGTGAGTAGATGGGTAAATCGGGGGTAACCGCCGTATCAACAATGTCATGATAGCTGATAACCACGTAATCACCGGACACCCGGGCTGCGTGGGCACTTTGAAGGCTTAGCATGGCCAGCAAGGCAGCGCTAATTACAAAAACATGCCAATGTTTCATAAGAACCTCCATATAAAGCTGGCCTCAATGCGGTTGTCATATTCAGGGGTGCCGTCGTAAACGGATCTTTCTCTGAAAATGCCATATTCAATATTGAACGTGGGTGCTAATTGCCACTGATGCTCGTAACCCAGCGACCAGGTGTTTTCGCTGCCATTGTCTTCTTGCCAGTAGCGTCCGGAGCCTAGCGATAGGGTCTGAATAAACGACTGTCTATAATCGAGGGGGAGTTCATAATTTAGTGATAAAACACCACCGAGGTTGGCGTCTCGACGTGGGTTGAAGTAGCTGGCCTCAACCTCATCGTTGCGTGACGTGGTGGTATACACTTCACCGTTAATTTGCCAGCGATCAAGATGATAGAGTGTTTGGTTCCAGTAGCCATAGACAGATTGGCGCAGATTGTTGTCTTCAAAGTCGGTCACCATCAGGCCGATCGCTCCTGCGCCGCGCTCATCATGACGATAGGCGATCTCTCCGCGATATCGGTCGGCATTAATGCCGTCACGCAACGCCCGTAAAGGAGTGTCTGGTGTGTTAAGTTCGATGCCCAGCGTGGTGGTTAGGTGGTCTGAAGCGGCGTAGCGCAACTCAACCGAGGCCATAAAGTTATTGTTAAGTTGGGCACCGTGCCCGGTGGCAAATTTTATGGTCGCTGGGTGTAAGTTCCACTCATAACCCGCTATGTCGTAGGCTGCGTAAAGGTTTGTGTCATCAAATTTCCCATACTGACCGATGCGTTGTGCAAATGCGCGGGAGCCGCTTGTATTACGTGGTCCTTCCAAAAGCACGTCATAGCGCCATTCCCGCGAGGCTTGGGTGCCGCTACCTTGCCCCTCGCTACGCGTTACCGAGCTAGTCAGCTGTGGTGCACGTAGCTCACGCAACGTTCGTACTAGCTCATCCCGGGTTGCGCTGGGTTTGGCTTCGGCGATCTCTTGCGCGGCGGCCGTTGTAGTGCCTTTCCATTGCCCGCGCTCCAGGTTGGCCAGCAGCATCCCATGGCGGGCTGCGTCTTGCTGGTCTGGGGAAAGTAGCTCTGTCGCGCGTAGGTAAGATACTTCCGCTTTTCGTTGCCAGCCTCGGTCTCGTTCAAGGTCACCTTTAACCTGCCAAAGATAAGGGTCGCCAGGTGCCTGGTCTTGATAATTGGCCAAGCGTTCGCTGGCCAAGCCAGCTTGACCACGCCAGGCAGTAAGCAACACGTCAAGTAGCAGGACTTTTTGATAGTTTGGGTTATTGATACGCGTGGTCTGAGTGAAATCCCAGCGCTGTTCGGGTTCGCTCGCACGCCAGGAAGCCAACAGTCGATCAGCATCACGAAAACGCTGAGCGTCGGTATAGCTATAAAAGAGCCCTTCGTTAAGCGGATCATCAGGGTCAGAGCCACGCTGAGGGGTTTGTTGTATCAGGCCTTCGTAAAGCGCAATGGCTTCGTCAGGGCGGCCCAGGCCATTCAAGGCATACGCGCTGGCCCGGCTCACGTAACTTGGCAACGGGCCATGCTGATGTTGGAGCCTAACGGCGAGGACCTCCGCTTCGGAGAAGTGCCTTAGCTGGGCAAGTGCGACGACTTTGTCATATTCGGCAAGCTTGACTAATTCCTGGGGGACCGCTGGTGAATCCAGTACCTGGTTTAACTGGGCCAAGCCACTGCGAGTTCTGGGAGGCTGATCCGTATGAATGCCCAAGCGTATATCAGTAACTGCTTCGTAGTAGATAAGCCAAAGGCGGTCACTTTCAGAGAAAACCGTTGGGTTGTCCTGCATGATGTTACGGGCGGCGGAGCTGGCGCCTAAACCCACTGCCAAGCGGTAGAGTGCCTGTAACTCGCTGGTATTGGCGGGGTCTTGCTCTACCAGTGCTTGCCGAACCTGTAGCTCTTGAACGGCATTCATTGTTTTTGCGGCCAAATAGCCTTTGGCTTCCAAGCCGGCGGTCGTCGTGCCTGCCACTTGGCTATATTGCTGTAAGGCGATATCGGCCAAGGTATAATTAGCCATGTCGGTGTGAACTAACGCTTGCCCAAGCCAACCTTCTGCATAGGCAGGGCTGCGATAGGTAAGCGATTGAAATAGCGAGAGCGCTTTAGGGTAATCACCTGCACTACGCGCTGCACCGCCTAGGTTGGCAAGTTCAGAGTCGCTGTAATCCTGGGGTTGACACGCTGAGCAAACTGCCAGCGCGTCTTCATACCTTGTCGCACGTACCAGCAGAGCTATCAAATCCTCCCGTACACGACTGTTTTGTGTTCGATAATAAAGGGATTGTAAGCCATCAATTGAAGGCCCAGGTGCTCCATGGCGTGCTTCTAAAACCAAGGCTTCCCGCTGTGCATTTATAGTGGTTTGCCCATACACCGTATCTACGCTTAAACAAGCGAGTAAGTAAATGGGTAATAAGGCGCGAGGATGACCGTGCATAGTGTTATTCCTACACTGAGGCGTAGTAGCAAACGCTATTGCTAAGAAAAACGTGTATATTCAGTGTATAGGAGTATCTAATAGGTTGAACCAGGATAAATGTTGATATTGAAGCCGGTAATAATAGGTCATAATGTCGAACGTCTAAGTAGTATTGATGAGTGTTGAGGTATTATTTTTTTTAATTATTTTCCTTTATGTATGATTAAGATATTGAGTATTTTTCAAATTTTTTTATAGAAAATTGAATTTAAAAGATAAGGTTTAAGAGAGTGGTTAAAGGTAGGGATTGAAGGTTCTAATGGTTATGTATTAGTGGTTAAGTTTAATTGTAAGTTATATGCCTTGATGTGAAGTATGTGCTTTTAAGAAGCAATAGGTAGGTAAGTTGGTCATAAAGTTGGTCGAACTCAGGATGAGTTGTAGTCGCAAGTGGTTAGATACATCATTGCGATAAATTTTCTGCTGAACCTAAAAGGATAAAATATACCTGGTTATCCATGATGCATCGTTTTCGTCGCTTCCAGCGCCTCAATCATTTTTATCGCGGCGTTGGAAAGTGTCCGATTGGTATGCACCAAGTAGCCGAGCGGCCTGTAGATGGGCGGTGTATCTATTTTCAGCTCGACCAGCTCACTAGTAATCATCCCCTCAGGCAGTAGGCTCCACCCAAGCCCAACACTGCACATCATCTTTAATGTTTCCAAATAGTTGGTAGCCATACTGACCTGTAGAGACAGGCCCGCCTTGGCAAAACGTTGCTCAATCAATGTACGGGTAAATGTTTTGGCGCTAGGTAGAACACATTTATAGTGACAAAGTGCTTCAAGGCTAAGGATAGAGGCGTGAGCTAGCGGGTGGTCGGGCGCGCAAACAAAACATAGCCGGTCATGCCAAAGGTTCACCACGTTTAATTGCTCAACAGGGTGAGGAGCGAGCGTCACCACGGCCATTTCCAGGGTGCCATCCTGCACGCCCTGGTAGGCAAACTCTGAATCCAGAAAATGCAGGTCTAGTTCTACTTCTGGATGGCGCTGGGTGTAGTTTTTTAAAACAGGTGGCAGGCGGTGTAAGCCAATGTGGTGGCTGGTAGCCAGCGTTAATCGGCCACCCACCTGGCCAGAAAGATTCGCGAGCGCTCGGCGGCTATCTTCTACCGCTAACAGAATTCGCTTGGCTTGTGGCAGTAATAAATGGCCTGCCTCAGTAAGCGAAATACGCCTGCCAATACGGTCAAACAGCCGCGTGCCCACCAGGGTCTCCAGCGTGGCAATACGTTTGCTAACCGCTGGCTGCGTGAGATAAAGCTGCTCGGCAGCGCGCGAGAAGCTTTGTGTTTCAGCAACGGCTAAAAACGCCTGTAGGCTCTGGGTATCCACGTGGTGCTCACTATTGTGTGGTCAGTATTTATGTATTCCAGTATGGAATCATACCTATAAATAACATGAATTGCTTTTATGATCGCTACGCGTAACACTGGCTGCATCGTCACGTTAAGCAGCACGTAGAGGCTGCGATACCGAACTAGCAGGGCGCTTGCCCAGGAGAGCCACATGTCAGGTCAAACCCTTTACGACAAACTCTGGAACCAGCACTTGGTGAAGCAGCGCGATGACGGCACGGCGCTGATCTACATTGACCGCCAACTACTTCACGAAGTGACCTCTCCGCAAGCGTTTGAAGGGTTGCGCTTGGCCAAACGTATGCCGTGGCGCTTGGATGCTAACCTGGCAACACCGGATCACAACGTCCCAACGACTACGAAAGAGCGCGCCGAAGGCAATAGCGGCATTAAAGACCCGGTGTCGTTGATTCAGGTTCAGACGCTTGACGACAACTGCGTTGAGTACGGAATTGAAGAGTTTAAAATTAACGACCCCCGCCAGGGAATCGTGCACGTGGTTGGGCCAGAGCAAGGCGCCACGTTACCCGGCATGACCGTCGTTTGCGGTGACTCCCATACGGCCACTCACGGTGCTTTTGGCGCGCTGGCTCACGGTATCGGTACGTCTGAAGTTGAGCACGTATTGGCGACTCAATGCCTGTTGGCACAAAAAATGAAGAACATGCAGGTGCGCGTTGAGGGGGAACTTGGCCTCGGCGTGACCGCAAAAGATGTGGTACTGGCCATTATCGGCAAGATCGGTACAGCAGGCGGTACGGGCTACGCTATCGAATTTGCGGGCAGCGCTATCGCGTCACTCTCCATGGAAGGCCGTATGACCGTGTGCAACATGGCGATTGAAGCGGGTGCCCGGGTCGGGTTGATTGCTGTGGACGACACGACGATTGATTACCTAGCCAAGCGCCCCTTTGCGCCGACCGCCGAGCAGTGGGAAGCTGCGGTGGCTGACTGGCGTCAACTGGTATCAGATAACGATGCCACGTTCGACAAAGTAGTGACTCTGAAGGCCGAAGATATCGAACCGCAGGTCAGTTGGGGAACCAGCCCCGAGATGGTGACAGGTATTTCCGGGCATGTGCCAGACCCGCACGCCTCGCAGGATGAAACTGTGCAGCGCAGCCATGCTCGCGCGCTTGAATATATGGGCTTGCACGCTAACCAAAAAATTACTGATATCAAGCTCGATAAAGTGTTTATTGGTTCGTGTACTAACTCGCGTATCGAGGATTTGCGTGAGGCTGCCAAGGTGGCTCAAGGCAATAAAGTGGCAGGTTCCATTAAGCTTGCCATGGTGGTGCCGGGTTCTGGCCTTGTGAAACGCCAGGCAGAAGCGGAAGGGCTGGATAAAATCTTCATCGACGCTGGTTTCGAGTGGCGCGAGCCGGGCTGCTCCATGTGTCTGGCCATGAATGCTGATAAATTGGGTGCAGGCGAGCACTGCGCATCGACCTCCAACCGCAACTTCGAAGGACGCCAAGGGTACGGTGGTCGTACGCACCTGGTGAGCCCTGCCATGGCGGCAGCAGCTGCGATTGCTGGCCACTTTGTTGATGTGCGCAGTTTATCCGCCAACGATGCTACCCACGCCCAGGAGGCTTAAACCATGAAAAAGTTTACTCGTTTTGAAGGCGTGGTTGCCCCGCTTGATCGCGCTAACGTCGATACCGATCTAATTATTCCCAAGCAGTTCTTGAAATCAATCAAACGAACCGGCTTTGGCGTTAACCTGTTTGATGAGCTGCGTTATTTAGATGAAGGTCAGCCGGGGCAGGATTGCTCCAATCGCCCGCTTAATCCCGATTTCGTGCTGAACCAGCCGCGTTTTAAGGGGGCTGAGGTGTTGCTAGCTCGGCGCAACTTTGGCTGTGGAAGCTCGCGTGAACATGCGCCGTGGGCACTGGAAGATTTTGGTTTTAAAGTAGTCATTGCGCCAAGCTTTGCAGATATTTTTTACAATAACGCGTTTAAAAACGGCATCTTGCTGATCACGTTAAGCGAAGAAGAAGTGGATCGCCTGTTTACAGGCGTTGATGCTAATGAAGGTTATCAGCTGGATATCGACTTGGAGAACCAGCGGGTCATCACGCCGAGCGGCGAAATTCTTGAGTTTGAAGTGGACGCGTTCCGCAAGCACTGCCTGCTCAATGGACTGGACGATATCGGCATCACGCTGCAGGACGAAGAGGCGATCCGTGCCTTTGAGCAAAAACACAAAGATGCTCGGCCCTGGTTGTTCCGTCAGCCTGCCTGATACAGCCGCATAAGCGTCATTCAGAATAGTTAAAAAGACATACATAGCGCGGTGCAACTCCATTGCACCGCGCTAAGCGGCGGTAAGCCGTGCTGACTCTCTATTAAGGATTTAACATGACCCATAAGGTGCTTCTATTACCCGGCGACGGTATTGGCCCAGAGATTGCTGCCCAAGCTGCGCGTTTGCTAAAAGCGTGCCAGGAAGCGGGTTTGGATATTGACGTTGAAGAAGCATTGGTCGGCGGCTCGGCTTACGATGTGCATGGCGACCCACTGCCTGCTGAAACGCTTGAAAAAGCCAAGGCGGCCAGTGCGATTCTGCTCGCTGCGGTGGGTGGCCCCAAATGGGACAAGATCGAAGACCTTTCCAAGCGCCCTGAAAAAGGTTTGTTGGGCCTGCGCAAGAATCTGGGCTTGTTTGGCAACCTGCGCCCGGCCATGCTTTACCCGCAGCTGGCCAGCGCCTCCAGCCTGAAACCTGAATTGGTGGCAGGCTTGGATATCATGATTGTGCGTGAATTGACCGGCGGCATTTACTTCGGCCAGCCGCGGGGTATTGAGGAGCGTAACGGGGAGCGTGTGGGCTATAACACCTACATTTATTCCGAAAGTGAGATTGAGCGCATCGGCCGCGTCGCGTTTGAAATGGCCCAAAAGCGTGGCAAAAAACTCTGCTCGGTAGATAAGGCTAACGTGCTGGAAGTTACCATTTTGTGGCGTGAAGTGATGGAGCGTTTGGCGCCAGAGTACCCGGACGTCGAGCTTTCGCATATGTACGTAGATAATGCCGCGATGCAGCTGGTACGTGCCCCGAAACAGTTTGATGTCGTTGTGACCGGCAATATGTTTGGCGATATTTTGTCTGACGCCGCTGCCATGCTTACCGGCTCCATCGGTATGCTGCCTTCGGCCTCGCTGAATGAAAGCGGCCAAGGTATGTATGAGCCTTGCCACGGAAGTGCGCCGGATATCGCTGGGCAAAACATTGCCAATCCGCTCGCCATGATGCTGTCGGTTGCCATGATGCTGCGCTACTCGTTGAATGAAACGGCCATGGCCGAACGCATTGAAGCCGCGGTGGGGAGCGTTCTGGATAACGGCCTGCGCACGGCGGATATCGCCGCAGAAGGAACGCGCCGTGTTTCGACGGTTGAAATGGGCGATGCGGTACTGGCGGCCTTTGCAAAAAGTTAAATGCGCTATAAAGCGTGCTAACTATTTGATATTAAAAGTGTGATGCCTCGGCCACTCAAAGAGTGGCCGACGTTATTTATAAGTTTTGTGTATAATATATGTCTCATTCTTTGCTGGAGGACTTCGCATGTTGAAAGTCGGTTTCGTAGGATGGCGTGGCATGGTGGGTTCTGTGCTGATGCAGCGCATGCAGGAAGATGGTGATTTTAATGGCATTGAGCCGGTCTTTTTCACCACCTCCCAAGTAGGCCAGCCTGGTCCCGACATCGGCGTAGACGTACCTGCGTTAAAAGATGCGTTTGCTCTTGAAGAATTGAAAGCGTTGGATGTTGTTATTACTTGCCAAGGCGGTGACTACACCAAGCAAGTTTATGGTGACTTGCGTAAAAATGGCTGGCAGGGTTACTGGATTGATGCCGCCAGCACGCTACGCATGGAGGATGAAGCTACCATCGTGCTTGACCCGGTTAACCGTAAGGTCATTGATGCGCAGCTTGCCAAAGGTGCCAAGACCTTTGTCGGCGGTAACTGCACCGTCAGCCTCATGCTGATGGGCTTGGGCGGCCTGTTTGAAGCCGATATGGTTGAGTGGATGACCTCCATGACCTATCAGGCGGCTTCCGGTTCTGGCGCCAAGCACATGCGCGAACTGCTTAATCAAATGGGTCAACTGCGCGACAGCGTTAGTAGCGAACTGGCTGACCCCTCCAGCGCGATTTTGGAAATTGACCGCAAGGTAACGGCGGCCATGCGTGGTGGCGACTTCCTGACCGATAACTTCGGCGCCCCCCTTGCCGGTAGCTTACTGCCGTGGATCGATACCAAGCTTGAAAACGGCCAGAGCCGTGAAGAGTGGAAAGGCTTTGTTGAGACCAATAAAATTCTGGGTCTTGGCGATAATCCTGTGCCGATTGATGGTCTTTGCGTGCGCATTGGTGCCATGCGCTCTCACAGCCAAGCGTTCACTATCAAGCTGAAACATGATGTGCCTCTGGATGAGATTGAAGAGCGGATCGCTCAGCATAATGAGTGGGTCAAGCTGATCCCCAACGATAAAGACGCCACCATTGCAGGTTTAACGCCTGCCGCCGCTACCGGCACATTGGATATTCCGGTGGGGCGTTTGCGTAAGCTCAACATGGGTGGTGAATACCTTTCGGCATTTAGCGTTGGTGACCAACTGCTGTGGGGCGCTGCCGAGCCGCTTAAGCGCATGCTCAAAATTTTGCGCGAACAGTAAAACAACGCAGCACGTCAGCCAAAACCGGGGCGCTTTTTGCGCGCCGGTTTTTTTGTAAGTGTTTTAAATTAAATTAAGTAACCCGCCTCCATGCGTTACCTGTGTATTTGTGTTAATTATAATTTGCGTTCTGTGTTGGTATGTACCGCACTTGCTAGCGCGGTTTCCATAAAAAAACGGATTGGGTAACGTGGCGAAAAAATATTCAAATTATCGCGTTTTCTTGAAAACGATCGCACTGCTGTCGATTGCTGGGGTGCCGTCTTTTGCGCAGGCAATTGAAGCCGGACCTGCCGAGGTGGAATCCTGGCTGGAAGCCCCGCTAAATGCCTCGTTACCGTTGCTTGACTCAAACGCCTACGCGCTAGGCGAGCTAAGCGTACAGGTTGCTGATGAGCCAGCGTTTGTCGCCTCTGGGCTTGAGTGGATGCCTTTGGCTCGCCAGGTGCATGCCGAGATTCAAGAGCAAGCGGGCAGTCGGCGCATTATCCTGCGCTCATCACAGGCGGTAACAACGCCTTGGTTGGATTTGCTACTGGTCATTGATTCGCCGGAAGGGCAGCAACAGCACGCGGTCACGTTACTTTTTGACCCGGCTGACTACGCTAATTACCCGTTGAACCAAGCGGAAGCTGACGGCGTCGCGTCAAGCTCTGGCTCGGAAATGACAGAGCCTCTTCCACGTGCCGAGGTAAGGGTGCAAGAGGGTGATACGTTGTGGCGTATTGCCTCGCGTAGTAAGCCTGAGCGCGCGAGCGTTCAGCAGATGATGCTGGCACTGGTAGCGGTGAATCCTGAGTTCTTTCCTGAAGGCAATATTAATAGCTTGCGAACGGGCCAGGCACTGCGCTTGCCCGCAGCAGGGCAAGTACAGCTACGTTCAGCCGATGAGGCGGCTCACGCTGTCCAGGTCATGGTGGCAGGCGAGCAGCGCGCCAATACAACGGTGCCTCAGAGTATTCCGGTGGACGTTGAGGTTGAGACGCCACCTGCGCCTGAGCTGGCTACTGCCCAGATAGAAGCCGAGCTGACTCGCGCCATGGCCGGGTTTGCAGAGCAGCTGGAGCAAAGCCAGGCAAGCTTACTTACGGCTAATGAAGAGCGCGAGCAGCTTCGTCTTGAACTCAGCGAACTGCGTCATAATCTCAGTCAATTCATCGAGAATAGCGTGTTGGTAGAAGCATCTCCTCCTGTGCCATTAATGGCTGAGGCGAATGCTGCGGCACAGCCAATCGCTGACGTACACGGTGCGCCATCAAGTGGTGTTTTAAGTAGTATTGAGCGTTATCGATGGCCACTCATTGCCCTTGGGCTGGTACTGCTGTTGACGGGATTAATATGGCGTAGAAAGTGGCGCGAGGCTGAAGAGCCGGTTGCTCAAGCGCATTTGACGGGCGCGTCGCTTGCCGAGCCTCAGGTGTTCAAACCATCGCCAGCCGTTAGTAATGACCTGCAAGCCTCTATACGTAATATACCGTTATCTTCCGGGGCTCGTACAAGCAGTGCCGCATCAGACCATTTCAGCAGTTCCGCAAGTGGCACGGTAATACCCGAGAGGGGTGATGCTTTTGGCGCTAACTACGCTAAAAGTCAGGCAGCAGGTTTAGCAGGCCATGGCAGCCGACTGTATCAGCAAGAAGATGCGCTGTTATTAAAGGGTATGGACTTCAAGCGGGTTGAAGCGCCCGAGCTGACACTGTCTGAAACGCTGAAAAAAGTAAGCACAGCTCGCTCGATAGGCGCAGAGTGGGAAATTGAAGAGGTAGCATTCAAGCCGCAGGGTCGGGATAATGGCTAACCTTTCAAACTTTATGACGTGGCTTGATGACCCAGTTTTACCACTTTGATGAAACCCGGCCGCTGAAAGGCCGTTTGGCAATAGGCATTGAATATGATGGCACGCGTTTTTGCGGCTTTCAGCGTTTAAAGCATGCGGCTTCTGTTCAAGGCGCCGTAGAGGATGCCTTGGCAAAAGTGGCCGGTGCCCCCGTTCAGATACATGCCAGCGGACGTACGGACTCAGGCGTTCACGCCACGCGTCAGATAGCGCACTTTGACCCACCTACCGAGCGGACTGAGAAAGCCTGGATTTTTGGTGCCAACACCAACTTGCCACGCGATGTAGCCGTGCGCTGGGTGAAACCTGTCTCGGATGATTTTCATTCCCGGTTGGGCGCGCTTGGCAGGCGTTACCGTTATTTGCTGCTCAATCAAATCAGTCGCCCTGTGCTTGAACGCACGAACGTAACGTGGTGCCGCGATCCTCTGGATGCAGATGCCATGCATCGCGCTGCGCAGGCTCTGGTTGGCGAGCATGACTTTTCAAGTTTTCGTGCGGCAGGCTGCCAATCCAAAACGCCATGGCGGCAAATGCATTTTGTCGAGGTGAAGCGGTTTGGTCCGCTGGTGGTCATTGATATTCAGGGCAATGCGTTTTTACATCACATGATTCGCAATATCGCTGGCGCCCTTGTCAGCGTAGGTCGTGGGGCGCAGGACGAAGGTTATATTGAACGATTGCTGGCGCTAAGGAATCGTAAGAAAGGTGATGTAACCGCTCCCGCGTGTGGGCTGCATTTTGTTGATTCAATTTACGACGAGCGGTTTGATTTGCCCATGGAGCCGGTAGGGCCTAACCTGCTCGCCTTTACCGGGGAGTGGACAGGCGAACGAGAACTGCCAGACACACCCAGAATAGCGGCGCGGCGTAAACTGACATTTGCTAAAACAACGTCTGATCCCGCTCAGGAGGCGCTAGATGAAGACGCTTAGCCCCATGCGTACGCGGGTCAAGTTCTGTGGGCTTACCCGCAGTGATGATATTAAAAAAGCCGTAATGCTGGGGGCAGATGCGCTGGGTTTTGTAATGTGGCCGAAAAGCGCGCGCAGCATTACGCTTGAGCAACTTGAAACGCTTTCGGGTGAAGTACCTGCTTTTGTTACCCGGGTAGGGTTGTTTGTTGATCAATCCGTTGACGTGATTCAGCAGTGCTTACCGTACCTGGACATGATTCAGTTCCACGGTGATGAGTCTCCTGCGTTTTGCGCACAGTTTGGACGCCCCTGGATTAAAGCGCTGCGAATGCGTGACGATATCGATTTATCTCAGGCAGCTGTTGACTATCATCAGGCACAGGCGCTGCTGCTGGACGCCTATCGGCCGGGCACGCCAGGCGGCACAGGAGAGGTCTTTGATTGGTCGAGAATCCCCGCAAAACTGGCAAAACCTGTTATCCTCGCAGGCGGGTTAACGGTTGATAATATCGCCTCTGCCGTTCACCAAGTGGCGCCTTATGCCGTTGATGTGTCGGGGGGGATTGAAGCAGCGCATGGTCGTAAAGACGTTGAAAAAATGACACTGTTTATTCAGCAAGTCGCGTTAGCCGACGCCCGTTAAACACACCGCGCAGTCTTTTTTTTATGACGCTGCGCTCTATGTCCGCTTATTCAATTGTTGCCTGTTCTGGCAATCTTGTGAGGTATCCTGTGGCTGTCTCAGCAACTGGTGGCGCTAATACTGTTTCTGAAACCGTTCCTGGAACCGTTTCTGACACGGCTTCCAAGACCAGATTCAGTGACCTGACCCGGATGCCGGATGCCCGCGGTCATTTTGGCCCTTATGGTGGCCGGTTTGTATCCGAAACATTGAGCTACGCCCTGGAAGATCTTGAGAAAATTTACGTAAGCCTGCGTGATGATCCTGCTTTTCAGGCCGAATTTGATAATGATCTTGCCCACTACGTAGGGCGCCCGTCGCCGCTTTATCATGCCAAGCGATGGTCCGAGACGCTCGGTGGTGCGCAAATATGGTTAAAGCGCGAAGATTTAAATCATACCGGCGCGCATAAGGTAAACAACACCATCGGCCAGGCACTGCTTGCCAAAAAAACCGGCAAACCACGGGTAATCGCTGAAACCGGTGCCGGGCAGCACGGCGTGGCGACGGCAACGGTTGCCGCGCGCTTGGGTCTTGAATGCGATGTGTATATGGGCGCTGAAGACGTGCAGCGCCAAAAGCTGAATGTCTACCGTATGCGCTTATTGGGCGCGCGAGTGATTCCGGTAGAATCGGGCACGCGCACCCTTAAAGATGCCATGAATGAAGCGCTGCGCGACTGGGTAACTAACGTTGATAACACGTTTTACATTATCGGCACGGTAGCAGGGCCACATCCATACCCTGAGCTTGTGCGCGACTTTAATGCGGTAGTGGGGCGTGAAGCACGCCGCCAGTCGCTGGAACAAATCGGCCGCTTGCCGGATGCGCTGATCGCGTGTGTCGGTGGTGGGTCCAACGCGATTGGGCTATTTTATCCGTTTGTTGAAGACGATGCCGTCGCGATGTATGGGGTTGAGGCCGGAGGTGATGGTGTTGAGACGGGCCGCCATGCTGCTCCGCTTTCATCGAATGCCCCGCGCGGTGTGCTGCACGGAAACCGTACCTACTTAATGTCTGATGAAGCGGGGCAGGTCTCCGATACACACTCCATTTCAGCCGGGCTTGATTATCCGGGCGTTGGCCCTGAGCACGCGCTTTGGAAAGACGTTGGTCGTGTTAGCTACGTCACCGCTAATGACAGCGCCGTGCTGGAAGCGTTTCGAGAACTGACGCAGATGGAGGGTATAATGCCTGCCTTGGAGTCAGCCCACGCGCTGGCGCACGCTATGGTGCTGGCGCCTACCATGCGCCCTGACCAGCATATAGTCGTTAACCTTTCAGGCCGTGGTGATAAGGATATTATGACCGTAGCCAACATTGACGGTATCGAATTTTAAGGCCCGCTTTTAAGGACAAGCATGAACCGTATCGATCAGCGCTTTTCTGAACTCAAGCAGCAGGGCCGCAAGGCTCTGATACCTTATATTACGGCGGGCGACCCGGCGCCACAGTACACCGTTGGCTTTATGCATGCGCTGGTAGAAGCGGGTGCGGATGTCATTGAGCTTGGTGTGCCGTTTTCTGATCCAATGGCGGACGGCCCGGTTATTCAGAAAGCCTGTGAACGCGCTTTAAAGCAGGGCACCCGCTTGGTCGACTTGCTGGATATGGTGGCTGAATTCCGTCAGGCCGATACCACAACTCCGGTCGTGTTAATGGGGTATCTAAATCCTATTGAGCGTATTGGCTACGAGGCCTTCGCTGAGCAGGCTGAAAAAGTGGGCGTTGATGGCGTGCTAGTGGTCGATATGCCGCCAGAAGAGGCCGATGAATTGGGTCCGCTGTTAAAAGCGCATAATTTAGCAGCAATTTTCCTTGTGGCGCCTACCACTTCACCTGCGCGAGCCGCTACAATATGCGCCCAGGGTGAGGGGTACCTTTACTACGTTTCGCTAAAAGGCGTTACTGGTGCGGCAACCTTAAATGCAGGTGACGTCGCTGAACGTCTGGCACCGCTACGTGAAATGACCGACCTGCCGCTATGTGTTGGTTTCGGTATCCGCGATGGCGTAACGGCTGCTGAAGTGGCTAACGTAGCGGATGGAGTGATTGTCGGTAGTGCGTTAGTAAACCGTATTGCCGAAAATGTAGAAACGCCCGAAATTATCGCTGGTCAGCTTAGAAGCGTGCTAGCAGAGATGCGCACCGCAATGGACGCCTAACGCTGCCCCTCATCGTCTATACTGAAGTTGATTGACGACACTCATCAAGCTTGGCGCTGCCAGGCATGACGTAAAACGGAAGCCTTTTTGATATGAGCTGGTTAGACAAGATAGTGCCCTCCATGGGGCGTATCCAGCGTAAAGACCGTCGTGCCAGTGTGCCCGACGGCCTCTGGCGTAAATGTCCCAAGTGTGAAGCCGTTCTCTATCTTCCTGAGTTAGAGAAACACCATAGTGTTTGTCCGAAATGTGACCATCACTTACGGCTGACTGCGCGGAAACGCTTGGACTGGTTCCTGGATAAAGAAGGCCGTGAAGAGGTCGCGGCAGAGCTTGAACCTGTTGATCGCCTGAAATTCCGCGACTCTAAAAAGTACAAGGACCGCTTGGCGGCCGCGCAAAAAGATACCGGCGAGAAAGATGCGCTGATTGCAATGCGTGGTACGTTGGACGGTTTGCCGGTCATTGCGGTTGCTTTTGAGTTCACCTTTATGGGTGGGTCGATGGGAGCCGTAGTGGGTGAGAAGTTTGCCCGAGCGGCCACTATCGCGCTTGAAGAAGGTATTCCGCTGGTTTGCTTTGCGGCTTCCGGTGGTGCACGTATGCAGGAAGCGCTTTTCTCACTGATGCAAATGGCCAAAACATCGGCGGCACTTGAGAAACTCAAGCAGGCCGGTGTGCCCTATATCTCGGTGCTTACCGATCCGGTGTTTGGGGGCGTATCCGCTTCGCTCGCCATGCTGGGCGACTTGAATATTGCTGAGCCCAACGCATTGATTGGTTTTGCTGGTCCGCGTGTTATTGAGCAGACCGTCCGCGAAACGCTGCCAGAAGGTTTCCAGCGCAGTGAGTTCCTGTTGGAGCATGGTACGGTCGATATGATTGTACATCGCCAGGAAATGCGTGCCCGTGTGGGCGGCGTACTACGCAAGTTGACTCATCAGGAGGCGCTTTCGTTAGCCAGTGAATTGACGGATGATGAAGCCGTCGCTGAGCCAGTGGTTGATGAAGCACATATCGCCGATGCTGACGTAACGGTTGACGAGACAGGTCCGGATTCTATTGACAAGAGCCATGAACCACACCGCAATGCCTAAGTCGTTAGCAGAGTGGCTTCAGCATCTGGAAACCCTGCACCCTGTCGGGATTGATTTAGGCCTGGAGCGTGTGTCACGTGTTGCTGAGCGTATGGGGCTATTTAAACGCCCCATTGCCAATCGCGTTGTCATTGTGGCGGGCACCAATGGTAAAGGCTCGACGGTTGCCATGGTTGACGCGGTGGCTCGCGCACATGGTTGGCATGTGGGTACGTACTCCTCGCCTCATCTATTGCGTTACAACGAGCGGGTGCGTATCAACGGCCAGGAAGCTGACGACGCGTGCCTGGTTGAGGGGTTTGAACGTGTCGAACAGGCTCGCCTGGAAGCACCGGAAATTAGCCTGACCTATTTTGAAGCAGGTACATTGTGCGCGCTCTGGTGTCTGGCACAAGCTGAACTGGATCTCGCGGTACTTGAGGTGGGCTTGGGCGGTCGCTTGGATGCCGTCAATATCATTAATGCGGATGTTGCGGTCGTCACCACGATAGCCCAAGACCATGCGAGCTTTTTGGGAACCGATATTGCGCAAATCGGCCTTGAGAAAGCGGGTATATTTCGCCCATTGCGGCCAGCGGTATTGGGTAGTGAGTCGCTTCCCGGTAGCGTTGCCGATGCGGCTATTGCCTTGGCGGCGCCGGTTTACCGGTTAGGATTAGCGTTTAACCACAGTGCCGAGGAAAACAGCCATTTACCCTGGTGCTGGAGTGGGTTGACGGCAATGGGGGAGACGCTTTCTCTGGATGCGCTGCCTGATCCTGGTCTGCCTGTCGATAATGCCGCAACCGCGCTACAAGCGCTGGCGCTTACGGGGCTGACGCTAACGCTAAAAGCCACGCAAAATGCATTAGCCAGTGTTAATCTGCCAGGTCGGATGCAGTGGATAGGGCAGTGGTGCCTGGATGTGGGGCATAATCCTCATGCGGCGACCTATGTTGCTCGCCATTTGCCAGTACCGCCTGATACAGGACGGCAGTGGGCAGTGATAGGTATGCTCAATGATAAAGACGTTGATGGTGTTATTGCGGCGTTAGCACCGCGTATTACTGACTGGGTCTGTGTAACGCTTGATGGCGAGCGCGGCCACACGGCCAATGAGCTCGCTGAGCGTATTAAAGCCCATGGTGGCTGTGTGCGGCTTTGTGCAGACTCGCCTGAAGCCGGTGTTGATGCCATGGCTGAGATGCTCACTGACAAGGATCGCATTTTGGTAACGGGTTCCTTTTTTACCGTCGCCGCTCTGTTAGCTCGATCACTGCCACAAGCCAGCCGTTCTTAAGGCGTAGTCCCGCTAGAGGGAGATGATATGAAATATGGTAAAACAGAGCGCATTAGCGGTGTTGTGATTCTGCTTGCGCTACTCGCAATCGTTGTCCCTTGGCTGATGAGTGACCCGGCGCCGCGTGAAGAGCGACAGCAACCAACGTTCATTATTGAACAGCCCATAGAAACGGCGCGCCGTGATGTGGACGCTCCCCAAATGCCCTCTACCATTAACCCTCAGCCATCTTCAAATGTGGCAAGCAATGATGGGGTTAATGCATCGATAGATGCATCTCCGAGACTACCTGATACTTCTCAAATTGATGCGCCCAGTGAAACGGAAACCGTCGCACAAGCGCCTACGCCATCTTTAAACACTGACGCTCCTCAAAATGACCCCATTGCCGACCTGGTAGCCTCGAATAGCACGTCGACATCCAGCAGCCAAAGCGCTGCAGGCTCTTCAAGTGCTAATTCTTCAAGTGCAGGCTCTTCAAGTACAGGTTCATCAGGAGCGGGTTCTTCGAGTTCTGGGCCAGCGTCTACACAGCAAGGTGGGTGGGCGGTTCAGGTGGGTAGTTTTGGCGATGCTGCGAATGCTCAGCGACTTGGTAGCCAGCTTACAGGCGAAGGATTTAGTGTTTTTCAACGCCAGCGCGACAATAACTTGACCACAGTGCTCGTGGGGCCTTACGCATCATCAGAGGATGGCGAAGCGGCCATGGCCTTAATTAAACAGCGCGCAAACGTGCAAGGTCTGTTAGTGCGAGTAAGAGATTAAACGATGGCGCTAACGTGGATTGATGCTGTATTTCTTGCCGTGCTGGCGCTTTCGATGCTGGCCGGCTTTGTCCGTGGTTTTGTTAGAGAAGCGTTAGGGCTTGGGGCATGGGTTGTTGCGTTAATGGTCGCCCGCGTATTGGCAGAGCCGGTCGCTGAGTTAATGAGCGGGTTTGTCGAAAGTTTTGATGCTCGACTTGTATTGTCCTTTGCACTGGTTATTTTTGCGGTGATCTTGCTTTGTGGCATTGTTATTCGCTTGGTGCATGCGGCCATTGTATGGGTAGGCATGGGGCTTTTGAACCGTTTTGCGGGAGCTGTGTTTGGTATCGCGCGTGGCACGATCATCTTGCTGGTGGCCACGGTCGTTATTACGCTCACGCCGCTTGCCGAGCTTCAGGCATGGCAGCAAGCCTCGTTACGGCCCACCTTTATCGAGTTGCGCGATTGGGCGGTTAGCCAGTTGGATCAGTGGGAGCGGGAGCTGCCAGAAGCCCCCGCCTCTTTACGCGATATATCACTGCCTGACATTCGCCCGCATGGCAGTTTTACGCCGCAGCCCATGGATAGTCAATAACGCCTAACAGCGTATTTTGCGCTTGCCTAACCGCTTGACGGGTACCGGTTAAACGCAAACGTATTAAAACGAGTTTCAAGAACGTACGGGCTTGTTTTGGCAAGCCATGGCACTAAAGCGAGGTAACTTGAATGTGCGGTATAGTGGGCCTTCTGGCCAAGCAGGCGGTAAATCAGGGAATCTACGATGCCCTGACCGTACTTCAGCATCGCGGCCAGGACGCTGCCGGTATGATGACCTGGAGCGAGGGACGCTTCTTACTGCGCAAGAGCAATGGGCTAGTGCGCGATGTCTTCCACACCCGCCATATGGCTCGCCTTAAGGGCAACCTGGGCATTGGTCACGTACGTTATCCTACCGCTGGTTCATCCAGCGAAGCGGAATCTCAGCCGTTTTATGTCAACTCGCCTTACGGTATTGCGTTGGCCCATAATGGTAACCTGACCAACTCTGAACAGTTGAAGCAGGAGCTTTTCTCAACCGATTTACGGCACATCAATACCAGCTCCGACTCTGAAGTATTGCTTAACGTGTTTGCCCATGAGTTGGGTAAGCAAGGCCTGCATCTGGAAGCGGAAGATATTTTTGATGCGGTACGTAGAGTGCACCGGCGCTGCAAAGGCGGCTACGCGGCGGTCGCGATCATTAACGGTTTTGGTATGGTGGCATTTCGTGATCCTCACGGCATTCGTCCAGTGGTGTTTGGTACTCGCCAAACGGACGAAGGGCAGGATGTCATGATTGCTTCTGAGTCGGTTGCGTTAGACGTGGGCGGCTTTGAGCTTGAGCGTGACCTGTCACCCGGCGAAGCGATATTTGTGGATATGCAGGGCCAGTGCCATACGCAGGTATGTGCTGACCGTCCGCAGCTGAGCTCGTGTATTTTCGAGCATGTATATCTGGCACGCCCTGACTCCATTCTGGACGGTGCCTACGTCTACGGCACGCGTATGCAAATGGGTCGCAAGCTGGGCGACCGAATCCTGAACGAATGGCCTGATCACGATATTGATGTTGTGATTCCCATTCCGGATACGTCCCGTACCTCCGCGCTGGAAATGGCCCAGCACCTTGGGGTGACGTATCGCGAAGGCTTTATGAAGAACCGCTATATTGGCCGTACGTTTATCATGCCTGGCCAAACTCAGCGTAAGAAATCGGTACGCCAAAAACTCAACGCCATCGACATTGAGTTCAAAGGCAAGAACGTGCTGCTGGTGGATGACTCGATTGTACGTGGTACGACCTGTAAGCAGATTATTCAGATGGCCCGAGATGCGGGTGCGCGTAAGGTTTACTTTGCCTCCGCTGCGCCGCCTGTGCGCTACCCTAATGTATACGGTATCGACATGCCTGCGGCGGTGGAGTTAATTGCCCATGGCCGTACTGAAGATGAAGTAGGCGAGCTGATTGGCGCTGACCGAATTTTCTACCAGGATCTGGAAGACCTGAAAGACGCCTGTCGCGAAGTAAATCCGGAAATGGAATCCTTCGACTGCTCGGTCTTTGATGGCAAGTATGTCACGGGGGATATCGATGAAGCGTATCTGGCCGTGCTTGAAGCCAGCCGGAACGATGCCGCGAAAGATCAAAGTGCGGGTGATCATGCGCTGGTCGATATGCACAATCAGGATGATGACCTCGACGACTAAGGACAGGTCACGGATGTTTACTGAAAACAAGGGGTACGTCCATGCACAATGACAGCCAACAGGATGAGTGGTCGTTAGAGACGCTGGCGATCCGTGCAGGCCATCATCGCACCTTCGAGCAAGAGCATGCGGAACCTATTTTTCCGACCTCTAGCTTTGTCTATGAAAGCGCTGCGGAAGCAGCGCGTAAGTTTGGTGGGCAAGAGCCTGGTAACGTTTATTCGCGTTTTACGAACCCCACTGTACATACTTTCGAGCGCCGCTTGGCAGCACTTGAAGGTGGGGAACGCTGCGTGGCAACAAGTTCGGGTATGTCGGCCATTTTATCGACGGCGCTTGCGTTATTGTCTGCAGGCGATGAAATCGTGGCATCGCGTTCGCTTTTTGGCTCGACCGTCAGCCTGTTCGATAAGTACCTGGGCAAGTTTGGCATCACCACCCGCTACGTTGAACTCTCTAATGTAGAAGCGTGGGAAGCGGCTATTACGCCCAAAACGCGGCTCCTGTTTGCAGAGACGCCTTCAAACCCGCTTTCGGAGATTGCCGATATCCCGGCGCTTGCTGCCATAGCAAAACGTAATAATGCCCTTTTGGCCATTGATAACTGCTTTTTGACACCTGCGCTGCAGCAGCCTCTTGCGTTGGGTGCCGACCTCGTCATCCACTCCGCGACCAAGTACCTTGACGGTCAAGGGCGGGCCATCGGTGGCGCTGTCGTGGGTAAGCACGATGTGCTGGAAGAAGTCTTCGGCGTGGTTCGCACCTGTGGACCTTGTCTCAGTCCCTTTAATGCCTGGATATTTACCAAAGGGCTTGAAACTCTCTCGCTACGGATGAAAGCCCATTGTGAAAATGCGCTCACGTTGGCGCGCTGGCTGGAAGGCCATCCTGCGGTAAGTAAAGTGCATTACAGCGGTTTGGAAACGCATCCGCAGCATACGCTCGCCAAACAGCAACAGAAAGGCTTTGGTGCTGTGCTTGGGTTTGAGGTTGTTAATGGGCAGGAGGGCGCTTGGCAGGTGATTGATGCGACTCGTCTATTATCCATCACCGGTAACCTGGGGGATGTAAAAACGACGATCACCCATCCCGCGACGACCACGCATGGACGCTTATCCGATGCGCAAAAAGAGGCGGCGGGAATTGTTCCAGGGTTAATTCGTGTGGCGGTGGGACTGGAAAGCCAGCAGGACATTCAGCGTGATTTAGCGCGTGGCCTCAATGTGCTAGCAGCGGAACAAGGCTGACAATAAGCCCTGCTTTATCGTTAGGCTTGCTTTATTGGCATAAAAAAACCCCACGTGCGTGGGGTTTTTTGCGACAGATCTGCTTTCTAGAAGCTGTCAGTATTGCCTGCCTTACGAGTTAAGGCTGTGCAGGTCATTACCTTTAATTGTGCGGTCTGCTACTGTTTGCTGGCTTTCGTCAAAAGAGGCATCAAGTACCTCGTTTTGAGCCTGGCCGCCATTGATCGCAGGCAAGTCCGATGGGGACAGGGTGAGGTCTTCCTGGCTGTAATGGGCAGTAGACGTCGGGATCATTACGGTGTTCAGTTTCTCTGAACCACGCTCAGCCAGTGCAGCTGCTGAAAAGGTAGTGGCAGACAAGGCGATTGCAATAGCGGCGACAGTGGTAACTTTTTTCATGATATAAACCTCATTAGTGTGTAGTTGTTCTCCCATGCATGGTGTGCTTTTTGCCAAGTCACTTGAGAACATGACGATATTGTAAGCCTGCAAACTAGATAATAAAATTGATTAAAAATACACGAACCATTCTAAAAAATTGAATTAATTTCAATGGTGTTACAGAAAGTGCTTTTTTCTTGTTTTTTTTCAATGCTCCTTGCCTCTGGTTTTTAAATCCTCCGGCACCTATCAGTAGGAACCGCTTATAAGGTGCTGATTGTGCGGCCCATGAAAGCTGTTAGCACGTTAATCAATGGTTTTTACGAATGGTGTATTCTGCTTTTTTCAGCAGTCTTTTAAAGCGCCAGCCAGTATGCTCCTGATATTCATGACGGTAGCCGCGCAAGAGTCGCTCTTTCGGCGGCTTAAGAAACCGAATGTTGTTCTGATGTTTGATGATAGTGTTCAGCTGAGTGCTTTGATGGGTGCTCCGCTGTGATTAACGGGCGCTCTCGTACTGTCTTGACTTCGATAAGAACAGGCCTGCGATAGCCATGAGCGAAATGCCACCACTTGAGCATGCTTGACAGGAAGGCGAGTCAGCATAGCGTTTGTGTGGTAGTAACGAGGAAGAAAAGAATGTGGCGGAACACACAGCGCACTTGGGGTCTCGTGAGTATTCTGTTTCATTGGCTTAGCGCCATAGCAATTATTGGCCTGTTTATATTGGGCTGGTGGATGACGGGGCTTGGTTACTACGATAGTTGGTACAATCTGGGGCCATGGGTGCATCGCTCAATTGGCATGTTACTGTTGATAGCCACGGTTGCACGCATAGCGTGGCGCTTACTGCAGCCGACGCCGGCAGGTGAAGGCAGCCGTTTCGAAGTCTTGGCGGCTCATCTGGGCCATATCGCGCTCTACATCGTTTTGCTTCTTGTCATGCTTAGCGGTTATATGATTTCTACGGCTAATGGCCGGGGTATTAGCATTTTCGGTTGGTTTGATGTGCCTGCATTACTGCATGGCCTTCCTAATCAGGCCAGCATCGCCGGTGATATTCATTGGTACAGCGCATTAACATTGGTAGTTTTGGCAGTAGGACATGCGTTAGCCGCATTTAAACATCACTGGATTGATCGACACGCTACACTGGTGCGTATGGTTAATCCGGTGCGCCGATCTGAGCATTCATAAGCGATAAATGCTAATACATAAGTACTAATTGAAAAGTACTCATTAAAAAGTACTTCGAGCTTGGTGAGCAAACTCGTAAATACTGGCTGGAATCGCGTTTTCAAGCATGGAGAAAATAAAAAATTCTCTGTGTCTACTAAGGAAAGAGAGGAGATAACCATGATGTTGAAGAAAAGTGTTGTTGCATCTGCTATTGCCGCGGCTGCATTGGTGCCATTAAGCCAGGCTCAGGCAGCTGATTATAACGTTGATACCGAAGGCCAGCACGCTTTCGTGCAGTTTAAAATTAGCCATCTTGGTATGTCTTATATTCTGGGTAGTTTTGAAGAATTTGATGGCCAACTCTCTTACGACGAAGACGATGCAGACGCTTCTGCTGTTGAGTTCGAGGTTCAGGTGAATAGCTTGAACTCTAACCATGCTGAGCGTGACCGTCACATTCTGAGCAGTGATTTCCTGAATGCAAGCGAATATCCAACCGCTTCATTTGTCTCGACGAGCTTTGAATCAACAGGCGACAACGAAGGTGTTGTGACGGGTGATTTAACGTTACACGGTGAGACGCAAGAAATTGAAATGCCTGTTACGTTAATCGGTCAGGGTGAAGATCCATGGGGTAATTACCGTGCCGGTTTTGAAGGCAGCACAATGCTTAATCTGGGCGATTATGGTATCGATCTGAGCGATTTTCCCGAGCCCATGCACGAGCTAGAGCTTTATGTGACGTTTGAAGGTATCCGTCAGTAAGTCATCCGTGTTAAAAAGCGCCATCGCCCCAAGGGGCGATGGCGCTTTTGGTTATAAACATTGCAAATGAAGGAGTTACCGGTTTGAGCACTGTATTGAGTCAGCGCAAGTTGGCAATAACTCTATGGCGCCAAACCTGGCCAATGGCCATCGGGGTACTGGCGTTATTGGGTTTTCAGCTTGTTGATAGTGCTTTTGTCGCTCGCCTTGGCACTGCACCTTTGGCAGCGCAATCGTTTACCTTTCCACTCTCCTTCTTAATTATTGGGATCCAAGTGGGGATGGGCATTGCCATTACGGCGCTTATTTCTCGAGCCTTGGGAGCTGATGAGCATGCGAGAGCAAAGCGCTTAACCAGCCTGGTATTGCTTGCCGGGGGAGCCGTGATTGGCGTGCTGAGCATAGGCTTATGGCTTTTCCATGAGCCTGTTTTTCGTCTGTTAGGTGCAGATAACACGGCGCTTTCTTACATCCGTATTTATTGGGGGCCGCAGCTTTTTTCAGCATGGCTGGGTGCGGTGCTTTATTTTATCTATAGCGTATTTCGTGCCCACGGTAATACCAAGCTGCCGGGTAAGATGATGGTGCTTAGCAGTGTGGCCAACCTGGTGCTCGATCCACTGCTGATCTTTGGTGTTGGCTCCTGGGAGGGCTTGGGGCTGCCTGGGGCTGCCTGGGCAACGTGTATCGCATTCACTTTGGGGTTAGTGATTACGAGCCAGGCGCTGATACGTAAGCAATGGGTGTCTAACGTTGGGCTCTTGGATGAGGCCAAGCACTCCTGGCGCCCTTATGTGGGCATTGCCGCTCCCGCGATGGTGAGCCAATTGATGCCACCTCTTGCCAGCATGTTAACCATTGCCGTTGTCGCTGGGCTTGGCGATACCCAAGTGGCAGCGTGGGGACTGGCAAGCCGCCTGGAAACGCTTTCGCTGATGGTCATATTGGCGATGACTATGTCGCTTCCGCCTTGGTTGGGACGCTGTTATGGGGCCGGGGATTGGGGGCAAATTCAGCAGTTAATACGCTTGGCGCTTAAAGTGGCTGTTATATGGCAGCTAGGTCTTGGCGTGATACTTGCCTTGGGTGCGCCTTGGCTCGCGATGGCTCTGGCGGGAACGCCTAACGTGCAAAGCGAACTCACACTACTGATTCGCTTCTTGCTGCCAAGTTATGCTGCGCTAGGGGTATGTATGTTGGTGGTATCGGCGGGAAATGTGTTGGGCTGGCCACTGCGCGCCATGCTGCTTTCCAGTGCACGGCTCTTTGTCTGCTATTTGCCTTGCCTGTGGGTAGGCTCTCTGCTCTTTGGCTGGTGGGGGCTGGCTGCTGGCGCCGCAATAGGCAATCTGTTGGCGGGTTTAACTGCATGGGCCGTATTGGTACGTATATTATCCCGCCCGCAACGGCAGGCGGGATATAACGGCTAAGGTGATTCATAAATGGGTAATTAATACATAGGCAATTAACGCTTGTGCGGCGCTTCCTGGAACGAGAAATAGGCAAATAGGAGCGCCATTGCCAAGTAGCCGAGTACAAATTGTGGCGCGGCGTTCAATGCAAGTTGAGGTGCGTGCATTAAGCCCACAAATGAAAAGCCTGCTGCAATCAAGGCAAACACAGCAGCGCGCCGAAACTGATGATCAATCACCGACACCGTCATGGCGCCCAGCAAAATAGCCATAAACATGGCCCCTTGGCCCATCACCACAATGGCACTGGAAATATCGCTAACCACTTCGCCTGCGCCACGGCTAAAGCGCGTCATTATATAGTTAGCAAAGTAGGGCAGCATGGCGAGTGCGACGGCGGGATAGTAGCGCGTATCGTTGGCCTGGAATGCCGTGGCAATCATCGACATGCCCACAAAGACTAATATGGGCGCTACCACCGAGACGGGAATAATGGCGGCCAGGGCAGCAATTAATCCTGTCATGGTGGCCAGCGCATAAACAGCACCGTTCAATAAGCTGTAACCGCGCCCGGCGCCCATCCACTTTGCGCCTACCGTGGCGATATACACGGTAGTAGGAAAAACGCCGCCAAATAGTGCGCCGATCATGGTACCTACGCCGTCAACCGCTTGACATTCGCGGACGTCGTATTTGTCGCCAGCTGCCTCCATCGCTTCAACGTTGTTCATGGTCTCAATGGCGTTATAAAGCGTAATGGGAAGAACAACGGTTAGAACAGCGAGCATACCGGTAAATAGCAACCCCAGACCTTCAAGCCAGGCCAGGTTGGGAAGTAGCGGGTAAAAGCCCAGGTGCGTAAATGCATCGCTGAAGCGCTCACTGCCAGCATCACCAATCAAGTAAGCCATCGTCGTGCCAACAATAATCGCGAACAGCGAGGTAGGTAGCTTAAAGGGCATGCTGACCCGGGCTACTAGGCCAACGATAATAATAGCCAGCACGAGAAGCCCAATGACCGGTACTTCCAGTGTTTTAAATAACATCTCACCGGCAATAAATGTTAGTGCTACCCCCGCGACAGCCCCCAGCATGGCAGCCCGTGGCAGGTGATACTGCACCCATCGGCCAATCAGGCTAATCGCCGCTTCAATAGCGCCACTAATAAAGCAGGCAGCCACCGCAACCTTCCAGGCCAACTCGGTATCACCGGTCAGTTGCTTGGCGGGTAACAGTACGCCAAATAAAAATACAAACATAACCGGAGTAGAAATGCCGTATGAAAGGGCGGTGACGTCGGTACGGCTCTCTTTCCTGGCTAAGCGTGCAGCGCTCCAGGCGTAATAGAAGTTGCCGACCATAACGGCAATGGCCGCTCCTGGCAGCACCTGACCATAGACGATCGAGGAAGGGAAGCCCATGCCCAGCATGGTAATCGCGATAACGATAAAGTTAGCGATGTTGTTTTGGAAGAGAGCAAAGAAGGCATCGGTGTCTTCTTTTTTATACCAAGGGTAATGTGTGCTGGCTGCCGCCATGGAAAGCCTCGTTAATGAAAGAGTTTAACAGTGCAAGCCGGTTAGGCAGATAGACCCTGACTGATCGGTCAGGTTGGCGCTGAACAGGATGCCGCACGGGCGGCCCTGGTTCTGGCGGCAAGCGCGCAATTGTACACAACAATACAACCATTCCCAAGATACAAAAACGCCCAGGCAAAGCCTGGGCGCTGAGTAAAGCATTAGGCAAGGCGGCTAGTCGTTAACCGCTGCAATCGCTTTGGCAAGGTAAGGGAGATTTTCATGAGAGAAGCCCGCAACGTTGGCGCGCCCAGAGCGGACCATGTAAATGCCAAACTCATCGCGTAAGCGATCTACCTGGTCAGGCGTTAGCCCGGTGTAGGAGAACATGCCGCGCTGTTCAGCAACACAAGCATATTTCTGATCCAAGCCGTAGGGTTTCAGGGCTTCCACAAAATCACGGCGCAGCGTATTAATACGGTCACGCATTTCGGTGAGTTCTTCACGCCACATGGTGGTCAGTTCGGCATCGTTTAAAATTTCGCTTACGATGGCGCCGCCGTGAGCAGGCGGGTTGGAGTAGTTTTCCCGGGCCACAATTGCCACCTGAGAACGCACATTCTCCATCTGTTCCGCGTCTTTAGCGACCATGATAAGGCAGCCAGTGCGCTCGCAGTAGATACCGAAATTCTTCGAGCAGGAGCTGGTGATAATCACTTCGTCCAGCTGTTCGGCTAGTAGGCGTACGCCATAGGCATCTTCGTCCAGTCCTTCACCAAACCCTTGGTAGGCGAAGTCAACGAGTGGTAGGAGCTTGCGTTCCCGTAGAACGTCCAGCACTTCCTGCCACTGCTCTTGGGATAGATCGAAACCGGTCGGGTTATGGCAGCACGCATGCAGCACCACAACGTCGCCTTCAGGAATTTTTTTCAGCGCGGCCAGCATGCCTGAAAAATCGAGGCGGTTATCAGCATCTACATACGGATATTTATGCAGCGCTATGCCCGCAGAAGTAAAAATACCGTGGTGATTGGGCCACGTCGGGTCACTTACCCAAATACCTTTATGGGGCAGCTGAGTCGCAATAAAGTCAGCAGCTAAGCGTAACGCACCGGTACCGCCGGGGGATTGAGTAGCGCTGGCGCGCTTGGCTTCCAGTACGGGGGAGTCGGTACCCAGCACCATGGGCAATACGACATTGCTGTAGGCGGGCGCCCCGTGCGAACCGATATAGGTTTTGGTGGCTTCATTCTTGAGCAGGCGAGCTTCAGCTTCTTTGACAGCGCGCATTACCGGTGTATTACCCTTTGAATCGCGGTAAACCCCTACGCCCAAATCAACCTTTTGCGGATTGGTATCTTTTTTGAAAGCTTCGATCAGCCCGAGAATGGCATCTCCAGGGACTCGCTCAATATGCTCAAACATTTACTCAGCTACCTCGTCGGTTCTGGCGGCAAGAATGAAATCATTAAGATGCAGGCCATTAATACGATGTGTCCACCACATTACGGTGGTTTTACCCCATTCGGTGATTAACATGGGGTGGTGTCCGGCCTGCTCTGCTATTTCGCCAACACGCTGGGTAAATGTCAGCGCCTTGGCAAAGTCATAAAACGAAAAGCTTCGTGACAGCTTTATGATGCCATCGTGCTCGACAATCCGCCACTCTGGTAATTGCTCAAGATAAGCCTGACGCTCGCTTTTATCTAGCGGCGGGGTATCTTTCGAGCAGGGTTCACAGATGGTTTGTGCAAGCCTGAGCATATACATTCCCTCATAAAATCGGCATAACACTGGTCATGGAAGCAGACAAACGCAAACACGGCCAATTATCATTGGAATGATTACGCGTGAGCAACAATATAGGTATGAATTTTGTCAGGAGGTGGAATGAGTGGTTTTGTTAGCCTGGTGGGCGCAGGTCCTGGCGATGCAGAGTTATTAACCTTAAAAGCCTACAAGCGTCTTCAGCAAGCAGATGTCGTGCTTTACGACCGCTTGGTTAGTAGCGCTATTTTAGCGCTACTGCCGAGCAATACGCAGCGCTTCTATGTTGGAAAGGTTCGGTCACAGCATAGTGTTCCTCAACAGGAGATTAATCAACGCTTGGTCGACTGGGCCATTAAGGGCAAAAAAGTCGTAAGGCTTAAAGGCGGTGACCCGTTCATCTTTGGTCGCGGCGGTGAAGAGCTGGAGGCGCTAATCACTCATGGAGTAGCGGTGGAGGTTATTCCCGGTATCACCGCCGCCTCAGGATGCTCCGCTTATGCTGGCATTCCGCTTACCCACCGTGATCATGCACAGGCTGTCCATTTTGTAACGGGGCATTGGGCGGATGATGAGCAGGCAATGGAGTGGGAAGCGTTAGCAAAGCCAGGCCAAACACTGGTTTTCTATATGGGACTAAACAGCGTTGGTGTGATTAGCCAAAAGTTGATGGCGTATGGGATGTCGCGTGATACGCCACTGGCGTTGATTGAGCAAGGGACGATGGCTGAACAGCAAATCCATGCGGGAACATTGGCATTGCTGCCTGAGGCCTTGACGACAGGCCGTATTCAATCACCGGCGCTTTTAATTATTGGTGGTGTGGTTTCACTCCACAAAAAGCTTGCGTGGTTCAAAAATGCTCATCCAAGCGAAGCTCCTGTTCATAATGATCTACAGTAGAAGGTGGGCTTAGCGTAATGCATTGAATCTGCTAATAGACTGGCTAGATGCCATTTGCTGTGTATCCTTGTAAAGAACGATATGCGCTAAATGCACCATTAACGCTGCTGATATCGGCAGCCTGGTAGAGAGAGGGACGCAGAATGTCAGAAGAACACCATTCGGATCATCAGACGCCTGCGAGCAGGCAGGATGCCAAAACACTATTTAAAGATAACCGAGTCAGAGCTATCGCGGGTATCGCCGCCATTGCCGTTATTTGGGCGATCATGGCGCAGTCCAACGCAGGCACTCATAAAGAGCGTGTTGAAGCGCTTGAAGGGCAGCTTGCAAGTGTTGAACAGGACAATCGTCGTTATAGCCGCCGTATCCAGGAAATAGATCAGGCAGAAACCAATTTAGCGGACATGCACGCAGAGATGGCGCAGCTTGAAGAGCAGCGCAATGAGGCCAGTTCTGCGTTAGAAAGTGCACAAAATGACGTGACTGCTGTTCAGACGCGCCTTGAAGAATTAGAAACTCAACGAGATGAACTTCAAAATGAAGTGGATGCTTTAAACCAGGAGCTGGAAAACGCCCAAGGTGATATGCAGTCACTGCGCGATGAGCGCGATGAAATCACAACGACCCGTGATAATGCTGAGACGACACTTCAGCAGATAGAAGAAGCCCAACAGAGCGCTGATGAAGCGCGGCAACAGGCTGAAACCACACGCCAACAGGCTGAAGAGCAGCGTCAGCAAGCGGTTGAAGCACTAAGTAGCGCTGAAGATGATTTTGCTGAACTTGAAGAGAAGAGCCGTCAAGCTAATGAAGCGCTCACTGGTCTTGAGGAGCAGGTGGCTTCGGCACAAAGTGAACTGGATGAGTTGGAAAAGACGCGTGACTCCCTTACCTCTGAGCGTGATGAGCTTCAAAACGAAGTCGATTCATTGGTTGAGCTTCGTGAAGAGGAGTCGCAGAGCCTGGAGCAGGTGCGTGGCGAAATGGAAGACTTGATGGTTGCGCTTGATCTTGGTCGTAATGAAGTCGCTAACATTAATAGCGATATTGAAGCGCGTGAAGAAACCTTATCTCAACTGGAATCTCAGCTAAGTAATTGGCGAGACGAGCTTTCTTCCCTCGATCAGCGTTTAGGTAGCGTCGATGATGCAGCGAATGACGACGTGCCTACCTTGGCAGGTGAAGCTGAAAATGACGCCTCATCCGAGGGTAGCGAAACGGATCAGGCGCCTGCCAACGAAAGCGATAACAACCAATCGCAGAGTCAACAGCAAAGCAATAATTAAGCGTATTCGGCTGAATCAACCAGACGAATTGACAGGCGGATGCTGGTAGCCCCAGCATCCGTTTTGTTTGTTGGTTTATGAATACGTGGCCAAAGAGTATCATTTGGCGCAACGTGAATAGTTTGCCTGGATTATAGGAGCGCGACTAATGGACGGCGTTAAACATATTGTCGCAGTGGCCTCGGGAAAAGGTGGGGTTGGTAAATCGACCGTAACCGTTAACCTGGCGCTGGCACTGTCTGCCCAGGGTTATCGTGTGGGCGTACTGGATGCGGATATTTATGGTCCAAGCCAGGCACAAATGCTTGGTGTGAAGGAGGGTGTCCGTCCTGAAGCGACTGACAACAACCAGTTTTTACCGTTGAGCGCCCATGGCCTTCAAGCCATGTCGATGGCCTTTTTGGTTAATACGCGTGAAGCGATGGTCTGGCGCGGGCCAATGGTGGTGGGGGCTTTTCAGCAGATGCTCACACAAACACAGTGGGATAATCTTGATTTCCTACTGATTGACATGCCCCCCGGCACTGGCGATATACAGCTGACACTGGCGCAAAAAGTGCCAGTAACGGGGGCGGTAATTGTGACCACCCCGCAAGATATCGCGCTGTTGGATGCGCGTAAAGGTATCGAAATGTTCCGCAAGGTGAATGTCCCGGTGCTTGGTGTGGTTGAAAACATGAGCCTTTACCACTGTGAAAACTGTGGTCATGAGGCCGCAATTTTTGGTACAGGAGGAGGGGATAGCATTGCCGAAGAGTACCAAACAACCGTGCTAGGACGGCTACCATTGACGTTGTCCATTCGAGAGCTGGCAGACTCGGGTACTCCAAGCGTTATCTCAGAGCCTGATAGCTCGGTAAGCCAAACGTTTGCAGAGATTGCCAGGCAAGTTGCCCAGTCAGTAAATGGCAGCGAGAGCGATGGGCCCACTATTTCTTTTAGCGAGTGATGAAGTAACACATGAGTATCAAATCAGATAAGTGGATTCGTCGCATGGCACAAAGCGATGCCATGATTGAACCGTTTGAAGCGGAGCAGGTTCGCTATGTTAATGATCAGCGAGTGATCTCTTACGGCACATCCAGCTATGGCTACGATGTCCGCTGTGCCGATGAATTTAAGGTGTTTACCAATATTCATTCGGCCATTGTTGATCCTAAAGCGTTTGACGAAAAAAGCTTTGTGGACGTAAAAGGTGATGTTTGCATTATTCCGCCTAACTCGTTTGCGTTAGCTAGAACGGTTGAGTATTTTCGTATTCCGCGCAGCGTGCTGACTATTTGCCTGGGCAAATCAACGTATGCGCGTTGCGGTATTATCGTGAACGTCACGCCGCTTGAGCCGGAATGGGAAGGGCACGTAACGCTTGAGTTCTCTAATACGACCAATTTGCCAGCCAAGATTTATGCTCACGAAGGTGTGGCGCAAATGCTGTTTTTAGAGTCCGACGAGGTGTGCGAAACGTCGTATAAAGATCGAGGCGGGAAATACATGGGGCAGCGTGGTGTTACGTTACCGCGCACGTAATAGATAAGCCTGTTAAGTAGCCCTAAAAGCAAGGCCTTACGGTTTCCCGTAAGGCCTTGCTTGCTATTTACTATGCGCGTTTCTGCGAACAGTAACCGACAGGTCGATCAACTACACGTCAGTGTCTTCATCCAATTCTTCGTCAAGCTCTTCAGCGGCATCGGCATGAGAAAGGCGCATACCATGTTCAGGCAGAAGATGACCGTCCATTTTGGCGCCTTCCGCGCTGTATTGCAGCCGCCCCTCTAGAAACCACTGTACGGCGATTGGATAAATCAGGTGCTCGCGGGCGTGGACCTTCTCTTTAAGCGTCTCTGCGTTATCTTCAGGAGTGACCGCTAATTCTGCTTGCAGAACTACGGGGCCGCCATCCAACTCTTCGGTAACAAAATGCACACTGCAGCCGTGGCTGGTTACTTTGTCGGCCAGCGCCCGCGCATGAGTATTTAACCCTTGGTACTCGGGCAGCAGTGAGGGGTGAATGTTCAGCATCCGACCCACAAAGCGTTGTACAAAGCGCGGCGTTAAAATACGCATAAAGCCAGCCAGCACAATCAAGTCGGGTTCATGGCGCTCAATCACCTTAATCAGCGCGCCGTCGTAAGCCTCTCGATTGTCATATTCGCGATGAGGCAGGGCGACGGCCTCGATGCCGGCCTCGTGGGCGCGCTTCAAACCATAAGCGTCAGCCACGTTGGAGATCACCGCCACAATCTCTCCGCCTAAACGGTCATGCGACTGTGCATCAATCAACGCTTGAAGATTACTGCCGCTGCCTGAAATCAGCACAACGACCCGCCGTGGCCCGGTAGGTTCTGGCGTCATGTCGGTCATCGTGTCGCTGGGATATTCGGTACCACTCATGCTGACAGGTTCTCCAGCACCACCGCTTCTTCCTGACGTTGGGTAATATGACCGATACGATAAACCGTTTCACCTTGAGCTTGAAGGTGAGCCATGGCCTGGTCAGCTTCAGCCGCAGGAATCACGAGTACCATACCGATGCCGCAGTTAAGCACGCGGTGCATTTCGACTTCGTTAACATTGCCTTGGGCCTGAAGCCAATCGAAAACCGCGGGGCGCTGCCATGTATTAATATCAATATGCGCTGCTAACGTATCAGGTAGTACGCGTGGAATGTTTTCCAGCAGGCCGCCACCGGTAATATGGGAAAGCGCATGAACCGGAATAGAGGTGCCACGCATTAGTGAAAGTAATGATTTCACGTAGATACGAGTTGGCGCCATTAACGCATCACCCAACGGGGCATTATCCACTTGGGTGTCGAGTGAGGCATTGCTGACGTCAAGGATTTTACGAATCAGTGAATAGCCATTGGAGTGAGGGCCTGAGGAGGCAAGCCCAAGAAGAACATCGCCTTCTGCCACTTTACTACCATCAAGAATTTCGGATTTTTCCACCACACCAACGCAAAAACCGGCTAGATCATAGTCACTGCCTTCGTACATGCCTGGCATTTCGGCGGTTTCACCACCCACCAGAGCGCAGCCTGCCAGTTCACACCCCGCCCCAATACCCGTGACAACATCTGCCGCGATATCCACATCTAGCTTGCCCGTGGCATAGTAGTCAAGGAATAACAGCGGCTCAGCACCTGCAACAATCAAATCGTTAACGCACATGGCTACCAAGTCGATGCCGATAGTGTCATGTTTGCCAAGGTCCATGGCGAGACGCAGCTTGGTGCCTACGCCATCGGTGCCAGACACCAATACAGGCTGCTTATAGCCTGCGGGTAGCTCGCATAGTGCGCCAAAGCCGCCTAAGCCGCCCATTACTTCGGGGCGTGTGGTACGTTTGGCAACGTGTTTAATGCGGTCAACTAGGGCATTTCCGGCATCAATATCGACACCTGCATCTTTATAGCTGAGTGAAGGAGTAGCCGGAGAAGTGGAAGTCTCGGTCATGACAGTTCCTGTGAAGCCTATAGCAGTACGGGGTAGTGCTGGCGAAATGGCCAGTGCTGGGCAATAACTGCAGAAGATTGTAACACCCAGCGGCGTGGGTCGCATCGCCGGTATACATGTTGGGTCAGTGTTCCTCCAACTTTTGTTATTATTAAGCGTACAAAGCGCTATTGATGGATCCAGGAAGGAGAGTCATGTAATGCGAAATTCATGGTTGGGGGTTGGCCTCCTCGCGATTTTCATTGGGCTGGTGTATGTACTTAATTCGATGTTGATGCCCTTCATTGCCAGCATGGTATTAGCCTATTTAGCTGACCCGCTCACTAACTACTTTCAGCGGCTGGGAATGAAGCGTCCATTAGCCGTCAGCTTGGTATTTCTAGTGCTGCTTATCGTATTAACGGCGAGCCTGCTGATTTTTATTCCGCTGGTGATTCAACAAATCAAGCAGCTAGGGGAAGTGATGCCTGATATGTTCATGTGGGTTGAAAATGTGCTGGCGCCACAGGTTCAGGAGTGGACGGGCTACGATTTGCGTGCCGAGTTAACCAATGTGCGTGAAGTATTGGTTGAAAACTGGCGTGATGCGGGAGGGTATTTGGCTCAAGCGTTAGGTCAAATTGGTCGCTCAGGTATGGCCTTTATGACATGGATTACTTATATCGCTTTGATTCCCGTCGTGACGTTTTATTTACTCCTCGACTGGAAGCGGATGCTGCGTAACTTTGCAAGCCTGGTACCAAGGCAATGGGCTGACGATACCTTTCGCTTAGCACGGCGCTGTGATGAAGTGTTGTCCTCTTTTTTACGCGGCCAGCTATTGGTGATGTTGTGCCTGGGCGTTATTTACGCGACCGGTCTTACCGTAATGGGGCTTAATTTTGGTTTGTTGATCGGGTTTGTTGCCGGACTGGTAAGTTTCGTACCCTTTTTGGGGTTTATTGTTGGCATTGCCGTCGCCTTAATTGTTGCATTATTTCAATTCGGTACGTGGTGGGCAGTGCTCGGTGTGATCGTGGTATTTAGTATCGGTCAAGCTGCAGAAAGTGTCATACTGCAGCCCAAACTACTGGGCGATAAAATTGGTTTGCATCCTGTCGCCGTTATTTTTGCCGTACTGGCGGGTGGAAATTTATTTGGGTTTACCGGTGTGCTGTTAGCATTACCCGTTGCGGCTGTTTTTATGGTGCTGCTTAGAGAGCTTAATGATCGTTATAAGCACAGCACCTTTTATAATGCTGAACAAGGCTCGCTAACGCCTTTAAACCACCATAATGGGCAGGGTCGTCACGACGAAAGGGAGTCATCATGAGCCGAGTGCCGGCACAGCTGCCGTTAGGAGTAGGGTTGCGTGATGATGCAACCTTCAATAACTATTACGCTTCAGGCGCGAATGCTCCACTGGTTGAACACCTGACACAACAATTTCAACCGAATGCAGAGCCGTTTATCTATTTATGGGGCGCGCAAGGCAGCGGGAAAAGCCACCTGCTTCAGGCCGCCTGCCATTCAGCTTCCGATGCCGATCTACGGGCCTTGTATTTGCCGTTAGCTGACCTGGGGCATTTTCCGCCCCTGATGCTTGAAGATATAGAGCGATTGGATTTAGTCGCGATTGATGATCTTGAGTATGTCGTTGGCCGAAAACGGTGGGAAGAAGCCCTGTTTCATGCGTTTAATCGCTTGCGCGATGCTGGCAAACAGCTTGTTATCGCCTCTAACACACCTCCGCGCCAGCTTGAGGTTGTGCTTCCAGATCTTGCTTCGCGGCTTACCTGGGGAGTGACGTTTCATTTACACCCCTTGGATGACGAAAGCCGTTTGGCCGCGCTTAGGCTGCGCGCCAATGTCAGAGGAATGCAGCTACCCGATGATGTAGGGCGCTATATTTTGCACCGCGGGCCTCGTGAATTAGGCGATTTATGCAAGGCGATTGAAACTCTGGATCAGGCTTCCTTGTCGGCTAAGCGTAAACTGACAATCCCGTTTGTTAAGTCTGCACTTGGCTGGTAAGCAAAAACCCGCTGATTGGATCAGCGGGCATATAACGATTAATTGTTCAGAACTTAAAAATTAGGTCGTTTGACGCATCTTGCCAGCAGCAGCCTGTGCTTGTTTCACGTTTTCTTCGGTTAGCTTCTGGCTTTTCTTGAAATAATCTTGCTGAAGCGAAACCACTTTATCGGCATCGCCTTTCACACGTTCCGCTAGCTGCTTAACAACCTGCTGTTGGCCTTCCATATAATTACGCAATCCTTGCGGATCTTTAACGCTGGTTAGCTGGCGCAATTGATTAATACCCGTCTCAGCATAAGCCTGGTTTGCCTCCACCTGAGCGTTCAGCATCTTTTCGGCATAATCAATCGTTAGCGCAGCATAAGCGCGTGCAGGGGCCATAAAGACGTTATCAAACTGCTGGTTCATTTCATTTGTGTTGAATGCATTCATTATGAAACTCCTGCCTGAACAATAAAAATGTCATTAGTTTAGCTTATCTGCAGTGCAGCATAGCAGTGGTTTTTGTGCGCTGCAATATAAAGAGGCAAGCCTTATGTGGGCATGATAGGACATGACGGTTTACCTGGCCGGTTGGAGCGTCTAGCTTGAATAGCGGCAGCGGTTGAGAAGGGATTTGCCCACGTGATCGCTTGTAGATAAGGTTGATTACCACTCAAAGGAGAGAATCATATGGATACTCGTATCGAGCGCGATAGCATGGGTGAGCTTGAAGTGCCTTCTTCCGCGCTTTATGGCGCTCAAACGCAGCGGGCCATTAATAATTTCCCGGTGTCTCACACACCTATGCCCCCCGCGTTTATCCATTCCGTAGCGCGGATAAAGCTGGCTGCAGCGCGGGCTAATCAGCAGTTAGGCCTGTTGGATGATGCTAGAGCCAGGGCTATTCAAAACGCAGCACAGGCTGTGATTAACGGGCAGCACGACGACCAGTTCCCGATCGACATTTTTCAAACGGGCTCGGGCACTTCTACCAATATGAACGTGAATGAAGTATTGGCTACGCTGGCAAGCCGTGAAGGTGTCGACGTGACGCCTAATGATCATGTGAATATGGGGCAATCAAGCAATGACGTGATCCCAACAGCCATACATGTGTCAGCAGCGATTGCGGTTAATGAGTCTCTCAAGCCAGCCCTTGGGCACTTAAAGGCCTGTATTGATCAGCGTGCCGCAGAGCTAAGAGGTGTTGTTAAAACGGGTCGTACACATTTAATGGATGCGATGCCGTTACGTATGGACCAGGAGCTCGGGGCCTGGTCGAGCCAATTGGGGCAGGCCATTGAACGATTCGACAGCGCGATGAGCAGGCTATGCCGTTTGGCCCAAGGTGGTACGGCGGTCGGTACGGGTATTAATGCTCCGGATGGTTTTGCTGAGCAGGTGGCCAAAGAGCTAAGTGAGCAAACAGGGCTTGGTTTTGCACCCAACGACAGCTTTTTTGCCAGCCTTTCATCTCAGGATGCCGCCGTTGAACTATCCGGGCAGTTAAAAGGCCTCGCGTGCGTCATTATGAAGATTGCCAACGACTTACGCTGGATGAACTCAGGCCCCTTGGCTGGGCTCGGCGAAATTGAGCTTGAGGCACTTCAGCCAGGTAGTTCCATCATGCCGGGCAAAGTTAACCCTGTGATTCCTGAGTCGGCAGCGCAGGCGTCAGCCCAGGTGATTGGGTTGGATGCCGCCATTACCGTGGCAGGCCAGAGCGGTAATTTTCAGTTGAACGTCATGCTGCCACTGGTGGCAACTAATTTGCTCACGGCGATTACGCTAATGAGTAATACGTCACGGCTACTGGCGGATAGAGCAATTGCGACGTTCAAGGTGCGAGAAGATAACTTGCAAGGCCCCTTGGCTCGAAATCCGATTCTTGTGACCGCGCTGAATAGCGTGATTGGCTATAACGCCGCGGCGGCAGTAGCTAAAAAAGCCTACCAGGCAGGTAGGCCTATCATTGATGTTGCTGAGGAAGAGACGGATCTGGATCGTAAAACGCTGGAACGCCTTTTGGATCCAACCGTATTGACCCAGGGAGGCGTTCCGGAGTAACCAGTCGATCAGGTTTGTTGCTTCTCGGTTTTGCCTTTTTGAATAGTTTCGCTGGCTTGTTGACGCTCTTCGCTGTCGGCTTCGGGTCGCTCCTGCTCATTTTGGCGAGAAGGTTGATAGCATAAGGTAGCGAGAATAGGAAAGTGGTCAGACCCAAAGGCGTCAAGGCGCTGCATGTTGACCAAGGTAAAATGGTTGGTCACAAAAATGTGATCAAGAGGCCAGCGTAATAAGGGGTTCTTGGCGTGGAAGGTGCTAAACATGCCCCGGCCGCGCCTGGGGTCAAGCATGCCGCTAACCCGGCAAAATAGTCGCGTGGTACGTGACCAGGCTACATCATTAAGATCGCCAGCGACCAGGGTAGGCTGGGGCGTTTGGTGCACCTCTTGGCCCACCCATAAAAGTTCGGCATCACGCCATAGCGACTTTTCGCTTTCTGATGGTGCAGGTGGACGAGGGTGGACGGCATATAGACGAATATGGTCTCCGCTTTCAAGCTGAACCTGAGTATGAATGGAAGGGATATCCTCCTGGATCAGCCATTTAACGGAGGCGTCTTTCAGAGGCAAGCGCGAATAAAGATGCATGCCGTACAAGTTATCTAAAGGCACTTTAACGTTATATTGCCACTGTTCTGCTAGCACGGGGTCGAGCTTATCCTGCCACCACTGATCTGACTCAAGGGTTAAAATGATATCCGGCTGGTGTTGCTGGATCATCCCCAGTAATCCTTCCGTGTGCCGATTAGGCGTCAGCACATTGGCAATTAAAAGCGTAATGTGCTGTTTGCTGGGAGACTGCTTGGATGCGTTTTTAACGTCCACTGGCCACAGCCGGGTCCAAGGCAAGATATATTGGCTTTGTAAAGCGATGGTGATGAGAACGATAATCCAAATCGCGATATGCCAATTGCCAGGAGATAGAAAGACGAGAGCGGATACCCCACAAAGCAGCGACAGAGTTGCTATTTGAACGCGAGGGAATTCAAAACAGCGGATCCACCACCAGTGAAGAGGGATGCGTGCAATCAGTGTTGCAAGCAGTGGTATTAACGCCATGCACACAAGAAGAGGGGCGAGCATTATTGGTTTCCTGCATTAGAAAGAGGGTTGGATTGTTTAAAACGCTGAAAATTTAAATACTCACTTACGTAGCGATTTTATAGCGAGATAGTGCGTGAATGGGTTGTTCAGAAAGAAAAAATTAGCTTGCAATGCAGTGATAAATAAGTAGAATACGCATCCGTTGCACGACAGGACCATAGCTCAGTTGGTTAGAGCGCCACGTTGACATCGTGGAGGTCGGCGGTTCAAATCCGCCTGGTCCTACCATCATCGCAACCTTTTCTATTTAGGACCATAGCTCAGTTGGTTAGAGCGCCACGTTGACATCGTGGAGGTCGGCGGTTCAAATCCGCCTGGTCCTACCAAATTGTTAGCCCCGTGCTTTTTTAAGCGCGGGGTTTTTTCGTTTAGCGTCGTTTTCATACCGTGCACGTTTATTTCGCGCAGCATTTTTATTCATACAGCTTACTTTGTCGGGTGTAACGCCCAGCGATTAGGGTGCTTGGTACGCTGTGTCGCCTTGGCTAGCATCACGCCCCCAAGCGGTATCTTTTTGCGTGAGATGGTGTCTGTCACGATAACGTCATGCTTCATGAAGTACAATATGTGTATAGCTATTGGCGTGGCAGTATGCGGGAATTCGTGCCGTGATGAACAACTCTATCCATGAACATAATTCAAGGATGAAGATATGTATCTTAATTTATTGCCCCGTTGGGCCTCTGTTTTTGGCGGCTTAAAGTTAGGCCTTAAATCTGCAAACAAACCGCCGCTAGTGAGCGATAATATTGAGAGTGTGGAGCTTGATAAGTATTTTCATACGGCTCAAGAGCTAGGGTTGAGCCGCTATAAGGCAGAAGAAATATTCAACCAAACGCTAAGAAAAGCGCGCCGCCGCTCTGAACTATCCATGAGTGACGTTATTTTTCGCGCTTACTGCACGATTCATCTACATGCTTACCACTAGCGGGTCGGTAGATCTGTTTGGCGCTGAAAAGTCGCTATTAGCGCTTCGATTCCTGCCTGATCGTCTGCGGTAAAGCGCGCAGGTAGAGGGCTGTCCAAGTCTAGAACGCCCCATAGATAACCTTCTATCACGATGGGAATGACCAGCTCGGAGCGTGAGTCGGCATCACAGGCAATATGGTCTGCGATGGCGTGTACGTCATCGACCCGCTGTGTTTGCTGCTGGCGCGCTGCGGCTCCGCATACGCCTTTGCTAAAAGGGATAGGGTGGCAGGCGGGCTTGCCCTGAAAAGGCCCTAGCCCCAGAACCTCAGGTTGACGCTGAAGATAAAACCCCGTCCAGTTTAGGTCAGGTACTTCCTGCTGAATAAAAGCGCACATTTGAGCACTGTTGGTAAGCCAGTCGCGTGTATCAAGCAGGGCTTCAAGCTGGCGGTTGAGTAGCGTGTAATTAATGGTTGGCATCATTATCTCATCATAAACGCATCAGGCCGACACTAAGGTCGGCCTGATGAGGTGCTTGCTGAAGGGGTTATTCAGTCCAGCCCGGTACGGCAGCGCCTTTAAACAGCTCTTCAGCTTTGGCTGCTACTTCGTCGCGCTGATAGGCATCCACCAGTTGGCGAATGTCTTCACGCTCTTCGTCACCGCCGCGCACAGCAATAAGGTTCACGTAGGGGGACTCAGGGCCTTCTTTGATCAGGGCGTCGTCAAGCTTTAAGCCTGCTGGCTGGGCGAACGTGTTATTGATAAACGCCATGTCGACATCGCGTAATACGCGGGGCAACTGGGCGGCTTCAATTTCACGGAAGCGGAAGTTACGCGGATTCTCGGCAATATCGATCGGCGTTGCTTCCAGGTTCTCCGGATCGTTCAGGGTGATCAGGCCTTCGTTATGCATCAAAATTAGTGCACGACCTTCATTGGAAGGATCGTTGGGCAGTGCAATCTGTGCACCGTCGGGCAGATCTTCAATACTGTCGAATTTTTCTGAATAAGCACCGATCGGATAAACAAAGGTATAGCCTGCAACGGCAAGATCATAGCCGCGATCGCTAACCATTGCATCCAAGTAGGGGGCATGCTGGTAGGCATTGGCATCAAGGCTGCCGTCGGCCAGCGCAACGTTGGGCGTTACGTAGTCGGTAAATTCGATAATTTCGACATTGAGGTCGTACTCTTCTTTGGCAATCCGCGCCGCTACTTCCATGACTTCAGTTTCGGGGCCGGCAACGGTACCCATTTTCAGCGTGCGGGTTTCTGCGTTGGCAACGTTAACGGCCAGTGCCAAGGCTGTCAGGCTACCAATTATTAGTTTTTGCATGATAAGTCTCCTAATGCGTTGTATCGTCATTTTTTAATAATATTGGAATAAGAAAAATAATTCTAATGTTTTTTTGTTATAAGTGAGCATGGCCAATTGCGACCACTATTTACGATCACTTTTGCGCACCAGATAGTCGCCCAGGCTTTGAAAGCCTTGCACCATGACCACCAAAATAATCACGGTAATCAGCATAATAGTGGGGTTAAAACGGTTGTATCCATAACGGATGCCCAGGTCTCCCAAGCCACCACCACCTACTGCGCCCGCCATCGCGGAGTAACTGACTAGCGTTACCAGCGTAATGGTTAGTCCTGTAATGATGCCGCCCCGCGCCTCTGGTACAAGTACCTTGCGTATAATCTGCCAAGGGGTCGCGCCCATGGATTGAGCAGATTCAACCAGGCCTGGCGACACCTCATTGAGTGCACCCTCTATCAGACGTGCCACAAAAGGGATGGCCGCAATGGTTAGGGGAACTGATGCGGCGTTGATGCCTATCGAGGTGCCTACCAGCATCCGTGTGAACGGGATGATGGCCACCATCAAAATAATGAAAGGAATCGAGCGGCCAATATTAGTAATAATGCTCAATACCTGATTAAGCACTGGCTGGGCTAGAATTTGTCTTGGCCGTGTCGCGTACAACAATACGCCTAACGGTAGGCCGAGCAGTGTCGAAATGACGCCGGAGATGGCCACCATATACAGCGTATCCAGCGTGGCCTGTAAAATAAGGTCAAACATTGCGCTGGACATAACCAAGTACCTCGACTTCTAACTGGTGAGACTGAAGATAATCCATTGCCTGTTGCGTCTGCTCTGTCGTGCCGAGCAGTTCTGCAATCATAAGCCCTAAGGTGCGATCCTGAATGGACTCGACTTTGGCCTGTAAAATGCTGACATCCACATTGCACTCACGGGCTAAGCGGGAGATAAGCGGTGTTGAGACGGCATCGCCAGAAAACGTTAGGCGTACGACGGGGTGAGTGGTCTCTCCTGGCGTATCGTTTAAGCGTTCGATCAGCTCTTTAGGGGGGGGAAGTTGGAGAAAGTCGTTCAAAAATTCGCGGCCAAGCTGAGTGTTGGGGGCCGTGAAAAAGTCGCCGACTTCTGCGTCTTCCACGAGTGTGCCGTTGGAAATAAGGCTTACGCGGTGGCAAATTGACTTAACCACTTCCATTTCATGGGTAATCAACAAAATAGTGATACCCAACTGGTGATTAATATCACGCAGCAACTCAAGAATAGAGCCGGTAGTTTGTGGATCTAACGCCGATGTTGCTTCATCACACAGTAGCACATTGGGTTGGCTGGCCAGAGCGCGGGCGATAGCAACACGCTGTTTTTGGCCACCTGAGAGCTGTGCGGGATACTGTTTGGCTTTGTCAGCCAGCCCGACCATTTCCAGTAGCGGGAGTACGCGGCGTTGAATGGCGCTACGTTTTTCACCCATCAGCTCAAGCGGCAGAGCAACGTTATCAAACACGTTCCGCGTAGTAAGCAAGTTGAAGTGCTGGAAAATCATGCCAATGCGGTGACGTGCCTGGTTTAGGGCGCCGCCGTTTAAACGAGTCATCTCTTGGCCATCCACGGTCACGCTGCCACTGGTTGGCCGCTCAAGTAAGTTAACGCAACGGATTAGCGTGGATTTTCCAGCGCCGGATAGGCCGATAACGCCGTGAATAGCGCCTCTAGGTACGTGCAAATTAACATCTTTCAAGGCGTGAACGGCGTTATTGCCGCTGCCATAAGTTTTACTGACGTTGCTAAGTTCAATCATAGCGTCTGCCTTAATAGGAGGCCAAAGACGGAGTGCAAGGGAGCAAGCGTAGGGCGAGGAATAAAAAAAAGGCCACCCTTTCGGGTGGCCATCAACGCTGGACACACCCTTTTAGCTGCACTTCACCAAGCCTATGGCTTGGTGGGCGCCCGCAATATGGGTACAAATCGGCGCCATTACATGGGCCGAAAGTCTAAGCAGCCCCTTCCTCTTTGTCAATTGAAACCGGCTGCTTTATACGCGTGTGGCCGCTTGATTAGGCGCAGTCGTATGTTTTTAAACGTACTGCTCTTTGCATTGCGTCAATCAAGGCATTTGATTTGCGTCAAGCATGGTGTCCATCAAACTTTCCCGGGTGCGGTGTGCGCATTGTTAACTTCACAAGGATAAACTTGCGCCGTGTTGATTTCGTGTTTGAATAGGCGTTTTCAAAGTGACGTAATAAGGGTTGATTATGTTTACCGGCATCGTGCAGGGCACCGCAAGTATAGTAGAGGTGCATGAACTTGACGCGTTTCGAACCCATGTAGTGGCATTGCCGTCCGAAATGCGTGAGGGGTTGGAAATTGGTGCGTCTGTGTCCCATAACGGCGTGTGTTTAACGGTTACCGCTATTGATGGCGATAACGTTAGCTTTGATTTGATGCGAGAAACCCTGCGCTTGACTAATCTTGGTGCACTTGAGCCGGGTGGGCGCGTCAATATAGAGCGTGCTGCACGGTTTGGCGACGAGATTGGGGGGCATTCGATGTCCGGCCATATTATCTGTATGGCCAACGTCGTCGCTATAGAAGAAGCTCCCAATAACCGTCGGCTTTGGTTTTCTCTACCCGACACGATTGGCCGTTTTGTGTTTGAAAAGGGGTATATCGGCGTTGATGGTATCAGTTTGACGGTCGGAGATGTGCGTCGCGCGGCAGATGATAGCGGCATTGAGTTCAGTGTAAATCTGATACCCGAAACGCTCTCACGCACCATGCTCAAAGAGCGTCTGCCTGGCGATAAGGTCAATATTGAAATTGATCCGCAAACGCAGGTGATTGTCGAAACGGTCGAGCGCGTGCTGGCTAAACGATTATAAGAAAGCAGCGGGTGGTTGGTTGACCTGTTGGTTAGCTGATGGCCTGAAGATTGCTAGCGTTAGTGTCAGCGGAGGTGGCTCCGCTTAAACCGGCTGTGTCCGGCTGTGTGTTAGGTACTCGCATCACGCGGGAGCTTTCGGTAACATGTGCGGCTTTTCTCGCTCCAAGGGGACGCATACGGACGCATACTGCGTTTGCGCGTAGGATAAAAACATACATGAAACTTCTGGATAAGTATTTCAAGCTCACTGAGCTAAATACGAATGTGAAAACAGAGGTTGTCGCCGGGATCACAACGTTCCTGACGATGGCCTATATCATTTTCGTAAACCCTAGCATCCTGTCGGAAGCGGGTATGGATTACGGTGCCGTCTTTGTTGCGACGTGTGTGGCGGCAGCGATTGGCTGCTTCGTGATGGGGATTTGGGCTAATTACCCCATTGCGCAAGCACCGGGGATGGGGCTTAACGCCTTCTTCACTTACGGCGTGGTGCTAGGTATGGGATATACCTGGGAAGCCGCGCTTGGTGCGGTCTTCTTCTCGGGTTTGATATTCTTCGTACTGAGTGTTTTTAAAATCCGTGAGTGGATTATCAACTCGATTCCACTCTCGCTACGCTTAGGGATTGCGGCAGGTATTGGGCTTTTCCTGGCCATGATTGCGCTTAAAAACGCAGGTATTGTGGTTGCTAATCCGGCGACTCTGGTCGCGATGGGGGATCTTTCACAGCCAGCGGCTCTTTATTCATTGCTGGGCTTTTTTGTGATTACGGCGTTGGCGTACCTGCGGGTCAAAGGCGCGGTATTAATTGGCATCCTGGGCATTACTCTCATTTCGATGCTGTTGGGCCATAATGCATACAACGGTGTGATGTCGATGCCGCCCTCTATCGCGCCTACCTTTATGGCGATGGATCTGATGGGTGCCCTTGATGTGGCGATGCTTAGCGTTATTTTTGCGTTCCTGTTTGTTGATCTGTTCGATACATCCGGCACGCTGGTAGGGGTTGCTCATCGGGGTAACCTACTCGACAAGGATGGCAAACTGCCTCGTATCGGGCGCGCCATGATGGCCGATAGCACGGCATCCATGGCAGGCGCGGCACTCGGTACCTCAACCACAACGAGCTATATCGAATCAACGGCGGGTATTGCATCGGGTGGGCGAACAGGCCTAACGGCCGTCGTGGTCGGCGTACTGTTTTTAATCAGTCTTTTCTTTGCGCCGTTAGCAGGCTCTATCCCGGCTTATGCCACCGCCGGTGCGCTGCTGTACGTTGCGGTACTCATGGCGGGCAGTTTATCCCATGCGAACTGGGAAGACCCAACCGATGCTGCTCCGGTATTAATTGCAGCATTGGCAATGCCGCTGACGTTTTCAATTGCTGACGGTATTGCTTTGGGCTTTATTAGCTTTGTAGGAATTAAAACGCTTTCAGGCCGGTTTAGCGACCTGAATCCTGCTGTCGTGATTCTGGCCTTGCTGTTTGCAGCGAAGTTTCTATTCCTGGGTTAATTATCCAGGCTATTTATTATTAATCTATGAGAGACGCGATGAGCATCTACGGTGACTACATTAAGTCGGTTATTCGCACCGTTCCTGATTGGCCCGAGCAGGGAGTGAATTTTCGTGACATTACTCCCTTGCTACAAAACAGTGCGGCGTTTCGCAAGCTGATCGACAGTTTCGTGCATCGCTATCAGGAAATGAACCTGGATGCCATCGCCGCGATTGATGCGCGTGGTTTCATTATCGGTGCGCCGCTCGCCTATGAGCTAGGTTGTAGCTTTGTGCCCGTACGAAAAAAAGGCAAACTGCCTTTTAAAACGGTCAGTGAAACCTACAAGCTGGAATACGGCCATTCGGAAGTTGAGCTGCACTCTGACGCATTCCAGAAAGATGACCGGATACTGCTGATGGATGACCTGATTGCCACCGGCGGCACTATGCTGGCCGCTGCAAATCTTATTCAGCGCTGTGGTGGGCATGTCGTAGAAACCGCCACCATTATTGACCTACCCGAGTTGGGCGGTTCTCAGAAAATTCGCGATGCTGGCTTCAGCGTATTCGCGGTATGTTCTTTCAACGAAGACGAGTAACGCCTCTCATGAGCAGCGAACGCTATCACCAACACTTCATTATTTCCTGGGACCAGCTGCACCGAGATGTGCGTCAGCTTTGCCACCAAATGATGGAGCGGGACTTCAAGGGTATTGTGGCGATTACCCGTGGCGGGTTAATCCCGGCGGCACTTATTGCACGTGAGCTTAACGTACGCCTGATTGATACGATCTGTATTAAAAGCTATGACCATATGGACCAGGGCGGTCTGAATATCATGAAGGGCGTTGACCATGATGGCGAAGGCTGGCTGTTGGTCGATGATCTGGTGGATACCGGTAAAACCGCGCGTGCGGTACGTGAAATGATGCCTAAAGCGCATTTTGTCACTATCTATGCCAAGCCAGAAGGGCGCCCTTTGGTTGACCAATATCTCACTGAAGTGGCCCAGCAGTGCTGGATTCAATTCCCTTGGGATATGGGAGTTGCCTATGTTGAGCCTCTCGTTGATCAAGTTAAAAGGACTTATGACTAATCCATTAACGAACGACTGGGGCCGGTGGCTCGGTGATGAATTTCAAGCCGACTATATGAAGGCGTTGAAACAGTTCTTGGCTCAGGAAAAAGCGGCTAAAAAGGTTATTTACCCTCACTCTTCTGATTGGTTTCGTGCGTTTGAACTGACGCCATTGGAAGAAGTGAAAGTCGTTATTCTAGGTCAGGACCCGTACCACGGCCCCCGTCAAGCGCATGGGTTAAGCTTTTCTGTTCAGCCGGGGGTGAAAATCCCCCCGTCGCTTGCCAATATTTATAAAGAACTGGCAAGCGATGTGGGCGTTAAACCGGTGCCGCATGGCAGCCTGGTTAGCTGGGCCAAACAAGGCGTTTTGCTGTTAAACACGGCGTTAACCGTTGAGCAAGGCAATGCCGCGTCGCACCGCGGCAAAGGTTGGGAGCCGTTTACCGATCGAGCAATCGAAACGGTAAGCCAGCATGCTCCGCCGTGCGTGTTTTTGTTATGGGGTAGTCATGCGCGCCAGAAAAAAGCGTTGATTGATCAGCGGTGCCATTTAGTGCTGGAGTCGCCCCATCCTTCGCCGCTGTCTGCCCATCGTGGCTTTTTTGGCAATCACCAGTTTTCTCAAGCGAACCAGTTCCTGCTGGGGCAAGGACGTTCGCCCGTTGAATGGCAACTGCCCGAAAGCGCTTAACCTGATGGACAGATGCAGGTAGAATGCGCGCAATTTTGTATGCCTGAAGATGCGGCCTGAGTCGTTATCCTGATACCACACTGCAGTGAGGAAGCCCCATGAGTGTCTACGCCATTAACCATCCGCTTGTTCAACATAAGCTGGGACTGATGCGCGAAGTTGATTTGAGCACCAAGAGCTTTCGTGAACTGGCAGGTGAAGTGGCCAAGCTCTTGACTTACGAGGCCACGAAAGGCCTGGAGCTTGAGGATCACGAAATTCAAGGTTGGAATGGCGAGCCTATCGCCACGCGCCGACTTAAAGGTAAAAAAGTAACGGTTGTACCCATTCTGCGGGCTGGTTTAGGCATGCTGGAAGGCGTTACAGATTTGATTCCCAGTGCGCGCGTCAGCGTTGTCGGCCTGTATCGCGATGAAGAAACGCTGCAGCCTGTGCCGTATTTTGCGAAATTCGCCAACGATATTGAAGAGCGCATGGCGCTGGTGATTGACCCGATGTTGGCAACCGGTGGTTCCATGATCGCCACACTGGACATGCTGCGTGAGCGGGGCTGTGAGCATATGAAGATCATTGTTCTTGTCGCTGCTCCCGAAGGCATCAAGCGTGTGCAGGATGCTTACCCAGACGTGGAAATTTATACGGCCTCGGTAGACGATCGACTCGATGAGAATAGTTATATCGTGCCGGGATTGGGAGATGCCGGCGATAAGATATTTGGAACGCGTTAAGCGTTTTGCCTAACGGCGCCCCTTACGCTTCGCGTTGGGGGCATTTTTTTGCCTTTTCGATATAAATTGATTCCTGGGAGTTGAGTGATGAGTAATGCTGGCAGCCGGTCCGAGTCTTGGCCGAAGGTACTGCTGACCGGAGCACAAATGCTGTTTGTCGCATTTGGCGCGTTGGTACTGGTTCCGCTGTTAACGGGCCTGGATCCAAGTGTTGCACTTTTTACTGCCGGTGCGGGGACGCTAATATTTCATGCGGTTACTAAGCAGTCGGTGCCGGTGTTTTTGGCGTCCTCGTTTGCGTTTATCGCGCCTATCCAGGGGTCTATTGCCAGTTTTGGTGTTTCCGCGACGCTTGGCGGTTTACTGGTAGCCGGTCTTGTGTATGTCGTTATTTCCCAGATCATACGCGTACGCGGTATCGGTTGGCTAAATCGTTTGTTACCGGCGGTGGTGGTTGGCCCAGTCATCATGGTGATCGGCCTCGCGTTAGCGCCGGTGGCCGTTAGCATGGCAACCGGGGAAACCAGCGACAATATCAGCTATGGTCAAGCGATCTTTTTATCCATGGCCAGCCTGCTGGTGACGCTGGTATTAGCGGTATTTGGGCGTGGCCTGCTGCGCTTGATTCCCATTATGGGGGGTATTGTTACCGGTTATGCACTCTCCCTGGTGATGGGGGTTGTCGATTTTACACCGGTACATGAAGCGGCTTGGCTTGGAATACCCAATTTTACCGCGCCTAGCTTTCATTGGGCGGCTATTTTATTCATGATTCCTGTGGCCATTGCGCCTGCGGTTGAGCATATCGGAGATATGGTGGCGATTGGTTCGGTAACGCGTAAAAATTATCTCGAAAAACCGGGCCTGCACCGTACATTGCTGGGTGATGGTTTGGCGACCATGGTGGCAGCACTGTTTGGCGGCCCACCCAACACGACGTATTCCGAAGTAACCGGTGCCGTAACACTGACGCGGGCGTTTAACCCTGTTTATATGATTGTCGCGGCGATCATCGCCATTCTGCTGGCCTTTATTTCCAAGCTGGGTGCACTGTTGCAAACGATTCCAGGCCCGGTAATGGGCGGCATTATGACGCTGCTGTTTGGCTCGATTGCTGTCGTCGGAATGAATACGCTAGTACGTGCGGGTCAGTCGCTAACCGCGCCACGCAATCTGGTGGTGGTGTCGTTGATTCTAGTGTTTGGTATTGGCGGTATGCAATTTGGGGGAGGTCAATTTACCCTGCAGGGCGTAAGCTTGGCGGCTCTCGTAGGTATCATATTGAATTGGCTATTGCCTCGTGAGCGCGAAGGGGAGTAAACAGCCCCCTCGTCCTTATCAGGATTCATTACCAGGGAAGGAGACATGTATATGGTAAGTAATGTAGCCACTGCATTTCCCGTACTCGGCGTTGTCGCTTGGAGTGGAACGGGAAAAACGACGCTACTAACGCAGTTGCTGCCACGGTTGCGCCAGGCAGGGCTAAAGGTAGCTGTCATAAAGCATGCCCATCACAGTTTTGAAGTGGATAAACCCGGTAAAGATAGCTATGAGCTGCGTAGCGCTGGGGCGGCACCGATGCTGGTCGCTTCACGTGAACGTTTTGCGCTGATGCAGGAAACGCCGGGTCAGGATGAGCCAGACCTGGCAGCGTTGCTGGCGATGATGGCTTACCATGAGCCAGACCTTGTTATCGTGGAAGGATTCAAAGCATGGCCCATTCCCAAGCTTGTACTGTATCGTAAGGGAATTGGAGAGCCGTCTATTCTTCATGATGCGACGATTCAGGCGGTGGCACTTGATGATCAATCACCGGTTGAGCTTGACCCCCGGATTACCCCGCTAAACCTTAATGATATCGATGCAATTACTCACTGGGTGCGTACGTGGGCGAGCACTCAACCCAATGGCACATTTTTAAAACATAGGTGATAAACATGCAGCTAACCCACCTCAATACGCGTGGTGAAGCTAATATGGTCGATGTGGGTGATAAGCACGAAACACGTCGTGAGGCCGTCGCCTCGGGGCGGGTTTTAATGCAGCCAGAAACGCTCAAGCTGCTAAGTGATGGCGAGTTACCCAAGGGCGATGTCATTGCAACGGCCCGTATTGCCGGTATTCAGGCCGCGAAGCGTACCCATGAATTAATCCCTTTATGTCATTCGTTGGCGCTTTCCAAAGTCTCCATTGAATTTGATATCGACCCGGCCCAGGGCTGTGTCCACGTGACGGCACTGTGTCGATTAAATGGGCGCACAGGTGTTGAGATGGAGGCGCTTACCGCGGTGTCGGTCGCGTGTTTAACGCTCTACGATATGTGTAAAGCCGTCGATAAGGATATGTGTATCGACGCTGTTCAGCTTGAAAGCAAACGCGGCGGCGTACGTGGCGATTATCAGCGCAGTGCTCGCCCGCAAGCCCCCATTGTGACGGGGGAAGGGACGGCAGGCGAAGTGACACTAGGCGAACGCTGCGCCTCGCCCTGTGTTCGGGTGAAGTTTTTAGCCGAGCTGCGTGAACGTGTCGGTGTGAGTGATACGGTGCTTGACTTGGACCAGGTGCCGAGCCGTGATATTGCGGGTTTGAAGGCTGCGCTGAGCCAGCGTGATACGCGATTTAGCATGCTCACCGACCAGCGGACGCTGTGTGCGATTAACCAGGTGATGGCCAACGACAGCGCACGGATTACTGACGAGGATGAAGTCGCCTTTTTTCCACCCGTGACAGGGGGCTAATTGATGAATATCCAGGTCCGAATCCAGTCAGCGCCTTTTTCATTAGGCGATGGCTATGCATCTACGCTCGCTCAGCGAACTGATATTGGCGCGGTTGTCAGTTTTACAGGGTTGGTTCGGGACTTTAACGAGTCGCCTGATGTCACCGGACTTACCCTGGAACACTACCCCGGCATGACAGAGCGTACGCTGGAGCAGATAGGTGAACAGGCGTGGCAGCGCTGGTCGCTCCAAGCGGTTTATATTGTTCATCGGGTGGGCTACCTGGCGCCGGGTGATCCCATCGTTAGGGTGCTGGTGGCGAGCGCTCACCGGCGCGAAGCATTTGAAGCGTGTGACTTTATTATGGATTTTTTAAAAACCCAAGCGCCGTTCTGGAAAAAGGAGCATTCCACACAGGGTGAGTATTGGGTGAAAGAACGCGCTACCGATTGGCAAGATGCCGAGCGCTGGGCATAAGACGATTACAGTACCCGCCTAGCGAGTGTGCTGCGTTCTAAAGGATTCGGTTACGCCTCGTTTCGTTTATAGAGGCGCTTCCGCGGCCATTATTTGTAAGTGAACCTCGGGCATGTGCTGCATGTGATCCGCCAACCAATGAATCAAGCGTGGCTGTAGCGCAAAGCGCAAATCAGCCAGCGTATCCGCTTTAATCTCCTCCAACTGATTGTCCAGCCATTCGCTAAAGCTATCTTCATCGAGTGGGCTGGCGTTGCTGCTATCCAGCATCAAGCGACCGATGCGCCACCATCCGGTATCGCTGGCCGCAACAGGCAAGGCGAGAAATAAACTGCCTCGGCGCGTCGTGGTCTTGGTGGCATCCAGGCCTGGATGCGGCACAACGCTATTCTGATTAACGATACAGGGCGGTTGAGGGTGGCGGGCTTCGCAGCGCAGTCCCAAGTGGTCCATAACGATCATGTCGCCATTAACGGGTGCTAAAGGTGCGCTGATGCCCAAGGAGTCTGCAATCGCTTGGTGGGCCTGCTGATGGCGCGCCTCGCCGTGCACGGGGATCAAATATTTGGGCCTGATCCACTGGTAGAATTTGACGAGTTCATCTTGCGAAGGGTGGCCGGTGGCGTGCAGCTCAGGATGATTAACCTCATCAAAGATCGTGACCCCAAGTTGGACCAAACGTTTTTTGAGCTGATCAATGGGGCGTTCATTGCCGGGGATAGCTTTGGCAGAGAAAATGACGTTATCGCCAGGCTCAAGGTCAATAAACGGATGGCGCCCTTGAGCAAGTCGTTGCAGTGCTGCACGAGGTTCACCCTGGCTACCTGTGGCGATAATCACCACTTCATCGGGGGGCAAATAGCCCAAATCATGAGGGGGGACAAGCGCTGGAAAGTCATCCATGTAGCCAAGCCCGCGTGCAATGCTCACCATGCGCTCCATGGATCGTCCCATCAAACTGACCCGACGGCCGCATTGATGAGCCGCCCGGCCAATGGCTAATACGCGTGCCAGGTTGCTTGCAAAGCAGGAGACCACGACGCGGCCCTTGCATTCATTCAGTGTTTTAGAGAGCGCTTTAGCCACATCGCCTTCACTGCTGGAGTGGCCAGGCAGAGGGGCATTGGTTGAATCACCTACTACTAAATCAATCGGGGCAAGCGCTCGAAATTGCGCCGCGTTGATGGGCGTGCCAATCAGCGGCTCTGGGTCCAGCTTCCAATCCCCTGTGTGCATTATGCGGTAGTCGCCCATCACAATGACCAGTGCGCAGCTTTCAGGGATCGAATGGGTAACCGGCAAATAGCGCACCGAAAAGGGCGCCGTTTCCATTGCTTCGCCCGGCTCGATAATCTTAATCGCGGCGCTACTTAGTTGGTGTTCAGCGAATTTTGCGCGTAAGAGGCCTGCCGCAAGTGGGGTGGCATAGATAGGGCAGTTCCACTTGGGCCATAGCCAAGCAACCGCGCCAATGTGATCTTCATGGCCATGCGTTATAAATAACGCTTGGGGTGTTATGCCCAGCGTCTCGGCGGTGCCCAGGTTAGGTACCTGAAGGGGCGAGTTAGGCAAATCCTGGCGAATCATCATGCCGCAGTCGACCGCGATCCAGTGATCGTCGTATCCATACAGCGTTAGATTCATGCCAATTTCACCACACCCACCCAGCGGCAGTAGGCGCAGGGGAGGGCGGCGGCGAGGGCGAAGTTGAACGCGTGGTGGATGCATCGGTTATGAAAAGCCTAAAAAGTAATGTCTTAACTATACGGGAAGGCAGGGGCGGCTAACAATGACCCCCGACATTAGATAACGGTGCTTCGTTAACGGGGTTCCGGTACACTAGGCGGCCGTTATTTACGACGTTGCTATTTAGCCGCTATTTGCTGCGCCATTACGCTAAGTCACTCGTATTTCGTAGTTCGTCAAGAGTACTTCACATGTCTCATTATTATCGTTTAGTCGTTTCCTGCCCCGATCAGGTGGGTATTGTTGCCCGTGTGTCTGGTTTTATTGCTCAACAAGGCGGCTCTATCACTGAAGCCAGTCAGCATTCTGACTTGCAAACAGGCCGCTTTTTTATGCGTTATGAGATATTGGCCGATTCGCTTGGCATGTCCGTTGAAACATTACGCAGCGCCTTTGAGCCAATTGCTCAAGAGTTTTCCATGCAGTGGGCGCTGATGGATACCCAAAAGCGTCGGCGAGTCATACTCATGGTCTCTCGTGAGTCTCACTGCCTGGTGGATTTGCTTTACCGTTGGCAGGCAGGTGAGCTGGATTGTGACATAGCCGGTGTGATTTCTAATCACGAAGACATGCGCTCAATCGCTGAGTGGTACGGTATTCCTTATCACCATGTGCCGGTGGACCCGAATAATAAGGAAGCGTCGTTTGCTCAGGTGCAGGAGCTTATCGATAACGCGCGAGCGGACTGTATTGTATTGGCGCGCTATATGCAGATTCTGCCCCCGTCGTTGTGTGAGCGCTATGCTGGGCAGGTGATTAATATTCACCACAGCTTCTTGCCTTCATTTGCCGGTGCCAAACCGTATCATCAGGCCTATGAGCGCGGTGTAAAACTGATTGGCGCGACGTGTCACTACGTGACGGAGGAGTTGGATGCAGGGCCGATTATTGAGCAGGATATTCATCGCGTGAGTCATTGCCATACGCCAACCGACCTGGTTCGCTTTGGACGCGATGTAGAAAAAGCCGTACTGGCGCGAGGCCTGCGCTGGCATCTGGAGGACCGCGTTTTGATCCACGGCAATAAGACGGTGGTCTTTAGCTAAGCGTTTTAAAAACTGTTGAAGCTGAATCAGTAACAAAACAAGGGGGTGGTCATGAAAAGGGCCACCCCCTTGATGCTTTTAAAATCCGATTTTACGCAAACGGATTATTAGCCTAGCGCTTGGCCATTACCGCCACGGATGACGCCTACACCTACGCCTTCAATATCCAGGGATTGGGTTCGCAGGTCGATTTCAATCGGTGCAAAATCAGCGTTTTCTGCAATCAACATTACCTGATGCCCTTGGCGTTGAAAGCGTTTTACGGTTACTTCATCTTCCAGCCGCGCAACGACGATTTGCCCGTCACGTACACGATCAGTGCGGTGCACCGCTAGTAAATCGCCTTCCAGGATACCCACATCCTTCATGGATAAACCGCGTACCCGCAGGAGATAGTCGGCTTTAGGGGTGAAATATTCCGCGGGTAGCGGGCAGTAACGGTCAATATGCTCCGCTGCAAGGATCGGGCTGCCAGCGGCAACTTCACCAATAACCGGCAAGCCCATCGGCGGAAGATCATTGTTGTTGGCCGCAACGGTGGCGGGTAATTCGCTAACGTCCTGCGCTTCCTGGTTGGGGAGGCGAATTCCCCGCGACGTATTGCGAATAATCCGGATCACGCCTTTACGCTCAAGAGCACGTAAATGCTCTTCAGCGGCATTGGGGGACTTAAAGCCCAAGGCCTTGGCAATTTCGGCGCGGGTGGGAGGGTAGCCGAATTCACCCATGGTTTTTACTATAAAATCAAAAACATGTTGCTGACGTGCTGTGAGTGGCCGCGACATACCAAACTCCATAAACAATAAAAGACAGTCGGTATCTGTCTGCTTGATCAGTATGTGTTTAAGTATACAGTATGTTGCTCTATCCAGTACATGGTTAAAAAAGCAGCTTGTTAAAACACTGACTGTCACCGGTAAGACGTTTGAATTAACGCTAATGCGCAGGGTAACCAAATAAAAAATCGGCTAATAAGGGTGATTGAGCCTGATTAAGATATGACTTACTATTCTGTCATGTTTTAAACACTCGTTTCTCCGGAGGCCATAATGGCACAATCTGACACGGTGTCGCGCATCCTGGATACCGCTGAGGTGCTGTTTGCAGAGCGTGGCTTTGCTGAAACGTCACTGCGTAACATCACCAGTAAAGCGCGGGTAAACCTGGCGGCCGTTAATTATCATTTTGGTTCCAAGAAAGCCCTCATCCAAGCCGTATTCTCACGCTATCTAGACCCGTTTACTCAGCGTTTTCATGGTGCGCTCGATGAGCTTGAAGCCCGCTATGCCGATAGCCCCATCCCCCTAGAAGAGCTGCTTGAAACAATGGCCACCACGGTGCTAGCGGTGCCTGCTGAACGCAATAGTTTGAAAGTCTTTATGCGCTTATTGGGGTTAGCCTATAGTCAAGCGCAAGGGCATTTACGGCGCCATATTCAAGAACAATATGGGGATGTGTTTACCCGTTTTACCGGGCTTGTGCGTAAGGCGACCCCTGATTTACCCGATGCCGAGCGTTTTTGGCGGCTGCACTTTATGTTGGGTACGGTCATATTCACCTTGTCGGGGCTGGATGCGCTACGTGATATCGCCTCCAAGGACTATCAGGAGCAGGTGACTGTGCGTGATTTAGTGCGGCGCCTGCGTCCTGTGGTCGTTGCCGCCATGAATGCTCCACTGCCGCAAGAGGTTGAAGGAGCGCAGCATGCGAACGCCCCTGTTAGCTGAGTTGCCACCTAAAAAAGACGGCTGGATCGAAATTGATACCAGCGCACAAATCCTGCGCTGGTGGCAGGGTCAAACACCAGGCTTTGAGTGCGCTATCTCTACTGGACGCGCTGGCGTTGGCCAGCAAGATGGAAGCGGCCAAACACCGCATGGCTGGCACTATGTTCGCGCGGCAATTGGCCACGAACAGCCGGTCAATGCCGTATTTAGAGGCAGGCGTTTTACCGGTGAAATTTTCTCAAGTGACTTGGCCGACGCTCATCCGACACGTGACTGGATTTTGACGCGAATTTTATGGCTTTGTGGGTTAGAGCGAGGATTTAACCGCGCAGGTTCCGTCGACTCTCAGCGCCGCTATATTTATGTACACGGAACGCCGCCCGATCAACCGATGGGCAAACCTGCTTCACATGGCTGTGTTCGTATGCGCAATGAGGACCTGCTTTATATCTTTGAGCGCGCCGTGCCTGGAACGCCTGTTTGGCTACATGGCAGCCGTCCGTAGTGGCCTTATGCAGAGGCTTTTTTGACTCTGTGCGTTGATCGTCTAAAATCATCGGCCCTTTTATTGGATCCCTGCTAATGACTCAACCTATTGGCCCGGTCATGCTCGACCTGGAAGGGCCTGAATTATCCAATGCTGAAAAGCGCTTGCTGCTTGAACCCGCTGTCGGTGGCGTGATTTTGTTTGCCCGTAATGTGGAAGACGCCTACCAGGTGCGCAAGCTGTGTAGCGATATAAGGCGCATACGGGGCGATCTTTTATTGGCGGTTGACCAAGAGGGTGGCCGCGTACAGCGTATCAAAAAAGGACTTACCCGCTTACCAGCCATGGCCCGAATTGGCGAGCGTTATGCTCAAGACCCTGAAGAAGGCCGCTCTCTCGCCATAGACGCAGGTTGGTTGCTTGGCATGGAAATGGCCGCCTGTGGGCTGGATATCAGCTTTGCGCCAGTGCTTGATGTGGATAGCGGAATTTCTAGCGTCATTGGCGACCGTAGTTTCAGTGGTGACCCTGAGCACGTTGCTCAATTAGGCGCCGCTTTTGTTGAGGGCTTGCATCAGGCGGGCATGGCCGCTGTGGGTAAGCACTTCCCTGGCCACGGCGGCGTAGCCGCGGATTCCCATGTCGCACTGCCCATTGATGAGCGTTCAATGGAGGCAATTAAACAACGCGACCTTGTCCCCTTTGCACAGCTAGCTTCCCAGCTGGATGGCATCATGCCCGCGCATGTCATTTATCGAGCGTTTGATACACGCCCGGCGGGCTTTTCGCCCAGTTGGTTGGGTATGCTGCGTGAATCGCTGGGCTTTAAAGGCTGTATTTTTTCAGATGATTTAAGTATGGCAGGTGCTCACGAAGCGGGTGAGCCACGCGAGCGTGCCGCTGCTGCACTCGCCGCTGGCTGCGATATGTTGCTGGTGTGTAACGACCGTACCGCTGCGCTTGAGGTTGTTGAAGCCAGCCAAGGCATCGCCAATAAGCGTCCCGCGAAACTCCGCTATGGCCGTGCACGACCTGATTTGGATGCGCTGACCGCGCTGGGGCGTTGGCGACGTACGCATGCCAGGCTAGAAGCGCTGGCGGACTGCCCTAACCCCTCCTGATTTTTCTTTTCGCAATATTGCTACATTTTTTGGGAGTTACCCCATGTCCAAATTGGATAAAGAAGCGCTTGAGTCATTGGACTCAATGCGCCAGCTAATGGAAACAGCAGACTGCCTGATCTCTCAGGAAGAAGTCGAGCGGGCGCTGGATCGCATGGCGGAAGCAATTACTGAAGACCTGGGTGACAAACTGCCGGTTTTTTATTGTGTGATGAACGGTGGCTTGATTACGACCGGGCATCTGCTGACCCGATTGGGGTTTCCGCTGGAAGTGGACTATTTGCATGCCACGCGTTATCGCAACGAGTTGCGCGGTGGCGAGCTTTTCTGGCGTGTATCGCCTGAAATTCCCATGGCCGGACGTCACGTCGTTATCGTGGATGACATTTTGGATGAAGGGTCGACGCTCGCCGCGATTCTTGCTTACTGTAAAGAAGCTCAGGCAGCCAGCGTTACGACTGCCGTCCTGGTGGATAAGCAACATAACCGAAAAGCGGTGCCGGGCCTGAAAGCTGATTACTGCAGCCTGGAGGTCGCGGACCGCTATGTGTTCGGTTTTGGTATGGACTACAAAGGTTACTGGCGTAACGCCCCAGGTATCTTCGCCCCCAAAGGCATGTAATTTTTAGCTTTGTTATTTAATGCTGGTTTAGCGGGGGGAGAAGCGCCTCGCTAAGCCTGTCTCGGCAATCATTCGTGTCGAAATTTCTTCTACTGAAAAGCGCGTCGCATCAATAAACGGAATATGCATAATTCGGTAAAGCGCTTCGGCCTGTTCGACTTCCTGCAAACACTGATCCATTGAGCTATAGCGACTGTTCGGCCGACGCTCATTGCGTATGGCGGATAACCTGCGAGCATCAATAGTCAACCCAAACAACTTGCGCTGGTGCGGTGCTAACACCTTGGGCAGCTTGAGCGTGCCGTCTTCGTCAAGGTCGTCCTCGGTAAGCGGATAGTTGGCCGCTCGAATGCCAAACTGAAGCGCTAAATAAAGCGATGTGGGTGTTTTGCCACAGCGCGATACGCCCACTAAAATAATATCGGCTTTGTCGTATTGATGCGTACGGGCGCCATCGTCGTTATCAAGTGCGAAGTGTACCGAATGAATCCGGTCCATATAGACATCGTCACTGCCAATCGAGTGAGTTCTTCCCACGCTGTAAGAAGAGTGGGTGCCTAATTCCTGCTCCAAGGGTTTCAAAAAGGTAGAAAAGATATCCACCTTGAAGCCTGGCGCTTTGCGAATCACATCGCGTATCTGCTGGTCAACGATGGTATCGATAATGATTGGTTGTTGCCCATCTCGAGCGGCAGTGGATTCAATAATCCGGGCAAGCGCTTCCGCTTTTTCAAGCGTATCGATATAAGGCTTGGTCAGCATGTTGATCTCAATATCGCTGAATTGAGCCAACAGGCTTCGACCCAAACTCTCGGCCGTAATACCGGTACCATCGGAAATAAAGAAAGCTGTCCGCTTCATAATCACGCCCGTCAATTAAATAATAGAGACGCTATTGTGTGCCGAGCATTCGCTAAGCACAACGCCCCAAGCGACTACATAAATCGCCCGTATACGCCTTATGTTGTAAAAATCCTCCACTCCCTTCGCTATTAGACCAATGGCGAATAGGGTGGCACGGTGATAGGGTGACACGATCAATGATTGGCGATCTAAAAGATTGCATCAACGTCTTAAAGCGAGGGGGTTGCGTGGAAGAGTACATTCTGTGGTTCGATCAGCTAGGTATGGCCGACGTCGAACGCGTGGGTGGTAAAAACGCCTCGCTGGGCGAGATGATTTCCAACCTGTCAGGTGCCGGGGTAACCGTACCGGGTGGATTTGCCACTACGGCTCACGCTTATCGTGAATTTCTCTCTCATGAAGGGCTTAACGAACGCATTAATAGCACGCTATCGCGCCTGGACGTTGATGATGTTAAAGCACTGGCGGAAGCGGGTAGTAATATTCGCCAATGGGTCATTGATACGCCGCTGCCGCCTGCTTTTGAAAGTGCGCTGCGTCAGGCCTATGAGCAACTGCAGGAGCAACACCCTCAGCTGAAAGTGGCGGTGCGCAGCTCGGCAACCGCGGAAGATCTGCCGGATGCCTCTTTTGCTGGCCAGCAGGAAACTTTCCTGAATATCGAAGGTTTCGATAATATCAAGCGCGCTGTACACGAGGTGTTTGCCTCGCTGTTTAATGATCGCGCAATTTCCTACCGCGTTCACCGTGGCTATGCGCATGAAAACGTCGCGTTGTCAGCGGGTGTCCAAAAAATGGTGCGCTCTGAGACGGGCGCCTCTGGGGTCATGTTTACCCTGGATACCGAATCAGGCTACCGCGATGCTGTCTTTGTGACGGCCTCGTGGGGGCTGGGCGAAACGGTTGTGCAAGGCGCCGTTAACCCTGACGAGTTTTATGTTCATAAGGGCACTTTAGCCGCTGGACGCCCGGCGGTTTTACGGCGTAACCTGGGTTCCAAGCTCATCAAGATGGTTTACGGCCAGGAAACCAGCGCCGGTAAATCCGTCGACACCGTTGATGTGCCGCTTAATCAGCGTAATTGTTTCTGTATTAGCGACCAGCAGGTGATGGATCTGGCCCGTCAGGCGGTGACGATTGAGCAGCACTATGAGCGCCCCATGGATATTGAGTGGGCGCTTGATGGTGACGACGGGAAGCTCTATATCGTGCAGGCACGCCCTGAAACGGTGGTCTCGCAGCAGGAAGGGGGCAAGTTAGAGCGTTTCCAGCTGCGCGAGAAGGGCCGTACGCTAATTACTGGCCGAGCGATTGGTCAGCGTATTGGTCGCGGCACCGTAAAAGTGGTCATGAGCCCGGAAGAGATGGATAAGATTCATGACGGTGACATTCTGGTGACCGACATGACGGATCCAGACTGGGAGCCCATTATGAAGCGGGCGTCTGCCATCGTTACCAATCGTGGTGGACGTACCTGCCACGCGGCGATTATTGCTCGTGAGTTAGGCATTCCTGCAGTGGTGGGTTGCGGTGACGCCACGCAGCAGCTTAGAGAAGGCATTGATGTTACCGTTTCTTGTGCTGAAGGTGACACCGGCCACGTTTATGATGGCCTGCTTGATTTTGACTGCAAGGTGTCAAGTGTCGATGCCATGCCTGAAATTCCTTTCAAAATCATGATGAACGTGGGCAACCCAGATCGCGCGTTTGGGTTTGCCAGCCTGCCTAACGCAGGCGTAGGGCTTGCTCGGCTTGAGTTCATTATCAACCGTATGATTGGTGTCCATCCCAAGGCACTGCTGGATTATGCAACGCTGCCGGCTGACTTGCAGCAGGTGATTGATCTACGTACTGCGGGCTATGCCGACCCGGTAACTTTCTACGTGGACAAGCTGGTTGAAGGTATCTCCACGCTGGCGGCGGCTTTCTATCCTCAGCGGGTTATCGTGCGTCTGTCTGATTTCAAGTCCAATGAGTATGAAAACCTGATTGGCGGTAAGCTTTACGAGCCGGGCGAAGAGAATCCCATGTTGGGCTTCCGCGGGGCTTCGCGGTATATCTCGGAAGCTTTCCGCCCCTGCTTCGAGCTTGAGTGTCGCGCCTTAAAATACGTTCGCGAAGAGATGGGGCTTGATAACGTCGAAATCATGGTGCCCTTTGTACGCACCACCGATGAAGCCAAACAGGTTGTTGATCTGTTGGCAGAAAACGGCTTGAAGCGCGGCGATGCAAGCGGGCTGAAAGTGATCATGATGTGCGAGTTACCTGCTAATGCATTGTTAGCTGAAGAATTTCTTGAACACTTCGACGGCTTCTCAATCGGCTCTAACGATCTTACGCAGTTAACGCTGGGGCTGGATCGTGACTCAGGCATCGTGGCGCATCTATTTGATGAGCGTAATGCGGCGGTGAAAAAGTTGTTGGCAATGGCTATTCAGGCTTGTAAAGCCCAGGGCAAATATGTAGGTATTTGTGGGCAAGGGCCCTCGGATCATCCTGAATTGGCTAAATGGTTGATGGAGCAAGGAATTGATTCGGTATCTCTCAATCCTGACGCAGTACTTGAGACGTGGTTTATGTTGGCAGGCGAGAAAATTACCTAACGTCGACCTGTAAACCGCTATTTTGCGCCCGGCCATTGTGCCGGGCGCATGCGTTTTATAGGCTACTCTGTTGTGTGGTTACTTACTTGATATTTTCCAGGATGCGAGAGGGCACTGTAATGTCCCCAAAAAGGATTAAGTTAACGCTAACAGGGTTGCTGTTAGTGCCGGTTTATAGCTTTGGGTTTAGCTATGAAGCCCCCTCCATAACCCCGGAGGTTGGGTCGGGGTATGAGGAAAAACCCGGCTGGGCAACGGCGTCGTTTGCGGTCGCGGCGGCTAACCCGTTGGCAACGGATGCGGGCTATCAAGTGTTGGAAAATGGTGGCAATGCCATTGACGCTGCTATCGCTGTGCAAATGGTATTAACACTTGTCGAGCCTCAGTCCAGCGGCATTGGCGGTGGCGCTTTTTTAATGTTCTATGATGGCTCAAATGTTCAGGCTTACGACGGCCGAGAGACAGCACCTGGTGCGGTGACAGGGGAGCTGTTTATGGAGAATGGCGAGCCGCTGTCCTTTGCAGATGCAGTAGCCAGTGGACTTTCTGTTGGTGTGCCAGGCACGGTGCGAATGTTGGAACAAGCACATAAAGAGCACGGTCAGTTGGCTTGGGAGGCACTTTTTGAACCCGCTATTACGCTTGCAGAGGAAGGGTTCGCCGTTAGCCAACGGCTGCACACCAGCCTTGCCAATGATGAAGCGTTACGCAGTGACCCGCTCGCCGAGAACTTTTATTACCAGCCAAACGGCGAGCCGCTAGCCGTTGGCGACACGTTAAAAAATCCTGCGCTGGCGAACATATTACGTCAAATTGCGGCCACCGGCAGCGCGGCCTTTTATGAAGGCGACGTTGCCGAGGATTTAGTAAGCCGTGTACAGAACCATTCGGTGCGGCCAGGCAGCATGACCCTTGAGGATGTTAGCAGCTACCAGACAATTGAGCGGGAACCACTGTGTACGCCATGGCAGCAGTGGGAAGTGTGTGGATTTCCTCCGCCTTCGTCTGGGCATATTACCATTATGCAGATACTGGGTCTTTTAGATCAGCAGCCATTGTTGGAAGCACCCTTGGATAACGGCGTATCCAGCAGCGGTTGGCTGCATCAGTTTCTGGAGGCTTCTCGGCTGGCCTTCGCTGATCGCGGACGTTATATAGCGGACCCTGAGTTCGTAGAGGCGCCGGGTGGTGACTGGTCATTAATGCTGGCGCCTGACTACCTTTCAGAGCGTAGTAAGTTAATTGGTGACACCAGCATGGGCGATAGTGCGGAGCCAGGGAACCCCGGTGAGCTTGACGTTAGCTTTGCCTCACAGCCGGATCAGCCGGAATACGGCACTAGCCATATCAGTATTATTGACGCTGAAGGCAATGCCGTGGCGATGACCACGTCTATTGAGCAGGCGTTTGGTTCGCGCATCCTTGCCGATGGAGGAACCGGTCTGCCGGGTGGGTATTTGCTTAATAATGAGTTGACCGATTTTTCGTTTACCCCAGAGGTGGATGGCGAGCTGGTGGGTAATCGGGTTGAACCTGGCAAGCGTCCGCGCTCAAGCATGAGCCCAACACTCGTATTCGATAAAGAGTCGGGCGAGCTGGTGGCAAGCCTGGGGTCGCCGGGTGGCGCGGCTATTATTCATTACACCGCCCGCACGTTAGTTGCGATGCGTGATTGGGGGATGAGTGCTCAAGAAGCGCTCAATTTGCCTCACGCCATTACCATGGGAGGCGATGTTTATTTGGAAGAGGGGCGCTTCCCGGAAGCGACCCTGGAAGTGCTTGAGGAGTACGGGCATACCATCAGTGAAAGAGAGCTAACCAGTGGGCTTCAGGCCATCCGTAGGCTGGAGGATGGGACGCTGTTTGGCGGTGCCGACCCGCGTCGCGAAGGCGTTGTTATGGGCGATTGATCCCATTAACTGGCTTTACGAAATGAGCTGTCAGTGGCGTGTTTAAGTACACGTCACTGACGTAGCCAATTGCGCAGCTTCACCAACAGAAGCTCCCCGTCGCTTAACGCTCGCCGCTCTTCAATCAATTCGCGTAAACGCGCGGGATAGTCGGTAATAATCGCATCAACCCCTAAATCGATTAGTGTAGACATTCTTGCCCGGTCATTGACTGTCCAGGCGTGTATCTCATAGCCATAAAGCGCTGCAAGACGCACTTCCTCTGCTGTAATACGGTTATGGCGAAGCCCCAAGGCATCGAAGCTTCGGCGGTCCAGCGTGCCTGGCAGGATTAATTGTGCCAGCAGTGTGACGCGTAGTTCAGGCGCTTGGCGTTTGATGTGGGCAGACAGTGATGGCGTCATCGTGGCTACCCGCATCTCCAGCATTGCATTGGGAAAGCTGCACTCGCCATAAGCTGTTATAGGATTACTGCTTTTAGCCCAGCAGGCATAGCGCATATCGGTCTCAGCACGCAGTAGGGCAATGACTGCATCAGCAAGTGCTTGTTCCTCGCCGGGCAGTGCCTTCATGTCGATCATCAATCCGGCATGGCCACGTACGCGTTCAAGTACCTCATCCAGGCCTGCGATAGGCTCGTTTTGAAAAGCATCACCGAACCAACTGCCTATGTCGTACTGACTAAGCTCTTCACGCGTTAAGTCGCCGAATTCTCTGTTATCACCGGTTAATCTTGCCAGGCTCCGGTCATGGTAAATCATGACCTGCCCATCGGCGGACAAGCGAACATCCAGCTCTACGGCGTCAGCTTTATCGATGATGGCCTGGTTAACCGCGGCCAGGGTGTTTTCGGGGGCGACCATTGAACTACCACGGTGCGCAAACACGTTTACATTGTCGCGTAGTTCAAAGCTGTTCAGGATCCACCAGGCTTGTAAGGCGGCCAGTAGCAATACACTAAGTTCAACCGCCCAGGCAAATCGGCCCGGGAGGACGATTTTTGATGGAGGGGCAGGGCGCACCTTGTGATGCGCTAACTGAAGGTACAAACAAGCAGAAAGCAGTGCGTTAGCCGCAATACCGATAAAGGTAACGGCGAGGGTTAACAGCAGATAGCCTGTTAAATAGGCAAACATGATGGGAATTAGAAAAGTGTTGTGTTCTGGTAGCCACCAGAGAAGCGGCGTTACCAGCGCATCAAAGGCGATGGTGGTGATAACAGGTAGTGCAATAATGAGCAGTAACAGGATGAGTACGGCCGCGCCAATGGAGCGGTGCCAGCCTTTGGTTAAATGAAAACTGTGCGTCAGGGCGCGTAACGGACTGGAGTTTTCAAGCGCTACTAAAGGAAGCGCTAACAGCCAGCGCAGATAAAGCCAGGCCGCTAAGCTTAGCCAAATCACCACAAGCGGCAGCGCGCAGGCAATAAAATACCAAAGCACTGGCGGCATGACACGCTGTAAATAGTAAGGGTCCAAGCCGCTTAGCCAAACACTATAAAGCCATGCAAGTGCGGCCATGAAAGGGGCCAGCAGTAAAAGGTGCGTGCCCACCTGTAACACGACTAACCCTGCCAGTGCGGGGAGGCGACGAACGCTTAACCAGAGTGCATCAAACGCAAGCCGGTAATGATTGCCGTGAGGCCGAACGGCGACCTGGAGCATGCCAGCCTGTTGCCAGTAAAGTATAAGAAAAGTAAAGACCAGGCCGACCAGCATGCAAGCAAGGCCCAAGGGGCTAAACAGCAGGCTGATTAGCTCGTCATTGGTGATCACTGTACGTTTTAATTGGGCAAGCAGGCCTTGGGTTATCCACCCAATCAGGGGTAATAACAGGGCAGAGGCCAGTAAGGTAAAAAACAAATGATAGGCGATCAAGGGGCGTAGATGATCGCGCAGTGTCTTCATTAAGGCCGAGCCAAGATGTGTCAGTGGCTGCATTGTCTTTTAAATCATAAGGATGAACTAACAGAGTGGCAGTATCCGGAAGCCCTCGCAAGTCGCCGACATCTTGCGGTAATAAAAACGCCCCACAACGAGAGGTTGAGGGGCGTTCGGTCATCGTCTCAGAATTAACGGAATTTCATTAAGTCTGTGATGGTGCGAGCATCGGCGATAGGATGGTTACGCTTCTTGAGCAACCGGAATCACGTTTGAGGCGATTTTCTGATACTCCTCAATTTCGTGGAAGTTCATATAACGATAGATCTCTCCTGCCATGGCGTCAAATTCACTCATGTAACGCTGATACTCTTCAACGGTTGGCAGGCGACCTTCCACCGCGGCAACCGCGGCGAGTTCCGCCGAGGCAAGGTACACGTTGGCACCATCGCCCAAACGGTTCGGGAAGTTACGTGTAGACGTAGACACAACGGTGCTTTTTGCAGCAACGCGCGCCTGGTTACCCATACACAGTGAGCATCCCGGCATTTCCATACGCGCACCGGCACGACCATAAATGCCGTAGTAACCCTCTTCGGTCAGCTGGTGCTGGTCCATTTTGGTCGGCGGTGCCAGCCACAGGCGAGTTTTGAGGCTGCCTGCAGGCTGCTTTTCAAGTAGTTTACCCGCTGCGCGGAAATGACCAATGTTGGTCATGCACGAGCCGATAAATACTTCATCAATCTTTTCGCCCGCTACGTCTGACAGCAAACGAGCATCGTCAGGATCGTTAGGCGCGCAAAGTACTGGTTCTTTAATCTCGGACAAATCAATTTCGATGACTTCGGCGTATTCGGCATCCGCATCGGCACGCATCAGGCTCGGGTCGGCAAGCCACGCTTCCATACCTTCGATACGACGACTAATCGTACGCTCATCGCCATAACCGTTAGCGATCATCCACTTCAGCAGTGTGATGTTGGATTTCAGGTACTCGGTAACGCTCTCATCAGACAGCGTAATAGTACAGCCAGCGGCAGAGCGCTCAGCAGAGGCATCGGAAAGCTCAAATGCCTGCTCGACCGTTAAGTCTTCAAGCCCTTCAATTTCCAGCACGCGGCCAGAGAACGCATTCTTCTTGTTGGCCTTATCAACGGTCAGAAGACCTTGCTTGATGCCGTAAAGCGGAATGGCGTGAACCAGGTCGCGCAGGGTAACGCCAGGCTGACGCTTGCCTTTAAAGCGCACCAGTACGGATTCCGGCATATCCAGCGGCATAACGCCGGTGGCAGCAGCGAAGGCCACCAGGCCTGAACCAGCCGGGAACGAGATGCCCAGCGGGAAGCGGGTGTGGGAGTCGCCGCCGGTACCTACTGTATCTGGCAACAGCATACGGTTCAGCCAGCTGTGGATGATGCCGTCGCCAGGACGCAGCGATACACCGCCGCGGTTCATAATGAAGTCAGGCAGTGTGTGGTGAGTGTCCACGTCAACCGGCTTCGGATAGGCCGCCGTGTGGCAGAATGACTGCATGACCAAGTCCGCTTGGAAGCCCAGGCAGGCCAGGTCTTTCAGCTCGTCCCGGGTCATCGGGCCAGTAGTATCCTGGGAGCCGACCGTGGACATTTTAGGTTCGCAGTACATGCCCGGACGAACGCCTTCCAGGCCGCACGCCTTACCGACCATTTTCTGCGCCAGGGTAAAGCCCTTGCCAGTGTCTTTGGGCTGATCCGGCAGGCGGAATACGTCAGAAGGCTCAAGGCCAAGGGACTCACGTGCTTTGCCCGTCAGGCCACGACCGATGATCAGAGGAATACGGCCGCCAGCACGTACTTCGTCCAGGATCAGCTGAGTTTTCAATGCAAACGTGGTGAGCACTTCATCAGTGCCGTGCTTGCACACCTTGCCTTCGTAGGGGTAGACGTCGATGACATCGCCCATTTCCAGCTTTGATACGTCCAGTTCAATCGGGAGTGCGCCAGAATCTTCCATGGTGTTAAAGAAGATCGGAGCAATTTTGCTACCAAAACAGAAGCCGCCAGCGCGCTTGTTGGGAACGTAAGGGATATCGTCACCAAAGAACCACAGCACGGAGTTAGTGGCTGATTTACGTGAAGAGCCCGTACCCACGACATCACCGACATAAGCAACCGGGAAGCCTTTGGATTTGACTTCCTCAATTTGCTTGAGCGGACCCATAGAGCCCGGTACTTCAGGCACAATGCCGTCACGCTCGTTTTTGAGCATGGCATTGGCGTGCAGCGGGATATCGGGGCGCGACCAGGCATCGGGTGCTGGTGACAGATCATCAGTGTTGGTTTCACCCGGCACCTTAAAGACGGTCAGGGTGATTTTTTCTTCTAAAGCAGGCTTGGAAAGGTACCACTCTGCTTCTGCCCAAGACTGAATAACGTCCTTGGCAACGCTGTTACCCTTTTTGGCACGCTCTTCAACATCATGAAAGGCATCAAACATCAGCAGGGTATGCTTGAGCTGTTCGCCGGCTTCACGCGCTAACTCTTCGTTATCCAAAAGTTCTACCATGGATACGATGTTGTAGCCGCCTTGCATGGTGCCTAGCAGCTTAACCGCGTGGATTTTATCGATTAGCGGAGAGGTTGCTTCGCCCTTGGCGATTGCAGTAAGAAAGCCCGCTTTTACATAAGCGGCTTCATCGACGCCCGGCGGAACCCGGTTGGTGATCAGATCAAGAACAAATTCCTCTTCACCCGCCGGTGGGGTTTTTAGCAGCTCAATTAAGGCGGCAACTTGCTCGGCGTTTAGAGGCTTGGGTGGTACGCCTTCAGCGGCGCGTTCCTCGACATGTTGGCGATATGCTTCAAGCACGTTGGGGCCCTCTCATCTGCTTTATGGTGGCGAGCACACATTTTCACGGTGTTTGAGCGTGCGCTCGGACACATGACATACGCTTGGAAACAGCGTCTGGTTGGATGACACGGATTCTACGGCAAACTGTCGACAATGTTAAGAAGAAGGCGAGAGGCAGGTGTTGTACTTTATGTTGATACACAAAAAATACTGCTTTAAAGGCCTGTGTTTTGGCCGTTTGGGACACTTTCTGGCAGGGTGTGATGGGCCTGAGCATGCTAAAGGTGTGATTGCGGTTGCGCCGCGTTACCATGGCTTGGACGCTATAACGTTACGGTTGCTTTCCACGTTGAACTAACCTCACAGCGAAGCGTAGAGCGCCATTATTTCTATTAGCGGTGGCCAGCAATATGTACCCAAAAGACATGGCATTGTTCTTGCGGTTTGGGAACGGGGTGAACGCTATCGGCGTTTAAATATTGTACAATTGTGAAAAAATGCTCGGAAGAACGTTATGTCAATGCAATTGCCGGAATTAACACCCGCAGACCATAAACTTCAAGCAGATGACTTGTTGCCCGAAAGTTTAAATGAATTTCTTGCCTGTATAACGCCGGACAGCTGGCTTAAATGGGCGCTAGATAACCCCGAAATACTGCTTGTTGACCACGCTCAGTGTGAGAAAAAGGCCGCTTCGACGGCCATGAGCTTGCTGTATCGTTATGTAGACCAGCCTCTTTTATTGAGCAAAATGTCTCAGCTCGCCCGCGAAGAATTGCTGCACTTTGAGCAAGTTGTGGGTTTAATGGAAAAGCGCGGCGTTGAATACAAGCATTTAACCGCTTCCCGGTACGCTGAGGGCTTGCGACGTCATGTGCGCAGCAATGATCCAGAGCGTCTTATTGATATCCTCATTATTGGCGCCTTAATAGAAGCACGCAGCTGCGAGCGTTTTGCTCGCTTGATTCCTTACCTGGATGAAGAGTTGGCTAAATTTTATCGCACGCTGGTTAAGTCCGAAGGGCGTCATTTTGAAGACTACCTACTGCTTGCGCAGCAGCAAACTAACGCTTCCATTGATGAAAGAATTGCTTTTTTTGTGGCCCGGGAAGCAGAGCTGATAACGTCACCCGATACGGCTTTTCGTTTTCATAGTGGTGTACCCGCTTAATACACCACTAGCCCAGGCAGGATATGTAGCATGCGCGATACTCGTGAGTCTGATCAGCTAATCCTCTTTGGTCATTTTTCCCTCTCTCAGGGGGATGGTGTACTAACCCACTTTAGCTATGACAAAGTCAAAGCGCTGTTAGTCTACTTACTGCTTCACCGCCAGCCGGTGAACCGTGCGGTGCTCGCCGAGCTGTTATGGCCAGACCAGGGGCTTTCATCAGGCAGGACTAACTTGCGCCATGCCCTGCACTGCCTGCGTCATTCGCTCGGGGATAACGCTGATCAAGTCTTGAATGTGTCGCGCCAAACCATCGCTTTTAACCTGCCATCGACTTGGCGCATCGATTTACATGAACTGCAGCAACTGCTGGAAGGCCCCCGCGAATTAGCAACGCTCGAAGCGGTGCTGACCTGCTATCAGGGAGACCTCGTTGAGGAGCTCCAGCTAACCAACTGTAGCGAATTTCAGCGGTGGTTCGTACAAGTGCGCAACGAATGGCGTCAGCGTGTCATTCGCTTTGCTGAGCAGGTCCTGGAAGCCCATGAGGATGCGCCAGATGTAATGCTTGAGGGCTTGGTAAGCCGCTTTTCGGGTTACGCACCTTTTCATGAGCGCTTGGTGCGCCAGCTAGCCGAGCAGAACCAAATCGCTGCTGCTCACGAGCAATACAATGGTTATTTACAGCTATTAGCACTTTCGGGGCAGCAGCCTGAGCCCAGTTTTTTACAGCTCGCAAGCTATTGGTCGGATGGGCCGCATGATCCTCGTGCTATGTCCCCTCAGGGCGCTTTTTCGCGCGTATTGGCAGCGGACAGCAAGCCGCTACGCGACGATGAAATCGAGCTGCGCCAGCTCTCCGTGATGGCTATTCGGCTGCGCTTGAAGGGCGACTGGCAGGAGCGTGCAGCAGTGCGTAGCTGTCTGGCCTTGCAGCTGGAGTTACTGCGTTGGTTAGAGCAGCAGTGTCATCATCTGGGGGGGTTCTGGTTACCTGGGGCAACCGGAGGACTCGGGCTCGCCTGTTTTGGTACACATGGGCCCGCACACCAGCTTGCGGAGCTGGTAGCGCTTTACGAACACTGTCAACATGCGTTGCCGCAAGAGTCGGCGCGTCATTGGGACAGGGAAGGTGAGCCGCCCGCCTTTGAGCTTGCCGCCGGTTTAAATAGCGGGCGGGTCGTCTATTTGGCAGAGCGTCAGCTAGCGGACCCACTTGGTCAGGTGACGCAAGTTGCCTTGGAGCTAATGAGTGCGGCAGAGGGCAGTGAGCTGGTCATTTCTCAGGAGGCCAGCCAGCACATGCCCCCCGCGCTTGATCTACAGCCACGACTGGTGTCTCGGCTGGTGGCAAGCGATGGGCGTATTCGCCTGCGCGCGCTGGTCTTGGGTCAAAATGAAGGGGGGCGTGATGCGCTACCGCCGAGTTTAGTCGGGCGTGAGGCCGCGCTGCGTACGCTCCGCGATGCCTTGGCGCGGGCGGGAATTGGGCTGCGCCAAAGCGTGCTTGTCCGAGGTGCTTCGGGCATGGGGAAATCTGCGCTCATGGTGGGCTTTCGTCAGCTTGAATTAAGTCGCGATGCCGCGATTTGTTGGCAGCCAACGACGCGATTATCTGTACTTGAACCTTACGGCATTGCCCGCAGCCTGGTGGCCTGGCATCTAAATGCGCCACCTGCACTGGATACCTTGCATGCCATGCAAACAACGCTGGGCTTGGGTCTTTTAGAAAAGAGCCGACAGCACCTACTTGAAGAAGCGCTTGGGGTTAGGGACGTTCAAGAGGTGGCGCAGCTTGCGCAAAATGGCGAGGCGGCGGAGCTGGTCGTACAGTTGTTACATCGCTTGATTGAGCAGCAATCCAGTGAACGTACGCTGGCGCTAATGATTGATGATCTTCAATGGGTTGATGAACCCTCCTTTAAAGTGCTGGCAGGCCTTCAGGCGCGCTTGCCTATCAATACGGCGTTTATGCTGATTGCCAGTCACCATGGACGTGAACCCTTACCGGTTAAGCTTCACTGGGACCAGCAGATCAATTTGGGCAAGTTGGATGTCCAGCAATCGTCACGCCTGCTTTCACAGCTGTCACGCCGCTACCGCATACATTTAAGCCCCCGGCTGCGTAACCAGATCATAGAGCGGTGCGATGGCGTGCCGCTTTACATGCAGGAAATTTGCCGACGCCTGGACATGGACCGTCGCGAAGGACGTAGTGTCCAATTTGATGAGCTGCCGAAGGGGTTGCTGGGCTTGCTAGCCAGCCGTATTGATCAGTTGGAGGCCGACCGCATTATTGCCCACGTGGCGGCAGTACTTGGCAAACGTTTCCGGCTGGATTTTTTGCTGGAGTGCAGTGGCTGGGAGCCCGCTCGACTAACGCAAGCGCTCGAGCATATGCGTCAGCTCGAGATCATTGAGCCCGTTAATAAAGAAGTCGGTGAGCAAGAGTACCAGTTTAGCCATCAGCTTCTTCAGGAAGCTGCCTATCTCTCCTGCCCGCGCGATGTACGCGTCAAACTGCATCAGCAGGTCGTCACGCTAATTGAAGAGCGTTTCCCCATGTGGATTAGTCGCCATCCTGGCGACTTTGCTGCGCACTTGCGTAGAAGCGGTCATTACGCACGCGGCGCACGCTATTTTGAGCTTTCTGCTCGCGAGGCGCTAAAGGTCAGTGCTAACCGAACGGCGTTGCGGATGGCCGACGCAGGGTTGGCAAGCTTGCGCCATGTTGAGCATGAGATAGAGCGCGAGGTTAGCCTGCTTACGGTACGTGGGCAGGCCGCATTTTCCTTGGAAGGACACGGCTCACCCATCGCTCATGAAAGTTTTGTTCGCGCCCGAGAGCTACTGCGTGAGTCCGGCAGCGATATGTTGGATGACCCTGAGGAGCTTGAGCAGGTCTTTCTGGTTAAGTGGGGGCTCTGGGTAGGGCGCAGCCAGCGCTATGCGCATGCCGATGCGTTTGCGCTTGCCTCGACGCTTGCGGATATCGCGGAGCGACTGGAAGACCCGCGCTATCGCCGTTTAGCGGATTATGCACGCGCTCAATGCGAGTACTGGGCAGGGCGTATCCAGCAGGCCCACGATCATCTGGATGAAATTGATCCGCTCAATGCACAAATGATGATTGAGTGGTTACCGTTCTCTGATCACCCGCAGGTAACGGCAGCGTGTTTTCAAGGCTGGGCGCTCTGTTTACGGGGCGACTATCAGCGTGCAGAGCGGCAAGTATCGGCGGCGCTTCGGTTGGCGGAAAAAATTGGCCACCCGGGAACGCTGGCAATGTCGCTGTTATTCGCGGCTTCCCTCTATCGTCAGTTAGGGCATGTGCACCTGGCAGCGCGCCAGGCGGAGAGGGCGGCAGCCATGACCGTCACGCCCGACTTGCAATTATGGCAAATCTCGGCCCAGGCGGTGTTGGGATGGCAGCGCGCGTTGGCAGGGGACCAAGGAGGGCTTGCACAAATACGCGAAAGCCTTGAGCGGATGACCGAGCTTAAAGGGAGCGACCGCTACCAGCGGCCCTCATTATGGTATATCGATGCCTGTATTGAGCTGGGTGAGCTTGATGCCGCAGAAGACTATTTGGATCAATGCCTTGTGATCGCCCGAGAGCGCACCACGCTGTTTTTGCCTGAGCTAGCGACGCTGCTGGCGAGCGTTCGGCATCAGCTTGGACATCCTGCGAACGAGGTTAGGGCGCTTGCCGAGATGGCCATCAGCCAATCCCGAGAAAATGGGAACCGCCACCAGGAGCTGGCGGCGCTTGAGCTATGGTTGATGCACATTGAGCCGGGCGACCCTACTGCCAAAGAGTCGTTCCGACATTTGCTGAATGATGTTAGCCATAGCGATGCGCCGGTGCTGGTGCGTTGGGTGAGCCTGCTGGATCGTCGTTTGACCCAGCCTGCGGGTGTAGAAGGTTAGGGGTTATCCCGTTTCTGTTTCGAGGTATGCAAGGGTGGCGAGCGCCTGATCACGGTGCTCGCCACAAACGCTGGCATCAAAGTTAAAGTTGGCGCATACGGCGGGGCGGCTTGCATCGCCAAAAAGCCGACATAGATTCTGCTCATCTAGCTGAATGCAGCGAACCCCTGCAGGCTTGCCTTCAGGCATCCCTGGAATCGGTGAGCTGATGGATGGCGCTATACAGCAAGCCCCACAACCTGCTCGGCAGCCTTCGCCTTGCTTAACGATAATACCTGCCTCACTCATGGCGTAAATTCCGCAAAGGCGCCTTTGTTAATCCCCTCGAATGCTTGAACATGTGTTGTGTGGCCGCTTTCATCGGCGATGCTACGTGCCAGCCAAATGGCGATATTCTCTACGGTAGTGGGGCCCGGTAATACCGCACAGCGGTCTGTTGGCAGGCGAATGGCGAAGTCTCCCTGGGCTGCCTGGTAACGACAGGTCAAGAACACATCGTCCTGGTGTTCAATATCCGCTTGCTCAAGTAGGTAGCGGTTATCCAGCCAGTGTGCCCAGCGAGCTTCCAGCTCAGGTTGGCGCGTGCCCGATTGCCAAACAGAGAGCCTGGAGCGGTGGCCGTGGGCAATACGTTGGCAGTTGCCCTGGTGCCGTTTAAGGCCATGGCTATAGCCATAGGCTGCTCCGGTCGTAGCTTCATCACTTAACGTTAGCGTGACACGGTCAACGTTGACGGGGCGCTGTGCGGTCAACTCGGCACTTAAATACGCCGCTACCTCTTCAAGCGTAATAGATGCCCAGGGAAGCAGGCTAAAGGCTTCGGCAGGCCCACGTACTTCCATGGGGTAAGGTGTTTCGGTGCGAACGCAGAGGCCTTCCTCGCAATCAGTAATGCTTACACTGGGCGCCTGCGTGGGCACCAGGAGCGTATGGTCGAGACCGCTATCCAGGGTGCGTTTGATCCAGGGCTTTACCTCGCCAAAATCAAATAGCATGCCGTCTTCACCCAAGGCGCCTTCAAGGAGCGCATCTACTTGCCAGCTGCAGCCGATGAGTCCGCGCGTCGGGCACCAAACAGAGACATCCATATGGGTTAACTGATTTACAAAGAGAGCCATTAGTCAAACCCTGCGATTTTGTGAATTTGAAGCGTAAGGCGCCACTGTGGGTTAGCCATACAGTAATCCGTTGCCTGAGCGATGGTGTCGGACTGCAGCCCTAACGGGCTTACATCCATGGGCTGCAAAAAGAAGTGAGTAAACGCAAGGTCTTCAAATGCAGGAGGCAGAGCATTAGCCTGCGGATAAACAAGTTTTAATTCATTTCCCTGAGTAATTGCCAAAGGATTACTACCTTTAGGGCTAACGCACAACCAATCAATACCGGGAGGGGGAAGCAACGTACCGTTCGTTTCAACGGCTACTTCAAAGCCCTGCTGGTGTAGCTTGTCAATTAACGGTGTATCCAGTTGGAGCAGAGGCTCACCGCCGGTAAACACCACATAAGGGGTGGCGTTTGCGCTACCTTTTGGCCAGAGCGCATTAATATGCGCAGCCAGCTCGGCCGCTGTCGCGAATCGCCCGCCGTTTTGTCCGTCAGTGCCGATAAAATCCGTATCGCAAAAGGTACATTTTGCATGAGCGCGATCCACTTCACGGCCTGACCACAAATTACAGCCGCTAAAACGGCAAAAAACGCTGGCACGACCTGCTTGTGCGCCTTCGCCCTGTAGCGTGTAAAAGGCTTCTTTAACGTGATACATCAGCGATTCACCTGAGCTGTCGCATCGTAAGCCAAGGGGTCAAGGGCATTGTTAGCGGCAAAGGCACCCAAGCGCTCTCGGCAGCTGCCGCACTGACCACACGCTAACGCACGTCCTTCATAGCAGGTCCAGGTATGCTGGTAATCAAGCCCCATGGATAAGCCATCGCGTAAAATATCCGCTTTTGATGAGTGTAGGTAAGGGGCGTGCAGCGTAACGTGCTCAAAGTTGGCAATGCCCGCCACGTGGTTCATGGCATCGACAAACTCGGGGCGACAATCCGGGTATAAAACATGGTCACCGCCATGGGCGCCATAATCCACGCGCTCAGCGCCTATGTTGACCGCTTTGGCAATCGCCAGGGACAGTAAAATCATATTGCGATTGGGAACGACAGTGGCGCGCAAATTATCATCTGCGTAGTCACCCGTCGGCATGGCTTGGTCGGCGTTGGTCAGTGCGGAGTTATCGATCAAACCGTGAATGGCTCGAATATCGACCACCTGGTGAGGAATGCCCAACTGTCGGCACACCTGCGTGGCCACATCCAACTCGCGCGCGTGACGTTGACCATAGTCAAAAGATAGCGCGTGGACCTCCAGCCCTTCACGCAGTGCGCGGTGAAGCACTGTATAGGAATCCATGCCGCCGGAATAGATAACCACGGTCGCTGTCGGTGACGCAGGAGGGAGAGAAGACGTACTGGACATAAAATAGTACTCGCTGTCGGAGAATTTTTCGTGCGCGATAAGGCTGCACGGAGTGCCGGGGTCCGGTCCGGGAGGGCGGCAGTTTACGCAATGAGAACGTATCTGACCAGCCGTAGTCTGAATGATCGTCTCTCTTTATTCGTCATTCCCGATAAATTGAGCAGCATGCTACGCTCATTGTTTTGCTAAGCTTATCGTTTCCAGCGGTTACAGAGGGTGCTTCGGTTTACGGGTAGCTTAGCGGTTAACAGTTAGTTTTCAGCGGTTCGAGGGAATCATGGCCACCATAGAGCACAGTGAAATTGTTAAAGCATCACCTGAGCGCGTATTTGAGTTATTGCGCCGCGTGGAAGATTTTGCTGATTATTCTGATTTAATACGTTCCATTGATGTATTGGGGGACGATCGCTATCGTTGGCATGTTCGTGCAGTAGGTATGGACTGGGCATTTGATGTGGAAGTGACTGAGATCCAAGCACCCCACACGCTGGCTTGGGAGTCGCTTGATGGGGTGAAAAATCAGGGGCGCTACCGGCTGAGTGAAGTGCCAGAAGGAACGGAAGTATCGCTCACGCTTGGTTATGAAATTCATAATCGCTTTATGGAAAAAGCCGTTAATAAAGCAGCGAAACCGCTCGTAGGTAAAGTGAGCAGGCAAATTCTTGAGCGTGTTGAGGCCAAGCTGAATGCGTAATGCCTTTCGTCTTGTGCGGCGTTTGGCGATAGTCGTTGGCATTATAGCCATACTGGCGTATGTGTGGTTTTGGCACTCGCCGGATTTAATGGCGGTCAGGCATACCGTTGACGCATGGACACATCATCCCGCAGTAGTGGTTGGGGTGGTTGTTCTTATGGCCGTTACCCTGGCCGCAGGGTTGCCCGGGAGTATTGGCTTTTGGCTAATCGCACCCTTTTACCCACCTATAGTTGCCACCATTATGCTGACGCTTGGGAGCGTGGCGGGCGCGTTTGGTGGCCATCAGTTAGCGGCACGTACCCGTACCGCATGGCAACCCAAAGGGCTAACCCTAAAGGTCATGCAAACGCTTCAGGACAGGGGAGATCTATTAACCCAGTGCGCACTTCGTGTCTTGCCGGGTTTTCCTCACGCGGTGATCAATTTTGCAGCTGGGCTAAGCCGTGTTCCACTGCCGATTTTTCTTCTTGCGGCAACGCTAGGCCTATCGATTAAGTGGGGCGTATACAGCAGCGCTATTTATGGGGCGCTTGAAGCGCTAGAGGAAGAAAATGCACTTCAGTTTGAGGTGCTGCTACCGCTTGTTGCTCTTACGGTACTATTGCTTGCCGGTGCTTGGGTCAGGCGCCGCTCGAAAGCGGCGCCAGCGCGTTAGCTTCCATGGTGCATGGCGGCATCCAACCGGTCGACTAGCTCTGCCCAATCAGCGTCGTCTTCAATGGCTTCACGAAGAAATTCCGCTTGGCCTTCATTCCAACAGGGCGCATCGGAAAGCACCATCTCCTTGGGTAAAGGGCGATGGCGCTTGATGAAAACTTCAATCGACTCAGCGTCTGATAGCAGGCCCAGTTGTTCGAAAAGATCACTAAAAAGATGTACCGGTTTTTCCATAATTACGCGCTCCGCCAATTGGTTAGCATTGATTAAACATAGCGTAGATTATGGATATCACCACGGTTATTAGCGTTCGCCGACTAATGAAGCGAGGAAGCGTTGCCGCTGTGTCTCTACATCAAGCGGTTGAGCCAAAAGATGGACCAGTTTGGTAAAGGTGGCTTCTGGTGTCATGGCATCGCCTGAGAGCACGCCTGCATCAGTTAACCCCTCGCCCGCAGCGTACGCTCCCATATGAACGCTGCCTTCAGGGCAAAGGCTTATCGCCGCTAGCAATTTTCCCTCACCGGCTGCGCTAGCCAATACACTCAATAGGGCTGGATCGTTAGGCAGATTGCCCGCTCCCCAAAGCTGGATAACAGCGCCTTTAACGCGTGAATCTCCAAGCCAGGCTTCCAACTGCCAGGCGGCCAAACCGGGCCAGAGCGCGATACGAACCACTTCGCCTTTATCCAACCCTTGGTAGCCGGGGAGTTCAAAGCGTGGCGCGCCACGCTGTAGAAAGGCAAGCCCACGGCTTGGATAGTAAACAAAGTCATTGCCTACTCGCTCACCAAGTAGCGGATAACCTGGAGAGGTGAAGGCTGTTAGTGCGTCGCTGTGCAGCTTTATAGCTCGTACGCCACGCATTAACCGGTTTGCAAAATAAATAGCGACTTCCTGAAGCTCGGCGTTTGCCGCAAATCGCAGCGCGCCATGAATATTATCAAGGGCGTCGGTGTTTGGTGCTTCCAAGGGGCGCATTGCGCCGGTTACAACGACGGGGCGCTCTACGCCTTGCAATTGATAGGCAAGGCTGGCGGCCGTCCAGCTAAGCGTATCGGTACCATGAATCACGACAAACCCCCGGTAATCCGTTAACCGGGTGGCGATGTCGCTAGCTAACTGCTGCCACTGAAGTGGGGTCGCCGCGCTGGAATCAATCAGCGTGGTATAACTAATAACATCATAAGCAGGAAGCGATTGCTGTTGGGCAATGGGGAGCTTGCCAAGCGCGGTCGCCATACGTTGGGTAAAGTTCGCACCGGGCGTCAGCCCATTGGCACCTTGCTGCATGCCGATGGTGCCGCCCGTATAAATAACCAAAATGCGTTCGTGGGTGGGAGCCGTTGCGGTTAAAGGTGAGAAGCTACTCATCACGGATTTCCTGGCGTAAATATTTGAAGGCCAAGCACTAGAACTCCTGTTTGATTCCAGTGCAGGTTAGTAGCGGTGAACCTGAAGCTTGCCGCTTTGATCGTCCAACTGGCGCGTGCGGCCAGCCAACAGGGCGAATCCACAGCAAACACCAACCAACAAGATCAAAAGCCAGGCAATCTGGTCAGCATGAACGCCGGATTGGAGCAGCAAGCCGACACTAAAAGGCCCAATAGCGGCAATGGTATATCCTCCGCCTTGTACCAAACCGGAAAGTTGCCCTGCAAGGCGTGATGTCGCCGTTCTTAATACCAGCAGGCTAAGGGCCAGGCTAAAACTGCCGCCTTGGCCAAGGCCTAACAAGATGGCGCCAGGCCATTTCCAGGCTAAGGGCGCTATAAGTAGCAGCCAAAGCCCTAGGGCCGTACTAAACAGTACGAGCAAGAGCGCCGGGCGCTGGTCTGACCCCATGCGGGCAAGCCAGGGTGCCCCCAGTGCTGAAACGAGTTGACACATGATCGAAATAGCCATTGTCCAACCCGCGCTGGCCTCATCATAGCCACGATCGACAAGCAGCGTTGGCAGCCACCCAAAAACGATATATGCCATGGATGATTGAATGCCCATGAACAGCATGACTTGCCACGTGAGCGGTTTGCGTAAAAGTTTAAGAAGCCCCGAAGATGGCGGCTGAGGCATACCATGAGAGATAGTCGAGGGCATTTGGCATTGCCAGAGAATAAGAGCAAACAGCGCCAGTAACGACCAGCTCATCAAACTTGCCTGCCAACTGCCCAGCCACTCTGTCAGCGGCACGCTAAGTCCCGCCCCCAACGCACCACCCAGACAGAGCGCCATCGTGTAGAGGCCAGTCAAAAGATCAGCACTTTCGGGTAGCTCGCGTTTCACCAGTGCGGGCAGTAAAGTGCCGCTAATGCCTATGGCGGCGCCCGCCATTGCTGAGCCTATAAATAGGACGCCGGGCAACGGTAAACCGCGCAGAATCAAACCTGCAGCCAACAGTAATAGCGCAGCACTAAGCGCCCGCTCGCTGCCTAGCCGTTTTGCTAAAAGCGGCGCAATAGGAGCAGCCAAACCTAAAAACAGCACGGGGAGTGTTGTCAGTACGCCCGCAGCCGCGGGTGAAAGCCCGGCAGCTTCCTGAAGACGCGTAAGCAAGGGGGCCACTGAGGAGAGGGCGGGGCGTAAATTTAGCCCCACCACAACCATCAGTAAAATAAAGGTAACGGAACGTCGAGATAACATCAGTGCAGCCTACTTAAGATAAGGGCGTAAATCGCCGCGGACTGCATCCAGTAGCGTAATGAAGTGATAATCCTGTGGTGTTTCCATGGAGTCCACACGGACGCTAGTGCGCATACCTTGATTGATATCCAGCTTATCGAAAATCTCAAGTGTCACTTTCTGAGCAGGTTTATCACCTGGTGCCAGAATGCCATCTTCCAAGGTAAAGGTTTCGATTAGCGTGGCGCGCACGCGGGTGCTGTTTTCTTCACTGAGTACACGGCGAATAAACAGCCAGCCTTCGCAAGGTAGCGCTACATTATCGTCACGCTCGCGTAGGAACAGCGTCCGGTAGCAAGCGCCTTCGTTAGCGGCTTTCTCCGCCATGCTGCGATAGGCTTGTATGACTTGCTTTGAAGAGGCGCGTGCATCTTCCAGGCGTTGCGCGATTCCCTGGTGTTCACGACTAAGCTGTTCTTGGCGCTGAAAACTGAGCCACTGCCGATATTCATTAATAAGTTGAGAAGATGACATGATCACTCCCTGATAATGTAGTAGCCAACGTAGTGGAATATGCGAGGGCATAACCTTCGCATATTCCTTGTTAGCAGGCTAGCGGCGTGCGCGCCGACGGCGTTCGCCACTGGCATTTCCATTATCGCTAGTCGGTTTGCGCCGTGCTTGAGGTTGGCGCTGGCGGCGACCATTCTCAATGGGCTCTGGTTTGATAGTGGGGTCTGGCTCAAAACCCGGTTCTATATGTTTGGGTAGGTTTTGCTTGATCAGCCGCTCGATATTGCCCAGCAAACCATGCTCGTCCACACACACCAGTGACACCGCTTCACCATTGCTACCCGCTCGGCCTGTCCGGCCAATGCGGTGTACGTAGTCTTCCGCCACATTGGGTAGGTCGAAATTAACCACGTGGGGAAGCTCGCTAATATCCAGTCCACGTGCGGCGATATCCGTCGCGACTAATACTTGTAAGTCACCGCTTTTAAAAGCCCCCAGCGCGCGGGTGCGAGCGCCCTGGCTTTTGTTGCCATGAATAGCCATGGCAGGGATATCCTGTTTTGAAAGCTGTTCGGCAAGTCGGTTGGCGCCGTGTTTGGTACGGGTGAAAACCAACACTTGGAACCAGCCGTGGCGCTGAATCAAATGTGCCAACAGCTCGCGCTTTTTTTCGCGGTCTACGCGATAAACCGCCTGGAGAATTTTCTCGGCGGTTGTATTGCGTGGAGCCACTTCAATAAGGGCGGGGTTATTGAGCAATTGCTGCGCCAGCGTCTGAATTTCATTCGAAAACGTGGCGGAAAATAGCAGGTTTTGGCGCTGTTTGGGCACCAAGCGTAGCACACGTTTAATATCGTGAATAAAGCCCATATCCAACATGCGATCGGCTTCATCAAGCACTAGAATTTCGACGGCAGAAAGATCAACGTGGCCCTGCTGCTGAAGGTCCAGCAGGCGGCCAGGGGTGGCAATCAGTACGTCCAGGCCTGCTTTAAGTGCATCGACCTGAGGCTGTTGGCCTACACCACCAAAAATAGTGTGCGAGCGTAAAGAGACGTGCTTGCCATAGGTGGATACACTTTCGCCTACCTGAGCAGCAAGCTCACGAGTAGGCGTCAACACCAGCGCACGCACCTGGCGCTTGCCTGGGCGCTTTCCACCGGAAAGACGCTGTAGCATGGGTAGGGTAAAGCCGGCCGTTTTGCCCGTGCCCGTTTGGGCGCTTGCGAGCAAGTCGCGACCTTCTAAAACGACAGGAATGGCCTTTAATTGGATCGGAGTAGGCTGGGTATAACCTTGCGCCGTAATAGCGCGTAATAAATCTTCATGCAGACCAAGTTCAGAAAAGCTCATGCGTTCTCCGCAGCCACCTAACAAGGCAACAGCTGCTTAAAAGCGTTGTTGCTAGGCGTAATTTTTCAAAAGGCGAGAATGGTTATCGTCGCGGTAGCAAGGTTTGCCAGGTCGCGATGATCGTTGATTAGCCACGTATGACCATAACGAAAAAAAGTGGTCAGTATGGAAGAGACGGGCATTAGACTGTGGGTGTTACGCTATCGCAACACCCAAAATATACCCGTCAGTGTAACATGAAGATTGCCTCAGACGGGCATACTTGTGGTGATTGGTTGGCGGGCTCTAAAGCGCCTTGGTTATTTCATCCCGCTTAAACCGGCTAATTGAAATAGTTACCCTGACGTATCTGGTCGGCAATTTGTCTCGCAACATCCTCCCAGCTAGCGTTTAGGGCACGTACTAGTGCGGGGTAGCCGTCCTCATCCAGTACCGTTTGCGCAGAAAAGCTCTTCATGGCCAACAGTTCATCACTTGGGTTGCGTAGCTGCCATTGCCCGGCCACAACCGCTAAACCATCGTAGCGGCCTTGAAATCGATCAACATCAAGCCGCAGGGTGAGCGCTTCAGGTTGGCTGCTGTCATCACGGACTACGCGAATAAGCGGTAGCTCTTGCGACAACTGTGTTCGTAAACTGCGTGCAAGCTGTCGGTCGATGCTTTCAGCCCATTGGTGCTCTCGCGCCTGGTTCAGCGTAATGTCATCCAGTTGCATGACGATGCCATCGACGTCGAGATAGTGAGCAAGGCGTGGCGAGCGCAGCTGTAGCGTGCCTTGGGGATTACTTGGTGTATTGACCAGCCCGTTACTGGGTAGCATGTAACGCGCCGGGGGCGTCACACTGCTTGCGCAAGCAGACAGTATGAGCGATAGGGACATTAGCAATAAGGATTTTAAAACGAGTATACGCATAATATTCCCCTGTTTAGCGCGGTGCACGCGGTATAGGATCTTGAGTATCCAGATTATCAAACAGCAGCGCCCGTGGATTATCGTTCAGTGTGCGGGTTAGTGGTTGAAGATCACGCATTAATCGATCCAGGCGCTCGATAGCCGACGTCAGATCCTGGTAAGCCGGCGAGGAAGGCGACACGCCCTGAAGCGTGCTTTGAAGCTCGTTAAGAGTAGCATTGAGGTTGCCGCCTACTGCACGAGTTTCAGGGTCGCTTAGAAGCTGGTTGAGCGACTCGCTGACACCACGGACTTCATTAAGCATGCTTTCAGAGGCTTGTAAGCTACTGTCCAGGCCCGCCAGTAAGGGCTCCACTTCAAGCGCGTTCAGCTTGTCGAGTAGATCGGTAATTTGGGATTGGATTTGGGAAAAACCACCCGACACCGTGGGGAAAACCGTGCGGCCAGAGAAGGTCGACGCGATGTAGTCCTCTTCGGTGTCTCGCTGAAAGTTTAGGTCCACAAATAAAGCGCCGGTTAGCAGGTTACCGTTTTTAAGCGACGCACGAAGGCCAAGCGTAAACATGCGGTTAAAGCGTTCTTCCCACACTTCCAAATCAATATCCGAATTCTCGATGCCAAGCCGCTGGGGCTCAAGGCGAATGAGTACGGGGATGGCGAAGCTTGCGCGTGAGCTCGGTTGTGGTGATGTAAAGTTCCAAGGGACAGCGGCCACGGTGCCTATGCGAACACCTCGGAACTCGACGGGCGCACCGCGTGAAAGGCCGCGAACGGTGTCATCGACCAACAGAACGTATTCAAGGTACTGATTGAAGGTACCTTCGCGGGCATCATCCTCATCCCCGTACAGATTAAAGCGGGCGCCCGCTTCTACAGGACGTCCCATTGGCAAGTCTTCGGGCACCCCAAACGTGACGCCTCCTCCTAACAGGGTTTCAAGTGATTCAACGTTGACGCGAAAGCCGTTTGAATCAAGGCGTAGGTCAATGCCGCTTGAAGACCAGAAGCGGGTGCTGTCGGTCACCAGTAGCGCATAGGGCTCTTCGATAAATACCTGGTGATGCATGGTGCGTGATTCAGGGTCGAAGCTTGCTTCTTCAACGCGGCCCACCGTATAGCCCTGGTAGGAAACCGGGTCGCCGACACGCAACGAATTGCCGAGTTGACTAACGAGATTGATATTGAGACCGGCCATTCCGGCAGTGGCGACGGGGGGGACGTCGCTTACCGGGAAGTCACGCCGCTGTTCTTCAGAGCTTCCTGGCTCAAGCTGTATATAAGCGCCAGAGAGTACGGTGCCCAGGCCGCTAATCCCTTCACGCCCGATCCGAGGCTTTACCACCCAAAAGCGGCTATCTTCACGCAACAAGGTTTCAGCCTGAGGCTGAATGCGTGCTGTAATCACAGCACTGCCTAGGTCTTCAGAGAGCTGGACACTTTGCACGAGGCCGATTTCAACGTTACGGCTGCGGATTGAGGTATTTCCCGCTTCGATACCTTCGGCGTTGTTCATGGTTAATGTGATAAGTGTGCCGCGGCTGGTGTAATTATCGTACACCAGCCATAACCCAATAATGATAGCCACAAAAGGCACAATCCAAATAGGGGAGATACGTGATTGCGGCGAAGGCCTGGCTTTGTTCATGTCAGGCTCTTGCTTGTTAGCTATGGGGGTGTCGTTACCCATTAATGGCTCCCAGAGTGGCTATTATTTGATGTGGACGCTGCCTTGGTAGGAGTATCCCATATTAAGCGGGGGTCAAACGTCATAGCGGCTAGCATTGTCAATACCACGACCGAGCCAAACGCTAGCGCGGCAGGACCTGGTGTGATCGACATAAGTGAGCCAGCGCGTATCAAGGCAACCAGAATAGCCACTACAAAAACATCAACCATCGACCATCGTCCGATAAATTCGGTAATGCGATAAAGCCGCGTGCGGCTGATGGTATTGGGTTGGCTGTTGCCTCGAACGACAATACATAGCCATGAAAGCGCCAGCAGTTTACCGACAGGCACAATAATACTGGCAACGAAAATAACGGTGGCGACTGGCCATGAGCCCATCTGAATCAGTTCAACGACCCCTCCTATGATGGTGGAAGAGCTGCTGTGCCCCAGGCTCGTCGTGGTCATAATAGGGTAAACATTCGCAGGGATATACATGATAGTCGCTGCGCCTAGCAGTGCCCAGGTGCGTTGTAAGCTATAGGGTAGTCGGGAGTGAAGTTTCTCATGACATCGAATGCAGCGAGATTTATGTCCTGGGGTGAGTGAATTGACAAGCCCACAGGTTGGACATCCTGTTAGGCGCTGGCTAGCGGCGGTTGCTCCTGTTTGGGTGCCCTCTGGCGCCAAGGGCTCTCCTTCGAGGGAAAACCACATCCAGTCGGCATCAATGGACTGGATGGTCATTAATAAAAGTACCGCAAAGATGCAAAAACCCCAGAAGGAGATGCCCAGCTCAATTTGCGCCATACCGGCTATTTTAATCAGGCTTACCAGCGCCCCTATAATAAAGACATCCGCCATCATCCAGGGCGTCAAGTGGGCAAGTGAGCGGGCAATGTCGCGACTATAGGCGAGTGGCTTGCCGTGTAAAAGCCCCAGCTGCAGCCAAATAACGCTAAGCAGATAAAGGGTCGGCAGCACAGCGATGGTCATGATGACGATAATGGCCACGACCGGTTGGTGAAAGGCAATTAACGTGGTGGCCGTTTGTGACAGCTCTATGCGATTACCGACGCCACTAACGCTGAAGCTTACAAACGGAAACGAAATAGCCACGATTAATGCAATTAATGCCGCAATGGCAAGTGCCATACTGCGCTGAGCGGGGTAGCGGTGGCGTTTTACGAGTACATGTGAGCAGCGCGGACAGCTGGCCTTTTCGCCCGAGCGTAATGGTGGCAGCGCGGATACCCAGTCGCACTCATGGCAGGCGCGTAAACGTCGACGCTGAACGCGAGACTCAGGTGGTTGCCGATCCACTAGAGGCGCATTAACGGAAAGCGAGGAATGCTTTAATAAACGGAAGTGGGGCAAAGGGGACACTCTCACTGCGAATGCGATGTAAACCGAATGAACACCAGGCCTTTTTTATATCAAACCCAAATAGATCCATGCTGGCATAACCCGATGCTTGACCTGACTGGAGGGTTAGTCAAGGATGCAGCCGCGATAGTGCCTAATATTCTGCCATAAGGAAATAAAATGTTGCTTCCACTTGTAGCTGTAGCGATGGGACTGGTGTTGCTCATCTGGAGTGCTGAGAAATTTATTGATGGCGCAGCTGCAACGTCACGTTGGCTCGGTCTTTCGCCTTTATTGATTGGTATGTTGGTCATTGGGTTCGGTACCTCAGCCCCTGAGATGATGGTGTCAGTATTGGCAGCCTTGCAGGGGAATCCCGGGCTTGCAGTAGGGAATGCCTATGGTTCCAATATTGCCAATATTGGCTTGGTATTGGGTTTTGTTGCACTCATTGCACCGTTAGCTGTGCACTCCAGCGTTATCCGCAAAGAGATGCCGATTTTAATACTGGTCACACTGATCACTGGGATTATGCTCTGGGATGGTTGGGTGTCTCGCTGGGAAGCGGCTCTTTTATTGGTGGCCCTCGTCATATTTATCGGCGTAAGCATCTTTCGTTCAAAAAAGCAAAAGGACGACGCGCTGGTTGAGGAAGTCGCTGAGACGCTGGACAGTAACCCCATGTCGCGTGGTAAAGCGATTATGTGGACGTTGGTTGGTTTGGTGTTTTTGGTTGCAAGCTCGCGTATGTTGGTTTGGGGAGCGGTAGAAATTGCGCAACGTTTTGGCGTGAGTGACTTGATTATCGGGCTAACCGTCGTAGCCGTTGGTACCTCACTGCCCGAGCTTGCTTCTTCGATTAGCGCGCTGCGCCGTAAAGAGCACGATATGGTGCTGGGTAACGTTGTTGGTTCTAACTTGTTTAATAGCCTTGCTGTAGTGGGGCTTGCGGGGGTTATTGCACCTATTGATGCTGGGCGGGAAGTGCTGGTGCGTGATTGGAGTATTATGACCTGCATGACCCTGCTAATGGTTCTTTTCGCATTTTCCTGGAAAGGACGTCCGCGGCGAATTAATCGCCTCGAAGGCGCTGTGCTTTTTACTCTTTTTATTGCATATACCGGATATATGATAAGCGTTGTCGTATTATCTTAATGAATAATTGGCATTATTTGATGTGCGTCAATGCGACACGCTTTGTGAAAGATAGATCGGTGTATAGTGAGATGTAAGCCAGTAAGATGGCAGTATAAATAAAAAAAACAGGCTAGATGCTTATAATTAAAGGCTGAATCTTTAAGTTTCAGCTAAGCTTGCGTTAACAAAAACTGGGGTATTAATTCAGGTTAGGAGCGTGCAATGGAACTCGATCCCTTAATGCTGTCGCGAATACAATTCGCGTTTGTTATCTGTTTTCACACTATCTTTCCGGTTTTCACCATTGGGTTAGCCTCTTATATTGCGCTTTTACAAGCACTTTTTTTTAAGACGCAAAATCCTGCATGGGACCGTTTAGCACTGTTCTGGACAAAAGTATTTGCCGTGGTTTTTGGCATGGGGGTGGTGTCGGGAATCGTGATGTCGTTTCAGTTCGGTACGAACTGGAGTAATTTCTCTCTGGCGACCTCCAATTTTATAGGCCCCTTGCTCAGTTATGAAGTCGTGACAGCCTTCTTCCTTGAGGCTGCCTTCCTTGGCATATTGCTGTTTGGCCGTGGAAAAGTGCCACAGGGTATCCATTTGATGGCGGCTGCCTTGGTGGCGCTGGGCACCTTTATTTCAGCGTTCTGGATCCTGGCGGCAAACAGTTGGATGCATACACCGGCAGGCGTTGAGTTGATCGATAATCGTTTTCATGTGATTTCCTGGTTTGAAGCGATTTTCAATCCTTCCTTCCCTCATCGCTTTGCACACATGGCTGTAGCTTCCTTTATCACCGGCGGGTTTGTCGTGGCAGGCGTTAGCGCCTGGTTTTTGTTGCGTGGAAGAGACCCAGAGGCTAACCGTCGTGCGCTTTCCATGTGCTTATGGTTGCTGCTTTTCCTGACGCCCCTTCAGGCGTATGTGGGCGACTCCCACGGGTTGAATACGCTCAAATATCAGCCAACGAAGGTCGCAGCAATGGAGGGGAACTGGGAAACATCTACCAGCGTGCCATTGCTCTTGTTTGCGCTGCCGGACCAAGAGGCGCAGAGAAATCTTTATGAGATTGGCATTCCTAACGTGGCCAGTATCATACTTACCCATTCGATGCATGGTGAAGTTCCAGGGCTTACTGCCGTGCCACCTGAAGACCAGCCTCCTGTTGCCATCGTATTTTGGGCATTTCGGGTAATGGTTGGCATTGCCTTAATAATGATTGCTGTTTCCTTTGTAGGCTTATTCTTGCGGCGCAACCAACGTATTTATGAGAGCCAGCTGTTTTTGAAAACATTGGTCAGCATGATTTCTTTACCCTTCATTGCGGTTCTGGCTGGCTGGATCGTGACCGAAGTAGGTCGGTCCCCTTGGCTGGTATACAACATCATGTCTCATGCAGAGGGTGTGACACCTTCACTAACAGGTTGGATGGCGCTGTTTACGCTTATTGGGTATGTGCTGGTATATGCGGTGGTTTTTTATGCTGGTATTTACTATCTAACCCGGGTAGTTCGCAACGGCATGTTGCCTGAGCAAGAACAGGCGTCCGTTAATAGAGATGCTGACCGTCCCAAGCGGCCACTCTCTGCCGCCCACACCCCTTTTGATGATGACATTGATCCGGCGAGGAGCTAATCATGGAAATGTTTGATCTGTCGATTATTTGGGCTGGCATTATCGGGTTCGGCGTCATCATGTATGTATTGATGGATGGCTTTGATCTTGGCTTGGGAATTCTATTTCCCTTTGCCCCTGATGAAGAGGCTCGTGATGTCATGATGAACTCTGTGGCACCGGTCTGGGACGGTAACGAGACTTGGCTGGTCTTGGGAGGGGCTGGCTTGTTAGCGGCTTTTCCCTTGGTTTACTCGATTTTCTTACCGGCACTCTATATCGGTGTTTTCTTGATGCTGGCAGGGTTGATTTTTCGTGGCATTTCGTTCGAATTCCGCTTTAAGTCGCGCCGTAATCGCCACTGGTGGAATCGCTCCTTTGCCTGGGGTTCTGCGGTTGCTGCGTTCGCTCAAGGCGCTGTGGTTGGTGCATATATTCAGGGTTTTCAAACCGAAGACTTTGTTTATACCGGGGGCGCCTTTGATTGGTTAACGCCGTTTACTGTGTTAACAGGCTTGGGGCTTATGGCAGGTTATGCGCTTTTGGGCTCAACCTGGCTGATTTTAAAATCGGAAGGCCACGTACAGGATTGGGCGTATAAAATCACGCCTATACTGCTGGCCATGGTGCTAGTGGTTTTTGCTATTGTTAGTATCTGGACGCCTTTCGTGAACCCGTTTGTTTGGGATCGCTGGTTTGGTCATCTGCACTTGATCTGGATTTTTCCAGTGCTAGCGCTCTTCTTCGCCTTTCTTGTATACCGCTCGGTAAAGCAGCGCCGTGAGAGCTATCCCTTCCTTGCGACTATCGGTATTTATGTATTTACCTATCTGGGCTTGATCGTGAGCCAATGGCCGATGATTGTGCCGCCTAACTACACCTTGTGGGATGCGGCGTCAGCACCTGAGTCACAGCTTTTCTTGTTGATTGGTGTGCTGTTTGTTATCCCCTTTATCCTGATGTATACCGCGTGGACGTATTGGGTATTTCGCGGCAAGGTGCGCGTAGGTGAAGGTTATCATTAAGCCAGAGGCAATCAGATGACGGAGCAGTCGTTAACCGCGCGCTCCTGGTTAAAAATGCTGGCAACTTTAGAGCGGCGAAGATTAAATCTCGCCGCTTTTCTTGGCATTTTAGCTGGGGTTCAAACGGTTGTTATTGTAGTGGGATTGGCTTGGATAGTGGAACAATTGGTTGTTCATCAGCAAGCGCCTTATCCGCTTTTAAACGTATTAATAGGGCTGGCGCTGTGCGTGCTTGGACGAGGGCTATGTCTTTGGGGGCAAGAGGTAATAAGCCTGGAGGCTAGCCTGCGCATTCGTCAGTACGCTCGACGTCAACTGCTGGATAAATGCTGGACATTGGGTCCTGTGTGGTTGGCTTATCATCAAAGCGGCGCCTTGGCGACGCAGGCGGTAGAAAATATAGAGGCACTGGATGGCTATTTTTCTCGCTTCTATACGCAGCTAAGAATTACATCGCTCTTACCGCTACTGATTCTATTGGTGGTGCTACGACTGGATTATGTCGTCGCTCTCTTCTTGTTGCTTTCTGCGCCAATCATCCCGCTATTCATGGCACTAGTAGGTATGGGAGCTGAGCGTATAAATCGGGATCAGTTTGCAGCGGTTGCACGGCTCTCTGCCCACTTTCTTGATCGTGTTCGTGGAATGTCGACGCTTCAGCTATTCGGTCGCACGGCGAGTGCTCATCAGGAAGTTTGGTGGGCAACAGATGATTATCGTCGTTTAAGCATGCGAACGCTGCGCTTGGCTTTTTTATCTTCTGCAGTGCTCGAGTTTTTCGCTTCGGTAGCCATTGCCGTAGTAGCGATATACGTAGGGTTTGGCTTACTGGGATATATTGAGTACGGGCCTGCACCCTCTTTAACGCTCTTTACGGGCTTAGCCGTATTACTGCTCGCTCCTGAGTTTTTCCAGCCGTTACGCACCTTGTCACAGCACTACCATGATCGTGCTACTGCTTTAGGTGCCGCAGAAAGCCTGGTAATGGTGCTGAATGAGTCGAGCATACAACGAAGTACGTTTGATGAGCCTGCAGCTGATAACGACATTGCAGTGCTGCAAAATGTCAGCGTTGACTACCCGATCCGCGGTCGGGTGTTAGGGCCAATGGATCTGACGATCAAAAAAGGCAGTGTCATTGCGATTAGTGGTCCATCCGGGAGCGGGAAGTCGACACTGTTGGCGTTATTGGCCGGTTTTTTGACGCCATCAAGCGGCACGCTTCAGTTAGCTCAGCCGCGTTACGCGTGGCTGGACCAGCAGCCGGGCCTGTTACATGGCACTTTGGCGGATAACTTGCGGCTGGCAAACCCTGATGCCGATACTCCCGCAATGCTTTCAGCGCTTCACCAGGCTGGTCTGGAGGAGCTTCTAAACCAATTGCCTGATGGTTTGGATACCATGATAGGAGAGCGCGGAGTAGGGTTGTCGGGTGGTCAGGCCCAGCGGCTGGCGTTGGCACGTATTTATCTAAGTGATGCTGATTTAATCCTGCTCGATGAGCCCACCGCAAGCCAGGATGCTGAAACCGAAGCGTTCGTTATTAGTGCATTGTTAGCATGGGCTGCACAGGGGCGTACGATGATTCTGGCAACGCATCACCCGGCTGCGATCAGGGCGGCTCAGCTCCACTTTTATATGCAGGACGGCTGTTTAAAGGAGGTGCGTGATGGAACCTAATGCGTCCTCACAAAAAAGTGAGCTGTCCCAAGCGCACCAGGCATTGTCACCCTGGGTGGCGTTAATGATGAAGCGTCGAAGGCGGTTCGCGATCGGCGCGCTCCTTATTTGCTTAACGCTTACTGCGGGGCTTTCACTGCTGGGCCTTTCTGGGTGGTTTATTACCGCATGTGCATTAGCGGGTATCGCTTTTTTGCTTGGCTTACCTGTTCAGTTGGATGTGTATGTGCCAGGCGGAGGAATACGCTTCTTTGCGCTATTACGTACCGTCGCCCGCTATATAGAACGTCTCTATAATCACGATACAGTGCTTCGCCTTCTGGCAGATTTACGCTACCGCGTGTTTGGTCAGCTTATGCGATTGGATGAGGCGGCGTTGCGGCGCGAGCGTGTCAGTGACTGGCTGGGGCGTTTAACCGCTGATATAGATGCTCTCGATAATCTTTATCTTCGTTTGCTGATGCCACCACTGGTTAGCTTGGTAGTTATTGTGGGTTTAACCCTCTTTATTGCTATTTGGTTGCCTGCTTTAGCGCTGTGGGTCGGCGTGGCTCTGCTGATTCTGTGGGCGAGTGTTACCTATGGCATGGCGCGCTTAGGGTATGTACATAGTCATCGCCAAGTGGCTGACCAAGAGGGATTGCGCCGTTTAGTCGTTGATCAGTTGCAAGCCTCAGCTGAGTTAATTGCCTATCGCAGTGCTAACTGGCATCGCCAGCATGTGGAAGCGCACGAAGAGGCAGCGCTTGATAATCAACGACGCCTTGGTCGAAGTATTGCTATCGGGAATAGCCTCATTAGCGTTATTACCGGGCTGCTGCTGTTAAGCGTTGTATGGCTGGGTGGTATGCTGGTGGCGAGTGGGGTAATAACCGGGCCTATTCTGGTGATGCTGCTGCTGGTGATTCTAGGTGTGAATGAGGTTTTTGTACCGCTTCCGGGTGCTTTTGCTCACTTGGGGGGCAGTGCCGCTGCGGCAGAGCGTTTAAATGCACTGGGGTCCGAGGGGCAGCAGGGTCAACAACAGTCATTTTCTGACCAGCAGCTTGGCCTTGAGATGCAGGGGGTCACACACTGCTATCCTTCTAGCCTGATGCCAGCGCTTGATAGTGTTTCGTTTCATTTGGCAGCGGGGGAGTGGGCTCTCATTACCGGGCGCTCAGGTGCGGGTAAAAGTACGCTGGCGGCGCTTTTGACGGGGCGGCTTGCTCCTTCTAAAGGTGTGGTTAATGTAGGAGGCTGCGTACCTGCTGCTGTGCCAGAGCAGGAGCGTTCGCAGCGCATTGCTTTGTTAACCCAGCAGGTCGACCTTTTCGATGCTTCTTTGGAAGAGAATCTACGCCTGGGGAATCCTGATGCTGATGATGAAGCGCTTTGGGACGTGCTGAAAGCAGTAGCGCTCGATGGTTGGGCTCAATCTCTTCCGGGCCAGTTGCAAACACCCGTAGGTGAGCGAGGGCAGCAATTGTCTGGTGGGCAGGCGCGGCGTGTGGCGCTGGCTCGGCTGTTGCTCATGGACCCTTCGGTGGTTATTTTAGACGAGCCTTTTGCGGCGATTGATCATGATACAGCCGTAATAGTAGCCAACACGCTTTCTCGCTGGTTAGTCGGGCGCACCACCATCTTCTTTGTTCATCATGAAGTGGGTCGCTTGCTAACGCGACAGATAACCCATCACTGGCACTTAAGTGCCGGGAAGCTCAGCCCAGGTAAGTAATCGCTTGAGTTGGGCGTTAAGGAAAAATGATGCAGGATTTTTTACGTAACCTCCCTAAGGTTGAGCTTCACTTGCATATTGAAGGTTCGCTGGAGCCAGAGCTTATGTTTGCTCTGGCAGAGCGAAACGGTATCGAGTTACCTTATTCCTCCGTCGAGGAGGCCAAGGCAGCCTATCGGTTTAAAGATCTACAAGGTTTCTTGAATCTCTATTTCCAGGGCATGAGCGTTCTTCGTCATGAGCAGGATTTTTATGACTTGGCGATGGATTATTTCAAGCGTGCTAGTAGTGAGGGTGTCGTCCATATCGATATACATTTTGATCCTCAGGCGCATCTACAGCGCGGCGTTTCTCTGGACGTGGTCATGTCTGGGTTACTGAGTGCCAAGCAAGAGGCTGAGCAGTCTCTGGATTTAAGTGTCGGAATGATCATGGCCTTTTTGCGTGACCGGCCTGCCGAGGAGGCACTTCAAGTGCTGGAGCAGGCAGCACCTTACTGGAGCGAGCTTGACGCAATTGGTTTGGATAGTGCTGAGCGCGACCATCCACCCTCAAAATTCGTTACCGTTTTTAAGCGCGCCCAAGAGTTGGGCTTGGCTCGGGTGGCTCATGCAGGAGAGGAGGGGCCGGCCTCCTATGTCATTGAAGCATTGGATTTGCTTGATGTGTGCCGCATTGATCATGGTATCCGCTGTCTAGAGAGTGACGAGGCGGTGGAGCGTCTATATCAAAAGCAAACCGTGCTGACCGTATGCCCCTTATCCAACGTAAGCTTAAATGTGGTTGATAGCTTAACCCATCATCCTCTGCCAGCCCTTCTTGATAAAGGGCTTAATGTGACGATTAGCTCGGATGATCCGGCTTACTTTGGTGGTGGTCTATTGGCTAATCACATCGCTTGTGCTCAATCATTCGGTTGGGATGAAGAGGCTTTCCTGATTCTTAACCGTAATGCGATAAAAGAAGCCTTTACAACCGAACCCAGGCGCCAAGAACTGCTGGCCCGCCTGGATGTGGTCAAATATTAGGCTGGCTAGTGTATAAGGGCTATTTACTTGGCTTCTTGTATGAATGCGCTAGTGCTTAAAGTAATTGCAAAAAGTTGTTGACCCATCAGGAAAAGTGGGTAGAATACGCCCCACATCGAACGGGCAGCGCCCTTCGGTAGCTCTTTAACAATTTGATCAGGTAATTCATGTGGGCGTTTGCCGATGAGGGTGACAAGTCACCAGATATCAAGGCAGGCGAACACAGCGATACTCTTCATGTCGTTGCTTTTCAAGTAACGGTGTGAGGCAGGTATCACAGTACATTCGTTTGAACCTTGAGCCAGGATTGATTCACCTTTGT
>NZ_FUKM01000041.1 GCF_900163645.1 Halomonas citrativorans | reverse complement strand
CACCGCTGGTAACGCTGGGCGTCCCCGGCAGCGGATGCGTACTTTACGGATTCGCCGGGCGTTTGGCAAGGGGCTGGGTGAAATATATCTGAAATAATGCCATATCGTCATAATGCAGGGTAACTGCTCGCTCTTCAGGAGGCCTTCCTGACTCCAGCAACACTGCTATCAATGTGTATTAGTAGCCCAGAGGGCTAGCTTGAGGCACGGCGATCTCCTGCCTTATGATTGGTCATACCTATTAATGGATGCCTAGCGGATGATATTCCCCCACCTCGCCAACAGCGGGCAGCACGTGCGCTACGCCGCGCCCGTGGTAAGTAGCAGCGTATGAAGCCTCGCCGCTGGAAAGGTATATGGCTTGTTGCCATCACTCTAGGCCTTATACTCGTCATGTGGCAAGCCGCCCACTTGGCGCGCGAGCAAGCCATCTCTACCCTTCAGGAAGACGCCGAAAACGAGCTGCGCCTTTCTGTCGCCAATCTTAATGGCTATCTACTCCGCTACGACTATTTACCCCAAATGCTCGCGACGCGTGAAGGTGTCCAGCGCTTTTTGGCCTCTCCGGAAACCCAGAACGCCATGCCGCTTAACCTGCTGCTGGATCGTTTCCGCTTTACCGCAGGCGTTTCTGACGTTTACCTGCTCGACCGCGACGCCAACACGATTGCCGCCAGCAACTGGCATCGTCCCAATACGTTTTTAGGTCATAACTACGCATTTCGCAGCTACTACACAGAAGCCATCGCCGGACGGCAAGGGCGGTTTTATGGACTAGGGACCCAGTCACTGGAACGGGGCTACTTCTTCTCGGCGCCGGTATGGCTGGATGATACTTCGCCAGATGCACAACCCTCCGGTGTTATCGTCATCAAGGTGTTATTGGATGAAGTTGAAGAGGGCTGGGCTGAGCAAGATGCTGAGCTACTGGTGACCGATAATGACAATATTATCTTTATGGCCAGCCGCCCCGAGCTGCGCATGAATGCTCTCTATGCGCTTAGTGATGAACAACGTCAAACGCTTCGTGACACACGCCGCTACGCCATTGAACCACTATCTCCTTCAGGCATTAATATTGATGCACCTTATGGGCCAGACAGCGCACTGGTTAGTTTTTCTCAGGGCCCGCTTAGTAGCAGCCGTTATTTAAGCCTGACACGCCCCGTGGTGGAGTTTGGCTGGCACATGCATATTCTCAAGCCCTTAACACCCGTTGTCCGCGCTCAGTGGATCGCCGCACTTATGGCGGGTGGGCTTTACGGAATGATTGTACTTGGCGGCGGCATTGGCTGGCAGCGCCTGCGCTTGCGTCGTGAGCGCGAAGCGTTTGCTGAACGCGAACGGCACACCCTTGCTCTGGTGCGTGATGAGCTGGAAGCCAGCGTCGAGCGTCGCACTCACGACTTGGTGGCCAGCAACCAGCGCCTTTCCAATGAAATCGAAGAGCGTCGCCGCGCAGAAGCCAACCTGCGTCAAACTCAGGATGAACTCATCCAGGCCGCCAAACTGGCAGTCCTTGGCCAATTGGCAGCGGGCATCAATCACGAACTGAACCAGCCGCTGGCAGCCATTCGGGCCTATGGCGAAAATGCCCGGCGCTTTTTAACGCTTTCCCGAGTAGATCAAGCGGACGCAAATCTTGAGCAAATCGTTGATCTCACCAAGCGCATGGCCGATATCAGCGCACAGCTTCGTCAATTCTCGCGTAAAAGCAGTGAGCGACAGGAAACCATCTCTGTGCAGGCTTGCATCGAATATGCACTTCGCTTGTTCCAGGGTCGCCTGCGCGACGGGCATGTTACCGTTGAACAGCATTGGCCCAAGGAGACGCTGTGGGTAACGGGCGATCTGGTACGCTTGGAGCAAGTACTGGTCAACCTGATTAGCAATGCCCTGCACGCCATGCAAGAGACCTCAGAACCTCGGCTTATCTTGAGTGCGGCGCTGAACGAAAAGCAGGTCACCATTAACGTTATGGATAACGGCCTCGGCATTGGCGACCAGCACCTAACACAAATCTTTGAACCCTTTTTTTCCACCAAAGCACCGGGAAGCGGATTGGGGCTGGGGCTTTCCATCTCGTCGCGTATCATGGATGACTTGGGTGGCAAGTTGCAGGCCGTCAATCGCGATCCGACAGGCGCCTGCTTTATTATTTCACTACCTTTCACGCCGCCGATACACGCGCCTGTACCCTCGACTCAACAAGAGAACAATAGCCATGCATGAACCGTCGACACTGCCGGTCATGGTGATCGACGATGAGCCCCATCTGCGCATTACCGCCAGCCAAACCCTAGAGCTTGCCGGCTACACGCCCACCTGCTTTGCGTCAGCCGAGCAAGCCCTGGCGGCGCTACCCGCAGAGTTTCCTGGCGTGATTGTCAGCGACATCCGCATGCCTGGCATGGGAGGGATGGAGCTTCTGCATGAACTGCATCGTCGCGACCCTACCCTACCGATTATTCTGATTACCGGGCATGGCGATATTTCCACGGCGGTAGAAGCCATGCGTGCAGGCGCATGGGACTTCCTGGAGAAGCCATTTGCTGGCGACCAGCTACTCGATGTTGTGCGCCGCGGCATTGAAAAGCGCCAGCTTAGCCTCGAAAACAATCGTCTTAAGGCCGAATTGGAAGTACAGCGGGCTGCCCTTGGCCCGCGCCTGGTGGGGCGCACGGCGGTTATTTCTCGCTTGGCTGCGATGATTCAGCGTATTAGTCAGGTAGAAGCCGATGTGCTGCTGTTTGGCGAAACAGGGACAGGCAAGGACCTCGTGGCCCGGGCCATTCATGAACGCAGCGCTCGACGCAACAACCCCTTTATGGCAATCAACTGCGGTGCCGTGCCGGAAAACACCATTGAGTCTGAGCTGTTTGGGCATGAAAAAGGGGCTTTTACCGGCGCGATTGAACGCAGAATTGGTAAGCTTGAGCACGCTAACGGCGGTACTGTTTTCCTCGATGAGATTGAGTCGATGCCACTGGCTCTTCAGGTCAAACTACTGCGCGTCCTGCAAGAGCGCAGCATCGAACGGCTCGGTGCCAATGAAGCAGTCACGCTCGACATTCGGGTGATTACCGCCACCAAGGTGGATCTTAAAGTTGCCGCTGAAGAGGGGGGCTTCCGTGAAGACCTCTACTACCGGCTGAATGTTGTCACGCTGGCGTTACCCGCGCTGCGCGAACGGCGTGAGGATATCCCGCTTCTGTTTCAGCACTTTGCCGTCATTGCCGCCAATCGTAGCGGCCTGGAAGCTCCCACCCTGAATAGCCACGGTATCGCCGCACTGCTGGCCCATGACTGGCCTGGCAACGTGCGTGAACTACGCAACCTTGCTGAGCGCTACGTGCTACTTGGCGCAGCATTTGATTACCGCCTGGATATGTTGCTGGAAGGGGTAGCCACCGACACGCCAGAACCCACGTTACCGCGCCAGGTAGAGCTGTTTGAAAAGAGCCTGATTAGCCAATCGCTTGCCCGCCACCATGGCCGAGTCACCGATGTCTGCCGCCACCTGGGCATTCCGCGTAAAACGTTTTACGACAAGCTGAAAAAGCATGGCTTACAGGCCGACGATTACCGCCACAGCAGTGACCCCTGATGAAATAGCTCCATCAAGTCCGACCAGGGCGGCATCCAGGGAAGCAGCGTCAAGGTGGCAATCAGCATTAATAGGTTGGAAATGGGCCGACGGCTATCGCCGAGTTTGAGCGCAGTACCGAACGAGCGCTTAAGCCGCGCGCCCTCCAAATCCACGCTATACATCTCATCCAGCACCAGATGAATAATAAACCCCAGCAGCACGGCCATACCGTGTGTCCACGCTAACCCCGCAGGCTGAACAAGCAGATGAAAACTCAGCGCAGCCGTTAATAGCGAACATAGCCCGGCCGCCATCAGCGAGTGCCAAATGCCACGGTGAACCGTCAGTTTTGAGAACAGTATTCCCGCCAAATACCGCACCGAGAAATAAATACCGCCGCAAGCTACCAGCAACATGCCTGGCGTCAGCCATGACTCCAGCAACATTACGCCCACCACCAATGATGGCACGGAAAGAATATTAAAAATCAAACGGATAGAGCGTGATCGGTCAGCATCAATATCGGGCAAAATGCCGCCAAAGGCGACCAACGCCACGATTAGCATGGCTTGAGAATAAGGCCACCACTGGGCTTGCCAACCCGCGTACGCCATTAACATGCCGCCCGCAGTCGCTACCGTCATATGCGTGCGAAAGTTCGCCATGTTATCGCGGCATCCTGAAAAAACTGGATAAATTACCAGATTTTTTAAGATTACAACATGGCTAGTTCAGAAAAAAGGACGGCAAGCCAATATGTTAGCTGAACTTAATCATAAGCAGGCTTCGGCTAAAAATTGATCCTTAAGTTTTACGTAGTTACCTGCGGTATAGGGGAAGAAGGCCCGCTCTTTTTCTTTTAAGGGGCGTAGCGCCTTGGCAGGATTACCGGCGTAAACATAGCCACTCTCCAAGTGCTTACCGGGCGTGACCACAGCCCCAGCGGCAATGATCACTTCATCGTCAACCACCGCGCCGTCCATCACGATAGCGCCCATACCAACCAAAATACGGTTGCCCAGCGTACAGCCATGCAAAATGGCTTTATGGCCAATCGTCACATCTTCGCCAATCGTGAGTGGAAAGCCCTCCGGGTTAAACTCACTAGCGTGAGTAATATGCAGCACGCTGCCATCCTGCACGCTGGTACGAGCGCCAATACGAATCCGGTGCATATCGCCACGAATCACCGTCATTGGCCATACCGAACAGTCATTGCCCAGCTCAACGTCACCAATGACCACGCTTGCTGGGTCGATATACACGCGCTCGCCCAAGCGGGGCAAATGGCCTTTAAACTCTCTTAGCGCACTGCTCGCTGCCTCTTTCATTGCACTCTCCTAAAGAGCCTATTTCCAAGTACGTATTTCAAGTACCTGTTCCAAGTACATACTGCTCTATTGATGGCGGATATATCCATTCTCACAAGCGGCATAGCGCTATAAAAGCCCACCCAGCAAGACGATAAACGTCAGCGGAATCGAGACCCAGCGCACAATATTGCGCCATAGCAGGTAGCCACTTTCCCCGGCGCCTAACGCTTTCATTACTCTCTTCTGCGGCATTATCCAGGCGGCAAACGTGGCAATCATCAAGCCACCCAAGGGCAAAAATATGTCTGGTGGAATGCTGCTGACCAATTCAAAGATATTGCGCCCAAAGAGTGGTTGGAACTCCGCCAGGGTTGAGAAAGAGAACGCCGACAACAATCCCATGAGCCAAACGCTTAGCGCGATGATCGCCGTTGCCATACTGCGCCGAAGCCCAAGCCCCTGCAGCGTCGCGACCATGGGCTCTGCCAGATTAATGGCCGATGTCCAGGTAGCGAGCAGTAACAGCAGGAAAAACACGCTTAGCCAGAACGCGCCGCCGGGCAACTCAGAAAAGGCTATCGGCAAGGTTACAAACATCAGGCCCGGGCCCTCAGCCGGGTCCATCCCTTGGGCAAACACCACCGAGAAAATCGCGATACCCGCCAGCAACGCCACGCTAATATCCAGTACGGCAACGGCAAACGCCGCTTTAGGCAGGCTCTGCTCTTCCGGCATATAGGCGCCATACGCCATAAGCGCGCAGGCCCCTACTGCCAGAGTGAAAAATGCATGGCCCATGGCATGCAGCACTACGGTAGGTGTGATTGCCTCAAAGGAGGGTAAAAACAGCCACATCAACGCCGTGGAGAAGCCCTCGGTGGTGGCAGCGTATCCGGCCAACAGCAACAGCAGCACGTACAGCAGCGGCATGAGTAGATTGTTAAGCCGCTCAAGCCCCTTGGCCACGCCAGCCGCCACCACGGTCATGGTCATAAACAAAAACAGAGAGTGATTGAAAATCAAAAGCCCAGGGCTTGCTAAAAATGCATCGAAACCAGCGCCAATCTCAGCCGCTGTTGCCCCGTTAAATTGCCCGTTGATTGAGGCCACCAAAAACTCGATCGACCAGCCAGACACCACTGAATAGAAGGACAAAATACAAAAAACAGTAAACGCCCCAAAGAGCCCGAGCCAACGCCAATGCTTGGAGGCCCCTGCTTCAGCAGCCAGTGTACCCAATGCCTGTAACGGGCCACGTCGCCCAGCTCGGCCAATGAGAATTTCAGCCATCATGACGGGGATACCCAGCAGCAACACAAACGCCACGTAAATTAATAAAAACGCCGCCCCGCCATTTTCACCCGCCACATAAGGGAAGCGCCAGATGTTGCCCAGCCCCACCGCAGCACCCGATATTGCCAGGATAAAGGCCCGCTTAGACCCCCAGCGCTCCAGCGTCTCGCTCATTGTTGACTCCTGCCATCGTGGGCACTAAAAGGCGGCAAGACTAGCAGGCGCCTGCCAAGAGACCAAACCTTGCCATTGAAACAGCGCTCCTGTGCCCACACTGTTTAGCTATTATTATGCGTTTTTGCACTCATTAACGCTGCCAACTGAGGTGCTTATGACCCACAATCCGCTGCTTGAAACGCACAAGCTTCCCCCTTTCGCTGAAATGCGTGCCGAGCATGTGGTGCCCGCGGTGGAAGCGCTTTTAAGTGAGAACCGTGAAACGATTGACCGCTTGGCCCAGCAGGCCGCAGAAACACCGCCCACGTGGGAGAGCTTCGCCGTTCCTCTGGAAGCGGTAAGCGATAGACTCTCCCAAGCATGGTCGCCGGTGTCACACTTAAATAGCACGATGAACACGCCTGAGCTGCGCGAAGCTTACCAAACCTGCCTGGAACAGCTTTCCGTCTTTGGCACGTGGGTCGGCCAGCACGAAGGGCTTTTCCACAGCTGGCAAGCGCTCAAGGAGAGTGACGACTGGAGCGCGCTGGATGCCGCACAGCAGCGCACCATTAATAATGCACTGCGCGACTTCCGCCTCGCCGGGGTCGACCTGTCGGCTGACAAGAAAGCCCGCTACGGTGACATTCAGTCGCGCCTTTCAACGCTCTCCAATCAATACTCAAATAATGTGCTGGATGCCACCCAGGCATGGCACAAGGACCTCAATAGTGAAGAGGAGCTCGCTGGGCTGCCTTCCAGCGCGCTCGACACCTTGAAAGCGGCTGCTGAAGCCAAGGGTGTTTCGGGCTATCGGATTACGCTGGATTTCCCAAGCTTCTTCCCCGTCGTTAGCTACGCCGAAAACCGCGAGCTGCGCCGCGAGGTGTATACCGCGTTTGTCACCCGCGCCTCAGACCAAGGCCCTGATGCGGGCACGTTTGATAACGCTCCGTTGATGGAGGAGATCCTGGCGCTACGCCAGGAACTGGCGAAGCTGCTGGGGTTCAACACCTATGCTGACTTTTCACTGACCACCAAGATGGCGGACTCTCCCGAGCAGGTGCTCGATTTTCTGGGTGACTTGGCCCGTCGCGCCGTCCCTCAAGCGAAAGAGGAGTTTGCCGAGCTAAGCGCTTACGCGCGCGACGAGCTGGGCATTGATGCGCTGGAGCCGTGGGATATTGCTTACGTTAGCGAAAAGCTGCGTGAAGCGCGCCATGCCATTTCCCAAGAGCAGCTACGCCCCTATTTTCCTGCACCACACGTGATTAACGGTCTCTTTCAAGTGGTTGAGCGGCTCTATGGCGTGCAGGTAGAAGAAGATAGTGAGGCACCGAGCTACCATAGCGATGTGCGCTATTTCCGTATTACCGAGCATGGCCAGCCCATTGCTGGGTTCTACCTTGATCTCTACGCTCGGGAAGGCAAGCGCGGCGGTGCCTGGATGGCCGACTGTCGAGTACGCCGCCAAACTGAGCATGGTATTCAGCTGCCGGTGGCTTTTTTAACCTGTAATTTTACGGCGCCCATCGGTGGCAAGCCTGCCCTGCTTACCCACGATGAAGTGACGACCCTGTTCCATGAATTTGGACACGGCCTTCACCATATGCTGACCAAGCAGCATATCGCCGACATTTCAGGTATCAACGGCGTTGCCTGGGATGCGGTGGAACTGCCCAGCCAGTTTATGGAGAACTACTGCTGGGAGCGTGAAGGGCTTAACCTGCTGGCCAAGCACGTAGAAACCGGGGAAGCCTTACCGGCTGAGCTGCTTGAACGCCTTCAGGCGGCCAAAAACTTCCAGTCCGCGATGGGTATGGTTCGCCAGCTCGAATTCTCGATCTTTGACCTGCGTTTACACCATGAATTAAGTGCGCCCAGCGCCAGCGATATTCAAACGCTGTTGGATGATGTACGCAGCGCTACTTCTGTCGTACCGGCGGCGCCCTTCAATCGCTTCCAAAACAGCTTTTCGCATATTTTTGCTGGCGGCTATGCGGCGGGGTACTACAGCTACAAATGGGCCGAAGTACTCTCTGCGGATGCCTGGAGCGCCTTTGAGGAGGCAGGTATTTTTGATGCCGCAACCGGACAACGCTTCCGCCACCAGATTCTGGAACAAGGCGGGGCACGCGATGCCGTAGAGCTATTTGTGGCCTTCCGTGGCCGCGAGCCAAGTGTCGAGCCCCTATTGCGCCATAGCGGTATACGTGCGGCCTAACCGCTTATTGAACTCAGCACAGTGCCTATTATTTCATTGGTACTGTGCGTTTGGAGAACGCCATGTCGACCGTTAAACGCTTTATTGCGGGTGTTATCTGCCCACGCTGCGCCGCAATGGACCGTGTTCGTGCCTGGGAGCAAAACGGTATTCGCTATCGCGAGTGCGTGAGCTGTGATTTTTTTGAGCAATTGCCCATTGAAGATAACGACTCACCTGAGCTAACGACCCGGGTGAACCGGACGCGGGAGGAGCAACGAAGTCAGGACATCCAGCCGGTACGGATTCTTGATCCTGGTAAGCCAGACACCTAAGCAATTATTCAGAGGGCCTTGTGCCCTCCTCTTTTTGCGTATCTGCCCTCCAAAAAAACGGTATCAGGAAAATCTGGTTGATGAGATACGTTCACCCGCCAACCTGATACGACCTTTAGATGGTCGATAGATCGACCCTGTCGTTAGCTCCTTGGCGAAGCTTGATAGTCCGTATCCGGTAGTTTTGTAGAACGGAGACTTTCATGGTTGGAATCAAACCTTCTTCTTGTGCATGGTATTCGGACTAGATTCTAGTCGACGACTTCTGGATATCGATGTTTTGCTCGATAGAGTCGATAAATAGTAATTGCATTGGTTACGACTACGAGGACTTCAGCCAGTGTCCCACCCACCGAGCCGACCAGAATATGACTGAATGTCCATGCTAATGCCGCCAGTCCCAGAAAAACACGCATAGGAATGCCTCGGAAAAGAAACATACCCATCGTGCCCAGCGCCATTGCTACAATAGCAGGCAGGTCTGCCCAGCTTTGCCAAGTGAATGCAGATACAATGGCACTTACTGCCAATATTATTGCCATTACCGATTTACTGCCAGGATAGCGGCGTGCAAATGCGATGCGAGCAATGACCAGTAATGACAACGCTGCGGCCGTAAGGCTTCCGAGAATCATGAACTGTAATGAAAAAGCTACGTTAGCAGAGAGCAGAAGCACCAATAACCGATCATCCTGCTTATTGGAAAAGGCCATGATACAGAGTGCCAATGACAAGAGGCCAAAAAACTGACCTGCCATTGTGCTATAACTTTCAAGCATATAGCTGTATGCTCCTGTAACTCATTCGATAACTGGAAGGGTTTCTTCCAACCTACCCCTTCAAGTGCTTTTTGGGGCAACAGTAACGTTCCCGGCGGCCATGTCCCAGAAACCGAAGGGATGCCCTTGGCTGACATCACACTGATTGCCACGATTTCTTAAGGCGTCGTATCATCGCTCGGATAACCTGTCTCCTTGCCTGCCGCCGGTCCTTCTCCACCTGTTCAAGATTGATGCCTCCCCGTCCATCTCGGTATCTTGGCGCGATAGCATCGTCCATACGATTTGATCGACTGCTGCCATATAAATGATGCATCTCCCTAGGATCGATCATGTCTTAAACCTCCCAAGTTCTGCCCATTCTCCCGTGATGCTGGGAGGTTGCATAAGCTCGGGGATATGCTAACTTCTTACATGACTGCAAACTATTCCATATAAGTGCATATAGACTTTGCAAAAACGAACAGTAAAGCAGGCCAGCCAACTTCACTCGAATGCTGAGAAGACGCGCAGTCATCTCGCGTGGAATGACTTTGAAGTTATCTTGGCCATTGCAACCGCCGGCTCTCTGTCTGGCGCAGCACGTGCGCTGAGGGTTAGCCATGCCACGGTGTTCCGGCGACTTGGTGATATCGAGCGGCGTCTGGGCGTCATTCTGTTCGAGAGGAGCCGTGCCGGTTATCGGCCGACCTTGGCAGGAGAGGAACTCGCCGACACGGCCAGAATCATGGAAGAGGCTGCCCTAACCGCCGAGCGCAAAGTCGCTGGCCGCGACCTGGAGCCCAGCGGAGAAATCTGGGTTACGACGACAGACTCTCTACTGATGGGGTTGTTGGCACCGATGTTTACGCAATTTCAACTCAGGTATCCTGGTATCATACTGGATGTTGCTGTCGCAAATCAGATGCTCAACCTGACTCGCCGGGAAGCCGATGTTGCCATCCGCCCTTCAAATCACCCTCCTGAGAACCTCATCGGTCGGCGGCTGACTACCATCGGCCAGGCCGTCTACGGCCATCGTAGCCTTGGCCTGACCCCAGGTTTGCCCATTGATATTCTCACCAGCCAGCCTTGGATTGGTGCAGGGCCACGACTACAAGATTCCGTCCTGGATCAGTGGATGGGATACAACGAGCTGAAAGCTTCCAGTGTCTACCGGGTCGACACCTTGGTCAGTATACTCAGCACCGTTCGTTCAGGCATGGGACTGGCCGCTCTGCCCTGCTATCTAGCGGACGAAGACCCGGATATCATTCAACTCACCGACCCCATACCCGAACTATGCTATGACCTATGGCTACTAGTGCATCCGGATCTCCGGGGTGTGGTGAGGATTCATGCCCTGATGGATTTTCTGACAGAAGCCATTCGGGGGCAGGAGCAGCGTTTGGCTGGGCGATGGTTGAGCCAACCTAATAAATAAGCCATGTAACAGCCTTACGCCTTGGATTTACCCCATCAACCAGACAATCCGAAAGGTCATCGTCTAGCTCCACCCGCTGGTAGGCGGATATCACCCAGCTTTTCCGGATACCAAAGAAATAGCGTCACTGCTTCTCCTCATTGCTCCCGCCTCTATCTCCGATTAAGCCACAACCAACAGTGAGCGGAAAACCGCACACTGCTTATCACCCCGCGTGCGTATTACCAGACAGTTAGACGCCAAGGAGTTTCCACTAAAGTTGGAGGCACTAAAAGCAAGCATTTGTTTTTACTTAACTATCCTATTAATGGCACGGCAATCGCTCTTAAATGGTTGCTTAAATATTATTGTCACTGGAAAGCGGCTTCCGCTTGCCAGCCTATAATCCCAAGAACAGTTAAGGAAACATGCCATGCGCACCATGATGCCTAAAACTCTCGCCCTGCTTGCAGGTGGCGCGTTACTCGCTTCTGCCAGCGCCCATGCTGAGCGTGCTGACTGGCCCGAAAACTTTACCGTGGGCACCGCAAGCCAAGGCGGCACGTTTTTCGTTTACGGCTCTGGCTGGGCCAACTTTATTGCTGATGAATTAGGCGTTTCTGGCGGCGGTGAAGTAACGGGCGGCCCTACTCAAAACCTGGCGCTTGTTCATAGCGGCGATATGGCCTTTGGCTTAACCACCATGGGCCCCGCTTCTGATGCGGTTAACGGCAAAAGCCCGCTGGCACCAGGCATGGTGATGGATAACGTCTGTGCGCTGTTCCCGATGTATGAAACGCCGTTCTCGATTGCCGCGCTTTCAAGCTCAGGCATTGAGTCCATTTCAGACATTCCGGACGGTGCGCGTATTGGTTTTGGTCCCGCAGCGTCAACGTCTGACACCTATTTCCCAGCGATGCTGGAAACGTTGGGCGTGAACTTCGACCGCCGCAACGGCGGCTGGTCTGACCTTGGCGGTCAGCTGCAGGACGGCCTGTTGGACGTCATCGCTTTTGCAGCCGGCATCCCGATTCCTGCCGTTAGTCAGTTGGAAGTGCAAACGGATGTGAACATCATCGAGTTCAACGAAGATGAGCTTGCGACCGTACTGGACGCCTTCCCCGTGGCCGAATTCACTATTCCTGCCAGCACGTACTCAACGCTTGAGGAAGATGCTCGCGCAGTTTCCATGTGGAACTTTGCGATTGCTGGCTGTGATCTTCCGGAAGACTTCATCTACGAAGTCACCAAAGTGACCATGGAAAACAATGATCGTATGCGCTCTATTCACCGCAGTGCTGAAACCAGCATCCCGGAAAATATCGTACACAACAGCGTTCTACCCTTCCATCCAGGCGCTGCTCGTTGGTACGAAGAGAACGGCTACGAAATCTCTGAAGACCTAATCAACTAAAACTTTACGCATCATCTGGCTGCCCCGTACTGGTTTTCCAGTGCGGGGCAGCTTTGGCTATTGCTCCTTTTTTTGCTCCTGCTGTGAGGGTGAACTCTGATGAGTCCCACAACCCCCCAAACCTCTGATGACCTCAAGGATGATGTCCAGCTTGCTTCATCGCCTATCGTTGTTGCGGAGGGCGTCGATGAAGACATCGTTGAATCCAACCGCCGCTTATTTACTGGTTGGCAGTTTTTCCTGTTTGCCGGGCTAGCCATTGCCTACTCAAGTTTCCACTTGGTGTCACTCAACGTGTACCCCATGGAAACCTGGTCGTTTCGTATTGTTCATATCGCAGGGGCGCTGATTCTGGGCTACGGCCTGTTTGCGGGAGCTCGGTTTGCCGAAGATGGTCAGAACGCATCACCCGCTTGGCTAACATGGGTAGGCTACGCGCTGCTGATACCGGCCCTCTACGCGCTTGCTCAGGTTTTTTTGATGCAACAAACCCTGAGCGGTGGTGCGATGCGCATTGACCCAATCGTTGAAACCTGGCACTACGGTTATCCACTAATAGCAACGACCGTTGCCGCCATTGTGCTTTCATGGTTTTTCCGCCAGGCACGCGGCTCTTTTAACCCGGCCGATTTAGTCCTGATGGTGTGCGCCCTGGCCAGTGCCGGTTATTTACTGATCATGTACAACACACCTCTGCGTGCTTCAACGGGTACCTCCTTTGCGCCTATCGGGATTTCCTGGGCGGCGATTGCCGGGTCCCTGCTTATTCTGGAGCTTACCCGGCGAGTAGCGGGCCTTGCGCTGGTCATTATTTCACTCATCTTCCTGACATATGTCTTTGCCGGCCCTTATCTGCCCGGCTTCCTGGGTTATCCTGGCCTATCAATGCAGCGCTTTTTTAGCCAGCTGTATACCGACGCCGGTGTCCTAGGCCCCACCATCGCCGTCTCCTCGACGTACATTATTCTGTTCATTATTTTTGCCGCCTTCCTGCAAGCGTCAAAAGTAGGCGACTATTTTGTGAACTTCGCCTTTGCCGCTGCTGGGCGTGCCCGAGGAGGCCCTGCCAAAGTGTCTATTTTTGCCTCGGGCCTGATGGGCATGATCAACGGCACCTCCGCGGGTAACGTGGTATCGACCGGTTCACTGACCATTCCGCTGATGAAAAAGGTGGGTTACCCCGCACGTAGCGCGGGCGCTATTGAAGCGGCAGCCTCAACCGGCGGGCAAATCATGCCGCCGATTATGGGGGCAGGCGCCTTTATCATGGCGGAAGTCACGGGCATTCCCTATACCGACATCGCCATTGCGGCGCTGATCCCCGCGATTCTTTACTTCGCGTCTATCTACTTTATGGTGGATTTTGAAGCGGCCCGTAAAGGCATGCGTGGTATGCGTAAAGATGAGATTCCACGCTTCACTAAATTGGCCAAACAAGCCTACCTCTTTGCCCCCATCATTATCCTGATAGCCGCGCTGTTTATGGGCTATTCGGTGATTAGGGCAGGCACCTTGGCCACCGCCTCGGCCGCCGTTGTCAGCTGGATTTCACCCAACAAAATGGGCGTGACCGCCATTCTCAAGGCGCTGCAGCTGGCGGGCACCATGGCCATCCAGATCATCGCTGTCTGTGCCTGTGCGGGCTTAATCGTAGGGGTTATTTCGCTCACCGGTGTTGGCGCGCGCTTCTCCTCGCTGCTATTGGGACTGGCAGGTGTTAGCCAACTGCTGGCACTTATCTTTGCCATGCTGATCAGTATCTTGCTGGGCATGGGCATGCCGACCACGGCGGCCTACGCCGTCGCCGCATCGGTCGTGGCACCAGGGCTAATTAACATCGGTATTGAGCCGCTTATTGCCCACTTCTTCGTGTTCTACTTTGCGGTTGTATCGGCCATTACGCCGCCGGTGGCGCTGGCCTCTTACGCAGCAGCAGGTATTTCTGGCGATAACCCCATGGGCACGTCGGTGGCATCGTTCAAGATTGGTCTGGCGGCCTTTATCGTGCCGTTCATGTTCTTCTACAGCCCGGCCATGTTGATGGAAGGCTCTGCCATACAGATTCTGCGGGTGGGTGTTACCGCCACGCTGGGTATCATTCTGCTTTCGGGCATGGTGCAGGCCTGGTTCTTTGGCCCGGTGAATGTGCTCAAGCGGGTTATCATGTTGGTCGGTGCAATGTGCATGATCTATGGCGGTATCTACACCGATATCGTGGGCCTTGCGATTGGCGCCGGTCTCGTAATCATCCAGCGCAAGCAGTTTGGTGGCGGCAAGTCGGCCGACAAAGTGCAAGCGCCAGCGAGTTAGTAGCCCCGTTAACAAGTAAAACCAGTAAGTCATAACGTAAAACGCCCCGCTCAATTGAGCGGGGCGTTGTGTATGGTGCGATCTAAATCAACAGGCTATCGCAGTTAGCCCACCAGATTATCGACCACTTTTAGTACGGGAGCCGCCTGGTTAAGGGTATAGAAATGCAGCCCTGGCGCACCGCCATCCAAGAGACGCTGACAAAGACGGCTTACCGCCTCGGTGCCAAATTTGGCAATTGCTTCGCTGTCATCGCCATAGCTTTCCAGTTGCTTGCGCATCCAGCGAGGAATTTCCGCGCCACAGCTATCCGAAAACCGCGCCAGCTTGGTGTAGTTAGTGATCGGCATAATGCCGGGGATAATCGGCTGTTCAACGCCTAGTGCGCGCACTTTATCAACAAAGTTGAAGTAAGCATCGGCGGTGAAGAAGTATTGGGTGATCGCCATATCGGCGCCCGCCTTCATTTTACGCGCGAAGTTTTCGATATCTTTATCAAGGTTAGCTGCCTGAGGGTGGGACTCCGGGTAGGCCGCCACGGCAATATTAAAATGATCGCCCGTCTCGTCGCGAATAAACTCCACCAGCTCGTTGGCATAGCGTAGCTCGCCGATGCTGCCCATCCCGGAAGGCATATCACCACGCAGGGCGACCAGGCTGTTAATACCTTCTTCGCGGTACTGGGACAACAAATCGCGCAGTTGGGCTTTTTCACTGCCAATGCATGAAAGGTGCGGTGCGGTGGTAATGCCGTTCTGGCTAACCGTACGTACGGTGTCCCGCGTACGCGCTTGGGTGGAGCCGCCTGCGCCATAGGTCACAGAGAAAAACCGCGGATTACGAGTGGCCAGCTCATCGCGTACCAGCATCAGCTTGTCGCGCCCAGCATCAGTATTGGGCGGGAAGAATTCAAAGCTGATACCGAGCGGGTGCTGTTGGCTGCTCATGGGGTTTCCTCATACAGAACAATAAAATAAAGAGTGATATTTTGGTGTATTCTCGCTGTTCTACTGCGCCGCGGCTAATGAAAGATTCCACGTTTAGCCTTTAATTCGGCTCATGTTACCCACCCTTTTATGCCGTCAGGAGGGCATATGGAGCTATCACCCGGCGCGTTAATGGGCCCGCTACTCATGCTGCTAAGCTTTGTAGGCTTGGGCTGGATTGCCGCCCAACGATTAAAAATCGACCCAAGGCCCATTGCCACGCTGCTGGTTTATCTCATTGCGCCTTTAACCATCTTTCGCGCACTGATGAGTGGGGGGCCAACGCCTGAGTACCTGGTCTTAACGCTGTCGCTGTTTGTGCTGGTTAGCCTACTGGCGCTGCTGGTTCAGCGCGTGACGCAACACCGCTTTGGCCCGCAGGAAGGCGCGCTGCTGGCATTTTCATCAGGGACAGGCAACACCGGTTATTTCGGTTTACCGGTAGCGCTGATTCTCTTGCCTCCGGAAGGCGTAACGCTCTACCTGTTCTGCATGCTAGGCATCAATTTGTATGAATTTACCGTGGGGTTTTACTTAAGCGCCCGTGGCCACTTCTCGATTCGCCAAAGCCTGATCAAGATTTCACGCCTTCCGCTGATCTACACGTTTTTGCTAGCGCTACTGCTGAGTTCACTCAATGTTACGCTGCCTACGGCCTTGGCTAGCTCGCTGGATGTTTTTCCCGCGACCTATACGCTGCTGGGAATGATGATTATTGGTATGACGCTTAGCCGGGTAACGCTGGCTGCCTGGGATACGCGCTTTATCGCCGCCTGTGTAGGGCTTCGTTATATCGTTTGGCCAGCGGCTACCTTTGCCGCGGTCATGCTATTACAGATGCTTATGCCGGTGCCTGCAGAATTGGCCATGGCGATACTGCTATTAGGCGTGGTGCCCATGGCTTCTAACGTGGTGGTGGTCGCTATGGAGCTGGGTATCCAGCCGCAAAAAGGGGCGCTGGCGGTGCTGGTAACCACGCTGATGGCGCCGCTACTGATTCCTTTCTATCTGGGGCTCATGCTGCGCGCCACCGGGCTTGGTTAGGGTTGTGTTGTAAACCCCGCTACGTTCAACGCGCGAAGCTGCTCGGCCATGGCCTGCATTTGGGCATGGGAGAAAAAGGCGTCAAGCGCCTGGGCTCTGCCTGGACCGATGCCCGGCAGGGCTTCCCAGTTGCCTGGCTGATACATGCTCGCCACTTGCCAATCAGGCAGGCTGGTAGCGCCAGCAGGCGGCAACCCCAGCCCTTTTAACCAGGCATCATAGGGAGCGGCCTTGGCCGCCTGAAACTGCCGATAAAGCGAGTCGCTACGCGCCTCGCCAATTCCGTGCGCCTGGCGCAGCTGATCGGGTTCAAGTGATAACCAGGCCAGCAGATCCGGCACCAGCCCGGCCTCAAGTAACGCTTGCCAGGTGCCTTCGCCCACGCCTTGAAAACCCAACTGTTCGCCAAGGTAGGTGAGTCGCGCCAGCAGTTGGGACGTGCAGCCTGGACTATGCTGAAAACAGCTCAGCAAATGGTAGGTAGTCGCAGAGGGTGCTTCCACGACAGTGCGCTCTTGGGTTTGCCATACCACCTCTTCAAGCTGAGGGATGGTAAGCCCGGCCAGGGTTATGGCCACCTGGTCGCCGGGGCGTATATCCAGGTTTTCCCAGCGGTCGAGTGAGCCCAGCGATACGCGACTGATACGCCGACCTTCCAATTCAATCGGATAGAGCCAGATCAGTGGCGTGATACGCCCAGTTCGCCCAATGCGAAACTCCACGCCACGTACTTCTGCCAGCGCTTTCTGCAGTGGGTATTTCCAGGCAATCGCCCATTCTGGCGGGGCCGTGGACCAGCGCCGAATACCAGGACGTTCTGCCTGTTTAATCACTACGCCGTCGGTTGCAAACGGCAGCGCGCCGTTAAACCACGCCTCCCGCCAGTAAGCCGCATCCGATTCATCACTTAATAAATGCGTGTAGCGGGCAGTATCAAATCCAAGTGCACTCAGTTGCGCCAGCCGCTCAGTCATGTCGGTTGGCCCATCCGGCCAGCCCCATACAAACAGCCCGACCTGCGCCAGCACGTCCTGGGTTGGGCTTGCTTGCGCCATAGCCCCCGCCACGGCCCCGCGGGCCCCCGAACCAGACGTACGAGACTGAACATGTTCATCAAGCTGCCAATAAAGCTCGCCCTGAAAAATGGCTGAAATAGTGTCGGGCAGCGTATTAGGCACGCTGGGTAATTGTAAGGCACGGGCCGTCCAATCCTGCCCCTGCTGTCCATCCCCTCGGCTGACCGCTTCCACCAGCTCGCCTGCCTGATAGCGCAGCGTTACCGCCACGCCGTCCACCTTGGGCTGTATCCATAAATTTTCACGGCGACTGGTAAAGCGGCGCACGCCTGCTTCATCGGTTTTATCCAACCCTTGCTGGGCAGCCGGATGCTCAAGCGTACGACGGCTGGACGTTACCCGGGTAAGCGGTTGATGAGCAGTAGCGTCGTTTAGGCAGGCGCGCCAATCCTGGAGGCGGATAAGGGCCTGGTCGTAGAGCACATCATCAATCAACGAGATGCCCTCTTCATGATAGGCATGGTCCCATTGGGCGACTTGCGCGGCGAGCGCGAGAGTCTCCTGCTCAAGCCGTTCATTGGGCCACGTGGGGCAAGCCGCCATAGCCGTACTACTTGTCATGCCAAGCGCCACCATCAACAGCAACCCTCTCATGATTTTTTCCCAGCGTGCTGCCGGCATAACACTTTCCCCAAGTTGTTGTACTGCCTAGCCTAAAACACGCAGCATAAAAAAACGCCCCCTGGCAGAGCCAAAGGGGCGTTCTCTTACAAACCGCCTAGCGAATATCTTACAAACCAGCGGCCTTACGCAGCGCATCGGCTTTATCGGTCTTCTCCCAAGGGAAGGCGGTAAAGGTTTCAGTGTGCTGTTCGCCTTTATCGTCGCTCCAGGTGTAGCTGTGCTCGAACGGTGCCCGACCAAAGTGGCCGTAGGCAGCCGTCAGCTGATACATCGGGTGCAGCAGGTCGAGCATTTTGGTGATCGCATAGGGGCGCAGATCAAAGTGCTCGTTCACCAGCTCAACAATCCGGGCATCGTCAATTTTGCCGGTGCCGAAGGTATCGATAGCAACGGAGGTCGGCTCCGCTACACCAATCGCGTAGGAAATCTGAATCTCGCACTTATCGGCAAGACCTGCCGCCACCACGTTCTTGGCCACGTAACGGCCCGCATAGGCCGCACTACGGTCGACTTTTGAAGGGTCTTTGCCCGAGAACGCACCGCCGCCATGGCGCGCCATACCGCCGTAGGTGTCAACGATGATCTTGCGGCCGGTTAAGCCACAGTCACCTACCGGGCCACCAATCACAAATTTACCGGTTGGGTTGATGTGGTACTGGGTATTTTCATTGAGCCATTCAGCCGGAATCACCTGTTCTATGATTTCGCGCTTGACCATTTTACGCAGGTCTTCCTGATCAATCTCAGGGTCGTGCTGGGTGGAAAGCACCACCGCATCAACGCCACAGGGTTGGCCCTGTTCGTTATAGCGGAAGGTCACCTGGCTTTTGGCATCCGGGCGTAGCCACGGCAACAGACCGTTTTTGCGCAGTTCAGCCTGACGCTCAACCAAACGATGCGAGTAGTGGATCGGCGCAGGCATAAACGAATCGGTTTCGTTGGTCGCGTAACCAAACATCAGGCCCTGGTCACCAGCGCCCTGGTCTTCTGGCTTGGTACGGTCAACGCCCTGGGCAATTTCAACACTCTGCTTGCCGATCAGGTTAATCACGCCACATGTCGCGCCATCAAAGCCAACGTGGGAAGAGGTGTAACCGATGTCGGTAATCACGTCGCGTACCAGCGTTTCCAGATCCACCCACGCCGAGGTAGTAATTTCACCAGCGATAATTGCTACACCGGTTTTCACCATGGTTTCACAAGCAACCCGTGCCTGTTTATCCCGGGCAATAATAGCATCCAGCACCGCATCCGAAATCTGGTCGGCAATTTTATCGGGATGACCTTCGGAGACAGACTCCGAGGTAAACAGGGAATATTCGCTCATCGCGCTCTCGACCCTCTGTATGACAGCTGCTCACTACTCGCAGCATCAGCAGGAAATCACGGCAGGAGGTTCCCTGCCCATATAAGGAAGCGGCCTTACCAGGTTGACCACCGCTTCGGGAGGCAGAGTCTACACGCTGTTGGGAGTTCTTCCCAGAATGTGGCCTATAATTTGCCGCTACATTTGCCGCCGCATTTGCCGCAACAGGGGAAGTCAGCGACAATAGCGCCTTCATTATTTCCGTTTTCAGGCGAGGAGCACCCCCATGCCGTCCCGTTTTGAGCTGGCCAATGCCATTCGCGCCCTTTCCATGGATGCTGTTCAGAAGGCCAAGTCCGGCC
>NZ_FUKM01000052.1 GCF_900163645.1 Halomonas citrativorans | reverse complement strand
AATCCGCCCCCGCGGGTGAGCTGTTCAAGCACTTCGGCTTTACGGTTGAGAATATCCTCAAAAATGCCAATGAACTGCTTGGCTAACAATGCCTGCACTTAATGGCTTTTTATGGCTAGTGAGTTACTGGTTGATCGGTGAAGTAACGGTTTACTTTACCGGTCTTCCGGTTTCATCCGGCGTTGTCGGTATGCTGTTATTAACCGCAACGCTAGCCGTTTGGGGACGAGTCCCCTCGACAATCGCCGCCGCAGCGCAGCCATTAATCGGCCTGCTTGCCATGCTGATTATGCCGGGCGTGGTGGGCGTGTTTTTTATTCTTGATGAGCTTGCAGGCCAGTGGCTAGCCATTCTTTGTGCGCTGATTGTGGGTACGCTATTAAGCGTAACCACCACGCTGTGGCTACTTAAGCGCCTGATGGAAAAAATGCATGCCCGCTAATGCCCTGCTAAGCACCTTAAGTACGACGCCGCTGTTTGCCGTTGGGCTAACGTTAGCGGCGTTTTTGTTGGGTAACCTGATTTTCAAACGATTAAAAAAGCCGACCTGGCTACCGGCTATTTTGATCGCTGCACTTCTGCTTGCTGCCACGCTTGCCGCCATTGGCCTGCCGTATGACACCTATCGGCAGGATGCCGCTTGGCTGACCTTTTTGTTAGGGCCCGCAACCGTCGCCTTGGGTATGCCGCTTTATCAGCAGTTGCCGCATATTCGGGCACTATGGCGACCTCTTACTATCTGCCTGCCGATTGCAGCCACGCTGGCGGCTTGCTACGCCCTGCTAATTGCCTGGATGTTGGGTAGCTCACCCCTTATTCTCGCCTCTATTGCGGCAAAGTCCGTAACGGCGCCTATCGCGATTGGCATTACCGAGCAGATTGGCGGCTCGGTGGCGCTCTTGTTGGGCGCACTGCTGATTACCGGCGTTGCTACCGCCGCGTTCGTCAGCCTTGCTGCACGCTTTTTAAACATTGAAGACGAGCGCATTATCGGCTTTGCGCTGGGGCTAAACGGCCATGCGATCGGAACGGTAAGAGCGTTTGAAATCAGCCCGGCCGCAGGCGCCTTTGCCTCTCTTGGGATGAGTCTTACCGGCATTTTCACTGCCCTGATGCTGCCTTTCGCTTGGCATCTGATAGGCGCAGGCGGTTGAAATACGCTATTATTGCGAATGTTTTTTATTTATTGACGGTCACTGATTCACCTTCCAAGAGCCGCTTTCTTACATGGCTACATCTGCCTCTACACACGCTGCTCCTACCTATCGCATCGCCATTAATGGTTATGGGCGTATTGGCCAGTGCGTATTGCGGGCACTGATTGAACGTGGCGACTCGCGTCTTGAGGTCGTCGCTATCAATGAGCTTTCTGACTTGGCGACGATTACCTACCTGACCCGTTACGACACGACTCATGGTCGCTTTCCAGGAAACGTCGAGAATGACGGTGAAGCGTTAGTGGTCAACGGACAGCGCATTCAGGTGCTATGTGAAAAAGATCCACGCCAACTTCCGTGGAAAGCGCTGAAGGTTGATCTAGTTCTTGAGTGCTCAGGTAGTTTTAAAGATCGCGCGACAGCCGAGCAGCATCTAAGTGCTGGCGCAAAGCGCCTGCTGTTTTCACAGCCAGCGGAAAACGATGTCGATGCAACGATCGTGTGGGGAATTAATCAGCACGAGCTGACACTCTCTCAGCGCATCCTATCAGCGGCTTCTTGTACCACCAACTGTTTGGTTCCTTTACTTACCGTACTCGACGAAGCGCTGGGGCTGGAGCACGGAGTAACCACGACCATTCACTCTGCGATGAACGATCAGCCAGTGATCGATGCTTACCATCAAACTGATCTGCGCCTGACGCGCTCGGCCATGCAGTCAATTGTGCCGGTGGACACAGGGCTTGCGCGCGGCATCAGCCGTTTGATGCCACATCTGGAAGGCCGTTTTGAGTGTTTACACGTCCGCGTTCCCACCATTAATGTTTCAGCGATGGATGCCGCACTGACCGTGCGTCGCGACACCAGCGCCCAGGAAATCAATGGCCTGCTGCATCACGCTAGCCAGCAGCGTCTTACGGGAGTGCTGGGCTACACCGAAGCGCCCATGGCCTCCATTGATTTTAATCATGACCCACATTCCGGCATTTTCGATGCGACCCAAACCCGCGTCGCTGGAAAACGCCTTATCAAGCTTTTATGTTGGTTTGATAACGAGTGGGGCTTTGCAAACCGCATGCTCGATATTGCCCAACGGTTAGCCGTGCTTTCCCGAGATCGCGCCGCTTAGTCGTATCGGCTAACTATCACTACCCGATTCACCGCCGGAAGACGAGGAAACCGCTCACATGAACGTGCAAAAAATGATGGATCTGCCTTTGGAAGGGCAACGCGTGCTGATTCGCGAAGACCTGAACGTGCCGATTAAGCACGGCAATGTCTCAAGCGACGCACGTCTGAAAGCGGCGCTGCCTACCATTCAGGCGGCGATGAAAGCGGGCGCTAAAGTCATGCTGATGAGTCACCTTGGCCGCCCAACCGAAGGTGACCCCTCTGATGAGTTCTCACTCGCCCCGGTGGCCAAACATTTAAGCGACCTGCTAGGCCAACCGGTCGAGCTGATCAGCGACTACCTTGAGACACCACCGACACTTGAAAATGGTCAGGTCGCGTTGCTTGAAAACGTTCGCTTTAACGTAGGCGAAAAGAAAGACGCAGAACAGCTCGCCAAACAGTACGCGGCGCTATGTGATGTATTTGTAATGGATGCCTTTGGCACCGCCCATCGCGCTCAGGCCTCTACCCACGGCGTTGCTCGCTTTGCACCAAGCGCGTGTGCGGGCCCACTGTTGGCGCAAGAGCTCGATGCGCTTAAAAAAGCCTTGGCCAATCCGGCGCGCCCCATGGCTGCGATTGTGGGCGGCTCCAAAGTCTCTACCAAACTTGATGTGCTTAATTCGCTATCGGATAAGTGCGATCAACTGATCGTGGGTGGCGGCATTGCCAACACCTTTATTGCCGCAGCAGGCTATAATGTGGGCAAATCGCTCTATGAAGCCGACCTGGTTTCCCAAGCGAAGGCACTGATGGAAAAGGTCTCCATTCCATTACCAACCGACGTTGTCGTGGCGACCGAGTTTTCTGAATCAGCCGATGCGGTGGTTAAGCCGGTCGACCAGGTTAACGACGATGAAATGATTCTGGATATTGGCCCTGAAACAGCGGCACATTTGGCCAGCATGCTCAAAGACGCGGGCACCATTTTATGGAATGGCCCAGTGGGCGTATTTGAGATTGACCAGTTTGGTAAAGGCACGGAAGTTATCTCCCAGGCCATTGCCGATAGCAATGCATTTTCTATTGCGGGCGGGGGTGATACGTTAGCCGCCATCGATAAATATGCGATTGCGGATCGCGTCTCGTATATCTCAACCGGGGGCGGTGCTTTCCTTGAATATGTTGAGGGCAAGCAGCTGCCTGCCGTTGCCGCGCTCGAAGCAGCCGCCAAACGCGGTTAACATTAAACGAATTGAACCTGCATATTTTCGCACTCGTTCACACTGATAACTAAAGAAGGTGACCCCATGGCTTTGATCAGCATGCGTCAGATGCTCGACCACGCTGCCGAATATGGCTACGGTATTCCGGCGTTCAACGTTAATAACCTTGAGCAGATGCGCGCCATCATGGAAGCAGCTGACGCGACCGATTCGCCCGTTATCGTTCAAGCCTCTGCAGGCGCGCGTAAATACGCAGGCGCACCTTTCCTGCGCCACCTGATTCTGGCTGCCGTTGAAGAGTTCCCACATATCCCGGTAGTTATGCACCAGGACCATGGCACCAGCCCCGCGGTGTGCCAGCGCTCTATTCAGCTGGGTTTCTCATCGGTCATGATGGATGGCTCGCTGGGTGAAGATGGAAAAACACCGACCGACTACGCCTACAACGTTGATGTGACGCGTCGCACCGTTGAAATGGCCCACGCCTGTGGCGTTTCCGTTGAGGGTGAGCTGGGCTGCCTGGGTAGCCTGGAAACCGGCATGGCCGGTGAAGAAGACGGCATTGGTGCGGAAGGCAAGCTGGATATGGAACAGCTTCTGACCGACCCGGAAGAAGCCGCCGAGTTTGTTAAAGCCACCCACGTAGATGCCTTGGCCATCGCCATCGGCACGAGCCATGGGGCGTATAAATTCACCAAGCCGCCGACAGGCGATACGCTATCTATTCAGCGTATCAAAGAGATCCACGCGCGCATCCCGGATACCCACTTGGTCATGCATGGCTCATCTTCTGTACCGCAGGAGTGGCTTGAGGTGATCAATCAGTACGGCGGCGAAATTCCGGAAACCTACGGTGTGCCGGTTTCCGAGATCGTTGAAGGCATCAAGCACGGCGTACGTAAGGTCAATATCGATACCGACCTACGCTTGGCCTCTACTGGCGCCGTACGTCGCTTTATGGCTCAGAATCCGTCTGAGTTTGATCCGCGCAAATTCCTCAAGGAAACCATTACCGCCATGCGTGATCTGTGTATCGCTCGCTACGAAGCCTTTGGCACCGCGGGCAACGCCAGCAAGATCAAGCCGATCAACCTTGAAGAGATGTTCAACCGCTACGAGCGTGGCGAGCTGGATCCGAAAGTTAAATAAATTCAAGTATGACGTAGGTTAAAAGACGGCCATTTGGCCGTCTTTTTTGTGGTTAACACGCAGCGGATACAAATAAATATTGCTTTGCAGCATAGAGAGGCCAACACTGAACAGACGTTCATCCTCGGAGCTAATTTATGAAGCACGCGACACCGACTGCCTTAATTCCCATGTCCCCTTTCGCCATGATGGATGCTTGGAAAGTCGGCATGATGGCCCTCGAGCTTTGGACATCGTCCCTTTCGACGATCAACCACCGCAATCAGCTATGGCAAACGCAGCCGTTTTTCAGCCCAAAAATGATGAAAGAGAACCAACGTATGGTGACGGAGAAACTTGAAGCCAGTATGGAGGCGGGTTTCGCCATGCAAAAAACGTTACTGAATATGCTCAGCGGACAACATGCGCCCTGGTGGGTCACCAGCCGTCAGGCCATGCAGCCTTACCATCAGCGTAGCAGTGCCAATTCGCGCCGTTTATCGCGCTAGTCGTAACGGACCCGGGTGCAGATATCACCTGGCATATAACGGTCCCTTGCCGGTTTTCGCTATTTCTTCGTTAACGCATCGTGCATGACTGGTTTATTGCGGCATTAGCTACAAAAAATTACGAAACAGTGTTCACAAAAGCCTAAAAATCTCGTTCAATAGGCATTGGGTAGTGTTCAACCAACACTGGTAGCGTTTAAGTCGCTGCAAGGAACCACAATGCCGCTCCCACTTTTGCTGTTTGACTGTGATGGCACCCTCGTCGATAGTGAACCTCTTTTAGCTGAAGAAATGTCGATAGGGCTAAACGCTGTAGGATTGCCCTTCGTACCAGCTGACTATCTTGGTGAGTTTCGTGGTGCTCGGTTCCGACGCATTGTCGCCGAGTTACAGCAACGCTACGGCGAAGTGGACCCTGACCAACTCGCCCACATGGAAGGTGCCATGCGGGCCAATCTGGCTAATCGCCTTGCTGAAGAGCTGACACTGATCCCTGGTGCCAGAGAGGCGCTGGATAACTTGTCAGCCTATCCAAGTGCCGTTGTTTCCAACGGTCCTGAAACCAAGATTCGCACGGCACTTCAGGCCACCGGCCTAAACGATTACTTTGGTCATCGTCTGTTTAGCGGCTACACCGCTAACTGCTGGAAGCCTGAACCCTGTTTGCATCTGCACGCAGCCAGTATCATGGGCTATAGTGCGCATGACTGTATTGCCATTGATGACGCCCTGGTGGGTGTTCGTGCGGCACTTGAGGCCGGGATGACGGTCATTCATTTAAATCGCTTTCCCGATGCCGAAGAGACGCCAGAAAACGCTATCATGATTAGTAATATGTACCAGCTACCCACTGTTATTGAACGCCTTTACCAAAAAGCCTGGAGCCTCCCCATGCCACAACGCTCAGTAGGAGGGTGACAATGGCCTCTTTACGTGACCAGCTTGGTGGGCTTGTATATTCAACGGAGCATGGTAAAACGTGCCCGGAGTGCCGTGAGGCACTGGATGCCTGTAGCTGTGAGGAAAACAGTGAGCAAGCACGCCTTGCTGCGCTGGATGGTATCGTACGCATTCGCCGTGAAACCAGTGGGCGTAAAGGTAAAGGTGTTACGACCATTAGTGGTATCCCACTGCCCAGCACGGAACTAAAAGCGCTGACGAAAACGCTTAAAAAGCGGTGCGGCACGGGAGGAGCAGTCAAAGATGGCATCATTGAGATTCAAGGCGACCATCGAGATACGTTACGAGAAGCACTAACCGCGCAGGGTTATCAAGTTAAGCTAGCTGGCGGTTAATCCGTTTCTCTCATCAGGCCTGCTATAAGGTAGGCCGTTAAAAGGCAAGGCACTGCAATGGTTTGGCTGGAATACCTGCTACCGCTCATCTTTTTATTTCCCATGGCCGCGATGGGCGGCATCGTATTAGCCCTGCGCAGCCTGCATGATGCGCGCGTTGAGTCGCCTTTTGATGCGCCACTGCGTGAACCAGGGCAAGCATTACGCCATCGCCTTGACCAGGCCTTCTCAAGTCTTTTCTTAAATGGTGCTTTAGGTCCGATTATTAGCCTGGCCCCGCTGGTATACGGCATGGGAAGAATGTTGTTTGTCAGTCAACAAGATTGGGTGGAGTGGGCACTCTATGGCCTGTTAAGCACCCTGCTTGTGTTAACGTTTTCCTTATTATTGATACGTGATTACCAGCGCATCCGGCGACTAAAACTTGGCCTTGCTTGCGAACTGGCGGTTGGCCAAGAGCTTGAGCGGCTTATTCGTCCTGAGGCGCATCCTTACTACGTATTCCATGATGTACCAACCGACAGTTTCACTATCGATCACGTGGTGGTTACGCCGTATGGCGTGTTCGTGCTGGAAACGCGGGCGCGTGCATTAGCCATTGGCTCAGACGGCCGAGAGCTTAATACCGTGGCGGTTGAACGCGAGCGCTTACGCTTTCCTCATTGGCATGAGCGCCGCCCACTTCATAAGACACGTCAAGCCGTTAGCTGGCTTACCCAGTGGCTTGAACGGCGCTGTGGTGTGCCGGTACCGGTACGGGGCGTGCTCGTATTGCCCGGCTGGGAAATTGACACCACCGAGGCAACTGGCGATGTGCTGGTGGTCAGTGGAGAGCAGCTTGCCAAGCAGCTCACTGACCTCAAACCTGGCACGCTAAGCGACCCAATCCATGACAAGATCATTTATTTGCTAATGGAAAGGGCGAGGCTGGTAGAGTTACGTCATCTCCGCCAGCCATCGGTCTGATGCGTTATTGCTTAATCGCCGCGTAAACGACCACCCATCTCCTGAGCAAGATCAACTGCATAGTGGTCGGTCATCCCGCCGATAAAGTCCAGCATGCGTCGATAGCTATCGTAAAGCGGCCAGGAGGGCAACGGCGTATTCTCTCCGATTAGCGCCAGTACACGCTGATGCTTGAAGGATGACTGTCCGGTATGGTGCAACTCATGAGCGGCGCCAATAAAAGCCTCCAGTAGAATGCCTAGAGTGGTGTAGGCACCAATCTCTAGTTTGGCCTTACGCTCATTTTGGAAAATACGCTCGCGGGCCAGCTGCTTCGCTGCTTGTACGCCCCAGCCTAAATCCGGGTGGCACAGCTCAAGCAGATCCTCTTTTAGCGTGCCGTTTAACAGCGCCTGTTCATGCTGAACAAAAACCGCACCGACATCGTTAACCGCACGCTCCATGGCAGCACCGCGTAATAGGGCGATTCGTCGGCGCTGCGATACCTGACGATCCTCCATATCCGCATACTCAGGCGGGAACTCTCCAGCCACTTGCCGAAGGATTTCCACGACTTCTTCATAACGCAGAATGCCCATTTCTAAGCCATCTTCCAGGTCCAGCAGGGCATAGCAGATATCATCGGCCGCTTCGACTAGCCAAGCCAACGGATGGCGGCACCAGCGCTGCTCCCCCTGAGGCAGCAGACCCACTGCGTCGGCGACCTCTTTTAAGAGCGCCTGTTCAGACTGATAACAGCCAAACTTACCTGCTCGCCCGCTATAGCGTACGGTCCAGGGGTATTTCAGCAAGGTCCCAAGCGTTGCGGCCGATAAACGCATACCGCCGTTAAACTGGTTATATTCAATCTGGGTAATAACACGAAAGCCCTGAGCATTGCCTTCATACGTGAGCAGGTCTTCCCGCTCCGCTTCTGACAAGCCATCCAGTAGGCCGCTACCTTGTGCGCGGCGAAACCAGTCGCGGATCGCGTACTCTCCGGCATGGCCAAAAGGCGGATTACCAATATCATGGCCCAGACAAGCGGTTTGCACGATAACACCCATATCAGCAGGTGTAATCCATTCTGGCAGGCGATCATGTAAAAGTTCACCGACAATCATGCCTAAAGAGCGGCCCACACAGCCCACTTCCAGCGAGTGAGTCAAACGTGTGTGGATATGATCATTTTCAGTTAACGGGTGTACCTGGGTTTTACGCCCCAAGCGGCGAAAGGAACCTGAAAAAACAATTCGGTCATGGTCTTTATGAAAGGGGCTACGGCCAATTTCGCGCGTGTTATCCGGGCGTTGATCGTGCAGACGTCGTGGGGAAAGTAACTGGTCCCAGCGCATTTGTGTCATGGCAATCCTCCTTGAGGCGAGCATTTTGACACAAAACGCGTTAAGACGGCACGCGGGGAAAGAAGTGAGTGATGAAGGAGTTGGTTATTCTTCTTTTTTTATGGAAAACAGCCTTCATCCAGCAACACGGCACTTCATATTCCACGCATAAAAAAATCCCCCGAGGGCTGAGCCCCGGGGGATTTTGGGTATAAGTGCCTGACGATGACCTACTCTCGCATGGGGAGACCCCACACTACCATCGG
>NZ_FUKM01000040.1 GCF_900163645.1 Halomonas citrativorans | reverse complement strand
TATCCGCAGCCACCAGTGAACAGAGCAGCGGCATTGAACAGGTCAACCTGGCCGTGACCCAGATGGACCAGATGACCCAACAAAATGCCGGGCTGGTGCAAGAGAGCAATCACGCGACCCAGATGCTTGCGCAGCTTAGCACCCAACTGCGCGAGCGTGTGTCTCACTTCCGAGTGGATCGCCAGTCGACCTTAACCCCTCTCCCATCACGCTCCACACACGACGATAGCGATTTTTAAACCAGGCTAGCAGCAGAAAAGCGCCCTCTTGGCTTTGGCCACGGGGGCGTTTTTGATTGTATGCCGCCGCCTTTTCAGCGCGCTTATAGCGAATTTTCAACGCCCTTCTAACGAGTTTTATGTAGTTCGCCTTAAGTAACAGAGCGTTAGGCCGATATAGGTATAGGATGTATTCGTTACTTACTTAGCTGTGATAGGAAAATATTAATGCAAATAACAACAACACAAAAACTCTGGGGAACGCTGGGCATTATTTGGATCACCATGCTGCTGCTGGTGGGCTGGCTTGCCTGGGAGAACCGCCAAACGATCGAAAGCGAACGCCGTGACAGCATTCAGTACATCGTCGAAAGCGTGCATAACCAGATTGAAGTGTTACAAGAAAGGGTCGCCACTGGCGAACTGAGTCTTGAAGAAGCGCAACAACGCGCTATCGATAATATGTCCAGCGTGCGCTTTGGCGCTGGCGAATATATCTTCTCTTTCAATGACGATTTAATTGTCATCTCCCACCCTAGCCGAACACCTGGCGATGATATGAGCCACTATGAAGATGCCGGCGGCATGCTGCTATATCCCGAATTGCTTCGCACAGCGCAAGCGGGAGGCGGCCACGTTGAGTACTACGCCCGCCGTGCCAATGGTGACGAGCATCTACCTAAAATCAGCTATGTGGCCTACCTGCCTGAATGGAAGTGGTCACTGGCAACCGGCGTTTATGTGGATGATATTAACGAAGCATTCATCGCCAACTTGCTGCATTCCATCATCATGCTGTTAATCATCGGCTTGCCGGCCACTCTGCTGATGGGCTGGGTAATTCGCGATGTTTCTCGCCGCCTGGGCGGAGACCCGCGTTATGCGGCAACGGTGGTGCGTTATATTGCGGATGGCGACCTTACCCGTAGTACCCAGC
>NZ_FUKM01000033.1 GCF_900163645.1 Halomonas citrativorans | reverse complement strand
ACCCCACCCACCCTTGGCTATTGTCAGGTAGGCTCATACCACCTGGCACGACACCTAAAGCCCCACCGATTACCATGGCGAAAAACACGGTTTGCATGGTTAAAAGACTGCGCAGTGTGCTGCCTACTTGGGATAAACGGTGCTCGGTAACCCATAGCGCGCAGGCGAAAACGAACGCGGCCAGCAACCCAAATCCAATACCGGCGACCCATTCCGGCCCCATACTGTCAGCACTGGAAAGCCACGCTGGAATATCCAGCACGACCAACAGCCCGATTAAAATGGTCCCCATAATAAGGCAACTGCGAAGCGACGGACGCGGCCCGCCCAGCGCCCAACTCAATAGTGCTAACTGAATGGGGAAGGTATTGACCAACAGTAGCGCAATAACAACAGGAAGCCGCGCAACCGCTGAATAAAGGCTGACACTTTGAATGGTGATAAGAAGGCCTACCACCAGTTGCCAGGGCCAGGTGCCCGAAGGCAGCCAGAAGCGTTTCTTCTGAACGACCACAAGGGCGAGCAGGATCAAACAGGCTACCCCGGAACGCGTTAATACGGCCAGCAGTAACCCGGTACCGTTATCAAAGGCAAGCCTGGCCGATACATGGTTGGCAGCGAACATGGTGCCAACGGTCATTAGCAGCAAAATGGCCAAGTGGCGCGGCAGGTGGTTGGGTAACGAGGACGTAGTCATAGGCTCCAGGCAGCAAAAGAACGTTAACCGCCAAGCATGCCCGGATTTGAGTCGAATGGCTAAACAAATATCCGCCTACGTTAATGCCCCTTGCCGCCTGTCACACTAACGTACAAACTAAACCTTTACTCTTTTGGTAGATTCTTTATGAATGCACCGGTGCTGGTTATTAATTGTGGTTCATCCTCTATTAAATACGCACTGATCGATCCGGCCCCTGATGCCCCGCGCTTAGCAGGCTTGGCAGAGCGCTTAGGCAGCGCCGATGCCCGTTTAAAAGGAATAAATAGCGCGGGGGGAAGTTTTAGCCATGCACTCCCCAATGCTGACCATACTCAAGTGCTCAACGCCATTTTAAACAGCCTGGAAGGACGCATTCCGGGCGCTATTGGGCATCGCATTGTTCATGGCGGAGAGAAGTTTACTCAGGCCGCTTTGATTGATAGTGATGTTATCAGTGCGATTAAGGCCACCGCCGCGTTGGCACCTCTGCATAACCCTGCCAACCTGGCAGGCATCAGCGCTACCCAAAAGATATTTCCAGCACTACCTCAGGTTGCGGTATTCGATACCGCATTTCATCAAACGCTATCGCCAACAGCCTACCGCTACGCCTTGCCGGAGAGCCTCTACGCTGAACACGGCATTCGTCGCTACGGATTCCATGGCACGAGCCACGCCTTTGTTAGCCAGCGGGCTGCCGAGCTTAGCTCTCGTGGTGCGGGCGGTTGGTTAACAGCCCACTTGGGTAACGGCTGCTCAACCGCAGCGGTTTGGAATAACCGAAGCCTGGACACCAGCATGGGGCTTACCCCCCTAGAAGGCCTGGTGATGGGCACGCGCAGCGGCGATGTCGACCCGGGCTTGCACGCCCACCTACACCGTCAGTTAGGCTGGTCGCTGGACAAGATTGATGACGTGCTGAATAAGCAAAGCGGGCTATTGGGGCTTTCTGGCTTAACCAACGATATGCGCGAAGTAGAGGAAGCAGCAGAGCAGGGTCATGCAAGAGCCATGCTGGCGCTAGACGTGTTTTGCTACCGCATTGCCAAGTCGCTTGCTGCTCTCTCTTGCGCACTGCCGACGCTTGATGGCGTCATTTTTACCGGTGGCATCGGCGAGAACTCTCCTCTTGTACGCAGCCGCGTTATCAGCCTGCTGCCTCACTTTGGCTTTGCCCTTGATGAGGCGAGCAATGACGTGATGATTCGCGGTAAAGAGGGCAAGCTGGACAGGGCAAATCACCAGGGTCCCGAAGCCTGGGTCATTCCTACCGACGAAGAAGGCCGTATCGCGATGGAAACACGTCAATGCCTGGAGGCCCAAGCATGAGCTCGCCCCCCTCTCAACCTCAAGCCATTCTTCTGGTGCCCACAAGCATGGGGGCCGGATTAACCTCAGCCTGTTTAGGCTTGATTCAGGCGCTCGACACCATTGGCCTTAAAGCCGGTTTTTTGAAGCCGTTTATGCAAAAAGAGCTGAACGGCCCGGGCCTTGATCGCTCAACGGCACTGGTGTCTCGCACGCTCAACCTGCGCCCGCCTTCGCCGATCTCACAAGCCCGGCTGGAGCGCCTGCTGCGCGATGACCAAACCGATGAGTTAATGGAAAATGTGGTCGAGCTTTATGAGCAGGTAATGCAACAGGCTGAGCGGGACGGTAATGCGCTGGATTTAGTCGTAGTGGAAGGCGTAGTGCCTACCCAGTACACCACGTACGCGACGCAAACCAATGCTCAACTGGCGCATGCACTTAATGCTCGAATCATCCTGGTGGGCACCGGGGATTTAAACGAGCCACAGGCACTTGCTGAAGAGCTTGATATGCACGCCAGAAGCTTTGGCGGGGTTAGCTCGACCCGCACGCTGGGCGGCATCCTGATGCGCATGAAGAACCTGCCTTACGGCCAGGAAGATGACCTTTCGGCAGCGCCGGGCACCATTAAACCGCAGCTTGAAGAGTCGGTACTTAACGAGCTTCGCGGCTATTCACCGTCACTGGCCACCGACAGTTTTCACCTAATCGGCATCGTGCCTTACAGCAAAACCCTCAATGCGCCCCGCACGCTGGACGTGGCACGGGCACTGAGTGCCAAGGTGCTAAATGAAGGCGATGCGGCGAGCCGCCGGGTAATGTCGACAAGCCTGTGTGCGCGTAGCGCGGCGAATGCGCTGCATATCTTTACACCCGGTAGTCTGGTGGTGGCTTCTGGCGACCGTGACGACGTCGTGCTGGCGTCCGCCCTCGCTACCATGAACGGCACTCAGTTGGCGGGCATATTGCTGACCAATGGTTTTTTGCCTAACGACAATATGATTGAGATGTGTCGCCCAGCGCTTAGAACCGGCCTGCCCGTGCTGGCGGTTGAAACCGACAGTCTGACCACGGCTCAAAACTTGAGCCAGCTTAGCAGCGAAATCCCCGTTGATGATTTCGAGCGTGCCGAGCAGGTGGCGCGTTTTGTCGCTGCCCATATCGACCTTGAATGGCTAAAAGACAAGTTAAGCCACGGCTATGCACGGCGCTTATCACCTTCGGCGTTTCGCTATCAGTTGGTCAAACAGGCGCAGCACGCAAAAAAACGGATCGTACTGCCGGAAGGCGACGAACCCCGCACGGTGGAGGCAGCGATTATTTGTCAGCGGCGCGGCATTGCCAACTGCGTGCTGTTGGGCAGTCGTGAGAACATCGAGGAAGTGGCGCGTAATCGCGGTTTAGCACTGCCCGACGAGTTGACGATTATCGACCCCGAAAGCACGCGTGCCCACTATATTGCGCCCATGGTAGAACGTCGGCGTGGCAAGCTTAACGAACTCACCGCTGAGGCCCAGCTACAGGATAACGTGGTGCTTGGCACCATGATGCTCCAGCTGGATGAAGTCGATGGCCTTGTCTCGGGTGCTATCCACACCACCGCTAACACCGTGCGCCCGGCGTTTCAGCTGATAAAGACCGCGCCAGAATATAGCCAGGTATCGTCAATCTTCTTTATGCTGCTGCCCGAGCAGGTAGTGGTGTATGGCGATTGTGCGGTGAACCCGGACCCGGATGCCGAAACGCTGGCTGAAATAGCCCTGCAAAGCGCTCGCTCCGCAGAAGCGTTTGGCATTGAACCGCGCGTGGCCATGATCAGCTACTCAACGGGAGATTCAGGCACCGGCGCGGATGTCGATAAAGTGCGGGAAGCTACGCGCATCGCCAAAGAGCGTGCCCCGCACTTATTGATCGATGGCCCGCTTCAGTACGATGCAGCCGCCATTGAGAGCGTGGGTAAGCAGAAAGCGCCGGATTCGCCCGTAGCGGGCCGCGCCACCGTCTTTGTCTTCCCGGACCTGAATACCGGCAATACGACCTACAAAGCGGTGCAGCGTAGTGCCCGCGTAGTGAGCGTTGGCCCCATGCTGCAAGGCTTAAACAAACCGGTGAATGACCTTTCCCGAGGCGCGCTGGTGGATGATATCGTCTACACCATCGCGCTGACCGCTATTCAGGCAAGCCAGCGAGAAGCGTAAACCCGTCATCGCACCTGATAAGCTTCGCAGGTGCGATCAATGGTAAGTAAGCTTTAAGACAAGAAAAAGCCCCGGGCAGTTTAACTACCCGGGGCTTTTCTAATTCAACCACTTAGCGGTGTGGGTCAATCACGCCCACATTATTGGCACCATGGATTCCAACACAATCACCAGGCTCATCGCGGTGATGGTCAAAATCGAGACGCCAAATACGCGTTTGGCCCAGCGTACATCATCATCCAGCCGGTAGCCGCAAATCGCCAGGTAGAGCCAGTAGCCCCCCATGGTCAGTGCGACGCACAGGTAGCCAGTACCTGCCTTACTCGCCAGCACCAAAGCCAATGAGGCGGGAATAAACGCCACAATGTAGCCAAGGATGTGATGCTTTGCGCGCTTGATCCCGTGAACAACAGGCAGAACGGGAATCGAAGCGCGCTGGTAATCGGCATAGCGGAAAATCGCAATGGCATAGGAGTGCGGCATCTGCCAGAGGCAGAAGATCAACAGCAGAACCATCGCCCCACTGTCAAAGGTACCCGTCACGGCGCAGTACCCAATCACGGGCGGCATAGCGCCAGACAAGCTGCCTACCACGGTGCCGTATTCGGAGTTGCGCTTCATATAGAGGCTATACACCCCCACATATACGCCCCATCCGATAACAGCCAAGGCCACCGTCAACCCATTGGTGCCTAATGCCAGGCAGACCACACCACTGATACCCAGAAACGCCGACAAGCCCAATGCTTGCGTGATAGAGACGCTTCCTCTCACCAGAGGACGATGGCGCGTGCGCGCCATCAGAGCATCAATATCCCTATCAATCACATTGTTACAGGCACAGCCTGAGGCGATCACTAACGCGATCCCCAACATGACCGAAGCAAACGTCACCAGATCGAATTCACCGTGCGCGGCTAGAAAGTAGCCACCAAGGGCGGCAATCAGATTGCCGCCAATGATTCCTGGCTTGGTTAGCTCAAGCAGATCGTGCCACCGATTGGGCATGCTGGTTAGCCGATCATCATGTTGAGATGTAGATGCTGCATGATCCACAGCGAACCTCCTACCACTAGGCCGAGAATCAGCACCGTAAAGACGAAGGAAAGCATGTTCCAGCCATCTTCAGTCTTGAAGTCCAAGTGCATGAACATCACAAGCTGAACCAGAACCTGCAAAACGGCCGTCACAGTGATGATTCCCACGTTCACGGGTAAGCTGAACGAACCCAGCATAACCGCGCCAAATGGAATGACAGTCAGGACTAACGACAGCACAAGACCCGTTACATAGGACTTTACGGTGCCGTGACCGGACGGTTGGCTAGAAGAACTCATACCAGCACTCCCATCAAGTAGACGAAGGAGAAGACACAGATCCAGACGATATCCAGGAAGTGCCAGAACAAGCTCAAGCACAGGATACGCGGACGCGTTTTATCATTCAGGCCTTTAGTCGACAACTGAACCAGCATGACCAGAATCCAGATCATACCGAAGGTCACGTGCAGACCGTGAGTACCTACCAGCGTAAAGAAGGCAGATAAAAAGGCACTGCGATCCGGGCCCCAACCCTCATGGATAAAGTGATGGAACTCATAGATTTCCATGCCCAGGAACATCAGGCCCAGCACGAACGTAATGCCCAGCCACAGTTTCACCTGGCCGACGCGATTGGCATTCATTGCCAGAACGCCCATGCCGAAGGTGAAACTACTGATCAGCAGTGCAAAGGTGCCGAAGAGAATCAAAGGTAGTTCAAAAATATCCGCACCGGTCGGCCCACCTGCCGTGCCTCTCATGAGCACGGCGTAAGTAGCGAATAGTGTTCCGAAGATCACTAAGTCGCTCATTAGGTAGACCCAGAAACCAAATACCTTGGTAGGACCGGCATCGTGGTGCTCATGCTCTTCAGCATGGGCATCGTGATGTAGGGATTCAGTAGCCATTACGCCTGGGCCTCCACACGTTGTTGATGAGCACGTTCGATTCGCTCGACCTCTGCAGCAGGCACGTAGTAATCGATATCGTCGTTAGATACCCGCATCAGGAAGCTCACCAGCATGCCGATTGCACTGAACCCAGCCAGCCACCAGATGTGCCATACCATGGCGAAACCAAAGATCATCGCAAAGACACTGATGACGGGGCCGGCCACCGTGTTCCTCGGCATATGGATATCCGTGTAAGGCGCATCGTTCAACTGCTCGTTGCCACGCTGCTTTTGTGACCAGAAGCTGTCGATATCACCAACGACGGGCAGGCGCGCAAAGTTGTAGAACGGAGGCGGTGAAGAGGTTGCCCACTCCAGCGTACGGGCATCCCATGGGTCGCCGGTCACATCAGCATACTTATCGCGGTTACGCACGCTTACGTAGAACTGAATGAGCGTACAAGCGATACCCGCAGCAATCAGCAGTGCACCGACCAAGGCAACGATAAACCAGGGCTGCCATTCAGCGTTCGGGTAAGAGTTCATGCGGCGCACAGCACCGTAGAAGCTCAGTACGTATAGCGGCATGAAGGCCACGTAGAAACCTGACACCCAGAACCAGAACGAGCGCTTGCCCCACTTCTCGTCAAGCGTGAAGCCAAAGGCTTTCGGGAACCAGTAGGTCAGACCCGCCATCATGCCGAAGACCACGCCACCAACGATAACGTTATGGAAGTGGGCAATAACGAACAGACTGTTGTGCAGCACGAAGTTTGCCGCCGGCAGCGCCAGCATAACGCCTGTCATACCACCGAGGACGAAGGTGATAATAAAACCCAGCGTCCAGAGGGTCGGCGAGGTCATTTCCAAGCGTCCACGGAAGATAGTGAACAGCCAGTTAAAGACTTTCACCCCAGTCGGTATGGCGATGATCATTGTCATGATGCCGAAGAAGGCATTGACGTTGGCACCTGCGCCCATGGTAAAGAAGTGGTGCAACCAAACGATGAATGACAGGATCGTGATCGCGATCGTTGCCCATACCATGGTGTGGTAACCGAACAGACGCTTGCGTGCAAAGGTCGCGATAACTTCTGAAAACACACCGAAGGCCGGCAGAATCAGAATGTAAACCTCAGGGTGACCCCACGCCCAGATAAGGTTGACGTACATCATCATGTTGCCGCCCATATCGTTCGTGAAGAAATTCATCCCCAGGTAACGATCCAGCGTCAGCATGGCAATAGTAGCGGTCAAAATCGGGAAAGAGGCAATGATCAGTACGTTGGCGCACAGCGACGTCCAGGTAAAGATCGGCATGCGGAACATGGTCATGCCCTTGGTACGCATTTTCAGGATAGTAACGAAGAAGTTAATACCCGTTAACGTGGTACCTATCCCGGATATCTGCAACGCCCATATCCAGTAATCGACCCCTACCCCGGGGCTGTACTCTATCCCCGATAACGGCGCGTAAGCCAACCAACCAGTGGTAGCGAACTCACCCACGAACAGAGAAATGTTGACCAGTAGAGCCGAAACCGCGAACAGCCAGAAACTCAGGTTGTTCAGGAACGGGAACGCAACATCGCGCGCACCGATCTGCAACGGAACAACCAGGTTCATCAGGCCGATAACCATAGGCATGGCCACGAAGAAGATCATGATAACGCCGTGGGCGGTAAAGATCTGGTCGTAGTGGTCAGGCGGCAAAATGCCTGTCGAACCGCCTGCGGCTATCGCCTGCTGTACACGCATCATCAAGGCATCAGCAAAACCGCGCAGCAGCATGATAAGTGCCACGATGAAATACATGATACCGAGCTTTTTATGGTCAACGGAGGTGAACCACTCGTTCCATAGCCAGCCCCACTTACGGAAATAGGTCAACGCGCCTAACAACGCCGCGCCGCCTAGAATTCCCACGATACCCGCTAACACCAGAATGGGTTCGTGGAGAGGAAAAGCCTCTAAGCTTAGTTTACCGAACACGGTTATTCTCCCGCCTCATTGCTTATGGTTTGGACATCCTCAGCCTCACCATTCGCTTGGTTGTCGGTCGTTTGATAGGCTTCATTGCTATCGATAGCTGGTGCGCGGGGCGCATCTTGAGTGTCGGTTTCAGGATCGCTGCCTGTATGGAAGCTGGAGACCAGACGCTCATAGAACTCAGGTGTAACGCTTGCGAAGTACTCAACAGGGTTGAACGAAGAGCGCTCAGCCAATTGGGAATAACCCTCTGGGTAGGTCAGCGTTTGTGGTGACTGCCGAACCTCTTCTACCCACGCATCAAAGTCTTCATCTGATGTCGCGTGAGCATCGAAGATCATTCCAGAGAAACCTGCACCGCTATAGTTGGTCGAACGACCGCTATAGGTACCGATCTCATTAGCTTCGAGATAAACGTCATTATCCATTCCTGCCATGGCATAAATCTGGCTGCCTAGTCGAGGAATGAAGAAAGAGTTCATCACCGAACCGGAGCTCACTCGGAAGCGGACGGGCGTATCAACCGGGAATGCCACTTCATTTACCGTTGCAATACCTTGCTCGGGATAAATGAACAGCCATTTCCAATCAAGTGCCACGACCTGGATTTCAAGCTCAGGTGTATCACTTTCAAGTGCGCGATGGGGATCAAGATCGTGTGAACTTTTCCAGGTAATTACGCCCAAAATAGCGACGATTACGACAGGAACCAGCCAAACAATGGCCTCGATCCAGTTGGAGTGCGCCCAATCAGGCAGGTATTCAGCCATCGTATTGCTACGGCGATAGTACCAGCCAAACACTATCGTCATAACAATAACGGGGATGACCACGATCAGCATCAAGCCAAATGAACTCAGGATCAGTGAACGCTGGGTTTCACCAACGACACCTTTTGGGTCCATTAAGGCCGAGCTACAGCCTGCAAGCAGCAAGCATAGCGCAATGAGCACCAGAGTGCCTGACCTGCGCCAGTAGGAAGGTTGTTGCATGGTGCGATCTCGTCAGAGTTGCGTTACAAAACTAGCCGTCAAACAGCAAGCCAAACGATATGCCATATGTCAGCTAACTAACACCCCATACCCTTCCCAAAACACTCTGCCAGAGGTACTGCCTGTGCTCCGGGAAAAATATGCGCTACCGGGATTGGAAGCAGGTAGCGGATTGAACCGACATCCTAACATGAAGGAGGCCCGCTCTAACCGACGTATCTTCCTTTGATCCAAGCAACGAATCAAAGCGACGATTTGACGCACCTAGCCGTAACTTCCTAACACGATTGCTCAAAAGAAGATGGAACAGGAAGGTGGGTAAGTACACGCCCCGTGAAATGGGTAAATAACGCAGGGGCAGCGTCCTCATTAGTCACAACAATGTCAAAATCATTCAATGATGCGAAATAGGCGGGGCGAATCATGCCGATTTTACTCGCGTCGATCACTAATAAGCGCTGCGAAGCACAGGCAATAGCCGCCTGCTTGGGGGCTACTTCATGAAAGTGAAAACAGCTAACGCCACGCGTGCAATCAACCCCAGCAGCTGAAATAAATGCCTTATTGATACCGATACGCTCAATGGCAGCGCGCATATCATCGCTGCCAAACGATTGTGATGACGCATAAAACAGCCCGCCCAATAGCACCAAACGCACATTGGGTAGAGCCGACACCGCCGTGGCGACATTTAACGCATAGGTCACCACCGTTAGCTCATGAAAATTCCCCAGCTGCCCCAAAAGAGGCACCAGCGTTGAGCCGCAATCAATAAACAGCGTATCGCCCTCTTCAATAAAGCTTGCGGCCCGCTTGCAGAGCAAGTGCTTTAACGGATAGTCGTTGGCTTGCTGCTCCGCCAAATCGTACGCAGGAGTGCTACTTGGGTAACTTGCCATTACCAACCTTCCGCCCAGCAGCGCTAACGCAGAAGACTGCGTTGAAAGGTCGCGGCGTATGGTCATTTCTGAAACACCGCATAAACTAGCGGCGTCACGTAAATGCAACGTACCACCACCGGCAAGCGTTTCCTGAAGCAATGCCAACCGTTGGGCGCTACGGTCGTTCATACCAGACGTCTCCTCAATACCGTTATTATTCACTTTATAATATGTCGTGTATGGCTGGTGCCATGACCACTGTTATCCAACGGCGTACTTATATCCAACGGCGTACTTAGCCTATGGCCGTGACGTTAAAGCCACAAGCTTAACGTCTGGAACATGCAAGTCTGGCCTTAGACGTTCGGTTAACTCCATGCCTTCCTGCGACACCCCGATAGAGGCATCCAAGAAGCGGTGGTTTGAGTTTATTGCAAATGGGCGTTAAAAAAATAACATGCAATGTTATAATTATAACATTTTCGCCAGCCCACATAATTCTAACGACGGCCAAACTGTGGCAACCCCTCTTGAGGCTTACATGACTGCTCCGATCTCAATGCGTACTTTTTCATTCACTACCAGCGTTGGCGTTTTAGCCGCTGGCTTGGCACTGGCAACACCGGCAATAGCTGCCGATGCGCCGCACCAGCCGACGACACCTCTTTGGTCCTTTGCCAATGTCTCGGTTAACTACCTCGACTGGTCTAACGGTACCGAACGTCGCACGGCCTCCAATGCGGCAAAAAGCGACTTCACCTACGTAGAGATCGAAGGCGGTGCGGGCTTTAGCTGGGGCGAGTTCTACGGTTTCTTTGATTTCGAAAACCCGACCAACGACCGGTTCGATGAATCAAGCGGCGGTAAAGATAACTTCCGCACGGCAGGCAAGGTAACGTCACACATTTATCTGGGGGATACCCCGCTGTCGCTCTACGCTCACGTGTACGACTTCCGTGACTACGGCTATAACAGCCGCGAACAAGACCAAATCCTGGGCCTAGGCTACCGCACAACATTCGCCAACGGCTTATGGTTTAAACCCTTTATTGGCGCAGCACGCGTTCAGAGCGAAAGCTATACTGGCATGAATGGCTACATGGCGGGCTGGGTCGCGGGCTATGACTTCGCCGCACTTAATCAAAACTTCAGCGTCACCAACTGGCACGAGCAAACGTTTGGCCGCGACAGTGACTACCTGGAACAGAACTATGTAGATGGCAAAGCCGGAAGCGTAGGCACCAACGGTGCGCTGAGCCTTTGGTGGCACCCCAGCGATTTGATCACAACGGGCGTTCAGTATCGCTACTCGGAGAATAAGCTCGGCACGCCGAATGCTTATCAAAACGCGATGATTTACTCTGTCAAGCTCAACATACTTTAAACAGGCTCAACTTACTTTAAACGAGCCCCCCTAGCGGACTCAAAGGATTCCCATATGACACTCCTTATGAGCTTGGTTGGCATGGTCACTCTGGTGGTCATCGCTCTGATTTTTTCTTACGACCGTAAGTCAATTCGCTTGCGTACCGTGCTGGGCGCTTTTGGTATCCAGGCAGCCATCGGGGCGTTTGTCCTCTATGTGCCGTTTGGACAAACCTTTTTGCAAACCATTTCCATGGGAGTAAGCCAGGTACTGGTTTATGCCAACGACGGTATTGGCTTTCTGTTTGGTGGTCTGGCTGATGTTGATAATGTTGGCTTTATCTTCGCGATCAAGGTCCTGCCGGTCATTATCTTCTTCTCCTCGCTGATCGCCGTGCTTTACTACATGGGCATCATGCAGTGGGTGATTCGTATTCTGGGTGGCGGGCTGCAAAAAGCACTCGGCACATCGCGTACAGAGTCGCTTTCTGCGACAGCCAATATCTTCGTAGGCCAAACCGAAGCGCCGCTGGTGGTACGTCCGTTTATTGCTCGCATGACGCCCTCGCAGCTGTTTGCCGTTATGTGTGGCGGCCTTGCTTCAGTAGCGGGTTCGGTACTTGCCGGTTACGCACAGCTGGGCATTCCCATGGAGTATCTGGTTGCTGCGTCGTTTATGGCAGCCCCGGGTGGTCTGCTTTTCGCCAAGTTGATCATGCCGGAAACCCAGGACGCGACTGACAGCGACAGCATCTCTAAAGTCGAGGAAGAGCTTCAAGAGCAGGAAAACAAGCCCGCCAACGTGCTGGATGCTGCGGCCTCGGGCGCCACCTCTGGCCTGATGCTGGCGGCCAATGTTGGCGCCATGCTGCTGGCCTTTATTGCCTTGATCGCACTGATCAACGGCATTTTAGGGGGCGTTGGCGGCTGGTTTGGATTTGAGTCGCTGAGCCTTGAAATGATCCTGGGCTGGCTGTTTGCCCCGCTGGCTTTCATGCTGGGCGTGCCATGGGCTGAAGCCACCGTTGCTGGCTCCTTTATTGGCCAGAAGCTAGTGGTTAATGAGTTCGTCGCCTTTATTAACCTGGCCCCCTACATTGATGGGGAGCAAGTGGTTGCCGCGACGGGTCAATTAATGACTCCCCATACCACGGCCTTCTTGTCTTTCGCCCTGTGCGGCTTTGCCAACCTGTCTTCAATCGCTATTTTGTTGGGCGGTTTAGGCAGTATTGCGCCGAGCCGTCGCGCTGAAATTGCCCGCTTTGGGGGCAAAGCCGTTCTGGCCGGTACACTGTCCAATTTAATGTCAGCCACCATTGCTGGCTTCTTCATCTCGCTGAGCAGTATTACGACCTAACGCAGCGAGTACGACACCATGCAACGGGCGCTGCTGTTTTATCTCGCAGTGCCCGTTTTGTCTTTTATCAATTTTGTGAGAATCCAATGACCGCGACAGCCTCTCCCCACGTCATCCAGGCCGCCCGCCAAGCGCTGAGCTTAATGGATTTGACCAGCCTGAATGACAGCGACACCGACGGCACGATTGAAGCGCTTTGCCAGCAGCTTAAAACGCCTCACGGTAATCCGGCGGCCGTCTGCGTATATCCGCAGTTTATTGTTACCGCTCAGCGTGCGCTGACCGCCCACAAACTCAACGAGCTGGTAAAAATCGCGACCGTTACCAACTTCCCTAATGGCGGCGATGACATTATGGCGGCTGCCCGTGAAACCCGTGACGCAGTTGCCTCCGGCGCCCACGAAGTCGATGTGGTGTTCCCCTACCGCACGCTGATGGCAGGTGACGAAGAAACCGGCCTTGAGCTGGTTGAAATGTGTAAAGCCGCCTGCGCAGATCAGGCCCAGTTAAAAGTCATTATCGAATCAGGCGAACTCAAAGACCCAGCACTTATCAAACGTGCTAGCGAGCTTGCTATTGAAGGCGGCGCCGACTTTATTAAAACGTCTACCGGCAAAGTGGCCACCAACGCCACGCTGGAAGCCGCCGAAATTATGCTGAACGCGATTAAAGCAAGCGGCAAAGACGTTGGCTTTAAAGCCGCAGGCGGCGTGCGCACCACAGAAGAAGCCGCTGAGTACCTGGCGCTGGCAAGCAACATCATGGGCAGTGCATGGATTACACCGGCACATTTTCGCTTTGGCGCATCCAGTCTTTTAGCCAATTTATTAAACACACTGGGCGGCGTAGAAAGCGCAGCACCACAGGAAGGCTACTAATATGCTCCCGCAGGAATTAATTCGCGAAAAACGTGATGGCAACCCGCTGGCAGCTGCGGATATCAAAACGTTTATTCAAGGCATTGCCGATGACCGCATCAGCGACGCTCAGATTGGCGCCTTCACCATGGCGGTATTTCTTAACGGCATGAGCCGTGAGGAAGTCGTAGCCCTAACCACCGCCACGCGTGACTCGGGTCACGTGATGCAGTGGGACTCACTCAACCTGCCAGGACCTGTGGTCGATAAGCACTCCACCGGCGGCGTGGGTGATCTGGTGTCATTAGTGCTCGGCCCGTGGGTCGCGGCGTGTGGCGCGTTTGTTCCCATGATTTCAGGCCGTGGTCTGGGCCACACCGGCGGCACGCTGGACAAGCTTGAATCGATCCCCGGCTACGACCCCTACCCTGCCCCTGAGCGCTTCAGCGACGTGGTGAAATCCACCGGTGTGGCGATCATCGGCCAGACCGGTAACCTGGCACCGGCGGATAAGCGCATTTACGGCGTGCGTGACGTCACCGCCACGGTTGAGTCCATTCCGCTGATTACCGCGTCCATTCTGGGCAAGAAGCTTGCCTCCGGCCTTGATGCGCTGGTCATGGATGTCAAAGTCGGCAGTGGCGCGTTTATGCCCACCACCGAAAAATCCCACGAGCTTGCCAAAAGTATCGCCACGGTGGCCACCCAGGCCGGTACGCCGACGACCGCACTTCTCACCGACATGAGCCAGCCGCTGGCACCGTGCGCGGGCAACGCGGTTGAAATCGTCGAGACGCTGGAACTGCTGCGCGGTGAGCGCCCGAACAGCCGCGTAATGCAGGTTACCCGTGAACTGGCCGTGGAAATGCTCATGGCGGGCAAACTGGCGAAAAGCCGTGAAGATGCCCTAAGCCAGCTTGAAAAAGCCCTGACCTCGGGTGCCGCCGCCGAAGTATTCGCACGCATGGTACGTGAGCTGGGCGGCCCGGGTGACTTTATGGAGCGCTCTGACAGCTACCTTGCCAAAGCCAACGTGGTCAAACCTGTGTATGCCGAGCAGTCGGGCAATGTGTTGCGCATCGATACTCGCGCAGTAGGCATGAGCGTGGTGGAACTGGGCGGTGGTCGCCTGCGTAACGATGCCAGTATCGATCATAGCGTGGGCTTTAGTGCGATTGCCGAACTGGGCGCCCAGGTGGATAACCAGCAGCCGCTGGCCTTCGTTCACGCACGTAGCGATGAAGCAGCTGACCGCGCCGCTGCCCAGCTGCGTGCAGCGATCACTATTGGCACGGGTGAAGCAACGATTAATTCACTGCTCCAGGAAACCTATCGCGGTGAAGAGCTTTAATGAGTGCCGACTGACGAGGAAAACGCCATGAAACGTGCAATTGTGCTGGTACTAGACTCCTTCGGCATCGGCAGCGCCGCCGATGCCGCCGCCTTCGGCGATGAAGGCTCGGACACCCTGGGCCATATCGCTGCCGCCTGCGCGCGTGGCGACGCCGATACGGCTGAGCGCTCAGGCCCCTTGAAGCTGCCTAACATGGCCAAGCTTGGCCTGTTTCACGCCCACCGGGATAGCACCGGCGCGGTTGCCGAAGGCGTTGCCCTGCCCGAGGTGCTCGAAGGCGCCTACGCCCACGCCCAGGAAATTTCCAGCGGCAAGGACACCCCGTCCGGCCACTGGGAAATCGCCGGCGTGCCGGTACGTTTTGACTGGGGCTACTTCAGCGACAAGACCGAAAGCTTCCCTGCTGAACTGCTGGACAAGATTGTTCAGGCGGCGGACCTGCCCGGCGTGATCGGCAACTGCCACGCCTCAGGCACCGAAATCATCGCCCGGCTGGGTGACGAGCATGTGCAAACCGGCAAACCGATTGTGTATACCTCGGCGGATTCAGTCTTCCAGATTGCCGCTCACGAAGAGCATTTTGGCCTGGATCGCCTTTACGCGTTGTGCGAAACCGTACGCGAGCTGCTGGAGCCTTACAACATCGGCCGGGTGATTGCCCGCCCGTTTATAGGTGAAGACAGCGCAAGCTTTGCGCGTACCGGTAACCGTCGCGACTACAGCGTTGAGCCGCCTTCGCCCACCGTACTGCAAAAGCTCGCCGATGCCGGTGGTGAAATGGTATCGATTGGCAAGATTGCCGATATCTACGCCCACTGCGGCATTACTCACAAGGTTAAAGCCAGCGGCCACGATGCGCTGATGGATGCGACGTTGGGTGAAGTGGCGCGCACTGCTACTGAAACCAGCGACCGCCCGACCATGATCATGACCAACTTTGTCGATTTCGACTCGGTCTACGGTCATCGCCGTGACGTGCCGGGCTACGCGGCCGCCCTTGAGCACTTTGACGCTCGCCTGCCGGAGCTGCTGGCTGCGTTGAACAGTGACGACCTACTAATTCTTACCGCGGATCACGGCTGCGACCCAAGCTGGGAAGGTACTGAGCACACGCGCGAATACATTCCTGTGATGGTCAGCGGCGCTGGGTTCGCGCCAGGGCCGATGGGCGCACGCGATACGTTTGCCGATATTGGCCAGACACTGGCGGATTACTTCGCCCTTCCCGCAATGGACGATGGCAAAAGCTTTCTATCGTATGCTGCCTGATAGCGCTATTTAACAAGACATAAGGAAACCGCATGGCTACTCCGCATATTAATGCTGAACAGGGTGATTTCGCGGATACGGTGTTGATGCCCGGCGACCCGCTGCGCGCCAAGTACATTGCCGAAACTTACCTTGATGACGTGCGTCAGGTGAACGACGTGCGTGGCATGTTGGGCTATACCGGCACGTATAAAGGCCGCAAAATTTCCGTTATGGGCCACGGCATGGGTATTCCGTCGGTCTCGATTTACGCCAAAGAGCTAATTACCGATTACGGCGTGACGTCGATTATTCGTGTGGGCTCCTGTGGCGCGGTACGCGACGACGTTAACGTTCGTGATGTGGTGATCGGCATGGGTGCCTGCACGGATTCCAAGGTGAACCGCATGCGCTTTAACGACCACGACTTTGCCGCTATTGCAGATTTTGAGCTGACAAGCCACGCCGTGGCCGCCGCCAAAGCGCAAAACGTGCCGGTGAAAGTGGGCAACATTTTCTCCGCCGATCTGTTTTACAACCCGCAAACCGATATGGCCGAGCTGATGAAGCGCTACGGCATTGTAGGCGTTGAGATGGAAGCTGCTGGCCTTTACGGCGTCGCCGCCGAGTTCGGTGCACGTGCGCTGACCATCTGCACCGTATCGGATCATATTCTGAAAGGTGAAGCGCTCTCCAGCGCCGATCGTCAAACCACCTTCAACGATATGATGGTGATCGCGCTGGATACCGTCCTGCGTGACGACGCCGCCAACGCCCAAGTGGGTCACAATGCTTAAGTGGGTCACAATGCCCAAGTGGGTTAAACCGAGGAATCATCTATGAGCCAAGCAGACTCTGCTCTGGTCAACACGCTGCTTGATGCATTGAATAATGCCTACGTCCCTTACTCCGACCACCCGGTGGCATCCATCATGGAGTGCCCGGATGGCCAGCAGTTCGTAGGCGCTAACGTCGAAGTCGCTCACTACAAGGGGCTTTGTGCGGAAGCATCGGCCATTAGCGCGATGGTAACCGCTGGCCAGCGTGAGCTTGCCAAGGTGTATGTAATGGGGCCGGGTGAGCACCTATGCACGCCCTGTGGGGATTGCCGCCAGCGTATTCGTGAGTTCGCTACCCCCGATACGCAAATCATGGTTATCTCCCGCCAAGGTGAGGTGCTCAAAACCTACACCATGGAAACATTACTGCCGGACGCCTTTGGCCCCGAGCAATTGCCTCAACGCTAAGCCGCATTCATTACTGCGGTTAGCCGCATCAGGCTGGTTATCACTCTGCCGCCGTCTTCATGACGGCGGTTTTTTTTATTGCCTTGCGAACCACACTGCCAGCACTGGCCTCACCTAACAATTCCTCGTACTCTACTTCCTCGTACTCTACTTCCTCGGGCTCTAATTCCTCGGGCTCTAATTCCTCGGACTCTGTAAGGCACTTTATCTCGCGTGAACTGTACGCCTACTTATCAAGGAGAATGCCATGGCGGCCCTACTGCCCAACGTTGACCCCACCGGACTGCTTGAATACTCGGTGGTTTATACCGACCGTTCGCTCAATCACATGTCGCAGCAGTTTCAAGGCATCATGCGCGATATTTCGACCACGCTGAAAGAGGTCTATAACGCCCATGCAACGGCCATTGTTCCCGGTAGCGGGACGTTTGGCATGGAAGCGGTCGCACGTCAGTTCGCCCTGGACCAGAAAACCCTGGTGATTCGTAACGGCTGGTTTAGCTACCGCTGGACGCAGATTATCGAGATGGGCCGTTTAACCGACCAACACACGGTACTCAAAGCACGCCGCGTGACTGCCGATGACCCGCAGTCGCCGTTTATGCCCGTACCTGCGGAAGAAGCCGCCGAGCGTATCCGCCAGGAAAAACCCGCCGTGGTGTTTGCCCCCCAGGTAGAAACCTCTGCGGGTCTACTGCTGCCCGATGACTACATTCGTACCGTGGCGCAAGCGACGCGCGAGGTGGGTGGCCTGTTTGTGCTGGACGCCATTGCCGCAGGCACCCTATGGGTAGATATGCAGGATTTGGGCATCGATGTGGTGGTAAGCGCTCCGCAAAAGGGCTGGAGCGGTTCACCCTGCTGCGCCATGGTCATGCTTTCCGAACGCGCCACACAGCGCTTAAGCGAAACGCAAAGCAACAGCTTTGCCTGCGATTTAGCCAAATGGCATTCGATCATGCAGGCCTACGAAAACGGTGGGCATGCCTACCACGCCACCATGCCAACGGATGCCTTGCGCCAGCTGCGCGATATCATGCAGGAAACCCGCGAATACGGCTTTGCCAAGGTGAAGCAAGAGCAGCAAGCCATTGGCCAAGGCGTTCGGGAGTTGCTCTCGCGCCATGGCTTTATCAGTGTCGCCGCCAACGGCTTCGAAGCGCCGGGTGTCGTGGTCAGCTACACCAACGACGCCGGGCTTGTCGGCAAGTTTGCCCAAGCGGGCGTTCAAGTGGCGGGCGGTGTGCCCTTGATGTGCGATGAAGGTGATAACTTCCAGACCTTTCGTATCGGCCTGTTTGGGCTGGATAAGCTGCATCATACTAAACGCAGTGTGGACAACTTGGAAAAGGCCCTTAATTCGTTCAATTAATCAGCCATTACACGTTGCTTAACGCTAGCTATATCCACTCAGGAGCGTCTTTTGGGGCGCCTCTGAGTGAATCGCTTGCAGCTGGCTGGCACTCGTATGCGCAGAGGCTGCACTTAAGGACTGAGCTCACTGGATGTGCCTTCTGAGACGCCACTTTCAGCAACTTTTTCGACATCGACAATTCCCGAACGACTAACCACCACCTTCCAACGCGCCAGGTAAGGGGCATCTTCACTGCCGGTTTCGCGCACCACCAGGTTGAACAAATGGCGCCGTTCAACGCTTTCACGTACGGCCTGGCCATCTTTTAACCGAAAGATATGATGCTTCTCTTTGCTCATTAAGCGGGTCAGCATCAAGAGATCAATATACAGTGTCTCTCGCGTATGCTCGTAACCACTCAAAAACCGCGTGGGCGACATACGGGAACTGGAACGGTAATGCAGCACATCCTCTTCCCGCTCAGCCACGGTCCGTCTTCGCATCTGTTTGATGTCTTCATTCAGGGCGGTGTAGCGCTTGTAATCAAACCATTCAAGCTGACGCCCCACCAGTGCATTACGCGTGGGGTCAACATATTGGCGACGCCATTTTGGCCGCCCCCGACGCAGCAGGCGCCAAAGCGTATTGCGCAGGTCGTCCTTAAACACTTCACGCAAGGCATACAGCAGCGCCATGGCAAGCACAAACAGCGCCGTAATATCGCCAACGACTTCGCGTACGCGCAATACTCCCAGCGTGACACAGGCCATTACCAGTGCGGTTGCCAACGCTTTTACGGCTTTTTGCTCACCGCCGCCTAACTCCAGCGCCTCCTGCTTCAAGGTAATCGGATATTCAATCAAGCGTCGTAGCAAGCGCATTTTATTCGACATGCGTGTCGGGTCTTCCATCACACGCTCTGAGTTGTACTTCTGTTCGCGTCGATACTCACTTTCACGTTCGCAAACATTAATAAACTGGCGCTTGATATCACTAAACTCGCCACCTCTTGGCATATAGGCCACTAGTGAAAGCAGCTGCTGCTCAGTAAACCAGGAAAGATAGTTATCGATATTGGCGAAATATTTGTATAAGCGCTCGTCCGTGGGTTGGTTGCGGCGCATCTTCCTTAAAATGCTTTCGCTGAGCTTCTGCATTTCATTCAGTTGCTCACACAGCTCTTCTCTTAGCGTCTGCACATCACTGGACTCTTTTTGCCGTTCGCTACGCAGTTTGCGCTCGCTGACCAGCATTTTTTGAGTCGTCCGCTCCATGGCAGTCACATACTGATACGCATAAAGACTTAAGCTTAATCGGTAAGATTCGCTGCCCAACTGATTACGGCTAGCGAGCCGGCTATGCACTAGCGGCAGGTGGTAGGCATCGCTATAGTACGTCCGCGAGACACTAATGGATGAGTGATAAAATGCCTCTTCCGAGATGACGTGAGCATTTAAACCCAGCTCGCCAGGTACAAAAAGATAGACGTCAAGCCTATGCGATGTCTCTTCCTTGAGCCGCCGTGTAAGGCGTAGCTGGTAGCTATTTTTGCGCTCGACGTTAATCACCTGGTCAATCTCCTACTTCATTGCCTTGAGCGATGATATACCATGACACCAATTGTCATGATGGTCCGCTTCATGCGGGGATGGTTCACCTTTACGCCTTTGGAGCCTGGGAATGCCCATTGCCCGTTTCTCCCCCTTTGAGCTGCTGCTACTGCAAAGCCGCAGCCAAGTGGATACGGCAAAGCTACTGCTGTTGGCCTGGATATTGGTACACCGCCAACACGTTTCAGAAGGTCAACGGCGACGCCGTTTGGCCCAGGTGTGCGCGCACTTTCGTCATGGGCATGAACTGGCGCCAGTCATGCATATTGCGCGGCAGCGCGACCTCAAGGCTATTCAGCTTGCCGCTGAAGTCATTCGCAAGGAGTGCTCTGAAGAGCATAGCCTTGGCGTAATGCATCAAGCCATCACGGTGGCAACCGACAATGGAGACCTTTCTCTGTCGAACCATTATATATTGCGGTTCGTGGCAGATTTGCTCAATGTGCTGCCCACAACACTTGGCACGCTATTTAAAGAGCTTACAGGACGAGCGCTCGCTCTGCCGGAAGATCCCAGCCGCGACGCCTATTGGCGCGTCCATGACGCTGACTATTACGCGCAGCAAGCACGCAAGGCTGAAGAGGCTGCCCGCCAGGCCCGCGAGGCGCAGGAAGAAGCCGAACAGCAGGAAAAAAGGCGCCAGGAAGAAGAAGCCCAACGCGCGCATTCGAAAGCCCAGGAAAAGGCCGAGCGTGAGAGAGCCCGCAGCGACAAATCTCGCAACGACAAGGCGCGTAAAGACCAAGCTCATAACGACAAGGCCCGACAGCAGCAGGAACGTGCTCGGCGCAAAGAGGAGCGTGAGCGCACAAAGCGCCAGCAACAAAACTCGAAAAGCGGTTCACAAAAAGGCTCTCAGCAGAACTCACACCAGGGCTATCAGAACGGCTATCAGCACAGCCATCAACAGCGCTCGTCCACACCGCCGCCACCTGATCGCACCACCCGCGCCCTAGCGGTACTGGAGTTATCACCCGGCGTTACCCAAGCAGAAGTGCGCCGTGCCTACCGGCGTATGGCACAGCTACACCATCCGGACCGCTTCTATACCCAAAGTGAACATCAAATTGCCCTTGCTTCAGCACGTTTTCAACGCATAAAAAGCGCCTATGATTACTTGATGCAAACCTATCGATAAAATGTGCGCACTCTCTGGTGTTAACCTCCAACCCTAAAAGAACAATGCACCTATGCGGGATTTGTACCAACGCCTTAACGTTCCACCCCAAGCAAACGATGAAGAGCTACAGCAAGCCGTTGCTCGCTGCCCCAACAGCGCTTTGCGCCAGGATGCTGAAGCTGCATTCGCCGTCGCCAAGCGGCGTGCAGACTACGATAAGCTGCACGCCACGCTGAGCGACATTGGGAAGCTGCGTACTCAGCTTGGGCTAACCCACGGCGCCCATTGGCAGGATGATGTTGCCAACGACTTTTCAGTACCGCCTGACGAGATAGTTTCCCGTCACGATAAATTGGTCGACCGCGTCAGCCACGTCGTAAAACTCTACAACCGCTGGCGTGGCTTGCGCGGCGCTTGGCTACTCATTGCGATTTTCACCATCGGTACAGGCCTGGGGATTGCGCTGGGACTTACCTTGAGCCAGACGCTTGCTGCTTAAGGTGAGCCGCGATACGTCCCCCTCTCATCACGCTCTATCTCTGCTTGAGTAGGCTGCGGGGCGGGCTTGGGCGGTGCAGGCTTTTTATTGGCCTCGTGCTCACCCGTTGTGGCTTCCCCATTATCAAGCGATAGGTCGGTGCCTCCGGTCGGCTCCATATGGTCTTCTGAGCGCGCTTCCATGCTGACACTTAGACGCGGCACACCCAGATCGATGGACTGCGCTTCCATCCTCTGTTTAAGCAGTAGATTAAAGGCCCGCGAAACATCCCATTGCATTTCAGGAGCTGTCCGAAAGCGCATGCGCAAGATAGGGCAGCCCTCTTCAAATCCCTGAACCCCCTGCATTTCAAGCGGCGACCAGATGTAATGACGCATCATCGGGTCATTGCGCAGCTCCTGGGCGGTTTCCTGCATTAGCGTAATGGCATCATCAATTTTCATATCATAGGGAATGCGTATCCGCATTAGCGCAATACCAAACTGACGCGACATATTGTGGATCGATTCAATACGACTGAAGGTAATAATATGTACCACGCCATCCAGGTCGCGTAACCGCACGGTACGCAGAGTCAGCCCTTCTACCGTCCCCATATGGGTATTGATGCGCACAAAATCATCCACCGCCAACGAATCTTCAATCAGAATAAAGATGCCGGTAATCAAATCCTGAACCAACGTCTGTGCGCCAAAACCTATCGCCAAGCCGATCACACCGGCACCCGCCAGCAGCGGTGTAACGTTCACCCCCAGGTTAGCCAGCCCGACAATAAACGCGATAATTAAAATGGCGACAAAGATCACGTTACGGATCATCGGCGTGATGGTTTGCGCCCGCGCCTGGTTAACCCGCCGACCGCGAGCGCGGCCCGAGGAAGTCAGCGCCCGCTGAATGGCCGTGTCGGCAAATATCCACACCAGCCATGCCAACAAAATTGTCGCCCCTAGGCTAACCAGCGCTTGGCCGATACGCGTACTGGCCACCGCTTCTTGGCCTAGCCCAAACAACGATCCTCCCCATACTTGCATGGAGAGTTCAGCAAATACCATCCATGAACAGATATGCGCCAACACAAACCCAAAGCGCTCGAGGCGTTTTCGGTACTGGCTAAAGCGCCGACGACGACGCTTACTCAAGCGCTCGGATTGACGGCGTATCAACCCGGTAATCACCAGGGTAAGTACCAGCAAGCTCGCAGAAATTATCGAACGTGCCAGAGCGGTCCCGACATCGCCCACGGTGATAAAAATAGCCAATAACGAGCCACCCACCAGTAGCAGTGCCGGGATATGCCATAAGCCACCCAAGGTACGAACCATCTCAACGGCCGTGCTGGCCTCCCGGCGCTGCTTATAGGGCCGGTTACAAATGAGATGGCGTACTGGCTGCTTGAACTTGATAATAAAGCGCGCAGCCAGCAGCGCGGCCAGCATATTGGACAGCATCGAAACAAGGCCTGAGAGCTCGGTACCCAGTAGATCCACCAGGCGCGCTGAATTTACCGCGTCGCCCAAAGCGATCAACGCCCCGATCACAAACAGCCCACGCAGTGCCTGCTGCTGCAACAGTTGCACAGCGGTAAAGCGGTGCCCTCGGCTAAAGAAGGCAATGACTGTCTCGAAAACTACCGATAACGCACGACCAAACAGGCAGACATACGCAATGACCAACACCACCGTGCGCCCGGGGCTGTAGGGCAGCAGTTGGGCAATGCCCAAGATAATCGCAAAGGCCAGTGCCCAAGGCAGCATGCGGCGTAGAAAATGCGCTGCCAGCAGCCACGCCTTGGGGTCACGGGGCAAATCCAGGGGCCATTCTCGGCGCGTCGCAACCAAGCGGCCAAAGGCAATCATCAGTACCAGCAGCGTGATCCAGATAATCCCCATCACTGCGCCGTCAACAACCTCACGGATCACCTGCCCGCGATCCATGCCAGCATTTAAGGCACGCAGATCAGCGGCCCCTTGCACCAGTTGCCGTGACCACTCATCAATCGGTGAGTTGCCTGACTGGGCCTGCTCGCCGAGATCCGTTAGCGTGTCGGCAAGCGCGCCCAGCAGCCCTTGGCGTACGATGCCTTCCTCTTGAGTAGCATCCGCTGTTACCTGTAGCTCGCGCAGCGAGTTAAGCAGCGCCGTACGCTGCTCTTCATTGTCGAGCATGGCGATAACATCATTCAGTGAGCGTTGGAATTCATCACTGCTGACCTCTTCTTCCTGGTTAGGCTCATTTCCACTTAAACCGGAAAGCGAGACGACCTGGGCCTGAACCTGAGCCGCCATTACGCTGACCAGTACCGTTAACGCAATGTAGATGGCAGTGTTAATTATCCAGTGCTGTCGCACACCATGCTCCTAAAATGGATTCAAAAATGACACCGCGCCTATTCCCTCTCGCCTCCCGGAATCCGCTCAGCCTACCTGCGCGACTATGATAGGCTGATAATCTAAACGTTCACCTCACAGGATGCCGAGATGACGCTGCAAGCTCCCCCGAATCGGTTAAATAGCGACGGCAAGGTACGCCGTGTGGGCGTTGAGATCGAATTTGCCGGCTTGCCACCCCACGACACTGCATTAGTGGTTCGCGATCTGTTTAAAGGTGAGCTTAACGTGGTAAGCCCCCACCGGCTACTGGTTGAGGGAACCCGCTGGGGTGTATTTGGCATTGAGCTTGACACCCAGTACGCCCATCCTGACCAGTCACTGCTTGAAGAGCAGGCTAACCAGGATAGCGAATGGGAACGCCATCGGCGTCAGCGCCGCTTGGAATTTCACCAAAAGACCCGCGAATTTATTGGCGACATGGTAACAGGCCTGGTGCCCACCGAGCTTATTTGCCCGCCGGTTCCGTGGAATGAACTTGAAGAACTGGATACTATTTTTCAGGCATTACGCGACCAGGGTGCAAAAGGCACTGATGCTAGCCTGCTGTATGGTTTTGGTTTACACCTTAATTTGGAGGTAGCGCGCCTGGACGTTGACTACCTGCTGGCGATGCTGCGTGCTTATCTCTTGCTGGCCCATTGGCTTCGCGATGAGATCAAAGTGGATATCACCCGTGAAGTGTTGCCCCATGCTAATCCTTTCCCCAAGGAGTACGCCTTAAAGGTGCTGGATAGTCGCTACCAGCCAGACCTTGCATCGTTTATTAACGATTACCTGCACTATAACGCCACGCGAAATCGTGAGTTTGATCTACTGCCGTTATTTGCGTATCTGTGTCCAGAGCATCCTCACGCGATGCTGCATACCAAACTTATAAAGCCGCGCCCCACGTTTCATTACCGCTTGCCCAATGCACAGCTCTCTCAGCCAGAGTGGGGGGCGGTAGTGGAATGGAATCGCTGGGTTGAAGTGGAAAAACTCGCGGCGGACACTCAGCTTCTTCAAGCACGCTGTGATGAATATATAGCCAAGCAAAATCGACCGTTCATGATGCGCTTAAAAGACAAACTGAAAACATGGATGCGCCGTTAAGGCAGCGCTCCATGTCAGCAGCACGGCTATTTTGACGACTCAAGAGAACTTATCTGAATGCAACGGCCGCTTATTGGAATTACCACCTCGGATTATAAAAGCCACCTTGCCTGGTGGTTTGACTGGTTTGCCGTATGGCGGCATGGCGGAAAACCCTTACGGCTATCCCCTTCCCGCCCGTTGCCAGCGTATCTGGATGGGTTAATTATTGGCGGTGGCGATGATATTCAGGCGACCCTCTACGGCGGTGAGCTCCAGCTGGATGTACGCCTTGACCCAGCACGCGACGCTCTGGAACTTGCCTTACTTGAACGATTCATTCCCTTAAACACACCCGTTTTGGGTATTTGCCGAGGTGCCCAATTAATCAACGTGCATTTAGGCGGCACGCTGGACCCCGATATTTACACCACCCACGAAGGCTTAAAACGTCGGCGCACGGTACTTCCCCGTAAGACGGTCGATATTGTGGGTGCAAGCCAACTGTATCAATTACTCGGCGTCACCTGGTGCCGGGTAAATAGCCTTCATCATCAGGCCGTTAACCAAGCGGGCCAAGGGATAGAGATTGTCGCGCGTGACCGTGACGGCCTGGTGCAAGGCATCGAATCGCGCGAACATGATTTTTTAATCGGGGTTCAATGGCATCCCGAATGGCTGATATTTAACCGCCCCCAGCAACGCCTGATTAGTGCGCTGCTGGAGGCCGCTAAACGTTGTCAGCAGTCAGCTACGCCGTAAGTACGGCCAGTGCCGCATCGTAGTTCGGTTCATTTTTAATTTCGCTGACCAGCTCGCTATGCAGTACGCGATTATCGCTATCCAGCACCACCACGGCACGTGCACATAAGCCCTCCATAGGGTTATTACGCAGCGCAACACCCCAGGCCTCTAAAAACTCGGGATGGCGGAAGGTGGAAAGCGTTTTAACGTTATCCAACCCTTCCGCACCGCAAAATCGCTGAGCGGCAAAGGGCAGATCAGCCGACACCACCAACACCACGGTATCGTCCAAATTAGAGGCAAGCTCATTAAAACGCCGTGTCGACATGGCGCAGGTCGGCGTGTCGACGCTGGGAATAATATTGAGGACTTTCCGCTTGCCTGCGTAGGTGTCCAGCGTTACGTCTTGAAGATTGCCATCGGTTAATACCATCTCTGGCGCGGCTTGATCGACGGAAGGTATTACCCCGGCCACATCCATCGGTTCACCGGCACGCGTCACGTGTTGCATTGTCATCTCCTTATTAAAGCCTAATGAACAGGATCGCTCATTATTGGCGTTACACACTGAATGGCGGTTACATCTTATTCGCCCTATCGCATAATGACATGCTTTATCCCCTTGGTGCTCGCATCAGCAGTTTGCGTACCAGGCTGCCTTTTTTCACAGGAATCAATATGGCCTCTGTCGTCATTATTAAAACCGGCGATGCATTTTCTGACGTTGTCGAACAGCACGGTGATTTTGAAACCCTCTTTGAGCAACAGCTAAACGATACGCTGCCTGAGCATTTAACACTTCGCGTATGGGACGCCCGAAAGGAGTCTGCGCCGCTACCGCTAAAAGCGCTGAAAGGCATTCTCATTACTGGCTCGCACAGCATGGTGAGCCACAAAGAGCCCTGGAGCGAACGCTTAAAACCCTGGCTACAGGAGGCGCTTCAAGCGGACATTCCCATGTTAGGCGTTTGCTACGGCCATCAGTTAATGACAGCGGCTTTTGGAGGCGTAAGCGACTTCCACCCCAAGGGGCGTGAGCTGGGTACGCATAGCGTTACGCTGACGGATGCGGGCCTTCAAGACCCCCTGTTTAGCCAGTTACCCGCGCAGTTTATGGCCCACCTGACCCATGCGCAGTCTGTGTTAACGCCGCCTTCCAATACGCAGGTATTAGCCTGTAATTCCCACGATGCGCACCAGGCACTGCGTTACGGGCCGCGCCAGTGGAGCGTGCAGTTTCATCCTGAATTCACCGTACCTGTCATGCGTGCTTATATAGCGCATCAGCGCGAAGTGCTGCTTGACCAGCAACAAGACGCAGAGGCAATTGCCGCTCAGGTGGTTGAAACGCAGGAGGCTACAAGCTTACTCAAGCGCTTTATCACGCTTTTATAAAACGCTCATCACGTGGTTAAGTGAGCCTGGCATTTTAAAACAGCGAATCCTGGGGCTTTTTGACATGCTGGTCGCGCCTTGAAGCCAACCTGTCGGCCAAGCGGGTAGGCTCTGGCAGCTTGGTACGTCCCAGGCAACGCATTACCCAATCAAGCGATGTTTCAAGACTAATTCGGTGGCCAGGCGAGACAAATACCGGCTTCACCTTGTCACGCGAGCGCAGTACGGCACCAATCGTCTCGCTACCGGCTCGCAGCGGCACCCAGTCCCCACGTGTCTCGCCTACCTCATCGTGCTTGCCGTAAAGGCGTGACTTGGCAACGCCGATGGTGGGCAGGTCTAGCCATAGCCCTAAGTGCGCAGCGATCCCGAGCCTTCTGGGGTGGGCGATCCCTTGGCCATCCACCATGATTAATTCGGGCAGTATATTGAGCCGTTCAAAGGCGCCCAGTGCCGCAGGTATTTCGCGAAAAGAGAGCAGTCCTGGAATATACGGCATTCGCGTCGGCTCACGATGAACAACTTGCTCAACAAGCGTTAAGTCAGGTGCTGTTTGTGGGTCCCACTTGAGCACCACCACGGCTGCCCGCGTCGTATCTCCGTTGTCTTCAAAGCCAATATCCATCCCGGCGATGTGCGTTACCGGAGCAATACGGTCATCAGACTCTAACCGTGTAGCAAGCTCTTTCTGAAGCGCAATAGCCTCTTTAGGCGCCAGGTTCCATTCATGCAAGGCTGCTTTCACTGTTGACTCCCTGTCTCGACTCCCTGTCGCTTTTTTGGCGTGTCATCTTTTAGCGTAGCAAAAAAATGCCCCCGCACCGGAAACCGGTACGAGGGCATTTTAGGCGCGGTTAATACCGCTATCGCATGCTTAAGCGATTACGCTTCGCGGCGACGGATCGGCGCATCGCCATCATCACGACGACGGCGCGGCGCACGCTCAGGCGCGCTGTCTTCACTGATTTCCAACGGACGACCGGCTACGCGAGCACGGGCCATCTTGGTCAGGATAGTGGAAGGCAGACCACTGGGTAGCTCAACCACGGAAAAGGCGTTACGGATATCGATACGGCCGATACGTGCACCTTCAATGCCGCCTTCATTCGCCAGTGCGCCAACCAGCTGGCCTGGCTTAACGCCGTCTTTATGGCCAACAGATACGCGGTAGCGGGTCATGCCTTCGCTAGGTGCGCGCGGACGCTCACCACGTTCTCCACGCTCACGGCGAGCACCTGGCTTGGCGCTGCCACCTTCACGCGGTGCACGCTCTTTACGCGGCGCCTGCAAGCGGCCAATCGGCGCTTCATCAGCACGCGCCATGGCAGCAAAGGCGCAGGCCAGCTGAATAGCGTCGTGACCTTCTTCTACCAGGCGCTCTACCAGTGCCTGCTGCTCTTCTGCGCCTTTGGTAAGCGCTGCCACCACACGGTGGTGGAAAACTTCGTCACGGTGAGCGCGAATAGCAGCTTCGTCAGGCAGCGGCATTTCGGTCATTTTCTGACCGGTTGCCTGCTCCATCCAGCCTACTTTACGACCTTCACGGAAACCGGCAAAGGTAATCGCGATGCCGCTACGACCAGCACGACCAGTACGGCCGATACGGTGCGTATACGCTTCTGCATCTTGCGGAAGATCGTAGTTGATAACGTGCGTAATGCGCGGCACGTCAAGACCACGGGCAGCAACGTCAGTCGCAATCAGTACGTCGACCTTGCTACGCTTCAGGCGAGTAATCGTACGCTCGCGCAGGCTTTGGTCCAAGTCACCGGACAGGCCAGCGGCGTTGACGCCACGAGCCGTCAGTTGCTCAACCAGGGTAGTACAAGCGGCGCGAGTACGTACGAAGACAATAGCGGCATCGACCGGCTCGACTTCAAGAATACGTGCCAGCGCTTCAAGCTTGGCACCGCCGTCAACGCGTACAATGCGCTGCTCAATGTTTTCGCCAGTGGTCGTGCGCGACTCAATCGCCACTTTTACCGGGTCAACCAGGTAGCGGTTAACAATGCGCTCAATTTCAGTCGGCAGTGTGGCCGAGAAAAACACACGCTGTGCATCTTTCGGGGTATCGGCGACCACGCGTTTAACGTCGTCGATAAAGCCCATGCGCAGCATTTCATCAGCTTCGTCTAACACGAGTGCTGACAGGCCGTCCAACTTCAAGCTGCCGCGATCCAGGTGATCAATAATACGGCCGGGGGTGCCAACGATAACTTGGGCACCGCGCTTCAGCGCGCCTAACTGCTCACGGTACTCTTGGCCACCACACAGGATTGCCACTTCAAGGCCCTGCAGGTTTTGACCATACTTACTAAATGAGGCTGCCACCTGCTGAGCAAGCTCGCGGGTTGGGGCCATGACTAATACTTGGGGTACACGACGTTGAAGTTCCAGTCGTGACAATAACGGTAAAGCAAATGCTGCGGTTTTACCGGTACCCGTTTGTGCTTGGCCCAGCATATCGCGACCTTCCAGCAACGCAGGAATAGTTTGCGCCTGGATAGGTGAAGGGGTTACATAGCCCTGTGCTTCAACAGCAGACAGAACGGCAGGCAATAGAGCCAGATCGCCGAAGCTCGGCGAGGCGACAGAAGTCGAGGTCATTAATCACACCTTGGTAGGCCGGCAGTACCGGCAAAAGAGCATCGTAAGCGTCTCTGACTCTGACATCGACGTGCGCTAAAAGGCAGCATCGAAAAACAGGTTCCGTCAATAAGCGGATAATGTCATCAGTGGAGTCGGAGACGCCGGTCGCACCTGGCATACGGCTGGCAAACCTATATATTTTCAAATCTATATAAAGGGCCAACCGCTGTGGCGACCTTCTGCGCCGATTTCACCCGTTTGGTGAAATGCTGGAGGCGCGCCATCTTCACAGCAATGAACATCTGCAATCATAGAGATGTTCCAGCAAGCCTTGCTACGCATCAAATATAAAAACTACGTAGACATCGCTTATCGTCGTGATGGAGGGGTCAACACATGCGAGGAGCGCGCATCCTAACACCTCAAATAATGAATGACCAGCCTTTTTACTTCACCTTCTTTTACTTCACCCAAAACAAACACCTTCACTTGCACTTGTGTAAACATCGTCTAACTTAATTAGATGCCTCAACACGTTCAGCAATTCAAGGAGTGATGTATGAACTGGGATCAAATTGAAGGCAAGTGGACGGAAATGAAAGGTAAAGCACGCACTAGCTGGGGCGACTTCACCGATGATGAGCTTGATCAGATTGGTGGCAGGAAAGATCAGCTAGTGGGCAAGCTTCAGCAAAAATATGGTCTGACGCGTGAAGAAGCTGAAAGACGTGCTGATGATTGGGCCAACACGCTATAACCCGTCAGCGTCATAAGCCTACTCGCTTCTATTTTAGTCAAACGTTGCAAGTTATTGGTGACTAGTAATGAATGGGCAGCCAATTGTTGACCATTCTGTATTTTAGCCACATGGAGAGAAGCTATGCGTAAGACAATGTTAACCACCGCTATCGGTACCGCCCTGCTAGGCAGTCTGGCCTTCGGAGTGCAAGCGTCAGAAGAGCCCCAAGGCATGTACTCCGCTAAAGATATCCTTGACGCTGACGTCTACTTCAACAATGGATCCGGCGATGAGATCGGTGAAGTCGATAATATTCTGTTCGATGAAGAGATGCGTATCAATGCGCTGGTCATTGAGAGTGGCGCCGTATTAGGCCTTGGTGGTCGTGAGATCGTTGTAGGCACTGATTACTTCTCGCTTGAAACTCACACTGAGAGCGACGGGGATACCGAGCACCGCATTATTCTTGATGCAACCCCCGAAGAAGTTGAAGAATTTCCTGCCTACAACCATGACTGGTGGGAACAAACCAAAGTAAATGCGCGCGATGCGTGGGAAACTACCCGCGATGGCGCACAAAGCGCTTGGCAATCAACACGTGAAGCCATTTCAGATCACGATTAACACCGTTAATCATCAAGCTAACGTAATAACAGAAGACCGCCTTTTCGGCGGTCTTCTGGTTTGCAACGGCGGCTGTGCTGAACAAGCTGCCTAAGCGCTCTGCTTAGAACGTACCCCACGTCCCGGCAAGCGCTCTCGATCATGGGGGCGTTCAAAATCAAGCAGCGGCCCAGCGGGTACAATGCGTGTTGGGTTAATCGTATCGTGGCTATAGTAGTAGTGACGTTTTATATGATCCATATCAACCGTTTCAGCCACCCCCGGCCACTGGTAGATCTCACGCACATAGTTGGACAAGTTGGGAAAGTCTTCAATACGCTTAAAATTGCATTTGAAGTGGCCGTAATACACGGCATCAAAACGAATCAGCGTCGTAAACAGGCGGATATCCGCTTCTGTTAGCCACTCCCCCGCCAAGTAACGCTGGTTACCCAAGCGTTTTTCCACACGCTCTAGTGCTTCAAATAGCGCGTGAACATGCTTTTCATACACAGCCTGCTCGGTGGCAAAACCGGTCTTGTAGACGCCATTGTTAATATGGTCATAGACATCGGCATTCACTTGATCGATCTGTTCGCGCAAATCCTCCGGATAAAAATCCAAGTGGTTGCCAGTAAGATCATCAAACGCGACATTCAATATACGTAACAAGTCGGCCGACTCATTATTAACGATGGCACTTCGCTTTTTATCCCAGAGCACAGGGACCGTTACCCGACCGGTATAGGTGGGATTGGTCATGGTGTATAGCTGATAGTGGTAATCAACGCCGTTAACGGCGTCACCGCTTGAGCCTTCATTCTGCTCATAGGTCCACCCCTTATTTAACATCAAAGGGCTCACATGTGACTCGCCTATCAACGACTCCAGCCCTTTTAGCTTACGCATTATGAGGATGCGATGCGCCCAAGGGCAGGCTAACGAAACGTATAGATGGTAGCGGTCCTTTTCAGCGGGATAGCAGGCCCCGTCAGTTCCCGGTTGATCGCCGACCCAATCACGCAGCTGAGCAGACTCACGCACAAATTCACCGCCGCTCTTTTTCGTGTCGTACCACTGGTCGTGCCATTCACCATTAACAAGCAAGCCCATAAGGCATCTCCTAAAGGGGGTAATAAGTATCTGACGACGCTACCTTCAGCATACCCCCGGTGCACAGATGCTCAAGCGGATGTTTTACGGTGTTTCATTCGAGATAATCGAACCATGAGAATAGAGTTCGTCGACCGCCTGCTTTAACGCAGTAGCCATGGCATGAGCGGCAGGCCCCGCACGATCACGATCCCGAAAAATCATCTGAACAGGTACTTCACGTATGCCACCCGCCGGAAGCGGTAGCGGCTTTAACTCGCCACGCGCTAGCTCTTCTGTAATATGGGATTCAGGCATCCAAGCGAACCCCAGGCCACGCTTTAACATATCTAGAGAGGTGTTCAAATGACCTACCGTCCAACGCTGCTCGGCCTTTAACCACCCTGCATCCAAAGGCTGACGCAAGGCTGAGTCACGAACCACCAACTGGCGATGCTGCGCCAGATCGCGGAGATCCAGTGATCGCCCCAGCTGGTGTAGGGCATGATCCGGATGGGCAACCGCAATAAAGCGAACGAGCACCAGAGGCTCGCCTAAAAAACCCTGCGCCGATATACCCGAAACCACGAGGTCTGCACGGCCGTCATAGAGCATTTCAATTCCACCATGGAGCACGCTCTCATGTAGCTGCACGCGTACTTGTGGGTACTCTTCCGAGAAGCGCTCTAGCGCCTTCGCCTGGACCGCCGCAGGGAATATCTGCTCGATTGCCACGATAATTTCAGCTTCCAGGCCTGCCGCCAGCCTTGACGCCACATCTTCTAAAGAGGCTGCGTTTTCTACCAATTGACGTGCGCGACGCAGCAGTAATTCACCGGCTTCCGTCAAGCGAACCTGACGCCCAACCGGCTCAAGCACCTGAACACCTAACTGCTCTTCCAGCTTATGAACGGCATGGTTCAACGTAGAGGGGCTTTTATGGATCGCTTCCGCTGCACGCGCAAATCCTCCATGGTCTACCACGGCTGCCAGCATTTGCCATTGCGCAAGTGTTACCCGGGACATTTCGATTTCCTCGATGCTATACAGCGATACAATCCGCTTAATCTTCGAAAAAATCTCACTAGAATGCCAGTAATCAATAAAAAGTACCGCTTATTCAGCGCTTATTTGCGCCATCCGGCACAATACAGCCTCCTCGGAACAGCAACGCCAAGCGCATCCATGCGAATCCATCAGCCTGTCAGCTGTTGCCTAACCACGTTAAAAACACTCAAAAAATCTGCAATTAACCTTTTGTTACAAAAAAAAACATCAAGATCAACCCCGGCTTAAGTCTGACAGACAGCATCTATGGCTAACGGTATTATCTTCGTCCAACTCAAAAACTCTTAACTAACATTAATAAAAATTTAAGCACTTGTTTTTAAACAATAATAACAACAATTCCTATTAGATCTTACTTACTCGACCCTCCCATCCTCTATAAATCCTTTACACTACTCCCTACCTGTCTATGGTTAGGTTAATAATTCTCATGTTTTTCAGGTCTGAAGCATGCGATGCGCAGAGCTAGCCAACTCGCTTTATTCAAGCTTTTATTTACCTTTGTTAGCAAACAGTGTTCACAAACAGTAATATCTGCCATTTACTTATGCTCATATAGCAAAAGTATCTTTTATGTACAGATATACAGTCTATGCACCTTTTGCTCCATGGGGTATGGTTCCGGGGTTTGTTTACTTTCATATTCGTTTTCGATCACGAACTCGGCGGTCTATTTACCCATGTTGCGAATCCTTCATTCGCTGCCCCGCACGCATAAGTTGTTACTGTTACCTGTGGCTACAATGGTCACTGTGCTGGGCGCACAAAAATTAATTACAACGTATCACGATTTAAACCAACCCCATACACCGCTTGAAAGCGTGTTAGTACCGCTTCCCAGCGATTCAGCGCCAGGTCTTCCTTCCCTTGGTCAGGAACGAACGCCGGTTGCTGATGCCATCAATCGCGCCTCAAGGGCCATTGATGCCACCCGCGAACATATCCCCCTTAGCGATTTAGCGGCAACAGAAATCGTTGACCTTGATCTTATCTCCAGTGCGGATGCGGCGGTAGCAGAACACCAGCCCCCCAGTGCATTACTCACCCACAGTGCAATCGATAACGGCGCGCTGCATATGGCGGTTGTCGTAGGCACACTTTCAAGCGGCATGCTCGATATCGATCCGTCGTCCTCTGTCGAAATCGCAGATGCTACTTCTTATGAAGATTACGGCATTGATCTGTTCGATGACGTCTCTTTTCTTGAGCTGGAACTGGCTGCTGAAGAGCCCTATGTCCCCGAATGGAAAACCCACCTTGTTGAGCCAGGTGAAACCTTTGCCGTTCTGGCACAAGATGAGCTGGGACTAGGCTATAGCGAAGTACTGGCACTGCTGGATGACATGCCAGAATCTCGAATGCTGACAAACTGGCGTGCAGGCCACAGCTTCGACTACCAGCTAGACGAGGACGGCCGCCTGCTCGCGCTTCGCATGATGAAAAACATGCGCGACGGGGTATTAATAGAAAGCGACACTGACAATTTCGCCATTACGTCTATTGAGCGACAGGGTGAGCCGGTTCAACGCCTTTTTGCGGGTAGTGTTAGCGGTAGTTTCGCCCGCTCAGCTCAGGCAACAGGTTTGAGCAGTAGCTCGGTTACCGAGCTTACTCACTTGCTAGAGAAGAAACTTGATTTTCGCCGGGACAGTCGCCGTGGCGACCAATTCCAGGTGCTGGTTGAGTCCGACATGATTGATGGTGAAACGCTGGGCTCCCGCGTACTAGCAGTAAAGTATTCCGGAGAGCGCATGGACCTCACTGTCGTACGTAATGCCACCGATAATAACTTCTATACCCCCGAAGGCAATAGTCTGGACCCCTCTTTCGCCCGCTACCCCTTTGACGGCAGTTATCGCCTTAGCTCCAACTTCAACCCGCGCCGCAAACATCCGGTAACAGGCCGGATTAGCCCGCACAATGGCACTGATTTTGCGATGCCTATTGGCACACCGGTGACTGCCCCCGCCAATGGCCGTGTTGAGAAAATTGCCAACCACCCAGCCGCAGGCCGCTATATTATTATCCGCCATGACAATGGTTATCGTACGCGCTATCTGCACTTGTCCCGGCAGTTGGTAAGCCAGAGCCAGCGCGTCGCCATGGGCGAGCGCATCGCGCTTTCGGGTAACACTGGCCGCAGTACAGGCCCTCATCTGCATTACGAGGTCATCGTTAATAACTCACCCGTTAATGCAATGACGATAGACCTGCCTGAAAACATGGGCTTAAACGGCGACACACTGATTGCCTTCCAACGCCAGGCCGAACCGATGCTTGCTGCGCTTGAAAGTGGCGAAACCGGCACGATTAGCGTGGCGGGCTACCAGTCAGAAAGCGATACTGAGTAATCCAGGTTTTTGTAATCCAAGCTTTAACACCATATAACAATGCCGCCCCCTGGGGCGGCATTGTCGTTTTTATACCCTGAACGGTAGCCACGCACCTTGCGCTATCTACACGCTGGCCTGCCCTCTACGTTCATACAGAACGCTGAAGCGCTGCCAATAGTGACGCATCGCGCCGGTAGATATCCGTGCGAAACTCCACTTCCCCTTGGGCGTTGGGCCATGCGGTCAAGTAATGTAGCGCGACAGGAATGCGCTGAGGCAAGCTCACATTACGGTCGCTGCCACCGCTATTTAATAGCGTGCTGAGCTGATAACGACTGCCACTGTCTTGCAAAAGCATTTGGGCAAATTCGCGCACCCCTTCCACGCGTACACAGCCAGAACTCAATGCCCGCTGATCACGCTGGAAAAGCCCCTGTGCTGGCGTGTCGTGCAAATAGATCATGTCATTATTGGGAAAACGCACCACCACTCGACCCAAAGGGTTACTGTTACCCGCTACCTGGCGCAACATAACGCCCCCTGGGCGTTGCCAATCAACCTCGGCGGGGTCTAGCTGCGCACCGGACATATTGATCACCTGCATATTATGCTGGGCTAAATAGTCGGTGTTCTGACGTATACGGGGCAGAACATCTTCACGCAGGATAGTAGGCGGAATCGTCCAGCTGGGATTGATCGTTAGGTGGCTGATGGATGAGTGAATAATAGGCGTTTCACGGCGCGGCGACCCAACGACCACCCGAGCATTCCACTGCTGGCCGTTTGGCCGAATATAGTGCAACTGGTAGCCTGCGATATCCACCCAGGCCCGCGGCTCGCTAGACTGCTGGGGGCTTATCCAGCGAGCACGTTCCAGATTAACCCGCAACTGGTCAACACGTGAGGCGGCAGGTGCATTAAGCGCCAGGCGAGTACGATCGCCGACGACGCCATCGGCGGTTAATTGATGGCGCCTCTGAAAGCGTTTTACGGCCATTTCGAGTTCAGTATCAAAGGTGCGTCTATCGCCTGGCGCCTGAACGCCAATCATGGGATAGGCGCTGCTGTCTGCCGAGACCAGGCCATCTTCTCCCCACATCGCCAAACGTTGGCGCAGCAGGATAACGTCATCATCCCTATCACCCGGACGCAGCGAGACTTCGCGCGACGGCAAATACGGGGTGCTGCCTAGCGTGGCCATCTGGCGATAGCGACTGAGCGCCTCTCGCAACTGCTGATACTCACTTGAGGCCGGGCGAGCCAGTTCAAAGGCGCGCTCCAACGCCTGGTCATCAACGGCCTGAGCAACGCGAGCCAGCGAGTAGCGACGCTCAGGGCGTGGGGCATCCCAATTCGGCTCAACGTCACGCGGGTTGACCTTGCCACGCTCCAAGTGATCGAGCGCCAACAACAGCGACGACGTTGCCTGAATATCAAACGCGGCCTGAGCGGACTCTCCAGCGTTCTGGCTACTCTGGAAAGCGCTCAACAATCTATCGGCACGGTAGTCACTAGGGGTCAAACCATCACTTTCAAGCAGGTTAAGCGCATTGGCTAACGCCTCAACCGATGAAGCCTCGCGCCAAGCTAGCTGCTCATTACGCAATTGATAAAATTCACGGATCGGCAGCGTAGCCTGATCTTCAGCCGCCAAGCGCTGTATAAGTGCCTGTTTAAGCGGCTCAGAGGCCGCATACGCCGGTGTTACACCGAAGGGGATATGGGACAGTGCTAGACCTAGAGCGGCCCCTATCGCCCATTGTCTTAGTGACTGCATCTCGTTCATCACCCTCTCCTTGCGTTACTATGAATTCCCATTCGCGGCATGCTTACTTTCATCATAGCCGTTTACTGTTTTTCGTCGTCGCTCTTGTCAGCAGGATTGCTCTGTATGGTAACCCGTTTGCGCCCACTATCGTTGTCATGCTGTTTACCTTTCGCGTTCATTAGCCTCCCTTTATACGCGAGCAGTTTCTTTTCTGATGTCGCCTCAACGCCCCCTCCCGGTGTGTTATCGCTTAATCATCAGTTGCTTCAATTAGCGCCTTCGGCTACCCCAGAAGCGCTGCGCCTTGCCGCCCAAGCGCTTAGCTGTGCGGACCCCAATGTCGAGCGGCTGGCAGTTATCGACTATTCACTGCCTTCCACCGAGCGGCGCTTGTGGGTTTTTGACCTGCGCCAGCACACGCTACTGTTTGAGGAATTGGTCTCCCATGGTCAGGGTTCTGGTGATGCGCAAGCCGAAACCTTCTCGAATATTCCTGAAAGTTATCAATCAAGTCTTGGCTTGTTTCGTACCATGAATAGCTATTACGGACGCAACGGCTACTCCCTTAGGCTTAACGGGCTGGAACCCGAGGTCAACGACCTCGCCTACGAACGTGCCATTGTGATTCATGGAGCCGACTACGTTAGCGACGACTTTATCGCGCAAACAGGTCGTCTCGGCCGCAGCCATGGCTGTCCCGCTGTACGCGAGGATATCACTTACCCGCTGATTGATAGCTTAAGAGAAGATCAGTATGTGTTTGCCTATTACCCCGATGAAGAGTGGCTCGCCAGCTCAGATTTCTTACGCTGCCAAACGCCAGGTTCCCCCCATTTAGCGCAGCGTTAAATTCGTCTCATACGCGTTGGTGGTGGCATGTGTTGGTTCTTATGCCATGCTGAGAAGCAGTGCAGCATGAATAAGCTTACTAACGCATGAGGCCTTATGACTCAAGTCAAGAAGCTGGATCTCGCATTGCAAGGCGGTGGGGCGCACGGCGCTTATTCATGGGGCGTCATTGACCGCCTGCTTGAAGATGAGCGCATCGAAATAGAAGGTATTAGCGGCACCAGTGCCGGCGCCATGAATGGCGTGGTGATGGCAGATGCCCTTACCAGGGGCGGCAAGCCGTTAGCCAGGCAAGCACTTACAGATTTTTGGCAGGCCGTCAGCCGCGCGGGTATGGCAAGCCCGGTACGCCGTTCGCCGATGGATGTCTGGACAGGCAACTGGAGCCTTGATCATTCGCCTGGCTATATCGCGATGGACCTTATGACGCGCCTGATCTCGCCCTATCAATTCAACCCGTTGAACGTTAACCCACTGCGTGACATCGTTGATGCACACATTGATTTCGAGCGGGTGCGCCAATGCGAGCAGCTTAAGCTGTTTGTGGCAGCCACCAATGTGCGCACGGGCAAACAGCGTGTCTTTCGTCGCGAAGAGATGAGCCTTGATGCTGTGATGGCCTCTGCCTGTTTACCCTTGATGTTCCAGGCCGTTGAAATTGATGGTGAGGCCTACTGGGATGGCGGCTACATGGGTAACCCCGCGCTGTTTCCCTTAATGGAGGAGTGCAGTTCACGCGATATCCTGCTGGTACAAATTAATCCTATCAGCCGCGACTCAGTGCCGACCTGTGCGTCATCCATCCTGAACAGACTTAATGAAATTACCTTTAACGCCGCGCTGATTAAAGAGATACGCATGATTGCACTGCTGCAACATGCCCTGGAAGAGCAAGGGATTAAAAACTGTTACCAGCAGGCACTCTTTCATCGTATTAGCGGCGAGCAAGCGCTGGAAAATCTTTCCGTTTCCAGCAAGATGAATTCGGAATGGTCGTTTCTTTCACATCTTTTTGAACAAGGCCGAGACGCCGCGCAGCGCTGGCTGGATGAGCACTTCGAGGCAATCGGCAATCACTCAACGCTGGATATCGACGCCGTTTACCTGCACGACTAAACAGCACTATTGTGATGCATGCCGCCTACGGCATGCCCATCAACAGCGCGTGGGGCTGTTCCTCTTTCTGTAAATCTCCGGCCTATAAAAAGTAACCAACTGATAAGGCTTACAAAAACCCCCGATGGCGAATTAATTGCTTAACTATCTCTTGTGATGGTAGGCGTAGACCAGGCCCAACCGGGTACGAGTGCGTCGAGCCTGACCTTCAATGACGAAGGCATGTTCTCGTGAACACGTAACGCAGCAAAGCGATTTAGCGTTGCGTGATGCTCAACTGGTTCAAGATCCCCGAGGCCATCTCATGGACATACGCAATAAAGCCAATCGTATTCGACTGCTGACGTTCTCCACGCCTCAGATGCGTGCCTTCCACCTGTCGTGGTTTGCTTTTCATATCTGTTTCTTTGGCTGGTTCGGCATCGCGCCACTCATGGCGGTGGTGCGCGATGACCTTTCCCTGACACAGACACAAATTGGCAACACGATCATCGCGTCTGTCGCGATTACCGTTATCGTACGGCTCCTGATCGGATTGCTGTGTGACCGATTAGGACCGCGCAAAACCTACACGGGCCTGCTCATTTTAGGCTCCCTACCGGTCATGGGCATCGGCTTTGCCAATAGTTTTGAGACGTTCCTGCTAGCCCGCTTAGCCATTGGCGCTATCGGTGCCTCATTCGTGATTACGCAGTACCACACCACCATGATGTTTGCGCCCAATGTCGTGGGTACCGCCAATGCAACGAGTGCGGGCTGGGGTAATCTGGGAGGCGGTACCACGCAAATTCTCATGCCGCTTATCTTTGCAGGCATGCTAATGCTGGGCGTTAACGAAGCGCTAGGCTGGCGTCTTGCCATGGTCGTGCCCGGCATTGTGATGTTTATCACCGGGATAGGTTACTGGTTCCTCACGCAGGATGCGCCTGACGGCAACTTTAGTGACCTGCGCGCACGGGGTGAATTGCCCGAGGCAACGGGCGAGAACAGCGCCACTCAATGCTTTTTAGCAGCGGCGAAAGACATCCGCGTTTGGGCACTGTTTGTAGTTTATGGGCTCTGTTTTGGTGTTGAACTTACGATCAACAATATTGCGGCTATCTACTTCTTCGACAAATTCGACTTAACGCTGGCAATGGCTGGCATGATTGCAGGGCTTTTTGGGTTGATGAATATTTTTGCCCGCACACTGGGTGGTGTTTTCTCGGACCTATTCGCCAAACAGGGCGGGTTAAAAGGACGCGTGCGCTGGCTATTTATTGCGCTGCTTTGTGAAGGTATTGCGCTGGTCGCCTTTTCGCAAATGCACATTCTAAGCTTGGCCATTGGCATCATGCTGGTGTTTAGCCTCTTCGTACAAATGGCCGAAGGCGCCACGTTCGGTGTCGTGCCGTTTATCAATAAAAAAGCCTTGGGCGCAGTTGCCGGGATTGTGGGTGCGGGCGGAAATGTCGGCGCCGTCTCGGCAGCCTTTCTGTTTCGCAGTGAAAGCTTAAGCTATCAACAAGGGCTATTTTACCTGGGCGTGACCGTTCTGGTACTGGCCTCGTGTGTATTAGTCGTTCGGTTTAACGACATAACGGAAGCACAAGAAGCAAACGCTTACCGTGATGCCGTGGGCGATGATACCGGTGCGGGGGCCCTTTCATTACGTTAGCGCTAGGCATTACGTTAACACCAGGCATTACACTCAAGCAGCCCCCTACTCTCCGCCGCAAGCCAGCCATGGGAGAAGGGGCAACGCGGCGAGTAAAAGGAAATCGTTATGTCATCTGCCCAGCAGCTACTCTTAACCGCCATTCGTTGCGATATCGACAATTTTCGCTATTTAGCAACGACCTCAGAAATCGTTGCGGATATTAGCCGTTTTATCCATGTGCTTCAGCGCGAACGCGGTGCCTCAACGATTTATCTCGCCTCTCAAGGTCAGCGCTTTAAAACACGCCGCCAGACGTATATTAACAAGAGCAAAGAGGCCGAAGCGCTGCTGCGCAGGCGCTTAGAAGCACTAAGCCAGGAAGTGCGCCCGCAGGCGGCGGCACGCCTGTTGCGCCGGATAGCCGCCGTATGGAACGCCCTGGACGACTTAAGCGTACTGCGCAGCGCCATTGATAACGTTGCTATCTCTCCCGATGCCGCCACCCAAGCCTTTAATCACCTGATTGGCGGTTTGTTAGCGATTGTCTTCGAAGCTGCCGACACCTCAGACGATCCAGATATCACCCGCGCGCTGGTAGCTATTTTCCATCTCATGCAAGGCAAGGAGCTGGCTGGACAAGAGCGTGCCTGTGGCGCCTTTGGCTATACTCTTGGCCATTTTGATGACAATCATCGCCAACTTCTCGGCCAACTGGTTAACGACCAGCAGCGCTGTTTTGACACTTTTATCGAATTTGCTACGCCAGACGCCGCGCTTGCCTGGCAGCAAGCCGTTTCAACCAGCACGCTAACCGGCATTCAACAGCTGCGTGAGGCCGCCTGCCAGCCAGCGTCGCCGCACATAACGTCTAACGCGTTGGGTGAAACCTGGTACGAGCTAACCACGCTGCGTATTGACGCAATCAAAAGCGTCGAAGATACGTTAAACGCACAGTTAGCCGCGCTTTGCTATCGCAAAATACACCAGGCAGAAGCAACGCTTGAGCAGACCAAAACCAAGCATGGCGCGCATAAGCCTGCGCCTTGCGAACCGTTACTGGCACTTAACCATGCCCAGCCGCTGGGTGATTTAACGGCCAGCGCGCTGACCTCACCGCTTGGCCGCTCCCTGATAGCGTTAACCCAGGCCCAGTCCAGCCGCCTACAAGGGTTAAGCGATGAGCTGGAAAATACCCGTAAGGCACTGCGTGAGCGCAAGCTGATTGAACGCGCTAAAGGACTTATTATGGCGCACCAATCAATAAGTGAAGAGGAGGCTTACCGCTTCCTTCGCAAGACATCTATGGATCAAAGCAAAAGCATGGCAGACATGGCGCAAGCCATTCTCGATCTCTCCTCCATGCTCAAAGAGGCTCCAGCACACTCACGCTAAACGGGCCATCCAGTGATGTCACCTGGTTTGCAAGATGCCCCGGTATTAGCCATCCTGAAAGCTCCTGTCTATGGCTTAGCAAGGAGTGCCAACCATGCAACGCGTGTTATTGATCACCGGCGCATCAAGCGGCATTGGCGCGGCAACGGCAAGGGCAGCCGCGCGTGAAGGCTATCAACTGGTATTGGCCGCCCGTTCAGCTGATAAGCTGACGGCCCTTGCCCAAGAGCTTGGACCTGAAAACGTCTTGGCCTGCGAGCTGGATGTTACCGACATGGAACAACAGCAGGCGATGATCGAACAAACGCTGGAAACCTTTGGACGGCTGGACGCGGTATTTGCCAATGCAGGACAAGGCGGCTCATCAGGCGGGTTTAGTGGCGCTGACCATCGCGTATGGCGCGAGATGATTCTCACCAACGTCTATGGCGTTGGCCTTACCCTTCAAGCAAGCCTTCCTGCGCTCAAACGCAGTAAAGGTCACGTACTACTCACCAGTTCAGCCGCTGGCCGTTCAACCATTCCAGGCTCCATGTACAGCGCGACCAAATGGGCGGTTACCGGCATCGGTTATAACCTTCGCGAGGAGCTTAGGGGCAGCGGCATGCGAGTTACCCTGATTGAGCCCGGCATGGTCGATACGCCCTTTTTTGATGAACCGCCTGAAACGGCGCTGGAAGCTCGCGATATCGCTAACGCGGTTATTTATGCGCTCTCTCAACCGGCTCATGTCGACGTTAACGAGATCCTGATTCGCCCCACCCCGCCGAGTGACTAACCGATAAAACAGGTTACGCAGCTCAAAAGGGGCTACTCCTTGCATTTGGCCTTCGTAGCCCGCATACACTCTACTAACAAGCGTGCTAATGATTTAACCGCGTACCGTCTCATTGCATACGCGCCCAAATTTTTAAGCATGCCCCACGTCTTTATTAGTAGGTGAAATATGAGCCAACTCTCTTCGACCGCGCTCTCTGTTCTCGACCTTGCCCCTATACGTCAAGGCGGCAGCGCTGCTGAAACGTTCCGTGATAGCATTTCACTGGCACAGCGAGCCGAGCAGTTGGGCTATACCCGTTACTGGCTTGCCGAACATCACAACATTCCTGGAATCGCCAGTGCCGCCACGTCCGTTCTGATTGGCCATTTGGCAGGCCACACTTCCACTATACGGCTAGGCTCGGGCGGGGTAATGCTGCCTAATCATCCTCCGCTTGTGATTGCCGAGCAGTTTGGCACGCTGGAAACGCTCTACCCTGGGCGCATTGACCTGGGGCTTGGGCGGGCGCCTGGTTCTGACGGTGCCACTATGCGTGCCATGCGGCGCAGCATGCATGCTGGCGTAGATGATTTCCCCGAGCAACTAAGCGAGCTGCGTCGTTACCTGGGTGATGCAGAGCCCGGCCAGCAGGTGAAAGCGGTACCTGGCCAAGGAACTAACGTGCCTATCTGGCTGTTGGGTTCAAGCGGCTACAGCGCCCAACTGGCCGCCAGGCTGGGCCTGCCCTTTGCGTTTGCGGCGCAGTTTGCACCCGGCTATCTATTTGAAGCGTTACGCCTCTACCGCGATAACTTCCGCCCGTCTGAGCATCTGGATAAGCCTTATGCCATGGTCGGACTGCCGGTGATGGCCGCTGAAAATGATGCCATGGCGCATTACCTTGCTACCTCCGCCCAGCAGAAGTTTCTGAACCTTATTCGTGGCAAGCCCACTCAGTCGCAGCCCCCGGTAGAGCAGTTGGACTGGTCACCCATGGAGCAGTCGCAGGTCAACCAGTTCCTGGGTGCCGCGATTATTGGTGGTCCAGAAACAGTTAAAGCGGGACTTGAAGACTTTCAGGAACGTACAGGCGCCGATGAATTAATGATTAATAGTGACTTTTTTGATCATGCCAACCGCGTGCGTAGCTACGAAATCGTTGCTCAAGTAGCAAAATAAGCGCAACGTGCAGCCGCTTAAGGGGCTTCAGCAGATGCCCCTTCCATGTTGACAGCCGCATGTATCGCTGCGGCCTGGTACCATTAACGCCCATCACATGCTACGCGGCTTATCTCTACCAGGTATTAACCATGTCTACACTTACCTTCACCTTGATGACGCAAGACGACTTCGCTATTTTCTGGCCCACTTTTAAGGCGATTGTGGCGGAACAACACACCTATGCCATTGACCCCGACATTAGCTACGAGGCGGCCTACTCACTATGGTGCCAAGTACCCAAAGCCACGTATGCCGTAAGAGATTCAGCAGGCGAACTGGTGGGAAGCTACTACCTAAAAGCCAATGCGGCAGGCCCGGGTAGCCATGTGTGTAACTGCGGCTATATGGTCACCGCTGCCGCCCGCGGCAAAGGCGTTGCGCGCGCGATGTGTGAACACTCTCAGCAACTCGCCCGCACCCATGATTTTAAAGCCATGCAGTTTAACGCTGTCGTAGCTACGAACGACGCAGCGGTAGCGCTTTGGCAGCGTTTAGGATTTAGTATTGTGGGCACGGTGCCGAAGGCTTATTGTCACGCGGCACAAGGACTCGTAGACAGCTACGTGATGCATAAATTTTTATAAATTAATCGACTAGCATATTAATTTTTATGATTTTTAATCGATATTACAACCACCCCGATGAACCATACTCCGGCAAGTGCATTAGGTTTGCTCGTTGTCATGTTGATTGTAGTGGCGGCGCTTGGAATACAAGCAAAGAAAAGCGTAACAATCGATCCAAAGCAAGGACGTTTGAGCTTTAAATAAACAACACGAACAAGGTGTTATGGCGCTTTATCCGGAAATGCCCGTTGCGCTAATGCATCCTGAAGATAGCGCTCTGCCCTACTGCTTCCCATCGCGGTCAAGTGGGCCACATTACGTTCCGGGATGACCGAGGTATCACCATAAAACTCAATGGCTTTTTCAACGCTCGCTTCGCGCAATAGGTGCACCATTGCGTAGGGTGAGCGGTTGGTGTAGTTCGAGGCGTCCTCTGGCGTGGCGTCCTCAAAGCAGTAGTCGGGGTGAAAAGTCGCCAGCTGATAAACACCTTCATAGCCCTGTTCGGCCAGCATGCTTTCTGCCAGTTCTACATAGTCCAGGTAATGGTCAAAGTGCTTAAAAAGCGTGGGAAAGACCAGCAGCGTGGTTTCTGTTTCCGGATGCTCATCCAACCACTGCACTTCGACCATCAGCTCTTCCAATGCCACCTCAAGCTTTTTTGAGCGTACGACGCCCACACGAATAGTGTCACGCTCTACTTCTCGCTGAGCAAAAGGACATACGTTTTCAGCCACAATAAAGTTGCGCACCCAGCTCAACGTTTGCTCAATGACATCATTATCTGAATATTGCATCGCTCTTTTACATCCGCTTTATCGTGTTTAGTGCGCGCCAGTGTACACCGATCACTAACGGCTTAGCTGATGCTTTTATCCGTGCTGCGCAAAGCACGTTAGCGCAGCCTCATAGGATTTAAGGATATGCTCATCAAGAAGCTTTCGCGCTGCTTTCACATCGCGCTTTAAAGCGAGCGCCACTAGCTCATGGTGCTGCTGATCCAACTCCTGGCGAATTACCGGCATTTTGGGCCCCAAGCGCCGGTACCGATCAAATTGATCATGCAGTTGCTCAATAAACCGCAGCGACCATATAGAGCCGCACGATGCGACCAGCGTGCGATGAAACTGGGTATGCAATCGCTCCCACTCATCGTCATTATCCAGCGTCATGTCGGCACACTTCAGGCGATGCTCTGCCGCGAGAAGGTTTGCCTCCCACGCCGCATCCCCCAGCGAAATTGCCTGTTCAAATGCCATGCCTTCCAAGGCTAAGCGCGTTTTTACAATATCATCCAGTTCACTGCGTGAAAGTGTTGGCACCCGAAAACCGCGCTGATTTTCCTGTATCAGCAGGCCATAGGCGGCCAACTTGTTTAACGCTTCACGCAAGGGGCTTAAACCCACTTGATACAGCTCTTTAAGCGCATTGATTGCCAACTTTTCGCCAGCAGCAAAACGCCCATTAACCAAGTCTTTGCGTAAAATATCGTAAATACGGCTAGATGCTGTCGTTGTGGAGGGCTGAATGTACTGGTTCATGGTAGGGTCCTTTCATCCACCGGTGAGCGCATATCATTTATTCCGTTTGACGCCTGCTAACGCTCTTGATTATATTATTCTATCCTGAAAAATAATCGATTTTATCACTTATAAACGATATAAAGAGAAAATATGGTTTTTCAACGCATCTACTACCGTTTTCGGCCTGCTTACCATAGCGTGACACGCTGATGAAACAGACAGCCCTGTTCTGGGCCTTTTTTCGAGTCGGTATTTTTGGTTTCGGTGGCGGCCCCTCAATGATACCGCTGGTACATGCAGAAGTCGTTACACGCCACCAATGGCTGACGGACGAAGAGTTTGCCGATGTATTAGCCATTGGCAACACCTTACCTGGTCCTATCGCAACTAAAATGCCTGGTTATATCGGCTACCGTGTAGGCGGCATTAGTGGCTGTATAGCGTCGGTACTTGCAGTTTGTTTTCCCATGATAGTTGCCATGGTGGTCATGCTGGGCGTTTTTAGCCGGTATCGGGATGTGGCCTGGATTCGTGGGATGGGGCAAGCCGTGGTTCCCGTCGTGATGGTGATGATGGGGCAACTGGCCTGGGACTTCTTTGATAAATCGCAAAAGGCGCTAGGTTGGCTTGTCAGTAGCCTAATGGCGATTACCGCTGGCATATTGATTTATTGGCTGGGCATTCACCCCGGTTTTATTATTGGCGCGATTTTGCTGGCGGCGCTGTTACGCCCTTCCACGGCTAAAAAAGCGGAGCGCTCAGCATGATTTATTGGGAGCTCTTCCTGGCATTTTTTGTCCCGAACATTGTTGGCTACGGCGGTGGCCCAGCCATTATCCCCCTGCTTGAAGCCGAAGTAGTCGGCCGCTATGGCTGGATGACGTCTCAGGGTTTCGCGGAAACGCTTGCACTTGGAAACGCGCTGCCTAGCCCGATTGCTACTAAAATGGCCGGCTACGTGGGTTATGAAGTGGCCGGCATCGGCGGTGCCGCCGTCGCGATAGCGGCAACTGTTGTGCCTTCGCTACTGCTGATGATTGCCGCACTAGGACTTTTGTACCGTCATCGCGAGTCGCCCCAAGTCAAGCGTATGAGCCAATGGGTACGCCCAGTGATCGCCATTATGATGGTGTGGTTAACGTTTGGCTTTTTCCTTGAAGGCGTTAATGGCGCGGGGTGGGTACATACGCTGATTATCGGCGCCATTGCCGCGATTGCGCTGATACGGTTCAGCGTTCATCCCGCGTTTGTGGTAATGGGTGCGCTTGTATACGGTGCCTTTATCCTTCCCTAAGGTTTGTACGAAAAGAGCCTGTGCTCATCTTCTTCTCCCGCTTCAACCGTCGCGCGCTATTAAAGCGCCGGCGGTTGAAGTGGCTATTGCGACGCAACCCACGCATCATAATAGCTTCTTTCGTTCTCGGTTCATGTTAACTCCCTATGCCTCCACTGTTTTCCACCTCTGATAATGCCCCGTCGGTTAACGGTTTTTTCAACGTTTTTCGCTACAGCAAGCGAGCCTTGGGCCTTGTTTGGGAAACCTCTCGTTGGATGATGTTCGGGCTGGCGCTTTGCACTCTGGTGGCTGGCGTGTTGCCTGCGGCGGGTGCCTGGGTGGGCCAACTAATCGTTGATGGCGTCGTCAGCGCGATGGACACCTATCACGACAACCCTTCCGCTAACCTGACGGTTATTATTATGCCGGTGCTTGAGCTTGTGGCGTTAGAGGCTCTCATCATCGCCTTGATCGCACTGGCCCAACGCGGTCTTTCTGCTCAGCAGTCGCTGCTTCGCGCCCTGCTGGGCCAGAAAGTCAATGTCATGATTTTAGAAAAAGCGGGCACGCTATCATTAAGCCAGTTCGAGGATTCAGAGCTTTATGACCAATTAACACGTGCTCGCCGTGAAGCCTCCACGCGACCTTTAGCGCTGGTGAATAAAACCTTCGGGCTGCTGCAAAATGCCATCTCACTGGTCAGTTTTAGTGTACTGCTTGTGCAGTTTTCCCCTTGGGCGCTGCTGATTCTAGCGGCAGGCGCCCTGCCGGTGTTCGTTTCAGAAGCCAAGTTTTCAGGTGATGCGTTTCGCTTGTTTCGCAGGCGCTCACCCGAAACGCGTATGCAGGGCTATTTGGAAACCGTGCTGGCCCGCGAAGACAGCATTAAAGAAGTCAAACTGTTTGGCCTTGAGACGCTTTTTTTGCAACGTTATCGCGACATTTTCAACCGGCTATTTAGCGAAGACCGGCGATTAACACTCCGCCGTGAGGGCTGGGGCTTCTTGCTTGGTTTGCTGGGCACGCTAACATTCTACGCGGCGTATGGATGGGTAGTGGTTGAGACGATTGCAGGTGCTATCACGCTGGGGCAGATGACCATGTACTTGATGGTGTTTAAACAGGGCCAGTCTGCGCTTTCTGCAAGCCTGACAGCTATCAGCGGCATGTACGAAGACAACCTCTATCTTTCCAACCTCTACGAGTACCTGGAACAACCTACCCAGCAGGAAGGCGGCACGCGCTTGCAAGGCGCGCTTCCCGGCGATGGGCTGCGCTTTGAAGATGTAAGCTTTGCTTACCCAGGCGGCAAGCAGGTATTGCAGCATATCTCACTGCACCTGTCTCCCGGTCAAAGCCTTGCCTTGGTCGGCGAAAACGGCTCAGGAAAAACCACCCTCATTAAGCTTTTAACGCGGCTTTATCACCCTACAAAGGGGCGAATTCTGCTGGATGGCAGTGATCTTCGTGATTGGGAAAGCAGTGCGCTACGCAAACGCGTCGGGGTTATTTTTCAGGACTTTGTCCGCTATCAATTGCCGGTTGGCGAAAATCTGGGCGTGGGCGACATCCAGGCGTTTAATAATCAAGAGCGCTGGCAGCAGGCCGCTCGCAATGGCATGGCTGACAGTTTTATCAAACGCATGCCTCAAGGCTATAACACTCAGTTGGGCCGCTGGTTTAAGGACGGACAGGAACTCTCCGGCGGGCAGTGGCAAAAAATAGCGCTCTCACGTGCTTACATGCGCGAAGAGGCCGATATTGTAGTACTGGATGAACCCACCGCCGCGATGGACGCTGCCGCTGAAGCCGACGTATTTACCCGGTTTCGGCAGCATAGCCGCAATAAAATGACGATTCTTATATCGCACCGCTTCTCAACCGTCCGCAATGCGGATCTCATCCTCGTTATCGACCAAGGAGAAATTATTGAACGCGGCACGCATGAGGCGTTGCTGACCATCAATGGTCGTTATGCTCATTTATTTCATCTTCAGGCGAAAGGTTATCGCTAAGTAAATGTTGCAGCATTTTTATCAATACGTTAAAACAAAGAGGTTGTCTGCTGAAGGCAACCTCTTTGTTTTAACTCGCTGTATTAACCGAGAAACTATCATGCGCTGGCAAATCCGCGTCACACGATCCAATAAGCTACCCCGCGTTATGCATAACGTGGCGAGTGCTTATTGTCATCGTGCGCCAGAGTAAGAGAGCTATCACTGGCTGCGACGATCTCGCGGCCAGTCTCAGTTAAAACCAGCCCTTCGCTTAACGACTGACCGCAAGCCCGTCCGGCCTCCCAATGAATATATGGAGACCGAACTCATGGCAATCACCCTTACCCGTAACCTGTTAAAAATCCTAAGAAAGCACCGCATACAGCGCCGCCTGCCTACAGACCTGCGTCTACACGATGCTCACCTGCTTAACGATATCGGCTTGCGTTGGGAGCACGGCCAACTGGTCTCAATTCATGGCGTAGAAGAAGCAGCCGCCCGCACACAGCGCCATCAGGCTGACACTCGCAATGCTTATGAAACGTGTCCCCACTGCGGGAGCCCGTTGACATAGCCAACGCCCCGGCCACAGGAAGTGGTCGGGGCGCTTCACCATTTTCTGCCCTCTGTTCTGTAGAAAACAGGGTGGTTATGAGTCGCTGCGTTGAAAAGAAATATAGCTCCTGTTATTTTGAACCACCATTTCTTTTTTACAAGAACAGCAATCCGGAGGATACATGGAATTTCGTCAAGCTATTCACAGCGAACATGCCAAGCAACTCGACACCCAAGGGCTGCGTGACCAGTTCTTGATTGAAGAGATATTTGTTAAAAATGAGTTAACGCTTGTTTATAGTCACCTTGACCGCTTGATCGTCGGCGGTGCATTGCCCGTCAATGAGCCAATATCTATCTCTACGTCCATGTGCAAACACACGGGCACCGATTATTTTCTTGAACGCCGAGAGCTAGGCACCATCAATATTGGTGGCCCAGGCAAGATCGTCGTAGATGGTAAACAACATACAGTGAACACGCATGAAGCGCTGTATATTGGCAAAGAGAGCCGCGAGATACAGTTTGAAAGTACTGATGCCTCTAACCCTGCCGTTTTTTATATCTGCTGCACACCGGCTCATCAAAAATATCCAACGCGAAAAGTCACGCTTGACCAAGCTTCTCCGCAGACGCTCGGTAATTCTGCCAATAGCAACGAGCGCACCATTTATAAGTATCTGGTTCCTGATGTACTACCGACATGTCAGCTACTGATGGGAATGACGCGTCTTGAAGAAGGTAGCTTATGGAACACCATGCCCTGCCATACTCATGAGCGTCGTATGGAAGCCTATTTCTATTTCGATATGGCTGACGATAGTGTTGTCTTTCATATGATGGGCGAACCACAGGAAACACGTCACCTGGTCATCCGCAATCGACAAGTAGCCCTTTCACCCAGCTGGTCCTTGCACTCAGGCGTAGGCACGGGGCGCTATACCTTTATATGGGCCATGGCGGGTGAAAATCAGACCTTCTCGGACATGGATCATATTCCAATGGAAAATCTGCGCTAAACCGTGAGGAGAAACCATGCAAACCACGCTGTTCGACCTTAGCGGCAAGACTGCGATCATTACCGGCTGTAACACCGGGCTTGGGCAAGGCATGGCTTCAGGCCTTGCAGAAGCTGGCTGCAACATTGTGGGGGTCAATCGCCGTTCTGCCGAAACAACACGGCAGCTTGTCGAAGCAGCAGGCGCCCAGTTTTTGGAGATTGAAGCCGACCTGGGAAGCACTGCGCCTATCGCTGAAATCATGCAAAAAACTGAGCAGCACTTTGGCAAGGCAGATATCTTAATCAATAACGCCGGTATTATTCGCCGCGCCGACGCGCTCAGTTTTACTGAACAGGATTGGGATGATGTCCTTGATGTAAATCTCAAAAGCCTCTTTTTTCTCTCCCAAGCATTTGCACAGGCCTGCATTCAGCAGCAGCGCCGAGGAAAAATTATAAACATTGCCTCAATGCTCTCGTTTCAGGGTGGTATTCGCGTGCCTTCCTACACCGCATCAAAAAGCGGTGTACTGGGGCTAACTCGGCTAATGGCAAATGAATGGGCCTCACAGGGCATCAACGCTAACGCCATTGCGCCTGGCTATATGGCGACCAATAACACGGAAGCACTAAGAAATGATCCTGATCGCAGCAAGGAAATTTTAAACCGTATTCCTGCTGGCCAGTGGGGCAACCCCGAGGACCTTGCGGGCGCCGCCGTCTTTCTGGCTTCTGATGCATCAAATTACGTGCATGGTCATACGCTCGCGGTAGATGGCGGGTGGCTTGCACGCTAATTTGTGGGGAAGTCACCTCTAGCAAGTACCATAAGAAAAGGCGCCCCCTGATGGTGGCGCCTTATTTATTGGAACTTGAAGCATGGTTATCAGGAGTCTTCTAACGGGCTTGTAAACTTATATTCATGAAACCCTAACCCAGCAGAAACGCGCCGCCCTGCTTTAAACAGTAGCTGGACGTACTCGTCGCGTTTTTTCTCATCATAACGAACCACCGGAAAAGACAGACTTATCGCTGCCACTGCTTTACCAAACCGATCAAACACAGGCACGGATAGGCAGCGCACACCAAGCTCCGCTTCTTCACGGTCTTCAGCCACACCTTGCTGGCGAATCTCAGGCAACTCACTTATCACAGCGTCTGCGCTGATTAAGGTATGCTGAGTGCGCGAGACAAATTCCGTACTTTCAAGAATTTGACGCGCCTTACTTTCATCCATCCAAGCCAAAAGCGTCTTACCCATAGCGGTGGAATAAACCGGGCTACGTCGGCCAATCCGTGAGTTCATGCATAAATTGAATTGCGAGTCGTATTTATGAAGATAAACAATATGCCGACCGTCTTCATCCAATGCACCTAAATGGATGGCTTCGTGTGTGCTGTCAGACAAAGCTTGCATTTCAGCATTAGCCAACTTAATCATATCGACATTTTCAAGGGCCGCCCCACCCAACTCAAATAACTTGAGGGTAAGAGCATATTTTTCAGTCTCCTCTTCCTGAGAGACATAGCCCAGTTCTTTCATCGTCTGCAGGAAGCGATACGCCGTACTTTTGGATGTAAACGAACGTTGTGAAAGCTCAGAAAGACCTATGCTCGGCCGCTCAGCAAGCCCTTCAAGAATAGCGAACACCTTCATGACAGCGGCCACATTATCAGGCTTCTGCGAAGCGACCATATGCCTCATACCTCGTTTCATAAAAATTGGACTACTGGTCTGAATTTACCTTAAAAAGCACCTGTTTTCCATTACCTGAAGAAATTCATCTAGCGGGATAAAGAGAACGAACGACTAAAGTATAAAAGAAACGACGTTTCAATTTTATAGGCACATTGATACATTAAATAAGAACCAACGGACCAATAGGAAAGAAAGGCTTTTGGTGATGTCTTCAAAAAATAATAAATCGGACTTGGCTTATATACAGGCTAATAAAGCTAGCCACGGAGACAATATGACTTTATTTCTTAAGCATAAATTCCCAAGCACAAGGGAACAAGAAGGTTAGCCTTATTCCTGCCTATTCATTACAGAGTAACTGCAATGTTAACGCTACACGCTGCCATCGACAAAATATTAAAATTTGTATGCTGCCTGCTATTTATTTCCATGGTTGGTGTGGCCAGCTGGCAAGTTATTGCACGCTACGTACTTAACAACCCAAGCACCGTTTCAGAAGCGTTACTCAGGTTTTCGCTCGTATGGCTATCAATGTTAGCGATTGCGTATGTTACCGGACAACGAGAGCATGTTCGATTAACACTGCTTACCGATAAGCTAACTGGTAACTGGCGATTTTTTTCAGATTTTTCAATAGAATTATTGTTTATTATTTTCGCCGCAGTAGTGCTTATTTACGGCGGCATGCAAGCTACCTCAAACAGCATGAGCCAGATATATCCCATGCTGAATATCCCCAAAGGCCTTCTTTATTTATCCCTTCCCGTGTCAGGCAGTCTCATCATCGTATATTGCTTAAACAACTGTTTAATTTTGTATAAAAACAAGTATTTCATCAGGAGAGAAACACCATGATGCTGGACGCTGGCGTTATATTGATCGCAACGTTTCTCGGCCTGCTGATCATTGGCGTGCCAATCGGTATTTGTATTGCCGTTTCTTCAACCACTACCATCTTGATGGCGTTACCCGCTGAGATCGCTATTTTCACTACTGCTCAGAAAATGGTATCAAGTCTGGATAGCTTTACACTCTTGGCAGTTCCCTTTTTTATACTTTCTGGGGTGTTAATGAACCATGGCGGTATCGCCCTACGCTTGGTTAATTTTGCCAAATTATTTAGTGGTCGTATTCCCGGCTCGCTAGCGCATACCAATATCATGGGTAACATGATGTTCGGAGCTATTTCAGGTTCAGCCATTGCTGCCTCTACCTCAATTGGCGGTGTAATGGTGCCAATGAGCGTAAAAGAAGGCTACAGCCGACCTTTTTCTGCCGCTGCCAATATCGCTTCTGCACCTACCGGGATGCTAATCCCCCCTACAACCGCGTTTATTCTTTATGCATTAGCAAGCGGAGGAACATCCATTTCCGCACTTTTTGCAGGCGGTTTAATAGCGGGCTGTTTGTGGGGTTTCGGCTGCATGGTCGTTGCCTATATTACCGCTAAGGCTCGTGGCTATACGACTAAAATAGACTTACGCCACTCCTCCGTTCGAAAAGTGATAACAGATGCGCTTCCCAGCTTATTTTTGATTGTTATCATTATTGGAGGAATTGTATTTGGCGTTTTTACCGCTGTTGAAGCCTCTGCCATTTCTGTTATCTATACAATGTTACTAACCATCGGCTTTTATAGAACCATTGATTTTTCAGCTTTCCAAGCTGCTTTAATTAAAGCATTAGAGACAACCGGTGTGATTATGTTTCTATTGGCGGCATCGGCCGCTATGTCGTTTGCCATGTCAATTACCGGGCTACCCTCTGCGTTAAGTAACATTATTCTTGGATTATCCGACAACCCGGTGATCGTCTTATTGGTCATCACAGCGATGCTCTTGGCTGTCGGGTGTTTTATGGACATTGGTCCGGCGATACTAATTTTTACTCCGATACTGCTACCCATTACTAACCAAATCGGGGTTGACCCTGTCCACTTTGGTATCGTGATGGTATTCAATCTCTGTATTGGAACTATTACTCCTCCCGTTGGCACTGGCTTATTTGTAGGCGCAGGGATTGCCAGGGAAAAGGTAGAAAATCTATTGATTCCTCTTTTACCTTTTTACTTGGTAATTATGATGACATTACTTTTGATCACTTACATCCCAGAAATAACGCTATTTTTACCCAGACTTATGGGCCTTTGATCTTATTTAACATGAACGGAGTCTATGGTGTATGAACGTATTTAGCGTAAAACACAGCGATCTCTTAAGACAGGATGAACGCTTTATCGAAAAAAATGATGTCAGCGAGCTTATAAAGAAAACCATTCATAACCTGATCAACATTCAGGATGAAACAGGCGAGTTTCTGCTTCATTTAGATGATGGCCGCACGATAGACACCAAAGGATGGGCTGGTTGGGAATGGACGCATGGCATTGGCCTATATGGAATTTATAAATACTACGAGCAGACATCGGATCCTCATGCCTTGGGTATTATTGATGAATGGTTTAAGGAGCGTTTCAGCGAGCGCTTAGCCACCAAAAACGTTAACACCATGTGCCCTTTCTTAACCCTGGCTTATCGCTATGAAGAAACCGGACGTAAAGAATGGCTTCCCTACCTGCAATCCTGGGCAGAATGGGTCATGTATGAAATGCCTCGCACAAAGCGAGGAGGCTTACAGCATATAGTTTACAATAATGAAAATCATCAGCAGATGTGGGATGACACGCTGATGATGACGGTGCTTCCATTAGCAAAAATTGGTCTTTTGCTAAACAAGCCTGAATATGTGGAAGAAGCTAAATATCAATTCTTACTGCATATTCAATATCTAATGGATCGACAAAGCGGTGCCTGGTTTCATGGCTGGACATTTGACGGTCATCACAATTATGCGAATGCGCTTTGGGCCCGTGGTAATAGTTGGGTCACCATCGTTATTCCAGAATTTTTAGAACTTTTAGATCTACCCAAAACCGACTCATTTCATCGCTACCTTATTCAAGTGCTTGAAGCTCAAGTTGAGGCGTTGATTCAATGGCAATCCGATAGTGGCCTTTGGCATACCTTGCTAGATGATCCATCCTCATATCTTGAAGCATCAGCCACCGCTGGGTTTTCTTATGGTCTATTAAAAGCGATAAGGCTGCGCTATATCGACGCTTCTTACTTCGATGCCGCTGAAAAAGCTATTAAAGGCGTCATTAATAATATCAATTCAGACGGCGAGCTTGAGCAAGTCTCTTTCGGAACAGCGATGGGTGAAAATCTGGATTACTACAGAAACATCCCTTTAACATCAACGCCTTATGGACAAGCAATGGCTATTTTGTGTTTATCCGAGTATATGCGGACATATCTATAATCAACATCACCATGCAGGACGCTCTACACCAATAAGACCAACATCAGGAGTTAATCATGACGACGCACCGCTACACAAAAACAATACTTGCCGCTGCAATCGCTACGCTCGCCCTTGGTACAAACACCGCTTATGCGCAGGAAAACGTTAATCTTAAGCTAGCCTATGCACAAAACTCCCAGCCCGTAAAAGATGCACTCGCGCTTTTTGGCGAGCTTGTCGAAGAAAAAACGGATGGCTCAATCAGTGTCTCTTATTTTCCTGATAGCCAACTAGGCGGAGAAAGCGAGCTGGTTGAACTTCTCCAGGCAGGCGCTATTGATATTACCAAAGTGTCGGGCGGCTTAATGGGAAGTTTCTCACCCCTTTACGATGTTTTTTCAATGCCCTACCTCTTCGATGATCAGGACCATTTTTATCAGGTCATGAATGATGAAGAGATTATGAGTGACGTATACCGCTCAACGGAAAACCAAGGCTTTGTTGGCGTTGGCTGGTACGACTCTGGGCAGCGTAACTTTTATACCACAGGCGCTCCGATAGAAACGGTTGAAGATTTGGCGGGCAAGAAAGTACGTGTTATGCAAAGCCAAACGGCCATTGATATGATGCGTCTGCTGGGTGCATCCCCCGTTGTAATGGCTCAAGAAGAGGTGTACACCGCGTTACAGCAAGGCGTACTGGACGGTGCCGAAAACAATGAGTTTGCCCTTACCGCTGCTCGCCATGGCGAGGTCGTTGACTACTACTCTCTTGATGGCCACACCCGCATTCCAGATATTATTCTGATCAGCAACCGAGTGCTTGACTCGCTCTCTGATGAACAACGTACAGCTGTTGCGGAAGCACTTCAGGAGTCAACTGAGTTCCAAATCGAACAATGGTTAAAAGGCATCGCTGACGCCAGAACTCAAATTCAAGAAGAGTTTGGTGTCGAAATTAATGATGTCGATATCGAGCCCTTCCAGGCAGCCGTACAACCCATGTACGAAGAACTTGAAAACATGCCGGAACAATACGCTGTTTATCAGCAAATCAAAGCGACAAACGCACAATAATTGTCGATGAATACGAGATATAGCTGCCTTTTACACAGCGTATCTCGTTCATTACCATTTAAACCAAGGCGGCTGTCTTTATATTTATAGCAATCGTAATAAAGGCAGTCTCTTGGCCTATACTAACCTGCATTAGGAGAGCTTATGAAGTTGGGCATAAGGGCACATGACCTTCCTAAAATGCCGCTAGAAGATCTCGTTAAAAATCTATCTCAGCGCAATCTTAACGCCGTTCAACTCGCTCTTAACAAATCATTCGACTTTACAACAGCACCCGGTTTCTTATCACCCGGACTTGCCCATCATATTGGCACCGCGTTTCGGGAGGCTAACATACAGATCGCCGTACTCGGCTGTTATGTCAATATTATACATCCTGACAGGAAAGAGAGACGGCAAGCCTTGGCGCAATTTAAGGAGCATCTGCGCTATGCGCGTGACTTTGGCTGCAGCATCGTAGGCACCGAAACGGGCAATATACATGCTGAAATTGCTTACACTGACGAAAATTTTTCTGAAGCACCCTTCCTGGACATGCTGGAAAGCGTTCGTGAACTGGTCGCCGAAGCAGAAAAATGTGGCGTTATCGTGGGTATAGAACCAGGCGTTAATCATCCACTTCATACCCCGAAGAAAGTCACCCGCATGCTAGAAATGGTCAATTCCAACAACCTGCAAATCATTTTTGACCCTGTCAATTTTTTAACCAGTGATAATTATCTCCAACAACAGAGTATATTGCAGGAAGCCATCAGCTCCTGGGGAGATAGAGTTGCGGTTGTTCATGCCAAGGACTTTAGAGTCGAGGACGGAAACCTGATGTTTGTGCCATTGGGCAAAGGCTGGCTAAATTACGAGCTGGTTTTTGAGCAACTGATTTCTCGTAAGCCGCACATCAATATTATTATGGATGAAATCAATAAAGACGATATTGAAGACAGCATTCAATACTTAACCGGCATTAAAAATAATACTAATGCGCCACAACAATAATTTAATGAAAGTGAGTTAGCATCGATAACTAGATCCTGTTTCTAGCACTTTTACAAAACCAGCATTATTCAAATACGTTGCACAAAGCAAAGCAGTGGTATCACCAAAACGCCTGATTAAGCGGCTTGGCGATACCCCCGCAGGGCCTTGCGCCCTTTACGGGAGTAGCTGCCTTTACCTTTTTTGGGCGTTTGTTGTTGCATCTTGAACATGGGGGTTCGTAGCTGCGCTTTGAGCGCGTTGTCGCGAATCTTTTGCTTCATGGAATCTTCCTGTACAGCCGATTATTTAAAAGCTATATAAAAGCGGTGCCTGCTAAAACAGGCACCGCTAAGACATTATAAGAAGCTTAAGGTTCCTCAGCACTCATTTAAGATCACTCGTCCCAGGCGGGCGCAAAGTCGGGGTTGGCGATGCGCTCCTTGCGGTCCAGCTTGGCAATGTCGGTCATTTCGCTGTCGCTTAGCACAAGATCAAACGCGGCAATATTGCTTTGGATGTTACGCGCCTTGGTGGAAGAGGGAATGGTGACCATATTGCGCTGATTGACCCAAGCCAAGGCAATTTGCGCAGGCGTTACGCTATGTGCATCAGCAATCTGCTTGAGGGTCGCATCGTCCATTACCTTGCCCACCGCCAGCGGCATAAAGGCCGTTACCTGAATACCGTGATGCTCGCAGCGCTCAACCAGCTTGCGGTTTTGCAGAAAAGGATGCACTTCGATCTGGTTGGTGAGGATTTCGCCTTTACCCAAAATCTCCACCGCTTTATCAAGCTGCTCGATGGTGAAGTTGGATACGCCGATATGGCGCGCCTTGCCCAGTGCCTTTACTTCTTTGAGAGCAGCCAGATACTCTTCCATCGCCACTTCGTTATCCGGCGATGGCCAATGGATCAGTAGTAGGTCAACGTAATCGGTGCCCAGTTTTTCAAGGCTTTCATCAACGCTCTCTTTCAAGCGCTGCGGCGCCAGGTTGTCGTGCCACACCTTGGTGGTTAGAAAAATGTCGCCACGTGGCACGCTGCTGTCACGGATCGCTTCACCAACGCCCTTCTCATTACCGTAAAACTGAGCGGTGTCGATATGGCGGTAGCCTGCTTCAAGCGCCGCATGAATGCTCTCTTTTAGCGTATCGCCTTCCAAGCGAAAAGTACCGAAACCGGGGTTAGGCATAACCTTTTGCATCATTAACATCCTTTTCTATTGATAGCGTGTTAATTAACATGGGGCAGCCGTCACGTGACTTCAACCACTCACTAGAAAAACCCCTTAATAGGCTTGGCATTAACCAGGCGGAATTTACGGGCATTTTGATCCACGTTTGGCGCCATAAGCGATAGAATTATAAAAATTCGCTTGCTAACATTCTCTTGCTAACCAAGATACCGCCCATGCCCCCAGACAACAACACGCCTGCAGCGACCGATGCCCCACTGCTTCCCATTCATCGCCAACCGGGCTTTCTAAGCTTTCTTCTCTCCCGCCTTGCAGCCGTTTTTGCCATGCAAATTCAAGCCATTGTGGTGGCCTGGCAGGTATATGACATTACCCGTGATGCCATGTCGCTTGCCTATGTGGGGCTTGCGCAGTTTTTGCCTATGGTGATTTTACTGCTGCCCGCCGGCGATGTGGTCGACCGTTTTCCGCGCAAGCGCATTCTGCAACTCAGCTGGGCAGTACAGGGCATTTGTAGTGCACTACTGCTTTTATTGGCGCAGGCCAATCACGGTAGCGTTATTGAATTTTATGTTGTGCTGGCTCTGTTTGGCTGTGCTCGGGCATTTACCGGCCCCACGCTGCAAAGTATGTTGCCCAATATTGTGCCCCGCGCTCAGCTTGCCCAGGCCATTGCGCTGAATAGCTCGATCATGAAAGTCGCAGTGATTAGCGGGCCATTGCTGGGCGGCGTACTTTACAGTGTGGGCGGCGGCAGCCTGGCTTATGCCGTGTGCTTGGGCTGCTTTATCGTCGCGCTGGCCTTACTGATGCTGGTACCAGTGCGCTATGTCGAGAAAGCCAAGGTATTAGAAAGCACCGCTTGGAAGCGCTTTTCCGCCGGCATTCGTTATATCCGCTATCAGCCGATTATTCTGGGCGCCATTTCGTTGGATCTATTTGCCGTGCTGCTGGGTGGCGTCGTGGCGCTGCTGCCCATTTACGCTCAGGAAGTTCTGCATGTTGGCCCTGAAGGGCTAGGTGCATTGCGCAGCGCAATTGCGGTGGGTGCATTATTGATGGGGCTTTATCTTGGCGTTCGCGGCATCAAGCGCCGCGCCGGGCATGTGATGTTTGCCGCCGTGGCCGTGTTTGGCCTAGCGAATCTGGTGTTCGCCTTCTCAACCCTGTTCTGGGTGTCAATGATCGCCATGCTGGTGGCGGGTGCGGCCGATATGATCAGTGTTTATGTACGCACCACTGTGATTCAGCTGGCCACGCCGGATGAAATGCGCGGCCGGGTGAATGCCGTCAATATGCTGTTTATTGGCTCAAGCAATGAGTTGGGCGAGTTCCGCGCAGGCAGCATGGCTGCCGGGTTTGGCGTAGTGCCCGCCGCGGTGATTGGCGGCGTGGGCACGTTGGCGGTGGTCGGCCTGTGGATGCGCCTGTTCCCAACGCTACGTCAGGTCGACCGATTCGATGATGCCCGCTGAGGCAAGCGCATTAGCGGGGCTGCTCGCCACCATACTCACCACGCTGCCCACCAGAATCACGCAGGGTGATGGCAGCGGATGATCCGCCAGGCGTTGGGGCATATCGTTAAGGGTACCCACCAATGCCTGCTGTTCAGGCAGGCTGGCATTGGCTACCAGCATAATCGGCCACTCATCGGGCAAGCCGGCCTGACGTAGCCCTGCGCAAATGGCCTCTACCTTGGAAAGCCCCATATAAAACACCAGGGTTTCATCGCGGCGGGCCAGAGTTTTCCAGTCGGGCGCGCCGCCCTCACGGCATAGCTGTGCGGTAATAAAGCGCAGCTGCTGAGAGTGGCCCCGGTCGGTTAGCGGGATCCCCAGGCTTGCGGCGGCGGCAGACGCCGCAGTAATGCCGGGCACGATGTGCGCGGGCACATTGGCATCCGCCAGAGCGGCAAGCTCTTCGCCCATACGCGCAAATATGCCGGGGTCGCCGCCTTTCAAGCGCACCACCGATTTGCCGGCGGTCGCCAGCTTGACCATCAAGGCGCCAATTTCCGCTTGAGGCATACTGTGATGGCCACTGGCCTTGCCAACGTAGTAGCGCTCGGCGGAAAGCGGAATCAGCCCCAGCACATCATCGCCGACCAAACGGTCATACACGATGGCATCGGCCTGCATTAACAGCCGGGCGGCTTTCAGCGTTAACAGCTCCATATCGCCACTGCCCGCGCCCACCAGATACACATGCCCGGCCGTGCATTCTCCGCGCAGCTTAAGCGAAGGAGTGCTTGAGGCGCTGCGCGTGGAGCGCTGGAATGGCGACAGCACACGCTGCGTAAAGCGCATCGTGGCCTCAGGCCACTTCTGTAGTAGACGCTTGCTTAGCACGCGCATGTGAACGCTCCTCTTCAATCAGGGACTTCAATTCAGGCAAACAACTACCGCATTGGGTTCCACAGGCAAGCCGTGCGCCCAATGCTTCAACGCTGGCATCACCGGCACGAATAGCATTAACAATCATCGTTTGGCCCACCTGGTGGCAACTGCATACCACAGGGCCGGTATCGGCGGCGCCATCGTCACACCCCGCTAACAGCCGGCGCCGGTGCTTATCACTTATGACTGTTTCATTAAAACGCGCTTCAAGCCAGGCAAGCCCGGGCAATTCGCGCGGCGGGCCGACCATCAGCCACCAGCGCAGTTTGCCCTGCACAATAGCCGCAGCGCGCAGGCGGCCATTGCCGCTGTCTTCACACCACAAAGAAGCCCCTTCGGGTAGCCACGTAGCGAGCAGCGCCACCCAGTCATGTACCGGCTTTGCATCTGCCAGCTGCCAGCGCTGGCAGCCCTGCATGGGCACGCGCGCCCAGTAATCGCTTTTACACCACGAGGGCGCTTCCTGCTGGCTATTATCCCCTAATGGGTGAGCAATCAACAGCGTTGCCTCCCAAGCCGTGTTAAGCGGCGCCAACGCCACCGCGCCGTGCTTGGTTTCCGGCTGGCCTGAAACGGAGTCGGTGATGGATTTTAGCAGGGCACCGCTACGCGCCGATTTACTGAACGCATCGCTCCAGTGCATGGGAATAAACACCTCACCACGCCGCTGGGCGCTTGAGATTCGCACCCGCCCCCGGTACTCGCCGCTGGCGGCGGACAATACTGCCAGCTGCTGGTCGCCAATGCCATAGTTCGCGGCATCGTTTGGGTGGAGTTCGATAAACGGCTCATAGCGGTGGTTCATCAGCCGGGGGGCGCGCGCCGTCCGCGTCATGGTGTGCCATTGGTCGCGAATACGCCCGGTATTCAGGCGCAGCGGATAGGCGTCACTTAAGCGTTGCTCCGGCAAGCGCGGCGTTATGGCGATGAAATTGGCTCGCCCATTAGGCGTGGCGAATTCACCGTCTTCAAACAGCCGCGCCGTTCCGTGAGGTGCTGAAGACGTCACCGGCCATTGAATTGGCGCCAGCGCGTCGTAGCCCTCGCGCCCAAGCCCCACCAGGCCGGAAATATCGAATAGCCGTTTACTCGTCCCTTCATTCTCGAAAGCGGAAAGGCGCGCGTGCTCATCAAAAATCTCATGGGGATAGGTATAGTCAAACGCCTCATGAAAGCCCAACCGCTTGGCGGCTTCGCACATAATCCACCAGTCGTGACGCGCCTGGCCTGGCGCAGGTAGCAAACCACGCTGCCGTGAAATACGCCGCTCGGAATTGGTCACCGTGCCATCTTTTTCAGACCATCCCGTCGCGGGCAGGATAATATCGGCATAGGCCAGCAGATCAGTATGGCTGACGCACTCTGACACAATCACCAGCGGGCACTTTTCAAGCGCACGCCGCACGCGGGCGGCATCCGGCAAGCTGACCGCCGGGTTTGTGGCCATTATCCACAGCGCCTTTATGTCGCCCCGCTCAACCGCGCCAAAAAGCTCAATCGCCTTATAGCCGGGCGCCTGGGGCAGTTCGGGCGTTAACGTTTCCGTCGCCCAGAAGCGGGTGACTCGGCCGAGGGCACCGGGCGTGTGGTAATCCATATGCGCGGCCAGCTGGTTGGCAAGCCCGCCCACTTCGCGCCCGCCCATGGCATTGGGCTGGCCGGTAATCGAGAAAGGCCCCGCCCCCGGCAATCCGATTTTGCCGCCCGCCAGATGGCAGTTGATGATCGCATTGCACTTATCGGTACCGCTGGTGGATTGGTTGACGCCCTGGGAGTAGAGCGTCACGACATGGAGTTGGCTGGCAAACCAGTAGTAAAAGGTCTCTAGCCGCTCAGGGTCGATATCACATATGGCCGCTACGTCGTTAATACCATACTGGCTCGCGGCTAGCAGGGCTTCGTCGAAACCTTGTGTATGACGATCCAGATAGAGTTGGTCCAGCTTGTTATTCTCAGCCATCCAGGCCAGCAGGCCGTTGAAAAGCACCGCATCGCTGCCGGGGGCGATGCCCAGGTAAAGGTCGGCAATCTCGCAGCTGTCGGTCACGCGCGGATCGATCACCACCACCCGCATCAGCGGATTGCGCGTTTTGGCAACCTTCAAACGCTGATAGAGCACTGGATGATTCCAAGCCAGATTCGAGCCCACCAGCACCACCAGTTCAGCCTCTTCAATATCTTCATAGTTGCAAGGAACGGCATCCGCGCCCAGCGAGCGTTTATACGCCGCTACGGCAGAGGCCATGCAGAGTCGCGAGTTGGTATCCAGGTGTGGCGTGCCTAAAAAGCCTTTAAACAGCTTATTGGCCACATAGTAATCTTCGGTTAATAGCTGGCCTGAAAGGTAGGCACCCACTGACTCAGCACCGTAAGTTGCGCGAGTCGCCTGCAACCGCTCTGCCAAGGTGGTTAACGCCACATTCCAGTCAACCGCTTGCCCATCGACCCAGGGCGTGGTGAGCCGGTCATGCTGGCCAAGTGTTTCTTGCAGTGCCGAGCCTTTAACGCATAGCCGACCAAAGTTGGCGGGATGGTCGCGGTCGCCTTCAACGGCGCTGATTGTGCCGCCAGCTACAGTGGCGGTGACGCCGCAGCCGACACCGCAATAAGGGCACGTCGTGTTTGCTTTACAAGCCGAGCGTGTGGCCTGGGACATACTGATTTCCTCCCGCTTAAAAAGCAAAAAGCGCCCAAGCGAGCCTCACAAGAAGCCTGCCTGGACGCCGTTGTCTCAGGGACACCTGCACCGGTGCCAAATGTCGCACTGCCGGGATTGGGCACATTTATTAATGGCCTGTCGTCTAATGGCATTAGCGTTGTTATTTGCCCGTCAAACTCGATGGCTGCCTTTTATTGTGCCGATAAACCCGTCTGTGCTTTGTTGCTTGTTGATAAGGTAATAGCAAGGCCTACGCCAACAAGCCAATTAAAATAAAAACACCAAATTAAACAGAAGGTTAATAACCAATAAAATATCTTTCGACTTATCTTGTAGGCAGGTTTTTTGCTAACGCTGACTACTCACGGTGCATTCTTACCGCTTAGCGCACCAATAGCGTGCGCAGGCTGAGCGTAAGCGGCTGAAAAGGCGCTGCCTTCAATCTATCTCTTTAAATCAAAGCATTGATAATCAATATAAAAATAAATAATAGCCGAGGCTTGGCTGATAAATTGCCCTGTACTGGTTAGATAAATTCAAGCTTAGCTGGCAGCCAACGGTGGCTGCTCTGTGCGAAACCCAGCTAACGGGTTTGGCCTCAGCTACCGGGCAACGAAGCCCCTGAGTCTGCTTTCCTGGCAATCCACTTGCCTGGGGCGCTAACTCAGGGGCTTTTTTATTGGTTTTTCTTCAGCGCTGCGCCACGACAGCATTTATCGCTGCCGCGTATTTGTAGATAGGCATTTGTAGCCAAGCGCTAAACAGTAAGGAGCAACCCATGATCGCTATCTCTCGGTGCTCGCCTGATGATCACTTAGTCGTTATCGGCAACGGCATGGCGAGCCATCGACTGCTAGAGGCCGTCATTAAATTGCCTCATCGACCCCAGCAGATAACGGTGATTGGTGCAGAAGCATCTCCCGCCTATAACCGGATACTGCTATCGCCCCTACTCGCCGATGAAATGCCGCCTAGCGCTCTCGCCTTGCGGGGCCCTCAGTGGTACGCCAAGCACGGTATTACCCTGCACCTGAATGAATGCGTGCTGGAGATCGACCGTGCAGAGCAGCGCGTTGTCACCACCTGCCGTACGCTGACTTATGACCGCCTGGTGATTGCCACCGGCTCACGCCCGACGCTACCTGAGGTACCCGGCATTAACCTTAACGGCGTGTATGGGTTTCGTACCCTGCAAGATGCCGACACGCTCGCAACGCTTGCCCGACAGGGCGGCGAGTGTGTCGTGGTCGGCGGCGGGCTGTTGGGCCTGGAGGCCGCCGAAGGGCTTCGCAAGCGTGGCGCCAGCGTCAGCGTTCTACAACGCAGCGAGCGATTAATGAATCGTCAGCTGGATAGCGTGGCCGCTGAGCTGCTTGAAACGACGCTTGCCAAGCGTGGCTTAAATATTTTCACCCACGCACGCATCAGCCACTTTGAAGACGACGGCGCGGGAAGCTTAACCGCTGTCGTACTCGAGGATGGCCATCGCCTGCCTGCTCAGAGCGTTATCGTGGCAACCGGCGTTACGCCTAACGCAGAGCTGGGCCATCAGGCAGGCCTGGCAACGCAGCGCGCCATTATGGTTGATGACACGCTCACTACCTCTGACCCGCATATTCATGCATTGGGCGAGTGTTGCCAGTTCGAGCAGCACACCTACGGCTTGGTCGAGCCGATCTGGCGCCAGGTGGATGTGTTAGCCAACACCCTGTGCGGCGATGGCAGCGCCCGCTACCGTGAAGCGCCGACCGCCACCAAGCTTAAAATCAGCGGGGTGGCCCTCTACGCATTTGGCCCCATCGTGGCGGCGCCAGAGCATGAAGTACTGCATTACAGCGACCCAGAAAGCGGAGATTACCGCCGCCTGTTACTGCGCAATGGCAAGCTGGAAGGCGCCGTGCTGTATGGAGATACCCATTCTGGCCCCTGGTATTTCGCCCAGGCGCTGGCCAAAACCAATCTTGGCACTTGCCGCCAGGCGCTGCTGTTTGGTGAAGCCGATGCCAACGCCCTGCTTCTTGATAATCCGTCCACTCCCTCATCGACGCTGGAGGCAGCTTAGCCATGTCCACCACTTCTAAACGCAACGTGGTTATTATTGGTAACGGTATGGTCGGCCACCATCTGGTCGAGCAGCTGGTTGAAAACGGCGCCCTGACGCAGATGAACGTCACCGTGTTTGGCGAAGAGCGCCACCGCGCCTACGACCGCGTGCACCTTTCCGAATACTTCAAAGGCCGCGACGCCGAAGCGCTGGCCCTCTGCGATGCCGATTACTACGCACGCCATGGCGTGACGTTCAACAGCAGCGAAGCGGTTGTATCCATCGACCGCGCAGCAAAAACGGTGGCCACCGAGCGCGGCCATTACGCCTACGATCACCTGGTACTGGCCACCGGCTCCTACCCCTTCGTGCCACCCATTCCCGGCAATGATCGCGAAGGCTGCCTGGTGTATCGCACGCTGGATGACCTGGACGCCATACGCGACGCGGCGCAAAGTGCCGCCACCGGTGTCGTGGTGGGCGGCGGCCTGTTAGGTTTGGAAGCTGCCAACGCACTGCGCGGATTGAATCTGGAAACCGCGGTGATCGAGTTCGCTCCACGCCTGATGCCCATGCAGGTAGATGCTGAGGGCGGCGAGCTGCTGCGCGAAAAAATCGAAGCCTTGGGTGTTCAGGTACTGACCGAGCGGGCCACTCAGCGCATTGAAGATGGTGCAGCCAGCCGCCATCGCATGGTGTTTCAGGATGACAAAATACTGGAAACCGACCTGATCGTGTTCTCGGCGGGTATTCGCCCCCGGGACCAGTTGGCCCGGGAGTGCAGCCTAGAAATCGGCGAGCGCGGCGGCGTGGTGATCAACGATCAGTGTCAAACCAGCGACCCGGCGATTTTAGCCATTGGCGAAGTGGCGCTGTGGAATCAGAGCATTTTTGGCCTGGTGGCGCCTGGCTATCAGATGGCAAAGACAGCGCTTTCGACACTCACCGACGGCAACGCTTCTTTTGTTGGTGCCGATATGAGCACCAAGCTTAAACTGCTGGGTGTGGACGTCGGCTCGATTGGCGATGCCCACGGCAACCAAAATCCCGGCGCGCGGATGTTTCGCTACCTTGACCCACTTACCCAGATTTACCGCAAGATGGTGGTCTCAAGCGACGGCAAGAAGCTCTTGGGCGCCATGCTGGTGGGCGATAACAGCGTCTACGACACCTTGCTTCAGTACTACGCCAACGGTATCGAGCTACCCAAAGAGCCCGCCTCGCTGATTCTGCCTCAAAGCGGCGCTGCGCCAGCACTGGGCCCGGACGCGCTGCCGGAAACGGCGATGATCTGCTCGTGCCATAACGTGACCAAGGGCAGCATTTTCGCGGCCATTGATGCTGGCGCCAGCGACTTGGCATCCGTGAAAGGTGATACCCGCGCCAGCACCGGCTGCGGTGGCTGCGCATCGCTTTTGAAAAGCGTGGTGGATCATGAGCTGGCCGCACGCGGCGTTGAGGTGGACAAGTCGATTTGCGAGCACTTTCAGCACACCCGCCAAGAGCTTTACGACATCGTGCGTGTGGAAGGTATCAAAACCTTCAGCGAACTGATCGAAAAGCACGGTGCTTCTGGCGCCCACCACTTGGGCTGCGATATCTGCAAGCCCGCCGTGGGTTCCATTCTGGCCTCCTGCTTCAACGAGCCGATTACCGATGCCGCGCATATTCCGCTGCAGGATACCAACGATACCTTCATGGCCAATATGCAGAAGAACGGCACCTACTCGGTAGTACCGCGCATCGCAGGCGGGGAAATCACGCCGGATAAACTGGTGGTGCTGGGCCAGGTGGCTCAAAAGTACAGCCTTTATAGCAAGATCACCGGCGGCCAGCGGATTGACCTGTTCGGCGCCCGCCTGGAGGACCTGCCTGATATCTGGGGCGAGCTGATCGAGGCCGGCTTTGAAACCGGCCACGCCTACGGCAAGTCGCTGCGTACGGTGAAATCCTGCGTGGGCAGCACCTGGTGTCGTTACGGCGTGCAGGACAGCGTGGGCATGGCGATCAAACTTGAGAACCGCTACAAGGGCCTTCGTGCACCGCACAAGATCAAGTTTGGCGTATCAGGCTGTACCCGCGAGTGCGCCGAAGCGCAAAGCAAGGATATCGGGATTATCGCCACCGAAAACGGCTGGAACCTCTACGTGTGCGGCAACGGCGGCATGCGCCCACGCCATGCCGAGCTGTTTGCCACCGATCTTGACAATGAAGCCCTCTACCGCACCATCGACCGCTTTTTGATGTTCTACGTGCGCACGGCGGATCGCTTGCAGCGCACCTCGGTATGGCGGGAAAACCTGGAAGGCGGGCTGGAGTATCTAAAAGAAGTGATTCTCGACGACAGCCTGGGCATGGGCGAGGAACTGGAGCGCCAGATGCAAACCGTAGTGGATAACTATCAGTGCGAATGGGCAGGCGCCATCAGCGACCCGGATAAACTCAAGCGCTTTAGAAGCTACGTCAACGACAGCCGCCCAGATCCGTCAATCATCATGACCAGTGAGCGCGGCCAGCTACGGCCTGCCTAATCGTCATCATTTCAAAGGGCTACTCCATGACCGCTACCGCAATGAAGCAAGCAATGGTTACACAAAGCAGACAGGTACCGACCGGCCAGAAACTGTGCAGTAAAGCCGATTTGGTCGCGTTTTCCGGGGTTGCTGCGTGGTTTGAAACGCCACAGGGGCCAAAGCAAGTCGCGCTATTCTACCTACCCGGCCACCCGCGTGAACTTTACGCCATTGACCACCACGACCCGTTTTCCAACGCCAATGTCATCGCCCACGGCATTGTGGGCGATATAAAGGGCGCCGCCGTGGTGGCTTCCCCCCTCTACAAGCAGCATTTTCGTTTAGAAGATGGTCAGTGCCTGGAAGATGACAGCGTCACGCTACGCACCTGGAAGGTGAGTTTTAAAGGGGTTGATGTGTGGATTGAGGAATAAGCCACATAGGCGAAGATACCCATGCAAGAAGCAGCTTCATCTTTCCCTGCCGCGCCGTTAACGGGCAAAGATACCTTGAGCAATGCGCATTTTTTCCTGACGCGTTCGCTCCAGGTGTTCCGTTAGATAAACAGCCGCTTGTTGATTATCCCCCGCCTCCAGCAGATCAAGAATCGCCAAGTGCTCTTTATACTCGGGCACTGGCGATTCACGCCGGGCATAAACGTGGTATTCAATCAGGCGACGCAACCGGTTAGCGCGTTTAAGGCTCTCAATCAGAAACTGGTTATTTGAGCCATTAACGATGCTTTCATGGAAGTAGGTGCCGTTTATATACATTTGGCGTTCAGAGATCGTGCTACCTTCTTCAGACACGGCCTCGGTTAATGACTGCCTTAACTGACCGAAGACTTTTTCATTAACCTGGTAGCCAGGCTCTCTTAACGCGGCGGGCTCAATTAACAGACGAAAACGAAAACACTGATCATACGTTGCTTGAGAGGTTAAGAATTCGTTAAATTCCCAGCCATAGCCCAAAAGCCTGGACACCCAGCCTTCGGCCTCCATGGCATGCATCGCTTGAAGGACCGTGCTACGACCAAGCGTATATTTTTTAGCAAGTTCCGCCTCGGTAATTTTCCCGGCGATCTGATTCTTTAAATAATCGACGCCAATCGTAAAACATAGTGGCGAGATAGAAGACCCTTGCTCTAGCGGCTCGTCAGCATCGGCAAAAAGCCCACGCTTGGTATCCACTAAAAAGAAGCCGCGATTAGGCTGACGCTTCACCACCCCCTGCTCTTCCAAAAACTGAAAGGCCGCGCGAATGGGTGTTCGGGAGACCTTCAATTTCGTTACATAGCTCGCCTCCGTCAGGTGGCTCCCTACGGGTATAGCCTCTTCATTAATCAACGTGTGAATACGCTTTGCCAAAAGCTCAGCGGTAAGAGGTGATGCACTATTAACCACGACCTATCCTTTACGCGCTTGGCGCGACCGAAGCACCCTGAATATTATGCTTGGCTAACAAGCGAGCAACATCCCCTTCCGCTTTTGCCTCTTCAATAAACGCGGATAGAAAAGCAGCGGCTTCCCGAGGCCGGTTTTTCGGAACGCCCATCGCCTGCTGGATCGTCATAAAGTGCCCAGGCAACAGCCGCAAACCACCAAACTCCTCAATACCCGCTTCCAGCTGCTGCTTCACGCCTGCGGCGATATCCAGCTTGTGTTCAATAAAGAACGCCACCACTTTCGGAGAAGTAGGTGCTCTAACCAGCTCGGCGTGTTGAATAGCGCGGCTAAGGTAAAGATCATAAGCACTGCCCTTACCAACCACGATCTTCTGACCATGGCGGTCAGCCTCTTGCTGATCAGTAATCGGCGAATCCTCGCGCACCAGATAGCAGCCTTCTATCAGCACGTAGGGCGCGGTGAATTGAATACTTTCAGCGCGTTTGGGGTCTAGCGCAAAAAAGCCCATATCGGCCTTTTCATCGCTGACAACGGCAACGGCCTCACCGGCGGAAGCATATACTTGAAGCTCAAGCTCAACGTCCAGCCTGTGCGCAATCATCTTTGCCAAATCAACCGAAACGCCGTAGGGCTGCTGATCAGCATCGAGCCCCGCCAAAATTGGGTTACCCACGTTAATAGTGGTGCGCAACACGCCGGTAGGCGCCATTAGCTCTCTTAGCTTGTTAATATCGTTCACTTATCACTTTCCTTATGAAGGGTTTGGCCAGCATTACTCAGGCCAATGTTTTTTTCAGTAGAGAGGGAATAACGCCGCCTTCTTTAAGCAGTACAATTTCTGCCTGCGTATCGACCTGGGCGATAGTCATTAGCGACTCTATCTCGCCTTGCGCTCTTAAAATATTAACCGTAATTCGAGCACGAGGGGTTAGCGTTTCGGCCTGCGCCTGAATGTCGATTTGATCACCCGGCTCAATATTCAGCGTGGTTGAGCTAACGCCCGCGGGTAAGTTCAGTGGCAAAATTCCCATGCTGATCAAGTTTGAGCGGTGAATACGCTCAAAACTTGCGGCGAGCACCGCACGAACGCCCAGCAACCGCTGACCTTTTGCAGCCCAGTCTCGCGATGACCCCATACCGTAGCGCTCACCCGCGACGATCACAACGGATTCATTGGCTTCACGGTAGCGCCTGGCTGCCTCAAAAAGAGGCATAACATCGCCGCTGGGTAGATGACGCGTATGTGCAACCGGTGCATCAGGGGCGAGATAGTTTTTTAACGTTTTATTGTGGAAGGCGGCCCTTACCATGACCTCCCAATTGCCCCGGCGTGAGGCAAATACGTTCAGATCGTCACGACGTTCACCGCGCTCAACCAGATAGTCAGCGACACGGCTATCAGCCGGAATGGCGCTGGCAGGTGAGATATGGTCGGTCGTGACATCATCACCGACTATCAGCAGCGGGTAAGCAGTGTAATGGCCTAGCTGGCTGCCCTCGGATACCGAAGCAAACGGTGGGCGGCGCAGCGTGTTAGAGGCTTCCTCCCATGGGAAGGTCGCTGTTTTAGGCGCATCCAGAGCCTCCCAACGGGCGTTACGGCTTGCCTGTTTGAAATCTTTTGCAAAATCGGCAGCGTTCAGCGCCTTGGCTAATGCGGCATCGACGTCATCCCTAGCAGGCCATAAGTCACGCAGGTAGATACTCCTACCGTCATACTCCGCCAGTGGCTGCTTGAAATCATGCTCGGCATTACCTGCCAAGGCAAAACCCACGACCAGCGCAGGCGACATGATAAAACCCAGATCAAGGTCTGGGTGCACACGGCCTGGGAAGTTTCGATTACCCGACAGCATCGCTACTGCACGGCAGTTGCCTGCTTTCTGTGCCTGCCTGATCTCTGGGGTCAATGGCCCCGAGTTACCGATGCAGGTGGTACACCCATACCCGACGATATCAAAACCGATAGCGGCCAGATCTTCCATTAGCCCCGCCCGCTTGAGATAGGTAGCCGCTGCTGGTGAGCCTGGAGCAAGCGAGGTTTTTACCCAAGCAGGCGGTGTTAACCCATAGCGGCGAGCCTTTCTGGCCAATAGCCCTGCGGTGATAATAAGGCGTGGATCGCTCGTGTTGGTGCAGCTGGTAATGGCAGCAATCGCTACGGGGTGGCGGGGCAGGTCTGAAACTGCGCGGTGAGATACTGCACTTGGCTTAAATTCAAGCTGTGACAACACTTCTCCCACATCGGTGTAGCCATGCACATCCTGGGGTCGCGTAGGCCCGGCGACCTGTACACCAATAACGCTTAAATCAATCTCTATACACTGTGTATAGGTAGGCTGCTCATCGGCTTCAAACCAAAGCCCTGTCGCTTGGCAATAGTGCTTTACCCGTTCAACGGCTTCTCTTGAACGCCCTGTTTGGTCAAGATAGCGCAGGGTTTGCTCATCCACCGCAAAAAAACCGGTAGTGGCGCCGTACTCAGGCGCCATATTTGCCACGACTGCACGATCACCGGCCGTTAATGTGCTCACGCCCGGTCCAAAAAACTCAACGAACTTGCCCGTTACGTTCAGCGCCCTCAAGCGCTGAGTGACTATCAGCGCCAAGTCGGTGGCCTGTGCATGTGGCGCCAGTGTGCCTGTCAACTTAACCCCCACCACGTCAGGAATGCGTAGCATGGTGGGTACACCAAACATTACCGTTTCCGCCTCCAGGCCACCTACTCCCCAGCCCAATACACCAATGCCGTTAATCATTGGCGTATGGCTATCGGTACCTATCATCGTATCGGGCACCATCCAGCACTCATCATCCCGCTCTTGAGTGGTTACGACGGTGGCCAGTTGCTCAAGGTTTAGCGTGTGCATAATACCGGTGCCCGGCGGGTGAATGGTCACGCCTTCAAGTGCGCAGGAGGCCCAGCGTAAAAAACGATACCGCTCGTGATTACGGCGCATTTCATGCTGAAGGTTGTCTTCTGAGGCGCTGATGCTGGCGAACACTTCTACAGCAAGCGAATGATCTACTGAAACATCTACCGGCAAATGCGGCTTAAGCACTTCAGGGTCACCACCCGCCTCACGTATCACGTCACGCATAGCGGCAATATCCACTAACGCAGGTGTACTCGTTGTATCGTGCATCAATATCCGCCCCGGCTGAAAAGCGATTTCATCACTGCTCGTGCCGTTTTCCAGCCACCTCAAAAGCGCTTGAGCACTGCGCTTACGCTCCTCCCCCGTCGTATTACGCATAATATTTTCAAGCAGAAGGCGCAGCACATAGGGCAGCTTGTGAAGCGCCTCGCCGAGTAATTTGGGTAGTTCGATAATCGCGTAATCATGGCCCTTGAACGTCAAATAGCCGTGCGTGTAGTGGGTTAGCTTCTCAATATTGTGCATAGTTCGCCGCCGTATCTGACGATTGTCGTTATTGATTGATGAGTCGATCTCAGGCGTCATAATTGCACTTTACGTCTCAAAAATACAATTTATTGTTTTAGCCGATTTTCTGCTTTGGTGAAATCCCAGTTCAGTTTTCCCCAACGAAAACGCCGCCTATCAAGGCGGCGTTAGAAGCGCGTTACAACCATTAGCCATTAAGCATTAAGAAAATTAATCAGCGCTTTATTAAACTCATCAGCGTGGGTGGCGTTAATCGCATGCGGGCCGCCTTTAATAACATACGTTTGGGACTTGGGTAAAAGCTCGGCGGCACGCTTACCGCTAACCTCAAACGGAACGATTTGATCGCCGTCGCCATGGAGTATCAGCGTAGGCACGTCGATTTTGGGCAGGTCTTTGCGAAAGTCGGTATAGCTAAACGCTTTAACGCACTCATAGGTGGCTAGCGGCGAGGCAAAGGCGGCGATATCGCGATGATAAAGCCGATTGGGCTCGCTGATTAAATCGCTGTTCTCCGCGGTTGAGAAAAAATCTTTGGTGAAGTCTTCCAGAAAAGCGATTCGATCACCGCTGACACCTTCCAAAAACCCGTTAATGGTCGCATCGTCCAGACCGCCTTCCGGGTTGTCATCTGCCTTATAAAGATACGGAGGAACGGCGGCGGAAAATACGCATTTTGTCACGCGGCTAGTGCCGTAACTTCCAAGATAGCGGGCCACTTCGCCACCGCCCATTGAGAAACCCACTAGCGTAACATCGTGCAGGTCCAGCGTATCAATGAGCTTTTTTAGGTCACTCGCAAGCGTATCGTAGTGATAGCCGCCGTCTGTCTGGGTTGATTTGCCAAACCCACGGCGATCATAGGTAATGACTTTATAACCCGCCTGCACTAGCGCTGGTACCTGCTTTTCCCAAGAACGACCGCTTAATGGCCATCCATGGATAAGCACCACAGGTTTGCCTGCACCATATACCTCGTAATAAATCTCTACCGGCGTTCCCTGTTCTGTCCCCGCGCTTAACATTGGCATCGTTAGCCCCTCCTGATTGGCTGCGTATTGATCAACGGCATGCCTTCAAGGTAGTACACGCTTTTTAACGTTACCAAGGTACGCAGCACAGAGCGTTGCTGGGCTCTATAACGCCGCTTTCAGCAGATTGCATTCAAGACACACTGATATACCAGGCAATCAACGCGCTTGTCGGCCACTCGGGAGTGCGCTGGCAAGATATCCATGGCATCGAAGCTGGCTTTCTGCAACACGTGCTGAGAGGCATCGTTCTCGACAGAAACAATCGCCGTTAGCGTAGTGAGACCATAGACACCACGCGCTTCCTTCATTAGATGCTTAAGCGCCCTATAAGCAACTCCTTGACCACAGGCACTTTTTGCAATGCGATAACCTACCTTCGCTTGGTTTTCGTCAATATCGCGCAAATTGGCGCGGCCTATAAGCATTCCTCTATTGCGTATCAACAGCGGGCTCATTCGACGCTGGGCATTCAGGGAAAGGCACTCAACAATATGCTGTGAGACGCCTTGAGGCGTATAAAAATGCCTATAACGCGCTTCAATATGCTGCTCAAACCAGGCACGTTCGGCGGTTTCAAACGCCAACAGGTCGACAGCGTCCTCAGGGGTTAATAGCGAAAAGGTTAAGTCCTTGGCATAACGCATAACGTCCTTCTCTTTGTGAGTGCTTTGTCACTCGCCTTTGTGGCCTTAATGCATAGCTTTCGTTGGTTAGAAGATGACAAATATTGCTATGCTTGCGGGTTATATCACTGGCGGCGGGGCCAAATATCCATGAAAACAGAAACGCGTACGCTGGCATTTTCCGCCTTTATGGCGTTCTTGATTGGCTGTGCCGGGATTACCGCTACACTCGCCTCCAATTCCCAGGCTATTTTGCTCGATGGGTTATTTAACCTAATCTACTTTAGTGTAGCTTTAGTGACGATCAAGGTGAGTAAATTAGCCAGCCGTCCTGATAGTGAATCTTATCCGTTTGGATACAGTTACTTCGAGTCGCTGGTTAACCTGTGTAAAGGGTTATTAATTCTGGGTGTTTCCATCTTTGCTTTGGTCGATGCCATTGTCGCGCTCCTCTCAGGCGGGCGAGAGATTGCAGCGGGCCTTGCGGTCATCTATGCCCTGTTTGCCACACTTGCCTGCTCGCTGACCGCTTGGGTAATGCACCGCAGCCAACGCTACACCGCAAGCCCTCTGATCGCGGCCGACAAACTCAACTGGATCGTCAATAGCGTGATTTCTGCTGCGGTTCTCGCGGCATTCTGCCTGGTAGTACTCCTTGAGCAGTTAAATTTGAACACGCTAGTGCCGTATATCGATTCGGTACTGGTTATTGCGGTCGTCGTGCTGTGCTTGGGCGTGCCTGTACGCATGGCCTCCCAAGCGCTGAAGGAGTTACTCAATAAAACGCCCGAAGAAGCCATTGCTGCCCCTGTGCGCGACGCTATCTCTCAGGCACTGGCAGAAACGCATACCCAAGAAGTCCGTGTGCGTATGGTACGTCCAGGGCGCCTGCTTTACGTTATGGTGCACGTGGTGCTGCCTGATGAAGGCGTCACCACGTCGTTAACCGCTCAGGATGAGCTTCGCGCACGGATTGATGAGCAGGTGCGGCGCTGCTATGCACCGGTCGTGTGCGATGTGGTGTTTACCGCAGACACGCTATGGGCAGCGCCCTCTTGTGGGTTGCTGATTGAGCGACACACGTAAGCGAAGCGCACGGCTTATGGCTGGCGAATGGCCGTCAGCCGCTTGGAAGATTTGTTCGGGCCGATGAGCAGCAGACTAACCGTGGCAATGGCGCCCACCAGTAACGCCACGCCAAATAGCGTCAATGCGGCTACATGGCCTACTGAATCAACAAGGGCTCCCGTTGTAATTACCGGGAGGCTAAATCCCACATACGCCATCAAAAAATAGCCGGCGCTTGTCTGGGTAGAAGACGGGCCAGCAATGGCGAGCACTCCGCTTAAGCCACCCAAATAGATAAACCCATAGCAGGCGCTGCTGGCCGCAACTGCTCCCAGTAACACAGCTATCAGGCTCCCCTGAAGGGCGCCCCAGGCAATTAATCCGTAGGCGAGAGGTAAAATCATCAACCCCAGCACCGTGGCCTTCACGGGTGCCAAGGCGCGTGCCCAAGGCTGAAACAGTACTCCGCAGCTGCAAATGCCAAACGTGGCAAAACCACTCCAGGGTGTTAAACCGTGCTGGCTTAACGTGGAAGGCAATATAGCAATCACCAACCCTACGGTTGCCCATGCAAGTAAAATGGCTAGCCCAAAGCTCAGTGTTCCCGGCGGATAACCTGGCAGTCGCCACATCGCACTTTGGGTAACAGCAGGTGCGATATTTTTTAGTGGCATCACTGCAACTAACGCAATGGTGCCTACGCCCAGATACAGCCATAGGCTTGGCGGCGTCACACTGGGCGTATGGAGAATAAACAAACTGGTAACCGCCGCACCCAAACCAAACCCAAGCGCGGTACTGGACGTTACGTACGTCGTTGCCATGCGACTGTCGTCACTATTAAGTAACTGATGCATATATCCAGGCGCGACGGCTGAGGTCAGCCCGGTACCAATGCCTAATAAAAAGCGCGCAACCCCCAGCGTTATCAAGCCAGGCATCAATAGGGTTAGCGCAGTGGCACTTAAACAGAGCAGAAGTGCGACAATAATTAGCGGTTTAGGACCCACCCGATCCGCCAGCCCATTAAGCCCCAGCAATACCGGCATGACGCCCGCGACGTAACAGGCAAACGCGAGTGTGGCTGCGCCCACGCCTACGCCTGCTTTCGCCGCCAGAATATCGTAAAGCGGTGCCTGTAAATTAACCGCAGTGGTAATCATACATAGTGCAAAAGCCAACCGAGGCGCGTTATATCGGTCCATCTTTTTTCCTAAACGGGTCATGGGTTAAGCCATTACGCTCGCACCCTTCCCGCCTAGAGGTAAGGTACACTTATCCATCATTACCCAAGCACTGTTCCTGCGTTTTTGAGAACAGTGGCCGGCAGCAGAGATTTTTATGAAACTTCAGGTCGACCGACATGCCGCTTCCCCGATTGCGCAGCAGCTTGAAGAGAGTATTCGCCATTGGATTCAAGAGAATGGAGCGGGTGGGCGTCGCTTACCTTCCATACGCCGCCTAGCGGCAGAGCTCGATATTAGCCGTAACGCGGTTATTGACGCCTACGAACGGTTGGTGGCTATTGGCTTGGTTCGCTCAAGACCCGGCTCCGGGTTCTTTATCGCTGATGGCGCTGCCGTTACTCCCCAACCATCGTTAGCCTCTACCCCTCTTCAAGAAGTTACCAATGGGCTGTGGGGGCTTTTTAGCGCTAATGAGCACTCGCTAAAACTGGGCTGCGGGTGGTTGCCTAATGCTTGGCGCGAGAGCGAAGACCTGACCTACGCCATTCGCCAAGTGGCGCGTAAAAGCCAATCAGGAATTTTTGAATACAGCACGCCCCAAGGACTGCAGGAGCTTCGCAGCTTGATCCAGGAGCGCTTGCGCCCCCTCGCAATATCGGCAAGTGCTGAGCAAATTGTCATGACCAGCGGCGGCAGCCATTCACTGGATTTATTGGTGAGAATGCTGCTTGAGCCCGGCGACGTGGTGTTTGTGGAATCGCCGGGCTATTACAACCTATTCGGCTTGCTGCATTTACAGCGCGTTCGCGTGATAGGAATACCGCGCCTTGCTGATGGGCCGGATATTAACCGTTTGGAAGCCCTCTTAGCAGAGTACCGTCCCAGGCTTTTTTACGTGAACAGCGTGTTTCATAACCCTACCGGCAGTTCGCTCACACCGGCGATTGCACATCGCGTTTTACAGCTCGCCGAGCAGTACGATTTCACGATTGTAGAAGACGATATCTACGCTGATTTTCAGCACACCCCGACCACACGGCTCGCCGCACTGGATGGTCTTAAACGGGTTATTTACCTATCCAGCTTTTCCAAAACGCTCACCTCATCGCTGCGGGTCGGCTTTATAGCCGCCCCGCCTTCACTAGTGCAACGGCTTGTGGATATCAAGATGTTGACCAGTATTTCCTCCTCCCGTTTTGCTGAGCAGGTGCTGATCACGCTGCTTCAAAACGGCAGCTATCGAAAACTCGCTGAACGCTTAAGGGCCCGGCTCTCCAACCAGATGGCACTGGCGCTTACGCAGCTCAAGCAAGTCGGTTGGGTGGTATTCACTGAACCGGCAGGCGGCATGTTTGTATGGGCCAAATCGCCGGTAGAGAAGGAGGCACTAATGGAGAGCGCACGCCGTTTTGACATCATGCTATCGCCCAGCCACTTGTTTTTCCCTGACAATCAAACAACGCCATGGCTGCGCCTGAATATCGCCTATCTGCAGGACCCAAGAGCTAAAGCGTTTATTGCCGCCAATAGCGATCAAGGCAACACGCCAAAATAGGTCATCAAACCAACGATGACGCTGATGGTGATGGTGATAAAGGACATGAGTGTGCTCGCCATCAATGCACCGGCAGCCACGTTCCCCATACCATAACGCTGCCCCAGTAAAGGATAGACACTTACCATGGGCGCGCTGGCAGTTACGCCACGTAGTTGCAGCCCATAGAGTGCGCCTCCGATGGCATTTCAGGCCTGAATTGGCATTCGCTTCTCTGGATAGAGAGAGCCGATAGATATTCTCTGCGCTATTTTAAATCACGATACTGGGCATAGGTATCTCGAGCCCGGCCAAGATGCTGACGCATCATTTCTCGTGCGGCATTGCCATCACGGCATAAAATAGCATTGAGAATTTGGACATGCTCTTCTTGCACCCGCTCCAGATAGCGCTGAGAAGAAAGCGGATTAATATCATTACTCAGAAGCTTGGCTCGTGGAATCACGCTTTGACTCCACTGCTCATAGAACGATTGAAAAAAAGGGTTTTTAGTCGCCGTAGCAATTGCAAAATGAAATAGATAATCTTCTTCCCGAGCCTGGGACTTGGTTTCATAAGCGTTGGCAAACGCTTGGTGTTGGAATTCCAAGCGCTGCCGGTCTTCATCATCGTAGCGCAGGGCTGCCAACTCGGCGGCCGCAGGTTCCAATGTTAAGCGCAGCTCCAAAAGATGCAAAATATCTTCCACCGTAGTGGGATTGATACGCTCTGCTGGAAGCGCCTTCAATTTAGAAGAACGCAGAACGGACGTACCTACACCACGCCGGGTTTCTACCAACCCTAATGATTTTAGATGAGTAATGGCTTCTCGGATAACGGTACGGCTTACACCAAAGGATTCACAAAGGCTATTTTCTGTTGGCAATTTATCACCTACCGCCACCTTGCCTTGTGTGATAAGCGCCTCTAACTGATCCGCCACATGAACAGACAAACTGCCCTGCTGAGCGACTTTATTGACCTTAAATGACGCCGTACTAGGTGTCTGTTTGATCATATCAACGATCCTTTCCATTTATTTACTTGTTTGTACTATATCGTACAAACAAAGTTATATAAGTACTATTAGGCTTTATAAGGATGCCCAGCGAAGAAAAATTTTCCTCCATGCTACCGTACTGTTTCCTTACCGTGTTCAACGTAAAGATATTTGCTATGGTCGGCTGATATAAGGTATTAACTCGAGGCTTTTTTCAGCCACCATAGGAGACCTGCTACCCTTTCAACAGGCGTTTACTCACTCAAGGGGTCTATTAGAACATACGACATATACCACCTAACATCAAAAGAGCAATCGCTTTTGCAGTATACCTTTTCCATCTTATGCTGCGACTACTCTGTGCTTAAATTTAAAGCTATACAAAGTTTCAGGTTTCTTCCTCACAATAATGTTTTATGTCAATCTATTAATTTCATAAAAGCGCTCGACTACTAGCAGCAAATGAGGGGGAAATTGGCTTAAACTCATATAAAACATCGCAACTCCCTCAGTCATAGGCGCCTAGTTAAGATAATGGCTTCTCCACACACATTGATGTCAAGTTTTATTTAGCCACTATATTTAAACTATCTAATCATGATGAAATCCAATATATACTTAGCAAACCATACACTATCTCAAACAATCATTAACCTTTGTTAACATACAGCTAGATAGCTAACTCACAAACAGCTTGCCATAAAGTATCATCAATTGAGATTAACTCACGACCATATCGCTGTCGAAAAGTAGACTCTCCCGGCCAACGTACTTTGCATCCTTGCTTAGCGGGCCTAGTGGCGGCTAAATGCGTCTGAATTCCCTCAACAAGGGCATCACAGGCCGCACGGCTACCCAGCTGCTCTGGATCAAAAACCATAAACACTTGGCAACTACCACCACCGCTTCCACGCTGAACTGCATCAATTTCATGGCTTGGCCTCCCTTGCGCGAGTAAAGCGGCCATTGCATCAAGTAGAATCGCAAGCCCTGACCCCTTCCAATAACCGGTTGGAAGCAAGCGCCGTGTCGCGGCGATAGCTGCAGGATCGCGACTCAACTCTCCACGTTCATTGAAACCACCATCAATAGGTAATTGTTCACCTTTTAACTCTGTTGTTTGCAACTTTCCGTAGGAAAATTGGGACATCGCCATATCGAGTACTAGTGGGCCTGAACTATGCGGTACAGCCATCACTAATGGATTATTACCGATAGACTGCGATACTCCTCCCCAAGCAGGCATACAAGACTCGGTATTGGTCCACATAATCGCAGCGAACCCTTGCTCAACTGCACGCCATCCGTAACTTCCTCCACGCATCCAATGGGTAGTATCACGTAACGCTACCAGCCCCATACCGTGTTCACGCGCTAATGCGATTGCTCGATCTGTTGCACTAAGAGCGTTAAGCACACCAATGCCTTGGCCTCCGTCAAGCACCTCAATCGCTCCTAACCGCTGTACAACGCTTGGCGTAGCATTAATATTTATCCATCCACGTCCAACATATTCAATAAATCGAGGGATCCGGCCAATCCCATGAGAATGGACACCATCGCGAGTACTTTCAGCATGAATTTGGGCACAGACTGCAGCATCATCTGGTGTGAGACCCGCCTTTAATAGTGCCTTTTCAAGGGTATTTTGCAATGTCGCAAAGTCAACGTCAGCCATATTTTCTCCAAACATAATGAAGGTGCTTTTATACTCAGGCGAAATAAAAGGACTTAATATAACCGTGCATATTTTTATATTCGTAGCTTAAAAAGGCCACTCGTGAGAGCGGCCTATGTTGTCATTAACATTTATACACGCGAACGTCTTAACTCTCTCGTGCACCATCGACTAAACGACGTAGTTTTAATGGGTTTTCCTGTTTAATAGCAGCGGGCAATAGCGCATCAGGAAGGTCTTGATAGCAAACCGGCCGCAGAAAGCGGAAGATTGCTGCCGTACCTACAGAGGTAGTACGTGAGTCGGATGTTGCTGGGAACGGCCCGCCGTGAACCATTGCATCACACACTTCAACCCCGGTTGGCCAGCCGTTAACCAAAATACGACCTGCCTTGCGCTCCAGCGTCGGCAACAACTCTCGCGCGGCTTCCAGATCAGCATCATCCATCTGTAGCGTTACAGTCAGTTGGCCTTCCAAATGCTCTGCAACTTGCGTGAGTTCTGCGGTATTAGCACACTCAACGATTAACGAGGTCGAACCAAACACTTCTCCCTGCAATGCTTCATTGCCAAGAAAATCCTGAGCGCTGGCTACGAACAAGCCGGTTTGACACTGGTTGGGGCCATCACCCTTCCGCCCTCGCGCGATTTCTTGCGCCTTACCACTGTCGGCAAAACTCTTCACGCCGCTTTCGTAGGCTTCGAAAATACCTGGCGTCAGCATTGTTTGCGCGCCACTCGCTTTAACGGCCTCACCTGCGGCTTCGATAAAGGTGTTTAGCTCGGCCCCCTTAACCGCAATGACCAGCCCTGGGTTAGTACAGAACTGGCCTGCGCCCATGTTGAGTGAGCCAACAAATGCCTTGCCCATTTCTGCGCCACGCGACTTGAGGGCCGCAGGTAGCGGGAAAACCGGATTAATAGAGCTCATTTCAGCGTAGAAAGGAATCGGCTCGGGCCGTGATTGAGCAGCTTTCCAAAGCGCCAAACCTCCACTTCTAGAGCCTGTGAAGCCAGCAGCCTTGACACGTGAATCAGAAACCAAGGCAGTCCCCACTTCTCGGCCAGAACCAAACATCAGCGAGAAAACACCTTCTGGTAAAGCGCACTTTTTAACTGCAGCCTGTATAGCACGGCCAACCAGCTCACCGGTTCCAGGATGGGCAGCGTGAGCCTTAACGATGACAGGACAGCCAGCCGCTAGTGCAGAAGCGGTATCACCGCCAGCGACAGAAAATGCTAGCGGAAAATTACTCGCACCAAATACAACAACCGGGCCTAGTGCAATATGACGCTGACGAAGATCAGAACGTGGCATAGGCTGACGATCAGGCATAGCCGGATCAATGCGTACGTCCAACCACTCGCCAGCGCGTACAGTTTTTGCAAACAGACGTAGCTGTCCACAGGTGCGCCCGCGCTCCCCCTGAATTCGAGCCTTCGGCAAACCAGACTCAGCCACTGCGCGCTCAATCAGGTCCTCGCCAATCACTTCAATCTCATCAGCGATAGTTTCCAAGAACCTGGCTCGGTCCTCAAGTGAAGTTTCACGATAAACATCAAAGGCGTTCCAAGCCAACTCGCAAGCCCGCTCGACTTCGGCTTGAGTACCACCCGCATAGGCCGGTTCAAGGAGCTCGTTGGTTGCTGGGTTTATTGCCTGAACGGGACTACGGCTACCTTTAACAGCCTGTTGTCCTATGAGCATTTCACCTGTCAGATTCATCTTGCCTCCTAAATGAGAGTGGTTTTCGTAGTTTCTCGGTTTAGACCAAGCGTTACTTACATTTTTCTCGCGCATCTAGCAGTACCGCGAGCACAACCCAAAACTTGTTGCTTTGATTGTCTTCAACCGCGCTGAGGAATTAGGCTACTTCGCTTTCGCGACGCGCACTTTTTTACCGCTATAACTTTCGAGTATAGCTAGCCCGAAGCAGCGTTTTTCTGGTTGGTACGATAGTTCTGCCACAACGTTAGCACCAACAAGGCCAAAGCAATGATCAAGAAGGTGATACTGATGGGACGTGTAAAGAACGGTGTCCAGTCTCCCTGGAAGGACTGTAACCCTCGACGTAAATTTGACTCAGCAATCGGCCCTAAAATCAGCCCTAGAATGACGGGCGCAGTCCCGAAACCATAGCGGTTAAGGAAATAGCCTAAAATGCCAAAGCCAAGCATTAAGTAAAGATTGAATACATCTCCATCCACGCCGTACACGCCGATAAAGCAGAACACTAAAATGGCAGCAAGGAGCTGTTTTCTAGGCACAGTAAGCACCCGAATAAATAGCTTAATACCGAGACACATAATCAATAGCATGAAGATGTTGGCGATCAGATAAGCTAGAAAAATGCCGTATACCGTGCCACTTTGATCCGCAAATAGAAGGGGGCCTGGAGTGATCCCTTGAATCATCAACCCACCGAGCAGTACCGCCGTCGCTGCTTCGCCTGGAATCCCCAGTGCGAGCGTAGGTATCAGTGCCCCACCAAGCAATGCATTATTGGCGCTCTCTACAGACACAATACCCGACGCATGACCCGAACCGAATTTTTCGGGGGTTTTGGAAAAACGTCGTGCTTGGTCATAGGCTACCAGTGAGGCAATACTCCCCCCGGCGCCTGGGATAGGACCGACCACCGATCCAGAAATCACACCGATTACGACAGCTTTCCAGTGTTTCAACGTTTCAATAAAACGCGGGCGTGCAATATCAATGCGATGCGCACTTTCTTTCATTCGCTCGTGAGGGTCGTACTCAAATGTATCTTTAAGCACCTGAGAAACGGCAAATAGGCCAATGAGAGCTGGCAATAAATTAACCCCTGTCAGCAGCGAAAGTTCGTTAAAGGTAAATCGGCCCACGCCGGTAATAGGATCGGTTCCGATAGTCGATACAAAAAAGCCGATCAGGCCGGCAATTAAACCTTTGAGTAACGACTTACCAGCGACAGAAGCAATGATAACCAAGCCAAAGATACTCAAAGAAAAGTATTCAGCAGGGCCGAATCGTAGGGCGAACTCAGCGATGGGCGGCGCCAATAGGCTGAGAATAACCATGCTCGCGACACCACCAAAGAAGGAGGCTACGATCGCCAAGCCAAGTGCACGGCCCGCTTCGCCCTTCTGAGCCATGGGAAAGCCATCGAAGGTGGTGGCTACCGATGAGGGGGTCCCGGGAATATTAAGCAGTATCGCAGGAATTGATCCGCTAGCGCCGGCGCCACACAGAGCACCTAGCAGCATACCTATTCCCGCGACGGGCGGCATACCAAAGGTCACCGGCAACAGTAGCGCTATCGCCATTGCCGAGGTCAAGCCGGGGAGCGACCCCATAATGATGCCGAGCAGAGTACCGCCAGCAATGGCCAGTAACGTGCTGATTTGCAGCACCATACCTAGGCCATCGAGATAACCTGAAATCATATAAGTCTCCCAAATCTCAGGAAAAGAGCTACCCGCTTAAGTCGGGAGCGGAATTTTGAAAAGAACGGTAAAAACATAAAAAATAGCTACGGCTAATATCGTGGAAAACACCAAGGTAGAGAGAAGCGACTTCCATCGTTGAGACATCGAAAGCGTCGACCATACGCCGCTTATCACTACGAATCCCATTATGCAGAAAAAGGTAAAAAGCCCTGTGCTGGCGATATATCCAATTCGTTCAAATACAAAGATATAGCCCGCCAGCAAGGCCACAACAAACAGCCATTGCGCGATACTTCGTACCTGTAAAGCATGTGGGGTATCCGAATGTATTTGCTTGGCTATCCACCATTCTCGCGCATCTTTAATCAGACACGGAATAGCAAATAGAAATATCAATCCAGATAACAGCTGAGGGAAAAAGGCAGGTGATAAATCCCCTACGATTTCAATGTTGGGTAGCGCTGCAGCTGCCACAAAAGCACTTGCCGAAGCGACCAGTAGAAAAAGATTAAATAGCGGCTTTCCAATATCACGTTCCATTATTCAGACCCCAGCCCCTTCTTAATGGCAGCCCCATCATGTTTTGATTAATGACAAAGCAGCCAAGCCCTAGAGGCCTTGGCTGCACAAGAGAGCTTTTACTTGGCTAGATCGCCAGCGGCTTCGCGCATGACGCCTGCGGACTCATTGATGAAAACATCAAGCTCTTCACCGTAAAGAGGCGATAGATCAGTACCTAAGTTGCTGGCCGTTTCTTCATAAGAGCCGTCGCTTATGATCTGCTGAATCGCCGTCACCCAGCGCTCCTTCACTTCATCAGAAATACCTTTAGGAGCTACAATGCCGCGCCACACGGTAAGCGTAAGATCGTAACCAGACTCCTGAAAGGTGGGCACATCAGGTAGATTGTCGCTACGTTCGGCGTAAGTAGTCGCAAGCGCATTCAATCGACCGGATTCCAGCGCTGAACGTAGCTCTGCCCCGCCCAGCACTACCGCTTCAACATGCCCGCCCATAGCGGCGGAGATAGCTTCAGAGCCACCCGGGTAAGGAATAAGGTTGAAGTTGGAATCGGTGCGGTTGGCGATAGCATTAGCGGTGATGTACGCAGAAGAACCGACACCCGACGCCCCGATCCGGATAGAGCTATCTGAAGCGGCTTCCACCAGGCTATCCAGATCCTGGTAAGGGCTATCTTCACTTACCGCGATGAGGTACGGCTCTTCGATGATTTTCGCAATAAAATCAAAATCATCATGCGTAAACGGGACGTTACCCATCGCTTCGAGCGTCAACATTGCGTTACTAGCGGCAAGCAATGTATAGCCGTCGGGCTTAGAAGCGACTGCACGAGACATGCCCACCGCACCACCGCCGCCCGCAATATTGCGAATGACCAGCGTTTCTCCTAGCTGTTCCTCAAGCAACGGCTGAAGCGCCCGGACAAAGGTATCGTTACCACCACCGGCCGAGAATGGCACAATCATATTGATACTTTTATTAGGGTAATCGTTCGCAATAGCCTGACTACCAGCGACAAGCCCTACGGCCAGTGTTAGCGTGCCTAATAATTTTTTCATTGTTAAGTTACCTCTATCTAGCGTTTATAAGCCCAATCACTTTTTGAAGTTATTTCCGGCGACTGGGTCATTCGAGCCGACTTAGCGCACTAATGCTGGCCTTTTTGGATCAAAGGTCCACCCATCAATTAAATGCTGCATCGCCATGGCGTCGTTGCGTCCGCCTGCCGGTAAACTGCGATAAAGTTCATGGGCTTTTTCGATCTGATCCATATCAATTTCAATACCCAAGCCAGGCTCATCAGTAACCGCCACTTTCCCATCAACGATCTCGGGTGGGTTATGCGTCAAACGAGCATCTCCCTCTTGCCAGATCCAATGGGTATCCAGGGCCGTCGTACGTCCTACCGCCGCTGCGCCCACGTGAGCAAACATGGCTAACGAAATATCGAAATGATTATTGGAGTGAGAACCCCAGGTCATGCCATGGTCCTGACAAAGCTGTGAAACTCGTACAGCGCCTGACAGTGTCCAGAAATGCGGGTCGGCCAGCGGTATATCCACTGAGCGAAGCATCAAGGCATGGGCCATTTCACGCCAGTTAGTTGCTACCATGTTGGTCGCCACCGGCAACCCTGTGGCATGACGAAATTCAGCCAGAATTTCTCGTCCTGAAAAGCCTTGTTCAGCACCGCACGGATCTTCTGCGTACGCGATGACGCCATGCAGATCCTTACAAAGATGAATGGCTTCATTTAGCGACCAGGCACCGTTCGGGTCAATCGTGGTGCGCGCTTCAGGGAAAGCTTTATGCAGTGCCTTGACCGCTTCTATTTCCTGCTCGCCCGGCAATGCACCACCTTTGAGCTTGAAGTCTTTAAAACCGTAGCGATCATGAGCAGCTTGAGCTAACTCTACAATACGCTGAGGTGTCATCGATGCTTCATCGCGCTGACGGTACCATTCATGACTTACCCCATCCGTACCGCGGCGGAAGTCGAGCGGCGTGGCGTGACCATCGCCAATGAAGAACAAGTATCCCAGTACTTCGACGCTATCGCGCTGCTTACCGTTGCCCAATAGCTCAGCAACCGGTACGCCTAAGAACTTACCCATTAGATCGAGCAAAGCGGCTTCTAGTGCCGCAACCGCATTGATGCGCAACTCAAAGGTCCAAGACCCCTTACCAAAATCCTCGAAGTCAGCGCTTCGCCCCGCATTACTTAAAGAAGAGACCATAGAGCGTAAACGGCTAATCGACTGCCCCACCACAAGCTCTCTTGCCTGCTCAAGTGATTGCTCAATCGTCGCGCCGCCAGGTGCCTCGCCGACGCCAACGTTGCCAGCGCTATCCTTCAAAATAACCAGGTTACGAGTGAAGTAAGGCGAATGCGCCCCCCCGATATTGAGCAGCATGCTATCGCGGCCAGCAACAGGTATGACCCGCATTTCGGTTATTGTGGGAGTACTGTGACTTGGCATAAACACTTCTCCATCATTCTACTTCTTCAGCGCGTAACCATTTTAGGTGTCAGCTTTTGAAATCACGAGGGCGGCAAAACGCCATCCCTCATGAACTAACAGAAATACTTAAAAAGACTTTGCTTTCTCAACCAGTTGCTTAAGCTGCCCCATCTCTTGATCATTAGGCATAGTCAGGGGGGCGCGTACGTTGCCGCCTGGGTAGCCCACGATGCCAGCCCCTGCTTTAACCAAGCTCACTGCATACCCCGGCGTGGTGTCGCGCAAAGTAACGAAAGGAATGAAAAACTCGCGGGTTACTTTCTTAACGAACTCACTGTCGCCTTGACGCATTGCCTTGTAAAACGTCACGGCCATCTCCGGCACGAAGTTAAAGACCGCCGAGGAGTAGGTGCTCACACCAATGGCCAAGTAAGCTTCAGCAATGATTTCTGCCGTTGGCACGCCGCCAACATAGGCCAAACGGTCACCTAGCGTTTTGATGGTGATGTTCAGCGTTTGCATATCGCCTTTACCATCTTTTAACCCGACCAGGTTATCGCAACGATCGGCTAACGCCTTGACACCATCTACACCCAGATACCCGTTAGCACGGTTATAATAGATAACACCTAGCTCAGTCGCTTCACAAACACTAGCAGCGTAATCAACAATCCCGGACTGCGAACACTCGGTAAGATAGGGAGGCATTAACAAAATGCCGTCGGCGCCTGCTTCTTGGGCGGCTTTAACCTGCTCTTTCGCTAGCTCGACATTTTGGCCCGCACTCGCAATGACCGGCACATCTCCATCGATGGTTTCAACAGCCACCTTAACAATTTCACGATACTCGTCGATCGTAATATTAAAAAACTCACCCGTACCGCCAGCGACAAAAAGTGCGGTCACTTCATAATCTTTCAACCATAGCAGGCGCTTACGGTAACTTTCAGCATCAAATTTACCGTCAGCATCGAAATCAGTTACAGGGAAGGAAAGCAGGCCGTCAGAAATAGAAGCTTTAAGCGTCGCTTTGGAAAAGTTCATGGTAATCTCCTCTTGTTTATACAGTAAGCGAACCTGGACGAGCGGTGACTCGTGTGGCTCAGTTATTTAGTACCAGGTTGAATATCTCAGTATCATATAGCCAACATTGTCATACATCATACAAAGTTTCCTCTAGACTTTAGCCTAAGACGGTTCTGAATGAGACAACCCCCGGGATTATCGATCAGGACGTGGAGCCGCTTACTGGCTAAGTAACTGAAAATTATTATTAATATGAAAAAATTCTAGGCAGCAATGTGTAGCTGAACCACAGGCCCTGTCTGAAAATTTCCTGTGTTCGGCAATACAGCGTAAAAATCAGCTCAGTTTGCTCTTTAGTAAACTCCGTTTCTTTACCGATTTTGCCTTGCTTTCGCTCGCCAGCTTTTCAGACAGAACCTAAAAAACTTCCCAAGGTTAAAAACAGCTTTTTAAGAATTAGTTTAAAACGCTAAAGCTCACCCTCAACTGGGCTACGCCTTTGCTTAATTGCTGAATAGATTGACCAACATAAAAAAAGCGCTATTAACGCAAAAAAGGTTGCGCTAACAGGTCTTTCTAAAAACACCATCAAATCTCCCCGGCTTATCAACATGGCACGCCGAAAGTTTTCTTCCATCATCGGCCCCAAAATATACCCGAGGAGCAATGGCGCTGGCTCAAAACCCAAGATTAATAACACGCATCCAATAACGCCAAACATAGCCACTAGCATAATATCCATATTGGCATAATTAATACTATAAACACCAATCACAATAAACAGAATAATTGCGGGATAAAGTATAGGATAAGGTATTTTCAACAAGCGAACCCATAACCCCACCATAGGAATATTAAGTATCAAAAGAAGTAAATTACCAATTAAAAAACTAACAACTAATCCCCAAAATAAATCAGGGTTATCTGAAATGACATTAGGCCCTGGCGTGATACCGTGGATTAAAAGCGCGCCCAGCATAAGAGCCATAACTGCATCACCGGGAATACCCAAGGTTAAAGTAGGTATAAAAGCAGATTGAGCTGCTGCATTATTTGCACTTTCAGGCGCAGTAATACCTTCTATCGCCCCTTTGCCGAATTTGGAAGGGTCCTTAGAAATTCTTTTTTCCAAGGCATAGGCTATAAAAGACCCTATTGACGTGCCCGTTCCTGGCAATATGCCAATCCCGGTACCTATTCCAGTACCTCTTAATATAGGGAATACACTATCTTTAACATCGCGCTTCGTTGGTAGAAGTGAACGAAACGTGATTTTTTGATCATTTTTTATCTGGGCCACTTTACCAACATTTGCAATGACTTCTGTAACACCAAAAATGCCCATAGCAATGGCTACAATATTGATACCATCATAGAGAAAGGTAAGCCCAAACGTGTATCGTTGAATACCAGTACTTACGTCAGTACCTACCATCCCTAACATAAGACCGAACACGACTGCTGCTAACCCCTTAGCAGGCGATCCCTGCACTAGAATTGCAGCAGCCACGAGTCCAAGCAACATCATGGCAAAATAATCTGCCGAATTAAAAGCAACGGCAAAATTTGCCAAAGGTGGTGCAAAAGCAGCCAGTACAATTACTGTAATAAAGCTACCTACAAACGATGCAATCGTCGTCATAAAAAGCGCAACACCAGCCCGCCCATTTTTCGACATGGGATAGCCGTCCAAACAGATGACAGACGAAGACGGTGTACCAGGCAAATTCAGGAGAATTGCCGCCGTGGACCCACCATATTGTGCCCCATAATAAATGCCTGCTAACATTACGAGCGCCGTTGTAGCAGGTACATAATATGTTAAGGGCAAGAGCATCGAAATAGCAGCGAGGTGGCCAACACCCGGGATAACCCCAATAAACATTCCAATCGTTACGCCCAAAGCGCAATACATAAGGTTTTCAAGGGTAAAAGCAACGGATATACCAAGTGCCAAATTATTTATAATTTCCATTAGAAACTCCAAGGAAAAAGGCGAATTGGCATATTAAGCCCCAGTATAAAGATTAGATACGACATTAGGCATAATGCAAGTGATAGCAAAGCCAACCTTACTGGCTTGAACTTTTTCTCACTTAAACCGCACAAAAAAACAAGCGTAATTGTTGAAATGAACAGCCCGGCGGGGTTCATTAAGAATGCAAACACAACGATGCCAGCAGTAATACAAACTAACGCTCTAACGTTAATTTTCGGAAAATCAGTCGCTGTCTTGGCTGAAAAAGCTATTATCAGAACACCAAGCGCACCAAGAAAGTAGCCCAAGACTCTTGGCAAATATCCAGGCCCCATATTTCTCAAAGTTCCTAAACTATAGTCTTGCGCCTGCCAAAGTACACATATCGACAATACAAGGCACATTAACCCTGCCAGAAAATCTCTATTGGTGAGTACTCTCATCCTTCTTTTCTCTTTTCTTGGGCAACGAGAGTCCTGCTCCAAAGAGCAGGATTCTATTTTTATATTTAAACTTCTTAATAGCTAACAATTATTGTTTAATATCAGATCCAGCAATAAACTCAGTTAACTCTGCCATTTGTTCGGTCATCCATTCCTGTAACTGAGCAGAGGTTTCAGAAGGTCGAGCCTGGCCGCCTTGTTGGGCAATTTTTGCTTGTAAATCTTCAGTCGCCAGTATATCAGCAAGCTCTTTCTGAAGGCGTTCAACTACTTCTGGCGGACTGCCTGCTGTTACCAAAATACCTTGATAGGTTCCATCAAGCTCCCCCGGAAGTCCTAGCTCACGAAACGTTGGCGTATCAGGGAGCTCCTCTAACCGCTCTTCTCCAGTTACTGCTAGCGCATTCATTTGATCATTTAAAACAAAAGGAAGGGAAGCTGTTGTACCGTTCAATAACATATCACTTTCACCAGACACTACGGCACGTGTAGCATCAGACCCACCTCGATAAGCAATGACCGTCCAATCAAGCCCTAAATCCTGGATTAATCGCTCGGTAGTAATATGATTATTTGCTCCTACACCGGATGTTGCGACGGCAATATCACCAGGATTATTGCGAGAATACTCGACAAGATCATCAAAGCTTTCAAAATTATGCTGCTGTGACATGCCTAACACATAAGGCGAATAAGAAACCATCGTCACAGGCGACAAGTCGCTTTCAATATCATAAGCAACATTATCAAGTACGCTGGGCGCAGCTAGTAGTGCAGTCAGATCCGAAAGTAAAAGCGTATGCCCGTTAGGGTTTGCTTTAGCCACATAGTCCGCGCCAATATTCCCCCCTGCCCCCGCCTTATTTTCGACAATGACGGGTTGACCAATGGCTTCGGAGAGTTCTGGCGCAATGTAGCGTGCAAGAATATCTGAGGTGCCTCCAGGAGCAAACGGAACAACGATCCTAACAGGCCCTTGAAATTCATTAGCTAAAGCGACATTACCGGCTACGATCAGCGATACAGACGCAGAACCTACAAATAAGCTTTTGATATTTATCATGACATCTGCTCCAGGTTGTTAATTTTATAGTTATGTCAAATCTCGGTATTAATTAGTATGCCGCCTCAAACGTCATATGTATTTAATCATACAACCATAACCTAGCGTGGGTTTAATACGTTGAACATACGACTATAGTCCAGACTTAGCCAAATAGTTTACTCTGCCTACATTCGTACCGGTCAAAGTGATACACGATAATGGCAACAGGAACAGGAACAGAAAGTTTTGCTACTCTACACAAATTGTGCAAAGTCACTAATTATAACTTGATGAAACACACCAAGTAAGCTGCAAATTAAAAGCAAAACCACGCTGATTAATAAGCAGCAAACTTGGAAACATCAACTATCTTTTATACAAGCAAGAAAATTATAGTTAACCAAAGCGTAAGAGAAACTTCTACTCGACTAGCATACAAGACTTACCGTTCATTTAACGAACCAATGCTGGGCGTTTAGGATCAAACTTCCAATCAGGAACAAGGAACTGCATAGCCATGGCGTCATTTCGTTGCGTTACATCCAGGGTTTTATAAAGGCGATGTGCTTCCATAAGCTTATCGTCATCCAATTCAATTCCTAAGCCAGGTGTGGTAGGAACCTTAATTTTTCCATCTCGAATTAAAAACGGATTTTTCGTAATACGCTGCCCATCCTGCCAGATCCAGTGGGTATCAATCGCCGTAATCTCTCCTGGGCAGGCGGCCGCAACATGCGTCATCATCGCAAGTGAAATATCAAAATGGTTATTGCTGTGCGAGCCCCAAGTCATACCCCACTCGTGGCATAATTCGCCAACCATGACCGCTCCTTGCATGGTCCAGAAATGGCAATCAGCAAGCGGAATATCCACTGCATTAAGTTGTACGGCGTACTGCAATTGCTTAAAGTCGGTCGCAATCATGTTTGTTGCTGTGGGCAGGCCTGTACGCTTCTTGAACTCAGCCATGGTTTCACGGCCTGAGTAGCTTTCTTCCTGACCGCAAGGATCTTCTGCATAGCTAAGCAGGTGCTTGATCGGGTCCAGAACACGCACCGCCTCATCAAGCTTCCATGCGCCGTTGGGATCCAACGTCAAGCGCGCCTCAGGGAAGGCTTCATAAAGGGCGCGAATGCAGTCAGCTTCTTCTTCACCGCGCAGCACACCGCCTTTAAGTTTGAAATCCTTGAATCCGTAACGCTCATAGGCAGCCTTAGCCAAGCTCGCCACGGCGTCAGGCGTTAGCGCTTCCTGATAGCGAACTTCATCCCACGCATCTTTAGGGTCTGATGCTTGAGGATATGGGAGATCGGTTTTGCCAGGATCTCCAAGTAAAAACAAATAACCTAAAGCCTCTACCTCATCGCGCTGGCGACCATATTGCCCTAACAAATCGGCGACAGGCAGCTGCAACGTTTGGCCATAAAGGTCTAACAATGCGGACTCGATACCCGTAATAACGTGAACAGCGACTCGTAGATCAAACGTCTGGCGACCGCGCTCTTCACGGCCATTTTTGGCCAATGCCAAGCGCGCGTTATTGAGGGTTTGTTTGATATTGTTGATGCGCGACCCTTCAACGATACCCCGGCACTGTTCCAAACCCTTAAGAATACCGGCACTAGAAGGAATTTCACCTACCCCTTTATTACCGGCGTCATCTTCAAGAATGACAACGCAACGGATAAACCATGGTGCATGGCCGCCGCTCAAGTTGAGCAAAAACCCATCGTAGCCAGCAACAGGAACGACGCTCATGGATTTAATTCTCGGGAACATAAATCACTAACCTCTTGTACTATTAGTCCAGCCAGGATGTCTTTTCCACACTCACGTCACAGGTGCAGGATTAAATAACACTAAATCGTTATGGATACCCAATCGATCAGCAGCGGCTTGCTTGCGCCCACTCGCCACATCGAGAATCAGATGAAAAAGCTCCCATCCAACGTCTTCAATGCTGGCATCACCCGTGGCGATGCGACCGGCGTCCAAATCGATAATGTCGTGCCAACGTCTTCCTAACTGTGAATTAGTGGAGACCTTTAGCACCGGCACCATTGCCAAACCATAGGGCGTTCCACGGCCTGTGGTGAACACCTGCATGTTCATGCCTGCAGCCAATTGCAGAGTCCCACAAATAAAGTCGCTCGCCGGTGTAGCTGCAAAGGTGAGTCCTTTACGCCGTAAGCGCTCACCAGGACCAATCACATCCACAATGGGCGAGTTACCCGACTTAATCACCGAACCAAGCGCCTTTTCAACGACATTACTTAACCCGCCTTTCTTGTTGCCAGGCGAGGGGTTGGCACTACGATCAGCCTGTCCTTGAGAGAGGTAATCATCGTACCAAGCCATCTGTTCAATCAGCGCTTCTCCCACTTCCTTGTTAATAGCTCGCGGCGTTAGCAAGTGGATGGCATCGCGCACTTCCGTGACTTCAGAGAACATCACGCTACCGCCAGCTCTTACGATCAGATCAGTAGCAAAGCCGACGGCTGGGTTCGCAGTGACGCCAGAGAAAGCATCACTTCCTCCACACTGCATACCTACCACAAGATCAGATGCAGGACAGGTCTCACGGCTGCGCTTGTTGAGCCGTTCCAAATGGCGCTCGGCCATGGCTAAAATGCCGTCGACCATGTCACCAAACCCTTCAAAGCTCTCATCCTGAAGGCTCAGTACGTTGGCTTCCGGATCGGCGGCTTCGCTGTTTTCATAGATTTTGACCGGGCGATCTTCGAGCAGTGTCGAGGGTTGAAGCTTTTCGCAACCCAATCCGATCACCATGATCTCGTTACCGAAGTTGGGGTTCAGCGCAATATTTTTTAGCGTACGAATAGGCACAATCGCCGCCGGTGCGTTGATCGCCACGCCGCAGCCATAGCTATGGTTGAGCCCGACCACATCATCAACATTGGGAAAGCGTGGCAGCAATTCACGCTTGATACGACTGACTACATAATCCACGGTGCCGGCCACGCACTGAACGCTGGTGGTAATCCCCAGTACGTTCTTGGTGCCCACGCCGCCGTCCGGATTGCGAAACCCTTCGAAGGTATAGCCTTCGAGCGGTTCGGAAGCTGGCGCCTGTCGCGTGGCCAACGAGAGCTCGCCAAGGCCTGGGGCCGTCGGCAGGCGTACATTGGTTTCATTGACGTGGCCGCCACGCTCGATAGCAACCACGGCGGTGCCGATTACCTCGTTATAGCGAATCACTGGGCTATCCTGGGCAATCGCTGTCAATGCCACCTTGTGACCCTGCGGAATAGGCATCAAGGTAGTACACCCCTCGCTGATACTCACACCTTCAGCCAACCCGCCCTGCTCAATCACAATGGCAACATTATCGTTCGGATGTACTTTTATTACGCGCGAATTAGTCATTGTTTGAGCCATGGTGTTTTCCTGAAACGGTGTGCGGGCCCGAGGCTTGGCTTAGCTCCATCTTTTGGCGAGCACGAGACCTGATGCCCATGATGATTGCAAACACCACAGAGGCAGCGATCAATCCCCATAGCACCATAGCAATCGGGCTTTTAGTGAAGAAGACCGAGTAGGTGCCAAAGGATTCAAGGCTTTTTACAAAATATACCTCGGCCTGACTTCCCAGAATAAAGCCGATGATCAGTGGCGCTATTTCAAGGCCGATTTTCTGAATCAAATACCCCAGAACGCCAAAGATAAGCAGAGTCCAAACATCGAACATGATGCCGTAATTAATGGCGTAAGCGCCCACTACGCACATCATCACAATAATGGGATAGAGAATATGTTTGGGTACCATTACCACTTTGGCAATGTACTTGATGGCAAAGAACATCAAAAAGAACATCACGAAATTGGCAAGCACCAAAGCCGTCATCATGACGTACCATGTTTCATGATTTTCCGGGATGAACAGAGGCCCGACCTGTATTCCCTGTAGCGTAAAGGCGCCAATCAGTACTGCCGTGGTAGCATCACCTGGAATGCCAAGCGAGAGCAGGGGGATGAGCGCACCACCGGTCAGCGCGTTATTAGCAGACTCCGAGGCGATTAACCCTTGTGGCGCTCCTTTGCCCATCTGAGACGAGTTACGTGCCAGGTTTTTCTCTTGGGTATAGGCGAGAACGGAAGCAGCACTGCCACCCACGCCCGGCAACATCCCCACAAAAGTGCCAATAAAAGAAGAGCGTGTCAGATTGGTCAGGCTGCCCTTAAAGATAGACAGCGAAAACCCACCTTCTTTACCAATTTTAATACGTTGCCCAGCGACATCGCGTTTTACGCCTTTTTCAGCCTCCAGCAAAATGGTGGAAATACCGAAAATGCCGATTAGCACCGGTAACAGCGAGAAGCCTTCAAACAGGTAAGGTTCCATGAAGTCGAACATCAGCCGCGTATGGCCATTACCACCGTCAGAAATGCTGTAATCGCCAATAAGGCTTAGCCAGACGCCAATGACGCCGCTAAATATACCGATCAGCATGCTATTTGAAAGAGAGGCAATAACGCTCAATGCCAGCAAGATAATCAGGAACTTCTCTACATAAGAGAATTTGATCGAAAAATCCGCCAGCAGTGGCGCAAACAGGAACAGTACGGCTGCGCTAATAAGCCCGCCAATGACAGAGGCAATGACACAAATGCGCAATGCCTTTTCACCCTCCCCTTTACGCGCCATAGGATAGCCGTCGAAGGTGGTGGTTATCGAAGAAGGCGTACCGGGGATATTCAGAAGTACCGCTGGTACCATACCGCCTGAAATTCCGCCCACATAGAGGCCCAGCAACAGTGCCAAGCCATGGTTCAACCCCAAAGCATAGGTAAGCGGCAGACAGACAGCGACGGCCATGGTAGCCGTCATGCCTGGGATCGCGCCGAAAATGATACCTACAAGGGTGCCAAATCCAACGAGTAGAAAAAAAGTAAAATCGAGAACTGACAAAAATTCCATGGCGGTACTCGCGTTGGTTATGGCAGTGTGATGGTGAATAGCTTGGCGAGCACAAACCAAGCTAGCGTTGGCGCAACAACAGCATTGATGACGACAATAACGAGGGCTTTTTTCGTCCACTCATGCAGATAAAGCAGCGACATGAGAAGTACAAAAGCTATTGAGACAAACAGAAAGCCATAGCCCGTATAGGGGAACAGATCACCGACAACCGCCATTAGATAAAAGTACGCGGCTATCAAAGCAAAGGTGCCGAAGAAACGAAAATTGTCTCTTGATTCGCCAATAATGGGTAAAGTGCGCTCTCCTCGCTTAACCGCAACCATAAAGGGGGCTACTTTGGTTATTAGAATCAAGGCAAACAGCCCACCCAGAATCCAGTGAATAATAGTGGGAAAGAATAAGTGTGAAGTCTCGAAATCTATCGAAACACTAAACAGCCCTGACTCCATATTTACTCCAGAAGTATTAACGCAGCGTGCGTATAAGTAAGGTATATACGCTTGGCCCCATACCCATGCTCAGCGCATGGATAGGCGCTAGTAACAAGCTACTAGCGCCTACCCGCTTAGTTGATGTTGCTAATGATTTCTTCGTAGCGAGTCATTTTCTCTTGGAGGTATTCAGAAGCCTCTTCTGAGGGGTTGAAGTCAGGAATAAAGAACGCATTTAACTGCGCTTCCTGAATGCTGCCTTCGTCATATATTGCAGCAAGCGCCTCATCAATCTGATCTACGATACCTTGGTCCATCTCTTTGTTGTAAAGGAAGAAGAACTCTTTATCGAAGGTAAAGTTTTCGTCTTCACCCATGGTGACATCCACATTAGGCTCGACGTATTCAAGAAGTTGCTCGCGGGTCGTCTGGCCAAGACCCTCTTCCAACGCCTGCTCGATAGTGCCTTGGCGTGCTGTCAACCATACAAAGCGCATGGCTTTCTGATCATCTTCGGGTAAACGGGTGTATTGCTCATTGGCTTGGACACTGCCATTAATGACATCGGCTTGACCATCAAACAGCTGCTGGTTTTTATCAGACTGAGAGCCTGTATTAACGGCTACCAGATTGTCTTCCTGTCCGGGGTGCTCAATAGCAATGGCATTTTTCAATGCACTGAAGCCGATCTCGGAAACGCCGCCAGGCTGGATCGCTACGCGCACGGTTTCGCCGTTACCTACCGCCTCGATGATATCGTCGAGGGTTTCATAAGGAGAGTCTTTGGCCACGAGATAGGCGTTGCCGGGGTTGATCGCGATAGTCGGCCCAATCGTGTACTTTTCAAAGATATCGTCATAGCCTTGCACGCCATAGAGATGACCAAGATAGGATTGATCATGAAAAATCATCAGGGTATTGCCCCGAGAATCCCTATCCAGTGTGCGAAACGCTGAGCTTGCGCCTACGGCATCAACCTTCATATTTAAGCCGAGATGCTCGGCTAGACGATCAACAACGATGCTGGCGTTTTGGTAAGTGTCGCCACCGGTAGAAGTAGAGCCAATTACGACGCGGATATTGCCACGCATCTGGGCGTCTTGTGCCATGGCAATGCCGGAGTGCATAGCTAATGCTGCAATCAAGCCAGCAGAGCCAACGCCCATCATTGTTTTCTTTGATAGCAACATAAATTCACCTTTTGCGTTCATTGTTGATTTTATCGGTTTGAAGATACTTATTCGTTGGCACTATCAAAAAGCTGTTCCAACGGCTGCCACTGCCATTCGATTCAGTACCCTATCTTTACGAAAATTAAGCATCTTTCACAAACCTGCGAATACAGCCACATCAACTCATTTCACAAGCTAATAAGTTATTAGTTAAAACCTTGAGAGCAGAGTCGTCTCTCACACACAGCGCTATCACGGCTTATCGTCATACATCATACAAATAAACATTATTGCCAAGTACCGAGTGTCGCAAGGCTTATTGCTTAAATTGAGACCAAAGTTTTAATCACACAGGACATAGACTTTCGTCTCAACCGAAAAGCAAAAAACTATTAAAACAAACGGTTGAGCACAGAGTGCAGCGCAGCAAATATAAGCAGCACAACTATTAATCATGCCCCATAAAATGGTGCATGATGGCCCATAGCTAACCAATAGACCCAAAAATAACTGTAAAAGCTCATGCGCTAGCCAAGACAGCGCTTAATGGGGAGCTGCGAGCTACTCCAGGTGTAAAGGCTCACGGAGGGGCCGTGACGGCGCTTTAAAGCCAGACATATGGCCATGGGCTTTAGCTTTTGGGAATTACACGTTAGTTCACCAGCGAACTGCTAAAAAATATCCAACTCATGCCACCCTGAGGCTTTTTTATATTGTTTGTGAAAACCTTTTTCATTCAACAATGTAAGCACTCATCTACTCAATCTGTAAGCCATTACTTACAGCCCATCATCTTTTACCTACAACGTTAGGACTAGCATCAACCCTCAAAAGCGCCTACTATCCTCCGCCGCAGCCAATGCTGCGACGCACAACCAAAAATCCTCATAACAAGAACCGTTGTTAACTCCCCTGCTAACAGGAGTGCATGCTATGCAACACTCAATGACTCAGTACCCGGCCACTAATGCGGACATTATGGAAGTATGGGCACAGCACGCGCTTGCGCAGCGCGCAGCGTTTGACGCCTTTGCCGCTTATATTTGCGATTGCTAAAGCCTGCTGCTATTTATTCCCTATCAACGCCTCCCCTTGGAGGCGTTATTTTTTGTACATGAGTAGTCGATTCAAACCACCCATCAGCCAGCCACTAGGTAGCGTCGCTTTCAAGCGCTGCTAAATAAGCCTCCTGCAGGATATACATCCGCTTTACGTCTCGGTATTTGCCGTTGATAAAGAACTCCTGAACCAGGTGGCCTTCTTCGATGAACCCACTCTCTTCATAAAGATGAATCGCCTTAACGTTCTCCACTGCGACGATGAGAAACACCTTATGAAGGTTCAGGATGGTAAACGAGTAGTGTAGGGCCTGGCGGATCAGCGAACGTGAAAACCCTTTTCCCTGATGGTCCGGAGTAATGATGATTTGGAACTCTGCGCTGCGATGGATGTAATCAATTTCAATCAGTTCCACCAAGCCAATCGCCGTGCCGGTGCTGTCTTCCGCTACAAAACGTCGCTCGGCATTATCATGAATATGTTTGTTATAAAGCTCTTCCAGCTCATCAAATGATTCGTAGGGTTCCTCAAACCAGTACGACATAATGCTTTGATTATTATTAAGTTCATGTACAAAGCGCAGGTCGCCACGCTCAAGGGCACGTAAAAATAGCAAGTGGTTCATGGGCGCAGCCCTCATCGTGTAGCGGCAATGTGGGGTGGCAATATCACATAGCCCGTTACGTGGCTTAAATGTGGCGTTTAAACGAAAATAACTCTGCCAGCGGATGCGGTTTTCCTTCAATTAAAGCGCGCAGCAGCTTGGCCCCTATCATGCTGTAACTAATGCCGTTTCCGCCGTACGCCATGGCAAAGTGCACGTTTGGCCCATGGGAATCATGAGGACCAAAATAAGGCAGCCCGTCGCATGTTTCGGCAAACGTGCCCGCCCAACTAAAGGTAGGGTTAATCGTTAACGACGGCCAGAGCATCTTGATCTTATCTGCCAACCCTTGGGCTTTTTCCAGCACTCGTTCATCGCGGCGCTTGGGTATATCCTGCTCATCATCATCGCCGCCCACCAGCAGCCGACCCTCTTGAGTAGTCCGCAAGTAAAGATAGGGCCGCGCAGACTCCCAGACGAGGGTATGTTTAAGCTCGCCCAGCATGTCAGGCGTTAGCGGGTCGGTAATGAATGCATAGCTGCTCCGGTTTTTAGCCATCGGCTCAGGCAGCCACGCTTGAGACTCATAGCCTGCGGCCACCACGACCTGCTGGCAGTTGAGCGTCGCGCCGTTCGTCAACGTAAGCGCTATATGCTCACCGTGCCGGGTCATGCGCTCAACCCTGGTACGGTCGTATACCTTGCTGCCCCGCGTGGTTATCTTGCCAAACAGCTGATAGGCCATTCGATAAGGGTCCATGCGTGCCGCAAGCTCGGTTAAAATAGCGCCTGGCGCATCAAAGCCGTAGCGTTCCAAAAGCGTTGCCCGCTCAAGCCAACTGGCCTTAAAACCATGTTTCTGACGCAGCAAAAGTTCCTCTTTTAACGACGCTACGTCTTCCCCACTGCTTGCATAATAGAGGCTTTGCTGGCGCTCAAACTCCACATCCTCCAGCTCAAGCGCCAAGGCTTCAAGCTCAAAAATTGATTCGGCACACGCCCGATAGGCAAGCACCGCGTTTGCCTCGCCGTAACGCTCGGCAAGCTCGGTCATATGGGTATCAATTTCATACTGCAGCAGTGCGGTACTGGCGGCCGTGCTTCCCCAGCCTATATCACGGCGCTCAACCACCACCACGTGATGACCATGCTGGCTTAGTTCATTGGCAATCAGCGCCCCGGTTATGCCGCCGCCGATGACGGCCACCTCGCATTGATGGTCATGGGTTAGCTGTGGGAAAGTAGTCAATAGACCGTTCTTTACCGCCCAAAACGGATAGCCGCTTTTAAGATCCATCATGTCCCCTTCGCAACGTTTTTATCGATAGCTTTAACCATAGTGGGTTAACGTAGAAATCACTTATTTATAAAGGAAATCTTTATGATCGATTTACGCAGCGACACGGTCACCCGACCCGATGCCGCCATGCTAGAAGCCATGATGAGTGCGCCCCTTGGTGACGATGTCTGGGGCGATGATCCAACGGTCAATGCGTTTCAGGAGCACCTTGCCACCTTAACCGGCAAGCAGGCGGCACTGCTGTTTCCAAGCGGCACCCAAAGCAACCTGGTGGGACTGATGGCGCATTGCGAGCGAGGTGATGAATATATCGTTGGGCAGTCAGCCCACACCTATCGTTATGAAGGCGGCGGCGCTGCGGTGTTGGGCAGTATTCAGCCACAGCCAATTGAAAATGCCAGTGATGGCAGCCTGCCATTAGAGAAAATCAGCGCGGCGATTAAAGCCGATGATGTTCACTTTGCCCGCACGCGTCTTTTGGCGTTGGAAAATACCATTGCCGGTAAAGTTCTGCCCGAAACCTACGTTCATCAAGCCACCGAATTTGCCCGTTCACGAGGTTTGGCAACGCACCTGGACGGCGCGCGGCTTTTTAATGCGGCCGTTGCAAGCCAGGTGCCGCTTGAACAACTATGCCGCCCCTTTGATAGCGTTTCATTGTGCTTTTCAAAAGGGATGGGCGCACCGATCGGCTCGGCGTTGGTAGGTCCACGAGACTTTATCGAGCGCGCCCGCCGCTGGCGCAAGGTAGCGGGAGGAGGTATGCGCCAGGCAGGAATAATAGCCGCCGCCTGCCAGTATGCGTTAGATAACAATATTCAGGACCTGGCCGACGACCACCGCCGCGCAGCACGCTTGGCCGAAGGCCTGGCCCTGCTTCCGGGCATAGAGGTGACGTCTCAAGCCACCAACATGCTGTTTATACACATTTCGGAAGAGCACCTTCAGCCTCTTGCAACATGGCTTAAACAGCACGATATTTTAATTGAGCTTCTATACGCCACGCGTCTTGTCGTGCACCGCGATATCGCTGATGCCGATATCGAAAAGGTACTCGACGTGATGGCCGTTTACTTCAAACAACACACTTAGGGGTAACACTTAAGCGCGTAAGCCTCATAAACGCCGCAGGCCCCACATAAAGTAGGCGCCGCCAATCAACGAGGCAACAAGGCCTGCGGGGATCTCATACGGAAACATAATCTGGCGGCCGACCCAGTCGGCCAGCACCATGAGCAACATTCCGATCAGTGCGGCGCCAACCAGTTGCTGCCGAGCGCGGGAAAAACCCACCAACCGCGCCATGTGCGGTGCCAGCAGGCCGATAAACGAGAGCGGCCCGACGACCAGCGTGGCACACGCGGTTAACAGTGCCACCAGCAACAACAGCCCCAACCTTGCTCGATTCAGTGAAACACCCAGCGCTTGGGCCATCGGCGCGCCCAACGGCAGGATGTCGAGCCAGCGGGTAAAAGGAAGGGTTATCACTGCCAACACAGCAGCGATACTTCCCACGACCACCGCGCTGGTCACATCCACGTAATACGTAGAGCCCGCCAGCCAGGCAATAACCTGCTGCCCCCGCGGGTCGCCGCCCGCCAGCAGCACGCTACGCACCGCATCAAACAGTGCGCCAATCGCAACGCCGCTAAGCAACAGCCGCTCAGGCACAAAGCCACTACGGCGATTCAAAATCACTAGCACGGCCAGCGTAGTCAACGCCCCTAGAGTTCCAATGCCGATCAGCGCTGCGTTGCTCGGTGCAGGCAGCACGTAAATACCCAGGACCAACGCAATCGCGCAGCCCCCACTGATACCCAGCACTTCGGGGCTTGCCATAGGGTTAGCGGAAAGGCGTTGAAGCACTGTTCCGGCGATGGCTAACATCAAGCCACTGGCTGCCGCGGCGATGACTCGGGGCAGGCGCCACTCCATCACCTGCCAGTGGGCCGGACTAACCCACTCCCAGCCGTTGGCACCCTGGCCTGATAGAAGCCCTAAGCACGCTGCCATTAATAACGCGATTAAAAGCCCCATCGCCAAGCGGTACGGCGTTGGATGACGGCTTACCAACATCCCCGGGGGTTGCGGAGGCCTGTCCCCCTGAAGCTTCAGTCGAGAAATGAGCCATAAAAGCAGCGGTGCACCCAGCGCGCCGGTAATGGCGCCGGTGGGAACCAGCGTCGTCAGCATGCCCGAAAAGCGCTGTAGTAGAAGATCCGTGGTCGCCAGCAGTACCGCGCCCAGCAGCGTCGACCAGAGTATGCGGCTGCCTAATCGGCGTGCCCCGGCCATGCGCACAATATTGGGCGCCGCCAAGCCAATAAAGCCAATAATACCGACAACGCTGACCACGCTGCCGGTAATAAACACCGCAAGCCCGAGTCCAGCAAAACGCAGATATTTAAGCGAGATACCCAGGCTCTTGGCGCTGGCATCGTCAAGTTCCAACACGGCCAGTGGGCGTAACAACAGCCCTGCAGCCACAGCACTGATGGCCAGGTGGGGCCATAAGGTGGCTACCCCGCTCCAGCCGTTCTGGGCAAGCGACCCCGCCCCCCAAATCAATAGCCCCGCCAGCGTCTCATGGTTGAACAGCAACAGCGCGGTCGAAAGTGCGCCCAAATACAGATTAACCACCAACCCAGCCAATACCACGACCACGGGCGCTAGCCCACGCCGCCAGGTCAGCGCGAACACCAGCCCAACGGCTAAACCGCCACCGATTAACGCCACCCACTCACGTCCGATGACCAGCAGCCCTGGCGCCATCAACGTGGTAGCCAGCAACGCCAGGTTAGCACCCGATGCCACCCCCAGCGTAGTGGGTGACGCCAGCGGGTTTCGCAGCACCTGCTGCATCAACACACCCGCCAGCGCCAAACCGCCGCCAGCCAGCAATGCCACGCACACCCGTGGCCACCAGGCATAATAGAGTAATACCTCATGGGTATTTCCAAACGAAGGCGCCAGCAGTGCCTGAAACCCGGAAACAATACCGCCCTGAACATGAAGACTAATGCCGAACAGCACCAGCAACGGTAGGCTAAGCAACCAAACGGCCTTGGCAGGCGACATACGGCACGCTTTTTGAAGGGCGGCTGCATCTAGCATGGCGGGGTATCTCGGATAATCGTCCACGCTTGTGTGGTGGACGCGATAGGCAGCACGGTCATTTAAGCGCCTTGGCTTTTTAATCAGTCATGGGTGAATATAAGCGCGTGATTTTAAATGATAACGATTAGCACTACAATTGATGCCCTCGTTAGTGCCGCTCTGCAGGGCTGTAACAGCGCACCATCAAAACAGTTATTGAATCGAGAAAGATAATAATGGCCGACATAACCTCCCCTGCTGCTTTAACAAACCCCTCCTTCTTCTGGCGGGACAGCGCTACGCGCTACGGCATCATAAGCCGCACTCTGCACTGGTTAACGGCCGCTATCGTATTGCTTCAGTTCAGCGTTGTGCTGGCGTGGCGCGGGTTTGGCGAAACGCCCCTCACCTTGCTGCTATCAAGCGTCGGCCCTCACGGCTCGTTGGGCGTTATACTTTTAGTGATGACGTTACTGCGTGCGGGCTGGGCATGGCTAAATCGTCAGCAGCGTCCTTCGTATGCGCTTGGGATAAGTGGCGCGCTAGCGCATGGCGTGCATGTCACTTTGTATGCGCTGCTGATCGCGCTACCAACGCTTGCCATCTTGCGCCAGTACGGCAGAGGCGGTGCGCTGGATATTTATGGCCTACCGCTTTTCAGCGCAGCCGAGCGCGAAATCCCATGGATGATAGCGACGGCCAACGCACTACATAGTCCGCTCGCCTGGCTGCTTTTAGCACTGGTGGTTGGGCACGTGATAATGGCGCTTATTCACCCCATCGGGCTCAAAGATGGCGTGCTTTCCCGTATGGCGGGGCCCCTTCGTGATTAGACAGCCGCTTTCGTGAAGCGCTGGACCAGCGCTACTAAATGATAACCATTCACGATACAATCGGTTTTTCGTAATCACCTTCTGACGGCCAGGAGTTCTCCATGTTCGAGGTCAAAGGCGCTACCTTTGCGATCAACGGCAAGCCCCTTTTACAGCCCATTGAGCATACCTTTCAGCAAGGCAAGGTCTACGGCCTGATTGGTCATAACGGCTCGGGAAAATCGACCCTGATCAAGCTGCTGGCCCAGCAGCAGCCGGTAAGTCAGGGCGAGATCCATTTTGATCAACGCTCGCTAAGTGCCTGGGGCAACCGGGAGTTTGCGCGCCAGGTGGCCTATCTTCCCCAGCACTTACCCAGCGCCGAAAATTTAACCGGTCGCGAATTGGTCGCTTTTGGCCGCTACCCGTGGCACGGCCTACTGGGTCGCCATAACCAGAAAGATAAAGACGCGATTGACCGAGCCATCACGCTCACCCATACCGAAGCGTTTGCCGACCGCTTGGTCGATACGCTTTCTGGAGGTGAACGCCAACGCGTCTGGCTTGCCATGCTATTGGCACAAGGTAGCCGCTTTTTGCTGCTTGATGAGCCGCTGGCCGCGCTGGATATTGCTCACCAGGTGGAAGTCCTCGCGCTCATTCGCAAGCTCTGCGATGAGCTCGGTCTGGGGGTTATTATCGTTCTGCACGATATTAATATGGCCTCGCGCTACTGCGATGAATTGATGGCCCTGCACAGCGGCCGCTTGCTCGCTCACGGCAGGCCAAGTGACATGATGAGTAACAGCACCCTGGAAGCTATTTATGGGTTGCCCATGCAGGTCATGAAACATCCTAACGGCGAGCATAATATCGCGGTCGCTCAATAAGTGCGTTTTTGTAAAACGCACTGATTCGCAACTAACACTTCAACTGATAAGCATTATCGATTAAGCTGACTCCTTCACTTTCAACCTGCGCTAATGCCACATCGTTACCATTACTGTTTGCGCGAGTGTGCTTGAACTTTTACAAGTTCATGTCGGGAGTTTTGTTATGCCACCGCTAGCCCTGAACCGTACCTTGCCCTCGCTCGCTGACTGCTATCAGGGCGCGCTTGTGCTGTTTACCCCGCCCTTGATTGGCGGCACGCCACCGGTCGGTGCAATAAAGGCTTCGCGCTGGCGCAATACAGCACTGCTGGAACAGGACCTGGAGCGCTACGCTGCTCGCTACCCGGGTGGCGACAAGCGCGCCATTACGTCGCTGTGGTCGAAGTGGCATTTCAGCGCACTTACAGTGCCTACCCTCGCCTCTCACCTGCTTCTTAACCGTGATCTACCGGTAGAGCTGGATGACGCACACGTCATTTTGAATGATGAAGGCTGTACAGCGCAGCTTTGGCTACCTCATGAAGGCGCGTTGATGGACGCTCAGGATTCCAGCGAACGTTTTGCCAAATTAATTACCCAGCACTGGGCGCCACTTATTGAACGCTTGTCCGCCATTTCAGGCGCAGCCCCCCGCGTGTTCTGGAGCAACGCCGGTGGCTATCTGGATTACTATGTGAAGGTACTTGCCGAACACCCGGAAGTGAACCAAGCGGCGCTTAGCGCTGCCCGAGCGCTGTTGGAATCACGCCATATTGATGGCCAGCGCAATCCGCTCTTTGAGCCAGTACGCACGTATACGCCCAAGGGCAGTGATGAGGTGAAGCAAGTGCGCAAGCTTTGCTGCCTGCGCTATTTACTTGATGAATTCAGCGTGTGCAGCAATTGCCCGCTGGAAGGGTGTGACCGAGTGGCCCGCAAGCGGGCCACCTAACGGCTGTCTAACTTTAGATTTCTAATATCAGATTTCTAACCTCAGATTTTTAACATCAACTGTTAATCTGAGTGACCGCATCCTGGCTTGCCAGATCGCGCTGCGCGCCGGTTAATTCACTTAGCTGCCCTTGGGACATTTCCAGTAAACGGTCAGCATGTACGAAGTAGCTATCATCGTGACTGATCGCAAACACCGTTTTGCCCATATCACGCAGGTACGGCAATAGTTCTCGGTAGAACAACCGCCTGAACTGAGGGTCCTGGTCGGCGGCCCACTCATCAAGTAGTAAAATATCCCGCTCTTCAGCAATCGCCAATAATAGTGCCAAGCGCTTGCGCTGCCCTTGGGAAAGCTGGGTATTAATGACCCGATTATCGTCCCACTTCAGCTTTTGCTGCATTTGTAACCGCTCAAGCCAGGTTGCCAACAGCACAGGGTCGGCATTATTCCCGTCCGGTCCCATCGCTAGGTCAAACTGATGAAAGTCGGTAAATACACTGGCAAATCGCGCTCGGAACCCTTGCCACTGCGCCGGTGTGAGCGTCTGTCCATCCACCTTGATATGCCCGCTTTGCGGCTGATACAAGCCGGTTAACAAACGCGCCAGGGTGGATTTTCCGCTGCCGTTACCGCCAATCAAAAATACCTGCTCGCCGCGCTCAAGCGTCAGGTTGACGGGGCCAACGTGAAATCCTTCGCCCTGCTCACTGCCAGGATAGTGATAGCTCACATCCACAAGCTCAAGACGCTGCCAGGAAGCAAAGGCGTCATCAACCGCAAAGCCCGGCTGATACTCGGCAAGCTCCAAGCTTGCCAGCTTATCAAACGCGACCTGTGCACTTATCAAGGTGGGCCAGGCGCCGATGGCTTGAATTAAAGGGGTGCGTAAGAACAGTAACGTTAATGCAAACGTAGCGGCAACGGCAGGGGTCGCCCAGCCAAGCCCGTTGGCCATGAAAAACACCACGCCAATGGCTCCCAGCATCATAATGTTGGACCAGTTCCCCGCGCTTAGATGATACGTATCCGCGCGAATAATATGGTAGCGGTACTCGCGCGCATTGCGGGTGAAGGTGGCATCAAAGAAGTGCTGAGCCCGGTCACGGTTGAGCGCTAACTCTTTGCGCCCTTCAATGGCGGATTGGTAGTCTTTGTAGAGACGATCTTCGCTTTCGCGTACCAGGCTAAAGTGCCGATATACCTTCGAAATCAGCACCCAGCCCACCCCCATCGTGGCCGCAATCCAGATCACGGTAATGACCACCATTTTCGGTGAAAGCCACGCCAAATAGGCGACCGAAGCAAGCGCCAACACGGCACCCTGCACAAGCTCAGGCAGGCGCACAAAACCAATGGTGATATTACGCACATCACTTGAAAGACTCGCCAACAGCGTGGCATTACCCAACTGCTCAAGCCGCTCGATATCGGTGTCCAGAATGCGCTTCACAAGCCTTGTGCGCAGGTCATACACAAAGTAGTGACCCAGCAGGGTAATCGCTAACTGCGTCCCCAGCGTCACAACGAGCAACACAAACAGCAAACCCAAAAACTGGGGCAGCGCTGAAAGCGGGCTGCCAACTTCAATCAAGCGTTGATTAATAAAGGCAATGACGCCGACCCCGAGGCCCGCGCTTAAAAGGCTTAAACCAATGGCACCTAAAAATGGCCAGCGGTAATGACGAAAGACAACCTGCAACAACTCCATTAGCGCTTCCTGACAGAAAGATAGGCAGCAAATTGTGACGGACTACCTCGTCAAGTCAATGCGCAAAGTGATTTTCATTTGCATTTTTCAGCCCCTACCCAGAACTCAAAACATAATCATTTACACATATCAATGATAAACATTACCATTATATTGAAAGACTGACATTCGCTCTTTATTAAAACGAAAAAATGCTATCCAGTAAGGGCCCAATCGCTATGTTTATTCGCTCGACACTTACCCCTGCTCGCTTGCTACCGCTGCTTTTATGGCCTGCGCTGGCCAATGCTCAACAGTCTCAACCAGCGCACTCATCCGCTCAGGAGCCGCCTACCCATGAACTAGCTGAGTTAGTGGTATCGGCGACGCGTAACCAGAGCATCGCAGGGGAAACGGCGCAAAAAGTCACTATCATTACCCGTGAACAAATCGAGCAGCAGCTGGCAATCACCCAAGACCCAGGGCAAGTGCTAAGCAATTTGATTCCATCCTACTCGCCCAGTCGCCAAAAGCTTTCCAATGCCGGAGAAACCTTCCGTGGCCGCTCCCCGCTGTTTCTAATCGATGGTGTACCGCAATCCAATCCACTGCGTGACAGCGCCCGAGACAGCTATACCATCGACTTGAGCATGATCGAGCGTATAGAGGTTATCCACGGCGCCAGTGCCGAGCATGGCTTGGGAGCAACAGGCGGCATTATTAACTACGTGACCCGCCGAGCAGAGAGCGGCTCTTTCAATCAGCATGCTGGCATTCGTCTAACCACGGATGATCGCTTCGAGTCGGAAGGCTTTGGTCATCAGATTGATTATCGGCTCAGCGGCCAGCAGGACAACTGGGATTACCTGGCAGCGGTTACACGCCACGAGCGCGGCGTATTCTTCGACGGTAACAACGAGATTATTGGCGTTGCCTACCCAGGCGAGCTGCAAAATTCACGCAGCTACGACGTGCTGGCGAAAGTCGGCTACTGGCTGGGCGATGATCAACATATCGAACTCTCGGTCAATCGTTTCGAGCTTGAAGGCCATAATGACTATGTGCCGGTTGCGGGCGACCGTAGCGCAGGAACCCCCACCACTGCGAGGCGCGGTACACCGCTGGGCGAGCCTGGCTATAACGAAGTCACCACGATCAGCGCGGCTTACTCGCATAGCGACTGGTACGGCAATACCCTTGATGCCCAGCTTTACAGCCAACAGTTTCGGGCTCAGTTCGACACCATCACCACGTTTCCCTACCCCGGCGAAGCTGACGAAACGCTGTATGATCAAACGCGCAACGAGTCAGACAAGCTGGGCGCCAAGTTCACGCTTAGCCGGGGCGGGCTGTGGGATGACCGCTTAACGCTCACCACCGGGGTGGATTTACTGCAGGATCAAACGCGCCAGATGCTGACCCATACCAGCCGCACCTACGTGCCGGACAGCGAATTCAATAACATTGCCGCGTTCCTGCAGACCGACCTGGATCTGACGGATCGGCTATTGCTGCAAACCGGCATTCGCCATGAGCATGCAAAACTGGATGTGGATAGTTTTGCAACGCTTGACCGTAGCGACGTAACCCAGGATTTAGTGAGCGTTGAAGGCGGAAAACCCTCCTTCGATGAAACGCTGTTTAATGCGGGTCTGGTCTTCCAGGTTAACGATTGGGCACAGCTCTATGCCAATTACTCGGAAGGCTTTGGCATGCCTGACGTTGGTCGCGTGCTGCGCAGTATTTCAACCCCCAATCAGTCTGTTGATAGCCTATTACAGCTGGAGCCTATCGTTACCGATAACCGCGAAATCGGCGCTCGGTTTGACTGGGGACGTTATGGGCTTGAGCTTAGCTATTACGAATCCAACTCGGATTACGGCGAGCGTTTAACCCAGGATAACGGCGTGTGGGTAGGCAGCCGGGAGAAAACCGAAATTAGTGGCGTTGAGATTAGCGGCGATATGCAGGTTACCGACGCCCATACGCTGAAGGCCAGCTATACCTATGCCGAGGGTAAATCGGATACTACCGGCGATGGCCAGGTCGATACCGAGCTTACCGGGATCAATATCGCGCCCAGCACGCTCAAGCTTTCCTGGTCGGCGGCATGGAACAATCAGCTATCAAGCCATTTGCAAGGCACGCATTACTTTAACCGCAGCGTCGACGACCCTGAACTTGAGTTCGATGGCTACAGCCTGGTGGATGCCGCTCTCACTTACCAACTACCCTTGGGCCGAGCGAGCTTCGGTATCGAAAACATGTTTGACCGGCAGTACCTGACCTATTACTCCCAAGCGGCGCGCGTCAGTGACGACTACTATTTCACTGGTCGCGGACGTACTTTTACGCTGGGCTATAGCGTCGATTTTTAACCACTATTTTCTATCATCTAGTATTCCTTCTAGCGATCGATTGGCGGCCTCTTGGGGGTCGCCTTTTTTTATCTGCGGCCTATCGGTACATAGCCAAGGATTAATTAGTTATATGGCTTAAGATTAATGACGCTGCCAGCGATAAAGCAGATAGATTAAAAAAGGCGCCCCGATACCAGCCACAAAGATGCCCGCCGGTAAGTCGCGGGGCAAAAACGCAAGCCGGCCGATTAAGTCCGCATACAGCAGTAATAGTGCGCCGATGAGCGCGGTAACCGGCAGCAATGCGGTTGTGCGATTAGCCACCAGGCGCCGCGCGATGTGCGGTGCTATCAGGCCGATAAAGCTTAGCCCTCCCGCATAGGCAATCGCCGCCCCGGTTAAGATCACGCTTAAGCCCAATAGCTTTAAACGACTCATCGTGACCTGTGACCCCAGGCCAATCGCCAGTTCATCCCCCAGCGATAATACATCCAACTGGCGCGCCATCACGAAGGCCAGTGGCAGGCCCAAAGCGACCCAAAACACCATGCCTATTACCGATGGCCACTGCGTCGCATACAGGCTGCCGGTCATCCAGATATACGCATGCATGGCTGAGGTATCGGTACTTAAGACCAGCAACAGCGTGGTAACGGCGCCCAAGGCCGCCGCAATACCGATTCCCATCAGCACCAGGCGTGTCGGCGTTACTCCGCGCGACCAGGCAAGCGTGACGATACCCAGCGCAACGAGTGCCGCCCCGGCCATGGCGGCAAGCGGCAGCCAACGCTCGCTGATCACGCCCGCCCCCAACGTTAACACCAGCACCGCCGCCACAGATGCACCGCTACTGATCCCGATGACATCCGGGGAAGCCAAGGGGTTGCGCACCAGTTTCTGGAGTATCAGCCCAGACACCGCCAGGGCTGCCCCAACGAAGATGGCCAGCAGTGTCCTTGGCAGGCGCAGCTCATAAAGTATCAGTTGGATATCACTGTGCTGGGGGCGTATCAACCCGTGCAGCACATCCATAAAAGCCGTGGGCTGACTGCCCAGTGATACCGAGAGCAGCAGGCTTGCCAAAAGTATGACGCTAAGCACGGCCACCACACAGCGAGATTGATGCGCATCGCTGTGTTGTAAAGCGCAAAGGCGTGGTTGTGCGGTCATAAGCCAAGGCTCCTGCGCCGAGCCAGGTAGAGAAAAAACGGGGTTCCGAGCAGCGCGGTCATAATGCCCACCGGCACTTCCTGTGGGGGCATTAACACTCGTGCGCCGGTGTCCGCCAACATCAATAAGCTTGCGCCCAATAAGGCGCAGCCCGGCAATACCCAGTGATGATCACGTCCAAAAATCCCGCGCACCATATGCGGCACAATCAGTCCTACAAAGCCAATCATGCCGGCGATAGCCACCGCCCCACCGGCCAGTACGATCACCGCGCTTCCGGTTAAAAGTTTAATGGTACCGGTGCGCTGGCCCAGACCAGTGGCGACGTCATCATCCAGCGCCAGCAGGTTCAGGGAACGGCATAGCAAAGCGCAGAGCAGCAGTGCCGCACCAAAAAGCGGCAATAGCGGGGTAACAGCGCTTAATTCGCGCCCGGCGACCGAGCCTGCCAACCAAAAGAGCAGGCTTTCAAACTGGTCCTGATGGGCAATCAGCACACCCTGAGCGAGTGAAACAAACAGCGCCGTCATGGCCACACCCGCAAGAACCACCCGCACCGAAGAAAGCCCTCGCCCAGGGCTACGCCCCAATAGATACACCAGAAATGCCGCTCCTCCGGCACCTAAAAAGGCCACCCACACCAAGGCAAACGGCGACTTTAAGCCCCACCACGTGCTTGCCACCACCAATAGCAGCATGGCCCCAGCGTTAATGCCCAGCACGCTCGGGGCGGCTAGCGCATTACGGGTTAAGGTCTGCATTAACGCGCCTGCCACGGCAAGGCTTGCCCCCACTAACGCCGCGATCACCGTGCGTGAAAAACGCTCAGTACGCACAATAAGATGATCAATATTGCCCGGCTGATAGGCCGTCAATGCGTTGAAAACAGCGGACCACTCCATCTCGATCTGGCCTATCGCAAGGCTCAGCCAAAAAGCCACCAGCATTAGTGCTGCGCTTGTGAGCATCCCCCAGCCCTTAGCGCTATGGGTGATTAACACGTACGCCCTCCTCAGGATAAAAAGGAGCTAGCCGGTAATGGGCGTAAAGCTCATCCAGCAAATGATTGGCCGCGATAATGCCGCCGCCCATATTCCACGTTACAGGGTCGACTTCAAACACCTGGTCATTACGCACGGCGGTAAGGTTTTGCCACAAAGGATGCTGCGCCCACTGCGCCAGGGTATACGCGACGGACGCCTCAGCGCCCTGCAGGAACATAAACATGACGTCGGACTCAAGTGCGGGTATGCCTTCGCGGCTGCTAAGCTTGATTCCCCAGCTGTCTCTACCCTGCTTATCAGGCAAGCTGAACCCGAGCTCGGCAAGAATACTGGCCGCAAAGCCGTGATAATAAAGCCGTACGTGATCAGCTCGCACGCTGACAATCGCCACTCGCTGGGGCCAGGCATCGCCCAGCTTGGCTGAGATCTGGCGCTTAAAATCAGCCACTCGGGTATTCCACTGGATGAGTAGCTGGTGCGCGGCGTCTTCGCGATCGGTTGCAGCCCCCACAAGGGTAAGCAGGGCTTTAAAATCAAGTCCAGTATTTACAATCACAGTTGGCGCCATTCGCGATAACAGCGGATAAACAAGCTCATGGCGATAGTCGGCACCGATAATCAGATCAGGCCGAAGGCCAGCGACACCTTCAAGGTCAGGCTGGGTTTCAAGGCCTAAATAGCGCACCGTTTCGGGCAGCGCATCGCGCAAGTAGTGATACATAGGGCGCTCGACCCAGGACTCCACTACACCGATGGGCGTAACGCCCAAGGCCAGTGCGGTATCGGTCGCGCCCTGATACAGCGACACGACCCGCGCAGGCTGGCCTTCGATAAGGGTTTCCCCGAACGGATGCACCACCCGGCGCGCGGGCTCATCGCCTACGGCAGCGTTGGTCAGTAAACCGCTTAGCAGGGCTAACATTACGTACAAAAAGCGCATAACCCACCCGGCCCCGGCAAAGAGGGCCTCGTTGGAGTAGACAGAAAGCTTGCGACAATGCCACACTTGGGCGCATAGATACAAATGATTATCACTAAAAGGCGGCGATTTTCCATGCCCGAACAGCGGCTTAGCGGTATCAACCTGACGGCAGGCTATGCTGACCGGCCCGTCTTAAAAGACGTCGACTTCACGGTTGAGACAGGCCGTGTTACTGCTTTATTGGGCCCTAACGGCAGCGGCAAATCGACCCTTCTGAAGACTCTGGCACGCACGCTGATACCTGAACGTGGCCAGGTCATTCTGGATGGGCAGGATATCCACCAGCACGCCACCCGTGATGTGGCGCGCAAACTGGGTATTTTACCGCAAAGCCCAACGGCACCAGACGGCATGACGGTTCGTGAACTTGTTAGCTTGGGCCGCTTTCCCTATCAGCGCCGTTTTCGTCAGTGGTCGGCAAAAGACGAGCGGGCCGTACAGGATGCCATGCAAACGGCCGATATCAGCGACTTTGCTCACCGCTCGATTGATGCGCTTTCAGGCGGTCAGCGCCAGCGCTGCTGGATTGCCATGGTGCTCGCGCAGGAAACCGAGCTGATCCTGCTGGATGAACCCACTACCTTCTTGGATTTAAAAGTCCAGGTGGATGTACTTGAGTTACTGGTGCGCCTCGCCCATGACAAAGGCCGCACGCTGTTAGTGGTTTTACACGACCTTAACCTTGCGGCGGCTTATGCTGACCGGCTGGTAATGCTGTGTAACGGCGAAATTGTTCACAGCGGCCAGCCTGAAGACGTGTTTACCCGTAATAACCTGAAGCAGGTCTTTGATCTGAATGCTCACGTTATCCGCGATCCTTACAGTCAGCGGCTGGTCTGCGTACCCAGCGTTGGTCACTGCTCAACACCGGCTACTCGCCTGCCTAATAACCCGTTAACCGCCACGGCATCGCTATGAGCGCGGCGTCATTATTTTGCAGCGTCGAGAGTGCTGCCATAGGCGACCCATTAGCGGGCAACGGCGCTCACGCCGAACGTAATTTACTGATTAGCTGGCCTAGCAAGAAATGGGGACGCGGCATGCGCCATGCCAGCGATATGTCAGAGGCGGTACAGGAAGCGGTTGATAGCATTGCGGGCAATGGGCGGCGTATCAATCTTATTCACCGTCGCGACCAACCATCCCATCAGCACAGGATTTTCTTGCTGCCCGAAGGGGCCATCTATGACGTGCCTCGCGATGAGCTGCTGGGCTTTCTAACTGCGCTGACCCAGAACATCACGCTTGAACATTGGTACTCAACATCGCTACAGGGCTCACTGATCCTGTGTTGTACTCACGGTAAAAAAGATAAGTGCTGCGCCAAGTTTGGCTTTAAAACGTATCAAGCGCTTAACGAGCAGGCGCTGCAACATGCTCATCCGTTCGATGTCTGGCAAAGCACTCACCTGGGAGGCTGTCGGCTGGCCGCCAGCGTTATCGTATTTCCCCAGCGGCGCAAATATGGGCGAATCAGTGAAGAACACCTGCCGCGCCTGCTGGATGCCGAAGCGGCCAATCGCCCTTACCTACCCTGTTATCGCGGCGGCGCAGACCTTACGCCCGTACAGCAGTGTGCCCAGGTAGCTGCACTCAATTGGCTCAATGACTACGGCACTGTAAGTGAGCTAAACGTGAGTCGCGTCACGCTCACTGAGCCGCCTTCGGCCTGCCAGGTAAGCGTCACGTGGCAAACGCTCAGTCAGCAGGGTGAACTACGAATTACCTGCGAACCGTATGTGTTAACACGCGTGGATAGCTGTGCAGATTTTGAGCAGGGAGCAACACCCAGCACCGTGTGGCGGGCCACCCATATTGCCAGCAAGGATCAAAAGCCTGTCTAAACCCAAGACTTGGCACCGGTTGGACACTTTAAAAAAACGCTACGAAAACACCAGCAGCACGGTACTAATAAGCGCGCCTAACGCAAAAGGCCAAAAGCGGCTATGGCGGTCTTCCGGCAACTCCTCTTTCAACACATTAAGCACAATACCACCGGCCACAAACGCATGTCGCGGCTTGCTCAAGCCCATAAAATACCGCCAACCCAATGAGCGCCACGATATAGGCATTATGCTCCAGCACCTTCAGCAGCCCATGGGCGTTAATGGTTTCGTGGGCATCGCGAAGGGCAGGAAATATATGAATAAAGACATAAGCAACCGAGACGCCACCTGCTAATGAAAGCCAAGCGCTGCGAGGTACAGCACTTAGCTTTCGAAGCCTGCTGGCAAAGATATGCACGGCGGCCAAACCGATAATGAAAGCGATCTGTAGGCCCATATATCATCGCTCCCTGCGAGGGTTTGGGCTTGAAACCTGGTCGCTTGAAACCCAGTCGTTTGAAACCTAGTCGAATAGGCTCATACGTTTGGTGACATTATCGCGCTTTACCCGCCAATGAAATAACGCTCCCGCCACGTGCAAAACGATTAACACCACAATGGCCCAGCCAAGACGTCCATGCCATGTGTAGAGCTGGTCAGAAAGCGCTGGGCGTTCACTGATCAGCGCAGGCAGGTGCCACTGAAAAAACTCAACCGGATACCCACCGCTGGCGGTCGCAACCCAACCCAGCAGCGGCATCATCACCAACGCCAAATAAAGCAGGTGATGCACGCTCGTACTGACAATACGCTCAAACGCATTCAAGGGCGGGTCGTGGTCAGGCACGACAAACGCCACGCGAGTAATAATGCGCAGTGTCATTAGCAGTAAAATCGTTAAACCCAGTGTTTTATGACTGGTATAAAGCAGGTTAGTGAACGTGTTGCCTACCAGCGCCACCGTACGTTCATACCCTATCGTTCCGATGGTTAAGCCACTGGCCAGAGCAAGTAGCACGGCGACGGCCACCAGCCAATGCAGCACCCGGTGTGGATAAATGTAGTGATCCAATTCGTGCATTGAGCACTCCTGGCAGCAACGTTATATGGCGTTTAGTCTAGCTATATTAAGTCGATTAATCATTCAACGCTTTACACTTGATCTTATAGCGCCTCACTGGGGGCCGCTAGCTGTTCACGAATCAACTCGCCCAAGCGCCGAGCTGGCTCGGATGGCCGATGAGGCGCACGGTGCAGCGCCAGCTCGATCATGGGCAAGGCGGGCAGGCCGCTACTTTCATCCAGCGGGCGCAGTGAAGGTGTCAACATGCTGCGTGTCACCACGACAACGGCAAGCCCGGCAATGACAATCGGTGCCAACCCCGCCATCGACTGGCTGGTATACGCCACCCGCCAGTTACGCCCGGCGCCATGCAGCGCCTGCTCGGCGACTTCCCGAAACACGTCGGCGCCTGGCGAGTAAAGCGCCAGCGGGATAGGGTCGCTGAGTAACGGCTGTTGGTTAACGCCCACCGCCCAGACCAGCGGCTCACGGCGGATAACATCGCCTCCGGGCGAATTACGTTGGCGCGTCACCAGAGCTAAATCAAGCTCAGCAGCTTTTACCTGGTCAACCAAGTGGGCGCTTGTTCCGCAAATAACCTTTAGCCCCACCGCTGGATAAAGCTGGTGAAAGTAAGCAAATACCGATGGCAACAGCGATGCGTAATCTTCTGGAATGCCCAGCGTCAGATCCCCGGTTACCTGCTGGGCCTGCATATCGCCCCATGCTTCGTCATTAAGCGCCAGAATACGCCGAGCGTGAGTAAGTAATCGCTCACCGTCAGGTGTAAACCGGATACGTCGCCCATCGCGTTCATGCAGGCTGAGCGACAGCTGAGCCTCCAGACGCTGAAGCTGCATACTCACCGTGGACTGCGTGTAATCCAGCCGTTTAGCCGCCGCCGTGACGCTACCGGTATCGGCAATCGCTACTAGCGTACGTAGCAACGTGAGGTCTAACGTTGGCGCCCGCATATATCACCATAATTGATTAAAACAATCATAAAAGATTGATATTGTGATGTGTTATTGGCGAGTATGCTGCATTGCATATGTTCCAGGCAAGGAGATCATTCATGCAACGTACACACTCCCCTATTGTGTTTCCTCGTTGGTATAGCGTTGGCGCCGCGTTAGTGGCTGTCATCCTGTGGAGCGTGGCCCCCTTGCTTGCTGAACGAGCTCACACTTCTTCGCCCCTGCAGCTAACAGCTTTAACACTATTAGCTGGCGCATTTGCCACACTGCCGCTAAGCCGCCGCGTTAATACCACCCGCTGCAGCCTGAACTGGCAGTTAGGCATCTGGGTAGGCATCCCGTTGTTGATACTGGGCGCAGTAAGCACTTACTTCATCGGCATGCGCCTTGCGCCTGCGGCCGAGGCTGCGCTTATCACTTACACCTGGCCAGTACTTTTCGTGTTGTTAAGCCAGTGGAGTCGCTTTGGTCGGATACGCTTGGCAGGTATTACCGGGGCGCTGGTTGCCTTTTCAGGTGCCGCCATTTTGCTCGTGCCGCAGGCATTAAGTAATGGCTTGGGGGGAGCAACACTGGGCTATGGGCTCGCCTTGCTTGCCGCCTGCTGCTGGGCACTCTATTCATGGTTAAGCCAGGCCGCACCCGTGTGCATTACGCCGCTTCTTCCTCGCCTGCTGCTGATTGCCTGCGCCATCGCAACGCTTGCCAGTATCGGGATGGAAGGCCAGCTGGTTCTACCCAGCAGTGAAGCGCTGCTGGCAGGTGTTGCATTGGGGTTAGGGCCTTACGGAATCGCCATGGTAGCCTGGGATAAAGCCCTGCGCTGGGGGCATGCAAGCCTGGTTGGCAGTCTTGCCTATGGCGTGCCCATTTTAGCGGGCCTTTTGCTGGTACTTGCGGGCGTTAGCGTACTGGATTGGCGCTTACCCACCGCGGCTCTACTGGTAGTGGTGGGCTGCTTAAACGCTGGCCGGTGAAGACGTTTAGAAGCGGCTCGCTAAGCAGCACGCCTGCCATAAGCGCCGGCAACCAGCTCGGCTTAAACACATCATCGGCATCACCGTTCATCTCAGCTAGCGTCCACCAACGGTAAGCTGGCTGAGAATTTTCCTTCCGCGTTTACGATAACTAAACACACCCAGCGGCGTGCTTCCATTGATTGATTCATCGCCATCCATGCCTTTTTATTGTTAATAGTAGGCAGCAGAGCAGAAGCTTTAGAATGATGGTGTATTTCCAGTGTGCTCCTGCCTGCCACAGCCACTGTTTTATTGCCTTATAAAGCCAATGGCGCTAACAACTATCATTGGCCTAAATAACGAGGTTCAACTATCCCTTTTAATTCCTCAACAGGGATCGTTAACTCAGGCTGCCCCATCACATAGGGAGCAATTTCGTACACGTTGTATTTTACCATCCACTCTTTTTCAAGCGGTGCCACGTTGGTGCTGTTAGTAAATGGCCAGCTGGACGCAAAATCTTCACCCACATCCTGCTCACTCAACCAACGCTCATGAGCCTCGGCTAACGCTTCATCAAAGCCTTCCTGACCGCCAGCCATGAGCATATCATCGAGAGTCACCACCTCATCCAAACGCTCATCAATGACCATAAATTGCGTGGATGGCAAACCGTGGGCCTGGCCTGCATAAATCACATAGCTATCAAGCTCAAGCACCAGAAGGTCGTTCTGACGGGAAAACACGCTGGCACTCAGCTGTGCTTCACTCGCCATCGGGTGAGGCAGCCTGGTATTGTCCTCTTCAGCACGATGAAAAAACTCATCAGCGAAGTGATCCCAGTCGTCAGCGGGCGTGTCGTCGCCATCGGTGATACCCAAGGCAAGCGCAAGCAGGCGCTCTTGCACCTGCTCTGTTAATGCGGGGTTATCAGGGAATGTTAATGCAGAGATCTTCACCGTTGAACAATGCTCATCCTGACAATCAGGAGATGAATACTGCTTATCCAATGGCTGGTATGCGAGGGCACTGATATCGGCCGTTTCAGCATCAGCCGATTGGCAGCCACTTAGCAGCAGAACCGCGATGGGACATACACTCATTTTCCAACGAAGCATATTTTATCTCCTTGTAAGGCATTTTGTAGGGCGCCAAGTTGAGTTTAGTCATACTTAAGCGCCCTTGCCCACCAAGGAGAGGAACAACAGCTTAAAATAGCGTAATCAATTACATGTTGGGCTGCATTTGTGCCGGTTCAGCGGTTACGTCAAGCTCAAACAAACCGCTGCTCGCCGTGCTAAAGCCACGCGCAATGACCGTATAGGTGCCCGGCAGCAATTGCTGTTGCAGTTGCGCATCGGTACCGGCACCACCATCGTCATCACTAACAGCTACACCTTCGCCCTCAAGTTCCAGATAAGCATCAAAGTCGCTGGAGCGCATATTGATGGTGACTAATGAGCTTTCGGCTAGCTCAAGCTCGTACACCAGTGACTCACCGGTATACCAACCGTTTAACGTTTCGCCAAGCGTGATTGCACCGCTGTTACGCAGTTCGACCCCCTCAGGTAGCTCTTGCGGTTCCAAGGTAATCCTGAACAAACCGCTATCACTGCCATAAGCAGTGCGCGCCGTTAACTGATAAGTACCGGGCTCAAAAAAATCAGCAATACGGGCATTCAGATTATCACCGCCATCGTCATTTTCACGGTAATAGCCATCAGGACCTTCGAGCACCAGGTAAGCATCAATATCATCAGACATCATGTCAATCTGGTACATGCCTGCTTCTTCAATTTCAACCTGATAGCTAAGATTCTGGCCGCTATACAAACCATTTAATGAGTCATTTGGCACAATGCTACCGTCGTTGCGCAGCTCGCCATCGCCGGGTAATTCGCGCGACTCAGCAGTAAGCGTGAAAAGGCCAGCACCTTCGTTATAAGATGTGCGCGCCGTCACTGTGTAGTCACCCGGCACCAGGAAGTCTGAAATTCGGGCGTCCAAATTACCCGCGCTATCGTCGTCCTCCCGGAAATAGCCATTTGGCCCGCTAAGCTCAAGATACGCATCAAATTCATCGGAACGCATTTCCAACTGATACATGCCAGCTTCTTCGATGGTCAGCGTATACTCACTGGAGGTGCCATCCAACCAGCTGTCCAGTGGAGCATCAAGGGTCAATACCGTGCTATCGCTTAGTTCAACCACTCGGCTATTCAGCGTATAAGGGCCGTAACTGCTGCTATCAGCACCGCTGACCACCACCATGTAATCGCCCGCTTGCTCAATACGGTGGCGTGCAGTAGGCGCTACGCTCAATAGCTGAAGCTGGTCATCATAAAGCGCTACGATGCCATTCAGGGCGCCGCGCAAACTAAACTCAATCAGATCGCTCTCATCAAGCGTCATCATGTAGCGGTCATAGCGGCTTCCATCATTACCATTAAGCAGGTCACTGGCCGTAATTTCCCCACGCAGTCGCTCGCCAAGCGTAATGCTATCCAACCCCACCAGTGCATCTGCGGTTGGCGTTTGTTCGGCGGATTGAGACGCCACCGAGGAAGAGGAAGATGCATCGGAAGACAGCGTTTGTGCAGCTAAAAAGCCGACAACAGCTCCCCCTACCGCAACCACGATTAGCGCAAAAGGAGAAGATTTAGCCATTAGGGCGTCCTTGATCAATGACGGAAGGATGGGTCGTTCAGCAAGATGAATAATACGTAATGGTAAGTAAAATGCTCAATGAGCGGTATCATTTTAATGTACCAAAAGAACTTTACTCATATTTCGCCATCTCCCATTAACCCCCTGAAATGCAAGGTCATAACGGGAACATCAAAAAACACGCAACTTTGGGGTCAATTGCACCGAACGTCTTAAAGCTTGCTGACTCTGAAAGAGCGCGTTACCATCCCTTCGCCTATCCGGCACCTCATTGATGCTTACGAGACTCTCGATACGAATAACTGAGGTACTCCAATGGGAGCCCCTACACGACTATTTCGAACGAGTTGTTTAGCTGTCCTGCTTATCGCCATGACAGCAAATAGCGCGTTTGCCAACGACACAGATATACAGGAAGGCGTTGCTTCCTACTACAGTGATCGCTTTCAAGGCGCACTCACTGCCAGCGGAGAAGCGTTTGACCAGCAGGCACTCACCGCTGCTCATCCTAGCTTACCGTTTGGGACGAAAGTGCTGGTAACCCGCCCTGATACAGGGCAAGAAGTAGAAGTGCTGATTAATGACCGCGGCCCCTTTGTAAAAGGGCGGATTATTGATCTATCCAAACGAGCAGCGCGCACATTGGGCATGCTGAACCAAGGAGTAGCCCCGGTCATGGTAACGTTGCTGGATTAACGGATAGCACACCCCCTAAGTGTGTGGTACCCCTTAGCCGCTCAACGACACATCACTTCTGTAATTCGCTGAACCTTACAGGGCGCTCATTTGAGCGCCCTGTTTTTTTGCCTCCAGTTCTTGCCTAGTGTTTTAAAAACTTGGCTTACCCCATAAATGACTTCAAAAAAAACGAACTTGCGCGCAAGGTAATGATCTCTATGCTTCAAGTACATCTGCTTCAAGTACATCTGTTTCAAGTACGTTAATACGCTTTCACGTGACAGGAGCTATGCATGAAGTCTCATTTCTTTACCCTATCCGATTACCCCAACGGCTTACCCGAACGTGAACTGTTCACTCTGGACTCCCAATCACTTCCTGATCTCAGCCCAGGTGAAGTGCGTATTCGCAACCGCTGGCTCTCGGTGGACCCCTACATGCGCGGCCGCATGAGCGGGCAACATACGTATGTCGCACCGTTCAGGTTGGGTCAGCCGATGGAAGGTGGCGCAATAGGCGAAGTTATTGCCTCCAACGATGAACGCTTAAAAGAGGGCGATATTGTTAGCCATATGGGCGGCTGGCGCGATATCGCTCAGATCTCTTCATCAGGCGTTTATCCACTACCCAACGCTGATGTACCCGAGCAGGCATATCTTGGGGTATTGGGCATGCCTGGCATGACTGCCTGGACCGGCCTTAACCGCATTGCCGAGTGCCGCCCTGGCGACAATGTGTTGGTAAGTGCTGCCAGCGGTGCGGTGGGCTCACTAGTGGTTCAACTTGCCAAGGCCAAGGGTTGTCACGTGGTCGGTATTGCAGGTGCAGCGCATAAGCTTGCGTGGCTTGAGTCGTTGGGTGTTGAGCCCGTTAGCTACCGCGACCGCAGCGCTCACGAGTTAAGCGATGCGATACAGCTGGCCAGCCCCGAAGGCATTGACGTTTATTTTGAAAATGTGGGTGGCATTTGCCTGGAAGCCGCATTAAGCCAGCTCAATGAAGGCGCTCGTATTGCGGTCTGCGGCATGATCGGAAGTTATAACGCCGAAAAACCCACGCCAGGCCCCAGTAATCTGTCTCAAATGCTTGTACGCAAAGCGAAGATGCAAGGATTTATTGTGGCAGACCATTGGGATCACTACCCTGAGTTCCTCAAGGAAGTGGCTCCCCAAGTAACGGCGGGTAAAATTGATTACAAGGAAACGGTTAAAGAGGGCCTGGAGAGCACACCGGATGCGTTTTTGGAGCTGTTCAAAGGTGGCAATACTGGCAAGATGCTAGTGGCACTAGAGCGCTAACACCGTGTTAGAATGAATAAATAGTAGCAACACACCATGGCCACGCTATCTTTATAGCGTGGCTTTTTTATGCGCTATCAAACGCCGTTTGATCAGTTCACATCCATTACTGGTACTTTCGGCGCAGCGCAGTCACCTGTTTGATGGGTAAACCCCGTCGGAGCCGGTACCAAGCTTAGTCATCAACAGCTATCAAACGTAATAAGCTGTCAAACGTAATAAACAGGGGGAACACTCATGGATGAAAATACGCGAGCACGCGGGAAATGGCCTGCCTTACTGCTAGGCCTCTTACTTATTGTTGCAGGCCTGGCGTTAGCGGTAGGCGGCGGCAAACTCATTAGCCTCGGCGGAAGCGCCTACTATTTGATCGTTGGCATTGGTATTACAGCCACCGGTATTTTACTCGCTATGCGCAGGGGCGCTGCCCTTTGGCTTTATGCGCTAGTTTTAATAGCGACGCTTCTTTGGGCACTATGGGAAGTTGGCCTGGACTGGTGGCAGTTGGTTCCCCGCGTCGCCATTCTTGCGCTCATCGGCATCATTATGCTGCTTCCCTGGTGGCGAAAGCCGCTTCGTTCACGAGGCGGAAGCCTCGCGCTGACCGCCAGCATTGCAGCCGCTATTGTGGTGGCTATCGCCAGCCAATTTGATGACCCCACGACCATTGGTGGTACGCTTGCCAATAACAACACTCCGGGTAGTGAGAGCGTCAACCCCGCTCAAGTAGCCGGCGACGACTGGCCTGCCTATGGCGGCACCAACGCTGGTACGCACTACTCGTCGTTAAGTCAAATCACCCCTGAAAACATCGGCCAACTGGAAGAGGTATGGCTCATTCAGACCGGTGACCAGGCGGGCCCCGACGCCCCTCCCGAAATTACCAACCAGAATACGCCGTTAAAAGTTAACGACAGCCTGTATATCTGTACCTCCCACAGCCGCGCAATGGCGCTTTCACCCGAAACCGGCGAAACCCTCTGGGAGTTTGACCCGCAAATCAGCACCCAGGGTGCCGACGACTTCTCGGGCTGGGCGCACATGACCTGCCGAGGCCTGGCGTACTACGATGCTGCCAACTACGCAGACAGCGGTACGGATGATGCGAGCGAAGCAGGCGCCCAAAGCACTAGCGAAAGTGTCACAAGCGCTCAGGCGTCTGAACTATTTGCGGATGCCAGCGCCTTTGATATCGACGTTGCCCTTCTTAGTGGTTTGACCGAAACCGCTGCAGATGATGCTGACAATGCTCCCTCGGCAATTATTAGCCAAACCGATGTGATGTGCCCGCGCCGTCTCTACCTGCCCACCGCCGATGCCCGCTTGATCGCCCTGAATGCCGACACCGGAGAGCCTTGTGAAGGGTTTGGGGTAAACGGCGAAGTTGATCTAACCCGCAACATCGGCAGCTTCGACCCAGGCGGCTACTACTCAACCTCCCCCGCCACCGTAACCGAGAACCTGGTCATCTTGGGCGGCCACGTGACGGATAACAGCTCAACCGATGAACCGTCAGGCGTTATCCGCGCCTTTGATGTGCGCACTGGCGAGCTGGTATGGAACTGGGATAGCGGCAACCCGGAAGAAACAGAACCGCTTGCCGATAACGAAACCTACACGCGCAACTCGCCCAACGTATGGGCGCCCATTAGCGTTGATGAAACGCTGGGGCTGGTGTACCTACCAATGGGCAATGCAACGCCCGACCAGTATGGCGCGGACCGTACCGAAAACGATGAAATCTACAGCGCAGGCTTGGTGGCGCTTGAACTCGAAACCGGCCAGGTTGCCTGGGTCTATCAGTTCGTTCATCACGACCTGTGGGATATGGATATGCCCGCCCAACCCGTACTGATTGATTTGGCGACCAGTGACGGCGTTCAACCCGCGGTGATTCAGCCGACAAAGCAGGGCAGCCTTTACGTGCTTAACCGGGAAACCGGCGAAGCGATCGTGCCGATTGAAGAAATTCCTGCGCCCCAGGGCGCCATTGAAGGCGACTGGACAGCAGAAACTCAGCCTCGTTCGGCACTCAATCTGCTACCCCCACCGCTGACCGAGCGCGACATGTGGGGTGCATCACCGTTTGATCAAATGATGTGCCGTATTCAGTTCAACTCACTGCGCTATGAAGGCCAGTACACGCCACCCTCGCTTGAAGGCAGTATCATCTACCCGGGCAACGTCGGGGTGATGAACTGGGGCGGCGTCGCGGTTGACCCTGAGCGCCAGGCGCTCTTCACCGGGGCCAAGTACTTGGCATTTATCTCGCGTTTGATTCCTCGTGATGAGGTTGAAGAAGGCCAGGGTTCTGCCAGCGAACAAGGGCTACAACCTAATGCAGGAGCCCCGTACGCCGTTGAACTAGGGCCGCTGCTGTCGATCTTTGATTTGCCCTGCCAGGCACCGCCTTGGGGCGATGTAGCGGGTATTGATCTGCAAAATGCCGAGGTCGTGTGGAAGCACCGCAACGGCACTACGCGTGACAGCATGCCCTTTGATTTGCCAATTGGTTTGCCGGTGGGTGTTCCGGCACTAGGCGGCCCGCTCTCCACCGCCAGCGGCGTTGTCTTTATGTCGGGCACGCTGGACCAGTACCTGCGTGGTTACGACATCACCACGGGTGAAGAACTCTTTAAAGCACGCTTGCCCGCCGGTGGCCAAGCCACTCCCATGACCTATACCGGCGCCGATGGCCGTCAATACGTGGTGGTAACGGCGGGTGGTCACGGCACCTTCGGAACTAAAATGGGCGATTACGTTATCGGGTACGCGCTACCTGAATAAGCATTTACTCATCGTCTCGTCATAACACAGCGGGCAGCCCTTGGGCTGCCCGCTGTCATTACAGTGTAGTGGCTCTTACCGAAGCCTTTGCCTATACCACGGGCTTAGAAGCGCATCTCTACCCCACCGTAAACGCTGCGCCCCGGTGCCGGTTCATAGTAACGACCATAGGTGCCGTTCAAGCGGACGTTGGCATAGTGCTCCTGATCAAACAGGTTACGCACGCCCACATAAGCGTTTAAGCGTGTATCGCGTCCCAGTTGCCAACCATCCCCCGCGCGAAGGTTCACCAGCCAGTAGCTATCTATATCGGTTTCATTAGCGTTATCAGCGACCATATCTCCCGTGTACTGCGTTTCAAGCGTGGCAAAACGGTGCGCTGAGCTCTCCCAGGTGAGCTGATTGACCCAGGTTTGCTCCGGCAAGCCGGGGATACGCTTGCCATCAAAGCGCTCATCAGGCGTGGAAAACCGGTCAAACTCATAGCGCGCCAGCGTCAACGCACTGTCTAGCCGCCACTGATCGGCAAGCTGCCAGCCCAGCGCTACTTCCAGGCCGTCCCGATTGGTATCGCCCGCATTTTGATAGAAGGTACGCCCGCCATCGTCATAAGGCACTAGCTCATCACGCACACGTACCGAGAACAGAGCAACGTCGTAATCCATCGCTAGCGGCTCAATATACCCGCGCATACCCACTTCACGGTTCCAGGCCTTTTGCGGCTCAATAGATGGGTTAAAGCCACCGCCTGCCGGGTTAGCAAACTCAGCGAACGTAGGCGTTTCAAAGGCGGTCCCGGTATTGATATACACCTGATGCTGAGGACGATAGCGGTAGCTAAGCCCGGCAGAGCCGCTCCACTCATTAAAGGTACGCTCACCGCTTTGATCGCCATCGTCAAAATACTGGTCACCCACATCCAAATCCACACGGTCAAACCGCGCGCCTAACGAAAGCGTTACCTGCTCGGCGATATCCAAATCGCCCTGAGCAAAAACACCCGCCGACGTGGCCTTTTGGGTTTCATCCGCCACTTGATCACCTACCGCGCCCTGGGCGTTCACATCATTGCGGAAGCGATCATCACTCTGGCGCGCGACATCAATTCCCGCGACATAGCTCAGCGGTAGCTCGCCCAGAGTAATATCATGATGGTATTCAGCGCTGGCGCCCATGTAATCACGCTTATACCCTAATCGGCTGTCGCCCACGTAGGGCAGTTGCTGCTCAAAATCGCGTCGCGCAATAAACCCTTTAATGTAGAGTTCACCCGGGCCTGCGGCCAGATCTTCATACTGCAAACCGACTAGCTGCTGGTCGACTTTTTGGTGTGAATCAAGCGCCAATGCGTTAGGTGCCGCCTGATGGCGCCCGCTGGCCACTTCGCCAGCATTGAGTGCGCCGGGATCTTCCGAGCGTGGGTTTTCCAACAGGTTGACAATCGCGGTTAGCGCACGCTCGCTACCCAGCTCCCGACGTAGCTTGGCATTCAACAAATACTTTTCAGTAGAGCTCTGATCGCGATAGCCATCCATGTTCAAGGCTGAAAAACTGACGTGGTGTGACCATTCCCCTTGGGCGCCACCGGTTTGCAGGGCAGCTTTACGATACCCATCACTGCCTACCCCTACTCGCAGCCGTGTACCTGGATTATCACGCCCGTCAGCGGTCGTCACATCAATCACCCCACCGGCGGCATTGCCATAAAGCACCGAGGAAGGCCCACGAATCACCTCAATGCGCTCGGCACTGTCCAGATCAATGGCGTCCAACTGCGCTTGGCCATCGGGCAAGGTATAAGGAATACCATCAACCATCACCGTAATACCACGTACACCAAACGGCGCACGCGCACCAAAGCCACGTATTGCAATACGCTGGCCCTGGGCAAAATTATCCCGGTTTTGGACAAACACACCCGGCACGCGTACCAACGACTCATCCAACCGCACGCGCTGCTGGCCCTGAGCAATAGCGTCTCGATCCAGAATAGAAACTGCGGCAGGCGTGGCATAAAGCTCACGCGCTAAACGGGGTGCACTCACTTCAACGGTGGGCAGCGTTTGGGTAGATACCGGCTCGGCTTGTGCCCAAAGCGGGCCAGTAACAGCGCAGCTTGCAAGTAGTAGTGATGGCGGTAGTAACTTATACATGGGTTCCCTTTCCCGTTTTTCTGATAAAAAAATGATAGTTAAGGATGTTGAAAAAAAGCGTTAATTAAAGATAGAAATAACGCCGCAGATGACAATTCATATAAGTAAAGGAGGCGTTGTGGCGTTGACAGCAACGGATCCGGTCAAGATGATTTTTGCCATCATCCTACCGCCGTTAGGTGTATTTTAGAGGTTGGCCTAAAAGGCTATTTTTGGCTAAACACCATCCTGACGCTGCTTGGCTTTATCCCCGGCATCATTCATGCGTTTTATGCGATTTTAAAGCACTGATTGTACAACATAGATAAACCCTGAAGCCGCCTGGACGAATGCCTGGGCGGCTCTTTTGTTGCTGCTAGCTAAACCGCATGGCGCCGTTGGTGCAACGCATGGACCTTTTCATCCCACCCTGCTAACGGGCCTGCTACTTCAAGCCCTGGCACAATGTGCTGAATAGGGAAGGAGGCTACCGCCGGTGGGGCGACGCCCAAGTCATCTAGCCAACGCCCTAACTGTTCAGATGAGCTGATATAAACGATCCGGCCAAGCCCTGCCCAACCATGCGCGGCTGCGCACATGGCGCAGTGCTCACCTGTGGTATACACCGTTGCCTTAGCGCGCGCCTCCGGCGTCATGTGTTGTGCTGCCCAACGTGCCAGCGTGAACTCGGGATGCTGCGTCACGTCACCGCTGACAATTCGGTTACGGTCCTCGGCAAGAATATCCCCTTGTGCACTTACCAGCACGCTGCCAAAGGGTTCATCGCCCGCATCAAGGGCTTCTTCAGCCAGCTCAATGGCACGGGTCAAGTAAGTGAGTTCCTGGTCATTCATCCCGGCGTCTCCTGTCGATTAATGGCCTTGCTCGTTACTCTTTCACTGTGGAAGATATATCGTCTAAAGGCACGTCTTTCTGTTTGCCTTCTTCACTTTTGGCGATCACCGCCGTGCCCACTAAATCACCGGTTACGTTCAGGGCAGTGGCGCCCATTCCTACCAGCGCATCAATAGCGGTTAACAGTACGACGGTTTCGATAGGCAGCCCTACCTGAGCAAACACGGTGGCAATCATGATGATACCCGCCCCCGGTACGCCCGCAGTGCCAACTGAAATCAGCGTACCGATCACTACAATCTGCGCCATGCTGGCAAGATCCAGCGGTGCGCCGATCACATTGGCAGCAAACACAGAGGAAATAGCGATCCGGATCGCCGCGCCATCCATGTTCATGGTCGCTCCCAGCGGCAGGCTAAACCCATACACACCTTGCGCGATGCCCATACGGCGGGCGGCATCCATGGTCAGTGGCAGCACACCCGCGCTACTTTGCGTGGCAAACGCCGTGGCCATCGGCGTACGCGCCTCCCGAAAAAAGCGGCGCAGTTTCACGCCAAAAAGACGCATGATGACACAGTAAATCGCCAGTTGAACGGCCAGGGCAATGTAAAGCACCATGACCATGTCACCCAACGACAGTAACGTTTCAAGCCCCTGCTGGCTGACGGTTTCCGCCACGATAGCGAATACCCCAATCGGTACGACATGCAGCACGCCCGACATCACCTTCAGCGTCACGGCATTCAAGCCTTCGATCATTTCATACAACCGCTCAGCGCTTTTGCCATGCGTTTCGCTTTGGCGCACTTTCATCAAAGCGACGCCGAACACCAACGCGGTAAAAATGATGCCGAGCAGGTTCTGGTCAGCCAACGCGCCAATAATGTTGTTCGGTACGATATTAAGCAGTACATCAACGAGTCCCGGATTCTCCGGCACTGAGAAGCTCGCACTGTCATCCAGCGTCATGCCACTGCCTGGATTAAGCAGTGAGGCAACCGATAGCCCCACCACAATTGCGAACGCGGAAGAGGCCAAGTAATACAGCAGCACCTTTTGACCAACGCGGCCAACGCTGCCCACCGTTGACTGGTTGATACCGACCATCAGCGTAAACAGTACAATGGGTACAATTAGAAACGTCAGCAGACGCAGCAGTAGATCGCCGACCGGCGCCAGCCAAGTGGCGATGGTTTCCCCACCCAACAAACCCACCACCACACCCAGCAGCAACGCGATCGTGACACGTAGAATCAACGAAGAGCGCATATACCCTTTCAAAAGCGCCGCCATGTTAGTCACCTTTACCCAGAAAGCTCATTAGAGCCCGCCAACTGAAAACGTCACCCTACGGAGCCGGGGCTAAAATACAACGTTTATATGCCATCGGGCCTTCGAAACCCATTCAAGAAACGCCTGACGTGCACAGGGAACGCGTTCTTTAACCATTTACGAATAGATCACTATTATCTTTTAAGTGAACGTCCAGTCGCTGTCTATTGGAAAAAGCCTGGAACCACTCATTATGACGCTGGCGTTTGGGCGTCCTGAAGCCAGCGATTAAATGCCTCTTCGTTACCCATGCCATGGTTAGCAACGTCGTTTTCAGTGGCGCCGTCTTTAATAACGTAATAGACCAGCCGCAGGTGGCGGTCTTCGTCAACCAACAACGAGGTATGCTCAAAATCGAGCGCCCCTAACGGCGCGAAGTGAAAGTGTCGAACGCCATGGCAAGGTCCGTGGATATCCTGCCCTGCCCACCACGTTTTAAAATCCTTATCCACGTGGACCAGCATTTTGATCAACGCATTGATCGCCGGGTCTTCTGGCGCGCGGGCCGCATCGCGTTTAAAACTGGCGAGCATTTGGCGGGCCTGCACTTCCCAAGGGTCGAAAAGCCCGCGAGTGGCTGCATCGGTAAACAGTAGCCACAGAAGATTGCGCTGCTCCGGTGGATGTTTAGAGAAGCCAAACAGACGATCACCCGCGTGGTTCCAGGCCAGCACATCCCAGCGCAAATTCAACACGTAGGCAGGCCGAGTGGGTAAATCGTTCATCAGACGAAGTATCAAAGGCGGCACTATGCACCATGTTTTTCCCGGCTCAGCGGGGAGGCGCTGGTGCGCCAGCAAAAACAGATGGCGCCGCTCGGTGGCATCAAGCTTAAGCGTACGCGCAAGGCGGTCGAGGAAATCTGCCGAGGCGCGAATATCGCGCCCTTGCTCGAGCCACGTGTACCAGGTCAATCCAACCCCGGCGAGTGCCGCGACTTCCTCGCGGCGTAAGCCAGGCGTGCGCCGCCGCTTACCCACGGGTAAACCAACCTCTTCAGGTGTTACCTGCTCGCGTCGGCTACGCAGGAATTCCCCAAGCTCGGTGCGGGTGCGGTTTAAAGAACGTACTGCCGCCATCTTGTTGCCTTTAGTAATAGTATAAACAGTTAAATTGTACCCCCTTTAAAGCCTCTCCAGAATAGCGCACTCACCGCTTGGCAGCCGTCAGCAATAGACGCCTACCAAGTAACGTATGAGCCTGACTGGAGAACCTAATGGCATTTTCTTCTCGACTATCGATTTATTTAATTGCCTTGGGCGCCTTTTCTTTGGGGATGGCGTCTTATGTCACCGCAGGCCTTATTCCCCTGATTACTCCCGCTTTTTTAGTATCAGATGCAATGGCGGCACAACTGGTAACGGCATTTACACTGGCGTATGGCCTGGTTTCTCCCATCGTGGTCGCGCTCCTGCCAGGTCATCAGCAGCGCACAGGGTTAATCCTCGCATTGGCGATCTTCGTTGTTGCAAATGTTGCAAGCGCGCTGGCCACAAGCTTTGTCACGCTAATGGCTTGGCGAGCACTGGCTGGCGTGGGAGCTGGGGTTTATCTGGCGCTAGGAATTGCAGCCTCGGCGGCACTCGCACCTGAAGCGCAGCGCGGCAACGCCATTGCGATGATTATGGGCGGAATGGCGAGTGGCACCGTGCTTGGCGTACCGCTTAGCCTATTACTCGCAGAGCAACTGGGCTGGGCCTCGGCCATGTGGCTGATTGCACTGCTTGGCGCGATTTCCCTGGCAGGCCTGTACTACAAGCTCCCCGATATTCCCGAAGCGCCTTATATATCGTTGCGGCGCAAATTGGTCATCTTGAAGCACCCCACAACCATGACCATTTTAGCTGTCTCGCTGTTAGCTGCCGTAGCAAGTCTTGGGATGTATACCTTTATTTCACCGCTTATAGCAGCATCAACTTCTGGCAGCCCTCCCTCTATTGCACTTTATTTATGGGTTTGGGGCGTTGGCGGAATTTTGGGCAGCTTTTTAATTGGACCGGTTGTGGATAAAAGCCAAGGCTCCAGCGTTGTACTGACTATTATGCTGGTCTTGGCCGTTTCGCTGATAAGCCTGCCAATTGCTGCAGCTCTGCATCCATGGCTTGCGCTTGTGCCTATCGCCCTATGGGGAGCCGTCGGTTGGGCGTTGCAGGTGCCGCAAAATAACGCGCTAATGCACGTTCGCAAACCGCATGGCGATGGCAATCTCGCCGTGGCCCTGAACGAATCAGCGCTTTACCTGGGTAGCGCGACTGGGGCGGCGGTAGGCGGGCTTATGCTTGCCAGTGCCTTTCCGCTTTGGACGCTTGCGTTAAGTGCCGGTGCGCTTGCTGCAAGCGGTGCGTTATTACAGCTCACCATGCACAAGCGCAGCCACTAAGTAATTAGTATTAAGTACTTAGCACTCGCGACATGGCCAGTGGTGCGCAAGAGTGAAATATTGCCTTGGGCTTAGAAAACAAATGCACAAACCCGTTGACGCGCGCCGCGAATCATGGCACTGTATCGTCAGTTGGTTAGCAAGCAGCATGGTTTCAGAAGCGTACGATTCTTTCGGCAGCCTGATATTGTATTCCTTGTTTCACCCGCTACTTCAATCTGGGTAATACCAGGAACTTTATTACGGCGCTTATGCGCGAAAGGATTTAATCATGGCAACTGGCACAGTTAAATGGTTCAACGACACTAAAGGCTTCGGTTTCATCGCTCCTTCTGACGGCAGCGACGACCTGTTTGCACACTTCTCCGAAATTCAGTCTGACGGCTTCAAAACCCTTCAAGAAGGCGCTAGCGTTTCTTTTGACGTTACCCAGGGTAAAAAAGGCCTTCAGGCTTCTAACATCAAGCAAACTTCTTAATATTTCTTATTAAGTGTTTGCTCAGACCTTAGGGTCTGACTGACAAGGCCCGCCTCGGCGGGCCTTGTTGCTTTTGGGGCTGGTAAAGTTCTGACCAAAACCAAACAAGCCGCCAATCACGGCTTGCCTACCCTTCTTCTATGCGTTTTTAATCCATTTAATCACTCGCACATCAACACTCACGATGAGTGTCTTCAGTGCTGCCGCTCTTTCTCGGCCCTCAGCACTTGCCCGGTAAAGATGCGGGGTCATGGCCAGCAAATCCGCAATAGCCTCTTTGCCATTCAGCGTGAGCGAATAACCGACCGTTTCCGCTGCTTGCGCAGCAAACCCTTCCGGCACTGCCTGCTCACCACTGCGTTCAGGCTTAAGCGTTGGGTAGATGATTTCACGCAACTCGCGCAAATGATTTGCGCCTGCTTCCACCTGTAATAGCGCTCCACCTGGCTTAAGCACTCGGGAAAACTCGCTCATCACGGGAAAGCCGAACATGCATAACAGCCTATCCAGCGAGGCAGTTTGCACGGGCAAGTTGGCGTTACTGCCGACCACCCAGGTGACTGACTGTTCCTGCTGACGGTTCGGCTCTTGCTGACGGCTTTGCTTGGCCGCTGCCATGACCGCCCACTTGGAAATATCCAAGCCGATTAACTCAAGCAGAGCCGTATCAGGCGCCGCTTGGGCCAGCTTGCGCAGGTAATAGCCTTCACCACAACCGGCATCCAGGCAGCTTAGCGGCATATTTTCTGGCACGCCGTTCAAGGCAGCGTGATTAAGAGCTTCAGCAATAGGCTGGTAATATCCTGCATTCAGAAAACGCTGCCGGGCAGCCACCATGATTTTACTATCGCCGGGATCGTTTGAACGTTTTTTCTGAACCGGCAAAAGGTTCACATAGCCTTGTTTGGCAATATCAAAACTATGCCCAGCCGGGCAGCGCCATGCGCCTTCTGCCTGAGTCAGCGGGTCGCCATCGAGTGGGCAGGCAAGCGCTTGAAAAGAGGCCATGTTCATAAAATAATCAGGCTCATAAAGACTATTATTCACCAAGTTACAAGCAAGGGTTGAAGGCGCTATTCGATACTCCAAATAACTAGCGCATTACGAGCACAATCCCTAGCAAGATCACGCTTCCTCCTATAAGGAAGTTGATACTTAGCGGCTCATTGAGCAATAGGGTACCAAAAAGAACGCCAAAAAGCGGTGATAAGAAAGAGAATACACCCAGCTGCGAAGCGCGGTAGCGTCGCAGCAACGTGAACCAGAGTAACAATGCACCAAACGAGATAACCACTGACTGAAACCCAAGGCTCGCCATGGCCAAGGAGGAAAACTGCGCGCTCATTAACTGGCCAGACATAATAGCGACCGGCAGTAGTAAGAGCGCCGTTACACCAAGCTGATAACTCAGAGTAAGTTCAGCAGGTGCCTCTGAAAGAGAAGACTTACGGATAACAATCGTTGTCGCTGCCCACGACAGCCCCGCGAGCAAGCCAAGCATATCCCCTATGATAATTGCCACGTCAGCGCTGCCCACTTGCCCTGGCGCCATAGCAACCAGCATCCCTAAAAATGCTAATCCTACGCCCCACCACTGGCGTGTCGTGAACTGTTCGCCGGGTACCCACAAATGCAGCCCCAATGCTGCGAAAATGGGAGCCGTATAAAGAAAAACCGACATGTGGGACGCCAGCGTATAGTTCAGCCCCCATGCTACAAACGCAAACTCACAAGCAAACCCTAAACCTACCAGCAGTCCAGGGCGCCAATGTAAATTGAAATCTTGCCAGCGAATCCCTCGTGTATAAGCAAATGCCGTTATCAACACGCCAGCGATAAGCGAACGTAAGGCGACCTGAGTAAGGGGTGATATTTCTTCAGCCACTCCTTTAATAGCAACCTGCTGAAAGCCCAGCACCAGACAGAATAGCAACATCAGTGATGCCGCCATTAAATCCACAGACTTACGTTGATATCTCTCCTCTATAGTGCATGAATGACTAGCTAAAACCGTTTTTCTGCTGTTCATTTTAAACTCCTGCTCCAATAAGACGGTCATTGCAGCAGGAAGCAAAATTCCGTACAAACGATTACTCAGCAGGTCTAGACATAGGAAAACTCACGCTATGAGAATTGAAAGGCTGCCCCTTAATGCGCTGCGCGCATTTTCTGAAGCCGTGCGGGAGAACAGTTTTAAAAATGCCGCTTATCGTCTGGGGGTAACCCCTGGTGCTGTCAGTCGCCAGGTTAAACAGCTGGAAGCTCATTTGGGCGTAGTACTCTTTGAACGTCATGCTAATGGTGTTTCTGTGACGGAGGCGGGACGAGTGCTAGCAGACGATGTGCAAGCGGGTCTTCTGCGTATTGCAAACGGCGTACAGCATTTAACCGAGCGCTCAGAAGACGCTTTTCGTCTGCTGATTAGCGCCCCACCTTCTTTCTTACAGCTTTGGTTGCTGCCCCGACTATCCCAGTTCGAAGCTAACGAGCGCCAAATAGAAATATCACTTGATGCCGATGCGCGCTTAACGCCACCGTTATGGCTGCCCAACCGAGCAAAGTTGTCGCTGCGCTACGGCCAAGGCCCTTGGCGTGATGCAACCAGTATACGGCTGTTCGAAGACACACTTTTCCCCGTTTGCTCACCGTCTCTACTCGCCAAGACCAACATAGCAACACCCGGCGACTTACTGGCGCAGACACTGCTCGCTGTCGATTGGTGCACGCATGCTTCCAATTATGTTCCTGGCTGGGATGACTGGTTCAAAAGCGCGGGGGTAAAGGTACGCAAAGTATCTAATCAACGGCAATATTCGCTTTACAGCCTGGCCCTTGATCAGGCCATTGCAGGCCAAGGCGTGGTACTTGCAAGCTACCCCCTTATTGCTGACCGGTTGGCCAGTGGCGTCTTGGTGCGCCCTTTTGGTGATAAATATCCGCTGGCTTCTCCTTTCGCCTACGACCTACTTTTACCTTCTACGGGAAAGGCCCCACCGGCAGTTACGCGTTTTAGTGAATGGCTAGCCCAGGAAGCCGCCCTCTTTCGGAATACCTGTGTATAGCCTGGTGCTTTGCTGAGTTGTGCTGGGTATAAACGCAAACTGCCCACCAGTTGTCTGGTGGGCAGTTTCAAGTGCCAAGTGAATGATCGTCAGCCTGTCACTTAATGCGTAGCGTACACGTTTTCTACTCGATCAACGATCGGGTAACGCATAGGCAATCACGTAGTCGCCACGATCAGGCGATTGGCGAGCGCCACCGGCTGAAATAACGACGTACTGCTTGCCCGTTTCCGGTGAAACGTAGGAGATTGGGGTGCCCTGAGAGCCGACCGGCAAGCGGGCTTTCCAGACCTCTTCACCGGTCGCGCTATCAAAGGCACGCAGCCAGTAATCCTGCGTTGCCGCGAAAAACACCAAGCCTCCTTGCGTAGCCAATGAGCCACCAATGGTGGGCATACCAATCGGCATAGGTAGATGGGTTTTTATACCAAACAGCACCGTGTCCTGAACGGTTCCCAGCGGAACTTCCCAGTCAACGCTGCGAGTTTCCATGTTAACTGCGGTCAGCGTACCGAACGGAGGTGTCTGGCAAGGAATACCCAGCGGTGACAGGAAGCGGTCTTTCAGTACGGAGTAAGGCGTGCCTTTAAGAGGCACGGCACCCATACCGGCGTTAACGGCTTCAGAACCATCAGAAGGTGCGGCATCCACTTCCTGCTCTTCCATATGCACCCACAGCCCCAGGCGCATATCGTTGACAAACATCGTCTGCGACGTCGGATCATAAGAGACACCGCCCCAGTTCAGTCCACCAAGCGAGCCTGGGAAACTGAGCGAGTAATCAACATCGGGCGCTGTAAACAGACCATCATAACGATAGCCACGGAAAATGTAGCGACACATCAGTTGATCAAAGGGCGTGGCACCCCACATGTCCTTTTCGGTTAACTCCTGAGCGCCAATTTGCGGCATACCCACTGACACAGGCTGATGTGTTGCATACTGCTCGTTCGGTATATTGGCAGGCTGAACCTCACGCTCCTCGACTTCCGTCAGTGGCTCTCCGGTTAACCGGTCAAGAACAAACAGCTGGCCTACCTTGGTACCAAATACCATGGCCGGAACGGTATTACCGTCTTCGTCAGGGAAGTCGATGAGCGTTGGCTGCATCGGAACATCGTAGTCCCATAGGTCATGGCGTACCGTCTGATAGCGCCATTTCTCGTCCCCTGTCGTGGCATCCAGGGCGAGAATCGTGCCACCGTAAGTCTCATCAAGCTCAGTACGCTCTACGCCCCAAAGATCAATCGCCGCATTGCCAAGTCCCATATAAATGGTGTTGGACGCAGTGTCATAGGTCATGGGTGCCCAAACGTTAGGCGTTGAGCGAGCAAAAATATCTTCGCCCTCAGGCGCTTCACGATTTTCAGGATTACCCGGGTCAAACGCCCAACGCATTTCGCCTGTCATCGCGTCAAAACCACGTACAACGCCGCCGGGCATATCCAGCGCGACGTTATCCGCCACACGGCCACCCACCACAACGGTGGAACCTGCCATCGCTGGCGGTGAGGTTAGCGAATAAAGCGGCGCTTCGGCATTCCCCAGCCCTTCTTTCAGATTTATGCGCCCTGCGTTACCAAAGTCTTCGCAAAGCTCGCCCGTATCGGCATCCAGCGCGACCAGTACGGCATCAATGGTATTCATGTATATACGACGCTGGCAGATAGCCTCGTCAGTCTGGGCAACCTCGGGTACTGGCGTGCTATCGGGAACTGTGGGCTGTTCAAGCGTTGCGGTCGTATCGAAATAGGCAAGCCCGCGACAGCGTACCCAGGTTTCCGTTTCAGGCGGAAATTCGTGGCGCCACTGCTCTTCACCCGTTGCGCTAGCCAGGGCGATCACCGTGTTATGCGGCGTACAGAAGTAGAGAGTGTCATTGACCATTAGCGGCGTACCCTGGTCTTCAGCCCCACCGCCATCGCTATAGGGAACATCGCCTGTCTGGAAGGTCCAGGCAACGTCAAGCTCTTGCACATTATCGCGATTGATTTGATCAAGCGCTGCAAAGCGAGTGGCGTTGACGTCGCCCGCGTAATGCTCCCAGTTCGATGCGGTATCTTCAGCAACCGGCATTTGGCCTGTCGGTGACTTGGCAACCAGGTTTCCATGAGGCTGGAACATTCCCCAGACCATCCCCACTATGGCTAAAAAAGCCACTCCCGCAACGCCCAGATTGAGCGCCATAACCGGCCTGCTACCAGCCCGCTTGAGAATTAGTGGGTGTAGCAGCATTAATACGAAGAAGATACACAGGAAGGTAAATATCCGCGCGTGCAGCGCCCAGAAATTAAGACCCACTTCCCAAAACGCCCATACCAGCGTGACAATGAAAGCCAATGTATAGATGGCCGTGCCTGATGGGCTGCCACGCACCACTTGAACCCCTGTGGCAAGCAGTGCAACCCCCATTAATAAATAGTACCAACTGCCGCCGCGTGAGATCAGCATGGCACCACCGATTGCCAAGCCGAGCCCTGCAACGGCAAAAATTAAACCTACAACGATCAGCAGTGCCTTTACAGGCCCGGATACTGATTTGCTGCCAGCATGAGTCATATCAATTCCTGCGTTATATAGTAAGCCCCAAACCCAATTATCGGTGAAGTGCAATCACCCATTCGTAGCGGCGCTACTTTATCATAATCGTGTGCATGCTAACTAAGTTAGTCGATATTAAGCGCGAACTTAATGCTTAGCCGTACCTATGTATTAATTTATAGTTCCTTTTGGCGTTCCTCTCCTCTCTTTAAATGTTAAATACTTACTGATCACCACTAAAGTATCACTAATAAAGTTATCGCTAAATCACCAAATAACGGGCGAGGCTCTCGCGTAGAATACGCTACTACACCTAGCGCTTTGGCGGGCTTTCCCGGGTGTAATCCTGAAACAGGGCATACTGCCACTGACGCACCGCTAACACTGACGTGGTGCCAAAACGCTGATGGATAGGCAGGCTGCTTTCTCTTTCACACAAGGCGTGAAACTCGTTTGCCAGACGTTGCAAGACTTGCTGCCATTCCTCATTACCCGCCCGGGATAATAGTCCGTTGAGTACCAGCAGCTTTTCGCTTTCGCTGTCAAAACGTGAGCGGAAAAATTCGTTGGCAATGCGTTGCTGGAAGAACCGCTGAATGGGCCCGCCAGTGCGCCAACGAAAGTTAGGCGCCACCCGGCGTTTAATCCGATTACCCGGCAGCAGTTGGATAAGGTCAAGCCGTTCAAGCTTAAGCAGTTGCTGGGTGCATTCCGCTTCGCTTAGCTGATATTGGTGATGAATCTCATCAAAGCTATAGCCATTGATCACACAAACAGCAATCAGGAACAGCTTGGGGTCGTCAGCAATACTTTGCTCTTGCGCCTGGGTAAGCTCTTGCAGGCGGCGCTCTTCGGTTTGCATGGTTTGCACCAGCTCGGCAAATTCAAGGTTGAGCTGCTCACAGATACATTCAAGACGTGCTAACGTGATATTGCGTTCAGCAAAAAGGCGCTTGACCGATGCCTCGCTTAATCCAAGCCACTGAGCCACATCGGCGTAGGTTTTTCCCTGCATTCTCAGCTGACGCTTTAAAGTATTAAGCAGTGAGTCGGTTTGAGACACAGCAATCCCCTAGCATAAAAGTATCGAATAACGATACTTTACTGTACACATAACGCAACTCGTGCTTAAAAGGTTGCGTAAAGCGGAGCTTTAAAGGAAAGTCCGGTGACTTCGAGACGCAAACAAGGCTAACGAACCATGCAACGACTGCTCCGCACGCCAGGTGCTTGGCCTTATCTTATCGCTATCTTTCTCAATGCCTTTATGGATTTAGGGCACAAGATCGTGATTCAGAATTCGATCTTCAAAAGCTACGATGGCACCACCCAAATAGTGCTTACAGCGCTGGTGAACGGGTTAATCCTGCTCCCGTTCATTGCACTGTTTAGCCCATCAGGTCACGCGGCTGATACCTATCCCAAAGTACGTATCCTACGCGTTTCGGCGTGGGCAGCGGTCGTGGTATCACTAGGCATTACGGCGGCTTATTATCAAGGCTGGTTTTGGCTGGCTTTTGCGATGACGCTTCTGCTGGCGATACAGTCAGCCTTTTACTCGCCTGCCAAATACGGCATGGTCAAAACGCTGTTTGGAAAACCCCGCTTGGCCGAAGCGAACGGTATCGTCCAAGCCGTTACCATTGGTGCCATTTTAGCGGGCACGGTGGTGTTTACTGCCTTCTTTGAAGCATGGACCCCCTTGGCCAACCAACCCCCTGAGCAGTTGCTGCGCCAAATTGCTCCGCTAGGCTGGCTATTAGTGCTCAATAGCATCATTCAGGTGGTGGCACTTTATCGTCTGCCGCTGGATACCCCACAGCCGTCCAGCACACCGCTGACCTGGAAGCGCTATATAAAAGGCAGCGCGCTTAAAGATAATCTGCGCATCGTTGCACGCCAGCCCGTGTTAAGACTGTCGATTATCGGCCTTGCCACCTTCTGGTCTGTTGGCCAAGTGCTGTTAGCCGCCTTTCCTGCCTACGCCAAATCCGCGCTCAGCATTGATAACACGCTGGTGCTGCAAGGCATTCTCGCCGCTAGCGGCATCGGTATTGCGCTGGGTTCGGTGCTGGCCAGTCGTCTTTCGCGCAACCGTATTGAAACCGGCTTAATTCCGGTGGGCGCTCTGGGCGTTGCCGTTGGTTTATGGTGCTTACCGCTACTCACAACGCCACTCAGCCAAGCGCTGAACTTTGTGTTTATCGGTTTAATGGGCGGGCTGTTTATTGTGCCGCTCAACGCCCTGATCCAGTTCCACGCTGCGGATAACGAGCTGGGCACGGTGTTGGCAGCCAATAACTGGATTCAAAATATCGCCATGCTGGGCTTTTTGGCGCTCACGGCGCTGTTTGCTTTGGCGGGCGTGGATAGCCACTATTTATTACTTGTGATCGCTAGCGTAGCGATGATAGGGGGTGGCTACACCATTATAAAACTGCCCCAAAGTCTGGTGCGTTTTTTACTGGGCTTTCTGCTGACCCGCCGCTATCGCGTTGATGTTTACGGTTTGGAAAACTTGCCTGCCCAAGGCGGCGTGCTGTTACTGGGCAACCATATCAGCTGGATTGATTGGGCCATGGTGCAGATCGCAAGCCCTCGGCCGGTGCGTTTTGTGATGCTGAAAAGCATTTATCAGCGCTGGTATTTGCGCTGGTTTTTTAAAGCACTGGGCTGTATCCCCATTGAGCGCGGCGCTGCCGCCGAGCGGGCACTTAATAGCGTTGCCGAATTGCTCAACGCAGGTGAAGTGGTCTGCCTGTTTCCGGAAGGCGCTATCAGCCGCACCGGGCAGCTGGGCGAATTTCGCCGAGGCTATGAGCGGGCCTGCAAAATGGCCAATCCCGACGTAAAAATCGTTCCGTTTTATCTACGTGGGCTATGGGGCAGCCAGTTCTCGCACTCTTCCAGCAAGCTTAAAGAGCTACGCCATGCACCGCTACACCGCTCTATCGTTGTGGTCTTTGGCCAAGCGCTGCCAAAAGAGACCCCAGCCGATGTACTCAAGCGACGCATCTTTGAGCAGGCTACCCGCTCCTGGCAGCTCTCGATGGAGAACCTGCACACCCTGCCGGATGCCTGGATACGCAGCGTAAAACGCCGCCCAGGAAAGCTGGCGCTCACGGACACGATCAGCCGCCCATTGAGTGCCGCTAAAGCCCTCACGGCGAGTATTCTGATGGCCAAGCGCATCCGTAAACAGAGCAAAGCGCAGAACATCGGCTTGTTACTGCCTACCAGTAGCGCGGGTGTACTCGCCAATATGGCAACACTGCTGGCGGGAAAAACGGTGGTCAACCTTAACTACACCGCCAGCGGCGATGCGTTGGCTTCGGCCCTTTCGCAAGCGGGGATAGATACCGTTCTCACGTCTACGCGTTTCGTGGAAAAACTTAACGCCCGTGGGCTTGATGTATCGGCGTTACTTGCCAACCAAAACGTTGTTTACCTGGAAACACTACAAGCCTCCATGGGCCGGGCTGAACGCTTAGGCACATGGCTTAGCGTCCGCTTGCTGCCGACCTGGCTGCTGCGCCTCTGCTACTGCCGAGCACATGATGCCGAGGCCACCGCCGCCATCCTGTTTTCCAGCGGTAGCGAAGGACAGCCAAAAGGCGTGATGTTAAGCCACCGCAACCTAATGGCGAACGTTAAGCAAACATCCGACGCGCTGAATACCGAGCATAACGACGTCATGATGGGCTCGCTCCCGCTGTTTCATGCGTTCGGCCTCACGGTTACCCAGTTCTTACCGTTAATTGAGGGCCTGCCCTTGGTGTGCCACCCCGACCCGACCGATGTTGCGGGTATCGCAAAAGCGGTTGCCAAGCATCGGGCGACCATTATGTGTGGCACGTCAACGTTCCTGCGCTTGTTCACCCGCAGCTCCAACGTTCATCCGCTCATGCTGGATAGCATCAGAGTGGTAGTAGCCGGGGCGGAAAAGGTCGACGACAGCGTACGCAGCGCGTTCCAGCTTAAATTTCATAAGCTGATTTATGAAGGATACGGCGCAACCGAAACCTCGCCGGTAGCGGCGGTTAATCTTCCCGATACGCTGGATGTGAACTACCTGCAAGTGCAGCGGGGGGCCAAGATAGGCACGGTTGGCATGCCGCTACCCGGTACGAGTTTCAAAATTGTTGACCCAGAGAGTTTTGAAGAACTTTCCACTGACGAAGCAGGCATGATTTTGATTAGCGGACCGCAGGTCATGCAGGGGTACCTGAACGATGCTGAACGTACCGCCAAGGTAGTGTGCAATCTCAACGACCAGCGCTGGTATATCACCGGAGACAAGGGTTATCTGGATGAAGATGGTTTTCTGACCATTGTTGATCGCTACTCACGCTTCGCTAAAATTGGCGGTGAGATGATTGGCCTCGGCGCGGTGGAGCAGGCTGTTAAAGCCACGCTTGCCGACCCCGATACCGCCATCATGGCGGTCAACATACCGGATGCTCATAAAGGCGAGCGTATTGTCTTGCTCTCGGAAACCCCGCTGGATGCACAGGCTGTCAGAACGGCCCTGCGCGGCCAGGGTATCTCATCGCTAATGATTCCCAGCCACTGGTTCACCGTTAATCAATTACCACAACTAGGTTCCGGGAAGCCTGATATCGCCGGTGCCAAACGCTTGGCGCAGGAACAACTAACCGAAAGCGAGCAGCCCTCGCTACAGTAGCCCAACCGTGAATAATGGGCTCCCATTAGCGCTGTAGAAACCAGGCGGTGTCTAAAAGAATTGCCTGGTTTCAAAGGCTTAATTACGGGTGTGAAGAAGCGCTTTTTTATCCGAGCCGATAATTTTTACTTATAGCATCCAGAATAAATGTGTATTAAGTTAAGCTAATAGTCCTATGAAATTACTGCTTCGTAAAAGCTCCTACCCACTAAAAGAGGAATGCTTTATGTCCAACCCAGCCATCAATATTTACAAGCAACGTCGTAGTCAATACGCTATTGGTAAAAACATTTCCATCGATCAAACCGACGCCACTTCCCTGATCAAGGAAGCGGTGAAACAGGCCCCCACTGCCTTCAATTCCCAAAGCTCGCGCGCAGTCATTCTGTTCAACGAGCAGCACGACAAGTTCTGGCAACTGGTGCTGGATACGCTGCGTGCCATCGTGCCTGCTGAATCCTTTGCGCCGACCGAGCAAAAGATCAATAGCTTTTCCGCTGGCGCGGGTACCGTACTGTTTTTTGAAGATCAGGACATTGTCAAAGGATTGCAGGAGAAGTTTCCACTTTACGCCGACAACTTCCCTGCCTGGTCAGAACACGCCACGGGCATCGCCCAGTTTGCCGTTTGGACCGCCCTTGCCGAGGCCGATATCGGTGCCAGCTTGCAGCACTATAATCCGATTATCGACGACGCCGTATTTGAAACCTGGGACCTGCCAGCTTCCTGGAAACTGCGTGCGCAAATGCCATTCGGCTCTCATGAGGCGCCGTTAGGCGAGAAGACATTTATGGATGACGAAGAACGTTTCCGCATCTTCGCTTAAGCATTTTCTTAAAAAAAAACAGGCCTTTGCGGATATAAATCGCGCCATCATTATAGCAGCGAAATGTGTGTCCAAGTGCCCCGCCCCCTTATACACTTCATTGTGGAAGGGTTTGCGGGGCGCTTCAGTTTTAAAGCATCGCTTTTATGTGCAAAGCTTCCTTACATAGCTCCTTACTTACCAGACAATCAACCTTCAAAGTCGTACAGCTTAGTAGGGTTATGGACAAGTACCTTCTCGAGCGTGGCGGGGTCATCTATAAGCCGCAGGAGCTCGTCTACCAGGTCGCCATCGTTTGGCATAGGCCCTGGCAGCTGCACATGGGGCCAATCTGTACCGAACACACACCGATCCGAGTTACGGCGAGTTAGCTCATGGAAGAAGGGGTCTACATCCTGATAAGGCGCACTGGCTTTAAGCGTCATACGGTTAGGGCCCGAGAGCTTGACCCATGTGTCGCCCTTTTCAATTCGATCAAGCAGATGCTTAAAACCTGGGTCATTAATCCCTTTAGAGACAGGCATGTGCCCCATATGGTCAATGACCTTGGATACCGGCAAACGGTCCAGGGTATGGGCAAGGTCGTTAAAATTGGACACATCAATCAGGCACTGGACATGCCAATTCCACTGTGCAATCCGCTCGCTGAGTGCGGTAACCGCGTCAAAATCGATGCCGCCTCGGAAAAGCATATTAATGCGAATCCCCCGCACGCCTAGCTCATGCAGACGAGCAATCTCTTCATCGCTGGTATCGGTATTTAAAACAGTAATACCGCGCCATTCAAGATTGCAAGCTTGAGCGTGTTGGAGCCCGTCAATCAATCGGCGGTTGTCGGTTCCATACACGCTGGGCTGCACTAACACAGCACGGTCAAACCCCATCACCGACAGCATGTGCTGGTAGCTGTCAAAACTTGCATCAGGCGGTGTGTAGCTACGATCCGGCTGATAAGGGTACTGCGTAGCCGGGCCAAATAAATGAGCATGACAATCACAGGCCCCCTTTGGAAGCTTGCGCTTGGGTGCTCGGGGATTGGGGTGGGGAGCGGGTATATCAGGTACTAAAATATCAGGTACTAACATTAGGATCCCTTCGACTCAGTGGAAAGCAAGCCAAGACGACGCGAAGCATTGGTCAGGTGTAGCCGCATGGCCGCCCGCGCCTCTTCTGGCTCAGCATTCAGGATTCCATCAACGATATTCTGATGCTCGACCTGAACGATCTGTTCAAGCTTGGCGTCACGGGCCGTATGTCGACGTGCGGTACTGATAGCCATGGACATACGGTTATAAAAGAAGTCTATAAAATCGCAGAAGAAATGATTGCCTGTGGCGGCAGCAATGGCTTGATGCAAGGCGAGATCGTATTTTTCGCCGTCCACTTTACGCTCCAGGCTGATAGCAAGCCGGTCAAGCGCCAACGCAATCTCATCGCGCTGGTTTTGAGTAGCGTGAGTGGCGGCCTGCGCAGCCGCCCCTGCTTCGATTTCTCTACGCATCTCGTAAATAAATCGCAGTTCGCGTTGATCAATCTCATCCACATTCAGTGCAAATGCAGACCTTTCGGGCAAAATAGCGGCTATAAACGTACCGCTACCCTGTTGCGTATAAACCAGGTTGGTTTGCCTTAACTCGGCAATCGCTTCACGAATGACGGCTCGGCTCATACCAAAGCGCTTCATTAAGCTCGCTTCAGTGGGCAGCTTCGCGTTGGGAAGATAAATCCCTTCGCGAATTTCGCGCTCTAGCGTAGCCGCTGCTTCAGATGACAAGCGTCGACCACGTATAGGCGGCTGTGAGCCGGATATCATCCAAGCACACTCGGCAGCCATAGCGTAACGGCGGGAACATAGGCAATGAGCCCTATCACCAGCAGAAGTACTCCCAGGAACGGCAACAGGTGTGTTGCGATCCGCTCGATACTCATTCCGCTAATGGAGGAAGCCACGAAAATGGAGTAACCCAGCGGAGGGGTAACCATGCCTACAGCAAAATTGATCACTACCATAGCGCCCAACTGAATGGGGTCGAGACCGATTTGTGCGCCGATACCAATAAGTACGCCACTCATAATCACCATGGCTGAAATATTGTCCATTACGGCACCAAGCAACAGCAAAAGTAGATTGATAAACAGCAATAGCAAGAGAGGGTTGGTAGTGACCCCTAGAATCAGCTCGGTGATTTTAGTAGGCAACTCTTCACTCGCGATGACCCAAGCAAAACCATAGGCCGTCACAATAATAAACATGATCACGGCCGTCGTGCGCATCGCGCTGATTAACAAGCCCGGCAGTTGGCGCCAATGTAGGTCGCGATAAACGAAAAGCCCTATCACAGCACTATAGAGCGCACCGACCATCGCCGCTTCTGTCGGTGTAAAGATACCTCCATAGATACCGCCCAGAATGACAACCGGAGCAAGCAGCGCCCATAAGCCTTCCCGCAGCGCTGAAAGAATCTCAGCACCGGACGCCCGGGGGTCGCTAACAATCCCCTGTCGCTTGGCATAGAAATAACTGATGACACAAAAACCTGCGGCAGCAAGAAGCCCCGGAACAACGCCTGCCAGGAAGAGTTTGGAGATCGATTGTTCTGACAGCACGCCCCATATCACCATAGGAATAGAGGGAGGGATCATTTGGCCAAGAGGCCCTACCGCCGTTGATAGTGCAGCGGCATACCCACGCTTATAGCCACGCGACTCAAGCTCATCAATCATAATGGAGCCAATAGCCGCTGTCGTAGCAGGGGCAGAACCAGAAATAGCACCAAAGAATGTACCCGCACCGACGGTTGACATCGAAAGGCCGCCGGGGAAGTGACCTATAAAGGTAGAGGCTACTTTGACGAGGCGTCGTGACAACCCCCCAGCGCCCATTAGCGCGCCTGCAAGTATAAACCCAGGAATCGCCAGCAGGCTGGTTGAGCTACTGCCGGCCATAAAGCGCTGTGCCGCAATCAAAAGATTGAGATCAGCCATCCAAATGCCGACCAAGGCCAGCAGGCCAAGCGCGAAAGCAATGGGAGTACCCAGGAATAAAAGGCCGAAGAGACCGAATATAAGAACGAGGCCTGTGTCATCCATTATCTTGTTCCCTTAAGGCATTGAGCGAGCCTGGCCTAAACAGTAAGGCGATAGCGTGGACGCAGATGAGGGCGCCCCCAACCGGCAATGCAGCGTTCTTTACCCAGAGGGGATAACGAATGGCAGGAGAGACCTGGTTGATCGTAAATTCCATAAAGCCATAACCCGTCCAAACCATGGCAATACCGAATATCAGTACAAGAAGAACGTTGATACGCTCGAATAAGCCCGATAGTGCATCAGGCAGTAGCGACAGAAAAAGCGTCACGCGGACATGCTCAAACCGACGTACCAAGGCACTAGAAAAAAGAAAGGTGGTCCAAGAGGCCGCCAGCAGCGCTATCTCATCTGACCAGGACAGCGAGTCTTGCAGCACATATCGATAAAAAACACCTAACAAAAGGGTGAGAACCATCACCGCAGCGGAAAAGGCGCCTACATACTGGCTAAGCGTAGTTAGCCTTTGACTGAACGCATCAATATAACGGTACATGATGGCTACCTGGCGTCAAAACTGCCCGGCCTTAGGCCGGGCGAGGGATTTATTCAGCGATTTATTCAGTTACGAGCTGAAGGGTACGATCAACAAGATCGGCACCGATTTTGCCGCGGTACTCTTCATAGACAGGTGCGACTCTTTCACGGAAAGCCTCAACGTTTTCGATCTCGTTAATTTCCATACCCTGCTCTGCGATCTGAACAAGGATCTCTTCGTTATTGGCCGCAATCGTCTCGCGCTGACGCTCAATCGCCTTGGCGGAAGCCTCACGAACAATGCCCTGCATATCAGCAGACAGGCCGTCCATGGCTTGCTTTGAAATCAGCAGGCCCAACGCATTGTAGGTATGACTTGTCAGAGAAAGGTAGTCCGTTACCTCAGGATATTTATTAGCAAAGATCACCGCCAAGGGAATTTCCAGACCATCCACAGTGCCTTGCTGTACCGCGGTGAATGACTCACTCCAAGCCAAAGGAAGAGGATTCGATCCCAGAACACGGAAGCTCTCTATGTAAAGATCGCTCGGCTGTACACGCAATTTAATGCCGTTAAAATCTTCAGGTGATGTTATCGCCCGTTCATTATTGATTGTGTGGCGAAAACCAGCCTCAGCAAATCCTAAACCAATGATTCCCTGCGGTTCAAGACGCTGCATAAGTTCTTGTCCGATCTCGCCATCAAGAATCTCGTGAGCTTGCTCACTGTTGGAATAGAGAAAGGGCAAATCATTGAGCTGAAAGCTGGAGTCGATGGTGCTGATTTGAGTTCCAGTGATAACAGCGGCGTCCAGAATACCCAACTGCATGCCCTGTAGCATTTCCGTATCGTCACCAAGCTGGTGGTTCGGAAAAAATTTAACATCAAACTCGCCAGGCGCGGCATTTTCTAATTCTTCAGCAAAATAGCGTGCGGCAATCGCGTAAGGATCAACTTCGCTATCCGCAGTGGTCCATCCCAAGCGTAGGGTTGTCGCTGCCTGCACCTGAGCTGAAACGGTAAGCAATCCGACCAGCATAGCGCCGGTTAATATTGAGAGCCTGGAGCTGAACATCTTGGTGTTCCCTTGTGAGGTATGTTTAGAGCAAGAATCGTAAGATTAGAAGTGTTGTATAGTGCGCCTTTTTTGTCTAATGAATTCTTAAAATAGTTAGTAATGTAGACATTTGTTAGACAGGCGCACCTTACAAGGACGCCCTACTTATGGGTATTAGCCTAAAGCATAATTGCATTCAATAATTACACGCTTATTAAAATCATGCATTTAATATTGAAACCAGTCAGCTTTCTGAAAACTGCGCGTAGTAGCTTTTTGGCATGCATGAAAGGTCTTGGGCGGGCAAGCACTTAGAGCTGGCGGAGAACGTTTGCAAGACACGTGCTGGAATTAAGCGCGAAAGCCTCCACAGCATGATGTTTTTCTGCTGGGGCGCCGCGTTACAAGAGAAAGATTGAGTGCTTAAACTAGAAATAACCAGAGAACATCAGAACCCTCTACCTGCTCGTGCGAGATCCCCCCTGCGAACCCTACGTTTCACTGCAGGGTACGCTATCTCACAAAGGTTACTCTTCCTTACGCGGCTCAGAGTGTGTGGCTGGCTTTTCACTGCTTGTCCCCATAATTGTTTTGTGGGGCTTGGTGCCTTCCGCGCGAGCGACGTCCTGATGGCTAATCACCATAACGTCTCTTGGCCACCAATCGGGATGATCTTCACGTATAAAGGTCAGCAGCTTTTCCCGGATATTCATTTCAGCGGTCCAGCCCGACATGGGATCAGAAGCCACGAAGTAGCAGGTAATCACCAGCGTTGTCGCCGTTTGCCCGGTCGCGTAACACAGGAGTTTATGGTGCTCAATGACGCTATCTTCTTCTTGGGCATACTCTAGAAACTTTTTGCGTAATAGCGCGATATCGGTACTTAAATGCAGAATCAGCTCCATACTGCGGTACATCTTCGCGCTTTTGACCGACAGGTTCTGGAAAGGCTTGGAAACGAAGTAGGTCACTGGAACAATAATCCGCCGTTCATCCCATACCCGCAGCCGGATGAAGGTATAGAAAATACCTTCCACATAGCACCACTCGTCCTCAAATATCACCAGATCGCCGATACGAATAGGCTTGGCAAGCGAGAGCTGCAGCGACGAAAGAATATTGCCCAGCACGGTCTGCCCGGCGATACCGACCAAGACCGCCAACACACTGGCCGAGGCCAGCAATGAAAGACCAAGTGTCTCAAAGAGTTGGATCTGGCTTAGCACGTAGATGGTCACTGCCGACACCATCACCAGTATAACGGCCCGGCGTACCGCATAGAGCGTGGTGAGAAGCCTACGTTCATCCTTTGGTTTGGTGTCGTCGATTTCCCCCACTAGCCGTCGGGCCATGCGCAGCATGATTGTGTCCACCAAACGCAGGGCAATCGTGCCGACTCCCCACGCCATAACAGTAATCAGCAGAACACGGAATGTGGTCATTGCCACTGCAGAGAAAGAGACGACATACTCAAGCAGCATCTGCGTGACAAGCGACATGACAATGAGCGACACCGGCCCCTTGATACGCGCGGCAAAAATACTGAGCGCGCCAGAAGGTAGCCATCGGGCCATCAGGCCCACAAAGGTGTAGATGCCCCAGCCCAGCAGTACAATTAATACAAGAAAGGCGGGAACGGCAATCCACTCCCATACCATTAGAAAGCCGAACGTGGTTTTAAATCGGTCGGGTATATACTCCTCAACCATGGAGGGGCCATACTCATCGTAGAGTAAAGGGATTGAGGCAACGCTTCCCGGCATGATCAGCCAGATGGGGTCTTCGTCTTCTACTCGGTATCGCCCCAGGCGAATGTCGTAGGCTTCACCATCGGCTTGCAGTGAGGCCAACTCAATATCCCGTCGCGGATTACCAGCGAGTGGGTTTTCGCCCGTGGTGTCTTCGATAACGGCATCCTGCCGGCCTGAAAGGTTCGACGCACTCAGCCACTCGCCGCGCCGGAATACCTCGGCTAACTGCCTGGCCAGCACATGTCCACGCTCCTGCTGCTCTTCTGGTGACAGTTCGGCAAGATTCAGTACGTGGGCGGCACCCTGATAGTCCTCCTCCTCAATCAGCTCAAGAAAACTCCGAATCGCCTCCCTCGGCGACATACGGTTAATCTCGTCGGGCGCTTCACCCAGCCCTACATTCAGTTCATCCGTGGTAAACCACTGTGTAGCTTCTTCGCCTTCTTCGCCCTGAGTTTGCGCGGCACAGAGGTTAGAAAACGCGAATACAATTACCAGTACCATCCATGTAGGCCACGAGCTGTGTGCTTTCATAAGCCCCATATTCACTTGGGAGTCAAAAGATCTGCACTAACATCCAGCGTTACTGGACTATCCATGTCAGTGAAGGTGAAAAAATAAATTACAGCCTACCTTTAGGTATGACGCAAGGCGAAGTCCTAAACAGCAATATATCAATACTGCCCACCGCCTCACGCATAAAGAGTCGGTCTGTTATGCCTACTATTCGTAAGGCCTTGCAACAAAGCTGCATAGCGTCGCTTAGGTTGGGTAAAAAAACAGTGTGACTAGGGTCATATTAGCGACTTGCAAAGCATCTAACCTCACTATAGCTTACTCTAACGAGGCCGATAAAACGTCTCCCCAAAACGGCGTTGGGATAAGCAGCGTGTTAATCAAAAAAAGAGCGGAAACCGAATAAAACACAGCAGGGGAACCTTTAGATGCGTCGATTACGGTCATTTTCAGCCATTATAGGTCTTATCGCAGCAGGCCTTGCCCTGCCCACCAACGCTGATGACATTAATGAGGAAGCTTGGCGGTTTCAGCTTACCCCCTATGTCTGGATGGCCGGATTGGCAGGCGATGTGCGCCCGCTTGAAAATGCCCCTACAGTTAGTACTTCACGCTCTTTCAGCAGCATTTTGGATGACTTGGATGGCGCCTTCTTCATGACCGGCACCGCACGCCAGGATCGCTTAGTACTTTTTGGCGATATTTCATGGGCCTCCCTTAGCCAGGCAAGCACGCTGCCCTTCGGCATTGTCGCGAATAGTAAGCTACGTCAGCGCTTTATAACGGCCGCTGCGGGTTATCAAGTGATGACGACCCCGACACAGCAGCTTGATCTACTAGCAGGTGCACGTGCCTGGCAAATTGATACCGACATCAACATTCCTGCGCTGGGCATTGATGTCGCCAAAACCAAACAGTGGGTAGATCCTATTGTGGCGGCACGCCTGCGATCACTCTGGGCGCCCAACTGGTCCACACTGCTTCATGCGGATATTGGCGGTCTGGATATGTCGAAAAAAAACACCTGGCAAGTTGTCGCTACACTCAACTACCAGTTCAGCGATACGCTTTACCTTTCAGGCGGCTATCGCCATTTATCGGTTAAACGCGATGAAACAGACTCACTCATCGATATCGAAATGGGCGGACCTATCGCCGGCATTACGTGGCGCTTTTAGTTAACGCGAGGATACGATGCTTATGAGGTTACTGGATAAAAAAACCATCTTATCTCGTCATTGATTACTCATCATCGGTTGATGGACGCTATGGCCGTCATGAAGGAGCATTATGGGTCTTCAGGAAATTGCATTCGGCGGCATTTATCTCAGCCCGCTGCTGGCCTATGCCCTGCTTGGCTTTGTTGCCACGCTGGTCATCCGCACACTGCTGCACTGGGTGCTGGGAAACCATACGCTGTGGTACGCGGCATGGTTCGATTTATCGCTATTTGTCATCCTGACGGCTGGCATCACCTACGTGTTTACCATTTTTCTTGAAAGCCCTTAAGAGAGTTTCTGATGCGCAACTCGCTCCGTATTCTACTTACTCTGGTTATTGTAGCGATTGCCATTGCGGCCGGTATTTGGCTATGGCACTACTACCTTTATACGCCCTGGACCCGTGATGCCCGCGTTCATGCGCAGGTGGTTACCATCACCCCCGATGTTTCCGGATGGGTGACAACACTTAATGTGATGGACACCGATCACGTCGACCAGGGCGAGCTTCTGTTTACAATTGATGATGCGCGTTACCAAGCAGCGGTCGATAGAGCACAGGCAACGGTTGCACATCGTGACGCGACGTTAGAGCTTAACCGTGCCGAAGAAAGTCGCCGCAATCAGCTACGTAATAGCCAAGCGATTAGCGCCGAAGACCAACAGGTCGCCCAGATCAACTCACGAATTGCCGCCGCCGATTTACAGCAGGCCCAAGCCGACTTGGCAAGCGCTGAGCTTGATTTAGAACGCACTCAAATAACCGCACCGGTAAGCGGCCACGTACTAAACATGCAGTTTTCAGCCGGTAACTACGTTAACCGCGGCAGCTCGGTGATGGCCATCATCAGCGATAACTCTTACTACGTGGTGGGCTACTTTGAAGAGACCAAAATGGCGTCGATCAGCGTGGGTGACCCTGTCGATGTGATATTGATGAATGGTGATATTCATCTCAATGGCCATGTTGCCGGTATTGGTCGCGGCATTGCCGACAGTAACACCAACCTGAATCAGCAACTGCTGCCGCAGGTACAACCCACGTTTAACTGGGTGCGGCTGGCGCAGCGTATTCCGGTACGTATAACGCTGGATGAGGTTCCCGATGAAATGCTACTCAGCGTAGGCATGACAGCCACCGTACGTGTTCATCCCGCCCAACAGGCTGACTAAACCATGTCGCCGTTCGTTCAAACCTACTTGATGCCTGACGCCACGGCGGTCAAGTTTGCCATCAAGACCACCCTGGCGATGATGCTCGCACTTTACATCGCGCTTTTTTTCGATCTGGAGCGCCCCTACTGGGCATTGATGTCAGCGGCGTTTCTTCAGATCCGCCCGATGAGCGGCATGGTGATCGAGAAAGGCATCTGCCAGCTGGGTGGTACGTTTATCGGTGCCGTTGCGGGCATCGTCATCATGGCCCTGTTTGCCCAGGCACGGGTCCCGGCGCTCCTTTTTTTAACTATTTGGATCATGCTGTGCACCTACGTGGGATCACTTTGGCGTAACAACTACACCTACGGCTGCCTGATGGCGGCGGTTACCGCCATGCTGATTGTGGTGATTTCCAGCAACAGTACGCCCGCTGGCATTTTTGATATTGCCGTAGCGCGCCTTTCCGAGCTGGGGCTGGGTGCCATTTGCGCCATGCTGGTCAGCTCGCTGTTATGGCCCTCGCATGTAGGTACTCACCTGGCAACCCAAGCCGACACGGTGATTAACCAGGCGTTCGAACATGCCGCGCTGCGCCTTGAGGCCAGCGATGATATCGCGGCCATGCAAACTGCACTGCGCGGTAGCTTGGGGCCACTCACTCTGCTGGAAACTGATAGTCAAGCCGCACGCTTTGAAGGCCCGGAAGGTGCTGGCCGGGTTCGCGCCACCCATGTGCTTACACGGCGTACGCTGCGCTTTTTCGCTAACGTGCAGGCGCTTCATCAGCTTATGCACGACCATGCTGATCGGCTTGATCCGCAAAGCCTCACACTTGCCTGTCAGGTCGCGAAGGGGTCGCGTGAGGCGGAGCACGTAAAAGGCGTTCCCCAGGCTAGAAAAGAGCTCCAGGCGTTACGCCACCTGGTTTATGAAAGCAATGAAAGTAGCGCATTAGCGCCGCTTGATCGCCGCTTACGCCTAGGGCTACGCGAATCGATTGGCCATGCGATGATCATGCTCGACGCTCGCGAAGCGATAGCCTTCCCCACCCGCCACACGCTTCGCTCATCACCGCTGGCTTGGCACCGCGACCATCTGACCGCCGGCATTAACGCCTTACGCGCAGGGCTGGTATTCGCGCTGCTTGCTGTGTTTTGGATCGTAACAGCATGGCAAAGTGCGATGATCGCCATGATGCTGGGCACACTGTTCTCGGCCTTTTTTGCCAGCCGCGATAACCCTGTCATGATCACCATGATGTTCTACAAAGGCATGCTGGCCGCTATCCCAAGCGCCTTTTTATTCGGCCACGTACTGCTTTCCCAAGCACACGGCTTTCCCATGCTGGCGATGATTTTCGGTGCCCCGCTGTTTTTAGGGCTACTGGGCGCGACCAACCCAGCCATCATGGGTTACTGCCTCTCCTTCACCATTTTCAATATCATGCTCACCATGCCCGGTAACGGCATGGACTTCTCATTTGACAGTTTTGCCAACCGAGCAGTGGCCGTCGTCATTGGGCTGACGTGTGTCATGATGAGCTTTCGTTTACTGCCAGGTTTGGGCACAAGGCTAAGACGGCGGCGTTTGATCAAGGCGATATCCCAGGATATTCATGGGCTGCGGCGGCGCTCCATTCGCGATGCCGAAACCCGGTTCAGTGGCCACATGGCCGACCGCCTTCTGCAGCTGGCCCAGCACGACGACATGCTTCCCGAAGAGCAGCGCCACCTGTTTATACTCGGCCTGACCGGGCTTGACCTGGGTACGGCCACGCTGCGTCTGCGCGACCGGCTTGATGATGCTCCGCATCCACTAATTCGTGAAGCACACCAAAACCTGCTGCATACGCTGGCCAACGGTTTTGAAGAGAGCGCTAATGGACGAGAGCCGCAGGGCATTCACGCCGCAGGCCAACAGCTGGAAGAGGCCATTAAACGTTACGGTGATGTACCCGCTGATCGCCGTGTACTTCTGGAAGGTTTGATTGAGCGACTGGAGCTATCCCTTGAGCGCTTGGCACACATTATGGCAGAACGCCCTCAGCGCCCGTCGAAACCGCCGGCCAAGCACTTTACTCAAGAAGTACAAGATCGCTAATCCCGTAATAACATCAATTCACTTAGCCGAACAGGCGCGTCAGGTGCTGAGCATAAGCGGCCATATCACGAGCAACGTCTGGCGCCTTGATTACATCGTTGGCGATAAACGTAGGCAGCGCTTCCAAGCCAACAAATTCCTGAGACTTATGGAACGGGAAGTAAACGCCATCGACACCGCGCCCTTCAAAGAAGTTATCCGCTTCATCGAAGGCGGCCAGCGGCGCATTCCAGGTGAGCGACAGCATATAACGACGCCCTTGTAACAAGCCGCCACTGCCGTACTGCCTGGTGGGGTCTTGGCGCGAGCGGCCGTCGCTGGCATAAAGCGAGCCATGCCCGGCGGTGAAGACTTCATCAATGTAGCGTTTAACGCTCCAAGGCGCGCCCATCCACCAACCCGGCATCTGATAGACGATGGTGTCCGCCCAAAGGAATCTTCCCACCTCGGCCTCGACTTCGTAACCCTGTTCAATTACCGTCTCGCGAACTTCATGGCCCAACTCGGCGAGCGTACGCCACGCGACATCATGCAGAGTATTATTGAGCTCACCGCCAGAATGTGCGAACGGCTTGCCGCCATTGATTAACAGAATCTTCATCGTTAAAAACCTCTTACCCAATAGATAGCTTTGCCTGCCGATGGGCGATAGTCCTATCAGCATGGCTTGAATGCCGCCTATTATGGGATGCTTAAAAACATGGAAAAACCCGCCCACTGGCAAGAGACTTTTGATATAGAATCAACAACCGTGTTTAACCTGAACAGGCAAGAACAACGCTCATGAAAACCACGCTTGAAGAGCAGCAAGCATTTATTACCGTGGTGGACAGCGGTTCGATCACCGGCGCCGCCGAACGGCTGGGCATTACGGTATCGGGCGTCAGCCGAGCGCTTAACCGCCTGGAGCGCAAGCTTGGCGCCACCCTGCTACGACGAACCACCCGCCGCCTGGAGCTAACTGAAGAGGGAGGAACGTTTTTACAGCACTGCCGCCGTATTCTAACTGCGGTAGAAGCCGCGGAAGAGTCCGTTCAGAATCACCACGGCCAACCTCAAGGGCGGCTACGGGTGAACGCCGCGCCCAGCTTTATGCAGTTTGTCATTGTGCCGGTACTTGGTGAGTTTCGTGCCCGCTACCCAGGCATAACGCTACAGTTGGATACCCACGACCGCTTTATTGACCTGCTGGAACAGCATGTGGACCTCGCCATCCGTATTGGCAAGCTGGACGACTCTTCTCTGCATGCACGGTGCCTGGGCCATAGCCCGCTTCGCCTCTTGGCAAGCCCCGTTTACCTTGAGCGCGCGGGCACTCCTCAAAGTATTGAAGAGCTTGAGCACCATAGTTTGCTCGGTTTCAGCCAGCTTGAACACCTTAACCACTGGCCACTGCGCCGTGCCAATGGTGAGTGCTTACATATTACGCCCGCCCTCTCCGCCTCCAGCGGCAGCACGCTGATTGAGCTAGCGCTTAAAGGGGAAGGGATCGTCTGCCTTGCCGACTTCATGACCATCAAGCCCCGCAAGGCAGGTGCATTGGTCGATGTACTGCCCAGTCATACCGAACTTCAAATGCAGGCCATCAATGCCGTCTACTACCGCCAAGCCACACTATCCCAACGCGCCCGGCTGTTTATGGACTTTCTGGCCGAACGCCTGCCGGAGGAGTATCTGCAGAGTTAAAGCGGTAAATAGTGAATCAAGCATTCTGGAATAAAATATCCATTATTCTGAACCTGACGCTCTACACTCTCTTTACGAATTACGTTTATTTTGAAACGCATCGCTAAACGCAGCGGCCAAAATGCCGGTGGGCATAGCAATAAGGCCGATACCGGCCACGGCAGTTAGGCCTGCGAACACTTTTCCCAGCGCTGTGACGGGTGTGACATCGCCATAACCTACCGTGGTGAGCGTTGCGATGCTCCACCACAAGGCGCGCGGCACACTGCCAAAGGCTTCAGGCTGGGCAGCAGCTTCCACCACATACAGGCAGCAGGATGAAAAAAGCAGCAATAAACCGGCGACGCCCGCACTAAGTAGCAGCTCGTGGGAACGGGATTTTAGTGCATCGGCTAAAGAGGCCCAAGCCTGGCTGAACCGCCCGAGCCGTGCCAGGCGCAACATACGTGCCAGCCGTAATAAACGCAGTAAAAAGGCATTGTTATAAACGATAAAGCCCATGAAATAGGGCAAAATCGCCATCAGATCTATCAGTGCCCAAAACGAGAAAATATAACGCAGCCGGCCGCCCAAGCCTCGATAACGAGGATCCTCACCAATGGCATACAAACGCAGCAGATACTCCACCATAAACAACCCGACAAAGATGGCTTCTAGAGCAGGAAAAAGCCCAGGCGCCATCAGGCGAAGCGTCGGTTCTGTCTCCAATATGGCAGTCATCGAGGCAAGTAGAATCAACAGGCAGATAAACTGATTGAGCCTTGAAAGCCCCTTTTCATGCCGAGCTTCAGGCGCCAGCTGTTGATAAAGCGTGGCTTTATTCATGCCTTCGCCTCAACGGTCGCGGGGTGAAGCAAGCCAATCGGGGGCGTGCCATAGTGGCATGAATATTCAGACGGTTATTCTCCTGGTCGCCTCAAGCGTAGTACGTCTAATAGCTTGACCACTTTTAATTAACTAAGCCCAAGTAAACCCGAAGGAATGAGAGATTGTAAAGAAAAAGGCATGGTTCTTGGCAGGTCATTATCAATGCCCTAGGGATGCCTTTAAAGCAAAGCCCCGGCCTGGGCCGGGGCGTGACAAACACCTGCGCTTACAGCGTTACGCTTAGGACTCTACGTGGAATGCCATGGTAGCGTTGACGGCCTTTTTCCAGCCGGCATAAAGTTCGTCGCGCTTTTCATCTTTCATCTGTGGCTCAAAGCGACGCTCCAGCGCCCACTGTGCAACGATTTCATCCCGCGACTTCCAGAAGCCAACGGCGAGGCCAGCAAGATACGCCGCGCCAAGCGCAGTGGTTTCATTCACCTCACAACGCAGTACGTCGACCCCCAGTATGTCGGCTTGGAACTGAGCGAGAAAATCATTGGAGATCGCCCCACCGTCGGTGCGAAGCTCGGTTAACGCAATGTCGGCATCCGCCTGCATGGCTTTAAGAACATCGGCACTTTGGTAGGCAAGTGATTCGACCGCCGCACGCACAAAGTGCTCTTTTTGAGTGCCCCGAGAGAGCCCAAACATGGCGCCGCGTACGTTAGAGTTCCAGTAAGGTGCCCCCAGCCCGGTAAAGGCAGGCACCATATAAACGCCGTCATTATCCTTAGCGCGCGTGGCGTACGCTTCGGAATCAGACGCTTTGCCCAGCATTCTCAGGCCATCACGCAACCACTGGATCACCGAGCCCGCCACAAATACGCTACCTTCAAGGGCGTATTCCAGCGTGCCATCCACTTCCCACGCAACAGTAGTAAGCAGGCCATTTTTAGACGGCGTGGCTTGGGTGCCCGTGTTCATTAACGTAAAGCAGCCTGTGCCATAGGTGTTTTTCGCCATACCCGGCTCGAAACAGGCTTGGCCGAACAGCGCGGCGTTCTGGTCGCCAGCGATACCGGCAATCGGCACTTCCTGCCCCATCAGGAATTTAGGCAGCACGTTGCCGTAAACTTCACTGCTGGACTTAACTTCGGGCAGCATTGACTCAGGTACGCCAAACAGTGCCAGCAGCTCCGGGTCCCACTTCCGGTCACGAATATTAAACAGCATCGTGCGCGATGCGTTGCTGACATCTGTCGCATGCACAGCACCGCCAGTCAGGTTCCACACCAGCCAGGAATCGATGGTGCCGAACAGCAAATCGCCCTTTTCCGCTTTTTCCTTAACGCCCGCTACGTTGTCGAAAATCCACTTCAATTTGGTGGCGGAGAAGTAAGCATCAATGACCAGCCCGGTTTTATCGCGAATCATATCGGCATGGCCCGCTTCGCGCAGCTCATCGCAGATTTCGGCGGAATGACGCGACTGCCAGACAATGGCGTTATGTACGGCCTGCCCGGTATTTTTATCCCATACCACGGTGGTTTCACGCTGGTTGGTAATACCGATAGAGGCAACTTCGGAGACATCAACGCCGCTGTTGTTAATCACCTCGGTCAAGGTGGTCAGCACGCTGGTCATGATTTCGCGAGGGCAGTGCTCGACCCAACCCGGGCGCGTAAAAATCTGCTCAAACTCATGCTGGGCTACGCTGACAACCCGGCCTTCATGGTCAAACAGCATCGCCCGCGTGCTGGTGGTGCCTTGGTCAATAGCGAGAACGTAGTTTTTCTGGCTCATGAAATGCCTCTCAAGCGTTAACGTTAAATGATTGTTTTAAAAAGAATCAAATCAGCAGGCTGGCTTAATAAACCCGGCTGACTTAATAAACATACGCGGCAAGCCCGGCAAGGACACTGCCGATAAGGGGTCCTAAAATAGGGACCCAAGCGTAAGACCAGTTGTTCGTCCCCTTGTGCTTGATGGGAAGTAATGCATGGGCAATGCGTGGCCCCAAGTCCCGAGCGGGGTTGATCGCATAGCCTGTAGGCCCACCCAGCGAAGCACCAATGGATACTACCAGCAATGCCACCGCCAACGGGCCAAGCCCAGAAGGTGTATGACCAAACATGATAATGACGAACACCAGCACAAAGGTACCGATGATCTCAGTGACCAGATTCCACCCGTAAGAAGGAATCGCCGGGCCTGTAGAGAACGTCGCCAGTATGCTTGACGCGTCTTCGGTCGCGTCGTAATGCTTTTTATAGGCCAGATAGCAAACGGTTGCACCCAACCAGGCACCGATGAGCTCAGCCGCAAAGTAGGCCGCAGTGGTCACAGCGTTAATAGGGATGCCGGGGGCGTATTCCGTCGCCGGGCCGACGAGCAATCCAAGCGTAACGGCGGGATTGATATGTGCCCCAGTATCATAGGCAACATAAACCGCGCAAAAGACCGCTAGCCCCCAACCAAAGAAGATAACGATGCCATCGCTGCCATTCCCGTTGGTTTTGTTCAGCAGCACGTTAGCGACTACGCCACACCCCAAGAGCGTCAATATGGCCGTACCCACTATTTCGTATAGAAAAATTGTTTCAAGCATCGTACCCAGCTATTCCATGTGAATGGTTCGCTCTGTTTAGAGCGATCGAATGTTCTTTTTAGAAAATATCGCTTTCCTTTTTTCATCCTATAGGGGGTATTGAAAAAAACAATATAAAAAAACAACTCTCTTCCTAATATTCAACTATTCTTTTGATTAATATAATTTTTTTAAGTAAGTAGACATTAGTTTAACCCCCCTTTCCTTATAATAATTAATCATTCCCTGTTCACAAAAAACATCCTCACATCAACTAACGAACATATTTTTTTCGATAGTTACCGCAGCGCTCATCTTCTGCGCTTATTGTATTAACCGAAAAACATGGCAATTTTTGGGGTAGCAAAACGTGACCTATACTCACGTTGTCAGCTATCCAGCTGGCTATCGTAAGCCCGTATAGAGAGCGGGTTTGACCACGTTTTTTGGGGTCACTTATCAAGGAGGGCGTATCATGAGGAGGTCTACAACGACGACCTATCCAGGCGGCATCTATCCGCTTCATGCCGTATTACTGGTGAGCATTTTTCCACTTTTTCTTGGCGCCGCGTTAAGCGATTACGCCTACTCGAAAAGCTTTCATATTCAATGGGGCACATTTTCTTCCTGGTTAATTGCTGGCGGGCTTGTTTTCGCAGGCCTGGCGTTTTTATGCGCAATTATCGGTCTCTTTCGTGCCGAACATCGTCGCGGGCTTGTTCTGGTTTACCCAGCACTCTTGCTGGTCATCTGGATACTTGGCTTTATCAATGCCCTGGTGCATGCCCGCGATGCCTGGGCCATGATGCCCACTGGCTTTATTCTTTCGATCATCGTTACCGTATTGAGCGTCGCAGCGATTTGGATCGGTTTTTCTCGGCCCACTGTCGGAGCAACGTCATGAAACATTTCGCCCTTCGTTACACAACGCCGCTGGTATTTATGCTGGCTGCCAGCAGCGCGAATGCCTTTGATGTAGAACAGCCCTTTGGCCCCAACCCAACACTCCCCGAGCCACAGCGCGGGCTGCTGCCAGACATGACCGTCCCCGAGCCCGACGAATGGGGCGACAGGCTACCGACGGTACCTGGGGGCTACACCATCGCCAGGATTGCTTCTGATCTTAAGGTGCCCCGGCAAACCATCATGCTGCCTAATGGCGATATTCTGGTGGCGGAAGGTAGCGGCGGTAATGCACCTGCATTAAAGCCCAAGGATGTGATCGCTGGGTACATCAAGGACCAAGGCAACACCGCTGTAGAGGGCGGCGACCGCTTAACCCTGCTACGCGATGACAATGGCGACGGCAACTACGAACAGATGATTTTCGCACAAGACCTTAACGCGCCTTATGGGCTGGCCTTGGTAGACAACAACCTCTATGTGGCCAACCAGGATGCGCTGGTACGCTTTGATTATGAAGAGGGTCAAACAGAGGCCAGCGGGCCGCCCGAGGTCATTGCGCAACTGCCCTCAGCGATCAACCACCACTGGACCAAGGCGATGACCGCCAGTGCCGATGGGCAATTTGTTTATGTCGGTATCGGCTCGAACAGCAATATTACCGAGCGGGGCATGGAGGCGGAGGTTAATCGCGCCGAAGTGTGGGAGATCAATGTCGATACGGGCGCGCACCGCCCTTATGCCACCGGCCTGCGCAACCCCACGGCGCTCGCCATCCACCCAGAAACCGATCAGCTTTGGGCAGTGGTGAACGAGCGTGATGAATTAGGCCCAGATCTGGTACCTGATTATCTCACCTCGGTTCAGGAGGGCAGCTTTTATGGCTGGCCTTACAGCTACTGGGGGCAGCATGTTGACCCTCGCGTACGCCCGGAAGATCCTGAAAAAGTGGCGTCCGCTATTGCACCGGACTACAGCCTGGGCTCTCACGTGGCCCCGCTTGGCTTGGCTTTTTCTACGCCCGCCATGGGCGAAGAGTACGCCGAGGGCGTTTTTGTGGGTAAGCACGGCAGCTGGAACCGCGCGGACCCGGTTGGCTACAAGGTAAGCTTCATCCCCTTCAGAAACGGCCAGCTTGCTGACAGCGACCCGATTGATTTTGCCAGCGGATTTCTTACCGATGATGGCAGAGCACTTGGCCGCCCGGTCGGTGTCACTATTGACCCGGATGGCGCGCTTATTATTGCCGATGACCTGACCAATGCGATTTGGCGGGTTACGCCGGATAATCCGCCCGCCCCACCGGTGCAGGAGCCTGAAGCAAACGCTTCTGAGCCAGAGGAGCCCGGGCCAACATCCACCGAGCCACCCGAGCAGCCATCAACGTCCCAAGAGGCTGACTAACCACCAAGCAACGGGTAGGTACTCCCTACCCGTTGCTGCTTTATCACGCTGTCTCAAACGGTGAATGTTTAAAACCCCAGCAAGCGCTTACGCACGGGGCGAGCAGCCACCAGAGCCAGCACTGCCAGCGCCAACCACTCCAGCCAAACAGGCAGTAGTTCCTGAACCTCGCTTGCCTGATCGACCACGTTCCAGCCCGTCATTCCCAGCACGCCATCTACTGTCCAACCTACGAGCACAGTAACGACAAGCACGCTGGCGAGATAAACCGCCAACGCGGCATTGCCCAGTTCGCGACGCAATATCGCTAACGTCGCCAAGCTGGTGATCGGCCCTGCCAGCAGGAAAACCAGCGCCATACCCGGTGAAATCCCCGCTAACAGCAGCCCAGCGGCAACCGGCGTGGCCGCTGCCGCACAAATGTAGAGTGGGATGCCCACCACGGCCATCAGCGCAAGCGCCAGCAGCCCACCAGAGTAATGGGCCAGCGTATCAGGCGGCACCAGCGTTACCAGTACGCCCGCCAGTAACAGCCCGGCAAACACCCATGCGCTGATATCATCCAACAGATCACTAAACGCATAACGCAGCCCGGCCTTCAAACCGCTGGGTTCGTCGGCTTTCGCGGTGGGCGTATGACAGCCGGAGGAAGCGCAGCAGCCGCCAGGCGTGGCAGGGGCGGGAGTGGCAGGTTCACGCGTTAACCCGACCAGCAGCCCGGTGACAATGGCCGTTACTAATGCACCGATGACGCGCACGACGGCCATCAGCGGGCCAAGCAGTACGCTGGTCAGTAGAATGGAATCAACGCCCACCCCCGGCGTGCTGATTAAAAAAGACGTCGTGGGCCCACGCCCCGCACCACCACGATGCAAAGCAATAGCGGTAGGAATCGCGCCACACGAACACAGTGGCAAGGGCATACCTATGACCGCCGCCCGAACAATACTGCCCAAGCCACGCCCTCCCATCCAGCGCTGCAGCACGTGTTCCGGCAGCCATGCTTTAATTAGCCCAGCAATTACCAACCCCAACAGCAGCCACGGGGCCGCCGTTAACGCAATTTGCAATAGCTCTATAACCAGCGTCATGTCATCACCTGCTTGTCCACAGTGGGAATAGGGGCTAGCCTAAACCCTGTAATCGTTACAGGGTCAAGCCGATGAAAAACACGTATCGCATTGGTGAAGTGGCTACCCGTACAGGCTGCTCACCGGAAAGCATTCGTCATTATGAAAAGCTCGGGTTACTGCCACCCGCCAAACGCAGCGAGCAAGGCTACCGGCATTACGATCAAGCAGCGCTTGCGCGTATCGGCTTTATTCGTCACGGCCGCAGCCTCGGTCTTGATCTACATAGCATTCAAGAATTATTGGCACTTTCAGACCACCCGGACACCGACTGCGGCGCGGCTGACGACATCGCCACTCGGCACCTTCAGCATCTGGAAGCGCGCATTGCCAAGTTGCAAGCGCTCGCTGCTGAGCTACGCCAGGTAGTACAGCAATGCCGGGGTGGCAAAACCGCCGACTGCCAGATCATCCAAACGCTATACGACCACACGCTTGCCTGCAGCGAACACGGCTGTGGATAAATAGAGGCGACGATGCGTAGAAGCGTGGCGAGGCGCCCCTCTTCCTCAAGTAGCTATCGACTACAATGGTGTTAGCGCATCGTAAAAAGGGCTTTTAAATGATCGAATCACGCGAAGAGCTAGAAGCCATCAGAAAAACATGCCACTCAATGGTGACCAGAAGCTCCAGCCTTTCTGCTGGCACAGCGATCATCCCCATTCCCGGCGTGGATATCGGGTCAGACGTTGCCATATTGCTAAGACTCATTCCCAAAATAAACGATAAATTCGGCCTAACGCCCGAGCAAATCGAAGACCTGGATACCGAATCAAAAGTGATGGTGATGACCGCTATTTCCAATGTCGGCAGCAAGATGGCCGGGAAGTACATCACCAAAAAACTGGTGGTATCGCTGCTTCAAAAAATGGGCGTCAAATTAGCAGCCACCGGTGTGGCTAAATATGTACCCTTTGTCGGCAGCGCCGTGGCGGGTGGCATCAGTTTTACGGCGATGAAGTATATGGGCAATAGCCATATTGAGGATTGCTATAAAATTGCGCTGGCTGCGCTGGAGAATAACCAAACAAACTTAGGGCCAGCACCGGGTCCAGTAGAACCCGAGTAAAGCATAGTAGTGGGAGGTACTGGCTTGTTTCGCTTTGCATCATTGTATCTTCGGCAGAGCCTGTCAGGCTAGCAGCACGAACAATAAGAGTTCTCATGAGCATTTACATATAGGAACCGTTCTTATATGATCCCTCGTTATTGACTGACAATACTAACGAGCAAGCGCCTGTAGGCGCGATGCAAGGGATTATATGAAAACGTCTTTGCTCCATGCCTTAAACACGGCACTTCCCTCCACCTCTATGCCCAGCCAGCTATTCACTAAAAGCTCGCCATCCTTTCGAGAAGTCACCTTTACCGCCATTTTGTCTACGTCGCTGCTGGCTTCAACGGGTGTTGTGGCGCAAACCACTGACGCCGCTAGCCCAGAAGCGCTGGAAACAGTGACGGTCACGGGCGAAAACCTTTATGACAACGTTGGCTATACGCGCCGCACCACCAGCGCGGGTACCGGTTTAACACTAAGCCAAAAAGAGCTGCCACAAGCCATCAGCATCGTCACTGAACAACGAATGCAGGACCAAAACCTGAATACCGTCGAGGCGGTATTAAGTAACATCACGGGTATTTCAACGCGTAATGTCGATAGTGATCGTGTCGGCTTTTCCTCCCGAGGTTTTCGTATTAACAGCTTTCAGTACGACGGTATCCCTACGCTAAACACGGATAACCGTTGGTATTTTGGCGAAGGTCGGCTCAATACGGCTATTTACGACCGCGTTGAAGTAATACGTGGCGCCAACGGGCTAGTCAGTGGCTCGGGCAACCCAGGCGCTTCTGTTAACTTTGTGCGCAAGCATGCTGAGAACCGGGAATTTACTGGCTCCGTTTCTGGTACGCTGGGCAGTTGGGACAAGCGCGGTACCACCGTCGACATAACGACACCACTAACCGCTTCCGGCGATGTGCGGGCGCGTTTTATCGGTGGTTATGAGGAAGGAGGTGCCCATCTTGACCGTCAGGATAAGCGAAGCACGTTCGGCTACGGCGTTATTGATGCAGACGTAACCGACGCCACCACGCTTTCGTTGGGCTTTGATTACCAGGACAGCCACACCTCTTCACCCACGTGGGGCGGTTTACCGCTGTGGTTCAGCGACGGCACGCCAACCAATTACTCACGCTCGTTCAGCGTGGCGCCGGATTGGTCCTACTACGACTTCAAATCTGAAAAAGTCTTCGCGGAAATCAACCATCGGTTTGCTAATGACTGGCAGGCTCGTGTAGTGGGCACCCACGAAAAAACCGATATGGATGGCAAGCTGGCGTATCCCTACGTGGAAGGAATGCTGCCAAACCAGATGGATGGCAGTGGTGTCGGCTTCTATACCGGATGGAACAAGGGGCATCGGAAAGTTAACTCTGTAGATGCCCAGGTCAGCGGGCCCTTCGAGCTACTGGGACGCGAACACGAACTGGTCGTAGGCGGTAGCTACAGCGACCAGAAGAACGACTACGAAAACAGCTTCATTGATGGTCTCTTCACGGTTGATGACTTCAACAACTGGGGTGGCTCGGCACCTAACGAGGGCTGGTCCGAATTCACCCCTTCTGAAGCATCAAGCACTCGTCAGAAAGCCGTCTATACCGCTTCACGCTTCTCACTTGCTGATCCGCTAACGCTGATTCTCGGCGCACGCTATACCGAATGGGATGGAATGACGCTATTCCGCAGCCTGGATAGCCAGAGCAAGCACGAAGTAACACCTTACGGTGGACTCGTATACGATCTCAACGATACCTACTCAGCCTTTGCCAGCTACACCGAGATTTTCGAGCCACAAAACTACCGCGATGCTAGTGGCGCTTACCTGGACCCGGTGGTAGGCAAAAACTATGAGACCGGCCTCAAGGCGGCCTGGCTTAATGGCCTGGTTAACGGCTCTTTCTCAGTCTTCCGTATAGAGCAAGACAACGTTGCTATGGCAGACCCGGGGCTTCCTGGGCAAACCGAGACATACTACTCCGCCGCTAGCGGCGTGGTGAGTGAAGGCTTTGAAGTGGAACTAAGTGGTGCGGTCACTGATGATCTTGATATGACGATCGGCTACTCCCACTTCACCGCGAAAGCCAAAGAAGGCACATTCAATACCAATCAGCCACGCTCGCTGTTCAATCTTTTTGCAAGCTATAACGTGCCACAAAAGCGTGAGCTAACGATTGGCGGCGGCGTTAACTGGCAGAGCAGCCTGTTGGCTAGCGACCTCACCACCCCCGCCGGTATACCTACCGAGTATGAGCAAGGCAGCTATATGCTTGCCAATCTTTTTGGCCGCTATCAGTTCAATCAAGACCTATCACTTCAGGTCAACATCAAGAACCTGTTCGACGAAAAGTACTACAGCAATGTCGGTGGCTACGGCGTCTATGGCGAACCAGCCAGCATCTCCTCGACGCTGCGCTATTCGTTCTAATGCATAGGCGTTAGCGATGATGGCGTCGCCTTGATACCACCGCCTCCATTCGGCACTGCTCGAATGGAGGCGATTGCATAATTGAACCGGAGAGCATAATGACTTGGCTACGTAGCAGTAAAGCACTAGGCCTTGCGGCCGTTGCAACGTTTACTTTAGGGTCAACCCTCGCGGGTGCCCAAGAGTACCCGCTAGAAATCAAACACGCCCTTGGCACCACCATCCTTCAGGAAAAACCGGAACGAATCGCCACCGTGGCGTGGGCGAACCACGAGGTGCCGCTGGCGTTAGGCGTTGTACCGGTCGGCTTTGCTGCCGCTAATTTTGGCGATACCAACGGCAACGGCTTGCTGCCTTGGGTGGAAGCCAGGCTTGAAGAACTTGAAGTAACGCCCCCCGCCCTGTTTGATGAAGGTGATGGCATTGATTTTGAGGCCGTTGCGGCCAGTCAACCTGATGTAATCCTTGCGGCCTACTCAGGGCTTAGCCAAGCGGACTACACCACCTTGAGTCAAATTGCCCCGGTAGTCGGTTACTCCGAAGGCCCGTGGGCGACAGACTGGCGCGATATGATTCGTCTCAATAGCGCTGGCATGGGCATGGCCGACGAAGGCCAGGCACTGATTGAACGCCTTGAACGCCAAATTGCTGAAACTGCCCAGGCGCATGCCGAACTAGAGGGCAAAACAGCCATGTTCGTGACGCACCTCGACCCCACCAACCTGGGGCGCATCTCTTTCTACACCGATAACGATGCACGCGTGCGATTCTTCCATGACCTGGGGCTGGTCTCGCCAGAGATCGTTCAAGCCAACTCGGCACCGGGCACGTTTTCAGGCGAAATCAGCGCTGAGCTAATCGACCAACTGGCAGACGTGGATATTCTGGTCACCTACGGCGGACAAGCGCTGATTGAACAGCTCGAAGCCCATCCGTTGACCTCTCGGCTGCCAGTCGTTGAAAACGGCGCCATTGTGCTGCTCGACAATAGTCCGCTGGGTACTGCGGCCAATCCGACACCCATGTCGATTTCATGGTTATTAGACGATTATGCTGACCTGCTCTCAGAAGCCGCACGCCACGCAGAGTAGCGTTGTTACTGCGCCAACCGCTAGCGTTACCCGGCAGCGTAAAAAGCGAGGCACGCGCCTTGCTGGAGGCCTACTGCTGCTGGCGCTGCTTGCGTTGGCGCTAACGCTTTCTGTAGCGTTTGGCGCTCGCACGGTGGGTTGGCCAGAGATAGCGGCAGCGCTAAGCGGGCAGGTAGAAACCATTGGCGATGCCGCCGTGGCGAGTCGCTTGCCGCGTACTCTACTGGCAGTGCTTGCGGGCGCGGCACTCGCCGTATCGGGAGGCGTTATGCAAGGGCTTACCCGTAATCCGCTTGCCGACCCCGGCCTGTTAGGCGTTAACGCCGGTGCAGCACTGGCCATTGTAATAGGGATCGCGTGGTTTGGGATTGATGAAACCACGACCTACATCTGGACGGCTATTCTGGGTGCCGGGCTTGCCGCCGTGGCGGTTTACACTATTGCCAGCCTGGCACGCGGGGGCGCTACACCGCTCAGGTTGGCATTGGCCGGGGCCGCTACGACGGCGGCGTTAAGCTCGCTGGCGACGGCCGTTATACTGCCACGCGGCGATATTGCGGGGCTGGCGCAGTCCTGGCTGGTGGGCGGCATTGGCGGCGCGACGTACGACCAGATCATGCCCGTGCTGCCTTTTTTGCTCGCAGGCTTTGTGATCACGTTACTCGCCGCGCGCAAGCTCAACCTGCTGGCACTGGGCGACGATGCCGCTGCGGGCCTGGGCGAAAAAGTCGCCGTCGCCAGAGCCATGTCGGCGGTGGGCGCGGTACTGCTATGCGGCCCGATTACGGCTATCTGTGGCCCCATCGGCTTTGTCGGGCTGGTGGTACCACATGCCTGCCGCCTGCTTGTCGGCGGTGACTACCGCTGGCTATTGCCATTTTCCGCCTTGGGTGGCGCCGTACTGTTAACGTTTTCAGATGTGGTGGGGCGACTGGTAGCGCATCCTGCAGAGCTTGATGCAAGCATCGTTACCGCCTTTATCGGTGCACCCGTGTTTATCTGGATTGTACGCAACCGCAAAGTAGGTGCGCTATGAACCCGCCCTCTTATAACGCCACCCCTTCATCCCTCTCTCAACACCATGAACATCATCCTTATAGGCAGATGCGTCGGGCACACGCCAAGCGCCGGGGGCGGATACTTGCGGTATTGGCCGCCTGTTTACTGGCAGGCGTAGTGTTGACCTTGATGCTGGGGCAATCCTTTACGCCACTCACCACGGTGCTGCGCATTATGGGTGGCGCTGAGGTGCCCGGGGCAAGTTTTACCGTGCGAGAATTACGCTTACCAAGGGCCGTGGTTGCGGTGCTGGCAGGCGCCTGTTTTGGACTGGGCGGTGTCGCTTTTCAAACCCTACTGCGTAATCCGCTGGCAAGCCCCGACATTATCGGCATTAGCACCGGCGCGAGCACCGGCGCAGTGTTTGCCATTGTGGTGCTATCGCTCAGTGGCACGGCAGTTTCAATCATTGCGATTGCAGCTGGGCTAGGCGTGGCGCTGTTAATCTACGGGCTCTCCTGGCAGCAAGGCGTAACCGGCGCTCGATTAATTCTCATCGGCATTGGCCTGGCCGCGATGCTACAAAGCGTTACGGCGTACCTTTTAATGCGCGCGCCCAGTTGGTCGCTACAGGAAGCATTACGCTGGATGGCAGGTAGCCTTAACGGTGTCCAGCTTGAGCAGGCACTACCGCTGTTTATCGCCCTGCTACTGTTTGGCGGGCTGTTGTTAAGCCGCCACCGAGACCTGGAAACCCTGCGAATGGGCGACGATATCGCGGTGGGATTAGGCGTTCGTCTAGCCCTCACGCGAATTACTGTGGTGATTACCGCCGTGGCACTTGTCGCCTTTGCCACTGCGGTAACCGGCCCGATTGCGTTTGTGGCGTTTCTTTCCGGTCCCATTGCGGCACGTTTAGTGGGGCGCAACGACTCGCTATTGATCCCTTCTGCGCTGGTAGGCGCTCTGCTGGTGCTTTTGGCAGACTACGCGGGCCAGTTTCTGCTACCTGCCCGCTATCCGGTCGGCATTGTGACCGGCGTATTAGGCGCCCCCTATCTCGTTTACCTGATTACTCGCGACAATAAAAGCAGAGGCACCCTATGAGCGCTTCGTCGCTACTCACCCAACACCTGACCGCAGGCTACGGCGAACGGACCATTCTTAATGACGTCAGCCTAACCGTTCAAGCGGGGCAAACAACCGCTATTGTGGGCGCTAACGCCTGTGGAAAATCTACGCTGTTACGCGTGCTTTCACGGCTCCTGACACCGGAGCAAGGCAACGTGTGGCTGGATGGCAATGCCATTCACAAGCTCCCCGCCCGCCGCTTGGCGCAACAGCTGGGGTTTCTGCCTCAGTCGCCTATCGCGCCAGAAGGCATTACCGTGCTTGAGCTGGTGAGCCGCGGCCGCCACCCGCATCAAGGGCTTTTCCAACGCTGGAGCGCTGCCGATGAAGCCGCCGTAGCCGATGCTTTAAGCGCGACTCACATGGCCAACCTGGCCGACAGCGCCGTAGAAGAACTTTCCGGCGGGCAGCGCCAGCGGGCGTGGATCGCCATGGCTCTTGCTCAGCAAACCGATGTACTGCTGCTGGATGAACCCACTACCTTTCTGGACATCAACCACCAGATCGAAGTGCTCGACCTGCTCACCGACTTAAACCAAACGCGCGGCACCACCATTGTGATGGTGCTTCACGAGCTGAACCTGGCCGCCCGTTACGCCGACAAGCTAGTCGCCATGGCGAACGGCAATGTCTACGCCGTTGGCTCATCGGAAGACGTCTTTACCGAACAGATGGTACGCGATGTCTTTGGCCTGGAAAGCCGCGTCATCGACGACCCGGTAACGGGCAAGCCAATGATGATACCGCTGGGGCGGCATGGGGCGTGCAAGCGTAAGCATGCATCTACTGCCGATAGGGAGACACAGGCCTGAAGAAGACGTGGATGTGCTTGGCCTTCCCGTTCAACCTGGTGCTTAAGGCAACTACCAAGCAATCCCTGGTAGTTGCCTTGACGTCACCACTTTCTCGAACTCAATGCCTGCTCGGTTAAGTGGGGGAAAGAGGCTGCTCAATAGCCCGCCCAACCTGTAGCACTTTGGCGTCATCAAATGCCTTGCCCATAATCTGGACCCCCACGGGCAGCCCTTGATGATCCTTACCAAATGGCACCGTCAGCGCGGGTAGTCCGGTCACATTGGCGGGTGCGCATAAGCGCACATACGCTTCGGAGACACTCTCTTGGCTGCCGTCGTCCCAATCAAACGTATCCTGCTCCAAGCGTGCTGCTGTCTGAGGAACGGTGGGTGCCAGTAAAACATCGATGTCTGAAAACAGAGAACTCCAGCGCTTAGCGATGAGGCCTCGGGCACGCTGCGCCTTCAGATAATCGCCTGCTGGCAGCAGTTGTCCGGCTTCGAGCAAGCTGCGTACATCATCACCGTATAGCGATGCTGATTGGCGTATGTCCTTGGCGTGTACGGTTGCTGCTTCGGCCACCATCAGGCCCCACTGAGTCGGGATGAGGTAGTCAGCCAGTGGAATATCCACCTCCACCAGCACGGCGCCCTGTTGTTCCAGATGCGCTGTCGCACGCCTAACCGCCGCGGCGACTGGCTCCGCAACGTGGTCAAAATAATAGTTGCGCGGAATACCAACACGCAGCCCATGCACATTTGACTGTGCGTTGGTATCGAAAGAGGCAGGAGGAGTACGGCTAGCGGGGTCGCGCGCATCAAAGCCCATCACTGCCTGCAATAACAGGCCAACATCCTCTACCGTGCGTGCCATAGGGCCCGCATGATCGAGCGACCAGGCCAGGGGCATAGTGCCGTGGCGAGAAACCAAGCCATACGTTGGCTTGAACCCGACTAACCCGCAAAGTGCTGCGGGCACCCGAATCGAGCCACCGGTATCGGTTCCCATGGCTGCCCAGGCGCCGCCATAGGCAACCGCTGCTGCAGAGCCCCCACTGGAGCCCCCCGGCGTGCGCTGTGGATCAAGCGGATTGCGCGTTTGTGGTGTGGTCAGGCCGAAAGCGAACTCATGCAAATGGGTCTTGCCCAAGAGTATGGCGCCGCCACGCAGCAAGGCATCCGTTACCGCGCTGTTGGCCTCGGCCAGATGTCCGTCCCGAACACGGGAGCTGGCAGTGGTGGGTTGACCAGCAACATCGAACAGGTCTTTCAGCGCGATAGGAATGCCATGCAGCGGCCCACGGTAACGGCCATGTTGAATGTCTCGCTCGGCCTCAAGTGCCTGCTGACGGGCGGCGTCTTCCCATACAGATACAAAAGCGTTGATCTCTGGCTCTCGTGCACCAATACGCGCCAAGGCCGCATCCACCAATTCTACTGGTGACAGTTCGCGTGCCGCGATGGCGGCACTGGCTTGGGCCAGTGTCAGGTTTAATGGATTTAGCATGGTTGGTTCCCCTGGCTAGCATCAAAGGTAAATGAAGGAGTGCATGATTCATCGATAGGTAATTCGTCAAGCCGGGCAATGACCGTGTGTATGTGATGCAGGACACCCGCAATCAGTGGCGCACGTTCAGAGTTCAGGGGCAGCCCCAAGCTGGTAGCCAGAGCCAGGGTTTCCTCGGCGGACATAGGAGAAACAGTTTGAGCAGTCATGCTTGATTTCCTTTCTTCATTGAAGTGCGCGCTTGCACAAGCAGCAGGATAATGGCGAGTAAGGCCAGTGCAGTGATCACCGCACCATAGATATTGACCGCGGCCAGCAAGCCGGCCTTCTGCGCCAGGAAGCCGACAGCCATCGTGGGCACGCTATGGGCCAGATAACTTTCGATATAGAACACGCCCATCAGCGCGGCACGTTCATGGGGCTCAGCCAACGGCAGGACACTGCGTACAGCCCCGAGGAAGCTCGCGCCAAACCCAAACCCCGCAATAACCGACCCGACCAACAGCAAGACAGCGTTTCCCTGGTTAGCCCCGACCAAAATGACAACCAGCCCTGCGACCAAGGCAAGCTCGCCAGACAAGAGGGTTGTAAAAGCGCTCAGCTTGCGAGCCGCCAGAACCGCTATGGCGCCGGTGAGCGTTAGCGCTGCGACGACAAGACCACCCAGCCATGGCGTGTTCACATGCGTAACGTCAACGATCAGCGATGGCATAAGCGATAGATAAAAACCACCTAGCATCCACACTGCCACGTTTGCAGGAGTGACAGATAACAGCGTTTTTCGCGCTTGCAGCGGCACGGTAATGCGTGGTTTCAGGCTTGCCCATGCACCCGGGCGATATGTCACCGTCTCTGGTGCCAGCCAAATCAAGCCCAGCATCACCAGAAAAATAGCCAGCAGCAACGCATACACCATGTGCAGCGGATCAGGCGCCAACACGACCAACGAGGTACTGCCTAGCGCGCCGGCTGCCATACCAAGCAGTGGTGAGATGCTGTTAATCACAGCCCCCTTCTCCCGACTAACATCGAGTATCGCCGCGCCAACTGCTGCAGTAGCCATACCCGTGGCAAAGCCTTGCAGAGCGCGCGCACCAATCAGCCAACCCGGCCCGGCCGCACCCAAAAAAACCACCATAGCGATGATCTGTAGCGACAACGCCATGGCAATAACCGGACGTCGACCAATATGATCGGACAGCCTCCCCGTCACCAGCAGTGCCAAAAGCAAAGCCAGCGCGTAAGTGGCAAAAACCACCGTCAGCAGTGTTGCGCTAAAGCTCCACTGCTGCTGATAAAGTTGGTACAGCGGGGTAGGCGCACTCGATGCTGCTAAAAAGGCAATCATTATCGCTGTGTGCAGGAAAACGGTACGGGCGGGAGACAAACTCCAGCTAGAGGAACGGCGGACAGTATCAGAAACGTTGATGGACATGATCTCTCCCAAAAGGCAAAATATTAGCTTTAAAGAGCATAAACTCAACAAACCACTAACGCAAATATTTTGCCTTAGTGATTTATTGCACCGTACCGACGAAACCGTGCCGACGAATAGGTACAGAAGGGACACATGACCAACAAACCCACTCCTCGTCCAGGGGGCCGCAGCGCTCGTATTCAGGCTGCCGTTCATCAAGCCGTTCGAGATCTGCAACAAGAGCAAGGCCGGGCCGGGCTTACGGTGCCCGCCATTGCCACACGCGCTGACGTCACCCCCTCGACGATCTACCGTCGCTGGGGTGATCTTGCCCAGTTACTGGCCGACGTTGCCGTCGAACAACTGCAGCCGGAGCAGCCGCCAGCCGATACAGGAAGTGTGCGTAGCGACTTGTTAGCCTGGCTTGTTGAGTACTTTGAGGAAATGTCATCAGCCCCAGGGCGGGCGATGCTCCGCGATGTTCTAGGCACAGAAGGCCATACCAGCGCGGGTAAATGTGATGGCTTCTTGCGTCAGCAGATTGAAGTAATAAACGAACGCGGCCTTGCCAGAGGAGAGCAGCCGATGGATATAGGGCGGGTCACCCAAATAGTGGTGGCGCCTCTGATGTACCGCATCCTGTTTGCCAACGAAACACCAACTGCGCAGGCCATAGAAGCACTTTTCGAACAATTAGTAAGCTCAGCAGATGCTTAATAAAAAAGCCCCGTGTTCTGGATAACACGGGGCTTTTGGCAAGAGCGCTGTTGGGCTCATTACGCCTCGACCGCGGCACGCCCTTTGATAATTGATCGGGCAAGCAGCAGATACGCGACTGAGCCACAGGCGGCCATGGCCAATACAACCGCTTCAAGCGTATGCGGCAGCATGGCAGACAGGGCGCTCAAAATCCCGGCGATACCGAACTGGGCGGCACCCAGAAGCGCGGCGGCGGTACCACTGCTAGTGGGGAAAAACTCCAAAAAGCAGGCCTGAATATTGGGTGAGATCGCCCCTACTGTGCCAATGGTCAGCATCATAGCAAACAGGAAAGCGTACATTGGCCACTCCATAAAGGCAGCCATCACTAGCAATGCAATGCCGACCGCCTGACAGCCCGTTGCCAATTGCAGGATGCGCATCGACGACATCCTGGAAAGCAGTACACGGTTGCAAATATTGAAGAAAAGCATCGCAACGATGTTAGCCGCAAACAGCACCGAAAAACTTGAGGGCGACTGACCAAAGTGCCCCTGATAGATAAAGGAAGCGTAGGTAATGAACATCATCAGGGTGGAAAAGGAGGCAGCCTGCCAAGCGATAAACGGCAAGGCTGGTTTCGTCGACAGCACCAGTTTATAACGTGCCAACAGGCTCATCTTGGGACTTTTCGCTCGCGACACCTTGCCCTTCCCGGAAAAAAGTACTCGCACCAGTAACGGCACCAGCAGCACCGCGTACACCGCCAGGGCAAAGAAAATATAGTGCCAGGAACCCAACGCCAGAATCGCACTACCAACGCTCGGGGCGATACCCGGCGCCAGCACCATGATAAAGCCCATCATCGAGAACAGTTTCGCGGCATCGCGGCCCGCTACCCTGTCGCGTACCAGCGCCGGTACCGATACCAGCGTCAAACCCGCGCCAATGGCCTGAACGGCCCGCCCGCTAAGCAGAGTGTTCAAGGAATCCGCCATGCCGATGACAATACTTGAGAGCGCAAAAATCGCTAACCCGCTCATCAATACACGCTGGCGACCGAAGCGGTCCGAAAGCGCACCGCCAATGAGCTGCCCCACGGCCATCGCGAACACATACACTGAAACGCTTAACGACACGGCCTGCTGAGATATCCCCAGCGACTCGCCAATGACAGGAAAGGCCGGCAGGTACGTATCCATTGAAAACGGACCCAGCATCATGGTCAATGCCAGGCTCAGCACCACAATAAAGGGCGTTTTAGATTGGGTCATAAAAGCTCGCGTAGAAAGGCGTCATGGTCGACAACATCAGCACTATGATACCGACTGACGCCACCACCAGCCAATCGTTGAACATTTTAAGGGCAGCGTGTGCTACTCGCTCATTTTTATCTCTTTAACCACAGCATCCAGGTGGCTTGAATTGATCTCGGCGGGCGAGTTGGCACCGATCAACGTCATAGTGACACGCATGTCGGCGGCGATCAGATCCAGCAGATGGGAAACGCCTTGCTCGCCCCGTGCGGCCAAGGCGTAAACGTAAGCGCGGCCCAGCAGAACGCCTTGAGCGCCTAGCGCCAGCATACGCACCACATCAAGCCCAGAGCGCACACCAGAATCCGCCAGGACCGTCAGTTCATCGCCCACGGCCTCGGCAATATGCGGTAGCGCTTGAGCGGTGGAAATAGCCCCATCCAACTGGCGCCCACCGTGGTTGGAAACCACGATGCCGTCAGCCCCCAAGCGCACCGCATCCCGTGCATCCTCTTTATCCAACAGCCCTTTGATGATCAGCTTGCCCTTCCAACTCTCTCGAATCCACTCAAGCTCGCTCCAGCTAATGGATGGGTCAAAGTTTTTAGCCAGAAAGCCCATGTAGTCGTCCATGTTCATTTCGTGCCCGGTGTAGGCCTCGATGTTACCAAACGACAGCGGCTTGCCTTTAAGCCCGACATCAAACGCCCACTGCGGGTGGGTGATTGCCTGGGCGTACTGGCGCAGCTTGGCATTGGGGCCTGACATACCCGAGCGACGGTCACGGTAGCGCGAACCCGGCAGCGGCATATCCACGGTAAATACCAGCGTTTTCATGCCCGCCTCCCAAGCGCGCTCCAGGGCGTTTTTCATAAAGCCGCGATCTTTCAGCACGTAAAGCTGAGACCACTGCTCGCCGTGGGCATTTTTCGCCACTTCCTCAATCGAGCAAACCGACACCGTGGAAAGCGTATAGGGAATCCCCGCCTTTTCTGCCGCGCGCGCGGCTTGTACTTCACCGCGCCGGGCGTACATGCCCGTGGCACCCACTGGCGCCAGCGCAACCGGCATCTTCCACTGACTGCCTAAAATTTCAGTTTCAAGTGACGGCGTACCGCCGCCCTGCAGCACGCGCTGGCGCAATGGGATGGCCTGTAGCGCCTCCACGTTGCTGCGCAGCGTGCTTTCCGTTACCGAACCGCCATCAAGGTAATCAAACAAAAAACGAGGAACACGCCGCTTGGCGGCTTGCCGGTAATCAGAAGGGCTTGAAATGATCATGAATTCGCCTTAACTCGACACGGGAACGGAGAAGTGACCGTACGTTTGAAACCTTAAATGCTAATCCTCGCTAGCGTACCAAGTTACGTCGCCTCTATAGCTATTCGCTGCGCTGAACTTTAGTCTATGAGCGGTTTGGTTTATGCCCCAGCTCACGCTCATTCATTAGCGCGATGACCCAATCAATGAACACACGTAGCTTGGCGCTTACATGCCGATTGGGCGGAAATGCGATGAACATCGGCATGGGGTCCAAGTGCCACTCTTCGAACAAGGGCACTAACTCACCGCGTGCAACGTGTTCCCGGGCCATGTAATCAGGCAGCAAAATCGTGCCAAGCCCCGCCAAACCTGCCGCAAGCGCTGCATTGCCATCATCGACCGTAATCCTATGGCGCCCCTGGACGCTAACGCTCTCTGTTTCGTGGTAAGGGGTATAGAGGGAAGCCAAACCGGCACGCCACTTGAAGCCGACGATGTAATGAGGCGGGGCAGATAACGCTGACGGATGCAGAGGCACCCCCGCTTTTTGCAGATAACTGGGCGCGGCGTAAACGCCGACGCTCAGTTCCCCTATCCGGCGCGCTACCAACGATAAATCGGTAAGTTCTCCGCCGCGCACTACGCAATCCACGTTTTCGTCAATTAAGTCCACCAAGCGGTCGCTAACGCCCATATCAAGTTGAATATCGGGATACTGTGCGTAGAAATCCGGTAGCGCCGGTATCAAAATCATTCGCGCAAACGGGCTGGGCACATCGACTCTAAGCCGTCCGCGCGGCGACACCACCGCATTGGAGAGGCTGGTTTCAGCATCATCCATATCGGCTAACAGTTTTATAACGCGCTCGTAGTAGGCCGCGCCGTCTGCCGTCGCGTTAACTTTTCGTGTGGTGCGGTTAAGAAGCTTTACCCGCAGCCGTGCCTCTAACTGCTGCACTAACTGGGTCACGCTGGTTTTACTGATTTGCAGCGTTTCAGCGGCCTTGGTAAAGCTGCCCGTCTCGACGACCCGAGCAAATGCCTGCATTGCATTGAAACGGTCCATTACAGCGTTGCCGCCTTGTGATTGTTTGGAAAGTGCAAACAGTGTTGACCAGAATTCTCTGTTTATCCAGCCTGACAGCAGACCTACAGTAGATCACCCAACGGCCAAGCCGGTATTTGAACAACGGATGGAGAAAGAGATATGGCAACACGTAATGCAGTTTATCCTCAAAGCAGACAGGCGCTTTACGAGAAGAATGGCTATTCTGCGGCCATCCGCTCGGGCGACTTGCTATTTGTATCGGGCCAAGTGGGCAGCCGTGAAGATGGTTCGCCCGAGCCGGATTTCGCCGCACAGGTTCAGCTCGCCTTCGACAACTTGCAAAGCGTGCTGGAAGCTGCGGGCGCAAGCTTTGACGATATCGTCGATGTCACAACCTTTCATACGGATCCTGAAGCCCAATTCGCGACCGTGCTGGAAGCCAAGAACCGCGCGTTTCCAGACAAGCCTTACCCCAATTGGACGGCGGTCGGCGTGAATTGGCTGGCAGGCTTCGATTTTGAAATCAAAGTAATTGCGAGACTCTCCAACTAACCAGGAAGATTCACTGTTTTTGAAAACGCGAGGGTGAAGACCGACATTGCAGAAACGCCTAATCGGCATAGAAACGGTTATACGCCCCTTATAGACGACTGGTCTAATCAGGCGTAAGCTAGTGGCTATGAATATGACACCTGTTACCGGCGATGTCCGGCAGCGCATTCTTAACACCGGCCAGGTCATCATTGGCGGCAAAGGGTTCTCGGCGGTAGGTCTTAACGAGATCCTCAAAGCCGCCGAGGTACCTAAAGGCTCCTTTTATCACTACTTCAGCTCCAAAGAAGCGTTTGGCGAAGCACTGCTGGAAGACTACTTCAGTGATTATCTCGCGCAAACTGAAGAACGTCTTACCCAACCGGGCGCTTCCCACGCTGAGCGTTTGCTCAGCTACTGGGCGCACTGGCGGGATACTCAACACCACTGCGACCCCAGCGGTAAATGCCTGGCGGTGAAGCTTGCCGCCGAAGTCAGCGATCTTTCCGAGCGCATGCGCCGCGTGCTGCAACACGGTACTGAGCGCATTATTGCCAGGTTAGCGCAATCAATCGAAGCCGCCGCTGCCGATGGTTCGCTGCCTCAGTCTGTCAACATTCACGGCAGTGCCTTGGAACTGGCTACCACCCTTTACCAGCTATGGCTGGGTGCCAGCCTGCGCGCCAAGATTACCCGTGACCGGGTGCCCCTGGATGCCGCCTTAAAAGCCACCTACGCTCTGTTAAACCTCGATCCCAACCTCTCTCTCACCCAGGAAAGGACGCAATCATGAAAATTCTAGTCGTCGTTACCTCACACGATAAGCTTGGCGATACCGGCAATAAAACCGGCTTCTGGCTCGAAGAGCTGGCCGCGCCTTACTATACGTTTAAAGACGCAGGTGCCGAGCTGACCCTGGCCTCCCCCGCTGGTGGCCAGCCGCCGCTCGACCCCAACAGCAACGTGCCGGATGCTCAAACCGACGCCACCAAGCGCTTCGAGGCCGACAGCGATGCAATGCAAGTGTTGGCAAACACGCACAAGTTGGCCGACGTTGACCTGACTGAATTCGATGCCGTGTTCTACCCAGGCGGCCACGGCCCGCTATGGGACTTGGCCGAAGACGCCACCTCCATCCGCCTGATCGAAGGCGCGATGGCCGCCAACAAGCCGGTCGCCACGGTATGCCACGCCCCCGGCGTGCTGCGCCATGTGAAAGGTAGCGACGGCAAGCCGCTGGTCGCTGGCCGCAAAGTCACCGGCTTCAGCAACAGCGAAGAAGACGCCGTTGGCCTGACGAATGTGGTACCGTTTTTGGTCGAAGATATGCTCAAAGAGAGCGGCGGCCAGTACAGTAAAGGCGATGACTGGAGTTCTTACGTACTCGTCGACGGCCTGCTGATTACCGGCCAAAACCCCGGTTCGTCTGAAGCCACCGCCCAAGCACTGTTGAAGAAGCTTTCCTGATAATTACCCAAGGAGAATGGAATGCCGGCTTATGTTGTACTGACCCGTGAACGCACCCACGACGCCAAGGAGATGGAGCAATACGCCAACAAGGCTAAAGCCGCCCGCGAAGGCCACGACCCGAAACCGCTCGCCTTCTACGGCGATTTTGAAGTAATGGAAGGCAGCGACATGGAAGGCGCGGTAATTCTACGCTTCCCCGACATGGCTGCCGCCCGCGCTTGGTACCAAAGCGACGCCTACCAGGAAGCCCGTAAACACCGCTTCCAGGGTGCGGACTACCGTGTATTTATTGTGGATGGGGTTGAAGAGGCGTAAAAGCCTTTTGTAGTAGTGCTTAGAAGCAGCAAGGGACGTTCGTGGTTTAACGAACGGCCCTTCTATCTTTTTACGCCCTATCCCTCCCCTCGCTTCCAGCCAGATGTTTCTGGCAGACCGAAGATATGCTGGCCTGCTTAGTGCAAAGAACACCCACCCAATAACCGCTTGGCTGATCTTGAACAGCGCAAGCCCAGCATTAGATTACCGCTCAGTAACTATTCTCATATTTTTAACCTTAATCCTTTAATAATTACCGCTCGGTAATTCCATAGCAGGCTCCCATCCCTACTAATGATACTTCAGCCCCCCAATAATGGTGGGAAGTAGCTGACTGATTCCTCCCTCAGGAACGCGCGTCACTCTCGCAGCAAATCAATGAATGCTCGCAAGCTGGGCGGTACATGCCGGTTGTTGGGATAGTAAAGATACAGGCCGGGTATGTGAGGGCACCAATCCTCAAGCACCGTTACTAGCTTTTCATCGCGAAGATAGGCGTGAGCATAGGGTTCCGGTACATAGGCAATGCCTAATCCAGCCACTGCCGCCTCCACCATCAACTGACTGCTGTCCAGCGTCATAACACCAGGCACGTCAACCAACACATCCTGACCATATTGCTGGAATTCCCAACGGTAAAGTTTCCCGCTGGGCAACCGCTGCCTTATGCACTGATGCATGGCGAGTTGGTCGGGCGTTTCAGGAATCGGTTTGCCGTTTAAATAGCCAGGAGAAGCAACGGCAAGAAAACGTATCTCACCCCCTACAGGAATAGCGATCATATCCTTGGGGACGGCCTCCCTTAACCTTACGCCCGCATCAAAGCCCTGCTTCACAATATCTACTAGCCGCCCTTCCGCGACCAGATCAAGCTCGACGCTATCGTAAAGCGTTAGAAACCGGGGCACGGTACGTTGCAGTAACAGGCGAATAGCCGCTTCGCTACCGTTAATGCGTAATCTTCCCGTTACCTTACCTTCATGACTCGATGCCTCTTCCAGAAGGGTATCCAGCTCACCTAGCAACGGATTCAAGCGCAGGAGTAAACGCTCGCCACTCTCGGTTAGCGAGACACTCCGCGTGGTTCGGTGTAAAAGCCGCGTGCCCAATCTTCGTTCAAGGGTGCGTACAGTGTGGCTAAGTGATGACCGGCTAACGCCCATCAGGTCAGCAGCACGGCGAAAGCTACGATGTTCAGCCACCGCTTTAAAGGCGTTAAGATCGGTTAACGTTGGCTTACTCATTGGTGAACATCCTTCACTACTTCATCTCAATTGTTGAGTATTTTATTAACAGTATTACTGGCCTAACCTATCTCTTGCAACGCTCAATCAACTCACAGGAGATAATTCATGGCTAAAACCTGGCTTATTACAGGCACCTCTACCGGCCTTGGCCGCCTTCTTACCGAATATCTACTTGAACGCGGCGACCGTGTCGTGGCCACGCTACGGCGCAACGGCGCCCTGGACGACTTGCAGGCCAAGCACGGTAACCGTTTACAGGTAGTTAACTTCGATGTTACCGATACACGGGCAATGAGAGAGGCGGTGTCGCAAGCATTTTCAACGTTCGACCGAATTGATGTAGTCGTCAGCAACGCGGGATATGGAGTTTTTGGCGCCGCCGAAGAAGCAAGTGACGAACAGATCGAGCGACAAATAGCGACCAACCTCACAGGCTCGATCCAATTGATTCGTGCGGTACTGCCTCATCTACGCGAGCAAGGGGGCGGACGTATCGTGCAAGTATCGTCAGAAGGCGGTCAAATCGCCTACCCATGCTTCAGCCTTTACCATGCCACCAAATGGGGAATTGAGGGGTTTGTCGAGTCGGTTGCTCAGGAGGTAGCGCCCTGGGGTATTGATTTCATTATTGCCGAACCAGGCCCCACCGCCACCCAGTTTGCGGATGCGCTGGACCGCACGCAGACGATGTCGATATATGAAGAGACGCCAGCGGGCGAGATTCGTCGTGCGTTAGCTTCTGGTGCTTTCACTATTAAAGGCGATGCGACAAAAACCGTTAATCTCATCATCGAAACAGTCGATATGTCCACTCCCCCATTACGGCTAGCATTAGGCAGCACGGCCTATCACTCCATTAACCAAGCGCTAACGCAAAGGCTCAATGTATTGGAGGCAGGTAAGGAGGTAACCCTGTCTGCCGATATGGATGAGTTCATCGAGCAGGCGCTGCGCGCCATATCTGACGCGTAAAAAAAGAACACGCCTCTAGCCAGCGATAGTGGGATTGTTTCTTTTGAGGTGGCGCGGGTAATCAGCTTTCTTTTATCAGCTAGGCTCTCCACGACTTAGTCAACTTGCAAGAATACCCGGCATACAGCACTTTCACTGCCATGTTTCACTCTTCCAGATATTCACCATTCAGTAATAAACGGAACTATGTTTTTCCCGCAGCGACCACAGGTGGCGTGATTGGGTTAGGAGGCGATGAACGTAGCAGTGTAGCCAGAGCAAGTGACAAAATACTCACCCAAAACACTAAGTGAAATCCGCTAATATGGGCAAGCACATGTGATTCTCGAGTGAGCACTTGTGCAATACCCGACAACCCTATGCTGGATAAACTTTCAACAACGACAGGATCTCCTCCTTGCAAATACATACTTAGTGATGCACGGCTCGTATCCCCTGCCATCCGTAACCAAGTCGACATAACGGCGCCTGCCACTACCGGGGTCATTACACGAGCGATCGGAATATAAGCACCCAGCGCTATCGTATGCTGCGGATTAATATTGGTGACAAAAGCAGCAATCAAACCAATCAGCATAATGCTCTCACCCAGAGCCTGGAAAATAAGCATGGAGATAAACTGCTCCGTTCTCCAGCTATGATTGATGCCGCCCCCCACCCATGCAACAACGGCGATCGCCGTGAGCCCTAGAATAATCAGTAACCGTGCCTCTATCCGTCGAGCTAGAAAGATGGCCAACGGTATCGAGGCCAAATAAGCGCCGAACGCAGCGAAAGTGGCAGTACTAACCTGCAGTGGCTTGAGATTTCCCATTTCTTGAATAAATGTTGGAATAAGCAGTGAAGTAGGTGTCATCAAAACACCAAATAAGCAGGCAATCACCATGCAGATTCTGACATTCCAGTTGCTCAGCCCGATAAGCTCGCCAAACTTGCCCCCCTTACTTATCACTGCTCGCACAACGGCAGAGGAAAAAAGAATACCCCCACCTACTAAAGCGGAAACGACGAAACCAGAGTCCCACCATCCCAATCGCTCAGCCGATTCAAGACCCATAAAAATCAGCACTAATCCACTACAGAATAGTCCCATGCCTCCCCAATCTACCTGATGCCATTTTTCATGATCGATAGGTGACAGAGGTATCGCTTTCCACGCCAGCAGAGCAATCAGTGGTGCGACAATGCTCGCGGCCCAGTAAACCCAGTGCCAACTGATCTCTTCCACGAGAAATCCAGAGATGCCTACCCCCGCATCCATTCCCGTTGAGACACGCAGGCTGTAGGCAGCCATGGCCATCAGCCAAAAATGTGGCTGTAGATTGCGCAGTGCCAAAGAGATCGTTAGAGGGAGGTAAACCCCCAAGCATAGCCCTGTGACGGAGTGCAGAATAAGCAGCATGGGATAGTTCTGCGCAAATACGGGAATCAACAAGGTTGCCAGCCCCAGAACGAGACTGGGAGTGACCAATACACGCGTCGGGCCGATTACCGTGGCTAGCCAAGGGACAATCGGCATGGTAATCAGTTGGGCGCCATTCAGCGCGGTCCCCAACCAAGCAGCCTCTAGTACATCCAACCCAAACTGGCCACGCAGGTCGGGCAAGGCCATGGAAAACAGCCGCCCCTGCAAGGTGGTAAGTACTGCTCCCAGAAAAATGGCCATTACCGTCAGGATGGGCCGCGGCCGAGAGGCATTGGAAAGCATGCCCACGAGCTTCATCATTACCCTTCTCCATGACGAGCCACAAGGCTTGCCACCTCTGAAGAGATGGACGGATAGGGTGTTATTAGTTTTCCACCGGTATTGATATCAGTTTTAACTGACATCCCTGGCCGTAGCGCCGAGATAGTCTCCTGCCCAGGTTCCAGTTCAATACGAACCGGTATTCGCTGCACAACCTTGGTAAAATTCCCTGAAGCATTGTCAGCGGGCAATAATGCGGTTTCAGCACCGCTCATAGGAGCAATTTCCGCTACACGGCCATGTAACTTTATCCCGGGCAATGCATCGACAGTCAGCTCAACTGGATGACCATTTCTCACACGTGCGAGCTGCGTTTCCTTATAGTTGGCGATGATGTAAGGCCGCGCTGATGGGACAAGAGAAACAATTTGTGTTCCAGTGGTGACCAGGCTGCCACGCTGAACCTTCAGCTTGCCAATGACACCATCGAAAGGTGCTACGATCCGCGTATAGTCAAGATCATGGCGAGCAGCTTCGAGATCAGCGGTGGCTGCATCCAACTCGGCTCGACGGACGGCCCTTTGGCCTTCCAAAACACTCAACGAAGTGTTTGCTAACTCTAATTCTGCAACCGCCTCCTCATGTTGACTTTCAGCGTGCTCCAAGTCTGCCTGGGCTCTTTCAAAAACTTGACGGGATAATGCTCCCTCCTGAACCAGCTCAGACTGGCGTTCTGGGCTGGTTCGATACTGGCGCGCCCTTACCTCGGCCGCGCGCACTTTGGCCTGAGTTTGCTCAATGCGTGCAAGCTGCTGGGCTAACTCTCTATCCAGGTTCTCCAACTCAGCCTGGGCCTTGGCTTGGGCCGCTTCTCTGGAAGAGATCCTGAGCCGAATATCGGCATCATCAATCTGAGCAATAATGTCACCCGCCTGGACGGCTTGATAATCACCGACGGGTAATACATTGATATACCCCGAGATCCTGGCACTTAGTATCGCGAAATTCGATTTTACAAAGGCATTTTGAGTGGTTTGTATCGTTCGATTACTTGTCCAGTGACGCCAATGTGTTGTAACCATTACCACCAACACGAAAATGGCAATACATCCGACCCATGGTGCCAAACGCAGAGCCCAGGACCGCCGCTTACCTACTTCAGACGTACTCATGATGACTTACCCGTAAAATGCATGGTTGAGTTTGAGGTATCGAAACCGCCACCCAAAGCGCGGTTGAGTTCGGCATCAAGCACCAAGGCTCGCGATCTTATATCCGCTTGCTGTTTACGCGCTTGAAGTAGGGCATTCTGGGCATTCAACACGGTCAGATAGTTAGTCAAACCCGACGCGTACTGCCGCTTGGCTAGATCAAATGCTGTACGTCTAGTCGTCAGGACTCGCTCTTGAGCTTGAAGCTGTGGCTCCAGCGCACCCAGCGAGACCATTTGATTCGCTGCATCACGAACAGCCGTCAGCAACACGTGGTTGTAGGTTTCAACGGCGACATCAAGATCCGATACACGCTCTTTTAGATGAGCACGCAATCGGCCAGCATCGAAAATAGGTAAACTGATGGCAGGTTCAATACTGTAGGTGCGGCTACCAGCATCCAGCCAGTCAGATAGCCCCACAGAAAGATCTTGCCGAGCCAAACCTGCGAAAGCATGCAAGTTAATATTGGGATAAAAATCGGCCTTGGCGATTTCAATGCCTTGGGTGGCCGCTTCCACGCGCCAGCGCGCCGCCACGACATCGGCACGCTGCCCGATCAATTCAGCAGGTATAAAGGGCGGCAAGAAGGTGCCCTGTGTTGGCTCCAGGTCTGGTACCGCATCGGCCAACGCATTCATCGGCAGCCCTGCCAAGGCTGCTAATGTGTTTCGCTGCAAGCCGATCTGTTCGTCGAGCTCAGCAATATCACGTTCCGTAGCGGGCAAATCACCCTCGGCTTGCCAGCGCTCAACCTCGGTGTCGAGCCCCGCCTTAACTCGAGACTCGACAATACGCAGAGTCTGAGTGCGCAACTCGAGAGCGTTCTCAGCTAACTTTTTCACCTCTAGTAATCTGGATAGCTCAAACCAACTCTCGGCTATCTGACTTGTGAGTAAGATCTTTGCGTCTTGCACCTCGGCTTGCCGTGCTGCCGTCTCCCCCAGCGCTACCTTCAAGGCAGCACGCTGGCGCCCCCAGAAATCGAAGGTATAGCGAGCTTCAACCCCAAGAACATACGTCGATCCATAGTGCCCCGCCAAAGGTGCGCCAACATCGTATTGCTCTGCATAACGTTTACGCGTTGCACGAGCATTTCCGTCCACGTTGGGCCCATGTTCCGCACCGGCTTGATCGGCAACAGCCGCCGCTTGAGAGACCCGTATTTGCGCCAACCGTATGTCAGGACTCTGGGCAAGCGCTTGATCTATCAACGCATTCAAACCGGCGTCATGATATCGCTCCCACCAATGCGGTGATGGCCGATGCCACCCTGTATCCACCGCCCCAAATGATTTCGGGGTATTCAAAGCGGACTGGGGATCTTCTATATCCCCCATGCTGGCACAACCCGAAAGCGTGACTGCGAGCATAAGGTTCCAGAGGTATTTCATGGTCAACACCAATCTAACGCTGTTAGGCAGTAGTGCGTCATGCTAGACTAACAGTGTTAGATGTCAACCTCTGCAGAGCAAGAACATGAGAGAAAGAACATGGCGACAAAAGCACCTCGAATCGAGCGATCCAGGGTCATCGAGACCGCACTGTCACTACTTGACCGATATGGGATTGAAGGACTGACGATGCGCAAGCTGGCACAAGCGCTTCAGATACAGGCACCTTCGCTGTATTGGCATTTCGAAAATAAGCAGTCACTTATCGACGGTATGGCCGACGCCTTGGTTGACGCTGTTGCAAAGGATCTACCTGAAGCACAGCCATGGGAGGACCGTGTTCACCAAGTCGCCGTAGAACTTCGGCTAGCGCTGTTACGACACCGCGATGGCGCAAGAGTGTTTGCTGGCACCTATGTCGTTACCGACAACGTGTTGCGCACTGGCGAAGCCATGATCTCAGCTTTTATACAAGCAGGTGCAAATGCAGAGCTAGCCGCCACCTCCAGTTTCACGGTGACCTACTATGTCTTGGGCCTCGTGATGGAGGAGCAAGCACTGGGTCCCGAGAGCAATCTGGACCTGGCTGCACGCAAGCAGACTTTTCTCGACTCAGCGCGAGAGAAATATCCACATAGCTGGGCCGCACGCGAGGCGATCTTTTCAGAAGATTTCGACAATCGTTTTGCAACGGGCTTGGATTTACTCATCGCAGGAATTAAGCAACGAATCACCTCTCCTCATCATCGGCTGTAATCATTCAGAGGATTGTTATATGCATATCGACACCAGCCACTTTCCACGCGTTTGGATATCTTCTATTGGATCCTCCAATTGGGAATCACAATTGGATAGTTTGCTGCACCAAAGCGAACAGTTCGTCCTATTGACACGCGAGGTGCCGAACCGGGATCAGGAAGTCGATAAGGAAGAAAGAAAGCGCTTTTCCCTATGGCTCAAGCGCAACCGGGAACACCTCAAGCGTGTGTGTGCGGGTAACATCGTCATCGTCAAAAGCCCAGCCGTAGCGCTATCTCTGCGTGTCGCCTTGGCACCTCTGGGCAAGGCATTCGGCTATCCAGTACGAGCCGCAGTAGAGGATTCAATTGAGAGTGAAATTAATAATTTACTAGAGGCGCGATGACTTAGCCCATCCGGATATTCACCACAAAAACAAGTATTACTAGCTGACCGGCCTTTCGACTCGATACAGGGCGAGTTCCAACTTCCAGTTTCATGCACCGCATCTTCCTGTCTGCAACGTATGCTCATTCAGAATACTAAAGGGCTTCACTATCCTGATTTTAATAATGCTAGCGAATTTGGAGAAATAGGCAAAATTCTTCGAGGTTCCGGCTGCGTACTCTTTCACCATATTCGCAATAATTGCGAGGTGTTACACAAATACATAGTGGAGGTGAAGCATGTCGAGTATCGCTATCGTTACAGGTGGGAGCCGAGGCCTCGGCCGAAATACTGCGCTCAGCATTGCCCACAAAGGCAGCGATGTAATCCTGACCTACCATAGCGGCCGAGAAAACGCCGAGGCAGTGGTTCAGGAAATTGAGGGGCTAGGCCGTAGGGCCATTGCTCTGCAATTAGATACAGTAGATATCGCCAGTTTCCCGCAGCTTGTCGATCAGCTACGAAAAGTGCTGAATGACATATGGCAACGCGAGACGTTCGATCATTTAGTGAACAATGCCGGCCATGGAGATATGGCTCCTATTACCGAAACCACCCCGGAACAGTTTGACCGATTGGTTGATGTACATTTCAAAGGGGTATTTTTCCTCACACAATCTTTACTGCCACTAATGGCTAACGGTGGACGAATCGTAAACCTGTCTTCCGGTCTGACCACAAGTACATTCCCGGGCTTCTCTGCTTATTCGGCAGTCAAAGGGGCTGTGGAAGTACTCTCCCGATATATGGCGAAGGAATTTGGTGAACGAGGAATAGCGGTAAATACCGTTGCGCCCGGCGCTATCGAAACCGACTTTCTAGGGGGCGCCGTAAGGGATACCCCGGACCTTAACAAAGTGTTCGCTGATATGACTGCACTTGGCCGCGTCGGAGTACCCGATGATATCGGGCCTATGATTGCTAGCCTACTATCCGACGACAATCGCTGGGTGAACGGGCAACGGATTGAAGTATCCGGCGGGCAAGGTATCTGATCAGAATAGTTTCGCTAGGTACATGCATGTAGCTAACCAACAGCCTGCCTTTACGGCAGGCTTTTTATGTTAGTGTCCGGACTGAAAAATCGTAAATTTTTCTCTGTGAGCAACGGCCGAACTGTTAATTTTATTTGGTATGAAGCACTTTCTTAGCGGATTCCTTATCCCGGCTTGGTGACAAGCCAAACAGGCGTCGATACTCCCTTGAAAATTGAGAAACGCTCTCGTAACCCACGTCAAAGGCTGCACTGCTTGCAGACAGACCTCTCGACACCATAAGTCGGCGGGCCTCAATAAGTCGAAGTTGTTTCTGGAACTGCAATGGCGAGAGCAACGTCACAGCACGGAAGTGCTGATAAAAAGACGAGACGCCCATCCCCGCTTCAGCGGCAAGCTGTTCCACCGGTAGTGTCTTCCTGAAATCGGCGCGAAGAATAGCAACTGAACGGGAGATTCGCTGCTCACGACTTTCTGGGGCTCCGAGGCGCCGAATGGCTTCTCCATGGCGGCCAGACAACAGCCAATAGTGCATCTCTCGCACCAGTTGGCTATGTAGCACCGGCAGAGACTCAGGGCGATCCAGAAGTTTCATCAAACGCAGTGCCGTATCCTGCACATCCGTATCAGTCGCATCGTAACGTACGGCGGCTCCGTTCACCCTCGGTACCATTTTCATATCCAGTACCAAATCGCTAATTACCACCGGATCGAGATCCAGCACAAGTGCCATATAGGGCTTATCGGTACTGGCGTGCGTAATCTGGCTGACCGTTGGGACATCGGCCGTGATCAACAGCGAGTTTCCTGCCTCGAAATTGTAGGTCTCCTTTCCCAACGTGACGAGCTTCGTGCCTTGCAATATCAAGCAGATAAGCGGGTTGGGAATGGCATGTTGCAGATCGCTTGGTTTGGTCGAGCGAATAATCGTCAATCCGGAAACCGGTGTTTGCGCGAGGCCCACAGTATCTGCATGTGCATCCAAATATCGACGCACTATATCTATAAGGTTTGTATTCATGAACCGATAGTAGTTGGAGTCGATAATCAGGACCAACCGGCTTATAGGATTAGCAAAGTCAGTGAACCGATGATCACAGGCTGTCGCCTAAAATAATATTAAATCCGGCATTTTCCTAGGCTAATTGAGACAAACATTATTACTCACACCAGCCATTCACCAAATCAATAGATAGCCATACCAACTATCCATTAGACAAATAATGCGCACAGGATAAAGCTAGCGGGGTAATCCCAACCGGAGTATTCCCATGTCGAAAACACTTGTACTACTTTTCCATCCTGATATTGCGAGCTCGCATGCCAACGCAGCCCTTTCCACTGCCGCCTCCCAAATCGATGATGTCGAAATCTTCGACGTACAGCGAGCTTACCCCAATGGCGAGATTGACACCGGTGCCGAGGTGCATCGTTTGTTGGCCGTGGACCGGGTCGTCCTGCAGTACCCTATGCAGTGGTACGCTACCCCGCCGATATTGAAAGCATGGCTAGATGCCGTGCTAACGCGACTGTTCTACATTAACTACGAGTCGGAGGGGCGCAGGCTACGAGGCATGCCCATAATGGTCTCGGTGACCGCAGGCAATACGCCCGACGCTTATAGCAAGGGCGGGCGTAATATGTTCACCATGCTTGAGCTACTTGCCCCGATTCGCGCGACAGCCCACCGTTGTGAGCTGACCTGGAGCAACCCTTTTATCGTCTACCGTGCCAATCAGCTGTCTCTGGACGAGCTCAAGACCGAAGGGGCCCGTTATGCAGAGGTATTAAAATCCTGGATTGCATCACCCGAGCCACAGGAGGTTTGAGTGATGAGTGAGTTAAATAGTCATGTTACCAATTCCTCGCAAAAGATTCCTCGCTGGTATCCCCTACTAGCTGGGGTCTTTCCATGTGGTGTTTTAGGACAATTTCTTATCGCTGGCGGTGCATTATATCGCTGCTGCGATGCCTTCTGTTTGAAAGAGGCATCGCAGCGTTTCGGTCACATGTTGTACGACCAAATCGCCATCTCTTCGCGCATGCCAAGCTAAATGTAGACTGAAGCCTGGCACCGGGATGGGCGGCTCGAAAATCGCTAGGGCTTGGGTGTCAGAAAGACAATTTATAGGTGTGGTAGCAATCATATCCGTTGCTCTAAGCAAGGGCTCGATCATGGTGAAATTCGGTACAACAGCACCGACATGACGAGCTTTTCCTTGTTGGGCTAACACTCCTTCCAGAGACCCGCGTATATCCCCTTCACCGGAAACAACGATATGTGGCCAGGCCAGCCACTCATCCACGTTAAATTTCTGAACGGCAGGATGCGAGGCCCGCATGGCCACAACATAGCCCTCATACCCAATTTCCTGACGATGGAATTTTGGAGGCAGCGCAGAAAATGTTGATATCGCAATATCAGCCTCACCATTTTCCAGACGATGCAGAGCATCCTTGCTGCTGCGCCATGGCAATAGCACTAAATTCACTTTTGGAGCGCTGGTACTTAACCTGGTTAAAAGGTGGGTCATAACCGTAAGGCCTGGTTGATCTGCCATTATCAAGCGGACCGTTTGGCGAACTTGCGTCAATTTAGCTTGCGGTGTCTCTACGACAGCCGATATGGCAAGCAGTGCTTGGGACAACGGTTCTTTTAGCGACTGGGCTTTCGCCGTTAATCGCATTTCACCTGCAATATGCTCCAATAAAGGATCATCAAAAACATGTCGGCACCTGTCTAGTGCGTTACTAGTGGCAGGTTGCGAAAGCGCGAGACGACGTGCTGCTCGTGTTACGTGTTGCTCCTCTAACAGAGCATGCAAGATAACCAGAAGATTGAGGTCCAAAGCGCGCAGGTTGGCCATATCATTTACCAGTTCCAAAAGAGCCAGCTAGTTTCATCAATATTATTGCTCTTTATCTTGCTGCCAAGAGAGATAACTATCTCCCCACTCTTTCATGGCGTTGAGCACAGGGGAAAGAGTAAACCCAAGCTCGGTCAGCGAGTATTCGACGCGTGGTGGAACTTCGGCAAACACTTCTCGAGAGATAATACCGTGCGATTCAAGCTCTCGAAGTTGCAATGTCAACGACCGCTGCGTGATGCCACCGATAAGCTTGCGAAGCTCTCCAAATCTTTTGGTTCCGCTGAGTAGATAGTAAATGATCAGCGGTTTCCATTTGCCGCCAGCAACCGCAACGGTCGCTTCAACAGTGCATCGGTACTCATGACCTTCGTTCTTCACCCGTTACACTCTCGCCATTAGTATAAAATATATCCCTACATATCAAAACAGTGCCTACTTTTCAATTATCCCCTAGTACCTAGAATATCTTTTCCGCAGTGGCTAGCGCTTTGCTGCGCACTTTTACCTGAAAAGATGGATGGTGCACCCTGATGAAAGCAGCTTACTATGAAGCCCAAGGCAGCGCTCGTGATTTGAGGTGACACAGATAATCAGCTTTCTTTCAACAGTATAAAATGCTCGATCAGTCGAATCATCAGCGTTTTTTGACCGGGTAGGCTCTCCGCGACTAATAGCGCCAGCGCCAGCGCCACCAGAGTGTTGTCGTTGATCAACTGCTCGACGGGCCGGGCCAATAGGGCCGCGTTGCGGCGCAGGTACCATAAAAACAGAAACGATCCACAGCGCTTGTTACCGTCGGCCAATAGTAGCCAAAGCCGATGTCAAACCATCGCCTCGCACCTGCCCAAACAGCTCGGTTGCCTCACCTTTGGTGATTAAGGTGTGCTTTAGGCTTTCAAGGCTTCTTCCAATCCCAGCGACTGCATATCAGATTGCTTGATATTTAATTCAGCTAATTGCTGTTCATCGTAGCTTTGCAACAAGCTCCAAGAGCGCGCGTAATCGCTGATCACCGGGCGACGGCTTCGACTTCTGTTGAGACCAAACCTTGATTGGTTAAGGTGCGGCTGAGCAAACTTACCGCCTGCTCGAACTCTATTCCTCGCTCGGTTAAGCGTTGCTGGTTCAGAGTGTAGCCATGCACCAAATGGTCTTTTAATACTTGAGTTGCCCACTTGCGGAAATGAGTGGCACGCTTCGAGCTAACCCGATAACCAACAGAAATAATGGCATCAAGGTTGTAGTATTTGGTGCGGTATCGCTGCCCATGCTCAGCCATATGTTCCAGAATGGAACATGTGCTGTTTTCATCCAGCTCTTTACTCTTATAGATATTACTTAAGTGTTTGGTGATTGCAGGGCGCTTGGTGTTAAACAGCTCAGCCATCTGCGCTTGGCTTAGCCAAACAGTCTCTTGCTCCAGCGTCACCTCAAGGTGTGCTTGCCCATCTTCACTGGTGAATATCTGTATTTGCTGATCATTCATAAGTGTTGCCCCAGGTTTACATCAAGCGCCACGCACCTCCAAAACATGCACTTGCCAAGCAAGCATCACTCAATGCAGCAATATTCACCTTTACACACCAAAGCAAATACTCAAGCGCACCTGCTATAAGAGGTTAAGTAAACCTTAATACAGCAACTGTTTATTCATACAGAATAAGCCACATGATCTCTGCACCGTAACAGTAAGCACCTAACACCTGCCCCGACTAAAAACGATTTGGCAGTAGCAATCGTGGGAGCCTGGCTCAATTCAATGCATAAAAACCATCACCACCAGCACCATTGTCAGCAATAGCAGGTACACCTTGGCATGAATACGGTCAGGGATGCGCCCGATCCAGACTGACGCCAGGCGGATACCGAGCCATGAGCCTACCGCAAGTACCAGCAAGGCACGCAGATCCACATAACCGGCATACCAGTTTCCTAACGCTGAGTGATTTGCCGACAGCAACACATATGTCGCGGTGCCACTCACTGCCATGGGCAACGACAACGGATTGGCCATGGCGGTGGCCGCCGTCATGCTCGCGCCTCTTCGCCGCATAAGCGGTACGGTCATTACACTGCCACCCACGCCCAGCAAAGCAGCCACCGCACCAATCAGTGTACCCACCATTGCCGTTACCCCACGCCCCATAGGGCGCACATCACTCCCTGACTGACGCAGAAAACCGGGCCGCAGAATAGCATCCGCAATCGTAATACCCAGATAGCCGATAAACGCCCAGCGCACCCATTCGCCACTTAACGATACTGCCACTGCCGCGCCGAGCACCGCCCCCATGGCGATATAGCCGACTAACGGACGCACTAGATGCCACTGCACGGTCTGTCGCCGATGATGACGCCATGTTGCCATTGAAGCCGCGAAGATCATCAGCGCCGTCGAGGTCGCCACCGCGATATGCATGGCTGCCATACCCGCCGCGCTATCTGGCCCATGGACGGCAATCAGTAAGGTATACAGCAAGGGAACCACTACAAACCCACCACCGAAGCCGAACAACACGGTGGTGACGCCCGCCAAACCGCCACAAAGAAGTAATACGCTATACACCGCCACTCTCCTGATGAAATTCAACAGCAGGGAGAATATGCCGACTAGAACTGGCTGACCTTCGATTTTTGGACAACAATCATCGCATTTCGGCCAGAATAACGATTATGCTCAATACTCTTTTATCCGACGTGGATCACGTGGCACGGCCCATGGTGGCCATCGGCACTGATTACAGCCCCGGTACGCTTCTTGACTTTCATGCCCATCGCCGCGCCCAGTTTCTCTATGGCATGACAGGCGTGATGGAAGTCAATACGGATGACGGCACCTGGATGGTGCCGCCCTATAGCGGAGTCTGGCTGCCTGCGGGCAAGCGCCACCAAGTACGTATGAACGGGGTGAGCACCCGAAGCCTGTATATCGAGCCCCGTGTCTCGCCACGCACGACTTGCAGTTGTGAGGTGCTGGTCGTGACGCCCCTGTTGCATCACCTGCTGCTGGCTTCCGCCCATCTACCCGCGCTCTATGATGAAAATGGCCGCGACGGCGCCCTGGCGCAACTACTCCTATACGAGCTGCAACAGGCTCAGGCCCTGCCGCTGTTTGCGCCCCTGCCCCATGACCCTCAACTAGCCAACCTGTGCCGAGCGTTTCTCGGCCAGCCACATATACACAGCCCTCCCGAGGACTGGGCCCGGCAGATGCATCGCAGCCAGCGCACCTTCAATCGCCTATTCCGTCAGCAGACCGGCATGTCCTTTGCCGTATGGCGTCAACAGGCCTGCCTGATGGCCGCCCTTCCCAGGCTGCTGTCCGGTAGTTCCGTTACTCGCACCGCGCTGGAACTCGGCTACGACAGCCCAGCCGCTTTCTCCAGTATGTTTCGTAAGGTGCTTGGCCAAACTCCCACCGCTTTTGTTAGGGCGGCGAATCGTCAGTTGGAAGAGTAGCTGGCACGCCTACTGATCAGTTGTTCGACTTCTTGCTGGTCGCCTTTTACGGCGACTTTGAAGTAATGGAAGGCGCGGTAACTCTGCGTTTTTCCGGCATGACCGCCGCCCGCGCCTGGTCCCAAGGCAGCACCTATCAAGAAGCCCGCAAGAGCAGCCTCCTCCTTCACCATTTAAGGCAAGGGGTTCTCATTGGGCACAGCAGCTTGGGGGCTAAAATACGCGAGACAATTAGACCAGTGTTCAACAGTCCTGCTGTCTCTGTGGTAATACTTTTTAAGGCATGGTTTCACGCAAGGTGTCACAACTCGCTTTGAGCAGCTCGACTGTTGATTCGACTTTATCATCGGTTAATCGGGTGATTAATGCAGAAACGGATATTGCGCCGCGCATTACTCCATGCCGGTCGAGTACCGGCAGCGCTATGGCAGCAACATCCGGGTCTCGTTCGCCCTTCGAGAAGGCATAGCCTTTGGTACGGATATCATCGTAGAACGCGCCTTCTTCCCCACTAAACGCTAAAAGAACGCGGCCTGTCGCCCCCCGTTCGATAGGTAGCAATGCCCCTTCATCCAGATGGTGCCGGGCAGGCTTTGGCGAGTTCAGCCGATAAAGGCACATGCGCTGGTTACCCAAGCGGATAAAGAACGATGCCGTTTCCTGAGTTTGCCCTACCAATTTAGTCAACTGTGGACGAATAAGCTCGCCCATATCTCCTGTATGACGGAATAGATTTCCTAACCGCCATAGGCTGGGCCCCAAAGCATACGTGCCATCGCCTTCACGAACGATATATCCAAAGCGCTCCAAGGATCCTATCAGCCGAAGAATAGTGCTTTTATAAAGCCCCGTACGCTCCGCTAACGTAACGAGCGACAGCGATCTCTCCTGATCTGTAAACGCTTCCAGGATCGTTAAAGCACGCTCAACGGCTTCTACTCGATTTTGCTTTTGGACCAAGCTACACCTCCACTGCATATAGTTCTACCTGACAGAACAAACATTTTTAAAATAGAACATGTTTGACATGTAAAAATCGTTCTGCCATAAAGAACATCATTATGCCTGACAGAACAAAAAGGAACCATTATGCCGCTTATCAAAATTACAGCATTCGGCAAGCCCCATGTCTGAACTGTTAAAAGGGATTCGGGTACTGGATCTGACCAACGTTCTTGCTGGTCCTTACTGCTGCTATCAGTTAGCGCAGCAGGGTGCCGATGTCATCAAAGTTGAGCAACCCGGAAGTGGAGACTTGGCCCGCCAATTAGGCGCTGACCCCGAACTGAATGCCCAGTTAATGGGCGTTTCATTTCTCGCCCAGAATGCGGGCAAGCGCTCCATTGAGCTCAATCTAAAATCCGACCAAGGCAAGCAGGCTTTTCGCAAACTGGTACAAACCACCGATGTATTGGTCGAAAACTTTCGCCCTGGCGTAATGGACCGGCTTGGCCTTGGCCATGAGAGCCTTCAAGCGCTTAATCCACGCCTGATCTACTGTGCTATTTCAGGGTTTGGACAAACCGGCCCGCTGGCAAAGAACCCTGCTTACGATCAGATTATCCAAGGTCTTTCCGGCGTAATGAGCGTGACAGGCGATGAAACGTCTGCACCACTGCGCGTTGGCTACCCCGTTTGCGACACCATCGGTGGTATGACCGCAGCTTTCGCCATTTCCAGCGCCTTGGTCGGCCGACATAGAACCGGGCACGGCGAGTTTATTGATGTATCCATGCTTGAATCCATGATGGGCACCATGGGCTGGGTGGTGTCCAACTGGCTGACGTGTGGCATTGAGCCACTTCCTATGGGAAACCAAAATACAACGGCGGCCCCATCCGGCACCTTCCGCACTGGTGATGGGTTGTTGAACATCGCTGCCAATAAGCAGGAACAGTTCGAGATTCTGTGCCAGTTGATAGAGCGCGTGGATTTGATATCCGATCCACGATTTCAATTACGTGAAGAGCGCAAGCGCAACCGTAACGCTTTAACTATCGAGTTGGAAGCCGCCTTGCAAAGCGCTTCCGCTGAGCAGTGGGCAACACAAATGAACGCCCGCGGCATACCCGCAGGCGAAGTGCTCACCGTTCCTCAGGCGCTTCGCCACCCCCAGGTCGAAGAGCGTGAGTTAACGCGCACGTTCCCCGGCGTCGTCGGCCAGACAAACCTCTCAGTAGTGCGCTCAGGTTTTCGCCTGGGCAGCGGCGATCCCGAACCCAAAACACCGCCTCCCACATTGGGTCAGGACACTGATGCGATTCTTGCAGAGCTCGGCTATGACGCTGCCGCACGCGCCGCCTTCACTCATCCAAACATAACAACCAAAGAGACGGAAAAATGATTGAAGAGAACCGCCGTACCGCCGGTGAAGACTGGTGGTCTACCGATATCATAGAAATGTCCCCCGGTATAATTCGCTACCACGGCTACGCCATTGAGGACCTGATTGGCAAGGTTGGCTTTCCGGAAATGATCTGGTTGATGCTACGCGGCGATCTACCCAGTGCAGCCCAGGCGTCTCTGTTAAGCACGGTACTGATGAGTTCCATTGACCACGGCCCACAAGCGCCGTCTATTGCCATTGCGCGCATTGCATCCACCTGCGGTGTAGGCATCAACAACGCCATGGCTTCTGCAGCCAACGTACTAGGCGATGTACATGGCGGTGCGGGCGAGCAGTGCGTGGCGCTATATAACGCTATCCAGGCACGCTGTGAAGCTGGTGAAGATATTACCTCTGCCACCCATACCGAGCTTGCCAAGCTTAAAGAGAGTGGCGTGCGCTATATCCCAGGGTTCGGGCATCGCTTCCATCCTAAAGACCCACGAGCCCCCAAACTGATGGAGGTTCTACGCGCCACAGCCGACGACAGCATCAACACTCATTTCGCCGACATTGCAGAAGAAGTTGAGCGCCAGATATCCCAAGGCCGCAGCCGTGCAATTCCCATGAATGTGGATGGTGCAACCGGTGCTATTTATGCGGCACTGGGATTTCCACCAACGCTATGCCGCGGCCTGTTCGTGCTATCTCGCTCGGTAGGCATCATGAGCCATGCCTGGGAACAGATGCAGCGACCCGAGCGCAATAAAGGCCCACTCCCCCGTACCGAAACCTGGACCTATACCGGCCATGCTCCCCGTAGTGTTGAGCAGGAAGGCGGCCAGCCATGAGTTATACGATTCTGGTGACGGCCCCTCGCTTGGCTGACGAAGGCCGGGAAGTGCTGGAACAAGCAGGCTGCCGTCTGCTATTCATCCCCAAAGGGGAGGAAGATAGCCTGGGTGAAATAATGGCCAGCCAGCCTATCGACGCCGTCATCGCACGCACGCTCACGCTGAATAAAGCAACCATTGCATCGTGCCAAGGGCTGCGCGCGATATCCCGCCACGGCGTAGGCCATGACGCAGTAGATATTCAAGCAGCGGCTGAGCTGGGTATTCCTGTGACAGTCGTCGGTGATACCAATGCGCAGTCGGTCGCTGAGCTAGCCATTGGCCTGATGATCACCGTGGCGCGTAACGTGTCGGATCTGGGCCAACGTGTTAGTACCGGTGAATGGCCGAGACAAACCCCTGGCTTACAACTTTCAGGCCGTGTGCTGGGGCTGGTGGGTTGCGGCACCATCGCCCGTCATGTAGCCCGAATGGCCAATGCCATTGGTATGCGCGTTATCGCTTATGACCCCGCCCTTGAAACCATGCCAGAAGGTATTTCCAAGGCGGCTAATCTGGACGACCTGCTAACCAGTAGCGATGTCCTCTCTCTGCACTGCCCGCTATTGCCCTCTACCCAGAACCTGATTGATGCCGCAGCACTCGCGAAGCTTCACTCGGGCGCCATTGTGATCAACACCGCACGCGGTGGGCTGATTGATGAGAATGCATTGGCCGACGCCATCATGGCTGGCCACCTGAAGGGCGCGGGGCTGGATACCTTGAATATTGAGCCCCCGCCTGAAAACCATCCTCTTCTGCGCTTACCCCAAGTGGTACTCACTCCGCATGTAGGCGGCAATAGCGATGCAGCGCTGGCAATGACTGCCCGTGCCGCTGCCGAAAATGCCTTGGCGTTGCTGTCTGGGCACCCCCCTGCGCATGGACGCATCGTCAATGAACACTTGCTGGAGATAACTCAATGAGCATGACACTTGATGGCGGAACATGGCCTGCTGGCTTTGCTGTCCAACCGCGCCAAACCACCCTAACGCAAAAGCTGCTGACCGCCTTTAAACAAGTGCCGGTCGCTCATGCAGGCGATGTGATGGGTCGCCATACAGGGGCAGTAGGCCTTCACGCTTATCACAACGACCTTGGGCTCACCATGTGTGGTACAGCTATTACGGTACGTACCCGCCCAGGTGACAACCTCATGGTGCATGTCGCCATACAGCGCGCCCAGCCAGGCGACATTATCGTTATCGACGGGGGCGGCGACCTCTCTACCGCAGTGATTGGTGGGCTGATGCGCACAACAGCAATTGCTCGCCAACTAGGTGGCTTCGTGATTGATGGCGCGCTACGCGATGTCGCTGAATGGGCCGAAGGCGCCTTACCGGCTTACGCCCGTGGCCATGTTCATCGTGGCCCCAGCAAGGATGGCCCAGGTCAAATAAACATCCCCATTTCCTGTGCCGGCATGACAGTGATGCCTGGCGACTTGATTCTGGGAGACGCCGACGGTGTTATCGCTATTCCCGCTAGTGAAGCCGAGGCACTTTTAAGCCTGTGCCAAGCCCAGGCAGAGAAAGAGGCGCGCATACGTGCGCAGAATGAGACCGGCGAGGTCGACCGCGAGCGCTTTGACTCCATCCTGCGTAAGAAAGGCTGTCCGCTTTAGCTATTACTTCAACACCCAGCATTACTTCAGCACACAACAACAAGCAGTACGACAACATCAATAATAAGGAACACGCTATGAAAAACAACGCTTTAAAATCTATCGCCTGCGCCGCATTGCTTATACTTCCTACCGTAGGAATGGCCCAATCCTATCCCAAAGGATCGATCGACTTTATTGTGCCCTTCTCCGCTGGAGGAGGTACAGATTTTGCCTCACGCGTACTGACAGAGAAGCTCTCCGAGCAGCAAGGGTGGAACTTTGTTATTGAGAACCGCGGCGGAGCTGGAGGCAACATCGGCCTTTCACAACTCGCGCGTGCTAAAAATGATGGGCAAGTTATGGGCATGGGGCAAACGTCTAACATGGCGATTAACCCAACGCTGTACGCCAGCATTCCCTACGACTCATTAAATGATTTTACGCCTATTGCGCTAGTTAGTTCTCAACCCATGGTGCTAGCCGTTAACCAGAACTCGGCCTACGAAGATTTTGAATCTTTAGTCGCCGCCGCCAGAGAAAACCCAGGCAAGGTTTCCATGAGTACGCCCGGCTCTGGCACGGTGAGTCACTTGTCAATGGAAGTATTTAGCGACCAAGCAGACGTAGAGTTCATGCATGTGCCCTACCCCGGTGCGGCCCAAGCGGTAACAGACGCTATTGGCGGACATGTGGACTTTGTGACTGCCAGCCTTCCCAGCTTATTGTCGCATATCCGATCAGGCTCATTAAAAGCGTTAGCGGTTACCTCGCTTGAGCGCAATGCAGCCCTACCCGACGTTCCCTCGATAGCCGAGTTAGGCTATGAAGGTTTTAAAGCCTCCGACTGGAAAGCAGTGGTCGGCCCCGCCGGTCTTCCCGACGATGTAGTCGCAACCTTTAACGCCGCTATCAATCAGGCGCTTCAGGATGAACGCCTGATCGAAACGATAGAGAACGAGGGCAGTACGGTGGAAGGTGGTTCCGCCGATGAATTTGCTGCTTACCTGCAGGCCGAGTATGAGCGCTGGGCTGAAGCAGTAAGCGCCTCGGGCGCGACAGTGGAGTGATCATTTAAGGCCGGGCATTGATTTATTTGCTCGGCCTTATGGGAGACATCATTATGCTAAATCGCGATATCGTTGACATTATTACGGGGATGGCACTGGCAGCTTTTGGCTTAATCATTGCCGCCTATGCCACTACGCATTATAACCTTGGGTCACTTCAGCGTATGGGGCCTGGCATGGTTCCTATGGGCATAGGATCGATTATTGCCCTGCTTGGCATAATGCTTTCCATTGGAGGCGCATCGCGCCCACATTTTCCAATGCCAAGCATTGAGTGGCGCCCGCTAGCCGCTATCCTCAGCGGAATTTTGGTCTTCTCTCTTGCAGTACCACGTGTTGGCTTAGTGCCTGCCATTTTCCTGTTAACACTGATCACCTCGCTTGCCGATAAGCAGTTGCGAATCAAGACGGTTTTGGCACTCATCGCCTTTCTCATTCTGGTGGCCATTTTGATCTTCCGCTTGGCACTTGGCATGAACATACCGATCTTCAGGTGGGCATTCTAATGGACTTTTTTGGCAATCTTTCACTTGGTTTGCACACCGCACTTTCGCTCAGCAACCTGTTTTTCTGCTTTGTTGGTGTGTTTCTAGGAACACTGCTTGGCGTTATCCCGGGCGTTGGCGTTTTAGCCGCCATTTCCATGCTGTTTCCCATAACGTTTCATATGGAAGTGACATCAGCACTCATAATGCTGGCAGGAATATGGTACGGCACGAGTTACGGTGGCAGCACGGCGTCTATCCTGCTTAACGTGCCAGGCACGCCTGCCAATGCGGTGGTCTGTTTAGATGGCTACCCTATGGCACAAAAAGGTCGTGGTGCCGTTGCTCTGTTTATGACCACAGTGGCCTCTTTCGTTGGCGGCTCCATCGGCATCGTCATCCTGACCCTTTTCGCACCGGTGATAGCACAATATGCCTTGAGCATGGGCCCCGCTGAGTACTTCTCATTAATGCTGCTAGGGCTAATTGCGGCGACCGGTATTGCTGATGGCTCCGCAGTCAAAGGCTTCGTCATGGTCATGTTGGGTATTTTCCTTGGCAGTATCGGTACCGACGTTTACACAGGCACACAACGTTTTGCCTTTGGTATCCCAGAACTCGGTGACGGCATTAGCCTGGTAGCACTGGCCATGGGAGTGTTCGGGGTAGCGGAGCTCATTATTAGTGTTGGCAGTGTTAAGGCAAACCGCTTTAAATCGTCTGACCTGACGCTACGCGCCATGAAACCTACGCGCGATGATATGCGACGTTCGTGGTTCCCGATGCTGCGCGGCTCAAGCATTGGCTCATTCTTTGGCGCCCTACCGGGAACAGGCCCGTCACTGGCCGCGTTTATCGCTTATGCAGTGGAAAAGCGCTCATCCAAAGATCCAAGCCGATTTGGTAAAGGAGCAATTGAAGGCGTCATGGCTCCGGAATCCGCCAATAACGCAGCTGACCAAACCTCGTTCATCCCTACTCTGGCCTTGGGTATACCCGGCAGCCCGACAATGGCACTAATGTTAGGTGCGCTCATTATTCATGGCGTTACACCTGGCCCCGGTCTGATGACAGAGCAACCGAGCCTTTTCTGGGGTCTCGTCATGAGCTTCTGGATCGGTAATATTATGCTGGTTATCCTTAACGTTCCTCTTATTGGTCTATGGGTACGCCTGCTTGCCGTCCCTTATCATCTGCTGTTTCCAGCCGTATTGATGTTCATTTGCCTGGGCACCTACAGCGTCAATAACAGCTCGTTCGACGTACTATTGGTGATGATATTCGGTGCGTTGGGCGTTTTGATGCGCAAACTGGCTTTCCCTGCGGCGCCGCTCATTTTGGGGTTTGTACTTGGCCCGATGATGGAGGACAACTTCCGCCGCGCCATGCTGCTCTCGTCGGGAGATTTTGCGACCTTCATTGAGCGGCCGATCAGCGCCACCATCCTCGCCATTGCTGCGCTGATTTTGATATGGAGCTTTTTTTCCACGCTTAAAGCACGCCGCGCGCTTGCTCAGGGCTAAGCTAGATCTGATTTACTTAATCTGAACGCTTGCTCTGCCATGTATAGGAGCAGGCGTTCAAAGTCGTCAGCCCCACCTCGTTCCCAGATAGAAACCAGATTTTTACTGACGTTAAGATATCAAAGCTCTTTTCGAACGATCTCCGCCCCGGCACTCAAGGCACTGAGTTTACCTCTGGCGACCGAGCGAGAAAGCGGCGCCATGCCACAGTTGGTGCAGGGGTAGAGCTTGTCGGCATCAACGAATTGAAGTGCCTTTCTAAGTGTTGCGGCGACTTCTTCCGGCGTTTCAATGGTGTTGGTGGCGACGTCGATGGCACCCAGCATCACCTTCTTGCCGCGAAGAAGTTCGATCAGCTCGATGGGCACGTGGGAGTTCTGGCACTCCAACGAAACGATATCGATGTTGGATTTTTGCAGCCGGGGGAAGACTTCTTCATATTGCCTCCACTCCGACCCTAGCGTCTTTTTCCAATCCGTATTGGCTTTAATGCCGTAGCCATAACAGATATGGACAGCGGTTTCGCATTTGAGCCCTTCAATGGCTCTTTCCAAGGCGGCGATTCCCCAATCATTCACCTCGTCGAAGAATACGTTGAACGCAGGTTCGTCGAACTGAATGATATCGACCCCCGCTGCCTCCAGTTCCTTTGCTTCCTGATTGAGCGCTTTAGCAAACTCCCACGCCAGCTTCTCACGACTTTTATAATGATCGTCATACAGCGTGTCGATCATGGTCATCGGGCCCGGTAGCGCCCATTTGATGGGTTGGCGGGTTTGCTGACGCAAAAACCTGGCATCTTCGACGAAAACTGGCTTATGGCGACTGATCTCGCCCACAACCGTCGGCACGCTCGCATCGTAGCGATTGCGAATTCTCACGGTTTTGCGCTTTTCGAAATCGACGCCGCTAAGGTGCTCGATAAAGGTCGTCACGAAATGTTGACGCGTTTGCTCGCCGTCGCTGACGATATCGATACCGGCTTGTTGCTGTTCCTGCAACGATACGCGCAGCGCATCCTGTTTACCTTCAATCAACGCCTCGTCTTGCAATTTCCAGGGCGACCAAAGGGTTTCGGGCTGCGCAAGCCAGGAGGGTTTGGGCAGGCTGCCCGCCGTCGAGGTGGGTAAGCGTTTACTCATGAGTCATCATCCCGTGCATTTGATTAGGTTAAAGCGAGCCGTTGGAAGACCACTGCTCAAGCATCGCCTGATAGGGTTTGATGAAGTGCTCTTCAGCAAATTTCCCCTGCTCGGCGGCCAACTGGCTACGTTCTTCTCGGTCGTAAACGATTTGAGTGAGTGAATGATCCGAGTTCTTCAAGTTGGGCTGATAAACATTTCCCGCGACCGCATTGGCGTTGTAGATCTCAGGCCGGTAAATCTTCTGAAAAGACTCCATGGTGCTGATGGTGCCGGCAAGCTCAAGATTGGTGTAATCGTTGAGCAGGTCGCCAGAAAAATAAAACGCCAAGGGGGCAGCACTATTGGCAGGCATAAAGTAGCGAACCTGAAGCCCCATCTTCTTGAAGTACTGCTCGGTCAGCGAAGACTCGTTCGGCTGATATTCAACGCCTAATACGGGATGCTGATTATCGGTTCGGTGATAGACCTTGTTATCCGACACGCTCAAGCATATGACGGGAGGTTTCCCGAAATGCTCTTTGTAAACGGATGAATTCACGAAGCTTTTAAACAAGTTGCCGTGCAGAACACCAAAATCATCTGGAATACTGAAAGTCGACTGGTGCTTGTTATGCTCTAAAAGGCGCACGCTAAAGTCGTAATCTCGAACATAGGATGAAAAGTTGTTCCCTACGATACCGTCAATGCGTTTGCCGGTTTGCTTGTCCAGAAAACTGGTTTTGAGTATCTCGATGATTTGAAAAGGCGCTTCATGGCCCCCTGCGCCAACCTCCATACTCACGGAAATGATGTCGAGTTCGACGGAATAACGACGTCCTTCGGGGTTATCCCAATGCACCAGGGCATTGAAACGGTTATTGATCATGTCCAGGGTATTGCGGAGGTTCTCGAGCCGCCTCTCGCCCCGGGCCAAATTGGCAAAGTTGGTCGTGATACGCGTATTGTCCGACGGACGATAATTCTCATCGAAGCCGATACGCTTGATAGTAAATGCGACGTCGTTATTCATCATCTCGCCTCCAATAGTAAAAAATCGAACCGGTTCTTCGCTTCTGCGGAACGGCCCAATATTTATAAATCGGGCGGCTTTACAGCTTTTAAGCCTGACAGCCTTATTCATGAGAAGCTGACAGGCTCTATAACGAAGAGTACTGGGGATTTTATACAGGAGTACAAAGATGAATAAAAATGGTCTTATTTCATGGTAAGTTTAGAAAAATTCATAGTGAAAGCCGACTCTTCAACTGAAAAAGATGCTGGCTGCGTTGGGCTTGATGAATTTAGGTAGTCATACGGCGCGCTCGACATCCCCGCACTAAAAGTACGGGGTTTTCTGCGCAAATCTGATAAAGTTATTATCCTGCTAAATAGTTTTCTGCAGACTTCATGCACGTTTATATTCTTTCACTGGACACGCTATGCATAACCTATGGATTCCCGTCGTCGCCATTTTCGTCGTTGCGGGCCTGATATTCGGTGGCCAAGCCTATTCCGAGGCCCAGCGTGATGCCCACATCGCCGAGACGATTTCGGAGCGTCTTAATAGCCAAGCACCGGCCGAAATTTCCAACCTGGCGACTGTCAACAAGGGGTATGGGGTGTGCGGCGACTATGCGCTTTCAGGCGCCGAGTCCGGTCGCTTCTACTACAACAGCAACACCAAGCGACTGGCGTTGGGCACCGATGCCCCGCTGTATCAAGACAACTGCAAGCGCGTTTCTTACTGATCCCTTGGAATCTGTTCACGATACGTTAGCAGTAAAGTGATTGCGCCCAATGCTGCGCGGATTGTCGAGTAAATGAAGTCGCGGCTGCCCCTATGCCGAATGCGCCTTCTTGAAGGGCACGAGGTGCAGCACACCCACCACCACCGAACCCACCAAAAAGCCAATCACCGCAGAGCACAGTGTATTGAAGCTCCAGCCCAACAGGCCGCCCAAGGCACCGGTTGCCTCGCTAATGCCATGCTCAATGTGGTGTACCCACTCATAGGGGGAATTGAACCAACCCGTTCCATCGGCACCTAGATTGACCATCAAAATATGCCCACCCACCCAGAGCATGGCGATGGTTCCCACCACTGCGATGGCCGCTAGCACCTTGGGCATGGCCGTCACTAGACCACGGCCCAGTTTCTGCATGATCGAACTCTCCCGCTGGGCGAGCTTTAGGCCGACATCATCCATCCTGACCAACAGCGCCACCACGCCATACACCAGGATAGTGATGACAAACGCGACCACCACCAGGCTCGCCAGCTGTGACCAGAACCCTTGATGGGAAACAGTAGAAAGCGCGATCACCATGATTTCAGCGGAAAGAATCAGGTCGGTGCGAACGGCACCACTCACGATCTGTTTCTCGGCTTCCGGCCCCTTCTCTACCGCTGGCTTATCGTCGTCATGCTTGCCAGAGAGCTTGTGCCAGAGCTTGTGCCAGACCTTCTCCGCGCCCTCAAAGGCCAAGTAGGTGCCGCCCACCATCAGGATGATCGGCAATAGCGCGGGCAAAAAGTGATTCAACAGCAGCGCCACCGGCAGGATAAAAATCAGCTTGTTGCGGATCGAACCCAGCGCGATTTTCTTCACAATCGCCAATTCACGCTCCGCTGCCACCCCCTGCAAATATTGCGGCGTTACCGCCGTATCATCCACCACCACCCCGGCCGCCTTCGCCGTCGCCCGCCCAGCGGCGGCACTCACATCGTCCAATGATGCGGCGGACAACTTCGCCAATGCGGCAATGTCATCCAGCAATCCAATCAAGCCGCCTATGGCCATGGATGTTTTCTCCGTGAATAACAGGTGTAGATAGTAAAGCACATAGCGGACTAGAGCAGGTCGCCTCTTACTCCAACTGCTCAATCAAGGTCTCCCAGTAGGACAATGTGATACGCGGGATGCAGGCGGCCACCAAGAACAAGCGAACGCTTACCACGACCGAGGTTCGCACTCTCAATTGATAGGTGCGAAAACCAAGCGTGCCCATGACGCCCGACCAACGGGAGAAACAGACGCTTAACCAGTTGCCTAGATTGAACCTTATGTATGCAGTTGGCCGATGGACTTGGGCTCGACGCCGCCGAGTTGTGTTACCAACCCGAAATCCGCGCCTACCTTGTACACTACTACGACCGGATTTCCGATGCACAGGCCAGCTTGCGCCGCCTACACCAGCTCGACTTCTGCCAGCTTGCAGGAACGCCATCGTTGATCAAATATGAGAGCGACGGCGGCCTCGGCTTGGCTCGCTGACGTGCCCCCCTTCAGGAAGTAGGAGCACCGACCAGAGATCTGCAGCGCCTAATCGGTTGGCTATTCTTTAATTTGCTGATCGAAAACAACGACAGCCATGCTAAGAATCTCTCTATCCTCTACACCGAAGGGCCACGGTTAGCGCCGTTTTATGATCTAATGAGCACGACGCTATAGAGCTACTTCTCGCGATACTTTGAGCTTCACATCAACAGTGCGGACCGTCCCGGCAGCATCGAGCGTTCGCGCCTTGAAGCATTGGCCCGCTTACTGCGCTTACAGCCACGTTACTTTATGCATCAGGGCTTGAGGCAGGCTGAGCTTATGTCGACGGCGCCCAGTAATACGCTTATCAAGCTTGAAACACTGTGCTTTAAAGCATTGAACAGAAAGTGGACTTCCTTAAACAGCCCAACATGTATTAGATTATCTAAGTTTTCCCCTGCCCAGTTAGCCTCAAGTATTCAGAGTCTGCGATTCCTATTCTCATCCAATTTCGAACCAGCCCGGCCATCTCACTTGCGGCACGCGTATATCTGATTTCGCCAAGCCAGTAAAACTCTCTTTTTCCAGAGTCGAAGAACTTAAAGTCCCCCTCTTCGGATCGTGATGCTAAAACACGCTGGACTGCTGCATCGGGCGTAAAGAAAAAAGTCCTAATAATCGGTTTCTTTGAGTCTAAACTTAGCCGAGTCTCCTCACTACTATGCTCTTTTAGAACTATGCCATATCTTATGTTTTCAATTCTCGCTTTTAAAAAGACAAATGGGGTGTCAGTTTCTAACCGAAGGGTATCGCATGCAGGGGTTAAGCAAACCAAATATTCAAATAGCTCAGGAGTTATTTGCCCCTCGTCATTAGTTTGTGCATCTTCAATTTTGTATTTTATAAGAGTTCCAGTAGTGAGGGATGGAAGCCAGCCTTCAGTTCCCTGTAGCTTTGAGCGTCCATATGCTTCCCGTTTTAATGCCACTAGCCTTGCAAACTCATGTTGCGATGTTTTTGAAGTATCAACGGATCCCGCTAATGCTGAAGAGATAAAGTGGCGGTGATCTTTTGCTATCTTTATATCCTTCATGTCACCGTAAAAAAAATTGTCATCCTTAATGCCATTCCTAAGAATTTCATCAATCAGTGCATAATCAATTTTTAAATTTTTGCCCGCATTTTGAACCTGTATGGTTTGCTCATTGGCTGCCAGCCATTTTAAAATCGGTTTTGAATCTAGATATCGGTCGGCTACCGACTCAATTCCGAGCGCAGCATCACACTCTGCGACGAATAACTCTCGTAACATTTCCGAAACATCGCTAGAGGGATTAGTTATGATGTAATTTGAAATATATGCAGCATCCAACCAGTTGCCGAACCTGGTGAGCATATGATGTGCACTTTTTCGAATTGCACCTACGGCGGCCATTGAAAAGGCAGGGACCAAACCATCTGCAAAACGGGAAAAAATATTTATGAGCTCGGTAGGAAGCTCCGAAGCGGAGGTAGCCGCTTTGTTTTTCATAACAATAATAGTGCTATCTCCTAATGCGCAAAACTCCTCTCCTTCGAGGTCATTGAGTGAAACGCCTCCCTTTTGAAGATATTCTTTTGCATCGGCAAATATAGTTTTCTTTAATGGCTCGCCTGTATAAATACATATAAGTCGAAGCCTTCCATTCTCAAATGAATCGGACTCAGCTATTTTTTGTAGTATCTGAAGTGTTAAAGACTCATCCTGTTTTTTTAAGTACCAATCTATGATCACTAGATCTGAAACCTTCGCAGCTGCCACTGCTCGGTTGATCTTTTCATTATTATGTTTGTCGTTATCATCAGGAAGAACGAAAGCACACGCGATTCCCTTTGAGGCGAAATCATCTGAGATCGCACGAACATCTAAATCATGACGATTTTCAATCGTCACCGCATCTGGAGGAACAAGAGTAGGTATGTCTTCTCCAAACCCGTCATCTGAGACTAATGGTGCAGTAGCTTCTGGGGTGCTATAACTAACCCATGGTTCATTGTCTATGACTACTGCAGTTTTGAGAAACTCTTTAACCGCGCTTTGAATATGCTCACTCCAAATTTCACTAGGGCTTGGAGATGGAGCTTCAGCCACCGCAGCTGTATCTTCCATATTATCCATGTTGCATATCCTTCGGATAAATCTTGAATTGAGGATTTTGATAAGCTCCCGAGTGGCTAAGCTCAATAGTAAACCCTTCACGGTGCAAAGTTTCACGACTTACAGCAAGGCCCATACCTCTCCCTCCAGGTTTTTGGGTCTCACCGAACTCAAAAATACGCCGCTGCATACGTTCCTCAATTCCAGGTCCATTATTAGATATTAAGAAGCCTTCGTCATCTGCATCCATTGTGATTGTTCTATCTCCTTGTGCACGGCTATCAAGCCAATAGATAGCGTTATCTATTATATTGATAAAAGCTCCTATCACAGCAGAAGATTTACAACTAACCTTAAAGCTTCTAAAAGATAGCGTTGCTTCAAGCTTGATATTGGAGGACGTAAGTTTATCCTCAAATACATTGCGTATTACATTTAGGATTTCGCTTCCTGATATTTCAATTGTAGAACGATGCATTCGACGGCCTAATGGATCTAATACTTTTAAATATCCATCTAAATGTTCTATATGATCACGTAGTTTTTTATAAATTTTGGCAAGGGGCGGATTTTTGTCAGCCCATGGTTTTAGCTCTGACATGGCACTTCGGATACCACGAGCAGCACCTTCAAACTCATGTTGTAAAATACCTACTGACATTCCCATTTGTGCAAAATCTGCATAAAACTCAACTTGCTCTTCTAGCAGTTGGTTTCTTGATTCAAGTGCTCCAAGCTGATCATCTAGGGTTTCGCGAACTTGCACACTTTCCGAAATCTCTACCATCTGACGCTTAAGCGACTCAAATAGGCTGGCTTCATGCATCTTTAATGTAAGTATTTTTTGCTCTGTTTCTCGGCGTAGTATATCCAATTTTTCAGGCTGTTCAGCAGAAATCCTTGTAAAATTGCTAACATGTTTTTCCATACTAGCGCGCAACTCAGAAAACTCTTCCTGAAGTACTTTTTGTACGATACCCTGCATTTTTTCGCTAGCACTTACAGCTTCTCGGCGAAGATTAACTAAGTCGCGCACTATCTCTTCTTTCTCTTTTTCTATATCTTGGAGAGCAATAGCTCTAAGTTCAGATTGAGAAATTCGTCCTTTATTCGTCTCTGCAATTTTCTCATCCGCTTCACTCCGAAGTGGGCCCAGAACTTCAGTAATTAATTGCCTAGAAACCTCTTCATATGCTGCCCAATCTTTTTGTAAACGCTTTGTTAGCTGCAACCCCCTAGGCATAGCAATTTGGGTTTGACGAGTTAATTTTATTAATTTTTTGTTTTATTTCAGCTTCAAGAACTCTCGAGCCATATGCAAATTCTTCGGTAGATTTTATTCCATCTAGTTTAAAAATATTTTCGGACAGCTCCTCTAGAATTCGCTTCGATTCGGTTTCAAAATATCCCGAGTTGTACTTTTCGAAAAAAACATCTAAAAGCTTTTGAAAATCTTTTCTGCGAGACTCGGCTTTTACCTTTTGTTTTTTTAGCAGCTCTGCTTGCGCTGTAAATAGCTCCTTACCTTCAATGTAATCTTCACCCTGAGGAGAAGTATTGCGAAAAAATTCGTAAGCAAGTTGTTTGAAGAAGTTAACTAGGATAGAACGAAAGTCGCGGTATGCAAGGTTTTCTCTAAAACCTTCCCTACCAGCTTTCTCAGTCAATGAATCATTTACAGAATGTTTTATTTCGACGTAACCAAACCCCCGTCGATATGAAAAGAACCAATCTCTAGCTGAATAAGTTCTTCGTTTCTCAATATCAAGCCAATCTACATCCGAGTTTCCATAAGGTAAAACCCGTATTCCGTCTCTATAAATGTATAGTCCACCGACACGATCCGTTTTAGACGACATTTCTTGCCAATCTGTTGGGTTGAGGCGAGATTCGGTGGATCTGCCTTGAACGTATCCGTACCTTAAGGAAAACGGCCCACACCTCGGAGTTCTCCCCTTTCCGTCTATCCAGTTACATACATATGGTCGAGGCTTACCATAAATCGAAACAGTACCTATGAACTGACCCTGCTCATTAAATGTGCCTTCAAAATATTGGTCGGTTCGTTTGAAGTCTTCACTGGTAAAAAAACTTTTCGAGCCGATACGTTCGTGCGGACCGTCCGCAAGGTGATCTCTAAACTCAGTTTTTATTACTGGTTTAAGTAAAGACATTACATTGGAAAAACCTAATAGATTTCTTTCTAGCTTTGATGATTCACGCTCAGTGCCGCTATCAATGTCATCATCTAACTCTGGTGCTACTGGAAGCACAATAAAGGTGGTGCCATAGCCGTCGCCTGAGAGAGTTAGCGGATCTTGTCTCTCGCTACCGTCACTGTTTTTATTTAAAGTTTTATCCAGCATATCAGGCCCAATGAACCTGACCTGCTGCAATGTTTCTTTTAGCTGTTTAAAAGCTTCTGGAGATATTTCGTGCCTTAGGTCCTCCAGATTTTTTGCAACCTTATCAGCGAGGCCACATATATCTTCCCGAGTTGGCAACATTCCGCCTGGAAACTCTGCAACAGGAACATTAATTTCACTAATATCTAACCCCGGTTGTTCAAAGAGTCCCCAATGAACGAGGGCTACCACTAGATTTTTCAATCCATCTGGACGGCTCGCTCTGGTCATAAGAATGGTAATTGGTGCAATTACTGCAATCGCGAGTCTTCCAATACCTTTCTCACCCATAATTGCGCGTTGAGGTAAATTTTTTGGGCCACGCCATTCGTGTTCAGCAATATCTTTATTTACAACGTTTGCGTTGACTCGTGATTCTGTGCCTAGAGTAAGCCAACGATTCTCAACGTCGTTACGGGTCATGCCATATCCATCATCTCGTAGAACCAACACGCGATTTCGGCGAAAATAGTCGGCTTCGACGTTCTCTGCATATGCGTCATGCGCATTTTTAAACAACTCATGAATCGCATTGGGAATACCAGCGATTTGCTGTCGACCAAGCATGTCGACAGCTCTAGCTCTAACCTTGAGCTGTGTCATTAAGGCCCCTAGATTTATCAGTTTTGGTCTGCAACTCAGCCATCCCAACCGCAATTTCTACAGGCGACTTTTTAAAGTTCGCGCCATGGCTATTTTCCGGTTATGACATCAATTTGGTAGCCGAATCATATAGGACGTAGTTACGAACTATTGTACAGTAGTATCTGGAATACTACTGTAATCGAGATGATGCTGCCAAAATAAACTGAGATAAAAGGGGTCAGTGCTAGTAGAAGGTGTGTAGAGAGCTTAAGCGAAGCATCAAGAGATGAGTGCAGCTTTTAAACTACAGGCGATGGTAAACATCATTTTGGGCGGAACTGCATTGCCAATCTGCATTGCCACCTGGCTGGCATTGCCATAAAAGATATAATCGTCGGGGAAAGTTTGCAGTCTCGCAGCTTCTCGTAGGGTAATGGCTCGATTTTGTACCGGGTGAGCGAATCTACCGCGAGTTATATCCGTACATCCAGTAGTAAGAGTTGGCGCCACATCAGACCAGCCCATTCGCCCATAAGTATCTGAAAAAGCGCTTTTTTTAGCATTTTTATGGCAAGCAAGTTGTAGGTGGGGCGGGAGCGCATTGCGACCGCCTCCGTCAATGGGAATATGCCGTAAACGCTCGATATTAAGTGGAGAATGCTTTCTTGCATAGTGCAGCGGGTCCGCTCCCGCAGCTGTCCGGCCGATGGGAGGCTCAGGTAAATCGCTGATGGCCTCCCCAACTGTCGTTCTTCTGGTTGTAGCTATACTAACTGCTTTCTGCAGAGCGACTCCTTTAGCAGCTACGAGTATCATGCGAGATCGGCGTTGGGGAACACCTAGCTCTGCAGCATCTACTCGCATTGGCTCTGCCACTTCATAGCCGACTTCATTACGAAGCCATGATGTGAAGTCGTCAAAAATATCGGTTGATGCCAAACCGGGAACATTTTCAAGAAAGACCAGCGATGGGCTAAAGCGCAGAATGAATTTTTTGGATTCTGCTACAAGGTTGTTTCGGCTGTCGCTGAGAGTTTTGCGACGGTTTTGGCTGCTAAAAGGCTGGCAAGGCGCACAGATGACCAAGAGATCAAGTTTGATCGGTATAAGATCGGCAAAATCATCAGGATCGACTTGTCGGATATCTTTTTCGAGCAGACGCACTGAGGGATGATTAGCACGGTAGGTACGGCATGCCCCAGCCTCGTAGTCCACTGCACCAACGACCTCAAACCCAGCCTGTTGCAACCCTAAGGAAACGGCACCAGATCCGCAGAATAGATCCAGAGCAATTGGCTTTTGGGCACGCAGGGCCATACGATTTTCCTAAAAGTCTAAAGTTCCTACACACAGATTAGGGACAGGTAACTGAGGTTATAATTTGCAGCTATGTTATGCATAAATGGCTATTGAGTCTAGATTTTTTAGACTTTAAGCCCTTATAGTCGCCTTCGTAAGCTAGTTTGATTCCAAATATGCACTGGCTATAAGAAAACTCCATGGAGGTACTAGTGCACTATCTTTAGCTTCAACTATTCGCTGCACTTTCCCTCATAGAAACACCCCGAAGATTGTAGGTATCCAACTTTCGGGATGCATTCGACTACGCGAACTTTAGAGTATGTCTTGCTACATAGTACCATTCAGTACCAGACGCCCAATCACTCCCACTCAATAGTAGCAGGCGGCTTACTACTCACATCATAAGTCACCCGAGAAACCCCACCCAACTCATTGATGATGCGGTTGGAAACGGTCTCCAGCAGCTCATAGGGCAGGTGCGCCCAGCGTGCGGTCATGAAGTCGATGGTTTCTACCGCGCGGATGGCGATGACCCACTCGTAGCGGCGGCCGTCACCTACTACGCCTACCGATTTCACCGGCAGGAACACGGCGAATGCCTGGCTGGTTTTTTCGTACCAGCCGGAAGCGCGCAGTTCTTCGATGAAGATGGCGTCGGCTTCGCGGAGGATATCGGCGTATTCTTTCTTCACTTCACCCAGAATACGCACGCCCAGGCCCGGCCCTGGGAAGGGGTGGCGGTAAACCATGTCGTAGGGCAGGCCGAGTTCCAAACCAAGCTTGCGCACTTCGTCTTTAAATAGCTCGCGCAGCGGCTCGACGAGCTTGAGCTTCATGGTTTCTGGCAGGCCACCCACGTTGTGGTGGGATTTGATCACGTGCGCTTTGCCGGTTTTGGAGGCGGCGGATTCGATCACGTCCGGGTAGATAGTGCCCTGGGCCAGGAACTCGACGCCTTCAATCTTGCTGGCTTCTTCATCGAACACGTCGATGAAGGTGTTGCCGATGATTTTGCGCTTGGCTTCCGGGTCTTTCTCGCCTTTCAGCTTGCCTAGGAACAGGTCTTCAGCGTCTACACGGATGACCTTGACGCCCATGTGCTTGGCGAAGGTTTCCATGACCTGGTTGCCTTCGTCTTTACGCAGCAGGCCGTTATCCACGAATACGCAGGTCAGCTGGTCGCCAATCGCTTTGTGTAACAGCGCGGCTACTACGGAAGAGTCCACACCGCCGGAAAGGCCGAGCAGTACGTGGCGGTCGCCCACTTGCTCGCGTACACGCTGTACCTGGTCTTCGATGATCTGGGCAGGCGTCCAGCGTTTTTCAGCTTTACAGATATCCAGCACAAAGTGCTCAAGAATCCGCTGGCCTTGCAGGGTGTGGGTGACTTCCGGGTGGAACTGTACGCCGTAGAACTGCTTCTCTTCCCAGACCATCGCCGCAATCGGGCAGCTGGGTGTGGAAGCGGTAATGGTGAACTCGGCAGGCGCTTGGGCTACCTTGTCGCCGTGGCTCATCCACACATCCAGCAGGGCTTTGCCGGTGGCGGTGTCTACGTGGTCTTTGATGTCTTTGAACAGTGCGTTTTCAGCGTCGATGCGGATTTGTGCGTAGCCAAACTCGCTTTTGTTGGAGCCTTCCACTTTACCGCCCAACTGCTCGGCCATTGTCTGCATGCCGTAGCAAACGCCAAACACAGGCAGGCCCATTTCGAACACGCACTGCGGCGCACGCGGGGAATCCAGCTCGGTCACGGACTCCGGGCCACCGGCCAGGATGATGCCGTTGGGGTTGTACTCGCGGATCTCTTCTTCGGTGATATCGAAGGCGCGAACCTCAGAAAATACGCCAATTTCGCGTACCCGGCGGGCGATCAGCTGGGTGTACTGTGAGCCGAAGTCGAGAATCAGGATTTTGTGGGCGTGGATATCATTCATGGCGGTATCTCGAGTAAGCAGTGGAGGTGCTGCTGGTAAGGCCGAAAAGCAAGCGGCGGAGCAATGCCCGCCGCCGTGTTACTTAAAAGCGCTGGTTAGCTCACCCGGTAGTTGGGAGCTTCTTTGGTGATCTGCACGTCGTGAACGTGGGATTCGTTAAAGCCAGCACCGGTAATCTGGACAAATTCCGGCTTGGTGCGCATTTCTTGAATATCGCGGCAGCCGGTGTAGCCCATGGAGGCACGCAGCCCGCCCATCATCTGGTGAACGATGGCGCTCATCATGCCTTTGTAAGGTACGCGGCCTTCAATGCCTTCAGGCACCAGCTTCTCGGCACCGGCATCCTTATCCTGGAAGTAGCGGTCGGCGCTGCCCTGGTTTTGGGCCATGGCGCCCATGGAGCCCATGCCGCGGTAGGCTTTATAAGTACGCCCCTGGAACAGTTCGACTTCGCCCGGCGCTTCTTCGGTACCGGCCAGCAGGCCACCAACCATCACCGCGCTTGCGCCAGCGGCAATTGCCTTGGCCAGGTCGCCAGAGAAGCGTACGCCACCGTCGGCAATCAACGGAATGTCATACTCTTTAAGCGCGGCGGCGACGTTGGAAACGGCGGTGATTTGCGGCACGCCCACACCTGCCACAATACGCGTGGTGCAGATGGAACCAGGGCCGATGCCCACTTTCACGCCGTCGGCACCCGCTTCGGCCAGTGCTTTGGCAGCGGCGCCGGTGGCAATGTTGCCGCCGATGACCTGGATGTCCGGGTAGTGCTCTTTGATCCAGCTAACGCGGTCAATAACGCCTTGGGAATGGCCGTGGGCGGTATCGACAATAATGACGTCAACGCCTGCTTCCGCCAGTGCGATAACACGGTCCGGGGTTTCCGGGCCGGTGCCTACGGCGGCGCCTACTAACAGGCGGCCATCGCTGTCTTTAGCGGCCATCGGGTAGGTGCGGGCTTTTTCGATATCCTGGAAGGTGACCAGGCCACGCAGGTGGAAGGCGTCATCGACAATCAGCATTTTCTCAATGCGGTGTTCGCGCATCTTGGCTTTGCTGGCTTCAAGGTCAGTGCCTTCCTTGACGGTAATCAGTCGATCACGCGGGGTCATGATATCGGCCACGCTGTCGCCTACGTTCGGCTGGAAGCGCATGTCACGCTCGGTCACGATACCCACCAGCGTTTCGCCTTCCACCACTGGGAAGCCGGAGAAACCGTTCTCTTTCGCCATAGCGAGAAGGTCTTCAAGCTTGGCCTTGGGGCTAACGGTGACCGGGTCTTTAACAATGACACTTTCGTGCTTTTTGACCTTGCGCACTTCCGTGGCCTGCTGGGCCATGGTCATGTTCTTGTGAATGATGCCGATGCCGCCTTCCTGAGCCATCGCAATCGCCAGACGCGCTTCGGTCACGGTGTCCATCGCGGCAGAAACGAGCGGGATATTAAGCGAGAGATTACGGGTCAGGCGGGTTTTGAGACTGACATCCTTGGGGAGGATATCGGAGAAACCAGGAACGAGAAGTACGTCATCGAACGTAAGCGCTTCTTGGGCCATACGTAGCATAGCGGCAACACCCAATTTGATGTGGGAAGAAGGGGCGTGAAAAGTTAATCCCCCATTATAGCGTTTTGAGGGGTTCCCCAGCAATGTGAGCATGCGACCAATTATCTACTCTGCGTTGGTGGTAGGCTAAACTAACCGCTTTTATTTCATGTAAACCAAGGTGATTGCCATGCCAGACGCCTCCCGCGCCCTCTCCGTCAGCGAGCTCAACAAGCAGGCCCGCCAGGCGCTTGAACGCGATGTGGGCGAGGTGTGGGTGGAAGGTGAGCTTTCTAACGTTTCGCGCCCGGCGTCCGGGCATATCTACTTTACGCTTAAAGATGACCGCGCCCAGGTGCGCTGCGCGCTGTTTCGCCAGCGGGCGCGTTTTGTATCGGCGCCGATGCGCGATGGTGACCAGGTAAAACTGCGCGGGCGGGTGTCGCTGTTTGAGCCGCGTGGTGACTACCAACTGATTGCCGAAGCCGTGCAGGCGGCCGGGCTTGGTGAGCTGCTGGCCGCGTTTGAGCGCTTAAAAGCCCAGCTGGATGCCGAGGGCGTGTTTGCCAATACGCGTCCCCTGCCCTTTCCGCCGCGCAAGATTTTGATTTTAAGCTCTGCCACCGGCGCGGCTATTCGTGATGTGCTGGCCGTTTTAGCGGCGCGCTGGCCTCTGGCGGATGTCACGTTAATCCCGGTGCCGGTACAGGGCGTGGAAGCCGCCTCCGCGATGATCGCAGCACTTGGGCTACTCAACCGCCAGGCACGGTTGGACCCTGAGCGCGATGTGGTGTTAATCACACGGGGCGGCGGCAGCCTGGAAGATTTATGGGCGTTTAACAACGAGCACTTGGCACGGGCGATTTTTCATTCACGCCTGCCGGTAATGTCAGCGGTGGGCCATGAGGTGGATGTCACGCTTGCCGATTTTGCCGCCGATGTACGCGCCCCGACCCCTTCGGCTGCCGCCGAGCGCCTGGTGCCGGATCAACACGCCTTGAAGCGCCAGCTAGTTGATCAGCAACACCGCCTGCACCGCGCCATGCAGCGCCGGTTGGAGCGCGACAGCCAGCAGTTGGATAGCCTGCGCGCACGGCTTCGCCATCCTGGCGAGCAGCTAAACCGCCAGCGCCAGCACGTGGCGACCCTTTCCCAGCGTTTAAATCGCGCTATGCAGCAAACGCTTACTCAGCAGCAGGCAAGCGTAACGCAGTTGGGCAAGCGCTTGGCGAGCCAGGACATGGCGCGTTTGCACCGCGCAGAAAGCGAACGGGTGGGCCAATTGCACCGCCGTATGGAAAACGCCATGCAGCGCCAGCTTCAACGTCAGCAGGCGCGTTTAACCAGCGCCGCACGGGAGCTCAATGCGATTAGCCCTCTGGCCGTACTGGGCCGGGGCTACGCCATTGCCCAGGATGAAAAGGGCCAGGTCGTGCGCCGCGCCGAGGAGACCAAACCCGGCCAGAAACTCTCACTGCGTTTGGGTGAAGGCAGGCTGAGCGTCGAGGTGAAACGGCGCTTCAAGTAAACAGCTAGAAACCTTCGTTGGTTACGCGGAAGGTGGCGTTAGCGAAAACAGCCCTGGGTTCAACCGCGCCTCTTCTTGAATACCCTCATCAATCGGCGTGTCGTAGGTCTTGAGCAAATACCCCAGCACCGAATAGAAGCCGACCATGGCCATCAGGTCGATCACGGCTTCACGCCCAATCGCCTCGGCCAATGTTTCTTCCTGATCGCTTGCCAGCATTCGCTTGTCGAGTAGCGCATCTACCGCGTTAACAATCAGGCCATCAACGCCGTTAATTGATTCAGGCACGCCACGAATAGCGTTTATCCTCGCATCAGAAAACCCTAGCGCCAGCGCACGGCTGACATGGTGAGCCCACTCATAGGCCGACCCCAGGCGAAAACCGGCACGTAGAATCACCACCTCGGTTAACTCGGGGCCTAGGGCGTTGTCTTTCACCACGTGCTGCCGCAACGGCGCCCAGGCGTTTAGCAGGGCCGGATGGTGTGCCATGGTGCGGTAGACGTTCATCGCGCCTGCAAAACCTTCACGTAACTCTGCAATCGCTTCTGGCCAATCGGCGTCGCTCATCGGCGGGCAGGGAGACTGCTTCATGGTGCATTTCCTCTTGTATTATTTGGCTATCGCGCCAGGTTATTCGGCTATTGCTGTCATTTCTAATAACTGTTGCGGCATTTCACCAATTGTTGCAACGTGGGCTATAAGTCTCATCAATATTTCATACGCTCGAATGGCAGCAATACAGCGTATTTAGTGTTTTACAAGCTTACCGAAGTTTCTCGATGCGGTAGCCCTGAACAAGCACGAGCCGATCTATACTTTCGTAACTCAAGTGTTTAAAACGACATTCAAAGCTGATTCGAAGCTACTGAGTCTGTCCCTAAATTGCTACTGCTCTAGCCAACGGCCGTTGAGCGCTGGAAATCGCTCGCGCACCCACTCGACGAAAGCATGGACTTGCGGGGCCAAGTGGGATCGACTGGGGTACAAGACCGATACAGGCCGAGGGCGCGGCCGGTAGCCTCTGAGCACTTCGACTAGGGAGGCATCAGCCAGGTACCGGTCAAGGGTGATACCAGGTGCCTGCAGAATGCCGAAGCCAGCAACACCGCATTCTACATAGGCGTTGGACTCATTGACGGTAATACCCCGTCGGCTGACATAGGTTTGGTCGCTACTCCCATTTAGAAAATGCCAAGGCAGTGGTCGCTTGTTCTGTCCAGAGAGGAACCTGACACCGTAGTGCGCATTCAGGTCGTCCAGTGTCTTAGGCTCACCGTAGTCTTGAAGGTAGCTGGGGGCTGCGCAAGTAACCATGGTCGCTTGGCCTATGCGCCGGGCGACTAAACTCGAATTGGGTAACTCCCCGATGCGTATGACACAGTCTACCCCCTCGGCCACCAGATCCACGGTTCTATCCGTGACCCCTAGTGCAAGCTCAATCTCGGGATAGAGGGCGGTGAACTCTCGAAGGCTCTCAATGAAACCTGGCTGCGCAAATGCGGTAGGGATGTCGATACGTAGCTTTCCATGCATGGTGGCGTCGGGGCGTCCGAACATCGATGTGGCCTCCGCGACGTCGCCGAGGATCTCCTGAGCGCGTTCATAGAACTGCTCACCTTCAGAAGTAAGTCGAACCTTTCGGGTAGTACGATGAAAAAGCCGCACGCCTAAGGACGTCTCTAGCGCCTGAATCGTTCTGGTGACTTGGGGGCGCCCTAACTGCATAGCCTCCGCTGCTTGGGTAAAACTGCCCAGTTCCGCTAATCGGCAAAACACCTGCATTGTCTTGAGTAGCTCCATCAGTTTCTCCCTCGCCCATCCCTTTTGTTGCCATATAAAGCAAATCAACAATGAAGATTGTTACGTTATTAGGCAATAACTATTTCCTTCGCTAGGCATTTATCGAACCGCGCCGATGCCGAACAATAGCGCCAGTTGGTTACTCACCCACCTGGAGATAGGCAATGAAAGCGTGGCTTTTAAAAGATTTTGGTCTCGATAATTTGGTACTTGGCGATACAGCCACCCCTGAACCCAAAGCGGGCGAGCTGCTGGTGAAAGTCGGCGCCGTCTCACTGAACTTTCGTGATAAAGCCATCGTCGATGGCATTTACGAACCGCACATGGTGCCGAAGCCGCTGATCCCGGTTAGCGACGCTTCAGGTACTGTCGTCGCGGTCGGCGAAGGCGTCACCCGATTCACGGTCGGTGACCGCGTCAATTCGCACCTTTACTCACGCTGGCTCGATGGCGAGCCGGGGCCGAACGAGCCCGACTACTGCTTCGGCTCTCCGCTACCGGGCGGCCTAGCCGAATACATGATCATCCACGAGGAAAGCGCTGTTCGTGCCCCTGACAACATGTCTGACGAAGAGGCCTCAACCCTGCCGATTGCCGCGCTGACGGCTTGGTATTCGTTGGTGGACTTCGGCCAGATTCAGCCGGGTCAAACCGTACTCGTGCAAGGGACCGGTGGTGTGTCAATCTTCGCGGTGCAGCTTGCCACCGCGCTTGGCGCAAAGGTGATCATCACCTCCAGCCGTGACGACAATCTGGAAGCGGTGAAGAAGCTCGGCGCTGTCGCCGGCGTAAACTATCGGACAAACCCACGCTGGGAAGAGGAAGTGCTAAAGCTCACCGATGGTAAAGGCGTAGACCTTCTACTGGATGTTGCGGGTGGTGAGGGGCTGAACCAGTCTATCGCGGCCACCAAGGCCGCAGGCAAGATCGCGCAGATCGGCTTCCTCACTGGGCAGACGACCACCCTCAACTTAATGCCACTGATATTCCGACAGACAACCATTCGGGGAATCGCGGTAGCACCTCGTTCGTCCTTTGATCGCATGAATGACTTCCTGAACCAGCACGCAATCCGGCCGGTGATCGACCACGTCTATTCGTTTGACGAAGCTCCTCAGGCTTACGAGCACCTAGCCCGCGGTGCGTTCGGCAAAGTAGTCATCAAAGTTTCCTAAGTGCTGGGCGCGAGGAATCTGAGGTTGAATAAGCACCGCTCTAAAAGAGCCTGACACTGGAGTTACAGTAATGAATACAATTAAAAACCTTCCTCGCCTTGCGGGCGTCTTAGGGCTAGCAGGGATTCTGGCGGCGACTCAAATGGCGTTTGCGGCCCCCACCGATCAGTATCAACAAGCGGCTGGCTTTTATCGGCAAATGGTGGGCGAAACGGTTGTGACCGCTGTTTATGATGGTTACGTCGACCTTGACCCGAATCACCTTTCGGGCTTGTCCCAGGACAAGATTCAAGAACACATCTTCAACGAGTATCAAAAGGCATCGCCGCTCGTACAGACGGCCGTAAACGCTTTTCTGGTCGACGATGGTGAGCAATTGGTCTTAATTGACTCAGGTTCTTCGGACTGTTTCGGACCGACCATGGGCCGGATGGTCGACAACATCCGTGCCGCAGGTTTCGAGCCGGAAGAAGTCGATACCGTATTATTGACGCACATGCACCCTGACCATGCCTGCGGTGTGGCACTACCAGATGGCGAGCGGGCCTTCCCCAATGCGACTGTTTGGGCAGCCAGCCGTGATGCGGAGTATTGGCTCAACGAAGATATGGAAAGCACTCTTCCAGAAGATCAACGACCCTTCTTCCAAATGGCGCGTAATGCGATTGTGCCCTACGACAGTGCAGGCAAGTTCAAGACCTTCAACGATGGAGATTCCATCGTTCCGGGCATCCAATTAGTACCGTCGAACGGCCATACGCCTGGCCACACGTCCTACCTACTGAGTTCTGGCACTGAGAAGCTTCTGTTGTGGGGTGACATTGTCCATATGCACTCTGTGCAGCTACAGCATCCAGACGTCACGATTGCAGTGGATGTCGATCCAGAAGCAGCCATTGCATCACGTACTAGGCTATTAGCTGAGGCTACGAGCGAGCGTTGGCTCGTTGCCGCAGCGCATTTGCCCTTCCCTGGCATAGGCCATCTGCAAGGCGAGGAGACGGGTTACCGTTGGGTGCCGGTGGAATATCGCAACCCGATTAACTCCGAACGCTAAATCGCTTCTGCGTTGTCTCAAGAGGCCATGGGGAATCGTGGCCTCTTTTATTAACGAGACAATCGACAGCCATAAATGCAATTTTTCTTTAGAGGTAGGTTATGCCTGACCTTCATCCCCCCGCTGGCCTAGCGAATAGTGTTTTTAGTACGGTTTTCCGACCGGAAAAACTCACTTTCGGCATCCTAGCCCCCCTTGAAGGATATCCCCTGAGCGACACCCCTACCATGGAAGGGCATACCGCGCTGGCCAAGCAGGCAGACAATCTTGGTTTCGCTGCGCTATGGCTGCGCGATGTGCCGTTCCGTGATCCTGCCTTCGGCGATGTCGCGCAGATCTACGATCCCATGGTTTACGCAAGTTGGCTGACTGCCGTTACGCAGCGAATCGCGATCGGAACCGCTGGTATGATTCTGCCGCTGCGCGATCCTATCGCCATCGCCAAGCAAGCGCTGTCAGTGGATCAACTCTCGAATGGCCGCTTCGTACTGGGTGTGTCCACCGGAGACCGGCCATCCGAGTATCCTGCCTTCGGAGTTGATTTCGAAAATCGCACCGAGCGTTTCCGTGATGCTTACTCGATGATAAAGGTACTCGCTAACGAGTCTTTCCCGGTTCATCAGACAAGTAATTTTGGCTCATTGGATGGTTCTTTAGACCTAGTGCCTAAGGCGTTTAATGCGCGGTTGCCCCTAGTGGCGGTCGGCCGTTGTGGCCAGGACATTTCCTGGTTAGCCGACAACATGGATGGCTGGATCTGGCACCAGAGCAATCTGGACCACCTGCCCAAGCTGATTGAAGCATGGCGCTCAGTATGCGGTCCTGAGACGTTCAAACCGTACGGTTACGGGACGTTCTTCGAGCTGGACAGCAATCCAAATGCACCACTGAGGTGGGGGCGAGGCTTACGGGGTGGGCGCAAAACGCTCATTGATTTATGGCAACGCCAACGCGACCAGGGCGTCTCACATGTTGCATTAAACATGCGCGTATCACACCGATCAGTGAAAGATACCCTTCAGGAACTTGGCGACCACGTACTGCCACTTTTCACCTAAACGGCCAAACAGGGCATCGCGATGTCTGTCAGTTGCAGTTATTGTTGCGATGTTTGAACAAATGCTGCGACAAGGTAACGCGAAGCGATACACAGGGGTGTGCAACGCTAGCAAGAAGGATAGCGCCAAGCGTTACCATGGTATGGGACTACAACGATACCAGCGATTCTCACCCTCAATTTTGTCTCTGTCCCACCGTTTGATACGGATGCTCGCATCCTCGATGCAGACCATGTGGTTAGCCGTAACACGGTACCGCTTAGTCTCTTGTAGTGCCGCCTCTTCATCTATTACTGGATAGTCTCCGTTGCTGTCACCATTGTGCCGCACCTGAACCCTTGATATATCAACCTTCGATGGTTGTCGCATATATTCCTGCACCAATGGAACACTGTCGCGTTATTTGGCCTCAATCATGTCGCAATCATTGGTGTAAAAAACGCATATATGATTGATTCCTGCCTCTATCCGTCGCGTCAATTATTGAAACTGTTAATTGCGGCGTCAATCGCCTGAGCAATCCGTTCAATGAGTAGATCAATCTCGTCTGCCTGGATGGTATAGGGGGGCGCGAGCAGCACGTGATCGCCATACACGCCATCAATCGTACCGCCCATGGGATAGCTGATCAGGCCCCGTGCCATGGCCTGCCGCTTGATCCTGGCGTGAATCTTTCGAGCGGGATCAAACGGCGTCTTTAGCTCGCGGTCGGCCACCAACTCGATGCCACGAAACAATCCCCTGCCTCGAATATCGCCCACATAAGGTGACGCGCCCAGCGCCGCTTCAAGGCCACTTTGCAAGCGCGCACCCATAGCGTTTACATTCGCCAGTGTTTCAGGCCGTGCGATGATCTCGACAACCTTGTTGGCAGCGGCAGCCGCGACCGGGTGACCAAGATACGTATGCCCATGCTGAAAAAGGCCGGAGCCGTTGGCGAAGCTATCAAAAATAGCGGAGGACAATAGCACAGCCCCAATCGGCTGGTAGCCGCCGCCCAGGCCTTTGGCCACGGTGAGAATATCGGGCGTGATGCCGTCCTGCTCGCAGGCAAACAGGGTGCCTGTGCGCCCCATGCCGCACATGACTTCATCGAGAATCAGCAGTACGCCATGCTGGTCGCAGATTTTACGCACTCGCTTGAAGTAATCGGCCTCAGAGGCCACCGCGCCAAGCGTGGCCCCCACCACCGGTTCGGCCACAAACGCCATCACGCTTTCAGGGCCCAGCTCGAGAATCTTGGCCTCAAGCTCATCGGCAAGCCTTGCGGCGTACGCCTCAAAAGATACGTCGCTTGCCTTGTCACGGTAGGCGTAGCAGGGCGAAACGTGGTGCGTTTGAGGCAAAAGCGGCTGAAACTGCTGCCTACGCATGGCGTTGCCGCCGGTGGCAAGCGCGCCCAGTGTATTGCCATGATAGCTCTGGCGCCGGGCAATAATATGCCGCCGCTCTGGCCTGCCGGTTTCGACAAAATACTGGCGGGCCATTTTTAACGCGGCCTCTACGGCTTCTGAACCGCCGGATACCAGATAGACATAATCCAGCCCGTCTGGCGCCAAGTTCACCAACTGCTCGGCCAGTTCCTCGGCGGCATCCGTGGTGAAAAAGCCGGTATGGGCGTAGCAGAGGTTATCAATTTGAGCGCGCATGGCCGCCAGCACTTCCGGATGGCCGTGCCCCACACTCGTCACCGCCGCCCCGCCCGAACCATCCAGATAGCGGCGCCCCTCGGTATCAGTGATATAAACGCCCTGCGCTGACGCCGCATGCGGTAACGCCTGACCAATACTGCGATGAAGAATACGCGTCATAGCCCTTTCCTCTTCAGATGACCATCAACCACACTATTTAGAATAAGAGTGACACGACCGAGGTCGCCAATGCAACACACCAATCTTTAATTGAAAAATTAAAACAATTGGATCATTATTTTATCGAAAAGCGCCCTTACCCTCGTGCGCAATCATCTAAAGCCCTTGGGCGTATTCAAGAGGCAGCTCTTCTATGTCATCAAAAAGCCCTATGTCAAAAAGCCCCATGCCAACAAGCCCTACATCAAAAAGCTCTGCGTCAAAAAGCCCTGTATCTCAGAGCGATCCGTTAAGAGAGCAGATCATTGCGCAGTTCGATGGTATGTCAGCACAGCTGCAACAGGCCGCGCGCTACGTACTTGAGCATCCGGAAGAAGTGGCCTTGGTGTCCATGCGCGAACTGGCGCGCTTGGCGGCGGTTCAACCAGCGACCATGACGCGGCTTGCCAAGATGCTGGGCTTTCAGGGCTATAACGAAATTCGCGCCCACTATGCTGAAACGGTGCGTCAGCGAAACGATGGCTTTGCGGCCAAGGTGCGCCAACGTGATGGTCAGGCGGCAAGCGCGCCAGGCAGTGATATTGCGCATCACATGCTGCACGGGTTAAGCGCCCAAATAGCCGCGCTTTGCGAGCCTGAACCGCTACAACGCTTGACCGCCATGGCCAGCAAGCTGGCTGCAGCCAAAAAAATCTATGTGCTGGGGTTACGTTCAAGCCATGTGGTGGCTTGGCATTTTCATTACGTTATGTCGCTGCTGGGCGAGCGCTCGGTACATCTTGATGGGCCTGCTGGCACAGGGGGCGATGCCCTGATTCGTGCAAAACCGGATGAGGTGCTGCTGGTCATATCCATCAACCCCTACGCGCGCGATACGTTAACGCTTGCGCAGTTAGCAAAAGATAAAGGCCTGGCGGTTCTCTCGATCACCGATAGCGAGGTATCACCGCTGGTGAGTATTTCCGAGCATACGGTTTACTGCGCCACCGAGAGCTACAGCTTCTTTCATACTCTGGCCCCTGCGCTGGCCGTTTCGGAAGTGCTCTGCACGCTGCTGGCCGAGCGTGACCGCCCTGCCACGCTAGCAGCACTGCAGGACGCCGATGACCACCTTGCGCATCTTAATACCTACTCGAATGCGCTCCCCCGGCGAGAGTGAACGCTACCGCTTTGGTTGGCTTCGGGCGCAACAAGCATTGATGCTGCCCATAAAAAAGTGCCCAGCCAAGGCCGGGCACTGCGCGACAAGATAAGAGTTTCTGCTTGCCTGATTAACGCCTAGGCGGTGTCAAGGTGTCGTTGCCTTGCGTATTACCGGAGGGCGTACTTGAGCCTGCAAGGCCGGGTTCGGTGACTCCCTTAGCCGTATTCGGCGTGGTGCCCGTGGTGCTTGCGCTAATGCTTGAAGCCGAACCATGGCCTGTGGGGCTGCTGCTTGATGACATGCCCGGCGTTGCATAAGACGCTGAAGGCTGGCCGGAAGTCGAATGCGTGTGGTCAGAATGCGCGTCTTCTTTCATGTGCTCGGCTTTCTCATGAATCTTTTGCTGGGCTTTATCCACCTGCTCGTGGCCCGCTTCGGATGCCTTATGCAAGGCGCGGTCGCGGTATTCGCCCATATATTCATCCTCTTTACGCGTAGTGGGGAACAGCCCCGCTAACGCAGCACCTAGCGCAAACCCTAGCGCACCAACAACCAGCGGATGCTCCTGAATAAACTCAGAGGATTGACTGCCCGCGTGGCGAGCGCGATCCGACATGTTGTGCAGGTGATCCCGCGTGCCATGTTGAAGGTGGGATGTGGTGTCTCGCATACTGCCTCCCATATGCTGTGCCTTTTCGCCAAGATGATGCGCTTTGTCGCCAAGGTGGTGAGCGGTATCTCTGGCCTTTTGGCTAATATGATGAGCCTTGTCTTTCGCCCCCTCTTTCATGCTGCTCATACGGCCTTTGCTACTGCTGTGATGTGCTGGATTACCGGCAACGTAGCCTGGCGTACCGCTATAGATAGGCGTTCCATCATCGGTATGTGTCCCTTCATGAACCGGCACTCCCGGCGAGCCGTGAGAACCGCTCACCGCATGTTCATCTGCATAGCGGTGCGAAGACGCATGCTGATCGCGCCGTTCATGATTCGGGTGACGCTGGGAAAGCATTAACCAGCCAAGACCGGCAGTGGTCATCAAAAACGGCAGCGGGTGCTGCTTGATCGCTGCGCCAAGGTTGGACACAAATTCGTTAGCACCGCCATGACGAATATAGTCATAAGAGCTGTTTAACAGCTGCTGAGGAGAGAAGCGCTCTTCAATTTCATGCAGCGTGGCGTCAAGGCGTTCACGCGAGCGATGAATGTCCTTTTCAATCTCTTCGGTGCTGCGATGGCCATGGTGGTCACGCTGATTATGGGTATCGCTGTGGCTGTCGTTATGGCCGTGATCGCTCATTTCAACTCCTCCTTGACGTTATGCCTATGCTCTCTGGCGAGCTCCCTGTCGGTCTTTAGGCTATGCAACGTGCGATCAGGCACCAGGTTGCGCGCCTGAAGTTTGGCAAGCCCACTTTTAAGCATCACGATGCCAATTACCGATACCACCACGCCTACGATAATGGCAGAGAGCCAAGGCGTCATATCAGGAGGAAGCACCTCATTGAGCATAAAGACAAGGGCGGCAAGCAGCGTGAGAAAGCCGCCTAAAAGCACCACGCCTGCGACCGCAATGGCCGCTAAGGAGATCATGGCCTGATGCGTTTTTTCCGACACCTCTGCCTTGGCAAGCTCGGCTTCATTGCGCACTAACGACGTTATTTCCTGCATCACCGTCGCTAAAAGCGAGCCGACCGACGAGCCTTGTGGGGGCGTATTCTGATCTGAATCCATTCATAACCTCTCTTGCCCTTGATTAAGGGCGTACAACTCAATCTTTTAAACTTGGCGGCAAGTTGATCCGCAGTTGGCGGCTACACAGGCCAGCTACAGCCGACCGGAGCCACCGGGCTTATGGGTTGAACCTGGCGTAGCAGTAGTGTTATCGGCCGTGCCGCCGGGCGTTGCCGTAGGCGCTGAGCGTTGCTGTGTGGGGTCCGAGGCACGCGAAGATGCCCCACCCATCACGCCACCTTCCGGGTTCTCAGGCGTAGGAGACTCATGGCTTGAATAAGCACCCGATGACGGATGAGCATAACTACTTGGGCCGTTTGAATAACGGCTTGAACCGCCAGACGAGTGCGAATGCTTGCCTGAGCTACGCAAGAAGCGTGTCACCAAAAAACCAGCAGCAATCGCCCCGCCAACGAACAATGCAGGCTCACGCTCGCTGAAGCTTTTCGCTTCCTGGCAGATGCTGTTTAAGTCTTTGTCGCGTAGCTTGTTTGAAAAACGATCAGCTGTATCGGCGAACTTTCTCGCCTGTTGTGAGAAGTACGGCTGATCTTGATGATCAAACTCATCGGCCATCTTACGAAAAGCGCTGGTAAATTTTTGCGTCTGCTCGGTGGCGGTATCACGCTGCTGATTGTAAAAGCTTTCAGCCTGATGCTGAGCCGCTTCACCTACGTCATGTGCCGCATCGCGCCCTTGCTGTTTGAGCGAGTCGGTATTTGAAGAACCTGGGTCAGCCTGTTTTCCATAATCGTTCATTTGTTACTTCCTCCTTGTCGTTTCACGCGTTAATGTACTTGTTAGCAAGCACGTATTAACAAACACTTATTAACAAGCAGCGGCTTGAAACAAAACGAACTGAACCGCTAATCAATTAAACACACGCAATAGATAACGAGCTCACCACCTAAATAGTCGTTTAATATAAATCGGCTTTTTTACTATAGTTACCCATCACCCTCTGTCAACTTATAAGCTTGGACACACTCTTGCGGCACCGCTATTTAACCAATATCAAAAAACATTTAATTAAAAGCAAAGCCCAGCCTTTAACAAACATCAACCAAGCCGCCTCGACCTCCCACCACAGCTATCTTTCCTCACATCCAGCAGGGATAAATCACTGCATCCCTCAAGCTGTTCATCTCAGCGCATCAGGGCCTAAAACACCCAACCCACCATTTAAAGATCTACGCAAAGAAACCTTAAAGCTCAACAAACACATTACATGGTTGAGATAAAAAGATTAAAAGGATAAACAACTCACCTATACCAACCCAAGCCTATAAAAACCTTTTACCCATTAACCCCGAACTTTATAATAATTCAATCTTTTATAAATAAAACGTACTTGAATTGGCTCTTGATAAAACCTTGCGCTAGTGTAAGTAACGCAGAAATACGATTAGGCCACGGCTTTTCGTAGAGGAAGGATTAACGTCCCAACAAGGAGTCACTGCACATGAGCGATCAGAAACAGCCGCCTCAGCACCAGAATAAACAGCCCGGTGATGAGCATGAAATGCGTCCGGAACCTGAATTTATTCGTGATAGCTATAAAGGCACCGATAAGCTTGTTGATAAGGTAGCGATTATTACCGGCGGTGATAGCGGTATTGGGCGCGCGGTAGCGGTACATTACGCCCGTGAAGGCGCCGATAGTGTGATTGTTCACCTTAAAGAGCCTAAAGATGCCGAAGATACGAAAGCCTTGGTAGAAGCGGAAGGTCGCCGCTGCCTGGTATTACAGGGCGATGTAGCTGACCCCGCCTTTTGTCGTGACATCGTTAAAAAAACGCTAGACCACTTCGGCAAGCTTAATATTCTGGTCAACAATGCGGCCGAACAGTACGACTGGAGCGATCTGACCGAGATCCCCGATGATCAGATAACACGCACCTTTCAGACCAATCTGTTTAGCCATTTCTACCTTTCCAAGGCAGCGTTACCTCATCTGGAGGAAGGCGATACCATTATTGCCACCTCCTCCATTAATGCCTTTAAAGGCAACAACACGCTGATCGATTACAGCGCCACTAAAGGGGCCATCCAGGGTTTAATGCGCTCGCTTGCCATGTCGCTGGTCGGTCGCGGTATTCGGGTGAACGCTGTTGCCCCAGGCCCGGTATGGACGCCGCTGATCCCAGCAAGCTTTGACGATGAGAAAGTCGCCGAGTTTGGCGGGCAAGTACCCATGAAGCGCGCCGGGCAACCGAGCGAAATGGGGCCTGCCTATGTGTACCTGGCAAGCGAAGAGTCTTCGTACATGACGGGGCAGACGATCCACCTGAACGGTGGGGTTATTTTAAATACGTAAGCCCGGCACAGGTGTTAAAAACCAAAAGATGTTAAAGGCCAAAAGATGCAAGAGAGCTGGGCGGCTTTGCCGCCCAAGTGCACCATCAAACTTCAACCCCGGCACCGCTGCGCGCTGCTCCCGCGGGTGCGCTGCGCTTACCACACGCTACGTTATTGGCTAAACTTTCAGCGTTTTCAGTAATACCTTCGATTTGCGTGCGTGGTTATAGGCTTCGCGCTTTAAAGGGGGTAACTCTTCAAGGCTGGCGGTCTGAAAGCCGTGCTCCACAAACCAGTGTGCAGTATGGGTGGTTAACACGAAGATTTCGCTGACACCGCGCTGGCGTGCGCGGCGTTCCAGCGCTTCCATTAAGCGCTCACCGCGTTCGCCCCCGCGGTAATTACCGTGCACGGCCACACAGGCCAACTCGGCAACCGTGGTGCCAGGGAACACGTGCAGCGCGGCGCAGCCAATCACCATGCCATCGCGTTCGATAACCATATAGTCATCAATTTCATGCTCCAAACGCTCACGCGAGCGCGCCACTAGCATGCCGCGGTGCTCCAGCGGTTCAAGCAGTTCCAGCAGGCCCGCAATATCGTTTAGCGTCGCTGAGCGTAGCTGCTCGTAACGGTGCTGGGTAATCATGGTGCCCACGCCATCGCGGGTGAAAAGCTCACCCAGCAGCGCATCGTGATTGCGCCACGACAACAGGTGGGTGCGGGCCACACCCTCACGTGCAGCGCTGCAAGCAGCTTGGAGGTGGCGGGCAAGCTCGCTGCCAGGCAGCGCACTCTCAAGCCGGGGTTCAGCATCGGCAGGGGTTAGCTGGCGCAGCAAGGCGCCCCCTTCATCCTGTAAACCCTCTGATTCGCCCAGCAGGATCAGCTTGTCGGCCTTGAGCGCAACGGCAGCATGCTGGGCGACTTCCGCGGCGTCCAGGTCGAACACTTCGCCGGTGCTTGAGAAACCCAGTGGCGGCAGGAGTACCAGCGAGCCCTTGTCGAGCAGCCCTTCAATGGCGCCAGCCCGAACGCGGCGTACTTCGCCGCTATGATCAAAGTCCACACCCTCCCGAACACCCAAGGGCTTGGCGGTGACCAGGTTCCCGGAAATCACGCTAAGCTCTACACCATGAAGTGGCGTGCTGGGCAGGCCAAGCGATAACCGAGCTTCAAGCCAAAGCCGTTGATGGGCAGCAACCTGCTCTACGTGAGTCATTACTGCGCGGTCGGCCACCCAGCGTCCATTAACGCGCATGGGTTCAACCCCTGCCTGGCCAAGCGCTTCCTGCACTTGCGGGCGGGTGCCAAACACCACCACCAAGCGCACGCCCAAGGTATGCAGCAGGGCTAAATCCTGAATCAATTGCTCCCCACGGCCAGACGCCATAGCTTCGCCTTCAATCAAGATGACGAAGGTTCGCCCCCGGTGTGCATTAATGTAGGGGGATGCGTTACGAAACCAATCAACAAAGGGGAAATGCTTATCCAAGGGCCGCTCTCCGGCAGCAGATGAAAGAAAAAACCGGCGTTTACAACACTACTCGCGTTACTTTACCAGAGCGCAAAAAACAGCGGCACCTTCTATTGCAAATCGGCTAGCGCAAATCTGCATGAAGGTGCCGCTGATCTTGAGGCTTTTCGTGCTGGCGTACGCCGGGCGGCGCCGCCTGTAACACCGTTAGCCGAACATGCCTTTAAACATAAAGAAGAACACAATCGCTAAACCCGCACCGGCGGGCAGCGTAATCAACCACGAGACAACAATGGTGCCGATAACGCGCAGGTTAAGTGCCGCCATACCGCGCGCCAGCCCTACACCCAGCACCGCACCGACCAACGTATGGGTCGTTGAAATTGGCAGGCCCGTGCCCGAGGCAACAACGACGGTACTCGCAGCGGCAAGCGTTGCGGCAAAGCCACGGCTAGGGGTGAGTTCGGTGATCCCGGTGCCCACGGTAGCAATTACCCGACGCCCATATGTCACCAGACCAACGACGATACCCGCGCCGCCCAACACCAGCACCCACCAGGGCACCAGCGCCGCGCTATCAATCATGCCTTCGCTACGCACTACGCTGATTACTGCGGCCAGCGGGCCCACCGCATTGGCGACATCGTTGGAACCGTGGGCAAAGGCCATGGCACACGCGGTAAAGATCATCAGCACACCGAAAACACGCTCTACATTGGCATAGCCAAAGTGGTCATTGGCGTTCTGGGTGTACTTGATACGCCGCTGCATCACTATGCCAAGGCCCATGATCAGCACACCGATCAGAATCGAAAGCAGCAGGCTTTCGCTGAAGCTAAGATGCAGGCCAACATGAGAAAGCCCTTTGGTCAGCGTCACCATGGCAACAATAAAGCCGACCAAAAACACATAGCCCGGCACATAGCGCTTGGCCGCCGCAAACGGATCTGCACTCTCGAAAATCAAATGGTGTACAGACTTAAACAGCATATAGCCGATGGTACCGGCAATCAGCGGAGAAATGGCCCAACTAGAGGCAATCTGACCGACCTTATCCCAGGCCACCGCATCAACGCCTAACCCTACCGCTGCGAAACCGACAATGGCGCCAACAATGGAGTGTGTGGTCGACACCGGCCAGCCACGGGCAGAAGCGACCATCAGCCAAATGCCTGCCGCCAACAGCGCTGACAGCATGCCGTAAACCAAAAACTGTGGGTTGGCTTCAAGCAGGTTCGGGTCGATGATGCCGCCACGAATGGTGGCAGTAACCTCACCACCGGCAAGCCAGGCACCTAAAAACTCGAAAATAACAGCAATGATAATGGCTTGTTTGATGGTGATCGCTTTCGACCCCACCGACGTTCCCATGGCGTTGGCAACATCGTTTGCGCCGACGCCCCACGCCATGAAAAAGCCAAATAAACAGGCCAGAATAATAAATATCTCGCCGTACTGGGCAATAATTTGCATTGGTTTCCCTTAGCGTGCGGTCAAAATCTGCAAGCGACTGCCTACGCGCTCAGCACGGTCAGACACTTCACCCACCCATTCGATAATCTTGTAGAGAAAGATCACATCGACGGGCGGTAGCTGGCTTTCAAGCTGAAACAGCTGGCGACGAATGGCCACCTGCTGACTGTCTGCCTGGTGTTCAAGGTTATGCAGCTCACTGATCATATTGCGCATAACATCCGCGACGTTACGCCCAAAGCCTGACTCTAAAAGTTCCATCAGCTCTTCAAGGGCCTGGCGCGCTTGGGCCACACATGCCACGCTAGTCGCCATATAATCGCGCATCGGATTAGCGAGCTCATCAGGCACGCGCATTTTACGGCCTAGCATAATGCCGGTAATGTCGCGCACCTTGTTGGCGATTTTGTCCTGGACGCTAATCAAATCCAGCAGATCAGACCGTGAAACCGGCAGGAACATGGTGCTGGGCAGGTTGAGCCGTAGATCCGTTTTCAGCACATCCGCTTCGTGCTCTAAACGGGTTACGTTTTCACGCAGCTCAGTGGCTGTTTCCCAATCGCCAGCAAGCGATGCTTCAAAAAATGGTAACAGTTGGTCGGCGCATTCATTGGCCTTGACGATGTGGGCCAGCAACGGCTGGAATGGCGAGCGGCCAAACATCGCGGAAAAAGGGTTGGAGGTAACCATAGAGCCTTTTAGCCTGTTTTCGGGGAGCCTGGAAATGGCGACGCCAGTATAAAGAGTGCGCTCGCCGCCGTCATGAAAACTTCATATTGGTAGCAAAAATTTAACCAGTACTTCACGTTTAAGAGTGGCTATTGTCATGAAAAATGCAACACCAATCGAAGTAGAGATAAAGCTTGCGCTTGCCCAAGCCAATATTGAGGCGCTCAAGCACCACCCTTTACTCGACACAAAAACACCGTTAATCCAGACCTTAGCCAATACCTACTTCGACACACCGACCCATGACCTGGCCAACGCACGGATCGCGGTGCGTCTTCGTCAAGTCGATGGTCGCGTGCTGCAAACGGTAAAAACAGCGGGCCAGGGGGGTGGCGGATTATCCAGCCGCCAGGAGTGGGAGTGGCCGGTCGCAAGCGCTGAACTCGACCAGGCAGGGCTTGCCGCGCTGCCGCCTTTTAAAGGTGAGCTTGGTGAACGGCTTACGCAACTGGCGCCGAAACTGCGCACCGACTTTACCCGATATAGCTGGCAACTCGACTGGCAGGGCAGCCAGGTTGAGCTGGTGCTGGATGAGGGCGAAATTGAAAGTGGTGACTACCGCACGCCCATTTGTGAAGTGGAACTGGAGCTTAAAAACGGTGATCCGCAAGCGCTCTGGTCGCTGGCGATTGCGCTGGCAGAACAGGTTCCGCTTCGCCCATCTGATAGCAGCAAGGCATCGCGGGGTAACGCCTTGCGCGCCCAACAGTGGTCGCTTCCTGATGCAACGACACCTGCTGAATGGCTACACCGGGCAACGCTTGCCCTTGATGCCTACCACGATAGCCAGCAGCGCCAGTTCCTAAACCTTACCCACGAAGCGCTGACCCAGTTGGCCGAACACGCATCACTGCCCGAGGACATGAAGGCCCAAGCGGCCCACCTATCCACAGCGCTAGATGACGCTGGTCGGCCGAGTATTACCTATGGCGTGACGCTCTTGACGCTTTCTCATCGTTTAGCGCTGCAAAGCGAGCTAAGCTAACCTTCACGTTGCTTTAGATAGATTCAGGCACGTTTGCCCATAGACCTAATCACTGTGATAAGTGATTGTTCATTTCATCAGGATCGCCATGAGTTTTAACCTGACCCCTGCCGCTGAAGGGCTTCGCTCGCAGCTATTTCACATTATTTTCGAGTCCGACACGCCCACTGCCAAGGGATTCGATATTGCGCTGATTGTGATGATTTTGGGCAGCGTCGCCGTCATTCTGCTCGGCAGTGTTCAGGAGGTTTCCCAGGAGTATGGCTGGCTTTTCTATTACCTGGAGTGGGGATTTACCGTGCTGTTCACGCTGGAGCTTGCGGTGCGCATCTACTGCCTTGAGCGCCCCTCGATCTACTTGAAAAGCTTTTATGGCGTGGTCGACATGATTTCCATTTTGCCCGCATGGCTGGTGCTGCTAATACCCGGCTTTCATGCGTTGGTGATCATTCGCATACTCCGCGTGCTGCGTATTTTCCGCATCCTGCGGTTAATGGAGTTCGTCGGTGAAGGGCGTTTATTAATTGATGCTTTAAAGCGCAGCGTGCGTCAGGTACTGCTGTTTTTCTGCAGTATTTTTATGGTCGTCACCATGTTTGCCGCGCTGATGTATACCATCGAGTCGCCGGAAACCGGCTTTACCAGTATTCCCATGTCGATCTACTGGGCCGTGGTCAGTGTCACCACCGTGGGCTACGGCGATATCGTGCCGGGCACCGCGCTTGGCAAGGCGATTACCGTGCTTCTCATCCTGATCGGCTACTCGATTATCGCCGTGCCTACCGGCATTTTTTCAGCCCAAGTAATCCGCTCCATCCGTGAAGACCGGTACTCTGATGAAGCGTGTCCTGGATGCGGCCACGACCGCCACGAAAAAGGCGCACGCTACTGCCTTCGCTGTGGCACTTGGCTGGATGAAAACAGTGAAGACCCGCGCAAAGAGAAACAGACTGAAGAGACGTAATCGCCTCAAGCGAAAAAGGCCACCGGTTCAGGCGGCCTTCTGCTTAATGTCTTGCTTAATTGTCTTCGAAGGGAGCCTGCCAAGCATCAAGCTCAGCGTTGCGCCAGCTGCCATAGGTCGCGTTGGGAAACACGATCCAGTCCTGCCCAAACCGTTCAGCGTTTTCATCTACCAGCCGTTTCTGCTCCTCCAGCTCAACGCCAGCAAACACGTCAGAAAAGTCGTGAAGCGTATCGCCCAGTTGCATCACCAGCGCGTACTGCTCGGCCACGACGGCCCGACGCTCGCCTTTGGGCGGCCCCAGCAGCATAACACTCTGCTCAGACACCTGGGGTAATCCTAACGCCTCCAGTGTGGCTAGCGTTGCCGACTTGTTTTCCTCATAGCGGTCAGAGACATAATAGATGGCAACGCCCTGCTCATCAGCAAATTCCAAAAAAGCTCTGGCGCCCGGAATCAGGCTCGGCTCACCTTCGCGCTCCCAGTGTTTCCACGTGTCCCAAGTCGTAAAGTCGTGACATGCCTGCATATCGCGCACCAACAACGCACTGTTATCAATAACGGTTTCATCAAGATCGGTAATGATAGCCAGCTCAGCGTCTTCACCATGGGCAGCTATCTGGTCCTTCAAGCGGTACGTTGCCAGCTCGAACCCCTGCCGCTGCAGCGCGATGACTTCGGCGGCCTGCTGCTGGTAGCGAAGCCCCATTGCGTACTCATTCATCTCACAAGCGGCGCTGTCGCTGGCCACGGCATTAACAGACACAAGTAACGCTGCCAGACTTGCGAAAGCCGAAGCAATAACGGCACTGCGATAACGGAACATCGTCATTAAGCACTCTCCATTTTTTTTATGGTGATCGGGCGGAAAGCGAGTTCCACTCAATTTATAAAAAATTATTATGAACATTTGGCGTTTTTAGCCTAATTTATTTTTATTGATCATTCAAACAATAAAAATAGAATATGACTGGTATGAAAGGTGACGTTAGATTTACATCGGGAGTGCAGATAAACAGATCGCGCCATGCCTGGCAACTGCCAGAGCATGGCGTGGGTAAGTCAGTTGGCGAAGGGAGCCGTGTCACCGCGTCCGGCACGGACAATTTTGGGCGGTAGCTCTCGCAGGTCGATGACGCTGGTGGGGTCCAAGTGGCAGGCGCCACCGTCAATAATCAGGTCCAAATGCGCTTCAAAGCGGTCACGAATTTCCTCTGGGTCGCTCATGGGAAGATCCTCCCCCACCGGAATCAGCGTAACGCTCATTAGCGGTTCGCCAAGCGCTTGCAGCAGCGCATGAGCAATCCGGTGATCAGGTACGCGTACGCCAATGGAGCGCCGTTTGGGATGCAGCAGCAGGCGCGGGACTTCTGTCGTGGCATCCAGAATGTAGGTGTACGGTCCTGGCGTATGTGCTTTCAGCAGCCGAAATACCGCATTATCTACCTTGGCGTAGGTGCCAATTTCCGAAAGGTCCGAGCACATCAGCGTAAAGTTGTGCTTGTCATCCAGCGAGCGCAGCCACTTGATCTTTTCAATAGCCTTCTTTTCGCCCAAGTGACAGCCCAACGCGTAGCCTGAGTCAGTGGGATAAGCCACCACACCGCCTTTGCGAATAATCTCGATCGCTTGATCAATCAGGCGCTTTTGTGGGTTTTCTGGGTGAATCTGGAAATATTGGCTCATTGTCTGCTCCTGCCCGTGGGCGCGTTTCAGTCCATTAGGGTGTTCGCTTTTATCAAACGCTTATTCACACCATAGCTGACGCAGCGGCTAATGGACCAGCGGGGGCATCGCGTAAATGCGCTAAGCGAGGATGCTGCCAGATAGGCGGCGCGGCCGTGCGCGGCACCATACTCATGCTGCCTGGAGCGGCGTGACTGCCGGGAAAGTGGAAGTCGCTGCCTAACGAGGCGTAAAGCCCTCGTTCGACCATTTGGCGAGCCAGGTCCCGGGTGACATCCGGATTCTGCTGGCCACTCACCAATTCAGCCGCGTCGCCACCTGCGGCCTGAAAGGTATCCATTAACTGCCCTCGCTTACGCCGGGTTAAGCCGTAGCGTAAAGGGTGGGCAATCACCGCAACGCCACCAGAGGCCACCACCCACTCGACGACTTCGCTGATTTCTGGCCAGTGAGCTTTAACATCGCCTTTTTTACCGCTGCCCAGGTAGCGTTTAAACGCAGTGGCCCAATCGGCCACAACCCCCTCGGCCACTAACGCGCGGGCAAAATCAGGTCGACCTAACGGGCGGTCACTACCTGCCTGCTCACGGGCTTTTTCCAAAGCATTTTTAAGGCCCACTTTCTCTAACCGCTCGGCGATCACTTCAGCGCGCTGAATACGCGCCTGGCGCTGCTGTTCAAGCCCTTCAATCAGCGGGCCTTGCAGGCCACCGGGCATCAGCGCCACTACGTGGATGTTGATGCCTTGCCAGCGAGTGGATAACTCACAGCCGGGCACCAGGCATAGCCCGGCTTGTATCGCCGCCTTCCCGGCCTCGTCGATGCCGTCCATGGTGTCATGGTCCGTCAACGCCATGTGGGTAAGGCCGCGCGCTGCGCACAGCGACACTAACTCCGTGGGGGTTAACGCGCCATCCGACGCCGTTGAGTGCATATGCAGGTCAGCCGTGTAGCGCTGATCGGCATCAAACACCGCAGGAAGTAACGTTGCAGGAAGTAGAGGCATGGGCATGACGTCATGTGGCGAGTTTGTCAGAATAGGGATGTCTACCACGAACAGTCATAATGTGCTGTGTTCAAAAGACCTGGTGTTCACAGCGCTGCGCGTGGGACGATTTACAAACGCTCGCCATGGTGCGCGCTTATGTGGATGCGGTCAATGCTGCATAGGGCGCTTTACTGCATGCTTTTAAGGAGTTATCCCCATGCTCTACGCCATTATTAGTGAAGATGTATCGAATAGCCTTGAACGCCGCCTGGCGGCCCGCCCGGACCACTTGGCGCGCTTGGAAGCACTACGCGATGAAGGTCGCTTGGTGCTCGCAGGCCCGCACCCCTCTGCTGATACTGAAAACCCCGGCGACGCGGGTTTTAGCGGCAGCCTGGTGGTGGCTGAATTCGACAGTCTGGAAGCCGCTCAGGGCTGGGCTGACGCCGACCCATACATCATTGCAGGTGTCTATGCCAAGGTAATTGTTAAGCCGTTCAAGAAAGTTTTGCCTTGACCGATTAGGGCGAGTGTGGAGGGTCCGCCTGCTAATTCACAGAGCCTGTGGAAAACTCTGTGCAAACCCGGCGGACGCTTTTCTCTAAGCCAGAGATAGCGCCCTGATTAACAAATTGACTACTTTTTAACCACTTCTGTCATTACGGATATCTGCGTGCCTCAACGCCTTACTGATTTACCCCCTTTAACGGCGTTAAGCGCGCCATTGCTCACCTGGAGTGACACTTCACCGCACTCGGATGATTTTGATGACGTGTATTTTTCCCGTGAGGGCGGTCTTGAAGAAACCGAGCACGTTTTTTTAAATACCAACCGCTTGCCTGAGCGATTTGCCGCTTGGAAAAACACGCGAGCCTTTGTGATCGGGGAAACCGGCTTTGGCACGGGCCTTAATATGCTGTGTGCCTGGGCCTGTTTTGAGCAGCACGCGCCCGCCGGGGCACGGCTGCATTTTTTATCCACAGAAAAATATCCTCTGGATCAGGTATCGCTTGGGCGCGCCCTACGCGCCTGGCCGTCGCTTGCCGGTTATTCACAGCTGCTTTGCGAGCTGTGGCCCTCACCGGTTAGCGGCGTACACCGCCTGCACCTGAGCGACCGCGTGACGCTGGATCTGCATTATGGCGATACCACCGAGCGGCTGGCGCTTTTAGATGGTCAGGTCGATGCCTGGTTTCTGGACGGCTTTGCGCCTTCTAAGAATCCACAAATGTGGCAGCCCGAGCTGTTTGAAGCCATGGCGGCGCGCTCTCGGCCAGGGGCCACCTTTGCCACGTTCACCTGCGCGGGCATTGTTAAGCGGGGTTTGAAAGCGGCAGGCTTTAGCTGGAAAAAAGTCCCGGGCTGTGGGCGTAAGCGCGAAATACTGGCAGGCATGATTGACACACCGCCTACCGATAAACGCCGTGAGGCAACGCCCTGGTTTACGCCGCCAGCGCCTCTTCCCACTCAGCAGGTGGCGGTTATCGGGGCGGGGATCGCCGGGTGCAGCGTGGCGGCAGCGCTTGCCAAGCGTGGCGTTAATGTGACGGTGATCGAGCGCGAAGCACCAGGCGCAGGCGGCTCGGGTAATCGCCAAGGGGCGCTTTATGTGAAGCTTGCGGCCGACACCAACTACCAAAGCCGGTTTTATCTTTCCGGCCTTTTATACAGCCAGCGCTGGCTTAATCAGCTAAAGGCTCCGACGCTTTGGCAGCCCTGCGGCGTCGTGCAACTGGCCACCAACGCGAAAGAGGCCAAGCGCCAGCAGCGTTTTTGCGAGCAGCATTCGCTTCCCAAAAGCGTGGTGTCGCCGCTTACCCAAGGGTTGAGTGAGAAAGCCGGTGTGGCCATTGAAGCCAAACACGCCCTGTTTTACCCACACGCAGGCTGGGTGCGGCCCAAAGCGTTATGTGAGCACTTACTCCAAACGCCTAATATCACGCTGAGACAGAGCGATGTTACGTCCCTTAAGCGTGAAGACAAGAGCTGGCAGCTCGCACTTTCTGATGGAAATACGATAAGTGCAGACCAGGTGGTGATTGCAAGCGCTCACTACGCCAATATGTATGCTCAGACGGCCAACCTGCCGCTCCAACAGGTGCGCGGCCAGGTCAGTGAGGTGAGGCTTCCCGCCGGCGTAAAAGGCCCGAAGCGGGTGGTATGCGCCGGTGGCTATGTGTCGCCCGCCATTGAAGGGGTGCTTACGTTTGGGGCAAGCTTCGTGCCCAACAATGCTTCTTCCGAAGTGACCGATTCCGACCACCAGCGCAATATTGACGAGCTTCGCCAAACGCTTCCAGCGCTGGTGGCAGAACTTGAAAGCGCAGGCACCCACCTGACTCCACAGGCGTTTGAAGGGCGTGCGGCGGTACGTGCAGCAAGCCCTGATAAAACGCCCTATGCAGGCCCAGTGCCCAACGCACCGGTCTGGCAGTCAGACTATGCCGTGCTGGCAAAAGATGCCTCGCGGGTGCCAAATGCCCCCGGGGAGCACTACCCAGGGTTGTGGATATCTACCGCCCACGGCTCCCGCGGGCTTTCCAGTGCGCCGTTATGCGCCGAGCTTATTGCCTCCCGGCTGCTTGACGACCCCATGCCGCTTGAGGCTCAGTTGGTCGACCATATTCATCCCGGGCGGCGTATTATCAGCGCGATTATTCGCGGTCAGTAGTCGCCCTCCTCCTCATCATCTGCCAGATCACGACCGAAGGAACGCCACTGCGTCAGGGTCATTACTTCGGTCATTTCAAGCTTTAGGTCATGGGCAATAATCAGTTCACTACGTGCCAACTGCTGTTTAAGCTCGTCGACCCACCCTTTCATCCCCGTGCCAGTATCGGTGGTGTCATAACCCTGCCGGGTAACAAACGCCTCCAGCAACGCATCGAGGGTTTCCGGCGGCAACATGCGGGCGGGTACTTCAATGAAACGGCTCATTCGCTCTGCTCCCACAGCGCAAGGCGTTCAATAAAGGTGGCTTCATCCACAACCTCTACGCCCAGCTGTTCCGCTTTGGTTAACTTACTACCGGCCGCTTCACCGGCGACCAGCGCCGTGGTCTTTTTCGAAACGCTACCCGCTACTTTGGCGCCAAGCGCCTGTAGCCGAGCCTTGCCCTCGTCACGGGTCATGCTTTCCATGGCGCCCGTCAGTACCCAGGTTTGACCTTCTAGCGGTGTAGGGCCTTGGGTAACGTCGGCTTCCTGCCAGGTGACGCCTGCCTCAATCAAGGCAGCAAGGGTCTCCTGGTTATGGGGCTGGCGGAAAAAGGTGTGCACGTGGGCCGCCACAATGGGGCCAACATCGTTGACCGCCTCAAGCGCTGCCTGTTCGGCTGCTTGAAGCGCTTGCAACGTTCCAAAATGGCTCGCCAGGTTGGCAGCGGTGGCCTCACCCACCTCGCGAATGCCCAACGCGTAGATAAACCGAGCGAGCGTCGTATGACGAGCTTTATCCAGCGCGTTGACCAGATTAATGGAAGATTTTTCTCCCATACGCGGCAAGCTCTGCCATTGCTCAACCGTCAGGTGGAACAGGTCAGCAGGTGTTTTCACCCAATCCAGCTCGACCAGCTGGTCAATCAGTTTGACGCCCAAGCCATCTACATCCAGGGCCTTGCGGCTGGAGAAGTGTTTGAGCGCTTCTTTACGCTGGGCAGCGCAGAAAAGCCCACCCGAGCAGCGCGCTACCGCTTCGCCTTCCACGCGTTCGATATCCGAACCGCACACCGGGCAGTGCTCGGGGAACACAATCGGCTGCGCATCTCTTGGGCGTTTTTCCTTATCGACACGGACCACTTGAGGAATCACATCGCCTGCGCGGCGAATAGCCACCGTATCACCAATCATGACATCCAGGCGGGTGATTTCATCGGCGTTGTGCAGCGTCGCGTTGGAAACGGTAACGCCTGCAACGCTAACGGGCTCAAGCCTTGCCACTGGTGTGATGGCCCCCGTACGGCCTACCTGAAACTCAACGTCGTTCAGCGTGGTGATCTCTTCCTGAGCGGGGTACTTAAACGCCGTTGCCCAGCGGGGAGCGCGAGCCACAAACCCAAGCTCACGCTGATAGCGCAGTGCATTCACCTTGATCACCACGCCGTCGATGTCGTAGCCCAACTGGTCGCGCTTCTCACCCAACTGCTCACAATACTCAACTACCGCTTGCGGGCCGGTCAGCACCTTTAGCTCCGCACTGGCGCGAAAGCCCAGCGTTACCAGCCGAGCCATTAGCTCGCTATGCGTAGTATCGCCCATGTCCGGTTCCAGACGCACCGACTGGTAGGCATGAAACTCCAGCGGGCGGGTAGCGGTAATCTCCGGGTTCAACTGGCGTAAACTACCGGCTGCGGCGTTACGCGGGTTGGCAAATACCTTACTGCCCTCCTCGCGTGCACGCTCGTTAAGCGCTTCAAACCCTTGGTGGCGCATGATGACTTCACCGCGCACTTCCAAAAGCGCAGGAATCTGCTTGCCCATCAGCTTTAAAGGCACCGAGCGCAGCGTACGAAGATTAGAGGTAATGCCCTCCCCAGTACGGCCATCGCCACGAGTGGCGCCACTCACCAGCACGCCCTGCTCATACACCAGCGATACCGCTGCGCCATCGAGTTTAGGCTCACAGGTAAACTCAACGTCACCTACCGCACACTCCAAGCGCTCTGCGACGCGCTCAGCAAAGGCCACGATATCATCACCGCTAAACGCGTTATCCAGCGAGAGCATAGGGATGGCGTGGGCGACCGAAGGAAAGCCATCAGCGGGGGCAGCACCGACGCGCTGGGTAGGTGAATCCGATGAGATAAGCGTGGGGTGTTCAGCTTCCAGCTGTTTTAGGCGCTGCAGCCTACGGTCATAGTCAGCGTCTGATAACGTTGGTTCATCCAATACGTAGTAACGGTAGTTGGCTTCATCAAGCTCGGCGCGCAGCTGGGTGACTTCTTCCAGCACTTGGGGGTCAGGCTGACTCATTAACGTTGGTTTCCATCGTACGGGCTAAAATCAATCACAAAAAAGACACATCCTGGAACAAAAACACCCGCCTTCTGCAAGAAGGCGGGTGTTTAACAGCAAGCGCTACTTAGTGGGCTTGCATGTGGCGATGCAGGCGGTGGCGGCGTTCAAATTCATGCACCCGCTGGCGGGCAAACTCAATGGTTTGTGCCGTCATGACGCTGCGATTTTCATCCTTCAGCTCACCGCCCATATGGCGGACTACGACCATAGCGGTTTCCACCATGGCTTCAAAGGCTGCAGAGCTGTCGACCGCTCCCGGCAAGGGCATCAGGAAGGTGATCCCTGGCGTTACAAACTCACCCATCTCTTCAATGGGGAATGTGCCGGGTTTAACAACATTAATCATTGAGAACTGAAGTTCGCTGTCGTCACTTTCTGTTTCAAAGCGGTGGAACACACCCATGGCACGGCTATAGCGTAGGCCGCACGCCATAATGAGATCCAGCAACTTGCTGCCATCGAAGCCTTCCGGGTCCCGAGAGAGCACGCTGATAACCACCACCTCATCGGCGTTGGTCAATGCTTCCTTGGCATGTTCACCTGATACATCGTGGCGCAACGCTTTTTCAAGCGTTGGGTGAGCACGTACGACGCTATCACGCGAGCCACGCACCGGCGCTTCATCGTAGGCTTCATTGTCATCGTACTGACCCGCTGATGTTTCATGCGCATAAGCAGGTTCAGGCTCGTGATAGCGTGCAGCGGCCCGTTGCGTTTCCTCAGCACTTGCAGCTGCTTCACGGGCTTCGGCCTGCTCCTGGGCAATGCGGGCTTTTTCTGCCTCGGCGGCTTCTTTTGCTTCGCGGCGCTGTTCGGCTTCAAGCGCTTTGCGCTCTGCTTTCAGCTTGGCGGCGGCTTCAGCACGCTTGGCCTTTTCAGCTTTTTTACGGGCTTTTTCCTGGCGACGCTGTATCAGGCGACGTTTAAGCGAGCGGCCCATGCCCTCAAAATCGACCAGCCGATACTCATCAACGGCATCATCATCCAACTCGTCATACTCACCGACCGTATCTTCGCGCAGTTGACGGCGTTTGGGCGCGTTCTGCCTGGTCGAGGCGGCATCCTCTGGCTCTGCACGCAGTACGGGCTCAGCGGGGCTCTCCTTATTCACCGCGACGGGCTCTTCTTTCGCAGTAACGGATTCTTCGTTGGCAGTAGATAGGGAGATAGACGGCTCTTCGGTGTGTGGCTCGCTTTGGGTTGGCACTTGCTCGGCAATAGCCGCATGCGCTTCTGGCGCTGTTTTGTCTACCGGCTGGGTGTTAACAGGACTGGCTTGTGCCGTTGGCTGGGGTTCAACCTGGCTCACTTCAGCTGGAGCGTCGCTATCCAGGAAGACGCTTGGCTCTCGGCGATCAATGTCAGCCGGGCGTGCTTTAGGCGCAGCGGCCTGGCGTTGAGGCTGTGCAGATGCTGCTGTATCCACTGCTGGAGCAGGCGCTTTACGCTTAGGGACAGCATTGGCAAAGGAGCGTCTAAATTCGGATAGCACTCTGGAAGGCCCTGGATGGTCTTGACGCTCCAACTTGGGTTTCGCGCCGACCCCACTATAGTCCGCAGGTTTAACGACGCGTGCACCACCGTTCGGTAGCTCCCAGCTAATTTCGGCTTCTTTAGCCTCATCATCCAGTTCGGTTAGCTTCGCCTCGGGAAGGTCCTTAACCGCCTGGTCCAGACGAGGGACGCGCCGCTGGCGTTGGAGTCGTCGCACACCGTCGACTACGATGAGCGACACCAACGCCAGTCCTAAAATGATTAACCATTCTCTTAGTTCCATGTCGAACATTCCATGGGTCATTTAACCGGTTGCTAAAGCGCCATACCTGAGTGAAAACCTTTCAGGTGATAAATAAATACCACTAGCATAGCGCGGTTGCTATAAATAGAGCCATTTTTTAGCGATTTTCTACGTTATGGCACAGTTTCTGAGCACAGTTCTGACATTTTTTCTAAGCAATATTGATGCTCATCGTGATCAGACTCAGTTGCTATTATTCAGGCCGTGAATCTGCTCTTTAATCCTGGTGTATATGTACTGCATCTATCTTACTTAACGTTTACTTAACCACTAAAGCGAAGCGAGCTTAATAACCAACCCATCACCACTGTATATAAAAACAGCATCAGTCTTTAATCCAGCTCAGCCACACTAGTTCAAGGTAAATCTACCATAGCATTAACCACAAGTTTATAATGATCAATATAGATAAGTTGAGCGTTTTTACACATTTTTTTATTATTTCTACTCAATTTGTTAACAGTTGTAGCAGTTATTTGCTTAACGGTTGGACAGCTTTTGCCAGAATGCGTTCGCAAAGTGACTGGCTAATACTCGTGGTCGGGTCAGATGTATTTCTAACGGTATATCCCACGAATCATTCAATGCACGCACCAACCTTCCATCGCTAATCTCTTGTTCTGAAAGGCTTTTAGGTATCCATGCCAGGCCTTTATTTTCCAATACCATGGACATCAACACCGCAGCCAAGTGGCTGGTAAAGCGAGGTGCACTTATAAAAGAAGTGGCATTTTCATTAAGCCAGTGGCTAACAACACGGCCTAATCCCGAAGCATCGGTATATCCCAGGTAAGGCAACACTTCCAGGCACTGAGAATCGCTTAACTCTTTTCCCACCAGTGGAATCAGCGAATCCTCGCCCACCTTTATACTCTCAAACTGGTCAGGCGATAACCGTGAGGGAACAGCGCAATGCCGATGGCTTAACAAGAACTGACAATCACCTTGTAACAACAACTGCTCACACGTGGACATTGTATCCGAGTGAAGACGCACGGCCTCCATGGGCGCTCCCTGCTCCAGGGCTCTTATCCAACGGGGGAAGAACGTAAATGACAGCGAGTGCGTCGCTGCAAACTGCAATGTTCGAGTCGCCTCTCCGGCAATTTGCTGTGCTTCAGCACGCAAGCGGTACAGCCGGCCAATCGCGTCAAACGCACTGGCCTGTATGTGTTTACCGGCGTCGGTGAGCGTGGTGCCCTGTGGGGTGCGAATAAACAGGCTAACGCCCATCCACTGTTCAAACGCGCGGATCCGTCGGCTGAACGCGGGCTGGGTAATATGTCGGGCATGTGCAGCGCGTACAAAACTGCCGTGCTCGGCAAGGGCGGTAAAGTCTTCTAACCAGACGAGTTCCATGGGGCAATGCCGTTTCAGCATGGGAGCACTTAGTAATAGCATTGGGCAGCCCCCCTTGTCACGCATAGGGTTAAGCACTTAACCACCAAGGAGCTTGCCATGCGTATTGTGGATATTCGCGAGAAAACCGTTTCGATTGCCTCCCCGATTGCCAACGCTTATATCGATTTTTCCAAAATGACCTGTTCGGTCGTGGCCGTCATCACTGATGTGATACGCGACGGTAAACCCGTGATTGGCTACGGTTTTAACTCCAACGGGCGCTATGGCCAGGGAGCGCTCATGCGTGACCGCTTTCTGGATAGAATCATCGAGGCCAACCCCGACACGCTAATTGACCACGCCCGCGACAACCTGGACCCGTTTGCTATCTGGGACACCCTGATGAAAAACGAAAAGCCCGGCGGGCATGGCGAGCGCTCGGTCGCGGTAGGCACGATCGACATGGCAATTTGGGATGCAGTCGCCAAAATTGAAGGAAAACCGCTCTACCAGCTGCTTGCCGAGCGTTATCGAAACGGCCAAGCCGACGATAAGGTCTGGGTGTATGCGGCTGGTGGCTACTACTACCCTGGTAAAGACCACACCAGGCTGCAGGACGAAATGCGCAGCTACCTGGCGCGTGGCTACAACGTGGTAAAAATGAAGATTGGCGGCGCACCGCTTGAGGAAGATATTCAGCGTATCGAAGCCGTGCTTGAAGTCGTTGGCGATGGCAGTCGCCTGGCAGTAGATGCTAACGGGCGCTTTGACCTGAAAACGGCAATTGCTTACGCCAAAGCGCTAAAGCCTTATAACCTCTTCTGGTACGAAGAAGCCGGTGACCCGCTGGATTACGCGCTTCAGGCGGAGCTTGCCAACCACTATGAATTGCCCATGGCGACTGGCGAAAACCTGTTCTCGCACCAGGACGCCCGCAACCTGCTACGCCATGGCGGCATGCGTGCCGACCGCGATTTCGTGCAGTTCGACTGCGCCCTCTCTTACGGGCTGGTGGAGTACATGCGCACGCTGAACGTGATGGATGAGCTTGGCTGGTCATCACGCCGCGTAGTACCCCACGGCGGCCACCAAATGTCACTGAATATCGCCGCAGGCTTGCACCTGGGCGGCAACGAATCCTATCCGGATGTCTTCCAGCCGTTTGGTGGCTTCGCTGACGGCATTCAGGTTGAAAATGGCTACGTCGGCCTGCCCGATATTCCGGGCGTAGGCTTTGAAGCCAAATCCAGGCTGTATGCAGTGATGCGAGAACTGGGCGAAGGCTAAGCTGAGGCTTAATCCACCAGCGCCGCAGCTTCATCAATCCCCACCGATACCAGGCGCGACACGCCGGGTTCCTGCATGGTCACTCCCATCAGGCGCTCGGCGGCTTCCATGGCAATCTTGTTGTGGGTGATATAGATGAACTGAACGTTTTCCGACATCTCTTTCACCAGCTTGGCGTATCGACCCACGTTGGCATCATCCAGCGGCGCGTCAACTTCATCGAGCATACAGAACGGCGCAGGGTTGAGCTGGAAGATCGAGAACACCAACGAAAGCGCGGTAAGTGCTTTTTCCCCACCGGAGAGCAGATGAATCGTGCTGTTCTTCTTACCCGGCGGACGCGCCATGATCGCCACCCCGGTTTCCAGCAGATCATCGCCGGTGAGCGTTAGCCAGGCCGCCCCACCACCAAACACGCGGGGAAAGAGTTCCTGCAAACCGCTATTCACCTGATCAAACGTTTCTCTGAAACGTACCCGCGTTTCCTGGTCGATACGCTTGATCGCTCGCTCCAGGGTTTCCAGCGCTTCGGTCAGTTCGGCGTGCTGGGCTTCCAAATAGTTGCGTCGCTCGGCCTGCTGGTCGTACTCCTCAATCGCTGCCAGGTTAATGGCACCCAAGCGGCGTATCTTCTCGCCGGTGCTTTCCAAACGCTCCTGCCAAACCTGTTCACTGGCATCGCTTGGCAGGTTCTCGGCCAGGGCATCGGCGTCATGCCCTAGTTCGGCCAACTGCTCATCTTGCGTGGCCGCTTTTAGCGCCAGCGCCTGAACATCCATACGCCGCTGCTGAAGCTGCTCGCGGCTCTGCTCAAGATTGCGTTCGTGCTGCTGGCGGGCCAGCTCATCATTGCGCAGCTGTTCTGCCAGCGACTGGGCCTGCTGGCGCGTTTCGGTAAGGCGGCGCTCCTGCTGCTCACGCTGATGTAGTAGCTCTTCAAGCTCTTCACCAGCCAACTCGTCCGGCTCAAGTAGCGTTTCCCGCGACGCTTCTAGCTCTGCTATGCGTAGCGTCAAGCGCTCTTCGCTATCGCTTGAACGTGCCTGCTGGGCGCGCAAACTACTCCGTTCAGCGGTTAACCGTTCACGCTCTAATGCCAACGTCTGCTGCTGTGCTTTTAACGGGCCATGCTGTTGAGTCAGTTGGTCGCGCTGTTCGCGCTGGCGGCCACGCTGCTCGCTGGCCACTTCGCGTGCCTGTGCAGTGGTTTCCAGCGTTTCCATCGCCACATTCCAGCGGGCACGCTGCTCCTCCAGGGTAAGCGTTAACGCCGCTTCATCCTCTTGCAGTTGCCCAAGCTCAGCATCAAGCTCAGTGGCCCGGCTCTCCAAATGCTCCAGCTTTTGGGCAGCGCTACGCTCTTTAATAGCCAACTGCTGAACGCTTGTAGCATGGCCACGCTCCTGCTCAGCCTGCTGTTCACGGGAAAGCTCCAGGGCTTCAATGGTCTCACTGGTCGTTTCGCACTGCTCTTCAGCCAGCGCCAGCGCGTCTTCATCCTGCTCGCGCAGGGCGTCCAGCTCCTTGAAACGGCGCCGCGTTACCAGTAAGGCATCAACGCCTTCGCCATTGGCCTGCTGATGCAGCCAGCCGCGCCCCCGCCAAACGCCATCACGGCTAACAACGCTGTCTCCCGCTGCAAGGCCGGGCGCAAGCTGCTCAGCCTCGGCGCCGGACTCAACGTAGTGAATACTGGCCAACCATTCACCTATCGCACCAGCGCCGCTTACCAGTGAATCCAGCCGCTGGCCCTGGGTTGAAGCGGCGGGCGCTTGCTCATCAATCAGACACCAGTCGGTAGCCAGCGCCTGCGGCAGTGCGGCAAGCTGGTGGCTTGCGACCAGGCGAGCATTCAACCAGGGCGCCAGCAGCCAGGAAATGACCGTCTCCCAACCGGGTGTCACGCTGAGGGTTTCACCCAGGCGGAGGGCATTACTTAGCCCGTGGGTCGCCAGGGTTGCTTCTATATCCGGGTCGTGGTCGGCTAGCGCGGCATCCATCAGGGCCTGCAGCGAGGCCAGTTCACCCTGGCGCTGGCTCAATTCAGCGCGCTTATCATCACGGGTGCGCGTTGCCTGTTGATAACGCTGTTTAGCATCGCTGTACTGCTGCTGCCACTGTTCACGCGTTTGGGTGAAGGCCTCGGAACGCTCTTCGGCTTCTTCCAACTGCGCCTGAAACTGAGCGTGCTCTTCGCGTAGCGCGCTCAAATCCGCCAAATCGCCGCGCTGCTGACGCCGCCGCTGGCTTTCTGCCTGTAGGCGTTGAATACGCTGCTCTAAATCGCGTAGCTGGTCCTGGCTGCGGTCGGCTTCGCGACTGGCATCGCGCCAACGATTTTCGGCGTCCGACCACTGCTGCTCGGCAGCTTCCATGGCGGGGGTAGCATCGGCCAGAGCCTGTTCCAGGGCGTCCAGCTGTTCTTCCAGCGCTTCGTGTTCGGGCGCCAGGTCCTCAAAGCGCTCGTCGATGGCGGCAAGACGCTCCCGGTCGCCTTCGCTCACCAGGCGCTGCTCATCCAGCTCGCGCCGTGCAGTAGCAATATCGTTGGCCAGTTGGGACTCACGGCTACGCCGGTGAGCCTGGTCCTGCTCCAGCCGTGCAATGCGCGTGGTGGTTTCAAAAAACTGCTGCTGGTGGCGCTCCAGTACCTCGGCAAGCTCATCGTGCTGCTCACGAGCTTGCTCCAGACGGGTTTCGCACTGACGTACGCCAAACACATCTTTTTCAACTGAGATTTCCAGCTCGCGAACCCGGCTCTCCTGCTGCGACTGCTCTGCCCGCAGGGTGCGCCCGCGTAGCAGTGCCAGCTCGCCTTTAAGCCGGTACTCCTGCTGTTTTAACTCCTGGTAGCGTTTGGCCGCCTCCGCCTGGCGCTTTAAGCGCTCAAGCTGTTTATCCAGCTCCTCACGAATATCGTCCAAACGTTCGAGGTTTTCCTGGGTGCGCCGCATACGGTTTTCGGTTTCACGGCGGCGCTCCTTGTATTTGGAGATGCCCGCGGCTTCTTCAAGTGTTGAGCGCAGGTCATCGGGGCGAGCTTCAATCAATCGCGAGATCATGCCCTGGCCGATAATTGCGTAGGAGCGTGGGCCAAGACCGGTGCCCATAAACAGGTCGGCGATATCCCGTCGGCGGCACTTTTGGCCATTAAAGAAGTAGCTGGACTGGCCGTCGCGGGTCACTAACCGTTTGACCACGATTTCCGCGTACTGGGCATACACGCCACCCATGGTGCCGTCGCGATTGTCGAACTTGAGTTCAATAGATGCTTGACCCACTGGTTTGCGCCCAGTCGAGCCATTAAAGATAACGTCGGCCATGGACTCGCCGCGCAGGGTTTTGGCCGAGGACTCGCCCATCACCCAGCGCACGGCATCGATAATATTGGACTTGCCACAGCCATTGGGGCCGACAATCGCGGTCATATTACCGTCGAAGGGCACCGTGACCGGATCGACAAACGACTTGAACCCAACAAGACGAATAGAGGTTAAGCGCATGCCAATCCTACAAAGAATTTATTTATAAACATGAGGGGGTATTCAAAATACACGATTAATAACGACCTCGGCAGCGGTGTGTTGACTCAGGGCTTCACTACTCATCAGCGGCGGCCATTGTGGACTCATCGGCCAAGCGTTCCTGGGCCACGCGAACACCTTCACGTAGCGACGCAGCCGTGTTGGGGTCTTCCACCGTTGCCAGCGCCCGGCGCCAGCAACCTATGGCGCGGTTAAAGTCGCCGTTATCGTACGCGTGAATACCCAATAAGCCTAACACCGTTGGCTGCCGTGGGTCCTGAGCCAGCGTTTCATCCACCAAGCGCTGCACAGCCGGGGTCATCTCGCGCCCTGCCATAAAGAAGCGAATTTGCGCAAGCTGGGCGAGCAGTGCAGGGAGACGGCCTTCCAGCGCGATGAGTCGTTCCAGCGCATCAATGGCTTTATCTTCCTGGCCGGTATCGCGATACAACGGAAACAGCGAGGCCCATACGTTGGCATTGCCGGGCTGAAGCGTTGCCTGCTCTTCCATACGACGAATATACGTGTCTGGAGTAGCGCCGGGGTCGTTGAGTAATTCCTGCTGAACGCCATACAGGGCAAGGTCGCCCTCGGCGCCCTCTTCCAGGTACCAAAAAAGGCTAATGGCCACCACACTCAAGGCAATCAACGGCACAGCTAAACGCCCGGCAAGGGCCGGTTTTAGCGGTCGTATGGCCAGCGTGGCGGTATCTTCCAGAAGGCTACGTTCAAGTTCCAGCGTTCCTTCTTCAAACTGCGCGGTACTAGCATCGCCACGCGCATGAGCTGCCTGTAACGAGGCAAGCCGACGCTGAAAAATGGCCACGTTCTGCTCGGCAGAAGTGTCGTTGGCTTCATATGCACGTTGCTGGTCATAAAGCGCATGCGCCTTACGCAGCGGGGAAAGTAGCAAGACAATCGCTGGCAACATGACAATCGCCATGGCGACCCATAAAAGCGTCATGATGATCTCCTGCGCTGAATCAGCGCATCCAGCCGAGCGCGCTCTTCAACACTTAGCGCCTTGGCAGACGCATGGCGCCGTGCACGTACTATGAGCAACACGATCAAAACACCCACGACGCCTAACCCGATAGGCAGCCCCCACAGGAGATAGGTGCGGCTCTCCAGGCGCGGATTATAGAGAATATAGTCGCCAAAGCGCTCAACCATGTGGTTGATCACTTCGCTATCGGAGCGCCCATCGTGCAGCATTTGATACACGCGTTCCCGCATATCGGCGGAGATAGGTGAGTTCGAATCGTTGATGGCCTGGTTTTCACACAGCGGGCAGCGCATGGAAGCGGTTAATGCGTGATAACGCTGTGCCAGCACCGGGTCGTCAAACTCACGCAGCTCGATTCCCTCCGCCACAACACTTGCCGATAACAGCAGCAGGAAGAGCACGGCCAGGGTACGTATTAACGCCATTTGGCTACCTCCGGCAAAATACGCTCGGCCACATCCTGAGGAGAGATATCGCCTTTATGGTGATAGCGAATAATCCCGTCGGCATCGACCAGAAACGTTTCAGGCGCGCCATAAACGCCAAGGTCAAAGCCCAAACGGCCGTCAGGATCAAAGATATTCACTTCAAACGGGTCGCCAAACTCGTTTAAAAAGTGCACTCCCTTCTCGCGGGTATCGCGATAGTTCACCCCGACCATACGAATACCCTGGTCGGCCAATGCCAAAAGCTGGGGCATTTCCTGCTTGCAGGCCGGGCACCATTCGCCCCACACGTTAACCAGCGAGACCTCCCCATGGAGCAGCGTTTGATCGACCAGGCTGCCTTCATCATGCAGCGTGGTGGCCTCAAATGTCGGGAACTCACGTGCCATCAGCGCAGAGTCCCGGGCTGACGGATCATGCTGCAAACGCTGATATAAAAACAGCGCCACCAGAAGAAAACCCAGCGGTAGCAGTAACAGCCATAGTCGACGGCTCATAGCACGGCTTCCTGCGTTTTGGGCGAGCGGGCCACGTCGGCACGGTCGGCCGTTCTGGTTCGGCGATAGCGCTTATCCACTATCGCCAGTATGCCGCCTAACGCCATCAACAAACCGCCCAACCAAAGCCAGCGTACAAAAGGCTTATATTGAATGCGCATGGCCCAGCTGCCATCCTCCAAATCTTCACCCATGGCAACGTAAATATCCCGAAACAGGCCGGGGCGTAGCGCGACTTGGGTCATGGGCATACCCGTTGCCAGATAAAAGCGCTTCTCAGGGCGCATAATAAAACCACGCCCTGATTCGATATTGCGCACCTGAATGACGGCCGTATCGGCCATAAAGTTGGCGCCTCGGCGGCTTTTAAGCTCCCTCAACGTGAACTGATAGCCCGCGACGTCAAGCTCGGTACCCGGCGCCATACGCACCGTGCGCTCAGTGGCATAGTTGGACACCACGGCCACACCAATAATCGTCACTGCAATTCCCACATGCCCGAGCACCATGCCCCAATACGCCAGTGAAAGCTTGCGCAAACCCGCCAAGCGGCTGGAGCCGTGGCGGGTTTTGTCCCACATGTCCTTCCCAATAGGCAGCACTATCCACAGCGCAGCCACAATACCCAATGAGGCCCACAGGTTCCATTCACCGGTGTATATCAGCGGCAACACCATACCCAGCACCAGCGCAGCGACGCCAGCAAGCCACAGCTTACGGCGCAGTTCACTGGCCGGCATGCTCTTCCAGCGAGCGACCGGACCAAGCCCCATAAAGAGACACATCACAACCGTCAGCGGTACAAAAAGCGCATTAAAGTACGGCGGACCCACGCTGATTTTACCCAGGTTGAGCGAGTCTAAAATCAGCGGGTAGAGCGTGCCCAGCAAAATCGTCACGGTCATGATGACCAATAGAATATTGTTGATAAGCAGCAGCGAATCTCGTGATAGCCAGCTGAAGCTCACGTGATGACTCACTCGAGGCGCACGCAGCGCAAATATCAGTAGAGAAAGCGTCACAGTGATCGTCAGCAGCACCAGAATAAACAAGCCGCGTGAGGGGTCATTGGCAAACGCGTGCACCGAGGTAAGCACACCAGAACGCACCAGAAAGGTACCCAGCAGCGATAGCGAAAAGGTAAAAATGGCCAGCAGTACGGTCCAGCTTTTAAACGAGCCGCGCTTTTCGGTGACGGCCAGCGAGTGAATCAGTGCCGTGCCGGTCAGCCAGGGCAGCAACGAGGCGTTCTCTACCGGGTCCCAAAACCACCAGCCGCCCCAGCCAAGCTCGTAGTAAGCCCACCAGCTGCCCAGCGCGATCCCCACGGTTAAAAAGGCCCAGGCACTATTGGTCCAGGGGCGCGCCCAGCGCGTCCAGGCCGCATCCAACCGCCCGCCCAGCAGCGCGGCAATGGCGAAGGCAAACACCACGGAAAACCCGACATAGCCCATATAGAGCATCGGCGGGTGAACAATCAAGCCAATATCCTGAAGCAGCGGATTAAGGTCCGCACCATCGTGAGGTACGTTGGGCAAAAGCCGCTCGAAGGGATTGGACGTCAGCAGGATAAACAGTAAAAATCCCACGCTAATCAAGCCCATCACACCCTGTACCCGCGCTACCATGTCGCGAGGCAGGCCGCCTGAGAAGCGCGAAGCGGCATACCCCCAGCCCGCCAGCATCAGGCTCCACAACAGCACCGACCCTTCGTGGTTGCCCCACACCGCACTGAGCTTGTAGTACCAGGGCAACAGCGAGTTGGAATTGTTGGCGACGTTCGCCACGCTGAAGTCATCCAGCGCGTAGCTGGCGGTTAGACACACATAAGCCACCGCGATAAACAGAAACTGCCCCGTGGCCATGGGATGACCATATGCCATCCATAGCGGCCTTCGCGTGGCCGCCCCGGCTAACGGCATTACGCCCTGCAATACCGCCATTAACAGGGCAATAATTAACGCGAAATGCCCAAGCTCAGGGATCAATTTTACCAACATCGGCGCTCCAGCATGACACGGACTCTAGGGTATAGGACATTGGCTCAACCTATTCACGCTTGGCTGCTTCAACCGGTTGGTCCTGATAATCAGCAGGTGAGTAACCGGCATCCTCTAACGCTTGCGACACTTCGGGCGGCATGTAGTTTTCATCGTGGCGAGCCAGCACCTTGTCAGCTATAAACCGCCCGTCTGTAGAAAGTTTGCCTACCACTACCACACCCTGCCCTTCGCGAAACAGATCCGGCAGGATGCCGTTATAGGCCACCGCAAGCTCGTCCACGTAGTCGGTTACCAGGAACTCGACGTCCAGGCTTTGCGGGTCACGGACAACCGAACCCTCCTTTACCATGCCACCTGCACGGATTGCCCGCTCGATGGGCGCGTCCCCCAGGGCAATCTGCACCGGACTGTAGAACAGGTTGATATTAGCGCGCAGGGCGTAGAGCGTGAGGCCTACCGCCACGGCGGCTAGCGCCAGCGCGCCGAGAATGACCGCTAGCTTCTGGCGACGTTTAGGTGTCATCGGCATGTCTCGCTTGATGGGGTGGATGACGGTCACCACGCCGGGCACGGCGTTTTACAGCACTGGCCAATTGGCGGCGCTCAAAACGAGCATGAACGATGCAGGCAACCATCAAAAGTGCCGTGACGCCCCAGGCCGCCCACACGTAGGGGCCGTGTCCGCCCATGGCCAAGAACGCCCCAAACGATGTAAATGCCATTACTGCGCCTCCTTGATCAAATCCCTGACCCAGCGCTTATCAATTTCCCGACGCAGGATTTCACTACGCGTACGCATCAGTGTAAGAGCGATAAAAAAACAGTAGAAACCCAGCACCATGATCAGCAACGGCAGCCACATTTCCATGGGCATGAGGGGCCGCGACGTCAACGTAAAGGTCGCCGACTGGTGGAGCGTAAACCACCAGTCTACCGAGTACTTGATAATCGGAATATTGATGACCCCAACCATGGCCAGTACCGAAGCCGCTTTTGATCCACCCTCACGACGGGTAAAAGCGCTGCGCAGGGCGATCACACCCAGAAACAGAAACAACAGAATCAGCATGGAGGTCAGTCGGGCGTCCCACATCCACCAGGTGCCCCAGGTAGGTACACCCCACACCGCCCCGGAAAAAAGCGCCACGAACGTCATCACCGCCCCAAACGGCGCCATGACTGTCGCAGCCATATCCGCCACCTTGACCTTCCATACCATGAAAACCAAGCTCGCCGCCGCCATCGAAACAAACACCGACTGGGCAAGAAAGGCGGCAGGCACGTGGACATAAATGATCCTGAAGCTATCGCCCTGCCCCTGGTTCACCTCGGTGGGTGTAAAGGCTAATCCCCATACCGTACCGGTCGCAATGAGTATCAGGGAGACTGCCCAGCACCAGGGCTGCACCTTTGCGCTTATTGCATAAAACCATTTGGGCGAGCCCCATTTATGAATAAAGGTCCACATGGCGTGTTCTGTCCTCAACCGTTGATGCTGATGCGTAGCGAGGCGGCAATCGCCCAGGGAGCCAACAGTAGCGACGCGGCCAGCAGGGCTCCGAGCATGGCCAAGTGCGCCGCGACACCTTCACCAATGACGGCGGCCTGCACCGCCCCGACCCCAAAAATAAGCACCGGTATATACAGCGGCAGTATGATCAGCGACAACAGTACACCTCCCCGCGCGATACCGACTGTCAGCGCCGCACCAATCGCGCCAATCAGGCTCAAACTGGCGCTGCCCAACAAAAGCGAAAGCGCAAGCACCGCGTAGCTGCCTAGGGGCAGGGCCAGCGTCACGCCCAGAAGCGGTGCTACCAGTGCCAACGGCAGCCCGGTCAACAACCAGTGGGCAAGTACCTTGGCCAGACTAAGCGCTGCTAGCGGCTGAGGCGCGAGCAGCATCTGCTCAAGACTGCCGTCGTCATAATCGGTGCGAAACAGACTATCCAGTGATAAAAGCGCCGCCAGAAGCGCCGCTACCCATAAAAGGCCTGGCGCGATCAGCGCAAGCACGGCGCGGTCGGGTGAAATACCGATTGGGAACAGCGTTATCACCAGCGCGAAGAAGACCAGCGGATTGAGCAGCTCGCCGCGGCGTCTGAACATCAGTGTTACATCACGCTTCAGGGTAGCGGTAAAGGCCACCCACAGCCCGCCCGGCACCGGCGTTTCAAGTATTGTGGAGGTAGCCTTCTGCCCCTGCGTCATCGTCTACCCCAGTTGAATACAGCGAGCGGCGGGCGAAACATCCAGCGCGTGGTGAGTGGTTACCAGAACGCTCCCCCCGGATTGAGCATGAGCTGCAAGCTGCGCTTCAAGCGCGGCTACGCCTTGGCGGTCAATAGCAGTAAACGGCTCGTCAAGCACCCAGAGCGGACGGCGCGTCAGCGTTAACCGGGCCAGCGCCACACGGCGCTGCTGACCCGCCGACAGCTGGCCGACCAATACGTCCTCAAAACCGCCAAGCCCTACTTGCTCCAAAGCGCTCAGGCGCTGCGATGTATTACCCCGCTCGCCGCTTAGCGCCTGGTACCAGGCCAGGTTTTCAAGCGGTGAAAGCCCAGCCTTGATGCCTGGCGAATGCCCCAGATACAGCAGGTTGGCCAGATAATGTTCACGCACCTTGCGAAGTGGCGCGCCGTTCCAGAAAAGCTCGCCTTGGTAATCACTCAGTTGACCTGCCAGCAGCTTTAACAGCGTGGTCTTGCCGCTGCCATTGGGGCCTTCAATTCGAACGATGTCACCGCTGCGAATCGTGAGATCGAGCCCTTCAAATAGCCAGCGCCCATCACGCTCGCAGGCTAGTTGTCGTGCTTGCAGGCACAGGCTCAAAGGTATCTCCCAACAGGTTGATAGTTAGCCAAAACTCTACACGGAAAGCCACGTTATCTCCAGCCAATCGCAGCGGCCGTGAGAATGCACCAAGCGTGCCGACGGGACCAGCATCTTGAATAGCAAAAGGCACTGGATAAAAACAGCACTACCACTGTATGCAAAAACAGCTGTATACTAAAACACTGTATGAAAAGACATGCCAACAACCTGCTGGCTTGCCACTACTAAACGCCTAGGGAAAGGGCGCTGCATTGGAGAATTTCCTATGAATATATCGATGTCAGCACCAACTCACGCCGGTTCTACCGTATTGAGCAGCGCGTCCTGCGCACCTAAAGGCATTCAATCGGCACGCGCCTTTAAAACAGCACCACGCAGAACGCGGCACAATACCTACGCCCTCAAAATACGCGGCAACCGAATGCGTGATTGCAACTTGTTTGATGGAGATGTCATTATTATTCGGCGTTTTCAATGCGATACCCACGAAGAAACCGCCGTCGCTCACATCAATCAGCAACCTGTTGCGTTGAAGCAGCTCTCGATCAGTCGCTTTGGCGTACATTTATGGCCTGCCGATACCCAAGCGCCGGATCTCTTTTTGCACAATTGCGATATTCAAGTGTTAGGAATGGTAATGGGTGTGGCGCAGGATAGTGCCAACGACCTTGCTGCCAATTCTTATGGCCTTATGGAGCACTGATTGCGTTATCAAGTTCCTGATTTAGCTGCCTCGCAGTGGCATACCGCCGAGATAGAGGTCGAAAAAAGCCAGTTTCTGGCGTGGCTATGCCATGCGCCAGATGTGGCCGCTTTTAGTGCACTTCTTGAAGCGGCAAGAGCTGCTCACCCCAATGCCAGCCATCACTGTACGGCTTATATTGCTGGGCCGCCTGGGGAGCAAACACTGATTGGTTTTTCCGATGATGGCGAGCCTGGCGGCACGGCCGGTCGGCCAATGTACCAGGTACTTCAAGGCAGCCAAATGGGTGAAATCGGCGGTGTCGTGACGCGCTACTTCGGCGGCACCAAGCTAGGCACCGGCGGGCTGGCACGGGCTTACGCTCAAGCCATCAGCCATGCGTTGGAAACCTTACCGACGCGTGAAGTGATTGAGCGAGACGCCTACACGCTACGCCTTACCTTTGCCAGCGAGGCGATCGCCCGCGCCTGGTGCGACGAAAAGGCCATCCCCATTGAACACGTCAACTACGATGGCGAAGGTGTTCAGCTCACCATTGGCTGGCCCCGCGACCAGACGTTCGACCTTTCCCCCTTGGAAAATCGCCTAAAGTGCACGCTGGACGTTACCCCGGTAAACGCACCCGCCCCCTAAACCAAAAACGGCTTACGGTGTAAACCGTAAGCCGTGCATGGGGCACTTCTGCTTCCCCGTCAATCCTGTCTATTTATCCCAAATATTTAATCATTACCCCGGCAGCCACGGCAGAACCAATTACTCCTGCCACGTTTGGACCCATCGCATGCATCAACAAGAAGTTATGCGGATTGGATTCCAGACCGACCTTATTAGCTACACGCGCCGCCATAGGCACAGCGGATACCCCGGCAGCACCTATCAGCGGATTAATCGGCATACGGCTCATTAGGTTCATCAGCTTGGCCATTAACACGCCGGCGGCGGTACCAATTCCGAAGGCCACGATACCCAGCCCCAGAATCCCGAGGGTTTCCACCGTCAAGAAGCTTTCCGCCATCAGCTTTGAACCAACAGAAAGCCCTAGAACGATCGTCACGATGTTGATCAGCGCGTTCTGGGCGGTATCCGAAAGCCGCTCTACCACGCCGCATTCGCGCATCAAATTACCAAAGCAGAACATCCCCAGAAGCGGTGCTGCGTCGGGTAGAAACAGCGCGACCAGGATCAACAGCATGAGAGGAAAGATCACTTTTTCCAGCCTGGAGACGGGGCGCAGCTGCGTCATTTTTATCTGACGCTCTTTTTCAGTGGTTAACAGCCGCATAATAGGTGGCTGGATTAACGGCACCAGCGCCATGTACGCGTAGGCCGCCACCGCGATAGCACCCAATAGCTCTGGAGCAAGCACGCTGGACACATAGATAGACGTTGGCCCATCGGCGCCGCCGATAATCCCGATCGCTGCCGCCTGGTTCAGCGAGAAGTCCATGATGCCCATGGAGGTCAGCACAACGGCACCAAACAGCGTGGCGAAAATACCAAACTGGGCCGCAGCACCTAGAAACAGCGTACGAGGGTTGGCAAGCAGCGGGCCAAAGTCAGTCATGGCACCCACGCCCATAAAGATCAACAGCGGTGCGATACCCGATGCAATGGCCACTGAATAGAAGTTATACAGCATGCCATTGCTGTAACCGACGCTTGTCGCAATATCCTTAGCGGCACGCAGCTGCTCTGGCGCTACCTCACCATGGGCAACTACTTTGAGCGTTTCACGCCACGCATCAATACCTGCCAAAGGATCCAGCATTACGCCCAGCGCGGCACCAACCTGCTGAAGCACGGCAGGCTTGCCAACCTCAATGGCCTGGTCCAGCGCTGAAATCGCAAGGCCAGCTTCGGGAATATTGGCAAGAATCCCCCCAAAACCAATCGGCACCAACAACAGCGGCTCAAATTTCTTATGGATCGCCAAATAGAGCAGCAGCAGCCCGACCCCGATCATGACCACCTGGCCAAGCTCAAGGTTATAAAGCCCCGAGCCCTCCCATAACGTGACTAGCTTATCCATTCCCGAGGCCCTTAAAGCTCAATCAGTACGTCGCCAACAGCTACGCTGTCGCCTTCACTAACATTGACTTTCGATACCGTGCCGGCACTGCTGGCGCGAATTTCGGTTTCCATTTTCATAGCTTCAAGAATGATGACCACTTCCCCATCCGCTACCTGGTCGCCAGGGCGCACATTCACCTTGAAGATATTGCCAGCAAGCGGTGCTTCTATGGCTTCACCACGGCTGGCCGCCGGGGCGGGGCTCGCCGCAGGCGCAGGCGACTGCTCTTGCACCTGGCCAATATCGCCGCCTTCAGAAACTTCCACTACAAACGCTTTGCCATTGAGCTTTACGGTATAGGTTTCAGGGCCACGTGCCGCCTCTGGCGCACTGTCTTGAGTAACCACCGGAGGCTTGGCAGGCTCGCTACCAGCCACCTGGGGCGCAGGTTCGAAAGCGTCCGCGTTATCACGATTTTTAAGAAACTTCAGACCGATTTGCGGGAACAAGGCGTAGGTGAGGACATCATCTATTTCACACTCGCCCTCTGCCAAGCGTACCTGCTCGGCGCCGGCTTTCTCTTTAAGCTCTGCCGCCAGCTTTTGCATTTCAGGTGCAAGGTTATCCGCCGGGCGACAGGTAATCGGCTGACCGCCCTCCAGCACGCGGGCTTGAAGCTCGGTATTAAAGGGGGCGGGTGCCGCGCCGTATTCGCCTTTCAGCAGCGCCTGCACCTCTTTGGAAATGGACTTGTAACGCTCGCCCATCATCACGTTCATTACCGCTTGGGTACCGACGATTTGCGACGTGGGCGTCACCAGCGGAATAAATCCCAGGTCTTCACGCACACGAGGAATTTCGCCAAGCACATCGTCCAGCTTGTCGCCCGCACCCTGCTCTTTCAGCTGACTTTCCATATTGGTCAGCATGCCGCCTGGCACCTGGGCCACCAGAATGCGCGAATCGATGCCGCGTAACGAACCTTCAAAAGCAGCGTACTTTTTACGTACTTCACGGAAATAGCCCGCGATGTCTTCCAACAGTTCAAGGTCCAGCCCGGTATCACGGTCGGTATCCTTGAGCATCGCAACAACGGACTCTGTGGGGCTATGTCCATACGTCATCGACATGGACGAAATCGCGGTATCGACGTTATCGATACCGGCCTCGACTGCCTTAAGAATGGTGGAAGTGGAAAGTCCTGTCGTGGCATGGCAATGCAGGTGAACAGGAATAGACAGATTTTTCTTCAGCCGCGTTACCAGCTCAAATGCGGTGTAAGGCGTTAACAGCCCCGCCATATCCTTGATAGCCAGCGAGTCTGCGCCCATTTCGGCAATATTGGTCGCTAGATCGACCCAGCTATCCAGGGTATGTACCGGGCTTACCGTGTAGGAAATAGTGCCCTGCGCATGCCCACCCACCTGACGAACCGCTTTAATCGCACGCTCCAGGTTGCGCGGGTCATTCATGGCATCAAACACACGGAACACATCAACGCCGTTGGTTTTGGCCCGTTCGACAAACTTATCGACTACATCATCCGCATAGTGGCGATAGCCCAACAGGTTTTGACCACGCAGTAGCATGGCTTGAGGCGTATTGGGCATCGCCTCTTTTAATGCCCGAATACGCTCCCAGGGGTCTTCGCCTAAATAACGAATGCATGCATCAAAGGTGGCGCCGCCCCAGGTCTCTAGCGACCAGTAGCCAACACGATCCAGCTTTTCAGCGATGGGCAGCATGTCGTCCAGACGCAAGCGGGTCGCAAACAGTGATTGATGGGCATCACGCAGTACCACATCGGTAATTCCCAGCGGGCGTTTTGTCTCATTCATAGCAGTAGCTCACACGTTAAAATTATTGATATGTAGTAAAACTAACAAAATAAAGGCAAATAAGGGGATAGGCTGACTAAAAAATTACCGATTAGTGACGCCTTAATGAGCGGTAACGATGCACTGCAGCACTGATAACCGCAGTCACTTCCTCGTCCTCGCCACTCAACGCGGGAGAAGATGAAGGTTTTGCACCTGCTAACGTCGGCACAGGCGTCGGCTGAAAACGACCTAACAGTTTTGACATCAACGTAACGCTAATGACTAAAATAGTAAGAAAAACAAAAACAAAGCCCATCCCAAGCCCCATAATTGCGAGCCCCTCCTGGAGTAGTTCTGCATTCTGCATAATGTCTCTCTTGTTGTAGAGCATAAATTAACGCTTAAAGGGTTCTAAAAGCCCCTTGGCGCCGTCAAAGTAATACACTAACCTGCCACACCCAGCATAAAACGCAATCGCGCCATAGTGGAAGTCATGGTTGTTAATTTACTACAAAATGGAAAAATTGGCCTCGCCCCAATGGAGGGCGTTATCGACGCCCTCACCCGCGACTTATTAACGCGTGAGGCAGGCTTTGATTGGACCGTTACCGAATTTGTCCGCGTGGTCGACACGCGCCTCCCGCCCCGAGTGTTTTACAAGCACTGCCCTGAGCTTACCAACCGCCCTGTTGCGACCGCCAGCGGCATTCCCGTGCATTTGCAACTGCTTGGCTCTGACCCTAAGGCGCTGGCTGAAAATGCTCGCCAGGCGTTAGCGCTGGGTGCTGTCAGCGTGGACTTGAATTTCGGCTGCCCGGCCAAGCTGGTTAATCGGCATGATGGAGGCGCCTCGTTACTACGCCGCCCTGAACGCGTCTACCAGGCAGTGAAGGCCGTCTCCGAAGCACTTGAGGGTCAAATTCCGGTCACCGCTAAAATCCGCCTGGGCTTTTCAGACCGGCGCTTAGCCGTCGCCTGCGCCCAGGCGACCCAGGCAGGCGGTGCCGCTCGCCTGGTTGTTCACGGCCGCACACGTGATGAAGGCTATCGCCCTCCGGCCCACTGGGAGTGGATCGGCCGAGTGCGCCAGCAGGTATCGATACCCGTGGTTGCCAATGGCGATATATGGACGCTGGAGGCGTACTGGAAAGCGCGCACCCTGTCAGGCTGCAGAGATGTGATGTTAGGCCGTAGCGCGCTAGCAGACCCCTGGCTTGCGCCACGTATCCGGCACTGGCAGCGAACCGGCGAACGACTGCCTGAAACCACATGGCCAATGCGTGCCAGCGTGATCAAGGAGTACGCGCACCTTCAGCGGCAGCATCTGCCCGACCGGGTTGTGGTCTCGCTGGTAAAGCAGTGGCTCGCACAGATGCGTCAAGGCAATGAAGAAGCCAACCAGCACTTTCAGCGCGTTAAACGCCTAACGGACCTTGATACCCTGCTTAAAAGCCTGGTCATCGACACAGCGCACCCTGAGGCGGCTGTCAGCTGCCACTAAGCAAGCGCATTGACCAAAAAAAAGCGCCCTCGCAATGCGGGGCGCTTAAAACGATCCAAAACCAAAGCGCGAGCCGCCCTGGTCAGGCTAGAAAGCAGAAAACCCGCTCTCATAAAAGAGAACGGGTTTAGAATCTGGCGCGCCCGGGAGGATTCGAACCTCCGACCCCCTGATTCGTAGTCAGGTACTCTATCCAGCTGAGCTACGGGCGCTTTAGTGATGTAAATACTCATTACTAAACATGATGAAGTGCTTATGCTTAAATACTTGTAATGAAATACTTATAGGCTTCCGCCTTACATCAGGTTAGAAGATGGCGCGCCCGGGAGGATTCGAACCTCCGACCCCCTGATTCGTAGTCAGGTACTCTATCCAGCTGAGCTACGGGCGCATCTTCTAATGTGCGGCTGGCGGAGAGAGAGGGATTCGAACCCTCGATAGGGCTATAAACCCTATACTCCCTTAGCAGGGGAGCGCCTTCAGCCACTCGGCCACCTCTCCTCAACAGCACGGCGCGAATGTTACCGATTTCAGCGACTGCTGTCTAGTCCTATGCCGATTTTTTTCGCGCCAGCTTCATCTTACCGTTGATACACCCTGTATTGGGCGCGATAAAAGCGACCATTTATTCTGCTTCGCTTTCTTCACTGCTACGCTCGCGCTGGATGCGCTGATAAATCTCTTCACGGTGTACAGCCACGTCTTTCGGCGCATTGACGCCGATACGCACTTGATTACCTTTCACACCTAACACTGTGACGGTGATTTCATCACCTATCATCAATGTTTCGCCAACTCGGCGGGTTAGGATGAGCATGGCTGATCTCCTTCTCAGACGTTTTATACAACGGGTTGTGTCCACCAGAGGCGCCACTAAGCCATTATGCGGCATAGCGGCGCGCTAACCAATGCCTCTGACTCCATGACACCCAAACCTCCCGTTGAAAGAAAGCTCACCACCGGCAAGTAGCGAGTACCTTTTCAGCGTAGAAGGTTTAAGGTAGAAATGTTATTCAGATTCTATATCTGACTTATCCAGGCCAAATGCCTTGTGTAACGCGTTAACGGCAAGTTCCATATGCTTTTCATCAATCACCACTGAGATTTTAATTTCAGAGGTGGAAACCATACGGATATTGACGTTTTCATCAGCCAAAACGCGGAACATCTTCGAGGCAACACCGGCGTGAGAGCGCATGCCAACACCGACCAGGGATACCTTGGCGATATTGTCATCGCCACGCAGCTCACCGCCGCCCAGGTCAGGAATGACCGTTTCTTCAAGCAGCTTCTTGGTGGTCTTGTAGTCGCCCTTCGCCACGGTGAAGGTAAAGTCGGTGTAGTCACCCGCCGGTGCTACGTTCTGCACGATCATATCGACTTCAATGTTGGCATCAGCGATAGGGCCAAGAATGCGCGACGCAACACCTGGTACATCGGGCGTGTGCAGCAGTGTCAGCTTGGCTTCATTTTTGGTAAACGCGATACCGGAAATCAGCGGTTCTTCCATGGAGTCCTCGTCTTGGTCAGCATCTGCAATAATTAGGGTACCGGGGCCATCTTCAAAGCTCGACAGTACCCGTAGGGGAACGTTGTACTTGCCCGCAAACTCTACCGCACGAATTTGCAGCACTTTGGAGCCCAGGCTTGCAAGCTCCAGCATTTCTTCCACCGTAATGCACTCCAGGCGCTGTGCCTTGGTGCATACGCGGGGGTCAGTGGTGTAAACCCCATCAACGTCAGTATAGATCTGGCACTCATCGGCGCCGAGTGCCGCAGCAAGCGCTACCCCGGTAGTGTCCGAGCCACCACGTCCTAGCGTAGTGATATTGCCGTCTTCATCAACACCCTGAAAACCAGCCACAACCACGACCTTGCCTGCGTCGAGGTCAGCCTTAAGGTCTTCGGTTTCAATGCGCTGAATACGCGCTTTGGTGTAAGCATTGTCAGTATGAATACCGACCTGGGCACCGGTGTGCGAAGTGGCCGCAACGCCAACCTGCTGGAGCGCCATGGCGAGCAATGAAATAGTTACCTGCTCACCGGTCGAGAGCAGCATATCCATTTCACGCGGGGCAGGGTCATCATTAAGCGCATTGGCCATATCGGTCAACCGGTTGGTCTCTCCGCTCATGGCGGAGACCACGACCACGACCTGGTGGCCCTGGTCACGAAAGCCCTTGACCTTTTCCGCCACGGCTTTGATACGGTCAACAGAACCTACCGAGGTGCCACCGAACTTCTGTACGTATAGTGCCATATGCCGTTTTTTCCTATTCGTCCGGGAATGGGGGATGAAAGTAGTTATATTAAGTTAGCAAAAGGCCGGTTGCAGATAATTGCCACCGGCCTTTGTGATTAGCTAAGTATGTTTTCCAGCCACGCGGGGACGCTACTTAACGCGCCAGCCAGCGCTTCTGGCTGACTGCCACCCGCCTGCGCCATGTCAGCACGACCACCGCCTTTACCGCCAACTTGCGAGGCGACATGGTTAACCAGCTCACCGGCTTTAACGCGCTCGGTCAGGTCTTGAGTCACGCCTGCAATCAGGCTGACCTTGCCCGCCGCCTCATCGGCAACGCCCAGGATAATAACGCCAGAGCCAATCTTGTTTTTGAGTTGGTCGAGCACGCCACGCAGATCCTTACCGGATACTCCCTCCAACTGAGTCGCCAGCAGCTTAACGCCGCCGATCTCCTGCGCCTGGCTCAGCATGTCGCTACCCGCAGCGCTTGCAAGCTTAGCCTTCAACTGCTCAAGCTCTTTTTCCAAGCTACGATTACGCTCGACCAATGACTCAACGCGGGCTTCCACCTGCTCGGGCTTGGTTTTCAGGCGATCACCCAACCGCTGAACGCGCGCTTCCTGCTCGCGGAAATAGGCCAACGCATTCTCGCCGGTAATGGCTTCGATGCGCCGCACGCCAGAGGCAATACCTACTTCACTGACGATATGGCAGCAGCCGATATCACCACTTCGTGCAACGTGAGTACCGCCACACAGTTCAATCGAAAAGCCGTCAGCACCGATCGTCAATACGCGAACATTTTCCGCATACTTGGCTTCAAACAACGCCGCAGCCCCTTTGGCCTTGGCTTGCTCCAGGCTCATCTGCTCAACGTACGTCGGCGCATTAGCAAGGATCTGCTCGTTAACCAGGCGCTCCACCTCTGCCAACTGATCAGCACTCAGAGGCTCGAAGTGGCTGAAATCGAAGCGCAGACGTTCTGCATTTACCAGTGAGCCTTTCTGCTGTACGTGATCGCCCAACACCATGCGCAAGGCTTTGTGCAGCAAGTGAGTGGCCGAGTGGTTGCGAATGGTCGCAGAGCGCAAGCTGGCATCAACCTCGCCACGAACGCTGGCCCCCACGTTCAACGTGCCTTCTATCATCACGCCTTGGTGCAGATGATGACCGTTCTGCTTTTGTGTATCGGTAACTTCGAAGCGGCCGCCCTCTACGTATAAGTAGCCGGTATCGCCCACCTGGCCGCCCGATTCACCATAAAACGCGGTACGGTCTAATACGACAGTGCCTTTCTGGCCTGCTTCCAGCGCGGCAAGGGCGTTGCCTTCGCTATCCACAATAGCAGTTACCGTGGACTGATCTTCAAGCTGGTCATACCCCGTAAACTGGGTTTCGCCATCCAGCTCAATAGAGGCGCTGTAGTCGGCGCCAAACTGGCTGGCCGCTCGGGCACGCTCGCGCTGAGCGTCAAGCTCGCGCTGGAAACCAACTTCATCCAACGTCACACCGCGCTCACGGCAAACATCCGCCGTAAGGTCAAACGGGAAACCGTACGTGTCATACAGCTTGAACACGGTTTCACCCGACAGCACGTTGCCATCAAGCTCCTCAAGCGCGGTATTCAATAAGCCCATGCCGTGGTCCAGCGTGCGCGCAAACTGCTCCTCTTCTTTCAGCAAAATACGGGCAATTTGGGCGCTCGCCTCACGCAGTTCGGGATAGGCATCGCCCATCTCGGCATCCAGTGCATCCACCAGGGTATAGAAGAACGGCTTGGTGGCACCCAGCTTGTGACCATGACGAACCGCTCGGCGGATAATACGCCGCAGCACATAACCACGGCCTTCATTTGAAGGCAGCACGCCGTCGGCGATTAAAAATGCACACGAACGAATATGGTCCGCAATAACGCGTAGCGAAGGCGTTGCCATATCGGCATGCCCGGTCGCCTTGGCGGCCGCCTGGAGCAAATTCTGGAACAGGTCGATCTCATAGTTGGAGTGCACGCCCTGCATAACGGCCGCTACCCGCTCAAGCCCCATACCGGTATCAATAGAGGGCTTGGGCAGCGGATTCAGCGTGCCCTGGGCGTCGCGATCGAACTGCATAAAGACCAGGTTCCAGATCTCAATGTAGCGGTCGCCATCTTCGTCAGCGCTGCCGGGAGGACCACCCCATACGTCAGGGCCGTGATCAAAGAAGACTTCTGAGCTGGGGCCGCAGGGGCCGGTATCGCCCATTTGCCAGAAGTTATCTTCATCCAGCCTGGAGAAGCGCTCCGGGTCGATGCCGATTTCATCTTTCCAGATGCGCTCGGCCTCGTCATCGCTAATATGCACGGTGACCCACAGCTTCTCTTTAGGCAGGCCTAGCGTTTCGGTTAAAAACGTCCACGCAAATCGGATAGCGTCCCGCTTGAAGTAATCACCAAAGCTGAAGTTACCCAGCATCTCAAAAAACGTATGGTGGCGTGCGGTATAGCCAACGTTATCCAGGTCGTTATGCTTACCACCGGCACGCACGCAGCGCTGAGATGAGGTGGCACGCACATAAGGGCGTGGGTCACGGCCAAGAAACACATCTTTGAACGGCACCATGCCCGCGTTGGTAAACAGCAATGTCGGGTCGTTACCTGGCACCAGAGAGCTTGTGGGCACAATGGTATGCCCTTGCTCTTCGAAAAAGGATAAAAAGGCCTGTCTAATCTCTGCGCTTCTCATAGGGTATCCGTAACAATAAAGCATGATGCCCCAGGGCGCTGTCGCCGCTACCCGCTGGGGTCGCAAAAGCGCCATTATAGCGCAGTTGTCTAACGACTAAAGCGGCAGTTAATGGCTAAGAGCTAAAGACGTCAGAAATCGATAACCCACAATAGTGATGAAAGAAGGCTTTACAGGCAAGAGAGCGCGTAACGAATTTGTTCAAAATCGAAGCCTCGTGACGCTAGAAAGCGCTCTCGTTTGGCCCGCTCTTTGGGGGATTCACCGGGGGAGGAAAAGCGTCGCGATAAGGTATCACTGGCCAGTTCAAACCAATCGACACCTTCATTCTCTTCTACGGTAGCGAGGGTTTCTGCCACTATTTCCTGGCTGATGCCGCGTTGACGCAGCTCGCCTTTAATCCGTATCACGCCCTGACCGCGCATAATGCGTGAACGGATAAAGCTTTCAGCAAAGCGGACGTCTGACTGAAGACCCTGCTCTTCAAGGGTGTCCAGGCACGCCTCAATGTCAGCAGTAGCAACGGCTTTTTGTTTTAGCTTTTGCGCTATCTCAGCGCGAGAGTACTCGCGCCGAGATAGCAGCTGTAGTGCGATGTCGCGTGGGGTGGCATCACGTGACGAAGCAAACATAAGCGTTACAGCAGGTCGTCGTCAGCATCGGCGGCAACATCAGCAGCCGATGCCTCTTCTTTCTTGGGGTCAGGCTTGGCAAGCAACTGTTCGCGGATCTGGCTTTCGATCTCTTCCATAATGGCCGGATGCTCTTCAAGGTACTGAGCCGCATTTGCCTTGCCCTGACCGATTTTGCTGCCTTTATAGCTATACCAAGCACCCGCCTTGTCGACCAGATTGCACTGTACGCCCAAGTCGACCACCTCACCGGCATGGTAGATACCCTTGCCGTAAAGAATCTGGAACTCGGCCTGACGGAACGGCGGTGCTACCTTGTTTTTAACTACTTTAACGCGCGTTTCGTTACCCGTGACTTCATCGCCCGATTTCACCGAGCCGGTGCGGCGAATATCCAACCGAACACTGGAGTAGAATTTCAGTGCGTTACCGCCTGTGGTGGTTTCCGGGCTACCAAACATAACGCCGATTTTCATGCGAATCTGGTTGATAAAGACCACTAAACAGTTGGCGTTTTTAATATTACCGGTGATTTTACGCAGCGCCTGAGACATCAAACGTGCTTGCAGGCCTACGTGGGTATCCCCCATTTCCCCTTCGATCTCCGCACGCGGAGTAAGCGCTGCCACGGAGTCGATAATAATCACGTCAACGCCGCCTGAGCGCACCAGCATATCAGTGATTTCAAGCGCCTGTTCACCCGTGTCCGGCTGGGAAACCAGCAAATCATCGAGGTTAACGCCCAGTTTTTCCGCATAGCTTGGATCAAGCGCATGCTCGGCATCGACAAACGCACACACCTTGCCCTGCTTCTGTGCTTGAGCAATCACGGAAAGCGTCAGGGTGGTTTTACCGGAGGATTCAGGGCCAAAGATTTCGACTACTCGGCCAAAGGGTAATCCTCCAATGCCAAGCGCAATATCCAGCCCCAGCGAGCCAGTGGAGACTGACGGCATCACAACGCGAGGCGCGTCACCCAAGCGCATTACCGTGCCTTTTCCGAACTGACGATCAATTTGGCTAAGTGCGGCGTTTAGCGCTTTCGTACGGTTGTCATCCTGAGCCATGCAAACACCCTCATCACAGACTGTATAATTAACCAGTATTATGCCAAAAATTCGTCGCTAAACAAATCCTCAACGTGGTTTTTAACGATTATTTCTCTTCCTGACCCTCAGCCAACATATCCAGGCGCGCCACCAGCCCTGCCAACGCCTCGCGAACGGCCTGCTCGCGTACCGCTTGGCGATCACCGGGAAAATGAAAACATTTGGCTTCCTGGTGATTAACATCGCCCCAGGCCAACCACACCGTACCCACCGGCTTTTCATCGCTGCCGCCCCCGGGGCCTGCCACACCACTGACCGCCACGCCCAACTGCGCGCCGCTATCACGGCAGGCACCGGCCACCATGGCATTCACCACCGCTTCACTGACAGCGCCATGGGTGTGTAGTGTAACGTCTGAGACACCGATCAGCCGCGTTTTAGCCGCATTAGCATACGTCACGTAACCCGTTGTGAAGTAGGCCGAGCTACCTGCAGCCGAGGTGATCGCACTGGCAATGCCACCACCGGTACACGACTCTGCCGTGGTCACTTCTATATCCAGCTGCTGGCAAAGCTTTCCAAGCCGCTGCGCCAGCAGGGACAAATCCAGATTTTTTAGGCTCGTTATGCTGGGCGTCATGGTCGCTCCTTCATGTAAGATATCAGTCAGCGTAGAATACTGCGTTTAGCTTTCTCAACGAAATCGCTCAAAGAACGTATTTAACGCTTTTATTTAATGAACATGCCGTAAGCGAAATGCGCTTACGCCACGCTCAATCAGGACGCCCATGTCACAGGCCATCCCCCCCAATACGCCCATGATCACGCAGTATTTAAAGATCAAACGCGAACACCCTGACGTCCTTCTGTTCTACCGGATGGGGGACTTCTACGAGCTGTTTTTTGATGATGCCAAGCGCGTGGCTGCGCTGTTGGATATCACGCTTACCCAGCGTGGCCAATCCGGTGGCAAACCCATCCCGATGGCGGGCGTTCCTTATCATAGCGCCGAAGGCTACCTGGCCCGCTTGGTGGCTACCGGTGAATCCGTGGCCATTTGCGAGCAAATTGGTGACCCGGCAACCAGCAAGGGTCCGGTTGAGCGGCAAGTCATGCGCATCGTAACACCCGGCACACTGCATGATGAGGCGCTCCTGGATGCCCGGCGCGACAACGTGCTGGTCGCGTTGGCACCCGGCAGCGACCGCTGGGGGCTTGCGTGGCTTGAGCTATCCAGCGGGCGTTTTAGCGTGCTGGAAGTCGAGAGCGAAGCCGAAATGCTTGCCGAGCTGACCCGCCTTTCACCTGCCGAACTACTGGTGCCTGAGAGCCTGACGCTGCCCGACGTGTGGTCGCAGAAGCGCAGCTTGCGTCGCCAGGGCGAGTGGCTGTTTGATTTGGAAAGCGCCAATCGCAGCCTGTGCGACCAATTTGAAGTTCAGGACCTGCGTGGGTTTGGCTGCGCCCACCTTACCACCGCATTGGTGGCCGCCGGGGTACTGATTGACTATGCCCGAGATACCCAGCGCTCGCGCTTGCCCCACGTAACGGCACTCAGCGTTGAAAACCGTGATGATGCGGTGGTCATTGATGCTGCCAGCCGACGTAATTTAGAAATCGATATCAACCTTGGCGGTAGCACGGACAACACGCTTGCCAGCGTACTGGACACCTGCACCACCGCCATGGGGTCGCGGCTTTTAAAGCGCTGGTTGAATCGCCCCCTACGCCAGCGTGAAACCGTGCAGGGTCGCCAGGCGGGGGTGGCACTTTTAAGCCTCGATGCTGCATACATGACGCTACGCGACACACTCAATGATGTGGGTGATGTAGAGCGTATTTTGGCCCGCGTCGCGCTCTATAGCGCCCGCCCACGCGACCTGGCCCGCTTAAGAGACGCCCTTAATACGTTGCCAGCACTTGAGCAGCAGTTAGGTGGCGTAGAAAGCGGCAGTACGCTGGATAATTTGCGTCCGCATATTCGCCCCTATCCGGATATCGCCGACCAGCTGAGCCGGGCGTTGATCGAGAACCCGCCGGTGGTGATCCGCGATGGCGGTGTGATTGCCGATGGCTATGATGCCGAGCTTGACGAACATCGCGGTATGGCCGAAAACGCTGGCAGTTACCTGGTTCAACTGGAGCTACGTGAGCGTGAGCGTACTGGCCTTGCCAACCTCAAGGTGGGTTACAACCGGGTGCACGGCTACTTTATAGAGCTACCCCGCTCCCAGGCCCAGCAAGCACCGGCTGATTACATCCGCCGTCAAACGCTGAAAAACGCCGAGCGGTTTATTATCCCCGAGCTCAAGGAGTTTGAGGACAAAGCGCTTTCCGCCAAGTCACGCGCACTGACCCGTGAAAAGTGGCTGTATGAGCGCCTGCTAAGCGAACTCAACGAACATCTCATGGCGCTACAAAGCACTTCCCGGGCGCTTGCCGAACTTGATGTACTGTGTGCATTTGCCGAACGTGCCGATGCGCTTAACTGGGTGCGCCCAACCCTGAGCGACGCGACCGGCATTAGCATTACCGCTGGCCGCCACCCAGTGGTAGAACAAGTCAGCGACAAGCCGTTTGTGCCCAATGACGTTGTGCTGTCGCCTGATCGTCACATGCTGATTATTACCGGCCCCAATATGGGCGGTAAATCGACCTATATGCGCCAGACCGCCTTGATCGCGCTGCTAGCCCATAGCGGTAGCTTTGTGCCTGCCGATGCGGCTGAGATTGGTCCTGTCGACCGGATATTCACCCGCATAGGCTCCTCGGATGACCTTGCCGGTGGGCGCTCCACCTTTATGGTCGAGATGACCGAAACGGCTAATATCCTGCACAATGCCACAGAGCATAGCCTGGTGCTGATGGATGAAATCGGCCGGGGCACCAGTACGTTCGACGGACTTTCCCTGGCCTGGGCAAGCGCTGAGCACTTGGCGCAGGCGCAGGCACTGACGCTCTTTGCTACGCACTACTTTGAAATGACCGCCCTTCCCGAGCAGGCCGAAGGCGTGGAAAACATTCATTTAACCGCTACAGAGCATGGCGATAGCATTGTATTTATGCATCGCATTGAGGCAGGCCCGGCCAGCCAAAGCTACGGCTTACAGGTCGCCCAACTAGCCGGTGTTCCAAGCCACGTTATCAAGCGCGCCCGTGAAAAGTTGATTGCCCTGGAACAGCGCGATGTAGACACCCATCAGGCGCGCCCAGGCCCGGCACAACACGCCCCTGCCAATAGCCCGTCACCCCAGCAAAACGATCTATTTGCCAGTGCGCCACATCCGGTTTTAGAAGCACTGGAGCGTGCCGACATTGATGATTTATCGCCCCGCGAGGCGCTGGCGTTGGTCTATCAATGGCGAGATTTGTTGTAACCGGTGCAAGAGAAGATAGCCAAGTGCTTGCCGTGAGGTATGGGCGCCACTAGAATGTCGCCCATACTTTTTAGCTTATAAGAAACAGCCGTTTTATAACCATTCATGATTGACCTATGACCGGGACCTCCCCCGGTCCCGCAAGAGGGATAGCGCGATGACGTTTGTCGTTACCGAAAACTGCATCCAATGCAAATACACCGACTGTGTAGAGGTTTGCCCGGTCGATTGCTTTTATGAAGGCCCCAACTTCCTGGTGATTCACCCGGATGAGTGCATTGACTGTGCGCTATGCGAGCCTGAGTGCCCGGCCGAAGCCATCTTCTCAGAGGATGAGCTGCCGGATGGGCAAGAACCGTTTATCGAGATCAACGCTGAGCTGGCCGAAGTATGGCCCAACATCGCTGAAAAGAAAGATGCCTTGCCGGATGCCGAAGAGTGGGATGGCAAGAGCGGCAAGATCGACAAGCTGGAGCGATAACACAGCACGCTTGTACCGTGTCGTTAGCCATCGGCTTAAAAACCAGCGTCCGCGCTGGTTTTTTATGTCTGCTTGCCCCGCCTCTTCAAGGATAACGCACGCGACAAACGCAAAAAGCCACCCGAAGGCGGCTTTTTGTAGCTTGCTTAATTTGTCGGTTGAATCACGCTGCTTTCGGCTCGTCCAACTGGTCATCGTTGGAAGCAAAAATAGCCGCGTCGTGCTGCTTGAGCAAACGACTGGTCACCGTACCCGCCGTCATTGAACCGTTGACATTGATGGCGGTGCGGCCCATATCAATCAACGGCTCAATCGAGATGAGAAGCCCCGCCAAAGCAATCGGTAGATCAAGCGTTGAGAGCACGATGATCGCGGCAAAGGTTGCCCCGCCGCCAACACCGGCAATGCCGAAAGAGGCCAGCGTCACGACCAGTACCAGCGTTGCCAAAAACTCCAGTGAAAACGGATCAATCCCCACCGTGGGCGCAATCATCATGGCCAGCATGGCCGGATAAAGCCCCGCGCAGCCGTTTTGGCCGATGGTCGCTCCGAAGGAGGCGGAAAAGTTGGCAATCGCAGGGGGTACGCCAATGCGGTCTACCTGCGCCTCGATATTCAAAGGAATCGTGGCCGCGCTTGAACGTGAGGTAAAGGCAAAGGTGAGTACCGGCCAGACCTTCTGAAAATAGCGCTTGGGGTTAACCCCAACACCCATCAAAAATAGCGCATGCATGACCAGAATAAGTGCCAAGCCAACGTAGGAGGCAACGACGAATCCAAGCAGATTAAAGATATCGTTGAGATTCGACGTAGAAACCACTTTGGCCATTAACGCCAGCACCCCGTAGGGCGTTAGGCGGATCACCATGCGCACCAAGCGCATGATCCACTTCTGCACAATATCGATGCCTTCGATAAGCTTGTCGCCAATCGCTGCATTTTCACGCTTGATGCCCAGAGCGGCCAAGCCGAGAAACGTCGCAAAGATCACCACACTGATAATGGAGGTGGGTCGTGCGCCCGCTAAATCCTGAAACGGATTGCTGGGAATAAACGAGAGCAGAAGCTGTGGGATGGTCAGGTCTGCCACCTGAACACTGCGCTCGACAATCGCCTGGCCGCGCTCCAGCTCGCGAGCGCCTTGTACCAGCCCCTCGGCAGACAATCCAAACAGCTGGGTCATGCTAATGCCGATAACGGCAGAAATCGCCGTTGTCAGCATGAGCATGCCAAGTACACCCAGGCTAATCTTGCCCAGCGCACTGGCATCATGTAAGCGCGTAACAGCAGATAAAATGGTCACCAGCACCAACGGCATAATGATCATTTTTAACAGTTGGACATAGCCACCGCCTACCAGGTTTACCCAGTCGATGGTGCCCTCAAGCACCTCTGATCCGGCGTATCCCCATTGCAATAGCGCGCCAAGCACCACCCCAATGACCAGGCCTGCAAGCACCACGCGAGACAGGCTGGCACCGCGCCGCTGCCAGCGCGCCAGCAGTGCAATCGCCAGTATAAAGACCAACACGTTGATCGCAATCAACCCATGCATGTAACGCACCTCCTGAATAACAAAAAACGGCACATCAACGATGTACCGTGTGACAAGCGCAGCAGCAGAAGCATAGCCTGCTAATTCTGCGGGCCATGGTAAGTAATAGCGAAGAAGAATAAAAATGGATTTTACTTATAACCTAGGAATCATTTGGCTGGTTGCGTCGGCCGGTTGCAAGAAACACCGGGGACAACCCTCTTGCCAGGTATTCAACGTAAGTAGGTATAAAACGTAAACATAAAAAAAGGCGACCCTTAGGTCGCCCGCTCCAAACACTTCCTCTGACCGCTCCATGTGTCAACTTCCTCAGGCCGCTTCCCTACCGAAATTCACCTCAGTGTGTCATTCGGTGGGCCTGTTTACACCCCATTGCGTTGCATTCTGTCTAAAGCATCCCTGCCTCCCCTGTCCTGAATGCATTGTGGCAGATAACAACGTCATCTCAAGGCGGCCTATAACAAAAAGGGCAAGCCTAAGTGGCCTGCCCTTCAATAAAAAACAACTTAAAATCAATTAGATAAACTTAAATTAGACGAAAATTTTCTACTTTTCCTACCCACGTCGAGCGATTTTCGTCGGTTTTTGTAGGACATGTCTTACAAAATCTTGAGACATTTCTTACAAGACAGCCAACAAATCCCGTTATTGGCCCTTGATAGCCTTCAAGCCGGGATAAGCGACATCGCCAAGTTCTGACTCAATCACCAACAAGCGGTTATATTTGGCAACCCGGTCAGAGCGGCATAAGGAGCCGGTTTTAATCTGGCCTGCACAGGTGCCCACCGCTAAATCAGCAATGGTGGTGTCTTCTGTTTCACCGGAGCGGTGCGAAATAACCGCAGTAAAGCCTGCATCCTGAGCCATCTTGATGGCGTCCAGCGTTTCAGACAGCGAACCGATTTGGTTAAACTTGATCAAAATCGAGTTACCAATCTGCTCGTCGATACCGCGCTTAAGAATTTTGGTGTTGGTAACGAACAGATCGTCGCCCACCAGCTGCACTTTATCGCCCAGCTTGTCGGTGAGGGCTTTCCAGCCATCCCAATCCGACTCATCCATACCGTCTTCAATAGAGACAATCGGATAGTCTTCACACAAGCCCGCCAGATAGTCAGTAAAGCCTTGTGCATCGTAGCTTTTACCTTCACCGGAAAGATTGTACTGGCCATCCTTGTAGAATTCGGACGAGGCGCAGTCGAGTGCCAGCGTGACATCACTGCCTAGCGAATAACCAGCATCCGCCACCGCCTGCTTGATGACAGCCAAGGCATCCGCATTGGACGCCAGGTCAGGGGCAAAACCACCCTCATCGCCCACAGAGGTAGACAGGCCTTTGGCAGACAGTACCTTCTTCAGCGCGTGGAAAATTTCAGCGCCCATACGCAGGCCTTCACGGAAGTTTTTGGCGCCGACCGGCTGCACCATAAACTCCTGAATATCCACGTTGTTATCCGCATGCTCGCCGCCGTTGATGATGTTCATCATCGGCACGGGCATGCTGTACTGACCTGGCTGACCGTAAAGCTCGGCAATGTGTGCATAAAGCGGCACGCCCTTGGCGTTAGCCGCGGCTTTAGCGGCCGCCAGCGATACCGCGAGAATTGCATTCGCACCCAGAGTGGCTTTGTTGTCAGTGCCATCCAGCGCCAGCATGGCATCGTCCAGACCGCGCTGATCGCGCGCGTCCATACCAAGCAGCGCCTCACGGATTTTGCCATTGACCGCATCGACAGCTGTCAGTACACCTTTACCGAGATAGCGTGCTTTGTCGCCATCACGTAGCTCAAGCGCTTCACGCGAACCGGTCGAAGCACCGCTGGGTGCGCAGGCTTCGCCCGTTGCCCCACTTTCAAGGCGCACACGCGCTAGCACCGTCGGGTTACCGCGTGAATCGAGTACTTCCAGTGCACTGATATCTACAATTTTGGTCATGACAGTCTCCTTGGTTGGCGGTCTATTAGAAGGTTATGTATCGCATGATGGCCGCGATCAGCGAATGGTCAACGGCGCAAAATTTTTCACCAATGAATCAAGCTGAGATAGCTGCGTTAAAAATGGCTCAAGCTGGTCAAGCGGTAACGCACAGGGACCATCGCACTTGGCGTTATCCGGATCAGGATGCGCTTCTAAAAACAGCCCCGCAAGCCCGACGCCAACGCCTGCACGGGCAAGCTCGGCGACCTGGGCACGCCGCCCATCCGCACTATCAGCACGCCCGCCGGGGCGTTGCAGCGCATGGGTAACGTCGAAGAACACCGGGTAGCCAGTCTGCTTCATATCGCCAAACCCAAGCATATCGACAATCAGGTTGTTATAGCCAAAGCTTGAACCGCGCTCGCACAGCATCAGGCGATCATTACCGGCTTCCTGAAACTTGCTGAGAATATGGCGCATTTCATGAGGCGCCAGAAACTGGGGCTTTTTGATATTGATCGCCGCACCGGTTTTGGCCATCGCTACCACGAGATCCGTCTGACGTGCCAGGAAAGCAGGCAGCTGAATAATATCCGCCACTTCTGCCGCTTGAGCCGCCTGCCAGGGTTCGTGGACATCGGTGATGATCGGCACACCGTAACGCGACTTAATATCAGCGAGTATCTGCAAGCCTTTCTCGATTCCTGGACCACGGTACGAATGAATCGAGCTGCGATTGGCTTTGTCAAAGCTTGCCTTAAACACATAAGGCATGCCGAGCTTTTGCGTCACGCTAACGTAGGCTTGGGCGACTTCATCGGCAAGTTCTGCCGACTCCAGTACATTCATGCCTCCCAGCAACATGAGAGGCAAAGAATTGCCGGCGGTTAGGCCGGCAATGTTGATATGACGCTCTTGGAAAGGTGCTTGAGAAGACATTGGCTTCCCCCTTATTCCTGAGGTGTCGTGTGAGTTCTGGTCCGCGCTGTTTTGTACTCAAGCGCTGCGTTCACAAAACCCGAGAAGAGCGGATGCCCGTCACGCGGGGTGGAGGTAAACTCTGGATGGAACTGACACGCCACGTACCAGGGGTGATCCGCAAGCTCAACCATTTCGACCAGCGACTGATCGACACTTTTACCCGAAATCACCAGGCCGGTTTTTTCCAGCTCATCAATAAACTGGTTATTGACTTCAAAGCGGTGACGGTGGCGCTCGACAATCTCATCAGAGCCGTAGGCTTCGCGTGCTTTACTGCCCGAGGTCAGGTGGCATACCTGGCCGCCCAGGCGCATGGTGCCGCCCAAATCGGACGCCGCATCACGCAGCTCGATTTTACCTTCAGCGTTCAGCCATTCAGTAATCAGGCCGACCACCGGGTGCTGAGTATCGTGGGTAAACTCGGTGGAGTTGGCATCTTTCCAACCCGCCACGTTACGCGCAAACTCAATCACCGCTACCTGCATACCCAAGCAGATACCCAGATAAGGCACGTTATTTTCACGCGCAAACTGGGCGGTAAGAATTTTGCCTTCCACGCCGCGCTCGCCAAAGCCGCCAGGTACCAGAATCGCATCTTTACCTGCCAGACGCTCAGTCCCGTGGCGCTCGATGTCTTCAGCGTCGATGTAGTCAATGTTGACCTTGATACGCCCTTGAATACCGGCGTGGATCAGCGCTTCATTAAGCGACTTGTACGCATCCAGCAGTTCCATGTACTTACCGACCATGGCGATGCTGACCGACTTCAGCGGGTTCAGCTTGGCATCCAGCACTTTTACCCACTCGGAAAGATCAGCAGGCTCGGCTTCAAGACGCAGCTTGTCGCACACGATATCGTCCAGGCCGTGCTCGTGAAGCATCAACGGAATGCGATAGATCGTATCGGCATCCTGAAGCGGAACGACCGCACGCTCTTCAACGTTGGTGAACAACGCGATTTTGCGACGCTCGCTCTCTTCAAGCTCAACTTCGCTGCGGCAAATCAGAATATCCGGCTGGATACCGATGGAGCGCAGCTCTTTAACGCTGTGCTGAGTCGGTTTGGTTTTCGTCTCACCGGCTGTCTTGATATAGGGCACCAGCGTCAAATGCATAAACAGCGCGCGGTTAGCACCCAGCTCGCTACGAATCTGGCGAATAGACTCCAAAAACGGCAGCGATTCGATATCACCTACCGTGCCACCGATTTCTACCAGCGCCACGTCGAAACCTTCACCGCCGGCATAAACGCGCTGCTTGATTTCATCGGTGATGTGCGGGATGACCTGTACCGTGCCACCCAGGTAATCGCCACGGCGCTCTTTGCGCAGCACGTGCTCGTAAACACGGCCTGTGGTGAAGTTGTTGCGCTGGGTCATCTTGGTACGAATAAAGCGTTCGTAGTGGCCCAGGTCCAGATCGGTCTCGGCGCCATCCTCGGTGACGAACACCTCGCCGTGCTGGAAAGGGCTCATGGTGCCCGGGTCCACGTTGATGTACGGGTCGAGCTTGAGCATGGTGACCTTAAGGCCGCGGGCCTCTAAAATCGCCGCCAGCGAGGCCGACGCGATGCCCTTGCCAAGAGAGGACACAACGCCGCCGGTCACGAAGATATATCGTGTCATGGAAAACCTGTCGAAACGTGATCAAAAGGCGTAACAGAAAGCCACACCAGGATGGGACGACAGAATAGCAGACTACGCCCCAAGGCTCAATTTGAACTGAGCAGTCAAAATCAGCTCGGCCGAACCAGAATGGGCAGCTGCCCCAGCCCTGCGCTTGCATACATTCATAGGTAAACCGCCAACCACCATACTTAATAGCAATGATTACTATTTGCCTTAAGAGTATCCTTGTTCTCAGCGTACTCCCCGTACCGATGAGATTGTAGCGGGGAAATTAGCACGTAATGAAATAACATAAGGGAATAAGGGGAAACGAAAGATGCAGCACAAGCGACGTCGAATTTTCCATTTGGCAGCCATGATGAGTTGCCTGCAAGCCGTCCCCGGGTGGGCGAATACGACAAACTCAGCAATAACGACAGAGGGTGAAGCCCCCGCCACCCTCACACCGATAACGGTGACCGCGGAAAAAACCGAGCAGCCACTGGAAAATGTGGCTGCCAGTGTCGCGGTGATTGATGGTTCTGAAATTGAAGCAGCGGGCCTGACCAGCCTCGAACAGTTAGAGGGACGGGTTCCTGGGTTATCGTTTCAGCCATTCGGACAGGCCGGCATGAATTCTCCCGTAATGAGGGGACTAACGGCTAACTTCAACACCTTTTCCACCTCAACGTTGCTTCTGGTGGATGGTGTACCAACACTGTCTGCTCAGGGATTCGAGAGCAGCCTACTTAACGTCGACCGAATCGAGATACTACGCGGCCCTCAGTCCACACTCTATGGCAGTAATGCCGAAGCTGGCGTCATTGCTATCCACACCCAGCCGATGGACAACCAACCTCGCGCCACTGTTAGCGGTGAAGCCGGCAACCATGGCCATCGAGCCGTTCGCTTCGCCGTCAGTCACCCCATCGTTCAGGACAATCTCTATGCCAGTATTGCGGTTAGCACGTCGAGTGAGGATGGTTTTATCGACAACATCCACACCGGCAGTAATGAAGATGACCGCAATCGGCACGATCTCAACCTAGGGCTGCGCTGGACGCCTGGTGATGCGACTGATTTGGCACTGCGCTATACGCGCCAAGAGTATGATGATGGTGCATCCCGCTGGGGGGCACCTAGCGCGCATCGTGCCACTGTTGCCTCAGGCACCCCAAGTTGGAACCGATCCTGGGGGCAAACCCTAGCACTAACCGCGGAACATGAATTCGCCTCGGACTTGAGTCTCCATTCCGTCACTGCCTGGAATGATTTCCGGGATCATATACAGCAGGATACCGATTTCAGGGCCGAGGATATCTTGCACGTAGGTCGTGACAACCGGCTACGCACGCTATCCCAGGAGCTTCGCTTAGAGGGTGCTCTTGGCGAGACAGAGTGGTTGCTCGGCGTCTACGGCGATAGCAGTGATAACCGGCTGCATAGTATCAGCAAAAATATGATGGGCTCTGTGGATCTTCATGCCAATCAGGAAAGCCAAACGACAGCCCTGTTTACCCATTGGAACCTACCCTTGGCACAACACTGGCGCCTTTCTACCGGTGGGCGCATTGAGCACAATCAGGTGGAACTACACCCACGTGGTGCGGCAAGCCGGTCGGAATCATGGTCGCACTTTTCGCCCAAGATCGCGTTGCAATATGAAATCAGCCCACGCAATCAGTGGTACGCCAGTATCTCGCGAGGCGTGCGTAGCGGTGGGTTCAATATATTATCCCCCGCAACGAACTATCAGTCCTTCGGTCCAGAGAAAACTTGGTCCTACGAGACCGGCGCTAAGGGTTGGCTAGCCGAAGGGCGCCTGCGTTACTCTCTCGCCGCCTATCTGATGGACATCGACAACATGCAAGTCATGCAAATGCCCACCGCCGGCATGATGTACATCACCAATGCTGCCACAGCCACCTCTAAAGGGGTAGAACTCGACCTTGACTATCTGCTTGGCGATGGGTGGCAAATTAAAGGGGGGTTAGCCTGGAACCATACCCGATTTGATCAATTCCAAGATGGCTCAGCCGACTACGCTGGTAATCACAATCCTTTCGCTCCCGATTTTACCGGTTATTTGAGCCTACGCTACGACGATCCAGAAGGCTGGTACACCCAGGGCAGCCTGGTCGGTAGCAGCAAAGTCTACCTAGACGCCGCCAACCAATACGAGCGTAACGACTATGCACTGCTCAACTTGGTCGCTGGCTATCAGTTAGGTGATTGGGAGCTCGCCGCCTACGCCGACAACATCGGCGATAAGCGCTATGACGCCGTGGGCTACCAGAACGGCTTCGTCACCATCTACAGCCCGCCCCGGGAGGTAGGAATGCGCTTCACTTGGCGATTGTGATCGCCGGAGCGCTCTCCATGCCTAATACCCGCACCGCCACCCCAGCCCAGCCTGTTTTTGGCCCTCGGCTTATCGCCGGGCTGACCGGCGTATTCATCGCAGCCATCATGGCAGGATTTAACAACCGGGTTCCTGCCTTATCATTGCCAGATATTCGCGGCGCCCATGGTTTGGGTGCCGACGCTGCCTCCTGGCTGGATACCGTCTATCTCGTTGGCGAAATCACGGTACAACCGTTTGCCGCCTGGTTCGCCATCACCCTATCACTGCGCCGTTATCAACTGGTGTTAATCTCCGCTGCCACGCTGCTCGGATTACTACTGCCCTTTGCCCAGTCGCTACCGTCCATGCTCCTACTGCGCGGTCTGCAAGGTGCCGTCGCTGGCGGTCTGATCCCGACACTGATGATGGCAGCGCTGCGTTTTCTGCCGTTTCATATTCGCCTGCACGGTTTGGCGCTATTCGCCATGACTGCCACCCTAGCACCCAATCTGGCGGTGTGGCTGGCTGGCGTGTGGACAGATCAGTTGTTCGACTGGCGGTGGGTCTACTGGCAAATCGTTCCGCTGGGTATGTTCAGCTTAGCGCTATGTGCATGGGGCCTCCCTCAGGATCCACCACGCCATGAGCGCTTCGGTCAGGGCAACTGGATCGGCCATATTTGTCTGGTTACCGGATTAGCGCTGCTTGCGATAGTTCTCAGTCAGGGTGTACGTCTTGGCTGGTTTCATTCAACACTGATCTGCAGTGCACTTGCTGGCGGCCTAATCGCCACCTTCGCCGGTCTGCTCAGCGAGTGGCATCATCCCAGCCCTTTTATCCGCCTTCAACTGCTTTCCCGGCGCAACCTTGGGCTGGGCTTCACCCTGTTTGTTGGGCTGTTGGTTGTGCTGATGTCCGGCGCTCTACTGCCGCTTAATTTTCTCGCCCAAGTGCAAGGTTATAGACCACTGCAATCCAGTGCCGTTGGGCTCACCATCGGGCTACCACAGTTGGTGCTCGGCTCCCTGGTGGCTCTGCTTCTATACCAGCCTTGGATGGATGCACGCAAGGTATTTGCCACTGGCCTGCTGATTGTGGCGATAGCCTGCTGGCTAGGCGCCCAAATCACCAGTGAATGGATGTGGCACCAGTTCGTCGCTGTACAAGCACTGCAAGCGATCGGCCAGCCAATGGCGGTGGTCTCACTGCTATTTCTGGCTACCAGTGTGGTACAGCCAATGGAAGGCCCCTTCGTATCCGGGCTGGTGAATATGCTGCGCGCCTTCGGCACCGCCCTGGGCAGCGCGCTGGTCACTCAGTTGATACTGATTCAAAGCCATTTTCACAGCGACATGTTGCTGGACAGCATGGCTCGAGCTGGCGCCGCCCTAGGAATGCATGAAGACCAACTGATGACGTTGTCCGACGCCGTCACTACCCAAGCCGTCACGCTGGCCACCGCCGACGCTTACCGGGCACTTAGCGTGCTTGCCCTGATGCTGATTCCGCTGACGCTCTGTCTCACGCCCGTAACGCCACCGTCACCTCCCTCTCGTTCACCGGAATAATAGCCATGACCTCATTACGTCGCTTGCGAACTCCTTTCATTCTGATACTCCTGGCCCTGGCAATTACGGGTGTCTATGCGCTGAACCGCCCGGAAAGCGCCGCCAGATATCAATCCACCAACGATGCTTATATACAGGCAGATCTAACACGGGTGGCGTCGCAGGTTGCCGGTCGTGTACAGCGGGTACTGGTGGAAGAAAACCAGACGGTGAGCGTCGGCGACCTGCTAGTAGAGATCGATGACAGCGATACACGAGCTAAGGTGGAAGAAGCAAGTGCTGGACTGGCCCAGGCAGCTGCGGAAATCGTCAGTCTACAAGCGCAAATCGTGCGTCAGGAAAGTCGCATTCATCAAGCACAGGCAAAACTTGACGTCGATCAGGCCGCAGTGACACTGGCTCGACAGGAGCGAGAACGCTACCTCAACCTGCGCGCCCGCGGTGCCGGTACCGTTCAGTCGCTGCAAAGGGCAGAGGCAGAGTTAGCTGCATCAAGGGCCACCCTGATCGGCGACCAGGCCGCCTATACCGCTACCCAACAGGCGTTGGAAGTGTTGCAGGCCGACCTAGAGAAAGCCCAAGCGGCGCAAAACATCGCTCAGGCCAAACTGGACGCAGCGGAATTGGCATTATCCTACACCCACATTACAGCACCGGTGAAAGGTATCGTCGCTCAGAAAGTGGTGCGCCTCGGCGGCTATATGAAAATCGGTGAAACGCTGCTGACCTTAGTTCCTCTGGACAATCTCTATATCACCGCCAATTTCCGTGAAACACAAATCGCCCGTATGCGGCCCAGCCAACCGGTAAGTTTCACCATCGATGCTCTCCCCAACATCACCCTAACCGGCAGAGTGGATAGCCTAGGCCCAGCCAGCTCGGTGAGCTTTTCAGCCATTCAACCCCACAACGCCACAGGTAATTTCACCAAGATCGTCCAACGTCTACCGGTGCGCATCGCCATCGATCCAGGTCAACCTCAAGCCCAACAGTTAAAAGTCGGCATGTCAGTGGTGCCGGAAGTCGACACCGGACACGGCTAACATCACGATGTTCTCAGCACAACCGACCTAGCTCCGCAGTACCCCACTATAGTGACCACAACGGTTCGGGAATCAGGCGACACGCCCCATCTTTGGTGGCATCTCGCCCATGCCCCGCACAAATCGCAGGCTCCAGTAACCTATTCCCAGCATGCCAGCCATCAGAGCGCTTAACATGCCCAGATACCCGAAATGGTCAAGCAGCAGCCCTGCGAGCATGGGCACAACCGTACGCGTGAGCACGAATAGACTCGATTGCAGACCATAGTCCACAGCCGTCAAACCTTCACGGGTGTAGTACATCATCATGCCAAACACTAATCCAGCCGAGGCGCCCATGGCCAGCGCCAGAAGCACGGTGCAGGCAGTTAGCAACGGCAAGCTCGCATGGCTGGCCAACGCCGCCGATAATGCAGCCAAGGCAACGAGGGCGAGCATTGCAAAGCCAGGCAGGGCATAGTGCAAACCACGACGGTAAGTGACATAACCGCCTAGCAGACTGCCCAAAGCACCGACCACGCCACCCAGCAAACCAGCTACCACGGCCACCTGACCGGACGGCAGTCCTTGATCGAGCAGTAACGGTTTAAGGTATACCCAGGCAGTGCCAATAAAGGGGAAATAGAGCATCAACACGACCACCCAACGGCGACGCTGAGCAGAAGCGAAATAGCCAACCCATTGGCGCACCCCCACCTCTGAGCGTTTGGGTGTCGCTATCGTATCAAGATGCACTGGGCGTATGAGATAAAGTCCGACAAGGGCCAACAACAGTCCAACCCCCAGCACAAAGAACGGCCAAGACCAGCCAACACGATCATGCAAAATGAGCATCGCACCACCCCCGAACACTGCCCCCAATGAACTGGCGGCTGAACGGATAGTGCCTGCGCGCATACGTTCAGTCTCGGGTAAACAGCGAATAGCCAAGGCATTGACCGGCGCGTCGGCCCAAGTGCCGAATAAGCTAGCCAGCATCGCCAGGGCGAATAACGTCGTGAAGCCCGTTTTTCCTATGTCGAGCCCCGCCAGCGCTACAAGGCTTGCGGCATAACCGACCAACAGTACTAAGCTCCAGCGCCGATAACCGGCGGTATCTCGCGCCCAGCGATCTACCGGAGCAGCCAATACGAACTTGAGCACGGCCGGCAACCCTGCCAATTGGAAGAGGCCGATGGCGGTGCCGGACCACCCCTGCTGGCGCATCACCAGCGGTAACCCTAGGTAGAGATAGATCATTGGTGCGGTCATAGCGAAGTTGATCCAGCCGAGCAGCAACTGCAACGACCAGTACGAAATGGCGGGGGCTTTCATGTCGGTATTCCCAGGTTTTAAGTTTCTGGAGCTAAACGCTTAAGGTACTCGTTGCTAAGCATGTGTTTTTAAGCGCTGGCTGGCTGCGCGAGCAACTGGACATATTGCTCGCAACGGTGCAGCAACTGCTCATGAGAGCCCTGATCGAGAATGCAGCCATCCTGCAGGAGTACGACCCTGTCAGCCTGAGCAATGGTGCTTGGACGATGTGCTACCACCAGTAGCGTGTACTGCCCACGAAGCGCCAACAAGGCCTGCTGCAGGGCATGTTCACTGTCAGCATCGAGGCTGGATGAAGCTTCATCCATTACCAGCACGGGCGCTTGAGACAGCAGTGCCCGGGCGATGGCGATACGCTGACGCTGACCACCTGAAAGCCGCGCACCATTCGCGCCGCAACGCGTTTGGTAGCCCTCAGGTAGGGCCTGAATGAAATCGTGGGCCTGGGCCTGATGCGCAGCGATTTCGATTTCCTGCTGCGTCGCCTCTGGTTTGCCCAAGCGCAAGTTGCCCTCGATACTGTCGTCAAACAAGTAGGCCTCCTGACCAACCCAGGCGATCCAGTGGCGCAGCTCGGATAGGGGAATATCACGCAGATCTTCGCTGCCCAGCTTCACTGTGCCGCTCTGCACCTCATAGAAGCGCATTAGTAAGTTGGCGCAGGTGGTCTTGCCAGATCCTGAGGGGCCAACCAGTGCGACCATCTCACCCGTTTCTACCCGGAAGTTGACACCCTGCAGCACAGGGCGCTCGGAATGGGCGAACACCACTTGGTTGAATTCGATGCTGGCATCCTTAGGCAATCGCTGGCCATTGTCCTGAATCGGCGAACGCTGATGCAGCAACGCCAACACCCGTGCCGCACTGGCGCGCACTGCACCCAGTTGGCTGGCACTGCGCGCTACCTCTGCCAAAGGTAGCAGTGCCGCGCCTACCAGCACGACCGATAGCGGAACTTGAGCCAACGCTAGGGCTTGATATTCAAGCAACACTGCGCTGGCCACCAGCGCGGTGATCAATGCTAAGGACTGGATCAGCTCTATACCGCCTTGCTCCGCGCCTGTTCGCAAGGCGTAACGACGCTGCTCGCTCTTCAGCCGCGCCAGATACTGCCCCAGCCGAGCGCGCCAAGCCGCCTCCTGATTGAACAAGAGGATCTCTCGACGCGCCTCAATGCCCTCAATCACTTCAGCGTTTAGTCCCGCTAGCGCGGCATTCATCTCGCGCCCCTGGCGAAAAGCACGCTCCCCCAGCCAGAATGGCACGCTGGTCAGAGTCGGCAGAAATGGCAGTAACACTAAAGTAAGCCAAGGCTGTATCCAGGCCAGCGCCAGCAGTGCCAACAGCGGTACCACAACTGCAGCGATGGTATCGGCCAGGGTGTGGGCAAAAAAGTGTTCCAGCGCCTGAGCATCGTTCAGCGCCACGTTGGCCTGCTCGCCGCTGCGGGTGTCGGACAAACCACCTGGGGCGGCACGCTCTAGACCGTCGTAAATGCCCACCTGCAGCGTTTCGATCAGAGCAAAAGCAAAGGCATGGGAGATATGTGCCTGCCACCAGCGACCACCGGCCCCAGCAACGGCGCTGACAAGCATGCCCCAAAGCACGGGTTGCCAGAGGCTCTCCGGTGCACCCGTCAGCGCCAAACCTGCTAGCCAGGCACCCAACGCAAGGCTTGTCACCATGCCAGCCTGGGCAATGAGCGTAGCAGCGATAGTGAGTGCTAGCAGGCGCGGCTGGCCAGCGGAAAGGCGTAACAGGTCACCCCATGTGCTACGCGGCCCCTGGGGAATTTCGTGGACATTGACTTTCATATTAGTTCTTCCTCGGTTTGGGGCGACGCTTCGTGGGCGTGCTGCCGGTTCCAGAGGCGCGCATAGAGGCCATTTCGGGTCAGTAGGTTGTGGTGATCACCGATCTCAACTAAACGACCACGATCAAGCACCAGAATGCGGTCGGCATTCCGAACGTTGGCTAGACGATGTGCAATCACCAGTAGCGAACGCTGACCGCGAAGCCGCTCGATGGCCTCTCCAATGTGGGTTTCGCTGGCAACGTCCACGTTCGCGGTCGCCTCGTCCAACACCATGACCGGTGTATTTTTTAGCCAAGCACGTGCGATAGCTATGCGCTGTCGCTGACCGCCAGAAAGTCGCGCGCCGCCTTCTCCCACGGCAGTGGCAACGCCTTTTTCAAGACTTGAAATCCACGATTCCAGTGACGCTACCCGGCATGCCTCAGCCAGATCCTCATCACTGGCTTGAGGAGCCCCCATCCTCAAGTTCTCTTCGATGCTGCCATGCAGCAGCACACTATGTTGGAACACGCCACTGACGTTTTCGTATACGTCATTGACGCGCAAATCGCGAAGATCAACGCCGCCCAGGCTGACGCGGCCGCAGTCAGGTGCAACAAAGCGCATCAATAGAGCTGCCAGGGTCGATTTTCCTGCGCCAGAGGGCCCTACCACAGCCACGAACTCACCAGGCTCAAGCGTAAAATTCACATTGTGCAACGCAGGTTCGCAGCCACCCGGCCAGGTATAACTAACGCTATCAAAGGCCACTCCATGATGGGTCGGTAAAGCCCGGGCCTCAATCGGCTCTGGCACCCCAGGTATAGCGTCAAGTAAACGAATGACGGGGGCCGCCGCCGCATTACCCGACCATGCAATGTGGAAGGTCTTATCAAGCTTTTCCAGCGTACCGAAGGCCTCGCGGGCCAGCAGCACAACGGCCAACAACGCAAACGGCGATAGCTCACCGGCAACGGCGCGCTGAGCGCTAAGCGCAGTCACCAACGCTAAACCACCCAAGCTAAGCAGCCCTGTTGCGCCGTTACGCATGAGAATGGCGTAAAGCACACCCATGGCCTGCTCACGCAGATCCCGTGCCTGTTGACTGAGTACCTGACGGCGCCGGGTCTGAGCATTGAAGGCCTTGAGCGTGGTGACGCCGCGCAAGCTGTCGAGCAAATACGCGGAAAAACGCCCCATACTCGCGAACAACCCACCTGCAGAAGCGCGCCGCCAACGCAACCAGAGGCGATCAGTAAAGGGTAGCGCCAGCGCAGCAAGAGCAGCCACAAGGGCAGAACGGCTATCGAAATACGCCATTAGCAGTAGCACACCCCCGCCACCAAACACCGCACCCAGCACTGCAGGCACATAACGGCTGTAATAGGCTTGCAAGGCTTCCACCGACTGCACCAAGGTGGTACTCAGTTCCCCGCTATCTCGGTCGCTGGCCGGATCAGCCGCCACACGTAATACCTGACCAATCAGGCGCTGACGCAAGTAGTGCCGGGCAAGCCCTGCCACACGCATAGCGAGTGCTTCAGACAACCCCATCAGCACGATGCGTAGCCAAGTAAAAACAAAAAAAACCGACAGCGGCCACCATAGTTCGGACAATGGCTGGTCAGCGAATAGCCCGGCCAAAGCACTGGCTAAGCATAGCGCCTGACCAACATGACAGGCGGTGACAACCACTTGGCCGAACGCAGCCAGTAAAATCGAAGGACGCAAAGGCCGCGACAAGCGCCAGAGAACCGGGGTCATGCCTCTACCCCCGAGTCACCTCTAGTTGCCAGCACGCACTGAATAGGCAGTCCTCTCAGACGGTTGGTTTTAATATCCTGCCAACCTTGTTCGGCTAGTAATTGCTGCACCAACTCTATCGAATGACAGTCACCAGCCTCAGTGAGGCTGAGCATCTGTGCTGCAAACAGCCGTTGAATCGGTTCCTGTTCGGGTGGTGCATTGGAGCGCATGAAGCCAGCAATTAGAACCCGCCCTCCGGGTTTCAGCCAAGATTGCAAACGCGCCAACAGGTGCCAACACTGAGATTCATCGAAGTGGTGTAACACTTGACTAAGAATGATCAAGTCAAAGCGCTGCTCAAACCTTACTTCAAAGAGGTCACCAGGAATGAAACGTACCTGCTCACAAACACCAAAACACTCAGCGGTTTTCTCAAATAACTCTTCGCTGTCTGGCCAGTCAACTCCCCACACTCTCATCGAAGGTTGTTTGGCAGCCAGTGTGAAGCCGTAGGTACCGTTTCCGCAGGCCAAGTCCAGAACCTCAGGCTGCGAACGCTCGCCCAGCCATGGCAGTATTTGGTCAGCTAAACGTCGAGCAGTAACTCGCGCAGTGTTAGTGATGCCCTGAGAGAATTCTTTCCAATATGGGTGATTAGCCGCTTCCAGGCTTTGCGAAAGAACGCTACCACCAGCTACTACCGCGCCCTTAAAATCGCGGAAGGCGTCCCACATCAGGTCAGCGGTGTAAACTTGTGTCAAGCCACCGACATAATGGGGTGAAGTACGACACAAGAATTTCTCTCCCAAAGAACTAGCACGATAGTAGGAGTGGCCGGGTTCGTTTGACACTAGCCCCAGCCCAGCGAGAGCATCGAGCAGGATGCGAGTACCACGGGGGCTGGCCTGAATACGCTCAGCCAGTACCTCAGCGGTGACGCCTTCGCCCATTTGATCAAACAATTGGAGCTCGATAGCCGCACGTAACACGCCTGCGCGCTCCACCCCCATCAATAAGTCAATTACCGGCTGTGCTGAAACACCGTTCCAGACCGCCTTACAGCGTTGTAGTAACGCCTTCTGGTCAACCTTACCAGATGGCGCCAATGGCAACTCAGGCACACACGTCAGCGTATCAGGCAGTTGACTCGGCTGAGCACCCACTTCCTTTACGAGATACGCCAGCATTTTCTCCAACGTCAGCGCGTGACGGCCAGGCTGCATGACTACAAAAGCATCCAGGCTCGGCTTGCCATCTTCAGTAGGGTTGTTGAGCACCACACTCTGGTCAACCGCAGGATGACCGCGCAATATATGGGCCACTTCAACAAGATTAATTTTATAACCGCCGCGTAGCACAGTGTCAGCACGTCGACCAACAATGCGCAGACGCCCTTCAGCATCAAGTAATCCATGATCACCTATACGCACCCAACCTTCGGTGTTGCGGTAGCGCTGATCCAGTTCCGGTGCACCGTAGTAGCACATCGGCGTCATAGGTCCGCGCGCCCATATTTCTCCCTCTTCACCACAGCCGAGCTGCTGGCCCAAATCATTGCGAATGCTCACGCTAATCACTGTCGGATCGGGGCAACCGACAGTCCGCACAGTCGTTTCAGGCCGGTCATCAAGCTCAGTATGGCAGGCAATACCGTCAGCAGAACCGTAGGACTGGATCAGCGTGCACCCTAGTTTGTTACGTACCCCTTCATAAGTCTGCTCACTCAGTGCTGAGCCTCCGCTGACGATCGTCGTGAGAGAGGAGAAATCAAGCGATTCAGACCCACATGGCTGGAGCAAAGGACTAGCCAACAGCATGTCAACCATATTAGGGCCAGCAAAAAGGTGTGTGGCTCGTTGTTGGGAGAGCAGACGTAGCACTTCGTCCGGCTCGAAGCGATCCAAGCAAATGAGAACTCCCCCAAGGGAAGCCAAAGTGCAGGGAGTGCCAAGCGAGCCAAAGGGCGAAGCTAGCGGCACCGCAAAAAGTGCACGTATTTTCGATGAATCCTGAACCAAGCTGTGTAGATAAGCTGTCTGACCACCCACCAACGCATTGTGCGAGTAAAGCACCAATTTAGGCTCAGACTCCGAGCCTGAAGAAGCTATCAGGCGGGCTCCAGCATTAGGATCGACGCGCACGCTGAGGGCATTGAATTCTGACCTTTCCCAACACTCAGCCAAACTCGGCCAATTTTGGTAACGTTGTCCGCATACCAGCACCTGCTCTAGTGCCGGTAATTCATGCTTCAAACTATCGACCAACTCAGCGTAATCGGTGTCGCCTACCTTTCGTTTACATACCAGAACGCGTGCGGCGGATTTGGTGAGCATAGCGCGGGTATCGCGTTTGCGTCGCCCCATTGGATATGGCAGCACAATCGCCCCCAATGCGGCTACAGCCAAGTCTACAGCACAGGCACGCCACCCATTTGGTAAGTTCACTGCCACCACATCTCCCGCACCAACTCCCATATCATGCAGCACTTGGGCTAGGCTGAGACTTCGCGCTCGCAATTGAGCATAGCTGAGGCTGTCGGCACCCTCGATAACGGCTGCATCCATCGGACGCACTTGAGCAATATCCAGAAAGGCCTCAAACAAGCCTTTATTCGGGTAGATACCTTCCGAGGCCCAACGCTCGCGTAGGCTGGTAGGAACCCAATCCAACACCTGTGTTTTTTTGAGTTGACTTTGATTCTGCCGCATGGCTAGTTCATTAGGCATGTTACATTGTCCTTAAGCATTAATGATCCAAGGGGTGGCAACATTCAGACCATGTTCGTCACGGCTCAGCGTGCCTGACAAGTTGGGGTGGGCTCCGACATCAGCAGCACAAAAAGAAACGGGGGTAGCGATAACCCCTTGCTTTGCCAGCAAAGTCAGCGCCTTGGTAGTCGCTAGCGAGCGCAGGTCTAACTCTGACAACATGTGCCTGGAGCACGACTCAACCATCACGTAACCATCGGCAGTGGCGAAACTCCGTGCCGGGGGTGAGCCAGGGCTAGACGCCATAAGCAGCGCAGCAGCTCCGGCCATGGCTGAATCTAGCTCCAGAACCTGCTGATGTGCATAGCGAGCGTAAAGTGCAGCAACAACACCTTCGGCTAGGGCCACTCCACCAAGCACGTCCACCAACGTCAGTAACGCTCCAGCGGGACTTTCTGCTTGGTTGATCCGGCATGCTAAACCGCTATACGCCTGGATCATGAAATCGGTGGCAAGTGGATCATTCATTTTTGGTACTCGACCAGTACCAGACGCCGAAGCATAGATGAGTGAGGATGACTGGCGACGCAGTATGTCAGGCGTCAACCCTAAACGCTCGGCTCGGCCAGGCGCCCAGTTATGCAGGAAGACATCTGCGCCGCCAGCCATCTGTAGCAAGCGTTCCCGGTCCCCCCCGCTGCGCAGATTAAGCTCGACACACGACTTATCCCGATTGATGGCATGAAAATGTACCGACAACTCGTTCACCAATGGCGCCATACCTCGCATCGGGTCGCTGCCAGGTGGTTCTACCTTTACCAGTTCCATGCCAAGTTCGCGCAACAGGTGTCCCGCCAGCGGCCCCTGAATCAATCGACAAGCTTCAATCCCCCGCAACCCTGTCAATGGCCGCTCCGGTGCAGTGTTTAACGTGGAGCTACACGCGGCCACTCGTGGCTCTCCGAAAGACCAAGGGCCATGTGTCTGCCAAGACACCACAGTTCCCGAACGCAGTGGGCATATATCCACACCACTGTTTCTAGCCATGCGCTGCAGATCCACCAATCGTCGGCTGGAACAGGCATCAAATAGGCTGGACGGCAGCAGCGCTTGGGCGGTGGTATAGCGCTGTAGGAAGGGCGACCAAGCTGCTGCGATGTCAACTGCCGAAACCTGTAACCTACTCCAAAAGCTTAGCCAAGCCTCAGGGCTCAGTGCTTCAAGCTCAAAGAGGTGCCCTTCGACACTGATAAAGGGAGGTGAAGACCAATCTATGCCTGCTTTGGATGGAGAGGCTTGGCCAGCGTCATCCATAGCCAAATACTGAGCCATAGATAACAACCCGACTCCGCCCAGGCTCAGGTTTACTTCACGGCTACCACTACCACGGTACTGGCCAATCAGAGCGGCTACGCCAGTAGTGCACATAAGTGATGCGGATAGCACCGATAGATAGTCCGGCCCCAGAGCAAATACACCACCTGCATTGCGAGCATGCCAACCACTCAGCCCACAAGCTGCCTGCGCCAGCGCCTCGCTTATTGGCTGATTACCACAAGGCCAGCCACGTAAGTACACAACCACTCGTGCACCCCCACCATCTTCGAACTGTGCTACCAGCTTGTTAGCGGTGGACTGCAGATTCCTCTCTACTCGTGCACCAAGCAGCTCTGCTCGGTGGATAAAAGCCTCTGCAACCGCTTCCAACCCTATTGGCGCAGGAGTCAAGGATATCGTAATCCCCGTCAGTGGCGGTTTCACAACAATCGGGATCATCCCCCTCCTCCTTACTCTGCCAAATTTAACCAGAATCAATGCGCGCCCCCGTATATGCCCTACCTCGGATCGGATATTGAGCAACGAGTAATCAGCCTGCTGGCAATTGTCGAGATGACATGAGGGATGATACTTTATTGAGGTAATGCTAATCATTCGCATTACATATGAAAATCGAAGGTTTCCGTATGCTATTCATGCGAAGCCATTTTTTGCCTGTACCGCCTGTGCTCTGATTACCCCAGCCACAGATTGCAGACACTGCGCCTAGGGGCTTATTGGCGTTTCATTGCTGCCCACGCCGAAACGCCTGCTGATTAAGATGGATAAGGAGTGATGTGTTGTGAACTGCTTGTCAAAACCGAAATTGGCCACTGATCAAGAACTGCAGAAATGGACATGCCGTCAAAGCGATTCTTCTCGAAGCCATACATTAATTGAGCGACTGGATTGCGAGGCAGGTTTCTCAGTTGTCCGCTCTCGAATCTCTTCGGGACGCGAGTTACGCGAAGCTTGTCAGCACGAAGGCAATGAACGAACCCTGGTGATCACATTCGGTCTTTCAGGACAATCCGAGTTCTTAGACCGAGTAGGTAACAGCTTACCCTTCTCAGCCAACCGAACTACGGTTTCAGTATTTCAGGAAGGCATTGGTGAAAGGCGCTACGCCGCCGACGAACCCATCCAGCAGTTGCGCCTAGTGGTTTCTGAGTCAGCACTTACGCGTTATATCGGGCCAGAGCGCTGTGATCGATTACTTGGCAAAGCTCTGCGCCATAACGAAAGCTTTCGCAAAATCTCTCACGTCAACAGCCGAGCCAGTGAACATCTCAGATTTTTCAAGAACCCGAGGGTAGGAGAGCAAGACGGGCTGCGCCAGCGTATCCATGCTCTAAGCCTGCTCGGTGAACAGCTCAACCTGCTGGCCCCCGGTGAGGTACAGAGAGGAGGAATTACAGGCCGTGATGTGGACTTGCTTGAAAGAGTTGAAACCTTCATGCGCACCCACTTGAGCCAGCCTATAAACAATGCTTGCTTGTGCGCGGAGCTGGGCATCAGTGAGTACAAACTCAAGGAATGTTTCCGTCAGGCCTACAGCAACAGTCCCGCCCAACACTTGTTGGAGATGCGCATGCAGCGCGCACAAGAACTATTAGCGGCTGGATACCGAGTATCGGAATCGGCCTACCAAGTAGGCTACCAGCACCCAAACAATTTTAGTGCCGCCTTCACAAAATTTTTCGGCTACACGCCAAAATCGGTGCGCGACTCACTTTAACCAATTGATTTAAAACTAAACAAAAGGAACATAACATAATGCAGTCACCATACTGCCGCCAGGAGTCAAGCGGAAACTTCATGCGGGCAAGTCAAGCGCCGATTTCCCTCAACTTGAATGAATCGCCCTACGGCGTGCCAACAGCAGCACTAGAGGCTGCACGGAATGCAGTGAGGATATCTTCACGCTATCAATTCGAACTGGTCGAACAGCTACGTCAAGACCTGGCCGACCGACACCAAATTCCCAATGAATGGATATCGCTTTATCCAGGCTCGAACCGTGCTCTGCACTACGCGACACTGGCCTTCACAAATGCTCAAAAACCACTAGTGGTAGGGGCGCCTGGTTTTCCAGTGTGTGAGCAAGCTGCACGGCTGCATGAACGGCCAGTGTGCCAGATACCCTTACTAGCAGACGGGGAACATAATGTGTCAGCGATGCTTGAGGCTGGTGCAGGAGGATTGATCTATGTGGCCAACCCCAACAACCCCACCGGCAGCGTAACGCCCCATGATGCGCTCCTTCGACTGATTCACGGCGCCGCCAACCTGACCCAACAGGCCGTGGTGCTAGTAGATGAAGCCTATGTGGAATTCAGTGACGAGCCCTCGATGATCGCTGCACTACGAGAACATCCAAACTTGGTTGTTACACGCACCTTCTCGAAAATCTACGGACTGGCAGGTCTGCGCATTGGGTATGCAGTGGCGCAACCAGAGCTGCTTAATCGCATCCATACACAACCGGCTCATGACGTACCGGCACCGGCGGCAGCCGCTGCCCTTGCGTGTCTAGCTGACGAAGCCGAATGCACACGGCGTAAGCATGCCACTAAGAAGGAACGCCAAGCTTTCACAGATTGGCTAGGCGGCTATGGCTTGCGCCACAGCAACTCCCACAGCAACTGCCTATTGATCGACTGTCAACGGCCCGTCGCCACGATAATTGAGGAGCTCGCGCAACTGGGTGTGAAAGTCGGCAGAAGTTGGCCGGGACTTGATAAGTGGGTACGTATCACCCTTGGTACCACCGACGAAATGCACATCCTACGCCAAGCCTTGGCGCAAGTTTTGAACCTCGAACGGAGCTGACCTATGACCACTAGGAATCAACATGATGACGCATCGGTATTACCTCGAGACCTAGCACCTCTGGTTAGTAATCAAGGAGCCAAACTAATCCCTGAGGAGTTATCACGCTACAGTCGTCACATCTTAATTCCCGAATTAGGTTTGACTGGGCAGCAACGCCTAAAAAACGCCCGAGTTCTAGTGATTGGCGCCGGAGGATTAGGTTCTCCTACTCTGCTCTACCTAGCCGCAGCAGGTATTGGCACACTGGGCATCGTTGACTTTGACCTAGTCGAAGCCTCAAACCTGCAACGTCAAGTGATCCACAACATGAATACTTTGGGTCAGCCCAAGACAAAAAGCGCTAGCCTCGCCATCAAGGCACTAAACCCCAATGTAAAGGTGCAACTGCATGAGCTTCGCTTGGATAACAGCAATGCCCTTGAACTGTTCGACCAATACGACCTGATCATCGATGGGGCCGATAACTTCGCCACTCGTTATCTGGTTAACGACGCTTGCGTGATGGCCAATAAACCTTATGTGTGGGGCTCAATCTACCGATTTGAAGGGCAGGTCAGCGTATTTTGGGAAAATGCTCCGAATGGTGGGCTGAACTACAGAGACCTCTATCCTGAGCCACCCCCGCCACAATTCGCTCCGTCCTGCTCAGAAGGCGGCGTGCTCGGCGTTCTTTGCGCCGCTGTGGCTTCAGCGATGAGCACAGAAGCCATTAAGCTGATCACCGGTATCGGTGAGACATTGCTTGGCACACTGATGGTCTACGACGCACTACGCATGCGTCACCGTTATCTGCCGTTGCAGCGCGACCCTCAGCGTATACCTATAACCTCACTCCAGGACTATCCACAGTTCTGCGGTATAGGCCAGCCAACTAATGCACAGACCGAAGTACCAAGCATCAGCGCCACTGAGTTGCATACACTGCTGGTTAAAGAGCCCACAGTGACACTGCTGGATGTTCGCGAACAGAACGAGTGGGACATCGTCCATATTGAGGGCGCACATTTGCTGCCCAAGGCGTACGTACTAACTAGCCTTGGCCAAGGTGTCATGGCCGAAAAAGACGCACCTTACGTGGTGTACTGCAAGGCCGGCACCCGCTCCAGAGAAGTAGTCCAGGCGATGCTCACTGCCGGTTTCAGTAACGTGCGCAATTTGCAGGGTGGCGTATTGGCATGGGTACACGATGTCAATCCGACTCTAGCAAGTTACTAAGGTGCGATCATGCTGAATTTATCCACTTCAATGCGTGATGCCCTCTTCCGCCAAGCTCATGAGCAACACCCGATTGAATGCTGCGGCATCATCACCAGCTTGGCAGGAGAGCCCAGACCTCACCGACTGATACCTATGCACAATGCCGCTCAATCTAAAGACTTTTTCATCTTCGAGCCACGAGAACAACTACTAGTGTGGCGGGAAATGGACGTACGTAGTGAGTTTCCACTGGTGATCTATCACTCCCATACTGCCTCAAAACCCTATCCCAGTTCCACAGATGTAGATTATGCCGCTGCCTTTCCCGACGCCTACCACTTAATCATTAGCACCGTTAAACACTTCTGCCCAGCGATGCGCTGCTACTACATCAAGCATGGTCGGATACTGGAACAAGAGCTGACTTTCGAGCAACCCCCACTATTTTATTGATAAATAAGGAATCTAAATGCCTGTCACTATTCATATACCCACTATTATGCGCTCCTTAACCAATGGAGCTGCCACTGTTGATGCCCAAGGTAGTAACTTGGCTGACGTCATTGATGACCTGGAGCGAGATTGGCCAGGAGTGAAGCAACGACTGGTAAAGGATGATGCTCTGGTGAAATTTATAAACCTTTACGTCAACGATCAGGACGTGCGCTTTCACAGCGGCCTACAGACACCAATTAACGAGGGTGATGAGGTTATTATTCTCCCTGCCGTGGCCGGTGGTCAGATCAACTATATCTGCAAACCACTGACAAAGGCCTGAGGAGATACTACGATGCCATGCCCATTATCCGGCAGAAAGCGTGTGACGTCGGCCACCGCCCCGAACGAAATGCGCTATGACGATTATCTACATCTCAAGCAGATTTTAGACAGCCAAGTTCCACGCTCCGAGATCCCTGACGAATTGTTGTTTATCATCCAGCATCAGACAGCTGAACTGTGGATGAAGTTGATGCTGTATGAGTTGACCCAGGCGATTCAGCATTTGGGCAGTGATAACCTACCCGCCGCGCTGAAGGCCATCGCGCGAGTACAGCGGATCATGGATCACTTGAATCACGCCTGGAGCGTGCTGGCGACCCTAACCCCTAGCGATTTTCTTGCTATGCGCCCGTCGCTGGGCAGCGCCTCAGGGCATCAGTCCGTGCAGTTTCGTGAGATAGAGTTCCTGCTTGGCAACAAATCCTCAGCACACTTAGCAGACCACACTCAGGACGAACTGGCCCTGCATGCACTGCAAAAGCGTTTAATGGCGCCATCACTGTATGATGAAGTGGTGCGCCTAATGGCTGCACGCGGCATGGATATTGACCAGTCTCGGCTGCAATTTGAGCATAGTGAGCCAACTAGTCACTCTCCTTCAGTGGAAGCAGCTTGGTTGCAAGTGTATCGCCAGCCCGAGGAACACCGAGAGCTATACACCCTAGGCGAGCAACTAGTGGAATTAGAAGACAGCGTTAAGCACTGGCGCTTTCGCCACCTCTGCACGGTAGAACGAATCATCGGCCATCGCCAGGGAACCGGCGGCACCAGCGGAGTTAGCTACCTTCGCTCCACTCTCAACACAGTTCTATTCCCCGAACTCTGGCAGTTGCGCACCCACCTCTGAACCCAGGAGCCTATCACGATGGCGCGACATTCAACTCACCTCCCTCAAGAGCGCACTGCGCTGATCGTAGGAGCGGGGCTTGCTGGCCCTCTACTGGCCTGTTTGCTACAGCGCCAAGGCTGGCAAGTGACTCTTCTGGAAAAACGCGGTGACCCACGTAAAAGCTTGGCCAACACGGGTAAATCAATCAACCTAGCTCTGGCTGAACGTGGCCTACAGGCTCTGCGGCTAATTGGGCTAGAGGCATCTGTGCTAGCAGAAGCAGTGGCTATGCGCGGTCGGCGCGTGCATTCGCTGGGGAACCCCGCCAGCTACCAACCCTACAGCCCCCGTTCTGAAGACGTCCTATGGTCTATCCAGCGTGGCCGCTTTAATCAACAACTGCTTGCTGCCGCTGAAGCTGCCGGCGTACGCCTGCGTTTTGACACTCCGCTCGAACAAGTTGACTGGGCGGCACAATGTGCGCTAGCTGGAGGTGAACATCTTTCCTTCGACCTGCTGGTGGGTGCTGATGGTGCAGACTCAGCCGTGCGTCGAGCCATGGCACTCGTTACCTCGCTGGGAGAACACCGAGAGTGGCAACCCCACGGCTATAAAGAGCTCTATATGCCATCTCGCGCCGATGGCTGTCCGCGACTTGAGGCCGACGCTCTTCACATTTGGCCGCGTGGCGGACACATGTGCATCGCCCTACCGAACATAGACGGCAGCTTTACCGCTACGCTCTTCCTGCCGCACGACAATACCGACGAAGCCTGTTTCAAGCGCCTTGCGGAGGGTAAAGTAGCGCGGAGCTGGTTCGAGCGGATATACCCAGATCTATCGGAATATTTACCCAACCTAGAACAAGATTTCGAATACAACCCCACTGGCCAGCTTGGCTCCCTCTGGTTGCGCAAATGGCAAGTCGAGGGCTGCGCAGTACTGATCGGTGATGCTGCACACCCAATGGTGCCCTTCCACGGCCAGGGTATGAACTGCGCACTGGAAGATGCCACAGCGTTGGCAAAGTATCTAACAGCACAGCCAGAGTTGAGTAGAGCTCTAAGCGCCTATGAAGAAGAACGCCAACCCAACGCCAGCGCAATCCAGGCTATGGCACTAGAAAACTATGTTGAAATGCGAGAGCGGGTCAGTAGTGCTGGCTATCAACTGGAACGGCAACTGGCACAGTGGCTGGAAGCTGAGCACCCAGAACGCTTTATGTCTCGCTACTCCATGGTGACCTTCAGCAACCTTCCTTACGCCACTGCACAGGCTCGAGGAGAGATTCAATCAGAATTGCTTCGTCTGGCCGTCAAAGGTTGCAAGAGCTTCGAAGAGATCAACCTAGCTGCTGTGAAAAGTCAGTTGCATAGGCACCTAACGCCGCTATATCCCTTAGGAGGAATGGACGGATGTATGTGATGAAGGTTTCCGACCCTCTTGGCCATCAGCTTCCACTGAACAGACGAGAACGAGCCTATTCACCGAGCTCACTGGCACCTAGTTATAAGCAAACTCTCACTCAGTATAGATCTGATAGCCAAGCAGCCATTGCGCTCCTCGGCCAGCCGCGAGTATTACGCTATGGGCCTGCGGCTAGGGAAAAGATCCTCCTATTCCAGGCCACTCGATCCCCTGGGGCAACGATCGTATATATTCACGGTGGCTACTGGCAGGAACTGAGCGCAAAAGACTCGCTGTTCTCTGCCCCAGGCTTAAACGCTCATGGCTTAGACTACGCTGCAGTAGGCTATAGTTTAGCGCCGAATGTCCCTCTCGAATATATTGTCGACCAAGTTGCTCAGGCCTTGCTTACACTACGCACTTGGTACGCAGCTCGGGGCCAAGTGCCAAAAATCATCCTCGTTGGCAGCTCCGCTGGCGCACATTTGGCAGCAATGTTGCTGTGTCGGATCTGGCCAGATTCATCACCTTTCCAAGGCGCCTTGCTAGTTAGCGGCATCTACGATCTCCAACCCCTGGTCGGCACCTATATTAACCAGCCTCTACACCTAACACCCCATCAATCCGCACAGCTAAGTCCATTACACCTACCGATTCACAATCCTGTACCTGTCGCCATAGCTTGGGGAGAGATGGAAACTACTGTTTTCAAGTACCAGAGTTTAGCATTAGCCGAACGACTGACCCACTACATGCCAGTTACAGCAGTACGCAGCTGCAGCGGTCGTAACCACTTTGACATTGTCTTCGATATTGCCATCCCGCAGACCACCCTAAATCAGTGTCTGAAAACTCTGCTTACTCCGGAGAAACTTTGATGAAAGTACGCCATTGCCTCACTGATAAAGATGTTCAATCCATAGCCAATGCCGCTCGTCATTTCGCCCAACAGCATAACTGGCCAGTGGCAATTGCCATCGTTGACGACGGTGGTCACCTATTGAATCTTCAACGCCTAGAAGACGCTGCCCCTATGACAGTGGAGATGGCCACCGCCAAGGCTCGCACGGCTGCGCTGACGCGCCGTCCAACGCAGTTTTATGAAGAGTTAATTCTTGGTCAAGGGCGGCTGTCATTTCTGGCTACGCCTATGACAGGGCTTCTTGAAGGAGGCTTGCCAATCTATGTTCGCGACAATGTGATCGGTGCCATCGCAGTATCAGGGGTTAGCTCCGCTCAAGATACCCAGGTAGCCCAGTCAGGTATTGATGCGCTGGAGCAAGCATGAAATGAACCAGCAAATATTCAGGTTACAATTCGCCAAAGCATCACGGCCCACCCCTCACGAAAAGCATAGCCACTATAAATGTATACTGTAGAGGATCTTCGGGAAGGGCGAGGGGTGCCGCAAGCACCCCATTGCTCCGAATTACACGCCGAGGTAGTCCAATATACCTTCTGCCGCCTGGCGGCCTTCATAAATAGCCGTGACCACCAGGTCAGAGCCGCGCACCATATCGCCGCCGGCAAAGATTTTTTCATTGCTGGTCTGAAAGGCAAACTGGCCGTGCTCGGGGGCTTTTACCAGGTCACGCTCGTTCAGATCAATGCGTGAGCCTTCAAACCAGGGTGCTGGGCTTGCCTGGAAACCAAACGCTACAACCACCGCATCGGCGGCAATAATTTCTTCAGAACCTGGCACCACCTCAGGGCGACGGCGGCCGTTTTCGTCAGGTTCGCCGAGGCGAGTGCGCACAACCTTCACGCCTTCGACCTTCTCTTCGCCCACCACCGCCACCGGCTGGCGGTTGAACAGGAACTCAACGCCCTCTTCGCGCGCGTTGGTTACTTCACGGCGAGAGCCGGGCATGTTCTCTTCGTCACGGCGATAAGCACAGGTAACGCTCGCAGCACCCTGTCGGATCGAGGTGCGGTTACAGTCCATGGCGGTATCGCCACCGCCGAGAACAACGACGCGCTTGCCTTCCATCGAGATGTAATCGTTTGGATCTTTTTCGAATCCCAGGCAGCGGTTGACGTTAGCGATCAGGAAATCGAGCGCTTTATATACGCCGGGCAAGTCTTCCCCGGGGAAGCCGCCTTCCATGTACTTATAGGTTCCCATGCCCAGGAAAACCGCGTCGTACTCCTGAAGCAGCGTGTCGAACTCGATATCCGTGCCGATTTCAGTGTTCAGACGAAATTCAATGCCCATTTCCTCGAACACCGCCCGGCGACGCTCCATGACGTTCTTTTCAAGCTTGAACTCAGGAATGCCGAAGGTTAGCAGGCCACCGATTTCCGGGTACTTATCAAACACCACGGGTTTAACGCCGTTGCGCGCCAGAATATCAGCGCAACCAAGCCCGGCAGGGCCTGCGCCTACAATGGCGACTTTTTTATCTGTCCACACGACCTTGGACATGTCCGGGCGCCAGCCCATGGCAAACGCGGTATCGGTAATATACTTCTCAACCGAGCCAATGGTGACCGCGCCAAAGCCGTCGTTAAGCGTACAGTCGCCTTCACACAGCCGATCTTGCGGGCATACGCGGCCACACACTTCCGGCAACGAGTTGGTTTTATGCGAAAGCTCAGCGGCTTCAATGATGTTGCCTTCCACCACCAACTGCAGCCAGTTGGGAATATAGTTGTGAACCGGGCACTTCCACTCACAGTACGGGTTGCCGCAGTGCAGGCAGCGGTGCGCCTGGCTTGCCGCATCAGTGGGTTTGAACGGCTCGTAAATCTCGGCGAACTCTTTGGCACGCGCATGGGCGGCTTTTTTCTGTGGGTCTTGACGACCCACATCAACAAACTGGAAATCGTTATTTAAACGGTTAGCCATGATATTTCTCCTCGAAGCGTAGACACAGGCGGTTTATTGCGGCTGACGCCGAGATTGATCCAGCAGGCTACCCAGGCTCGCCGCTTTTGGCTTCACCAGCCAGAAATGACGCAAGTAGTCGCTAAAGTCTTCTAAAATCGCTGCCCCACGGCTAGAACCCGTCTCTTCGACGTAGGTGCTAATCAGCTCGCGAAGATGGCGGCGGTAGGCCTCCATGGCTTCGGTACTGACGCGATGAATTTCGACCAGCTCGTGGTTGTACTTGTCCACGAAGGTGCGGTCTTCATCCAGCACATAAGCGAACCCACCGGTCATGCCTGCGCCAAAGTTAACGCCCGTCTCACCCAGCACACATACCAGGCCGCCGGTCATGTATTCGCAGCAGTGGTCGCCTGCGCCCTCAATCACCGCCGTGGCGCCGGAGTTACGCACCGCGAACCGCTCGCCAGCGGTGCCCGCAGCCATCAACGTGCCGCCGGTTGCGCCATACAGGCAGGTGTTACCGATAATCGCGGTTTTATAGCTTTCGAACTGGCTGACTCTGGGTGGCACGATAACGATTTTGCCGCCGTTCATGCCCTTACCCACGTAGTCGTTAGCATCGCCTTCCAGGTACAGGTTAAGGCCTCGGGCATTCCAGACGCCGAAGCTCTGCCCTGCCACACCGGTAAAGCGTGCAGTAACGGGCGCGCTTTCCAGGCCCTCTTCCCCATAACGCTTGGCGATAGCGCCGGAGGTAAGTGCGCCAACGCTGCGGTCGCAGTTGGTGATCGTAAAGCTGAACTCACCGCCGGTTTGATGCTCAATGGCATCTTTCAGCGCCGCCAACACTTCCTGGTTTTTGGCCCCCGGGTCGTGCGGCACGTTACGGCTCACCGTGCAGAACTGAGGGGCTTCGGCGGGTACAAAGTCATTGGCCAATAACGGCATCAGGTCGAGCTTGCGCTGGCTTGCCGTGTTGCCTTCAAGCACTTCCAGCAGGTCAGTACGCCCAATCAGGTCGGTCAGTTGGCGCACGCCCAGCATAGCCATCAGCTCACGCACTTCTTCAGCGATAAAGCGGAAGTAGTTTTTGACCATATCCACCGTGCCGCGGAAATGCTCGCCGCGCAGGAAGTCATCCTGAGTAGCGACCCCGGTAGCGCAGTTGTTCAAGTGGCAAATGCGCAAGAACTTACAGCCCAGCGCCACCATCGGTGCGGTACCAAAACCAAAGCTTTCCGCCCCCAGAATGGCCGCTTTGACCACGTCCAATCCGGTTTTGAGGCCGCCGTCGGTTTGCAGGCGAATCTTGTCGCGCAGACCGTTGATACGCAGCGCCTGGTGCACCTCAGGCAGGCCCAGCTCCCAAGGGGAGCCCGCATGCTTGATAGAGGTCAGCGGGCTTGCTGCGGTGCCACCATCGTAACCGGACACGGTGATCAGGTCGGCGTAAGCCTTGGCAACGCCGGTGGCGATAGTGCCAATCCCCGGCTCAGATACCAGCTTGACCGACACCTGCGCATCCGGATTGATCTGTTTAAGATCAAAGATCAGCTGCGCGAGGTCTTCAATTGAGTAAATATCGTGGTGCGGCGGCGGTGAAATCAGCGTGACGCCAGGCACCGCGTGGCGCAGACGCGCAATAAGTTGGTTGACCTTGCCACCAGGTAGCTGGCCACCTTCGCCCGGCTTCGCGCCCTGGGCGACTTTAATCTGCAGCACTTCTGCATTGACCAGGTAAGCAGGCGTTACTCCAAAGCGCCCCGAGGCGATCTGCTTGATTTTAGAGCTGCGGATCGTCCCGTAACGGGCCGGGTCTTCGCCGCCCTCACCCGAGTTGGAGCGCCCGCCCGCCTCGTTCATTGCCTGGGCCAGCGCCTCGTGCGCTTCAGGAGAGAGCGCTCCCAGCGACATCCCGGCACTATCAAAGCGCGGCAACAGCGCTTCAACCGGCTCGACCTCTTCAAGCGGCAACGGCGTCGCGGCAGGCTTTAGCGTCAGCAAATCACGAATAGTGGCAACAGGGCGCTCATTAACCAGCTGAGCAAACGCCTTCCACTTGGCGTAGCTGCCCTCCTGCACGGCAGCCTGCAGCGACTTCACCACATCAGGGTTATAGGCATGGTACTCATGACCATGCACATACTTGAACATACCGCCTTGGGAGATCCCTTTACGGGTAATCCAGGCATCCTTGGCCAACAGCTCCTGCTGCATTTGCAGCTCGGTAAAACCCGCGCCCTGAATACGCGATGCCATGCCTGCAAAGCAGGTATCCATCACGTCATCAGAAAGGCCTACGGCTTCAAACAGCATGGAGCCACGATAGGAGGCCAGCGTTGAGATGCCCATTTTAGAGAGAATCTTGAACAGGCCTTTTTGCAAGCCTTTGCGATAGTTCTCACGGTCGTCGGCCGGGTTGCCGGTAAGCTCACCCGTACGGTGCATATCGGCCATAATCTGATAGGCAAGCCACGGATACACGGCGGTCGCACCGATACCAAACAGCACAGCCATCTGGTGGGCATCCCGGGCGTAGCCAGTCTCAACGATAATATTGGCGTTGGGACGCAATGCCAGGCGGCCCAGGTGCGTATGCACCGCGCCAACGGCGAGCGGCGCCTGAATAGGAATAATGTCCTTGGGCAGCTCCGCATCGGTAAGTACCAGGATCACCTTGCCCGCTTTTACCTGGGCTTCGGCTTTCTGACAGAGCGCATTAAGCGCCTGCTTTAAGCTCTGCTGTTCAGGATCGTAGCCCATTGACAACGCGTGGCTTGCAAAGGCTGGGTCGTCCTGGCTAACCAGCGCGGTAAATTTACGTGGTGAAAGTACCGGTGTAGTCAGGATTAACCGATGCGCGTGCGCAGGCGTTGCCTTGAAAACGTTAAGTTCCGCGCCACAGCAGGTTTCCAGCGACATCACGATGGCTTCACGCAGCGGATCAATCGGCGGGTTGGTTACCTGAGCAAACTTCTGGCGGAAGAAGTCGGTTAACAAGCGCGGACGGCTAGAAAGCACCGCCATGGGTGTGTCATCACCCATGGAACCTACGGCTTCCTGGCCGCTTTCGGCCAGCGGGCGCAGCACTTGGTCACGCTCTTCAAACGTCACCTGGAACATCTTCTGGTGCACGTTCAGCGCATCAGCATCCATGGTCTGGAAGCGTGCAAGTTCGGTGAGTGCGGATTCAAGATAGTTGGCTTCCTGCTTGAGCCAGCGCTTATAGGGATAGGCAGACTTCAGACGGTCATCAATATCCCGGGTATGCAGCACTTCGCCGGTTTGGGTATCGACTGCCAGCATTTGGCCAGGGCCTACGCGGCCTTTGGCGACCACGTCCTCAGGCTTGTAACCGTAAGTACCAATCTCAGATGCCAGGGTGATATAGCCGTTTTTGGTGATGACCCAACGAGCGGGACGCAGGCCGTTACGGTCCAGCATACACACCGCTTGGCGGCCATCGGTCATGACCACGCCCGCCGGACCATCCCACGGCTCCATGTGCATGGAGTTGTACTCGTAGAAGGCGCGCAGCTCAGCATCCATGGTTTCAACGTTCTGCCAGGCAGGCGGTACCATCATGCGCACCGCACGGTGCAGCTCCATCCCCCCTGTCAGCAGCACTTCCAGCATATTGTCCATGCTGGAAGAGTCGGACCCCGTGGTGTTAACGATTTCATCAAGCTGGGCGATATCGGGCAGGCGCTCGTTAACGAAGTTGGCTTTGCGTGAGTTCGCCCAACCGCGATTAGCCTCAATCGTATTGATTTCACCGTTGTGAGCCAGCAGACGAAACGGCTGTGCCAGCGGCCAGCGCGGCGCCGTATTGGTTGAAAAACGCTGATGGAAAACACAGATAGCGGTTTCAAGACGCGGGTCGTTTAGGTCTTTATAAAATGCCGGGAGATCTTCCGGCATGACCAAGCCTTTATACGACACCACGTCAGAGGAGAGCGATGCGACATAAAAGTCTTCATCGGCCCGTAAAGCCTGCTCGGTATAACGGCGCGCCATAAACAGATCAACAGTGAACTGCTCGCTCTCACCAGGCTCGATAAAGACCTGCTCGATACGCGGCAGGCAGTCAAGCGCCATGGGGCCACAAACGCTTGAATCAGTGGGCACAACGCGCCAGCCGACGACGCTTAAACCACGAGCACCCAATTCGCGCGCAAACGTCTCGCGCGCAGCCTCGGCACGGGCATCATCATTGGGTAGAAAAACAACGCCCACGGCGAACTGGTCGCCCAACGTAACCTTCAGCGCGTCTTGTGCGGCTTCGCGCATAAAACGGATCGGCATTTTAAGCAGCAACCCACAGCCATCACCGGTTTTACCGTCAGCGGCAATCCCGCCCCGGTGCGTCATACAGGTGAGTGATTCGATAGCAGTTTTCAGCAAATCGTGACTGGCCTGCCCTTCCATATGGGCAATAAGGCCAAAGCCGCAGTTATCGCGAAACTCGCCGGGCTGGTGAAGACCTTTATTCATGGGCGTGCCTCTAGTCAAAGGTGTTTTATTAGCAGCGTTGTTATGATTCAATAGACGGTTTTTTATTTTTATACACAAATCTCTACCCGCCTATAACTGGGTGTTTCCCCGATCCGCTGCTGCAAGAAAATGGTCGCTCAGCATAGCGATTCACTCCCCGCCAGCGCAATCACCGCCAACCTCTTTGCCTAGAAAAGTCTTTTCAAATCCTATAGTTGCAACTCCCCCTTTAACAAAAAACACATACAGTTCAAACACTTAAAAAGCCATATAACGATATTTCAACGAAGACACATAAGCATTGAACTTTAGTCTAAATACCCTCAATATATCCATGCCGATAGCGCATAAGGCATGCTAATAACACTATGACGGCGCATCACCAGGTAATATCGGGCCATAAAAAAACCCACCTGGTAGGTGGGCTTCTTGAGCACAAAATACGTTTACAAGCGGGTTACAGTCGTGGGTAGTTATCCAACAACGCACGCACTAACGCCTCTGGCGTCGTGTCATCAACACACGCATCGCCGGTAGCGTTTAGTAGCACCAGCCGAAGCCTGGTATCCACGTTCTTCTTGTCCAGACGCATCCGGGTTAAAAAGTCGTCGCTTAGCATGTCCGCTGGGGCATGAAGAGGAAGACCAGCGCTTTCAATCACCGCTTGGATACGCGTTAAATCCGCACTACTGATACGCCCCAGCTGCTGAGAAAGGGCAGCCGCCATGGCCATGCCTGCGCCTACTGCTTCGCCGTGCAGCCAGTTGCCATACCCTTGGTGTGCCTCAATCGCGTGGCCAAAGGTATGGCCAAGATTGAGCAATGCCCGCACACCCTGCTCCGTTTCATCATCGGCCACAATGTCGGCTTTAATCTGGCAACTGCGTGCGATGGCTTCGACAATGGCGTCGGGGCTGATATGACGCAGCTCTGCCATATTGGCCTCAAGCCAGCCAAGAAACGCCTCATCACGAATAAAGCCATACTTGATAACTTCGGCAAGCCCGGCAGAAAGCTCTCGCTCGGGCAGTGTCGCAAGCGTTGCAATGTCAATCAGTACCGCTTTCGGCTGCCAGAAAGCACCAATCATGTTTTTGCCAAGCGGGTGATTAACGCCCGTTTTCCCTCCGACAGAAGAGTCCACTTGGGAAAGCAGCGTGGTGGGCACCTGAATGAAGGCCACGCCGCGCTGGTACGACGCGGCGGCATACCCAGCCATGTCACCAATTACGCCGCCGCCTAACGCAATCAGCGTACAGCGGCGGTTAAATCCTGCTTCCAACAGTGCGTCCCAAATGCGGCTAACCTGCTCAATGCTCTTGTACTGCTCCCCGTCAGGCAGAACGACGGTACGCACTTCCACATCGTCAGGAAGATTGGCGCACAGCGCCTCCAGATAAAGTGGCGCGATCGTTTCATTCGTCACCACCATCACCTGCTTACCGGCCAGATAGGGCGTTATCGCCTCTGGGTCGCTCAGCAGGCCGGCGCCAATATGGATCGGATAACTGCGATCACCCAACGCAACATGAAGTGTGCGCTGAGCACTGGCGGGCTGTGTCATGGGGATACCTTTGAGTTAAGCGTGGCGATATTTTCCAGCGGGTCGGCCAAACGCCGCACCCGACGCAATATCTCATTGACTACGGCGCGCGGGCTACGCCGATCCGTGCGCACTGAAATATCCGAGGTGGCGCGATAAAGCGGGTCGCGGGCAGCAAACATATCGTTGAGCACCTGCTCCCGGTTTGCGCACTGAAGAAGCGGGCGATTACGGTCTTTCGCCGTGCGCTTAAGCTGCTGCTCGACCGTGGTCATCAGGTAGATCACCGTTCCGCGCTCGCGCAGCATTCGGCGGTTATCCTGGTGCAGCACGGCGCCGCCGCCTGTTGCCATCACCACGCAGGAGAGCCTTGTCAGCTCATCGATCATCTGAAGCTCACGCTGGCGAAAACCGGGTTCACCCTCTACATCAAAGATCCACGGGATATCCGCACCGCAGCGATCCTGTATGGCGTGGTCGCTATCATAAAATGTGCGCGAAAGCTCTGCCGCCAACAAGCGACCTATTGTGCTTTTACCAGCCCCCATAGGGCCGATCAGAAAAAGGTTGGGAAAATCCTGCATCAGCGAACCGCCAAGCCATCGTCAAGTAGTCGTGGAGTAATAAAGACTAACAACTCTACCTTTTCATTGCTCTCTTCGGTATAGCGAAACAGGTGTCCGAGCAAAGGAATATCACCTAAAAGCGGTGTTTTGGTCATTTGGTTTAATTGTTCCGTGGTCAAAATACCGCCCAATACAACCGTTTGACCATTATCTACCAGCACCTGCGTTTCAATTTGATTGGTATCGATGGGCGGTTCTCCGCCAAACCCCGATTCCCTGAAACTATCATTTTTCACCACCAGGTCCATGATAATACGATTATCCGGCGTAATCTGCGGTGTCACTTCCAACGAAAGCTCAGCCTCTTTAAATTCAGTATCGGGGTTTCCCTGCGCATCGACACTCTGAAATGCGCGCTCCTCGCCTTGGCGAATAATTGCCGTACGCTGATTGGCCGTGATGACCCTTGGCTGGGAGATGGTTTGGCTTTTGCCTTCACTTTCCAGCGCACGAAGCTCCAGGTCCAGCAAAATGTCTCCGGACAAGTAGCCAAAGCTAAATCCTGTACCTGGCCCTGAAGGCCCGCCCAGGTCTACCGCTAAACCGCTGCGGGCACGGTTCAAGCCATCCGGATTGATATTGCGCGGGCCAAAACTGCCGTTATCCAACGCCTGAAAACCTCGCGTCGTCGAAGCGCCCCAGTTAACGCCTAGCGCTCGAGAGGCGGTGTCCCGGGCGATAACGATGCGTGCTTCAATTTGCACCTGACGCACCGGCACATCCAGGCGTTCCAGAATACGCTTGATAATACTTACCTGGTCCGCCGTGTCCTGAACCAATAAGGCATTGGTTCTTGGATCGACACTGATCCGCCCTCTCTCGGTCAGAAGCCCAAAGCCATCCCCACCCTGCAGTAGCTGGGCAAGATCTTCAGCACGCGCGTACTTAACCTCGATAAATTCATCAATGGTTGGTGACAGCGCTTCATGATAGCGGTGAGCCTCAATTTCCTGGCGTTCAAGCTCAGCAAGCTCGGCGGCAGGCGCTACCAGGATAACGTTGCCATGCTCACGACTTGCAAGCCCTTGGCTTTTTAACATCAAGGCAAGCGCTTGATCCCAGGGCACCTCATTAAGGTTCAGCGTGATACGCCCGGTCACACTTTCGCTGGCAATCAGGTTTAGCCCCGTAAATTCAGCCAGCGTTACCAGCACCGCACGTACCTCCATATCCTGGACGTTCAGGCTTATCCGCTCACCACTAAAACTATCTTGTGGGAGCTCATGATCGGCCAAGCGTTGCTGGGCAGCAGGCTGCACTTCGATACTCAGTACACGGCCATGTTGTGAAGAGAGCATGGCATAGGGGCCGTCGATGGTAAGTGCCAAACGCGTTTCCTGCGCATCAACGTGAGGGGTAATCCGCATCACCGGTGTCGCAAAATCGGTAACGTCATAAATCTGGCTAAGCGCATCAGGCAGCGTTACGTTAGGCAACGTGGCAATTACCTCGCCGCCCGAAACATCCGAATGGCCGCTTTCCTGAACACTTGCGACGACGCCCTCACGGTCAAACGTCACCAGCAAGCGACCTACCTGATCAGCCCCACGCTCAAAGTCGATAGCGCTAATCTGTGGACCCTGGAGGGTTTCAAGGGAACCTACTACTGGCGGCTCAAGCGCGGTGGATTCACGCAAGGAAATTCGTAGCCGATCCCCCATTACCCGGGTGGTGTAATTCGACGAGTTGGCCAGGCCAATGACTAACCGCGTACGGCCACTGCCTTCCAGTACCTTAATGTGCTCTACACCCGCACGCGCTACCTCAATATGACGATGACCCAAGCCATTTTGTGTATTGGCCAGGTCCAGCGCCAGGCGTGGTGGAGCCTCCAGGCGATAACCCTGGACGTTGGCGACGCCACCGCTGAAGTGCAGATCAATATCCACGGCGCCAGCACTTACTGGATGTACCTCAATAGCGGTCAACACCGACGCCATTGCCTGCCAAGGCAGCACCACCAACGCAAGCATAATGATTCGACTAACCACGACCATGGCGTGCTCCGATAAGAAAAAAGGGACTTTCGGTAAACTCACCGAGTCGCCAGGATTGATCATGGCGGCGACTTCAGCGAAAGGAGAACCTGCTGCTCTTGCCACCCCTGCTGAGTAGTAATGCGCTCGGTAATACGGACGTTGTGCGCCTCAATATGCGTGATACGCCCGCCATTGCTGCCTACATAATCCCCCGCGCGAACGCTTGTCACACGCCCATCAGGCGTCTCTATCAGCGCAACATGACGCCCTCCCATGACCAGCGTACCCACCATACGAAGCTCCGAAATAGCAAAACGCTCAAGCGGCTCGGGTGTTCGCTGCACATCAGGCAATAACGAATCATCATGGGTAACGTCGGCTACCTGCGAAGGCAATTGCACTGCCTGGAAAGGACTACGCGTATCTGAGTAGCCGTACGCCTCTACGGGATATACAACCAGTGGCTCAATACGCGAAGCGGAGGGAGTGCCTGGGGTTTGGCGAATCCTTGAGAGCGTGTCGTCCAGTTGATCAAGCTCAGGCCCATAACAACCAGAAAGCAAAACGACGCTGACCAGGCAGCTCATCACGCGGGCAAGCCACTTCACTGATCTTCCTCCCGCCGATTTAAGCTATTTTCGCCGCCACCCTTTTCGCCTTCAGCCTCTTCGCTTTCATCCTGGCTGACAGCATCAGCGTCGCTATAGGCCTTAGCCACAAACGACAGAGACAATCTGTTCGCAGCTTGATCGATCGGCGCAAGCGTAATGTCATGCTGCGTGACAAGGTGTTCTAGCTGACTAATATCATTAATAAACTGCGCCAACTGGTGATAATCGCCTACTACCTGAATATCAATAGGATGTTCTGATACTTGGCTAACGACAGGACGCAGATAAATATCATCGATGGTGAGCTGGTTCTCATCAGCAGCGTCTCTAATGCTATCCCGTAACGATGAAAGCGCCGTCTGGGGTGTTAACAGGGCACGCATCCGGGTCATTTGCTCCTCCAGGCCAGCCAGCTGGGTACGCGCACCGTTCAGCAAACCGGCGGCGTGAACACTGCTGCGGTAATCGCTTAAAAGCCTTATCTCTTGTTGCTGCGCCTGTGCCAGCGACGCACGATGCTCACTCACCAGCCATGCGCAGGTCGCCACTAACGCCATTAGAAACACCAGCCCGCCGCTAAGTACTTTTAATAACCAGGGCCATGCGCCAGCATCACGTAAATCAAGCGTCTGCCAGTCAAGCGCACGCAAACGCTGCCACTCTTGCTGCCACACTTTTCCCCATCGCAGCAGGTATAGCGGCGCCCCTGATTTCATGGCGATACTCCAGAATCCGCCAAAGAAACGCTCGGCTGGGTTAGGGTTACTTCAAAATAGAAGGTTCTACCGCTGCCCTGCGGATCACTGGCCATTTCGGAGCGTACCGGAATATCAAACCCTGGCATTTCAGCAAGACGACGTAACTGCTCGGTTATCTGATGCTCATCTTCTGCGACCGCGGATACGCTTAGCCGATGATGACGCTGCTCAAGGTGCTGAAAGACCACACCCTCGCCAAGGCTTGCGGCAAGGTCGTTAAACAGCTGAGCCGTCTGTGTTCGCTGTTGAAGCAGGCGCTGAAAGCGAATTAACTGCTGGCGCAGCTGCTCTCCCTGCAGAACAGTGCGTTCAGCTTCACTAATTTCATGTGTATAACGCTCTATATGAGCTGTGATATACGCATTGCGCTGCTCCTGAGCGCCCAGCGTTCGCTGATAGACATGCGAAATCCCACTACCCAACGCGATACCGGCGACCAGTAGCAACAGCATGACAGCATAAAAGCGTCGCGTGTGCTGTTCTCGGCGCTCTTCCCGCCAAGCCAGCAGGTTGATCGTAATGCTCATAAAGGCGCCCGCATCGCAAGGCCGCTTGCGGTCAGCAAGCCGGGAAGATTCAGAGTAAGCGCCTGCCTATCCACGCGCTTGTTGACCGGCATCGTCTGCAGCGGATTTAGCAGTGTCACCGGCAACTGACAAGCATCAGCCATAAAGGTCGCTAACCCCGGCAGCGCATTTATATCACCGGCTAGCACGATATGACCCACAGGCGATTGGCGGCTGGTGGCGATATAAAGCTGCAAGGCTCGCGCAATGCTTTGTGCTAATGCATCCAGAAAAGGCTTCAGGACAACGTCCTGAAAATCATCTGGCAAGCCGCCATGCTGACGAGCCCATAAGGCATCTTCTCGACTGAGCACGTATCGCTCTTGAGTCGCGGCGGTTAACGGTTCGCTGCCCATCAGGTTTTCGCGGACGTAAACGGTGCGTGCATTATGAAAAACACGAAACGTACTTGTCTGCGCCCCGATATCGACCAACGCAACGCTTGCGACAGGGTCGTATGCCGCTGCTAGTTGAGGGTGCAGCGCAATAAAAGCACGCTCAATCGCAAAGGTTTCGACATCCACCGCAACGGGTTCCAGTCCTGCGCGTACCAAGGGTTCCGTCAGTTGCCAAACATCCTGTTGACGACAGGCCACCAACATTACTTGTTGTAAATGCGCAGCCAAGGGAGCGGGACCCAGGCATGCAAAATCAAACGCCACTTCATTGAACGGAAAAGGCAGATGACGGTCTGATTCGATCATCAAACGCTCCTCAATTTCCTGCTCGTTCAATTCAGCAGCAAACGTGAGCATTTTGGTAATCGCCATGCTGGCAGGAAGTGCAACCACGGCGTTACGCGTAGAGGGCTTGGCGTGGTCAATGGCACGTTTTAAACTATCTGCGACGTAATTAATGTCCTGAATACGCCGTTCAGCCACTGCACCGTCACGAAGTGAGCAAACCGCATGGCTTTCCACTTGGTAGGTGTCATGACTCTTTTTAAGCTCCAACAGTTTGACGGCGCTCGATGTAATATCGATGCCGATCAATCCCTTACTGGCTTTAAACAGGCGCATTATAGGTTTATTCCTGCCATCTGATATGCCTAAGAAGTAGTGGCATAACGCGCTAATCAGGTAACGCGCTGTTATATTTACGGCATATCAACACTGGTGGCCGCTGCCCCGCCTTCCTATAATGGCAGCCAATTGCGCGATACGGCCGCTTGGATGCCGATCCTATTCTCCTTTTCATGGGTGCCCTCTGTTCATGACGTTTTTGCGAACCCTCATTCTGTCGCTGTTCTTTCTTATCGTGTCGTTAGTCGGGGCCGCCGCATTAGCCATGGTGGGCGCGGCTATCTATTTTTCGCCTGGCTTACCTGATGTTCGTCAGTTGCAAGACTTCGAGCTTCACTCACCTCTGCGAATTTTCACCAATGACGGTAAGTTAATTGGTGAGTTTGGCGAGGAACGGCGAATAGTTATTGATTTCGACGAAATACCTCAGGACATGGTTAATGCCCTGGTGGCCGCCGAGGACACCAATTACTTTGAGCACTCGGGGGTTGATCCTCGAGGGCTTGCCCGTGCTGCGGTAGAGCTGGCCCGAAGTGGTGGCATTCAATCAGGCGGCTCCACCATCACCATGCAGGTCGCGCGTAACTACATGTTGACGCTTGACCAAACCTTTACCCGTAAACTGCGTGAAATTCTGCTGGCTCTGCAGATGGAAAAACTGCTCAGCAAACATGAGATATTCGAACTTTACGTTAACAAAATTTTCTTAGGAAATCGAGCGTATGGCATTGCAGCCGCTGCCGATACCTATTACGACAAGCCGCTTTCCGAGCTGACGCTTGCAGAAACGGCCATGATTGCCGGGTTGCCTAAAGCGCCTTCCGCGTTTAACCCGCTGGCCAACTCCGAGCGCTCACTGATACGTCGCAACTGGATATTGTTCCGTATGCGCGAGCTGGGCTTTATTGATGACACGACTTATCAGGCTGCCGTACAGGAGCCGGTCACTGCACGTCGTCACTTCACCCAAACCGAAGTAGATGCTTCTTACGTTGCAGAGATGGCACGTCAATACGCAGTTGAGCGCTTTGGCGATACCGCCTATACCGGCGGCTACCGCATTTATACGACCCTGGACAGCGAGCTTCAGCCGTTTGCCCGCGAGGCCCTGGCGACTGGCCTGCTTGAGTATGATTTACGCCATGGCTGGCGGGGCGCTGAACAGCACGATATAGCTCCCAGTCTCGTTGAAGCCCAGGAGCGTACGGCAACCCAAGGGTTGGAAGAAGAGCTTGCCGAGTCACCAGAAATTCGTCAGACCGCACGCCAGGCTGCCGAGCGCAGCCAAACGGAGATCGCCGGCGTTGAAGGCGATGTCAGTAACTGGCTGCAGGTGCTTGAACGCACCCCCAACTATGGTCTGCTAAAACCCGCTATCGTCGTGGAAAGCAGTGGTCGTGAAATGCAGGTACTTACCCGTGGTGGCGAGCTGGAAACCATTAACTGGGACGGCTTAAGCTGGGCACGTACTTATAACAGCCCGCGCAGTCGTGGTGCTGAGCCAAGCTCTGCCGACCAGATTGCCGTACGCGGCGACCTGGTTCGCATTCTCGAAACTCAGGATGGCACCGTACGTCTTTCTCAACGGCCAGATGCGGAAGGTTCGCTCGTTGCTCAGGACCCGCGTACCGGCGCCATTCTCGCCTTGCAGGGCGGGTTTGATTTTAACGCCAGCAAGTTTAATCGCGCGGTTCAGGCACAGCGCCAGTCGGGTTCTATTTTCAAGCCCTTCATTTACCTTGCGGCACTTGAAGATGGCGAAATGAACGCTTCCACCGTGATCAATGACGCGCCTGTTGTACTGGACGATGGCAGTAACTCACTCTGGCGCCCTGTTAACTCCAGCCGCGACTTCGCAGGACCGATGCGCTTGCGCCCGGCGCTTGCTCGTTCGCGCAACCTGGTCACCATTCGCGTTCTACAGGCAATGGGGCTTGATCATACGATCAACTATCTGGAAGGTTTTGGCTTCGCGCCAGGCCGCCTGCCTCATGGCCTCTCTTTGGCCTTGGGCAGCGCAAGCCTAACGCCCATGGAAATGACCAACGCCTACTCCGTGATTGCCAATGGCGGATTTCAGGTGGCGCCATGGTTTATTGAACGCGTAACCCGCAATGATGATCACGAGCTCATTGATGAAGCGACACCCCAGGTGGCTTGCCCCAGCTGTGCAGAGGGCCAGGAAACCGTTGAGATTGATGGCCGTGAATACCCGGTTGCCAAACGCGTTGCCAACGCAGCGGCCACCTACATTCTGCGCGATATGCTGCGTGATGTTATTACCTCGGGTACTGGCCGTGGCGCGCTGAGTCTTAACCGTGAAGATATCGTCGGTAAAACCGGCACCACCAACAGCCAGCGTGATGCATGGTTTGCAGGCTTTAACACCGACCTGGTGACGACCGTTTGGGTGGGCAAAGACAGCAACGAAACCATTGCCGAGTATGGCGCCAATGCTGCACTGCCTATTTGGAACGCCTTTATGGGTAAAGCGCTTGAAGGCACACCCTCCGGCGTGCCCGAGCGTCCTGACACGGTGGTGACTGCACGGGTAGACCCTAACTCAGGCCGACGTTTACATGACAACCAGCCGGGAGGCATCAGCGAGTTCTTCCACCGCGACCACTTGCCCGACTACCAGCCGCGCGGAATTAGCCGCGAGCTGGAAGAAGCCAGCGGTTCACAAGGCTCAGGTACAGCGGAATCCATCTTCTAAGCAAGCCTGAAGCCATGTAACCGCTAACTCAAGAAACGCAAAAGCCCGGAAACCTAATGGTCTCCGGGCTTTTTTACATCCAGCTTTCGCCATCGTTTTAAGCGCTATGCAACACTCGGCGCTTCACGCTTACTGGCTCGCCAGTTTGTGCCAATCGCGACGATCATGACGACAACACCGGCAATCTCGGTGATCAGGCTGGGATAGAAAATCCCCACAATAGCGGCGCCAATGGCAAGACGCGGCAACCAGCCCATACGGGTAAACAAGTACCCCTCAAGGGCGGCAGCAAAGGCGCACAGCGCAAAAATCGCAATGACTGCATTCCAGATCACCACCGGCACCGGGCCGCCGACAATAATCTCCGGATTGAACACCATAAACAGCGGAATGAGATAAAGCCCCTTGGCAAATTTCCACGCCTGAAAGCCGGTTTCCATCGGTTTACTGCCCGCGATTGCAGCCCCGGCAAACCCTGCCAAGGCGATGGGCGGCGTCACGTTAGAGTCCTGGGAGTACCAGAATACTACCAGGTGAGCCACCAGCAACGGAACGCCAAACTCCGCCGTTAGCGCCGGGCCCACCAGTACAATGAGCACGATATAGCTTGCAGTGACCGGCAAGCCCATACCGAGAATCAGACTTGCCAACAACACCATGACCAAGGCGAGCACCAGATTGCCGCCCGAGAAAGCGAGCATCATGGAGGAGAACTTAAGCCCCAAGCCGGTTAACCCAACAACACCCACGATAATGCCCGCCACCGCACACGCCATGGAGACAGCCACGGCATTGCGTGCGCCCAGTTCAAGGCCCTGCACCAGCTTCACCAGGCCGATCCAAACTACCTCTTGGGTCCGCCTCAAAGTCACCGGCTGGCCCTGGCCAGGCGCGACAAAGAAGTACCATAACGCGTAACGTAAAACGGCCACGGCAATCATGGTAATCACCGCGTAGTAGCCGACCCGCATGGGCGATAGATTCATTACCAGAAGCCATACCAGCACGGCCAGCGGCAGCAGAAAATGCCAGCCATCCTTCATGACCTGGCGCATTTTCGGCAGCTCGCTTCTCGGCATGCCCTGCATTCCCTGTTTAAGGGCAATAATATGTACAAACAGATACACCGTCGCGAAGTACATGATCGCCGGTAAAATACTGACTTTGACAATATCCAGGTACGGCGTATTGGTGTACTCGGCTATCAAAAAGGCACCTGCGCCCATCAGCGGCGGCATAATTTGCCCACCGGTGGAGGCTGCGGCTTCAATTCCTCCCGCCTGCTTGGGCTGATAGCCCAGTTTTTTCATCAGCGGGATAGTAAACGCGCCCGTGGTTACCACGTTGGCAATCGCGCTACCCGAGATAGACCCCATGCCCGCCGACGCCAGCACAGCCGCTTTCGCCGGGCCACCGCGCTGGCGGCCCGTCGCGGCGTAAGCCATATCGATAAAGAATTTTCCCGCCCCAGTGCTCTCTAAAAACGCCCCAAACAGCACAAAGATAAAGATGTAGGTCGCGGCAACCCCTAACGGCAAACCAAAGATACCTTCCTGGCCCAAGTAAAGCTGGCCTGCCACTCGGTCCAGAGAATAGCCGCGATGATTTAAAATACCGGGCATCCACTCGCCTAACCAAGGCAGCTCACCGCGTGGCCCGGCAAAGGCGTATATGATGGCCAGTACGCCAATAATCGTCATCCCGAAGCCTACAGCCCGGCGGCTGGCTTCCAGTACCGTGACGGTTGCAATGCAGGCCACCAGAATATCGGTTTCACTCCAAAAACCTGCACGATTGATAATCTCGTCTAAAAACAGCACCAGGTAGCCGCCGGTGATCAGCGCCCCCGCTAAAAAGACAAGATCAATTCCCCAGCCGAAAATGCCCCGTTTACGGTTTGGCCCAAAAACCGGGAACATTAAAAATGCTAACAGCATAATCAGCGCCAAGTGGATACCGCGCTGGTAAAAAAGCCCCAACGGCTGAATGCCGGCTGAGTAGAGCTGGAACAGGGAAAGCCCTACAGCCACAATGGTGATACACCGCAGCACCAGACGGGGTTGAATCGCATTACCGCCCGGCATTAATACCGGCGGTGGAGTGGATTCGTTCATGAAGTCCTCGGAAGTGTTGTCTAGCTTGTTTTTACCAAGTCAGCGTTTGAGCTGATCGGATTTTATAAACGCTTATTGCTTTCAGTAGCGCTCTGGCTCAACCAGCTGGATGATGACTCGCTGCCCTGCTGCTTGCTCGCTCAGACTAATGTCAGGGTGCTCGCCATCGGGCCATACCACTTGATGGTTAACCGCGTTAGCGCCTACTCGAAGTACATACCGGTTATTGGTGACAGGCTCGTTAATCGCATTGATCCAATAGCCGCCCTGGCCATCGGACACCTGCTCACCTCGGCCAACAATGTGCCCAAGTCCTGCGGCAAAGTCGGGCTGATGGCTGCGCTCAAGCTGCATGACACCTTCGGCGTTGCGATAGCAATCCAGTACTGTGAAGTGTTCAACCGAATGCTGCCACTGAATGCACCAACGCACGCCTTCAGGAGCGGCTTCCTCCAACAGCGTTTCGCCATCTTCAGTGGTCACCGTAAGGTACGCAGATGCCGAGGCGGGGGCAGCCCCAGCCTCGGCGAACGGTAAGCAGACCAATAGGAGCGCCATCAGTTTTTGTTGCCACTGCATGACGAATGCTCCGTTAGATGAAGGCGTCGTTACGGACGCAAACGATCCGGAATTTCGACATCCATTTCCTCAAAGTAGCGAATTGCGCCCGGGTGCAGCGGCACGGGCGTTGAGTTCATGGTGAACTCAATCGTGGTGTCGTTGGCTGCGGGGTGGACGGCAATCAGCTCATCGGTGTGCTCAAACAGCAGCTGGGTCAGCTGGTAGGCAAGCTCTTCATCCATATCGGCGTTAACCACCAGAACATTGGGGATGCCGATGGTCTGAACGGCTTCGTCCATCCCGTCGTACATGCCAGCGGCAAGCTCGTAGGGAGCAAACACCGCTTCCTCTTCCTGCGCGTTGGCAATTTCTTCATCGGACAGGCTGATCAAGCGAATGTCACGCGTGGCTGCTAGGTTAAGAATTGAGCTGGTTGGCGGGCCTACGCTCCAGAAACCGGCATCAATATCGCCATCACGGATGGCATCGGCCGTTTCGTTAAAATTGAGCCGCTGAGGAGTAAAGTCTTCGTAGCTAATACCGTTGGATTCCAGTACGGCGCGGGCGTTAAGCTCGGTACCGCTACCCGGTGCGCCAACAGAAACGCGCTTGCCCGCCAAGTCATTGATGCTTTGAATATCGGATTCGGCAAGCGTCACCAACTGCACCGCATTGGGGTAGAGGGATGCCAGCGCCCGGGTGTTTTCCACCTGACGCCCTTCAAAATCGTCGGTGCCGGTATAGGCTTGGTACACCGTGTCGGCAAGTGCGGTGGCAAGATCGGCATCGCCGCGCATGATGAGTCCCATATTTTCAACCGAGGCGCCGGTCACTTCCGCCGTCGCTTGAGCACCTTCAATATGGTTATTGATCATTTCAGCCAGGCCGCCGCCAATAGGGTAGTAAACGCCCCCAGTACCGCCAGTGGCGATAGAGAGCTGTTGGGCGCTGGCGGGCAGTGCTATGGCGAGCAGGGATGCTGCGGCTGCATATTTTAGTGTTTGCATGCGAGTTGCCTCCGTCCGGCTTGGACTTATAAGTATGCGTGACGATCAGAATATTTGTTGCGCTTGCCGCTGCATTCGCAGCGGCGGCCACGTGACGTTAGCACGGCTGTTGCGTTGATGTTAATGGGACAATAGTGCCACGACCTGCTGAGTAATATGCGCACCAATAGGAAGCGCCGACGTTGCCGCTGGCGAAGGGGCGTTGCCCACGTTCACCGTCCGCCGTGTATTTACGAATAAGAAGTCATCGACCAACTTACCGTCCCGGGATACAGCCTGGGCGCGAACGCCTGCGGGGTAAGGTTGAAGATCACCAATAGTGATATCAGGGCAATATTTGCGGACCAGTTCCAGGTAGCCACGCTTATAGAACGAGTTTTTCATCTCCCCGATTCCTGGCTTAAGGTGCTTGCCCAATACCTTTAAAATACCGGGATGGGACAACATCTGAGCTACATCGCGTAGCGACATATCCTGTTTTCGATAGCCTTCTCGCTTTAACGCTAATACCGCGTTGGGGCCGACCGTTACGCGACCATCGATCATTCGGGTTAAATGCACGCCCAAAAACGGCATGCCCGGGTCCGGAATAGGGTAAATCAAGTGGTTAACGATATGATTATGCTGCTCGGGCAGTAAATAGTACTCCCCCCGGAACGGGCAGATGGTAAAGCCTGGCTTCTGACCCAGCATGCGGATCACCCGGTCAGCCATTAACCCGGCACAGGTCACCAGGTAGCGGCTGCTCAACGTATCGCTGGAAGTGGTGACCACCACCTCGGCACGGCGCTCTTCCAACCCTTTCACCTCAACGCCATAGCGAATTTTCCCGCCAAGACGCTCAAATTCAGCGGCCATGGCGCGAGTTACCTGGGCATAGTCGACGATGCCGCTTGAAGGGACGTAAATAGCGGCCTCGCCACGGATATTCGGCTCACGCTCTTTAAGCGCCTCCGCGCTAAGCCACTCACGCTCCAGGCCATTGGCCGCAGTACGCTCCCAGAGCGCTTGCATGCGCTGGATTTCAAGGGCATCGGTGGCTACCAGCAGCTTGCCGCAAATGGCGTAATCGACCCCATGCTGATCACAAAACGCCCGCGTTGCTCGGTTGCCCTCAAGACAAAACCGCGCCTTCAAACTGCCTGGCGTGTAGTACACCCCGGCATGAATAACACCGCTGTTATGGCCGGATTGGTGCTGAGCGGGGCCGTGCTCTTTTTCAAGCACCAGCAGACGCTTATCAGGGTAGGTCTGCTGCAGCTGCATTGCGGTAGACATCCCAAGGATTCCGCCGCCAATAATGATGAAATCCCACATCAATCACGCCTCTTATGCCAAAGTGTTAATTTTTAGTAATAATAGCCGCTATTCTTATATCTTCGCCGGTTTGCCACCCTTTCACCAGCGAGCCGACGTTATAGCAATGGAGATTGCCATGGAGCCAGATGCGCCGCGTCAAAATTTAGCGATTAACGCTTACCGCACACTCAAGCACGACATTATCCGAGGCCGCTATGCGCCTGAAGAGAAGCTCCTTATGAGCCGCTTAAAGGAGCATTACGGCGTTAGCACCGGGCCGCTACGGGAGGCGCTTTCGCAACTGGTAGCCGACCGCTTGGTCGTGGCTATTAGCCAGCGGGGATACCGCGTAGCGCCCATGTCACTTGCTGAGCTTAATGATATTTACGACGCACGTGCCCAGTTGGAAGGGCTTATTTTGCGCCTAGCCATCGAGCGGGGCGACGATGAGTGGGAAGCCTCGGTGGTAGCCACGGCACACCGGCTTTCCAGGGTAACCGATATCAGCTCGCCCGATGAACTACTTGATGGCTGGGATACACGTCACAAGGCGTTCCATACCGCGATTGCCAGCGGCTGCAACTCCCCTCACCTGCTGCAAATGCGCCACACTCTGTTTGATCAGGTGGAACGTTACCGCCACTTGTGGCTACAGGAAACCGTTATGTCGCCCACCGCACTAGCGCAAAAGCGCCAAGAGCACGCCGCCCTTGTTGAGGTTATTTTGGCCCGCAATGCCGAGCAGGCTGACACGTTAATGCGCGACCACTTGATGACCCCAGTCCCCATCATTACGCAAGTGCTTAAGGCTCGCGGCATCCAATAAATTCTTCATTTCAAAAAAATGTAGATATTTTTAAATAACGGCGATAAATTGGAATGGCTTTCAAAGTAGATCGCTGGATCGGCGTGGGCGCTAGGATGTGTCGACGCGAACCTGTTTCCCCTCAAGAATTCTCAGGAGACTACGTAATGACACATTTCAATTGGGACGACCCGCTATTGCTGGAGCACCAGCTCACAGAGGAAGAGCGCCAGATTCGCGATGCCGCCCATGACTACTGCCAAAACAACCTGCAGCCCCGTGTATTAAGTGCATTTCGTGAAGAGCGTTTTGACCGCGAGATCATGACGGAGATGGGAGAACTGGGCCTGCTGGGCGCGACCGTTTCCCCGGAGTACGGCGGCGCAGGCGTTAACCACGTCGCGTACGGCTTGATAGCCCGAGAAGTGGAGCGTGTCGATTCCGGCTACCGCTCAGCCATGAGCGTACAGTCGTCGCTGGTGATGTATCCCATTGAAGCGTATGGCTCAAAAGAGCAAAAACAAAAGTACCTGCCCAGGCTTGCCAGCGGTGAAATGGTCGGCTGTTTTGGCCTTACCGAACCCGACCATGGCTCTGACCCGGGCTCAATGATTACGCGTGCTGAAAAAGTCGACGGCGGCTACCGGTTAACCGGCGCCAAAATGTGGATTACCAACAGCCCCATTGCCGATATCGCCGTGGTATGGGCCAAGTCGGCAGCCCACGACAACCAGATCAAAGGCTTTATCGTTGAGCGCGGCACGGAAGGTTTCTCCACCCCAAAAATTGAAGGCAAGGTGTCGCTTCGCGCCTCGATTACCGGTGAAATCGTACTGGATGGCGCCTTTGTCCCTGAAGAGAACCTGCTGCCTAACGTCAGCGGCCTTAAAGGGCCTTTTGGCTGCTTGAACAAAGCGCGTTATGGCATTGCATGGGGCGTAATGGGCACCGCTGAATTCTGCTGGCATGCCGCCCGCCAGTACACCCTGGACCGCAAGCAGTTTAACCGCCCACTAGCGGCTAACCAGTTGATCCAGAAAAAGCTGGCCGATATGCAAACGGAAATCACCTTGGGCCTTCAGGCCGCGCTTCAGGTGGGCCGTTTGATGGATAGCGGCAACTGGGCGCCGGAAATGATTTCGCTGATCAAACGCAACAACTGCGGCAAGGCGCTGGATATTGCGCGCATGTCGCGAGATATGCACGGCGGTAACGGCGTTTCCGACGAGTATGGGGTCATTCGCCATATGGTGAACCTGGAATCAGTGAATACCTACGAAGGTACCCACGATGTTCACGCGTTGATTCTTGGCCGCTCTCAAACCGGCATTCAGGCATTTTTCTAAGCTGCCGCGCACAAACCACAACAGGCCACAGGAATCATCATGAGCAACGTAACCAAACCGCTGGCGGGCATTAAGGTACTCGATATTTCTCGCGTACTGGCCGGGCCCTGGTGTGGCCAAATGCTCGCGGACATGGGGGCCGATGTAGTGAAGGTCGAGCGTCCAGGCAGCGGTGACGACACGCGCCACTGGGGGCCTCCTTGGCTTGAAAACACCGCAGAATCAGCCTATTACCTGTGCGCCAACCGGGGCAAACGCTCGGTAACTATCGATATGGCCAGGCCAGAAGGCCAAACGCTGATTAAGCAGCTCGTCGCCCAGTCAGATGTGCTGCTTGAGAACTTTAAAGTCGGCGGCCTTAAAAAATACGGCCTGGATTACGCCAGCCTGCAAGCGCTTAACCCGGCACTGATCTACTGCTCCATTACCGGTTTTGGCCAGGAAAGTCCCTACGCCCACCGCGCAGGCTACGACTTCATGATTCAAGCCATGGGCGGCATCATGAGTTTAACCGGCAAACCCGACAGTGAACCCGGCGGCGGCCCGGTGAAAAGCGGCGTGGCGTTTACCGATATTTTTACTGGCCTGTATGCCGCCAACGCTGTGCTGGCAGCGCTTTATCAACGCCGCGACAGCGGCGTTGGCTGCCATATTGATATGGCGCTGATGGATGTCCAGGTCGGCGTGCTGGCCAATCAAGCGCTTAACTACTTAACCTCCGGCAACGTGCCTCAACGCTTGGGCAATGCACACCCTAACATCGTGCCCTATCAAGCGTTTGCGACCGCGGATGGACACATCATTGTGGCCGTAGGCAATGACGCACAGTTTACGCGCTTTTGTGAGGTGCTCTCGCTAAGCGACCTGCCGCTTGATGAGCGTTTCGCCACCAACGGTGCCCGTGTTAACCACCGTGAAACACTCGTGCCCCTACTCGAAGCGGCCCTTGCTCATCGAACCATGGATACATGGCTGACCGCCTTTGAAGCAGCAGGCGTGCCCAGCGGCCCCATCAATACGCTTGACCGCGTATTTGATGACCCGCATGTAAAAGCGCGCGGCTTAAAACAGACCCTGCCCCACACACAGTCGGGCCAGGTGGACCTGGTGGCTAACCCTATTCGCGTTAATGGGCACTCCATGAGCGCCAGCACAGCACCGCCAGGCTTGGGTGAGCATACTGAACATGTGTTAGACGACATCGGCATTAGCCCGGCCCAACAGCAGGCACTGCGTGAGGCAGGTATTATTTGATTGCTCGGCGTATACGGTGTTTACGCCTATTAATTACGCACTATGCTGAAAGCCTATCCCTTATTAGATAGGAGTTGAGCCATGAGCAATGCTGAGCTAAACGAACTAAAGCGGAAATACGTTGCCAACGGCGCAGCGAGCCCTGCCACAGCGTTTGCCGACCATGCCGAAAACGCCGAAGTGTGGGATGCTGATGGCAACCGATTTATCGATTTTGCTGGCGGAATAGGCGTCCTGAACATCGGCCACCGCCATCCTAAAGTGGTTGCCGCGGTGAAGGCACAGCTCGACAAGGTAATGCATACCTGCCAAACGGTCATGCCCTATGAAGGCTACGTTCGTGTAGCCGAAAAACTTAGCCACCTGGTACCGGTTCGTGGCCACGCCAAAGTAATGCTGGCCAACTCCGGCGCCGAAGCGCTGGAAAACGCCGTCAAGATTGCCCGCGCAGCGACCGGACGCGCTAACGTCATCTGCTTTGATGGCGGCTACCACGGCCGTACCTTCTTCACCATGGCGATGAACGGCAAAGTAGCGCCCTACCAAACCGACTTTGGCCCCATGCCAGGCACCGTATTTCGGGCGCCCTACCCGGTCGATTATCACGGTGTCAGTGAAGATGAAGCCCTTCGCGGCCTGATGATGGCGCTTAAAACCGACGCAGGCCCGTCCAATACCGCCGCCATCATCCTGGAACCCGTGCTTGGCGAAGGCGGCTTTTACCCGGCGCCTGCCTCGTTTCTTAAAAAAATTCGCGACATCTGTGATGAGCACGGCATTCTGATGATTATTGACGAGGTACAGTCTGGCTTCGGGCGCACAGGCAAGATGTTCGCCATTGAGCACAGCGGTGTTGAGCCCGACATCATGACCATGGCCAAAAGCATGGCCGACGGCATGCCGATTTCAGCCGTGGTAGGCACCGATACAATAATGGACGCCTCAGGCCCCAACTCATTGGGTGGCACCTACACAGGCAGCCCAACCGCCTGCGCTGCTGCACTTGCCGTTATGGAAGTGTTTGAGAAAGAGAACGTCCTGGAGAAAAGCCAAGCCCTCGGCGATAAGCTGGCCAAGCATTTTAATCAGTGGCAGGCACGTTACGAAAGCGTCGCTAATGTTCGCCACATGGGCGCTATGGCCGCCTTTGAACTCGTCGCTGATAAAACTACCCGAGCACCCAATGCAGAGCTTGCCAGCGCATTATGCAAAAAAGCCCGCGAAGAGGGTTTGATTCTGCTTTCCTGTGGGATGTACGGCAATACCATCCGCTTTTTAATGCCCATTACCATCGAAGACGACGTGTTAAACGAAGGGCTGGATATTATCGAGTCATGCCTGGAATCGCTGGTTTAGAACGACCACGTGTGGAAAACAAACGCGCCGCTCAAATCGAGCGGCGCGTTGGATGTTTATCTGCCGTCACCCTGCCATAAATCTTGGCAACCAAAGGGCAATTTGCGGCCAGATGCTCACCAGCATGGCAGCAATACACATGAGCAGGAAAAACGGCAGTGATGCCCATGCAACACGGCTGATGCTTTCACCTGTCAGGCTTTGCAGTACAAAGAGATTAAAGCCAACAGGCGGGGTAATCTGACCAAGTTCAATCATGATAATCAGAAAAATACCAAACCAGATTGGATCAAACCCTGCCAGCAAAACGATGGGGAGCGTAATCGGCAAACTCATTACGGTAATCGAAATACCGTCCAGGAAGAGCCCCAGCACGATATAGAAAATGGCTAGCGCAAACAGCAACACCATGGGACTGAAGTTCTGCTCAGCAATCCAACCTGCCAACTCGCGCGGTAGATGTAGATATCCCATCGCCGTGGATAGAAGCGTTGCTGTGATTAGCAGGCTACACACCATGATGGTGGTGATTAACGTCCCGCGAAATGCTTCAATAAATAGCCTTAGGTTTAGCTGTCTTTCAAATCCCAATAGCATCAGAGTAGCAGCCACGCCCACTGCTGCTGCTTCTGATGGTGTTGCAATGCCGCTATAGATTGATCCAATCACAATGGAGATCAGCAATAATATGGGCAACAGCAACACAAAAGATTGCCAGATAGTCTGTTCAGACACCACGGCTTTAGGCGTTAAGGATGGCGACATCCAAGACCTGAAGCAGATGTAGCAGCTGTAGAGAAAAGCGATCAAAAGCCCGGGCACCACGCCTGCCATAAACAGCTGACTGATCGACACCTCCGCTTGCACTCCATAGACAATCATCACGATTGATGGAGGAATCAACAGGCCGAGACTACCGGCGCCTGCCAGAGAGCCAATCGAAAGATTTCTGTCATAGCCTCTCTCTTTCAGCTCCTGAGTAGTAATTTTACCAATGGTGGCCGTTGTAGCCGCGCTGGAGCCACTCACGGCTGCAAATAATGTGCAGCCCAAAACGTTGGTATGGAGTATTCCGCCGGGCAAATGGCTGGTAATCGGTACAAGTCCCTTGAACAAACGCTCCGAGATATTCGAGCGAAATATCAACTCTCCCATCAGGATAAACAGCGGAATGGCAGATAATTCCCAGCTGTTGCTAGCCCGATATAAAATCCGAGAAAAAATCAGGCCAATGCGATCTGCACTAAAATCTCCAAACAGCCAAAGAGAGCCGATAGACACTGCCATCATGGCAGCAAAAATCCACATGCCCATGGTCAGAAAGAAAAGCAGTAGAACCGCAACGCCTATAGCTGTCCAAAAAATATCCATGCATGACTTCCCATCAGTTAAATCTTATTCAGCTACAGGCAAGTACTGAGAGCGCAACATCAGTATTTTCAGGGCTCTGACAAGAAGCGAAAAAGAGATCAGCCACATACCAATCAGTATGGCGCCCTCAGGTATCCAGATAGGCGTTTCAGCGAGTGTTTCACTGACTACCCCTCGGCTAAAACTCCGCTGAACGTTTTGCAGCCAGAACGTAGATATCCATAGAAAGCAGCCAGCGGTTACCAGGCTACTGAAGAATTCAAGCGGCCATCGCTTATTCACAGGGATACGTTCAAGCAGAAGGGAGACTCTGATCAGCCCACCTTTCTCAAGTACGTAAGGAAGGCCTAGAAACGACATAGTGGCAACGGCATAGCCAATATACTCATCCAGGATATAGGTGGATTGGCCAAAAAACCTCAGCGCTATCTCCAGAAGAATATGGGCCAGCATATAAATAATCAGTACGATGGCAATCACAGCGCCGATTCTATTAAGCAGCATGGAGATTCGCTCCATGCTCTTTAGAAACATCATTGCTCGCCTCTAAACTCAATCAGGATTGATTGCCCCACATCACCAGTGTTTTGTAGCCAATTCTCAATAACGCTGTCTGATGCATCCGAAAGCGCGCTAAGCAACTCAGCTGATACCGGATCATTGATGGCTACATCATGCTCACCAAGCGTTTGATAGTTTTCTTCGGTACGGGTCTCAACAGCCGCCCAATTGTGCTGATCAGTGAGGTTGGCGGCTTCAAGAAGTGTATCTTGCTGTTCAGCGCTCAATGACTCAAATACACCTTTATTCATATGCACCATATTGAGCGGGATAGCATATTGAACTCCCGCAAAATGGTTCTGATGCTCCCAGAAACTGCCATTCGCGCCCGCCTCTGCCGAGGTTAATACAGCACTGATTCCACCGGTAGCCAGCTGAGGCACCACATCTCCCCAGGATAGGCTGACGGGTGAAGCGCCTACATTTCGGAAAGTTTCCGTTCCACTGCGATCAAAGGTACGGATTTTTAAGTTTTCCAGGTCATCCGGACTCTCTATTGCCGTCTTGGACCAGACGCCGCTCGGCGGCCAAGGCGATGCATAAAGCAGTATCTGGTCATTATCTTCAAATACTTCTTCGTAATGAGGCTTCGCTATTTCATATAAACGTCGCGCATCTGCGACGTTTTCAACAATAAAGGGCAAGGAAGAGAGCAGGAAGATAGAGTCAATTCCGCTCATGGTGCCCGAAAGCGTATCGGCTATATCAACGGCGCCATCGGCAACGGCATAAAAGTGGTCACCTGAATTAAAGCCTAAAGCACCACCCGTATGTAGCGTAATATTGATATCGCCATCCGTAAGCTCTCCTACTTTATCAATAAAATAGGCATCGCCTTGGGCGTGTATGGAGTTCGCATTATATTCATTGGAAAAGTCCATATTAGCTGACTGAGCAAAAGCGTAGCCGCTCACCAGTAACGAACCTAATAGAAGAGATGTGTTTATTACCGGCTTAAGCCCATTTTTTTTCGCAGCAGCTTTAGAAATCATTCAATGATCCTACTATTTATTATTGAAGGTATTTCTTAAACTACATTCATTGGCCAGCCAACTGTTTCCTATAGCGACATAAAAGCGTCAGATAGCGACACTGCGTGATAACAGATCTAAGAAGATAGGCCGTAACTCAATCACGGGGTCGTCGATCTCCCTCGAGAAAATTGGCCGTAAATACCGCTTTGCCGTATGTCTCAAACGACCACTTCATCACCTCGCTCAAGGCCTCCATAACCGCATCGAACTCACCAAATATCTGAGTGCTCATGCGGTTGGGATACACCTCTAGCCCCGTCGCCTCAAGGCGCTTGACCACGTCTTTTACCAGCGGTTTAACATCATTGCCCAGCGGGTAGTAACTAAGCTGCACAGAAAGATACATAACGCCTCCTTACGCTGTGTGTGATGGCCTACCAGTTGCGCTCGAAAAGCGTTGCCAAGCGGCCAGAATGGCTAACCGTGTTTCGTCGGGGTGCTCCATCGGAAACATATGGGTTCCTGGAGTGTCGCTCACGGTTAAGCCTTTCCGCTTCAAACGCTTGATACGCGCTGCGGTAAGCAAATCTGAATCCTGACCGGCAATAATCGCCAGCGGCACGCCTACCCGACTCGGCAAGCGCGAAAGGTGGTCCGGCAAGTGGCGAAAAATCTCCACCTCGACACGCGGATCAAACGTCAATTCTGCGCTGCCATCCTCTAAAAGCCGGGTACCTGCTTCAATGTAGTCGTTAAGCGCTGCCGGGGTAAAGCGGCTAAAGAGGCCGCGCTGGCTTAAGGATTTAGCCATCACCTCGCGGCTTGGCCACACGCTGCGCCGTCCTTGGGTCTTACCTGCCGGGGTAATGCGATCCATAAAGCCAAAACGCTTGGCCACCTTCATGGCCCAGGCGTCAGCTCCCAACATCAACGGCGGGTCGAGCAGGATCACCCCGCAAAAACGCTCGGGCTGCTTGTCGGCCGCCATGGCCATCAGGGTGCCGCCCAGCGAATGCCCCACGCCTAGCAGGGGCGCTTGGGTATCCGGCAGATAGCTTAATAGCTCATCCACCAGGTTGGCCCAATTGTGGTTCACTGGGTAGTCCGGATGATGCCCTAGCCGATCTACGGGGTGGATCTCAAAGGTATCAGCCAAGGGTTCGAGCAGGCTTTTATAGCTCAGCCCAGGAAACCCATTGGCATGGGCAAACATCAGATGAGGCCGTGCGGAGGTTGTTGTCATAAAAACTCTTGAGCCTTTAACGCCGCCGTTATGGTCGCCAGTACACGTGGCAATACCGTTTTCATACAATCGCTTTCATACACTCGTTTTCATATGATCGTTTTCATACAACCGTTTTAACGTGCGGACTCAAGAGCGTCAATCGACATAAGGTTTAACAGGCTAACAAAATATGTGTGGACGCTGATTTCTAAAAAAGAGAGAGCTGCTCGGCCGGGGCGGCTTCTGCCAAGCGATACCCCACCCCCAGCAGGCGCACCGGGCGCTCGCCGCGTGCCCAACCGACGTTCAACAGCGTTTCGAACTGTTCAAGGTTGGGCGCGGGGTCGGCATGTTCCACCGTTGTTTGGGTAAAATCGTTAAACTTCACCTTGACCATTAACCCTCTTACGCCAGGCGGTGGGTCCAGGCGGGCATAGCGGCGCTCTAAATCCTCTAACAGAATAGGGAGTTGTTGGCGGCACTCCGCAAGCGTGGGCAGGTCCTTGGCATAGGTCTGCTCGGTACTTACCGATTTACGCTCACGATGGGTTTTAACCGGTCGCTCGTCATGGCCGAGGCTTAGCTCGTGCAGGCGTTTACCAAAGCGGCCAAAATGTTCCACCAGCTCAGTAAGTGGGCGAATGCGCAGGTCAGCGCAGGTATGGATATCCAGCCGCGCCATCTTTTCAGCGGTGCGTGGGCCCACCCCATGAATCTTTTTCACCGGCAGCGCCTGCACAAAGCGCTCCACTTCATCAGGTGTAATCACACACAGGCCGTCCGGCTTGTTCCAGTCGCTGGCAATTTTGGCGAGGAATTTGTTGGGTGCCACTCCCGCCGACACGGTGATACCTACTTCCCGCCGCACCCGCTCACGGATCGCCTGCGCCATGCGCGTGGCACTGCCCTGGTGCAGCATCACCTCGGAGACATCCAGAAATGCTTCGTCCAACGACAGCGGTTCGATTAAATCGGTCACCTCGCGATAAATCGCAAAGACCTGGCGCGCCACTTCCTTGTACTTGGCCATATCGCCACGGATAAGCGTTAAATGTGGGCAGCGTTTCAGTGCCTGAGCCATCGGCATGGCAGAATGAATGCCGTATTCGCGGGCGGGATAATTGCAGGTTGCGACCACCCCGCGCTGCTCGACGCTCCCCCCGATGGCAATGGGAATATCCTTGAGCGCCGGGTTGTCACGCATTTCTACCGCCGCGTAAAAGCAGTCACAGTCGCAGTGAATAATTTTGCGCACTGGCCACCCTTCTCACCTGTAAAAAAACACAGTTTATCACAGGTTTTTCCCATTCAGGTTCCGCAGAATGTTCTCAGTACTTGTTCGCTGCTGGTGGCAGGAACGGCCAAGCGGCGCGCTTCCGGTGAGTCTTCGAAGGGCTTGGTCACCGCTGCAAGCAAGGTATGAAAAGGTGCGTAGTCGCCCTCGTAAGCGGCATTAATCACTTCCTGAACGCGGTGATTACGCGGAATAACGACTGGATTGGCGTGCCGCATCGCCTTCCAACGCGCTGCATCCTGATGGGCAACACACTCGGCCTGCCAGGCTTCTGTCCACGCACCCAATGCGTCAGGCTGAGTGGTTAACGCAAGCACGGCATCATGGGTTTGGGCACCCGGTGAGGCGGCGTACTGGGTCAACGCGTCAAAGGTTGCCGTCATATCCATCTTGCCTTGGGCCATCTGGATTTCAAGCGACGCCATCAGCGTATTGACTTGCTCGCTATCAGACGAAAGCCCTAGCTTATCCGCCTGACGCTTGCGCTGCTCATCGGCATGTATATCGGTAAAACGATGAATGGCCTGTGTTGCCTGCTCCACCGCTTCATCGCCCTGCGCCTGCATTAGCGGCAGTAACGTTTCTGCCAGGCGGGCCAGGTTCCATTGGGCAATCGCGGGCTGGTTTCCAAAGGCGTAGCGGCCGGCCTCGTCAATAGAGCTAAACACCTTTTGCGGATCAAACTGCTCCATAAAGGCACAGGGGCCGTAATCAATGGTCTCCCCGGTGATGCTGGTGTTGTCGGTATTCATCACACCGTGGATAAAGCCTACGCTCATCCAGTGCGCCACCAGCGCGGCCTGGCGGGCAACAACCGCCTCCAGCAGCGCCAGGTAAGGATCATCGGCCTGGGCCGCGTTTGGGTAGTGCCGCTCAATCGCGTAATCCGCCAGGGCTTTTAGGGTCTGTTCATTACGCAGCACCGAAGCAAACTGAAAGGTGCCAACGCGCACGTGGCTGCGAGCCACCCGGGTAAAAACAGCCCCCGGCTCAGGCAGCTGGCGTCTAACCACCTCTCCGCTGGCTACCGCGGCCAACGCCCGCGTGGTGGGTACGCCAATCGCCGACATAAATTCACTGACCAGGTACTCACGCAGTACAGGCCCGAGGGGCGAGCGGCCATCGCCGCCGCGTGAAAAAGGAGTTCGCCCGCTGCCCTTCAGCTGTATATCCCGCCGCTGGCCCTGCTCGTCTACCACTTCGCCCAGCAAAAGCGCCCGGCCATCACCAAGCTGGGGGACAAAATTACCAAACTGGTGGCCCGCATAGCCAAGCGCAATAGGGTCTGCGCCTGGGGGCAGCGTATTGCCGCTAAACCACTGCGCCAGCGTGGCATTATCAGGCACCTCACTCGCCCCAAGGGTTTGGGCAAGGGTGTGATTAAAGGCAATTAAGCTGGGCGCTTTTACCGGCGTGGGCTGGCACGCTATCCACAGCGGCTCAGGCAGTGTTTTGTAAAAATGCTCGAACGTCAGCATAGTCACCTCCTCTATCATTGGGCGTTATCTCCTAATACCCTAGCAGTTCACTCAAGCAGGCGGTGAGATAATGTCATCTCTTCACGGGCTACCTTTGCCTCCGGTGTCACGCGACTTCTATCAACGCGATACCGTCGCCGTCGCCAACGACCTGTTAGGTTGCTGGTTAGTGCGTGCCATAGACGGCGTTCAGATGGCGGCGCGTATTGTTGAAACAGAAGCTTATTGCGGCGCCCACGACTCAGCCTGCCATGCCCACCGTGGATTAACGCCTCGCACGGCGGCGATGTTCGGCCAGCCCGGTCACGCCTACGTGTACCTGGTGTATGGCATGCACTGGCTGCTTAATATCGTCACCGAACCTGAAGGGTCGCCTTGTGCAGTGCTGATCCGCGCTGTTGAACCCGTGCTTAACGAACAGGCCATGCGCGAGCGGCGCAGTATACCGGGCAGGCAATTATGTAACGGGCCCGGCAAACTCACCCGGGCACTTGGCGTGGATAAAGCGCTTTACGGCCACGATATGACGCACGCTGAGCAGTTGTGGGTATGTGCAGGCAGCCACTCGACGCCCATTGCCAGCGGCCCGCGTGTCGGCATCGACTACGCCGAGCCTCATGACCGTGATGCGCCCTGGCGGTTTTGGCTGGAAGGCAACCCGTGGGTATCCAAAGCGCGCTGACCCAGCGTCAACCGCTTAACGGCATGGGTTAATACCGGCGTTAATGGGGCGCGCCATTGATGGCTGAGTAGCGTATCTGCCCGGGTAACACCCAGCGACAGCGAGGCAATGGGCAAGCCCATGGCATGAGCATCACGACAGAAGCGGTAGCCCGAAAACACCATTAACGACGTGCCTACGGCCAGCACCGCATCCGCCTTGTTCAAGCCTGCCTGCGCCGCTTGGCGACGCTCTGCAGGCACCACGTCGCCATAATAAACCACGTCCGGCTTTAAAATACCGCCGCAACGCGGGCAATCAAGCACGCGAAACGTACTGAAATCGGTTTCCAGGTCAGCGTCGCCATCCGGCGCGTGCGTGGCATTAAGTACCGCAAAGGCAGGGTTCATGCGCGCCATTTCGCTATGCATGGCGTGGCGCATCATCTGGTAATGGCAAGTCATGCACTTCACCAGATCCGCCCGGCCGTGCAGGTCGATGACACGCTTTGAACCTGCCCGCTGATGAAGGCGGTCAACATTCTGCGTTACCAAAAGCTCTACAAACCCCATCGCCTCCAGCGCTGCCAACGCCTGGTGAGCACCACTTATTTGGGCTTCGCGGAGTGCTTTAAATCCGACCAGCGCACGCGCCCAATAGCGCTGACGCACGCTGAGCGATGCCATAAAGTCGCCGTGCTGAACAGGAGGTGGCCGCTTCCACTGCCCGTTAGCGTCGCGGTAGTCGGGAATACCGCTATCGGTACTCACACCTGCGCCGGTAATTACCCACAACCTGGGGTGCTGCTCGATAAAGCGAGCAAGTTCAAACCCCGCTTGGGCCACACTTTTTTCCATTTCCACGGCCTGCGTCAATTGATGCCCTAGGCAAGTTTCCCCTATCTCGACGATACTGTAGGACATTATGGGCACATGCAACGTACCTGGTCTCAGCGTACCTGGTCTTAACGTACTTAGTCTCAGCGTACTGAGCAGCGATGCCTGACCATGCATTGAAGGAGCGCCTCATGCAGAGCGATCACGATATTATTATTGTTGGCGGCGGTATGGTGGGAGCCGCGCTGGCGGCCCGGTTGGGTAACGCGGGCTACGCTATCGGACTGATCGAGCGAGGTGCCACGCCTACCCCCATGAGCGGCGATTATGACCTGCGTATTTCATCGTTAAACGCCCGCTCGCTGGCGTTTGTTAAGCTCAGTGGTACAGACCTGCCCCAGGAACGCTGCTGCCCCTTCCGCCACATCGATGTCTCCAACCTGGACGGCACTGGGCATAGCGTGTTCTCTGCCAGTGATAGCGGCATGGACGATTTTGGCCTGTTTATTGAAAACCGAACGCTTCAGTACGCCCTTTGGCAGCGCCTTAAAGAGCTGCCCAGCGTTACCTGTTATACCCACTGCGCGCCTATCAATACGCTGATTGCTGGCGACAAGCGGGTGGTCGAGCTGGATAACGGCAAGATGCTGAGCGCGCGTCTGATGGTCGGTGCCGACGGTGCGCGTTCAACGCTACGCCAGTTGGCAGGCATTGAGGTCACTAGCCATAACTACCATCAGCGGGCGCTGATTGTGAACGTGGAAACAGCGCTTCCTCAGCAGGATGTTAGCTGGCAATACTTTACGCCGACCGGACCCATCGCCATGCTGCCGCTACCCGGCCATCGGGCATCGTTAGTGTGGTACGACCATGATGAGACGACCAAAGCCCGCGAAGCGCTGGATGACGACGCGCTTAAAGCGGCGATTGAAAACGCGTACCCCAAACGGCTGGGCAAACTGACCCGCATTGTCGCCCGCGCCAGCTTCCCGATTAAACGCCAGCACGCCCGCCGCTATATAGGCAAGCGCTTAGCGTTAATTGGCGATGCTGCCCATGTGGTTCACCCGCTGGCAGGCCAAGGGTTAAATATTGGCCTGCACGATGCCGATACATTGGCCGAGATGGTTATTAAAGGCCGCGACCCGGGCGACCACATTAACCTGCACCGTTTCGAGTGCCAGCGCCGCGTGGCAAATCAGGCCATGATCGCCGCGACCGACAGCTTCCACCACTTGTTCACCGGCGCCAAACCACTGCGCCAGCTGGGTGATCTAAGCCTGCATTTGGCCGAACGCTTCCCACTCGCCAAGCGCATGATGATGCAACAGGCCAATGGGTTGAATCCGTTTAAGAAGGGATAGATTTATTTCATAACCGGTCGGTAAACGCAGTGGCGCATGCTGCCAAGACTGGAGCTTGCGCCAGCTACTTACGGGTTATTAGCACTTCGTAAGGCGGTGAGCCCCACTCCCGCTGACTGAAAACCACCGTCAACCGCAATTGTCTGCCCCGTGACATACCCGCCCTCAGGGGAGCATAAAAAGGCAATCACCTCGGCTATTTCTTTCTCCTGGCCAAACCGGTTAAGAGGAATGGTCTCAAGGTAGCTTGCTTTCATTTCCGGCGCGGCTTCCACCAGTTTTGCCAATAGCTCCGTCTCTACGGGCCCAGGCGCTACACAGTTGGCTCTTATACCGTGCTCGCCCAACTCCATTGCCTGCTGCTTGGTTAAATGAATAACCGCCGCCTTGGACGTACCATAAGCCGTTCTTAACGTACTGGCGCGCAAACCCGCGATAGAAGCTACGTTAACAATCGCTCCGGATACCTTTTTCATCAGCGGCGTAAGGGCCTGCGTGACAAGAAAGGTGCCGTCCAGGTTCACCGACATGATTTTTTTCCAACTATCAAAGCCAGTCTCCTCTATCGGATGAAGAGCGGCTATTCCTGCGTTATTGACGAGCGCATCGACACGACCATATTGGCGCTCGATGACCGCAGCCATGGCGATAACGTCATCAGGATTAGAAACATCACATTCGATTGGCAGCACGCCGCTGTACGTCTCGGCCAATTCGTTGGCAACCGTATAGCTCATGTCCACCACGGCTACGTCATAACCCTTTGCAAGAAAAATCTCTACGGCAGCAAGCCCGATTCCCCGCGCACCACCGGTTACAACGGCAACTTTTTTAGTGACCATCAAGCACCTCTTCTCTCGTTATTATTGACTGACCAAAAGCATGGATATCTGCGGGAAGAAAGCCACTAATGCGAGCCCTACCAAACACGCGCCAACACAAATAAAGGTGCCTCGCGCTATTTTTTCAATGGAAAGACCTGTCACATTCGCAGCGACATAAAGATTAATACCCACAGGTGGTGTTATCAGGCCAATGGAGAGGTTAATCATCACCAAAACACCAAACCAGACAGGGTCCCAGCCAAGCTGGTGCACAATAGGAAGAAACACCGGTAACGAAATAAACATTACCGTTACCGCATCCATAAACATGCCAATAATCAGTAGAATCAGCATGATAACCAATAAAACAACCCACTCGTTGTTGCTCATGCCTAACAGCATGGAAGAGTAAGTGCCTACCAGGTCATCAACCGTTACCACCCAACCAAACAGGCTTGCGTAAGCAACCACCAGCATAACGACGGCAGACGATGCCGCCGCATCACTAACGGCTTCATACAATTTTTTGATGCTTAATGTTTTATAGATGACCGCGCCCACCAGTAACGCATAGATAGTGGCCACTAATGCGGCTTCCGTAGGGGTAAACACACCGGCGTATATCCCTCCCAAAATAACGACCGGCGTGAGCAAGCCCCAAAAAGAGTCTTTAAAGGAAGCCCATAATCGACCTGCATAGCCCAGTTGCGGGTAAGGGTTATCGCCCATCGACATAACGGAAGGTTCAGATGGCAGGCCAGATGATCCCGCAGTTCCCGCGTTTTTCACGCGCCCCCACGGCAGGGTCACTATCATTAAACCGCCCATCATCAGGCCAGGTAAAATGGCAGCCATAAACAGCTTCGATATTGAGGTTTCAGCAATAACGCCGTAAATCACCAACCCGATAGAAGGCGGGATAACGATCGACAAGGCCGCGCCCGTACACACCAAACCTGCAGCATAGGCCTTGCGGTAGCCGTCTTCTTCCATGCCTTTTATGATCATGGGCCCAATGGCGGCAACCGATGCCGGGCCAGAACCGCTAACAGCCCCCCAAAACAAACAAACGACCGTACCGACGATGCCCATTCCACCGGGAAGACCACCCACCAGTACTCTGAAAAAACGGATCATCCGGTCAGCGATTCCAAGCCTTCCCATCAACGTTCCGGCAAGAATAAAGAAGGGAATCGCTAATAATGAAAATTTGGTAATACCTGTCGCAATCAAATCACCGGCGAGATCTAACCCAAACCCCATGTGCCACATGGCATAAATAGCGGATAGACCGAGTGAGAATGCGACGGGCACTCTCAACAAAAGCAGCAGGAAAAAGACGGTAATCATCTGTGAACCTGTCGAAAGCGTGCCGAAGATATCAAACATCTGCGCCTCCGATCGTGGGTTCCACGTTGCCGTTCATTTCTTGCCATGCACGCTGCAAAAATCGAATAGCAATGAGAATAAAGCCAAAAGGTATCGCAACGTGGTAGTACCAGGCGGGCAATCCTAGTCCGTAAGAGCGGGTTCCACTATTAAACTGATTGCTTAACACTTCCCAAGAGAAATAGGCTGACATGCATAGTAACGTTACAGACAGCAGCACAGACAACATAAAGACGACTGTTTTAGCGTGCCTTGGCAAGGCGTTATAGAGAACAGTTACCGCCAAGTGTTCACCCCGCCTTGCCGCAATCGCCGCGCCAAAAATGGTTAATATCAAAAACCCATTGGTAAGAAGTTCTTCTGTCGCGGCAAGCGAGTAGTTAGTACCGTATCGAACAACGACATTAGCGAAACCAAGTAGCGCCATACTCAAAAAGAGGCCAGTGCATACTATTTTTTCAAATTCGTTAATTATAAATTTCATAAGGCATTGACCCTATACTGACACCAATAACTCTGACTAAGGTTAGTCAGAGTTATTGTCAGTAAATGCTATTCGTTATTGCTGCTTGGAACTTTCTATCGTTTCGACAAAGCTGGAAACGATGTCAGGACCGACTCTTTCAGCCCAGATATCAAAGGCAGGTGCCGTTGCTTGCCTAAATACCTCGATCTCTTCCGGGGTCAATTCGGTAATATCCATGCCTTGTTCACGAAGGAAGTCGACGCCCTTGGCCGTATTTTCGCGAGTGATGGCGAGCTGATGCGCCATGGCCTGGTCAGCCGCTTGCTGAACCATCTCCTGCGTTTCAGCATCGAAGCTTTCCCAACGCTGCTTGGAAACGCCTAAAAAGACAGGGTCATACGAGTAGTGCCAGAGCGTTATATAGTCTTGCACTTCATAAATACGCTGGGGAATGATAACGGCACCAATTCCGTTCTCCTGGCCGTCAACAACGCCTTGCTGCAATGCCGAGATCGTCTCGACCCACTGCATTTGCTGCGGGTTGGCGCCTAATGCATCCATAACATCAACATACATAGGGCCTGCCACACGCATATTTAACCCGCGCATATCGTCAGGGCTACGAATCGGCCGTTTACTATTGGTCAGTTCACGAAAACCGCTTTCACCCCAGGCCAACACCTTAACGCCCTTTTCATCCATGATCTCTTCAAGCAACGTAACCGGCTCGCCGTTCATGGTGGCGTCTACCTGATCATAACCGTCGTAGAGATAAGGCAGTGAAAAAACAGCCATTTCAGGTATTAACGGCGTGACATTAATGGCGGAGGTCATCACTAAATCAATAGCGCCCCTACCCACCATTTCAAACTGGCGCATCTGGTCGCCACCCGCTAACTGTGAGTTAGGAAACGTACGAACAGATAGCTCGCCTCCTGAGGCTTCATTTAACAAGTCGTTAAAGAGCTCAGCGGCTTCATGCCACGTAGTGGTGTCACCGGTGTTATGAGAAAGCCTTAATGTTTCAGCGGATGCCGCACTGGCAAAAAGCAAGCTTGCAACAGAGGTGGCCCAGACAGTTTTAAAAAAAGCATGGCGTTTCATTATGTTCTATTCCTCGTGGCGTATTCGTGCTAACGCACTTGATTGTTATAATCCACAATATGGACCATTCGTTATATATACGACAATAAAAATTTGCCAAAAGCATTCCAGAAAGTCAAAGTATCAGCAAAACAAGCTCAACACACGCGCCATTAAAACAACAATCGGTCCATAATATGGAACACAAAGCCTTAATAACGGAGAGCACAACCGCTGGTGCACAAAGTGTTGACCGTGCACTGGGGTTATTAAGCCTGATTGCTCGACAAGCCGAAGGCAGCTCACTGGCCGATTTAACCAGGCACAGTGGTTTAAACAAGCCCACGGTAAGACGATTGCTGCTGGCACTTATTAATGCAGGAATGGTAGAGCAATCGCCCGCTAATCATCATTATCAATTAGGCCCAGAAGCCTATTTGCTGGGCCACAGAGCTTCCGAGCAACATAACCTGACGCGCCTGGCTACATGCAATGTCGCTCGTTTAGCGCAGCGAACGGAAGATGCCGCTTGCCTTTCTATCCGCCGAGGCCACTTCTCGCTGTGTCTGTATCGTGAAGACGGCGTTTATCCCATTCGGACCCATGCCCTGGTGCAAGGCGCCTATCATCCTCTGGGAGTAGGCGCAGGCTCACTCGCCATGTTGGCAGCGCTGCCTGACGCTGAAATTACCCACGTATTAGATGCACAACGCTCGCTCCTTGAACAGCAGTACCCCCAACTGGCTCCAGAGCATATGGTAAACCTGGTGAACGAAACGCGGTTGCAGGGCTATGCCGTTAACCCAGGGCTGGTGTTTGCGGATTCATGGGGAATCGGCATTGCCCTACGTTGGCCTGATGGCGTACTGGCCGGCTCACTTTCGTTGGCAGCGATAGAGAGCCGCATGCAGGAACCACGCCGTTCCCAAACGCTTGTGCCGAGATTAAAAGAAGAAGCGTTAGCGATTGAGCATCTGTTAGCCGCTGAATTTACAAGACATCAAACATCTCCCACTCCCCTCGCCAGGAGCAAATAATGACAAAAGCACAGATCGTCGGCTGGGCCCACTCCCCTTTTGGAAAATTGCCCGAACCCGATACTCAAGCGCTGTTGCAAAGCGTGGTCCAGGATGCGCTTGTTCATGCAGGCGTCGATCATGAGGCTATCGACGGCATTTTTGTCGGTGTCTATAACAACGGCTTCTCGGCTCAGGATTTCCAGGCAGCCCTTGTGGCGATGGGCGATGAGCGCTTTGCGCACACGCCCGCCACGCGTTACGAAAATGCCTGCGCGACAGGCAGCGCAGCGCTACATGGCGCGCTCGACTTTATAGAGTCTGGCCGTGGACGCATCGCCCTGGTCATCGGCGCTGAAAAAATGACAGCGACGCCTACCGCTGAAGTGGGCAACATTCTGCTAAGCGCCAGCTATCACCGTGAAGAAGCCCATATTGCGGGGGGCTTTGCGGGGGTGTTCGGCGAAATTGCTGACCGTTACTTCCAAACCTATGGGGACCGCTCCTACGAACTCGCCATGATCGCAGCCAAAAACCACGCGAACGGTGTGTTTAACCCCTATGCCCAAATGCGTAAAGATATCGGCGTCGATTTCTGCGCCACCGTTTCTGAGCGCAACCCGACGGTCGCAGGCCCTTTGCGTCGTACAGACTGCTCGCTCATTTCGGATGGCGCGGCAGCCATGATCATTGCCGATGCCGAAACGGCCGCTCAATTAAAGCGTGCGATTGCCTTTCGGGCACGAACGCAAGCCAATGACTTAATGGCGCTTTCAAGACGAGACATATTGGAGTTTCGTGGGGCATCAATGGCCTGGCAGAAAGCGCTCGCAAGCGCTGACGTCAACATTATGGATTTATCCCTCGTCGAAACACACGACTGCTTCACTATCGCCGAGCTGCTTGAATACGAAGCGATGGGGCTCGCCAAAAAAGGGGAAGGCTATCGTGTTATCCAGGAAGGTATCACGCAAAAAGATGGCGCCTTGCCCGTCAACCCATCCGGCGGGCTAAAGTCCAAAGGTCATCCTATCGGCGCTACCGGGGTTTCCATGCATGTAATGGCCGCCATGCAGTTAATGGGTGAGGCGGAACAAATGCAAATACCCAATGCAAACCTGGCTGGCGTCTTCAATATGGGCGGCGCGGCGGTCACTAATTACGTGTCTATTCTGGAGCGTGTGAAATGAGCCTGAATGAACACAATAGCCTCGTGCCTGTTTCTACCCGAGTGATGAATCTGTCTCACCTTCTCACCGAAAGCTCGCGCCGCTTCTCGAATGAGATTGGTTTTGTGTGGGGCGAAAAGACCTGGACATGGAAAGAGATGGAGGAGCGTTCACAAGCGTTTGCGTACGCGCTCCGCCATGAAATGGGCCTGCAAAAGGGTGACCGCTTACTGGTTCAGTCCTCCAACTGCCACCAAATGTTTGAAGCGATGTTTGCCTGTTGGAGAATAGGCGCCGTATGGGTGCCGACCAACTATCGTCAGTCGCCCGACGAAGTGGCTTACCTGGCTGAATCCTCTGGGGCAAAAGGCCTGCTTTGTGGCGCCAGCTTTACTCGTCACGCCGCCGCTTGCGCCCCTCTTGTTGATGTAACGATCTCGATTGGAGAGAGTGATTTCGCCGTCGATTATGAAACGCTGGTTGAACGCCTTTCAGGCCAGCACATGCCAACCGCCGCGGTTAATCGCGATGACCCTGCGTGGTTTTTCTTCACCTCTGGCACCACCGGGCGCCCCAAGGCAGCGGTACTGACCCATGGCCAAATGGCCTTCGTTGTCACGAATCATTTATGTGACTTGATGCCAGGAACCAGCGCCTCTGACGCGTCTATCGTCGTCGCGCCTTTGTCTCACGGCGCGGGCGTTCATCAGCTTGCCCAAGTCGCTCACGGCGTTAAAACCATACTCCCGGCGGACGAGAAATTTGACCCCGAGGTGATTTGGCAGCTTGTTGAAAAGTGGAGAGTGACCAACCTATTCACCGTGCCCACTATTGTCAAAATGCTCATTGAGCACTCCAGTGTAAAGCGGCATGACCACTCCTCCTTACGCTACGTTGTCTACGCTGGTGCGCCCATGTACCGGTCCGACCAGGTGAAAGCGCTGGAAACATTAGGGTCCGTACTGGTTCAGTATTTCGGGCTTGGCGAGGTGACCGGCAATATAACGGTGCTGCCCCCCGCACTTCACCACGTTGACGATAACCACATGAAAATAGGGAGCTGCGGCTTTTCGCGTACCGGCATGCAGGTGCAAATTCAGGATAGCAACGGTGCTGAAGTTGCTGCCGGTGAAACGGGAGAAATCGCCGTCATCGGGCCGGCTGTTTTTGCGGGCTACTACAATAACGCCGAAGCCAATCAAAAGAGCTTTCGAGATGGCTGGTTTTTAACGGGCGACCTGGGCCATCGGGATGAAGAAGGATTCATTTACCTGACCGGGCGCGTTTCGGATATGTATATATCGGGCGGCTCCAACATTTATCCTCGCGAAATCGAAGAGAAGCTGCTTAGCCATCCTGCCATTTCCGAAACAGCCGTATTGGGCGTACCTGACCCTGTCTGGGGTGAAGTCGGCATAGCCGTGTGCGTGCTTTACCCCGGCCAGCCACTGGATGCTGCCTCCTTGAATGCATGGCTGGGTGAGCGCATTGCTCGCTACAAGATGCCTAAAAGCTACGTATTCTGGGAAGAAATGCCCAAAACGGCTTACGGAAAAATCACTAAAAAGCTCATTCGTGAAACATTAACGGAGCGTGGTGAATTACAGGAGGCAACATGAGTTCACCACCCAGCAATGCGTCAACGCTTGGCTATATCGAGCACCCAGGCACGCCTGCACAAACGCGCTACCAGGCGCAGCTCTGCCATACCCAAGAGCGATCACTCACGCTTGAAGGCGGCCAAACGCTACATGACGCCATCGTTCAGGCGCTTCAAAAGCAGGCCATCTCGTCAGCGTACTTAACGATCAATAATGCAGCGATGCAAACGCTTCACTATGTCATCCCGGGCGATGACCCAAGTGGGCAACATGCCGCCTGGTACAGTGAAACGCACCGTTTATCACCACCGGCAAACATACACACCGCAGGCATTCATGTAGGCCTGCGTGATGGTGAACCTTTTCTGCATTGCCACGGGATATGGCAGCGAGGCGATGGGCATACCGCGGTTGGCCATCTGCTAGCGCCCGCGTCGATATTAGCCAATGACATTGAGGTGTCGTGTACCGCGATAGAAGGCGCCTATTTGGCCGTCACGGCTGATGAAGAAACCCGGTTTCCTCTTTTTGCGCCTTACCAGGGTGCCAGCAGTGCTGCTAAGCCCAATGCGCTTTTACTGACGCTACGCCCGAATCAAGACCTCAATGCCGCCATCGCAGCAACCGCTAAACGTTACGGGATTGATACGGCACAGATCATGGGCCTTGGAAGCCTGGTGCAAACCTGTTTTACAGACGGCCACCAGCTTAAAAGCCACGCGAATGAAATACTGATACTCGATGGAACATTGAAAGATGGGCAACCCTCACTTCAAGCAGTCTCTGTCGGTATCGGTGGCGAACAACATCAAGGAGCGCTTGCCCCTGGGCGAAATGCTATCTGCGTTACCTGTGAGCTATTGCTGCGCTTTTAATTCGCTCTTATCGGTTAACGTAGAAGGGGTTATCGCGTTACTGAAAACATCGCCTGCGCTGTGCATGGCCGCTAACGCTTGATAATGCAGCAGGCCAATGGGCCGAACCCGTTTAAGATACGGTAGCGGCAGGCAGCCAAGACAGTCATGTTTGCATCCACCCCAGCGGAAAAACTGAAGTGGCGGCTTTTATGACGGCCACCGAACGGGGGCAAGTCAGGATTTATCATCTATCCAGACTTTCAGATGCTCCCCAAAAACCCACGGATTACCGGAATAATGACATCGCCATGGGTTTCCAGTGCAAAGTGCCCCGTGTCGTAAAAGCGAATATCCGCCTCAGGAATATCCCGCTTCCAGGCTTCAGCCCCCGGCGGAAGAAAGAACGGATCATGCTTACCCCACACGGCGAGCAGCGGCGGCTGATACTCACGAAAATAGGCCTGAAATTCGGGATACTTCTCAACGTTGGTTGCATAGTCCAGCAACAGGTCGAGCTGAATATCGGCTATCCCCGGTTGAGAGATCTGCGCGCCTTCCAACGTATAGGCGTCCGGTGCTACAGCACTGGTATCGCTGACTCCCTCCAGGTACTGCCATTTGATGGACGCAGGTGTTGGAAAATCGTCAAGGGCATCACGGTTCGCCTTTGAAGGATTTTCCCAATACGTCTTGATCGGCTCCCACCCTGTTGACAGCCCCTCCTCATAAGCATTGCCGTTTTGCGAAATGATGGCAGTGATTTTTGCCGGGTTAGCCACCGCCAAACGCCAGCTAACAGGCGCACCATAGTCGTGAACGGCAATGGCGTAGCGGTCAAGCTTCAACTGATCAGTAAATTGATCAATCGTCTTCGTCAGGTTGGCAAAGGTGTATTCATACTGGCCGCGCGGCGGTGCTTGAGTAAAGCCAAATGCTGGCAAATCAGGCGCTACGACGTGGTAGTCATTGGCCAGCGCCTCAATCATATCGCGCCACATATACGATGAGGCAGCAAACCCATGAAGCAGCAGTACCGTCGGCGCCCTCGCGTCCCCCGCTTCGCGATAGAAGACATCGACATCGCCCACTTTCTCGAAACGATAATGAACCTGCCGAGTTGTCGAGCCAACGCCCTGCTCAGCATTGGCTCTCAGCGCTGCCTGAATGTCAGCCGAGGCTGACCTGTTTTCCGTTGTCATGGATGACTCCTTAGTAACCGTTAATAATACTTTTTGAAGGTTAGTTAAAACAGTAGTAACCTGTCAAATAGAAAATTAAAGGTTACTCAATATGCCATCACACATTACTCCTCCGTTAATTGCAGGCAATCTCGCCATTGATTTCATCAACACTCAGTTTGGCGTAGGGGATGAGCGTCAGGAGTGTCTGACTGATAACAGCAGTGTCATTGCGTGGCTTCAACAGGCGGGCGTGTTGTCGGAATATCGTGAAAGCCCACCGCTTGGGCTAGTCCAACTTGCTCGGGAGCTGCGCGACAACATGCGGGAACTCCTTATCTCGGCCCAACAGGGGCGGGCTGCGGATCCCTCAGTCGTGAATCACGTACTGGAACGGGGCTACCCCATAGAGAAAATTGAATGGCAGCCAGCGGAAGCGGCGTTTCAGAAAAAAACCTATAAGCGCAACATGGAAAGCGAGAGCCTGTTACAACCTGTCGCGTGGGCGTTGGTCCAGCTGCTGACTGAGGAAGATGTGCAACTTGTTAAAGAGTGTGAAGCCTCGGACTGCATTCTACTGTTCCACGATCAAACAAAATCTCACCGGCGCCGCTGGTGCAGCATGGCGTCTTGCGGAAACAGAATGAAGGCGGCCGCTCACCGGGCCCGTAAAAAAACGAGGTAGTCTATTATCTGGTAAAGCTCGTTATAGGGGGCCTGCAACTTAGCCCCCCAGCCAAGCGCTTGATCAAGACCCTTTGATTTCAGACTGCCCTTCGACTTTCTCCACAGCCGGTGACACTCGCCATGATGAAAACAGCGTTAGCCCTATCGTTAGCCCTAGGCACCATGATACTGATCAGCGGGTGTAATCAAGACACCAATACCGCCGCATCAAGTGCCGCCGATTCAGATACGGTAGCCGAGCAAAGCCAGCCCTCTCACGAGGTTACCGATCAATGGGTCGGTAGATGGACGGGGGTGGAGGGTTTATACCTTGAAGTCCAACAGGACGAGACGGCAGGCCCCGGCCATTATCTGCTTGAAATGCAGTACGGCCTGGACGCCGACCAACACGGCACATTCGAAGGGCAAGCTACAGACGACGGCATTAGCTTCAGCCGCGATGACGGCCAGCAGCGACTTCGCGCCGGAGACGGCGAAGCCACCGGCTTGAAATGGCTAGCGGAGAAGGAAGACTGCCTGGTAGTGCAGGCGGGCGAAGGCTACTGCCGCGACTGATTTCCCGGCAATCACAAGAAGCGGCTACCTGCTTTCGGGTAGCCGCCCATTCGCAAGAATCGTTAAAACCGGGAAAACTTATTCGCTCGCCACTTCAGAAAAGTGGCCCGACTTATCCAGGCTAAATTCAAGAAAATCTCGCGCCAGGTAAAGCGCGCCCGAATAGGCGCTTTGGGCCTCTTTGCGGATATCCTCGATAGAGGGCGATGCCAGGGGGTTGAGCTGATAACGCGGGCTAAAGTGCGTCAGCACCAGGTTGGGCAGCGCTACCGTTTCGGCAAAATCAGCTACAAGCCTGGCGTAGCTATGCCCTACTTCAAGCGCCTTCTGGGCCATTTCCTGCGTATACGTGGCTTCATGCACCAGCACTTGCGCCCCAGCGCACGCGTCCCACAACAGCTCAGGCTGGGCATTGTCTCCTGCGATGACCACTTTCCTGGCCTCATGCTTGAGGAGTAAGCACTCATGGCTTGTTAATGTCTCACCCGCGAACTCAATATCGAACCCTTTTTTCAACTGCCCCCACAACGGCCCTCTGGGAATCCCCTTCTGGATGAGCTTTTCGATATCCAAGGCAGCATCGACGTTTTTCTCTGTCAACGCATAGGCATAAGATGCCACCCCATGGGAAAGTTTGAACGTGGCAACCGCCATGTTTTCAAACTCAATGCTCGGCAGGTCATCTGAGCAGATAAACTCCAGCGCGAAGGGCAAGCTTAGCTGCGTGGCCTCGCAAGTAGCCTCCCACCACGCTTTGATGCCTGCGGGTGCGACAATGGTAAGCGGCGCTTTTCGGCCGTTCATTCCCGCACTCGCCAGTATGCCCGGCAGCCCATAGCAGTGGTCGCCGTGCACATGGGTAATCAAAATGGCGTTTAATGAATGAAACGACAGCTTCGTACGCAAAACCTGATGCTGGGTGCCCTCTCCACAATCAATCAGGTACCAGCCTTTGCCCTTGCTCTCGCGCAAAGCAATGCCAGTCACATTTCGGCTTTTGGTGGGCACACCGGCGGAGGTGCCTAGAAAGAGCAGGTTCATAATTATCCAAGTGATTTGAAGCTCGGCTTAACACAGCCTGCACAAGACGTTATGACTTGAAATCGGCTTCTTCTGCAAGCAAAACAACGATGATTGTGGGTTTTCAATTGGTACTTTCCTGCTCCTTAACGTACTTGTAATCTGCCAAATATCCCACTTCGCCACCACAGGAGCATTGATCGACCGCTTTTCGCGTAACAACCTTCTCGCATTGAACGCAGAACTGTTCATGCCGCCGCCTTCTCTTCCTGCAATATAGAAACACGACAAGATAAATAGTGACTCCCAGAAGCGCGTAAAACGGTAAACGCCCAAACAGCCCCCCCCCCCAACTGACAGGATCAAGGCTGCTTCTATATTTTGAATAGCCAACCTTTTGCGAGGTTGTAGCCATAAGCAGTAGAAAAAGCGCCATGAAACCCGGCTGTAGCGTCACTTGCCCCAGTCCATTGAGCGCCCACAGTACTTTTTGAATATTGACGATGATGCTCAACAATTGAAAAAAAGCGTTCGCTGGTAGATATAATGTACTGCCGTTTAGCACCCTACGACTTAAATCTATTTAGTCGACCCAGTACCTCCTGTGCCTCGGGCACACCTGCAGCGGCCGATTTTTCTATCCACTCACAGCCTTTCACATAATCCTCGTAGCCAGCCCAGCCATCAATGAGCGCCAGTCCCCAGTTATATTGGGAAAGCGAATGACCTTTATGGGCTGCTTTCTCGAAGTACTCACCGGCCTTGACGTCATGGACGGGCACAAACTGCCCTAGCATGTGCATACAGCCCAGTTGAAACTCCGCCTCTATACACCATTTGCCATTTAGACCTGCGATTTTTTCAAAATACTGGTAAGCCTTGGCATGATCCTCCTTTACCCCCTTGCCATTGAGGTAGCGATAACCAAGCCCAAGCGCTCCTTTTTCGCCTCCCAGCGCATCCAGTTGCTTGAGGTGGCGGACTGACCTCGCCTCGTTATTATCTTCGAAGCTGGCCGCCATAAACTGATGATAGGAAATACATAATTTTTTCCAGGTAGCGTTAGGTAGCCATGCTTTGAGAACAGGCTGTTTAACGTCAGTGTTTACCCGGCGCAGGCGGGGAATACGCTTGAAGGGGCCAGAGCCAAGCGTCCACTTCAAGGTAGCGTCATGAATGGGTGCAGCGCACTCTTTACAGATCAGTCGCGTTCTATAAAGAGGCCTTGCAATGCTTACAGAGCTAAGCAGCAGCAGACCCAAAAAAGAGGCTATATCGTTTGCTACATAAAAGATGAGAGCGCCAAGTCCCATCACGAATATAATTATCTGGAGTGCGATAAGGGCGATATTGCCAAATGTGATCGGCACGATGTATTGCGTGTTGCCACCACAGTTAGAGCAGCGTACTGCTTCATCTAATTTCCGTTTTTTCAAAGATCACCTGCTCTATCTCCTGTACCGCTAACTATCCACTATCAGATGCTTGCTCAGGCTCACCGCGTTGATGTCAGGGTAGCCCCGTCGGCTATAAACAAACGCTGCTTTCCACTCAATGTGATTGTTGCACCTGTTACCCGTCTTTTAGGGAAGCTCTGAAAAAGTCACTGCCATCAGCGATAATACGGCTATCGTCAACT
>NZ_FUKM01000059.1 GCF_900163645.1 Halomonas citrativorans | reverse complement strand
CCGATGGTAGTGTGGGGTCTCCCCATGCGAGAGTAGGTCATCGTCAGGCACTTATTTAACAAAAAACCCAGCCAATCGGCTGGGTTTTTTGTATGCGTGGAAGAAAATAAAGCACACGTGTTAATGCTATGATGCGTCCCCAATGACTATATCAACGACTATATCAACCGGCTGTCACTTTGGGTGATAGACGCAATTTGAGGTGAAGTGGTGAGTGAAACGGTACCGACATCGTGGTTAGTTTACTGCCGCCCTGGTTTTGAACATGATGCGCTGTCAGAAATGCAGCACCATGCAAAGCACCAGGGGGTGCCCTGCGAACCTGCTTATGGGGAAGGGTGGGTCAGTCTAACGCGAACAGACGATGAGCCCGTTAATGACTTGCACCGGCAGGCAGCTTTTAAAAAGCTTATTTTTGCTCGTCAAAGCCTGGCGGCCTTACCTGCACTCACCTTGTCACGAGATGACCGATTAACCGCTATTTTAGAGCAGGTTAAGGCTAGTGGCTGGAGTTTTGAAGAAATCTGGCATGAAACGCCCGATACTAATGATGGGAAGGCGCTGGCTGGCTTGATCAAAGCCCTTACCAAGCCGTTGCAAAGCATGTTGAAAAAACGCGGTGCGCTACGCGGCAAAGCCGGAGGGCGTCGGTTACATATTTTTTGGACCGATGGTGATCGTGTCCAGCTGGGCATGAGTTTTCCCGGTAATCGTAGCGAGTTGCTTAACGGTATTCGTCGGTTGCGCTTCCCTTCGCGTGCACCAAGCCGTTCTACGCTTAAACTGGAAGAAGCATGGCATGAGTTTATTCCACGTGAAGAGTGGGAGGAGCGCTTGAGCGCGCATATGCAGGCAGCAGATTTAGGTGCCGCGCCCGGTGGATGGACATGGCAGTTGGTGCAGCGGGGCATGTACGTTTATGCCATTGATAACGGGCCAATGGATAAGCAGCTAATGGCCACTGGGCAAATTGATCATCTTAAAGAAGATGGCTTTACCTGGGAGCCGCCTCAGCGTTTGGATTGGTTGGTATGTGACATCGTGGATAAGCCCGTACGGGTGCTGGCGATGGTCGAGCGCTGGCTAACGCGTAAATGGTGTAGAGAAGCTATTTTTAACCTCAAGCTACCTATGAAGAAACGTTGGGATGAAGTAACGCGCTGTCTGGTAACATTGGAAGAAGCGCTTAAAAGCGCGGGTGTTGGTGCCCAAATAAACTGTAGGCACCTTTATCACGACCGGGAAGAAGTAACGGTGCACGTAAGGCTAACCCACTAAGGTGTTAATAGCCCGCTTCATAGATACGGATCGTCTCGTCTTCTGTTAATAGCGGTAAAATACGTTGCATCGCAGTGGCGCGCGCATCGCTGGCGTGCCATTCTTTCCAAGCGCGTAAATCGCGCCATTTGGTAATCATCAAGCGTCGATCTGTATGGCCTTGTTGTGCCAGCGTTTCACCGCTGACAAAGCCTCTGACACCGAGCGAAACACGCATGACTTCGCGTGCTGCCTGTTCATACTCATCTTCAAGGCCAGGCATAATACGTCGTTCGATGATAACTTTAATCATGCTATCTAGTTCCTAAACCGAGGATATGAATGGCTGACACGACTGATGCCTCACCCCACTACGACACCGTTCTGGACACCACAGGGCTTTATTGTCCTGAACCTATTATGCTGATGCACAACAAAGTGCGTGATATGAGTTCAGGTCAAGTGCTTAAAGTTGTGGCAACAGATCCTGCGACCACGCGTGATGTACCTAAATTTTGTCAATTTTTGGGCCATGAGCTTGTCGACCGCAGTGAATCAGCAGAAAGCTACGTTTACTTTATACGCTTAGCGTAAAGATGTGCAGCCGTGCGCGGCAAACATCGACTAATGGTGAATAGCCTCGCACGGTGCGCATAATTAAACAGGTGTACCGCCTCGCACGTTAATCGCCTGGCACGACCATCATGGCTAACGTCTCAAGGGTAGCGGGATCTTCTTCAAGAATACGGTTAGCGATATGGCGCTGAAAGTAATAAACGCTCGGGTGACAGGAGCGTGCGCTGTAGAGGCACTTATCACCCAACAGAATTGGCGTCATTGTGGCCTTTTCTTCATCAGCAAGTAAGGCATCAATAGAGCCATCGCTGTACAAGCGCCATCCGTAAACGGGTTTCATATGCCACGGTGCATTGGGGTGATTCATGCACAATGCATGAGTGCCCAGGGTATCGGGAATTTGCTGTATGAGCGTAACGTCTCCCGACGCTTCATACTCAAAATAGTCAGCGGCAGCCGTTAGCTCGTAATATTTGTGATCGGGCGGTGACTCAAAGATCTCTTCTGTTTCTGGATCGCGATAGCCAACAAAATAGCCGTTTTCCTGGCTATCCACCTCTTGGCAGGAGGTCAGTGTTTCCATCCAGGGCACCAACCCAACAACATGGCCATCGGCTCTTAAGCCCCAGGCCAGAATGGGCATGCCAAAATAGGAATCGGGGCTCGCAGCGAGCTGGTATACCATTTCCAACCCGTCTAACTCGGGCGCTAAACGAACCAAACTTTTCTGCGCCTGCTGACGCAGCCGCACGGTATCCAGGTCGATGACCTGGGCAGAGCGGGGTGACTGGGATACGCCCATGATGTCCCTCCTAATGCTGCGTGGCCACGACATTGGTAAACAAGAAATGCTTACCGCATCCTTCACCAATAGCACAGGTTGCCCATAAGGTTAAGAGGGAGGCGAATATTTAATCGCTTAAACAGACTGAGTGCATTTCTCTAAGCGATAAGTGGTGCGTTTTGGCCTGCTGATACTGCTGCCAAGGCGCTTGTGCGTTATCAAGCGAGAGCCATTGCGTTTGATAAACACGTACCGCTTCTGGCAAGGCAACGCTTTGGCTGTTTATCAGCCTGTTGATAGCGAGCAGCCACTGTTGCGCGTTAGCTTCAAGGAGGTTCAGGACTTCAGTGTCCCACGCTGTTAAACACGCTTCATGGTGAGGATCATGCTGGCTTAAGTACTCGCTGGCGTCTTGCAAACGTTGTTCGGAAAGTAGCAATGTGCGCAGTATCTCGGCAGTTAAGGGGCGTTCTTGAAGGTGCTTGAGGTGGTTTTCAAGCCGAGAAGAGCTTTGCTGCCATGCTTGGCTAAACTGGCTATCTATCATCTGCTGCAAATAATCGAGAGCGGTAAGCTGCTGCGTAATCGCTGGAAAATCGCCCATCGCTAGCGGTTGGCTTGCCCGAGAGAAGCTTTTTATCCACTCATCAGAATCGAAAATAGCATTCCAGCTAACAGCGGGTAGTTGGGCTGTTTTCAGAGCAGTAAGCTGTTCAAGGCGCTCTTTATCGCGCTCGCTTAAACGCTCAGGGACATCGCTTTCCTGGCATGCCGCTAAGCGTTGCCATAACTCACGCTCGTAAAGCCAGTGCTGGCTGGGTGGCGCAACGCGGCCAAGCTGATTGTTGCGTGCTGCAATCAGCGACGTGATTTGACACTCGCGCAACGCGTAAATATTGAGTATGCCATCGCGGGTTTCAGCTACCTCAATCAGCCTTTCTTGGCGTTCTGGAAATACCCCTATGTTGGATACCTCTGTGCGCTCGAGCGGAGGCGAGGAAAGGTCTTCGGCTAATTGCTGATGATAGGCGACCCATGGCTGCTCTGCCTCATGATCGCTGCAACCTGCCAAAATCGACATTGCCGTGAACATAACGAAGAGAAGCCACTGGTTTGTCACTTTTCACCCCTGTCGGCTAATCCATTTTAAACGCCAGGCCAACAACAGTGCGGCGGTGCTAAGCCCTGCAATCAAGCCTATCCAGTACCCATGAACACCTAAAGGCTCGGTTAAACCGCTTGCACCATGCACACCTAACCAGTAACCGCCTCCAAGGCCTACAAGCCAGTAGGACAGCACTGTAATGACCATGACGATGCGGGTGTCCTTATACCCGCGTAGCGCGCCTGCCAGGTTCACCTGAAGCGAATCAGAGAGCTGGAAGATGACCGCAAGGGCAATGAGGGTAAGGGTCAGCGCCTGTATCTCAGGGTTCGAGGTATACAAGGCAATCACCGGCTTGGCAGTTAGCCACAAAAAGAGGCTGTTAAACGCCGCAATCAGTATGCTCACCACCACACCATTCCATGCGACCTGGCGAGCCAGTGTAAGGCGATGTTGGCCGAGGGTATTACCCACGCGTACCGTTAATGCCATGCTCAATGAAAGCGGCAGCATAAACAGAATAGAGGTAAAACTGAGCGCGATTTGGTGAGCACCTACGGTTATCTCGCCTAGGCTAGCAACAAACAGGGCGATCAAGGTGAACAGGGTCACCTCAACAAAAATGGCCACGCCAATCGGCATGCCTACAAAAATCAGCTCTTTAATACCCGCCAGCTGTGGAGGCGTAAAACGGTGCCACAGCGACACGTTTTGGTAAGCACGCCCTCGGCGAGTGTACAGCAGCATGATTAACATCATGGTCCACATGGAAATAGCCGTCGCGATACCGCAGCCAAAGGCACCCATGGCCGGAATTTGCTGAAGGATGTTGGGAACGCCACTACCCAACAAACTGACCAGCCCGTCGCCGCCGTAGATCAGCAGGTAGTTAGCCGGAATATTCACTAGCAAACCGATTACACTGATCCACAACGATGGCCGCGTATGGTTCATACCATCCGAAAACGCGCGTAATGCTTGAAAGAGTGCGATACCGGGCATGCCGAACGCCACCGCTGAAAGATAAGCGGCTGATTCTTGAGCGACTTGAGCCGGTACATCCATTAATTCGAAAATGGGCATGACGCTGGTTCTAAGCAGAATCGCGGCGATAATGCCTAGCACCAAGGCCACCCATAACCCTTGATGAACCGCAGGGCGAATGGCATCGCTTCGCTGCCCGCCGAGGTGGTACGCAACAATAGGGGTAAGCCCCATGAGCGTGCCCGTCATAAAGAGCATCAAGGGTGCCCATAAACTGGTACCTACTGAGACCGCTGCCAGCGACGTAGCGTTAAAGCGTCCCGTCATCATGACATCGACTACCCCCATACCTGCCTGGGCAAGCTGCGCGCCACAAATAGGCAGCGCCAATAAAATTAAGGCGCGGGTTTCTGGCCAGTAGGTGGTTTTGATATCGTCAGCAAAGCGGGCCAAGGAAAGGCTCTCCGTTAGTAAAGAAATCTGTAAAACGCCGCTAGATTAGCAGGAGTCGCTGGTTTTTGCCGTTTAGACTTCAGCCTACTTGGCGAGGGCCGTTATACTAGGCAAAAAGGTCTTAAATAACGAGGATATTGTGGTTCACGCAGATGACAAATGGTTACTTGAGGATATTACGGCACTCTTTGATGGCATTTTTATGCCGCGCTATCAAACCCGATTAGTGCGAGGTGAAGATGAGCCGCTTTATCGACCTGCAAGCGAGGAAGCGCCTTATCATCAGATTATCTTTGCCCGTGGGTTTTATGCCAGCGCCCTGCATGAAATTAGCCACTGGTGTATTGCCGGTGCCAAGCGCCGTCAGTTGGAAGACTATGGCTACTGGTATTTGCCCGATGGGCGCAATGCCCAGGAGCAGAGCGCTTTTGAGCAAGCCGAAATTTCCCCTCAGGCGTTGGAATCACTGTTTGCCGACGCGTGTGGACGCATCTTTCATGTCAGCGTGGACAATCTGGGGGGCGATGTTGACGTCGATCGTGACGCATTTGCGGAGAAGGTAAACGCCCGAAAGCAGCGCTATTTACAAGAAGGCCTGCCCACGCGCGCCAACGCCCTTTACGTAGCGTTGACGTCGTTTTATCAGCGCAAAGAGCCACTAGCCGTTGCGATTACCCAAGGCCAGGCAGTCTTGGGTCAAGCGCCTGTGGCTGCTAATGCTTAATCCGTTTCGGTTAAGCGCTGGTGCAAGGACAGCATGACCTCAAGCTCATGTTCGGGGCGCATGGGCTCCAGACCCAGCTCGCTGAATGTCTCACGTCGCTGGCGGTGCCATTCACCCGGCGTGATAGAAGGGTAGAGCACCGATGCCGGCGCCAGCTCTACGAAGGGGTCCAACCCATACGTATCAAATAGACGCGCCAGCGCCGCCTCGTCCTCACCATTGTCGCTGGTGTATAGGGTGGCGGAGAAGTGATCGTTTTCCAGTTCGCGAATCACCTCAAGTGGGCTAACGCCCAAGCTCTCAAGCTCCTCAATGCTGTAAGCGCCCATGGCATTGGTATCTTCCTTGATCCAGCTATCGTCAGGCTGGATCAAGGTTTCCTTAACGCGCCCATCGGGCAAGGACCAGGCAATGGCAAGGGGGAGGCCATCTTCTTCGCCCGTTTCAATGGCAATAAATCCTGGGTAATCGGCCACGCTCGTACTCCTTTCAAGATTCTGTAGGCAGGCGGAAAAAACGCTGTGCAGTTTGCGTCGTGGCGCTACCTAGTTCAGCTTCGCTGATACCGCGCCACTGGGCAATTTCTTTTACGATCCACGGCAGAAGCGCTGGCTCATGGCGGCGCCCTTTGAGTTTAGCGGGTAGATTGCGGGGCAGCAGGTAAGGGCAGTCGGTCTCCACCATCAAGCGCTCCAGCGGAATATCGTTAACCAGCGGACGCAAGTGATGGCCGCGACGCTCATCGCAAATCCAGCCGGTCAGGCCAATATGTATATCCAGGTCCAGATAGCCGTGCAGCGTATCGCGGTCAGCGGTAAAGCAGTGCACAACCGCGTCGCTGATATCACCGCGCCAAGCGGCCAGTATTTCGCGCATTCGTACGCCTGCATCGCGCTCATGTAGAAAAAGCGGTAGGCCGCTTTCAACAGCTAGTGCCAACTGCGCTTCAAACGCATGCTCTTGCTCGGCAGGCGTCGAAAAATTGCGATTGAAATCCAGCCCGCATTCGCCAACGGCGACTACCTTCGGATGTGCGTGCAAGGCTTTCATCTTGTTTGCCAGTTCTGCATTCCAGCAACTGGCATCATGTGGGTGAATGCCCGCCGTTGCGAAAAGGCCGGGATATTGTCCGGAAAGGGCTATCGCCTGCTCGGCGTGCGCCAGGTCCGTGCCCGTGACAATCATTGTATTAACATGAGCAGCATGGGCCCGCGCGATGACGTCATCAAAATCACGATCAAAGCTTTCGTGCGTCAAATTAGCGCCAATATCGACCAACGGAGACGTAGGACGAAATTGAAGCGCTTCAGGTAAAACGTTATCGACTGCCGATGAAGCCAAGCGTTACTCCTTCGTCGAAAATAGCAAACCAGTATTGTAACGCTAAGCGCACGTATCGACTAATGCGCGAAGCTTCCCCTCTACTGCTGTCCATGCGTTACACTGTGCGCCTCACGACGATGGAGGATACTGCGTGACCTTGTTACGACTCGAACAGCTGCAACTTGCCTACGGCACCCAAGTACTGTTGAACCGCGCTGACCTTACGGTCGAAAAAGGCGAGCGGCTGGCGCTGGTCGGGCGCAACGGCACCGGTAAATCTACGCTTTTAAAATTAGTGGCGGGTGATATTCAGGCAGATGACGGCTCGGTTTGGCGAGCGCCTGGCTTGAAAATTGGGGTGTTGGCTCAGGAGTTACCTGAGTCATCGGGCATGACTATTTTCGACATGGTCGCACAGGGGCTGCCTGAAGCGGGCGAGCTGCTGTCTGAATATCAGCACTTGATCAACGATCCCGACCCGGACATGAATCGCATGGCGACGTTGCAAACCCGCATCGAAGCGATTGATGGCTGGTCGTTCCATCAGCGTATTGATGTTGTGCTAACGCGGCTGGGGCTTCCTCCTGAAACTGAGATGAGTTCTCTTTCAGGCGGCTGGCGTCGCCGGGTCGCGTTAGCGCGAGCGCTGGTGTCTGAGCCTGATTTACTTCTACTTGATGAGCCGACCAACCATTTGGACCTGGACACCATTGCATGGCTTGAAGAGCAGCTTCTGGCTTTTAATGGTGCGGTGCTGTTGATTACCCACGACCGGGCGTTTCTTTCCAGGCTGGCGACTAATATTCTTGAGCTTGATCGTGGCAAACTGGGCCGCTACCCGGGCAAATACGAAGAGTTTCAGGCGCGCAAGCAGCACGAGCTTGAAGTTGAAGCGCGGGAAAATGCCGAGTTCGACAAAAAGCTGGCGCAGGAAGAGACTTGGATACGCCAAGGGGTTAAAGCGCGCCGTACCCGTAATGAGGGGCGGGTACGTGCTCTTGAAGCTATGCGCGACGAGCGCAGTCAGCGCCGTGAGCGCCAAGGCACTGCTAACCTGACCGTTGATAGTGGTGAGCGTACCGGTAAGCGGGTAGTTGAGCTTAAAGGGGTGACTCAGCGCTTTGGTAACGACGTTATTCTGCGGAATGTGAATCTGGAAGTCGTGCGCGGCGACCGTATCGGTTTTCTCGGGCGCAATGGCGCGGGCAAAACAACACTACTTAAAATTCTGTTGGGTGAGCTAGCACCGACCGACGGCAGTGTACAGCTAGGCACGAACCTTAAAGTGGCCTATTTTGACCAGCTGCGCGCAGGACTTGAACTGGAAAAAACGGTTTATGACAACGTGGCTCAAGGCAGTGACCGAGTCAGCGTCGGTGGCAAGGATCGCCATGTCATGAGCTACCTACAGGATTTCCTGTTTACGCCTGACCGCGTGCGTCAGCCTGTAAAAGCACTGTCGGGCGGGGAGTCTAATCGCCTGCTCTTGGCCAAGCTGTTTACCCAGCCTGCCAACGTGTTGGTGCTCGATGAGCCGACCAACGACCTGGATATGGAAACTCTGGAACTGCTTGAAGAGCTGTTGCTGGACTTTGACGGCACACTGCTGCTGGTTTCCCACGATCGAACCTTTATGGACAACGTAGTAACCAGCATGCTGGCCTTTGAAGGCGAAGGGGTTGTTCGTGAATACGTAGGCGGCTACACCGACTGGATACGCCAGGGCGGCAAACTACCGCCTGCCCCTTGGGAGGGCGCGGCGCGTCAACAAACCGAGCCCACCAGCGCGGCGGTAGAAAAAGCGCTCGAGAAGGCACCTGAAGAGCCCACTAAAAAAACCGTCAAGCTCTCCTATAAGTTTCAGCGCGAGCTGGATGCATTGCCTGCCGACATCGAGCGGCTTGAAGCCAGTGTCGAAGCGTTGGAGCAAGTGGTAGGAGAGCCCGCGTTTTATCAGCAGGAAGCCAGTGCGGTGACGGCGAAGCTGCAAGCGCTAGAGCATGCTCAGCAGGCGCTTGAAGCCGCCATGGAACGCTGGATGGAGCTTGAAGCCATGGCCAACGGCGAATAGCGAAAACTCAAGTGCATGATCCCAAAGGCGCCTGGTCGGTGCCTTTGGGGATAGTAACTTTTTGAACAGAAGCGTTCGATATGCAAGTAAGGCGCAGGAGAGTGAGCGCGTATACTTATTCGTCGCTGCTCTCGCCCTTTTTGCCAACCCGTACGGCGAGCACATCGCACTGCGCGCCGTGCAGCACGCCTGTTGACGTTGAACCCAGTAGCAGGGCAAAGCCGTGTCTTCCGTGGGAGCCAACCACAATCAAATCAACGTTATGTTCATCCGCGAAGCGATGAATTTCCGTGTCGGGCATACCCACCACCACGTGCTGGTCGGCCTTGTCGATATGGGGAGTCGCAATTTCAGCCAGGCGCTGCTTTGCATGCTCATCCAGTTGGTCTTGAATGCTGGTGAGGTCCATCGGAATATCACCTCCATAGGCGAAACCCAAAGGCTCAAGGGTATGCATAATGGAGATTTTGGCACCATTGTTGCGCTCAGCGATGACGATCGCGCGCTCTAGTACCTTGTGAGAATCTTTTGTTAGGTCAACGGCAACCAGAATATGGTGATAGCTCATGGCTTATCTCCTTGGCGATAATTAACAAAGAAGCAAACTTTGTTAGATAACCTTTACTTTAAGCTGCATGGACAATCTTAACAACGATCTGCGTCATGGTTTTTTTAACGTGTTAACAGCGTAAGACTGAAATAGGGTGGAAGCAGTGATGGTATGGTTAATTATCGTTTTTGTATTGTTATTTGTGATGGCGCCGGTCATGTGGCTCAAGCCAAGTCCGCGCCAGGTAAGGCAAATGGCGCTGCGTAACGGTGCTAAGCAACAAGGGGTCACCGTTAAAATGGAGAACCCCCCGCTGCATCATTTTAGGGGCACCATGCCCGCTTATCGTTGGCACTATCCTCAGGATGCGCCGGGCCCGGATTTTGTGCTGCTACGGGACAGCAATGCCAGTGCTGCACTTGAACCCTATTATGCTGGCTGGCGTTGGCGTATTGCACCACTGCGCGATTTGCCTGAAAGTGCCAGTGCGCCGTTAAAAGCACTCCTGGAGCGGCTGCCTCAGGATGCACTAGTGATTGAATCGACGCCTTATGCGCTAACGCTTTGGTGGTGGGAGTCGCAAACCGCCGAGCGTTTTTCCACTTATCTTGCAGACGTTAAGCAATTAAAGGCCGCGCTAAGCGGTTTGTCGGACCAGCCGGTAGGCAAGCCGTTGGATAGTCAAAACGGTGTGCATCACCGCTAAGTTGAGCATTTAAGCAGTAGGGGGCTCTTGCTCGCGCGCTTGAATGGCTAACCCGTTTGATTCAATTATTGACAGCCATTCATTGAGCTGTTCAAGCTCGCGCTCACCAAGCCCGACAAAGAACTCTTCACGGACTTGGGTGGCCACCGCATCAATTTTTTCTAAAAGCGGCATTGCTGCTGGCGTAAGGTAAATACGCTTGCTGCGCCGGTCACTATCACAAGCGCGTCGCTCAACCAGACCCTGCTCCTCAAGTTGACCCAGTGTACGAACAAGTGAAGGGGCCTCAACACCAATCACACGCGCCAGGTCGCACTGGGGATGTCCCTCACCCAAGCGCCAGATATGATAAAGCGTGACCCAGCGCGTTTGGGTAAGCCCCAAAGGAGCGAGCCTACGATCCAAAATTGAGCGCCACAAATGCGGCAAGCGTGCAAGACGGAAACCAATCGATGAAGCCATGGGCAACTCGCTACCAAAAGTGGGAGGATAGATTGTCATTAGCTATGGCTTGGATTGCAAGCCATAGGCGGACTTAGTCGCTTGTCGGCGTGTCAGAACGTTCACGGCTTCCTGGCACAAAACGACGTAAATTAAGGCTGCTTAAACCGCTGGCGCGAATAGCGCTATCGGCTTTAGAGGCCTTTTGTAAGTCTTCCGATACCGTAAAACGAATCAGCCCCAAGCGTTGACCACTATCGGTCATGATATCTACTCGCCAGTCACCTGATGGGTCAGCAGGAAAGTTAAGCTTATGACTCCATGCCCGATAACCCTGTTCACGCCCACCACTAATGTCCAGCCGGACGGTGTCTAACGGTTCACCGTTGTGACGCCAAGCGTGATAAATAGTTTCGCTTAATCCTCGTGGGGCGCGAATCGCGGTATACACGTAAAGGCCGTTTTGACGGATGGCGTCCGGCGTCAGCGCAATGGAACCCTGCGGTTCTCGCTGCTGAATATCAAGCGAAGGGGAAAGCGCACTACTGGTCAACCAAAGGCTTGCGGGCGGCACCCAAATACGGCCTATCCAGGCAGCATATGCAAGCGCAAGTGCTAGCCCTAGAAACAGGCACCAGCGTTTTAACGAGCGCTGCTTGAGTAAATGCCAAAAGCTGGGAAGCGCTACCAGTACCATCAAAGACATCGCTAAAAAAAGGCTTTGTCCGGTCGTGAGATGGAGCATGATCGGTAGCGTTACCAGCATCACCAAAAAAACGCACAGCGCATGGAAAATAAAATAGAGGCTGCGCCAGCGGCCAGCTACCTTGTAATAAAGCGGGTCGATAATTGATAACAGCGACATGCCAATGACCAGTAGAGCAAACAGCGTTTGTCCGCTATTCCATACCGTAGTAATTAAAATGAACGGAAGGGTAAAAAATAGTGTCTCCTGGTGAATCATTTGGGCAATAAACGTAGTGGCGCCACGGTGCAGGGTAGGGTGGCCGCGCTTGGCCAGCCAGCGGCCAATTAAACTTTCAGAAAGCAGAAGCGCCCAGGTAAATAGCAGCCCCAGCGCTAGCGCCGCGCCTAGCCACTGCTGACGGTCGACCAGAAAAAAACTGCCTACTCCCGCCGAAAATGCCATGGGCGGCCATAGCCAGCTCCAGGGTTTAATGCGCTCAACCAGGCGCTCGGTAAAGTGCTGAATGGCTTTTATGCGCGTCGGTGTTAACAGGGCGCCCATGAATATATGACCCATAGTGAAAAAAATCATGATCCATGGGTTTCTGAAAAAAGTCGATGCCCAGTAGGTAATCGTCTTAATGTGTCCTTAATAACGGAATATTTTGTCGATGAGAAAGTGTACTTCCTGGCAGGGATTAGCCAAAAGTCAGGGCTTGACGTTGTTCGATTACTCAACCAAGCTAACGCTATCAAACGACCGTATGAAATATCGGCGAGCCTGCTGAGAAACTGCTGACAGGGGCGCCAGTTCAAACTTGTGGAGAGAGCACGGATGATCTATCAAGGCAATGCCATCACGGTGGAGCGTCGTGACACCCTGGGTGGCCATCATATCGCACGGCTCATTTTTGATTTAAAAGATGAGTCCGTAAACAAGCTTTCCAGCGCTGTTGTTACCGAACTGGGAGAAGCCGTTCGCGCTCTTCAGGCGGAAAGCGACTTGCAGGGCCTGATGATTGGCAGCGGCAAAGATGCATTCATCGTCGGGGCGGATATCACCGAGTTTCACAGCCTGTTTACCAAGGGTGAAGCGTACCTTGAAGAGATGAACCTCAAGGTGCACGAGATATTCAATGCGATTGAAGATCTCCCTTTTCCAACCGTTGCCGCTATTAATGGACTTGCCTTGGGTGGCGGGTGCGAAGTGCTGCTCACCACTGATTTTCGCGTGATGAGCGAAAAAGCTAAAATTGGCCTGCCGGAAACCAAACTGGGCATTTTGCCGGGCTGGGGTGGTTGTGTACGCTTGCCACGCTTGATTGGCGCTGACAACGCGATTGAATGGATTGCCGGTGGCACTGAAAACCGTGCCGATGCGTCACTGAAAGTAGGTGCTGTCGATGCAGTGGTCACGCCCGAGCAGCTTGAGGAGGCAGCGTTAGACATCCTCGACCGCGCTAACGCTGGCGAGCTTGATTACCAGGCGCGCCGCGCAGAGAAAAAAGGCCCCTTAACGCTCAATGCTATCGAACAAATGATGGCGTTTGAAACGGCCAAAGGGTATGTCGCCGGTAAAGCGGGGCCGCACTATCCAGCCCCTATTGAAGCTATTAAGGTTATTCAAAAAGGTGCGGGTGAAGAGCGCAGTCGCGCCCAGGCCATTGAGGCGAAAGCCTTTGCCAAGCTTGCGCTAAGCAGCGTGGCGTTTAACCTGGTCGGTCTGTTTATGAACGATCAGGTCGTCAAAAAGAAAGCCAGCAAGTATGAAAAGCTGGCGCAGCCTGTTAAGCAAACGGCCGTGCTGGGCGCCGGTATAATGGGCGGTGGTATCGCTTACCAAAGCGCCTCTAAAGGCACGCCTATCTTGATGAAAGACATCAAAGATGAAGCCATTGAGCTGGGCCTGAAAGAGTCCCGTAAGCTGTTTGCCAAGCAGGTTGAGCGTAAAAAACTCACCAGTGAGCAAATGGCAGAAAAGCTGACCAATATTCGCCCAACGCTCTCCTACGGCGACTTCGGCAATGTTGATTTGGTAGTTGAAGCGGTTGTTGAAAATCCCAAGGTAAAAGGTGCGGTGCTCAGCGAAGTCGAAGAGATGGTAGGAGAGAATACGATCCTGACCTCTAACACATCGACCATTTCGATCAACCGCTTGGCTCAGAACCTGAAGCGTCCTGAAAATTTCTGTGGCATGCACTTTTTTAACCCTGTGCATCGCATGCCGCTGGTTGAAGTTATTCGCGGTGAAAAAACCTCTGATGCAGCCGTTGCGGCGACGGTGGCTTACGCTCGCGCCATGGGGAAAACGCCCATTGTGGTGAATGACTGCCCCGGCTTTTTAGTAAACCGTGTGCTGTTCCCCTATTTCGGCGGCTTCAGCCTCCTGGTCGAGCAGGGTGCCGACTTCCAGCGTGTTGATAACGTCATGGAGAAATTTGGCTGGCCGATGGGGCCTGCTTACCTGCTGGATGTAGTAGGTATGGATACGGCGGTTCACGCCAATGAAGTAATGGCGGAAGGCTTCCCGGACCGCATGGCGCGTGAAGGCAGAACGGCAATCCAGGTGATGTACGAAAACGAGCGCCTGGGCCAGAAAAACGCCAAGGGCTTTTATGCCTATGAAGAGGATAAAAAAGGCAAGCCCAAAAAAGTAACGGATGAGCAGGCCTACGCGTTAATCAAGGAAGTGGTTAGCGACCAAAAAGAGTTCTCCGACGAGGATATTATTGCTCGCATGATGGTGCCGCTCTGCATGGAGACGGTTCGTTGTCTGGAAGACAATATCGTTGATACGCCTGCCGAAGCGGATATGGCGTTGATTTACGGTATTGGTTTCCCGCCTTTCCGCGGTGGCGCGCTGCGCTATATCGACGCCATGGGCGTGGCTGAGTTCGTCAAACTGGCGGAAGAACTGGCTGAAGAGCTCGGCCCGCTATATGCGCCGACTGAGAAGTTGCGCCAGATGGCGACGAACAATGAGCAGTTTTATCCCGCCCCCGGTCAGGCTTAAGTCACCGCGAACAGGAGAAATAAGATGAGTTTGAATCCCAGAGATATCGTGGTGGTCGACGGTGTACGTACCGCCATGGCAAAAGCCAAGCATGGCGCATTTCGTAACGTTCGTGCGGAAAACCTGTCCGCTGCTGTCATGCAGGCGTTGTTTACCCGTAACCCCAATCTAGACCCTTCAGAAGTAGATGATGTGATTTGGGGCTGCGTTAACCAGACCCTTGAACAAGCCATGAACATTGCTCGCAACGCGGCGATCATGACCGGCATTCCACGCTCGGTACCGGCTCAAACCGTTAACCGTCTGTGTGGCTCCTCCATGACGGCGCTGCATATTGCGGCGGCGAATATCAAAGCGGGCATGGGCGATTTCTACATCATTGGTGGTGTAGAACACATGGAACATGTGCCCATGGCGCATGGGGTTGATGTAAATCCTGCAATTAGCAAATACGCCGCTAAAGCCTCCATGATGATGGGGCTGACCGCCGAGCTACTAGGTAAGATGTACGGTATTACGCGGGAAGATCAGGACCGGTTTGGCGTGCGTTCGCACCAGCGTGCTCAGGCAGCAATGGAAAAAGGCTACTTCGAGAATGAGATTGTCGGTGTTGAAGGCCATGACCAGCGCGGCTTTAAAGTGCTGTTCAAGAGCGATGAAGTGATCCGCTCTGATGCAAGCCTTGAGTCCATGGCCCAACTTAAGCCGGTGTTTGATCCGCGTAGCGGCACCGTGTCGGCAGGCACGTCGTCAGCGCTTTCCGTGGGCGCTTCCGCCATGGCGATCATGAGCTACGAGCGTGCCCAAGCATTGGGGCTTGAGCCTATCGCTAAAGTGCTTTCCACCGGTGTGGCAGGTTGTGATGCATCGATTATGGGCTATGGCCCGGTGCCGGCTTCTAAAAAGGCGCTGAAAGCCGCAGGCCTTTCGTCGGATGATATCCAGACTGTCGAGCTTAACGAAGCCTTTGCAGCGCAAAGTCTGCCGGTATTAAAAGACCTGGGCTTTTTGGATGCCATGGACGAAAAGGTTAACTTAAACGGTGGCGCGATTGCCTTGGGCCACCCACTAGGTTGTTCCGGCTCACGCATCAGCACCACGCTGCTTAACGTTATGCAGCAGCGCGACACCACGTTAGGCCTGGCGACCATGTGCATTGGTATGGGACAAGGGGTTGCGACGGTATTTGAGCGCTTGAAGTAACCAGCCATATGCACTGATAAACGGCACCTATCAGGGTGCCGTTTTTTACGCCTTAAATAATCCCAGCCTCCAGGCTGGCAGCCACGGATAGCCCCAGCTCTTCGCATTGCTCGATAAAACCTGCCTGAAAGTCGCCTCGGCAAATAAGTGGCTCTTGTATGAGTCTCCAGCGCAGCCCAGTAGTAATGCTCTCAATTCCACGCTGAGTGCCAGTGCCATCGTGGCCTGCCCGAACATAAAACGCGAACGGTAAACCCTCGGTTTTATCAAGGCAGGCGTAGTAGCATCGATCAAATACGTCCTTCAATAACCCTGCCATATAGCCCAGGTTTTCAGTGGTGCCGAGAATAATCGCATCGGCTGAAAGAATATCGTCCGGTTGCGTTTCAAGCGGGGTGAGCGATGTTACCACCACCTTTTCCACGTCAGGATGGGACGCGCCGTGTACCACAGCCTTCAGCATCTTTTGTGTGTTCTCGGAAGGTGCGTGCGCAATGATCAGCAGTTTTTTGCATTCCGCCATGGCTGCCTCTTATCTGATGAAGTAAGGACACGCAAAGGCAAGCAGCCATTCTTTAGAGCGGCGCGTCTACCTGATGGTAGGGTAGCAACCTGGCTCCCGTGTGTCGTCTCAGGTGAATGCTTAGCGCTATGAGTGAGGGCTTCTACACTTAAGATTCAGTGAATCAAATTCTGATAGGTATGGAGAATGATAGGGGGGGAGGATGATAGGGGTGGAGAATGGCTAAGTGCTTCAAGGTTGGCGATCACGTAAAATGGAACTCAGAGGCAGGCTATGTAAGCGGGCATATCACTCGCGTACATACGCAGGATACGACCTACAAAGGCCATCACCGTTATGCCAGTGAGGAGGAGCCGCAGTATGAAATCAAAAGCGACAAAACCGATCATGTTGCGATGCATAAAGACTCAACACTTACTCTGATGGATCACTAGCGTTACCACGCGTTATCGGCTTTTATCATGGCGAGTAGCGCTAATGAAAAGCGTGTCTGGTAGTGGCGTTGTGCCGTGCCGTCGACGTGCCACACTTAACCCATCAATATCCGCTCCGAGTGTTATATGCCCACTGACAACACAATTAAGGTCTATTACGATGCGGTTTGCCCCCGTTGCCGCAAAGACAGGCAGCGTTATGAGCGTTGGGCAGGCGAGGGGGCAAGAGATATTCGTTGGTGTGATGTCAGCGAGCATCGCCGTACACTGCAAGAGAAAGGTGTATCAACTGAAACTGCGCTAAAGTCGCTGCATGTTGAGCAAGCCGGTGGAAATATAGTAGAGGGCATTGACGCCTATCGGCTGTTGATGGCGCGGGTCCCACTGTTGTGCCCGATTGCCTGGCTGATTGGTTTGCCGGTCATCAAACCTGGATTAAGAAAGCTTTATGATAGTTGGGTGAAGCGACGCCTAAAGCGCCAAGGGCGCTGGTCATAAACGGTAATGATAGTTTGCAGGGGAGTCATAAGGAACATGAAAACGCAGCAAACCATGTTATATGCACTGCTACTTGGGGGCGCGCTATTAACCGGGTGTGCAGGCAACCCGCCAGCGCCCGAACCAGAAGCGCTCCATGCGGTTGATGGGCCGGTTTCTCAAACTGGGCCCGCAGCCAATACCCACAGCATACCGGACACCGACTGGGTGCCGCCGCTGTACATAAGCCCTGAAGAAGAGGCTTCTTACTATGTGAGCCGATTGTCCGATCGCCGCTTCGTTTCCTATTACGGAGACCGGGATAATCGCAGAGCCTTTTATATTGCTGCCGAGCGGTTAGGTGATATTGGCTTACCTGCAGTGCCACTTTTGTATGCGCGCTTGAATACCCAGGATGAGTACGAACAAATGCTGGTGCTTTACGCGCTCCAACTGGCAACACAAGATCCTCTGTTAACGTCTAAAACCAGTGGGGATTATGTGCAGTTACCCTCCGTGCTGAGCCCTGAGAGCAACGCAGAAAATGTGGTAATTGCGCAGCAGTGGTGGCAACGCAATGCGGGTTATCTGAATTAACGTTGATGCCTTGGATATTTACTACCACTCTGTAGACATAGTGATTGGCTAACCCAAGGAGAAACTTATGGCATTTGCCCTGTCATCAATGGAAGTCACCAGCACCGCTTTTGAGCAGCATCAGGCGATTCCCGCCCGCTATACCGGGGAAGGCGATGATATATCGCCTCCTCTTGAGTGGCATAACGTACCTGAAGGTACAAAAGGGTTTGCGGTTATTTGCCACGACCCCGATGCGCCGCTGGTAAAAGATGGCCGCTACGGGTTTGTTCACTGGACCCTTTATAACCTGCCAAGTGATATTGGCGGACTTGATGAAAATACGCAGATGGGTACTTGTGGTAATAACGACTTCGACAAGCAGGGCTACGGCGGTCCTATGCCCCCAGAAGGGCATGGTAAGCACCTTTACTACTTTTTAGTGCTCGCTTTGGATCAGTCAATGGATCTGCCACAAGGTTTAAGTGTCGCGGCGCTATTTGAGAAGGTAGAGCCGCACGTATTGGGAATTGACCGGCTTGTAGGCACCTACCAGCGGGGCTAATGCTCCCTTGGGCTGGAGCATTTTGCCTAACCGGTGTAGGCTCCATCGCTTTGCTGGTTTTTGCGATGGAGCCATTGATGAACGAATTACCTAATTGTCCTGCCTGCGCCTCAACGTTTACCTATGATGACGGCTTGCAGTACGTCTGCCCGGAATGTGGTAATGAGTGGTCGAAAACGGTGGATGCTGATGCCACTGACGATACTCCCAGCGTACGTGATGCGAACGGCAATCCCCTTTTTGACGGCGATAGTGTGACCGTCATTAAAGATTTAAAGGTCAAAGGTAGCTCGTTGGTCGTTAAGGTCGGCACGAAGGTCAAAAGTATTCGTATTGTTGAAGGTGATCATGATATCGACTGTAAAGTTGATGGCATTGGCCCCATGAAGCTTAAATCTGAATTCGTTAAAAAAGCCTGATGCTCAGTTAATCGAGTGCTTATCCATAACGAGCCTATCCCTGGTGGATGGGCTTTTTTGTGGGAGTAGCCAATAAATTTTTTAAATGATAATGATTGCTGTTTTTGATGGTAACGGCAGCGAACGTGCCAGAAATTGACGCAATTTTCCAAGGATTGGGCAATAGGGCTTCACATCGATTTTATACAGGACTAAAATGGTACCCAATTAATACGCAAGCCAGCCTGATGATTTGCTGGCTAACGGGAGTCGCTATGCTCAAGCTTTCTCGGCTGACAGATTACGCCGCTGTTGTGATGGCACAAATTGCGCGTCACCCAGAGGTATCGCATACGGCAGCTGACTTGGCGGAAGACGTACAGCTACCGCACCCAACGGTAAGCAAAACGCTTAAGATGTTGGTCCGCGCGGGGCTTTTAGCGTCACAGCGAGGGGCGCAAGGCGGTTACCGGCTTGCCAGACCCGCGTCACAAATTACCGCAGCGGATATTATTGCGGCGATTGAAGGCCCTGTCGCGATGACCGAGTGTAGTCATGCCCAGGGAGAGTGCGAGTTAGTCGCAACGTGTGGTGTGGCCGACAATTGGCAGCGTGTATCGCTCGCGATTCGTACCCTGCTTGAAAGCGTAACGTTAGCTCATTTGGCGGCATCATCGCCTCTCAAGCTACCCGTACAATTACCAATTCAAAGTATCAATCTATCGGCGGTATCTGCATAAATCTGAACATACGCAAATCCCGATAAGCGTTGATACGCATTTATTTATAATTGACGGCGAGCGGTGCTCGCCACCAACTGCCCGGAGGGTAACACCATGGCAACCGAAGAAATGGAACAGTTGGTTCGTCGCGAATACAAAGATGGCTTTGTAACCGATATTGAAAGCGACACGCTTCCACCTGGTCTGGACGAAAACACTATCGCGTTTATCTCCAAGAAGAAGGGCGAGCCGGAGTGGATGCTTGAATGGCGTCTTGACGCTTACCGCCAGTGGTTGGCCATGAAAGAGCCTTCCTGGGCGCACCTTGATTATCCGCCTATCGACTACCAAGCGATTTCCTACTTCAGCGCGCCAAAACGCCCCGAAGATGGCCCGCAAAGCCTCGACGAGGTCGACCCCAAGCTGCTGGAAACCTACGAAAAACTGGGGATTCCGCTACACGAGCGGGCGGCGCTTGCTGGCGTTGCAGTAGATGCGGTTTTCGATTCAGTATCCGTAACGACGACCTTTAAAAAGGAACTGGCTGAAGCCGGTGTTATCTTCTGCTCCATTTCTGAGGCAATCCGCGATTATCCCGAGCTGATCAAGCAGTACTTGGGTACCGTCGTGCCGGTGGCCGATAACTACTTTGCCGCGCTTAACTCAGCTGTGTTTACCGACGGCTCGTTCGTATTTGTTCCTGAAGGCGTTACCTGCCCGATGGAGCTATCGACGTACTTCCGTATCAATGCGGCCAATACCGGTCAGTTCGAGCGTACGCTGATCATTTGCGAAAACCGTGCTCAGGTCTCTTATCTGGAAGGTTGCACCGCGCCGATGCGCGATGAGAACCAGCTGCACGCGGCCGTTGTTGAGCTTGTCGCATTAGATGATGCGTACATCAAATACTCTACCGTTCAGAACTGGTACCCCGGTGATGAGAACGGTAAGGGCGGCATCTATAACTTCGTGACCAAACGTGGCGACTGCCGTGGCGCACGTTCACGTATTAGCTGGACCCAAGTCGAAACCGGCTCGGCCATTACCTGGAAATATCCTTCCTGCATGCTGCGCGGTAAAGACAGCATTGGCGAGTTCTACTCCGTTGCCGTTACTAACGGGCGTCAGCAGGCCGATACTGGCACCAAGATGATTCATATTGGTGAAGGCACGCGCTCCTATATCGTGGCCAAAGGTATTTCGGCAGGTAAGAGCGACCAGTCCTATCGTGGCCTGGTGAAAATTGGCCCGCGTGCCAAAGGGGCGCGTAACTTCACGCAGTGTGATTCACTGCTGATTGGCGACAAGTGTGGCGCTCACACCTTCCCGTATCAGGAAATCGGTAATAGCACGGCAACGATTGAGCATGAAGCCACCACCTCAAAAATTGGTGAAGACCAGCTGTTCTACTGCCGGAGCCGGGGTATTTCCGAGGAAGATGCGGTCAGTATGATTGTTAACGGTTTCTGTAAAGATGTTTTCCAGGAACTACCGATGGAGTTCGCGGTAGAGGCTGAAGCGCTCTTGAACGTGACATTGGAAGGCGCGGTAGGCTAATCGTTTAGCCGGATTGCCGTACACATTACTTTGATACGCGTCGCGCCAGCGACTCGCCAGAATTAGAAGGTTTATGACTATGTTGCAAGTAACTGATTTACACGTCACCGTTGAAGACAAGCAGATTCTTAAAGGACTTACCCTGACCATCAACGCCGGTGAAGTACACGCCATCATGGGGCCTAACGGCGCGGGTAAATCAACCCTGTCAGCGGTGATTGCAGGTAAAGATGGCTATGAAGTCACCCAGGGCAGCATCACCTTTGAAGGTAAAGACGTACTTGAGATGGAAATTGAAGAGCGCGCCCAGGCAGGCCTGCTGTTGGGTTTCCAGTACCCGGTTGAGATCCCGGGGGTAAAGAATATTTACCTGCTGAAGTCAGCGCTGAACGCCCAGCGCAAGGCGCGCGGTGAAGAAGATATGCCGGCACCTGAGTTTATGAAGTTGGTGAAAGAGAAGCTTGGCTCTATGAAAATGGACGCAAGCTTCCTGCAGCGCGCGGTTAACGAAGGCTTCTCTGGCGGCGAGAAAAAGCGCAACGAAATTCTCCAAATGCTGGTGCTTCAGCCTAAACTCGCCATGCTGGATGAGATCGACTCCGGCCTTGATATCGACGCCATGAAAGTGGTCGCTGACGGTGTTAACAGCCTGCGTGCCAAAGAGCGCGCGATTCTGTTGGTAACCCACTATCAGCGCCTGCTTGACTATATCGTTCCTGATAAAGTCCACGTCCTGGTTGACGGCCGTATTGTTAAAACCGGTGATGCCGAGCTTGCCAAAGAGCTAGAGGCCAATGGATACGAAGGTATTGAGGAGTCTGTGGCATGAGCGATACGCAAACCTTTCTGGACACGCTAAAAGCGCGTAGCCAGCAGCGCGAAGCGGAGCCATCTTGGATTGCCGCGCGTCGCCAGGCGGGCGCTGCTCGCTTTGAAGCGCTGGGCTTTCCTACACGCCGTGATGAAGAGTGGAAATATACCGATGTTCGCACCATCGCTCAGGGTAACTTTGCGCTGGCCGATAATGCCGACTACTCACCCGCTCAGGCAGCAGCGTTAACGCTACCTGTCGCGGCTTATCGGTTAACGTTTGTTGATGGCGTTTACGCCCCGGCGCTGTCGGATGTCGATGCACTGCCCCAGAGCATTCATGTCGTGCCGCTGTCAAAAGCGCTTGCTGAAAATCACGAAGCCGTGGGCGGCCCGCTTGGTCGCTTAACTAGCGTGGATTTTTCTCCCTTCGCGGCACTGAATGCCGCGTTTATGGAAGAGGGCGCTGTGGTTCGCATCGCGCCAGGTACGGTGGTCGATAAGCCTATCTTGCTGCAGTTTCTCTCCAAGGCGAACAGTGCGCCGGTGATGAGCCATCCGCGTATTCTGGTCGAGGCAGGTGGTCGCAGTGAAGCCACCCTGATTGAACACTACTGCGGTGATCAGGACGCGGCTAACTTCACCAACGTCGTGGGCGAGTTTATGTTGGACCGCGGCGCTATTCTGAACCACTACAAGCTTCAGGAAGCACCGCTTAACGACATGCATGTTGCCAGCATGCACGTTGAGCAGGGGCGTGATAGCCGTTACACCTCGTATAACCTGAATCTGGGTGGCGCGCTGGTGCGTAACGACCTGATCAGTGACCTTAATGGTCAGGGTGCTGAAACCAACTTCTTTGGCCTGTTCTTCGGTCAGGGTCGCCAACATGTGGACAACCACACCAAGGTCAATCATAACGCGCCCTTGACGTTCTCCAACGAGAACTACAAAGGCATTCTGGATGACCGTGCGCATGGCGTGTTTAACGGCAAGGTGTACGTTAAGCGCGATAGCCAGAAGATTGAAGGTTTTCAGAGCAATCAGAACTTGCTGCTGTCTGATCGCGCCCAGATTGATGCCAAGCCTGAACTTGAAATTTATGCCGACGATGTGAAGTGCTCTCACGGCACGACGACCGGTCAGCTGGATGAAGAGGCTATTTACGCGCTGCGTACGCGCGGTATCGATGAGGCAACGGCGCGGGGGCTGTTGACCTTGGCCTTTGCCGGTGAAGTGCTGGATAAAGTGGCGCTGGATGAAATCGCTGAGCGTGTAGAGCTTGCGGTTGCCGGTAAATTGCCGGAACGCTTTAACCTGGCTGGCCTGGTAGAAACGGCCGTCGCGCTCAACGACTAAGCTTTACGGCCTAATAAGGAGTGATGAATGTCGTCTACGGTACTTGAGAAAGCGACAGCGAACGGCCAGGCACCTTTTGACGTCATGGCACTACGCAATGATTTCCCGATCCTTCGTCGGGAAGTGCATGGTAAGCCGCTGGTCTATTTGGATAACGCTGCCACCAGCCAGACGCCTCAGCAGGTGATAGACGTGTTTAGCGATTACTACTCTCGCTATAACGCGAATATTCACCGCGGCCTGCATACGCTGGCCGATGAGGCGACGGTGGCGTATGAAGGCACACGCCAGCGCGTTAAAGCGTTTCTCAATGCTGAAGAGGCGCGTCAGATTATCTTCACGCGTGGCACGACGGAAGCCATTAATCTGGTGGCTCAATCCTGGGGTCGCACCCACCTCGCAGCAGGTGATGAGGTATTAATCTCACTGCTTGAGCATCACTCCAATATTGTACCGTGGCAGCTATTGGCTGCTGAGCGTGGTTTTACCATTAAGGTGATTCCGGTTGATGAAACGGGTGCACTGGATATGGCGGCTTACCGTGCGCTATTAAGCGAGCGCACTAAACTGGTCGCCGTTAACCATGTGTCTAACGCACTGGGAACCATTAATCCGGTTAAAGAGATGGCGGCGCTTGCCCACCAGCACGGTGCGGTCATTCTGATTGATGGCGCGCAGGCGGTACCTCATCAGAAAGTGGATGTGCAAGCGATTGATGCCGACTTTTACGCCTTCTCTGGCCACAAGGTTTACGGGCCAACAGGCGTCGGCGTACTGTACGGTAAGCAGGCGTTGCTTGAAGCCATGCCGCCCTGGCAAGGCGGTGGTGAGATGATCAAGACGGTCTCCTTTGACGTTGGCACTACCTTTGCGGATATTCCGCATAAGTTTGAGGCGGGCACACCCGCCATTGCTGAAGTCATCGCCTTGGACCGCGCACTTGAGTGGGTCGAAGGTATTGGCGTCGCGGCAATTGGTGAGTGGGAGGGAGTATTGCTTGAGCATGCCACCCAAGGCGTAAAACGCATTGACGGGCTGCAGATTTTGGGAACCGCGCCGCACAAGGCCGGGGTGCTATCGTTTGTCGTTGACGGTGCACACTCTCAGGATATTGGCCTGTTGATCGATCAGTTAGGCGTCGCCATTCGTACCGGCAATCACTGCGCGCAGCCGCTACTTCAACACTTTGGCGTGGATGCTACGTGCCGAGCATCGTTTGCGGCGTATAATACCCTCGAAGAAGTGGATGTATTTATTGCCGCTCTCAATCGCGTTATTGGTATGGTGCGTTAAGGCAATCTATGAGTAACGAGAAAGCTATGGACATCGAGCAAATCGCGAGCCTTGAGCGGGGCCAGAAACTGCCACTTCAGCGTGACGTGGAAGCTATTGCGATTCCCTTTGGGAAAACGGATATCCTGGCGGAAGATAGCGTTGTTAGCGTGATGCAAGCCAAGGGCAGCTCGGTCAGTGTTGGCTTTGAAGGGCGTCTCTATCTCATAGAAGGGCGCAATTTAGATGCCTTGGGGCTTGAGGCGTTACCGCGACCGACCCTGCACGAAAATGCCAGCGAAGAAGAAATAGAGCAGTTTGTGTGGGACCAGCTACGCACCTGCTTTGATCCAGAAATTCCGGTGAATATCGTGGATCTCGGGCTAGTGTATGGGTGCCGTATTGAGCGACTGATTACGGGCGAGCAGGTCGTGACGATCCGTATGACGCTGACCGCTCCCGGCTGTGGGATGGGGGATGTCATTGCGGCGGATGCACGTAATAAAATTCTCGGAGCACCCCAGATTAGCAAGGTCCATACCGAGATTGTATTCAGCCCTTCCTGGAGCCGTGACATGATGAGCGACGAGGCGAAACTTGAGCTTGGTATGTTCTAAGCGCATCAGGATCGCCGGGTGTACAGTGTGTTGCTAAGGTGGATCAAACGCCTGCTAATGTCGCTAGGAGCTTTATTGCTGCTGGCGGCATTGGTATTTGTAGGTGGTAATTTATGGGTAGTAGGTAGCACGGAACGCTACATTGAAAACCAGGTGCTTGAGTGTCGCCCTGCGGATGTGGGAATTGTATTTGGTACCTCCCACTGGACTCGCAGCGGCCTGCGTAACCCGCATTTTCATGCCCGCATGCGTACGTCGGCCCTGCTTGCCAACGAGCAGCGCGTGTCTCATTTGTTGCTGTCGGGGGATAATCGTACCCAAGCATATAACGAGCCGCGTGCCATGTGGCGTGATCTGCATCGACGCGGCGTGCCTGCTGAGCAGCTCACCATGGATTTTGCGGGGTTTAGCACCTACGACACGCTGGCGCGAGCCCGCGATGTTTTTCAGCTGGAGCAGGCGCTTTTGGTGACCCAAAGCTGGCATTTACCGCGCGCGATATTTATTGGTCGTGCACTTGGGTTGGATGTGACCGGATGCGTTGCAGAAGAGAGTCCTGCAGCCGATGAGTGGCGTTTGAGGGCACGCGAATGGTTGGCGCGAGTAGCGACGCTGGGCGATATCTATATATGGAATCGGCAGCCTTACTTTTTAGGCCCACCCGAACCCATTGAGCTTCAAAACGTCGTGCCATTCACTGCGCCGACGCTTGATAGGCTGGAACCAGAGCAAGTCTTATAAAGCTTAGCGCTTTGCTTTACGTTTTTGCAGCGTGTAAAGCTCGCGAATGAGTTTACGGCACTCCTGCATGCACTCATCCACCACCGGCTCAATGGGGTCGGGTAGTGGATGGGTAAACAGGGTAGATAGTGCCTGCATCAAAACACGCTCTTGCTCTAACAGCTCATTGATTAGTACCTGGCTATCGTTGCCCACAAAGCTTTTTAGACGGCTCCACAGCCATAAAAAATCATCGCGTTCAACGTCAGCATCTCGCGGCAGCATCTTTAAATGTGCCCGTGCAAGCTCCTGGAGAGAGCGCATCTGCTTTAAGCGCGCGGTATAGTGCGGCTTCAGCGCCTCGCGCAGCGAGGGACGCAGGCGTTCGATATTGTCCTGGAAATAATCAATGCTGTCGGCCAGCGCTTCTAACACACTGTCCATCGCCACTTGGCGATTGTCGAGAAACATGAGCGTCTACCTCCTTCGGTGACGCAGATTGTGGGGGGGGCGGCGAATATTTGCCACCCCTCATACGGATTATTTTTGGTTTTTTTCCTTAGCCTTTAGGCTTGGGAGGCGCTTTACGATTTGGAGAGGCATTTTTTTCAATATGTTCAATGATCAAGCCTGCAATATCTTTGCCGGTTGAGTTCTCGATGCCCTGAAGGCCTGGCGAGGAATTGACTTCCATAATGACCGGCCCGTGGTTAGAGCGTAAAAGATCGACCCCCGCAACGCGTAGGCCCATGGCTTTGGCTGCCCGAATGGCCGTTGAGCGCTCTTCCGGCGTAATGCGAATAACACTGGCCGTGCCGCCCCGGTGCAAATTAGAACGGAACTCGCCTTCTGCTGCCTGGCGCTTCATGGAAGCGACGACTTTATCACCAATAACAAAGCAGCGAATATCCGCGCCGCGAGCTTCCTTGATGTACTCCTGAACCATGATATTGGCCTTCATGCCCATGAACGCTTGAATCACCGATTCAGCGGCCTGGTTGGTTTCAGCCAACACAACGCCGATGCCTTGGGTGCCTTCCAGCAGTTTGATGACCAGTGGGGCGCCTTTAACCATGGTAATCAGGTCCGGAATATCATCCGGAGAATGGGCAAAGCCGGTAATCGGCAGCCCAAGTCCCTTGCGCGAAAGCAGCTGGAGCGAACGCAGCTTGTCACGGGAACGAGTAATCGCAACGGAGTCATTAATAACGTAGGTACCCATCATTTCAAACTGACGCAGTACCGCACAGCCATAGAACGTTACTGAGGCGCCAATGCGCGGAATGACAGCATCGAACGGCTCAATTTCCTGGCCCTTGTAGTGAATAGAAGGGTGGTGAGATGCAATACTCATGTAGCAGCGCAACGTATCAACAACGCGGGCCGAGTGCCCACGCTGCTCAGCAGCCTCGATGAGGCGACGCGTAGAGTACAAGTTGCGATTACGTGACAGTAGAGCGATGTGCATTCAGGACTCCGGGCCAAATAAAGGGCTAATCGTCATTAATTTAAGGCTCGCCATGTAAAAATGCAGCGCCCGGGGCCACTAACAGGCGGCGCATGGCGCGGCGCCCTAATAGCATGGCGTGACGCATATTGCTGCGATCTGTCAGTGTCAATTCAACAGGAAAGTTCAGTTGGCCCATTTCCATCATCGTACGAACAACATATCGCCATTCGCTATGCCCATTTGAGCTAGTCACCCGGCGTCTATCATGCAGATGCATTTTAAGGCGATGGGCGGGCGTTTCTGGCCCACCGCTATGGGTGATAAAGCTAACCCATAGCTGCCCATGCTCATCTTCATGTGTTTCAATTTCCTCGGCATGCAGTGCTGATGTACGTGCCCCGGTATCTGCCTTACAGCATAGGTGAAGCCCCAGCTCAGGCAACGTCACCATCTCGCGGCGGCCAATAACCGCTTTAGCCTGGTAGGGTAGTTCCTTCACGGCTGACTCCTTGAAATTCGTTAATAGCGCTACCCATTTAACGGCTAGCCGCTGATGTCATGGCCGCCATACGACGCTGTATAGCCGAGCCTTTAGGGGCATCTCGTAACGCTACCATTATTGGTAGCCGTAAACGCGGTATTAAAGCAAGGTCTCGCACGACCGCGGAAAAGTTGGTCCGTTCATCCTCCGCCAGGCGGCTCAGGAAAAGCGGTAAACGATGCGCGTCTTCCAGCAAGAGCCAACCGCGGCCAGCCATCGCAGCCAGTACATCTGGTCCACACGCATGAGCGTCTTCCAGCAAGCTTGTATACCAGTCGCCTACGCTTGGCTGGCACGTGCTACCGACCGCACGAATACAGGCGCAGAGCGTTTCAACATCGCCTTCACTCGCCGCTTTTTCACCCATCTCATGCAGCGCCAACACTATCGACGCAGCGAGAGGCCGATGCTCTAAACAGTAGCAGAGTGAGTGCACAACGCTAGTGGGTAGGGTGGCGAGCCGGGAGGCCAGAGTGTTGGCCAGGGAATCATCCATACGTGCCGTGAAATCGGCTATTCCTTGAAGCCCCAGTGCTTGCCAGTCAATGGTTTGCTGGCCGGTCAGGTAGGCTTCAACAGGCTCGAAATGTTGGCTGGCGGGCAGTCCACGCTCTTGCGTTGCAAGGGCGTTGAGCACTGCCTGGAAGGTTACGTTAGGCGTAAAGGCGAGCGGATTATCCTTCATTAAATGATCCACGTCTTTAGCATTTTGGCCTACGTATGCAACATTTTTCCCCAGGGTTTCCATCAGGCGATTTAAAAATCCATCGCGCTGAGCGGGGGAGAGCAGCCCCTGCTCGTCAAGAGGAAGCGCTAAAAACCATATAGCCGGTTCGGGCATGTCGCCTAGCCGAAATACGGCCGCGAAGCGTGCCTGACCTTGCCAAGGCTCGGGCCAGGCACATTGGCCACGCTCAAAGCGACTAAACGTGTCACGCGAGCAGGCACTAACGCGTCGGCCCATATAATAGAGCGACACCTCGGCGCCACTACGTGTAAAAAAATCATCAATGGTCTGAATCGGTTGCATGATGTCCTTCCGCTTTGCAAGCCTGCACTCTACCTTGACCGCTGCACAGTGTCAGCCGTAACGGTCGATAAATCGGTGCTTTTTTATACGAATGATCAAAAAATGAGCAACTTCCTGTAAGCCTCTTGAGAGTAGCGTTAGCGAGACCTTTCCATAGTTTATCCACAGTCTCTTGCAGGTTTTCTGTGAATCGGTGAATAACCTAAGTTGGCGGGGGATAAAGTGGTAACTCGTGGACAGAGTTGGGATAATGGACATTAACCAAACTGATTTGACCAAGGTGTATATGAGCGTCCATCAACAGCTTCAAACCGCGCTTCTTGAGCTTGAAGCCGCCATGAAGGCCGCCAATTTATGGCGAGTCCCCACGCCGGATGCAACGGCGTTCGCAAGCCATGAACCCTTCTGTATTGATACGATGTCGCTGCCCCAATGGGTGCGTTTTGTATTCGTGGCACGGCTGAATGCGCTCGCTGAAGCGAAAGCGCCAATGCCTGCGAAATGCGAGGTAGCCCCGGCAATGGCCGCCTATCTTATCCAGGAAAAAGTACGCCCCAGCGACCAATGGCTGGTCGTGCGTGCTTTTGAGAAAGTTGACCAGCTCGTTACCGATAATTAGCCGTTATCGCTCGGCAAGCCTGCGTAAGGCGGGCTTGCCAGAATACAACAGCATTCGTGCGTCTATTTAAAAGCGATAGCTAAGCCCGCCCATAACGACCACCGGGTCGATATCCACAGATCCTGCCGCTTCGCCATTAATGGTGGCATCGGTACTAATGTCCAGATACCAGGCTGCCGCATTAAGTGCCCAGTGCTCGTCTATCAATAGATCAACGCCCACTTGACCTGCTGCACCCCATGAGTGCTTCAGGTTTAGCTCGCCAATGTCCAAGTGCTCTTTGGAGAAATGCGTATAGTTAATACCCGCACCCACGTAGGGCTGAACACGCGATTGTGTGCCGCCTAAAGGATAGTATTGAAGTGTTAGTGTGGGAGGTAGGTGCTTGGTTGATGCGAGGTTATCCCCATTAAGTGCAATCTCATGCTCAAACGGACGTGCGGCTAACAGCTCAATGCCTAGCTTGTCATGAAAACGATAGCCTAGTGTAAAAGCGACGTCTGTCTTGTCTTTTACATCTACCGCAATTGTTCCATCGGCAAGCGAGCCGTTGTTACTTTTAGGCGCTACTTTAGCGACCCCTACGCGGGTAAAGAAATCACCTGCGCCGTAGGCAAGCACCTGGGTGCTTGCCGTCAAGGCGGTGACGGCAAGCCCGGCCGCGAGCAGAGCAGGAAAAGATAAATGGCGCATAACGGTGCTCCTTGTCGTTCAGGTTACTCGATAAGTGGTTGTGAACCATGGATAAAGAGTACCGCTATGACAGGTTGCGGTTATTGACCCAAGGCAATGTGCCCATGAAAAAGGCCACCCGAAGGTGGCCTCAAGGCTTGCTTAAATGCGCGTCATTTAATGATCAATACGCTGATATTCACCGGCATCGGCTGTCATGCTGCTTACCACCAGGATGGCGATGAAAGAAGCGATGAAGCCAGGAATGATTTCATAGATGCCGGGGCCACCCATAAACTCGCCGTTCCAACCCAGTGCGATCCAGATAATAACGGTGAGAGCACCTACTACCATGCCTGCAATGGCGCCCGCTCCATTGGTGCGTGGCCACATTAGTGACAGAATGATTAAGGGACCGAAAGCAGCACCAAAACCTGCCCACGCGTTACTCACCAGACCGAGTACCTGAGATTCTGGATCAGAGGCGATAATGGCGGCTATCAGGCCTACCAGCACGACACAAATCCGGCCAACGGTAACGGTCTGCTTTTCCGATGCTTGTTTGTTCAGGAACAGCCGGTAGATATCCTCTGTCAGTGATGAAGATGCCACCAGAAGCTGGCTGGAAATGGTACTCATCACTGCCGCTAGAAGGGCTGCAAAAAGGAAGCCGGTAACTAGCGGATGGAATAAAAGCTCTGCCAGGACAATAAAGATAGTTTCGGGATCCTGAATTTCCAGACCATTACGAATAGCGTAAGCCCGGCCAAAAATACCGAGCGAGATGGCGCCAATCAGGGAAATGGCCATCCAACCCATACCAATATTACGGGCGGTAGGTACATCTTTCAGGTACCGGATAGCCATAAAGCGCACAATAATATGCGGCTGACCGAAATAACCCAGCCCCCAGGTCACCGCCGAGAGCCAGCCGATAAAGGTCAAGCCATCTGTCCACGACAGTAGCGTTGGATCGACTTCATTAAGGGTCTGGGTTGCCTGGCTGAAGCCCCCACCGCCTTCGCCAAAGAGCACCACTGCGGGCATGATAATTAGCGCCAGCATCATAATGCAGCCTTGTACAAAGTCCGTCAGGCTCACGGCCAAAAAGCCGCCCACTACGGTGTAGACAAGTACCACGCCCAGCGTGATGATGATGCCGGTTGCATAATCGCTTAGGCCACCCACATTCACCAAACCAGAAAACGCACTCTCGAATAGCTTGCCGCCAGCCACCAGGCCTGACGCGGTGTAGACCGCGAAGAAGATGACGATGACAATCGCCGAGACCGTTTTCAGTGACATGGCCCGGGTCGGGAATCGGTTAGCTAAAAAGGCCGGAATGGTGATCGCATTGCCATAATGAACGGTCTGTTCACGAAGACGGGGTGCGACCAGAAGCCAGTTGAAGAAGGCCCCGACGAAAAGGCCGATGCCGATCCAGGCAGAGCCCAGGCCCGATACAAACATCGCGCCAGGTAAACCCAGTAGCAGCCAGCCGCTCATGTCTGAGGCGCCCGCTGAAAGAGCGGCCACTTTAGGGCTTAAGGTACGACCGCCTAGCACGTAATCTTCAGAGGTTGATGTTGATGTTCGCATCGCATAAAGCCCGATGCCGATCATCAGCGCAAAGTAAGCAAAAAGGCTGATCCAAACGCCAATAGCCATTGAAGTTCTCCCGTTTATCAAGTCGGATAGCACCGACCGGTGAGTGCACTTACCGAGCCATGCTTGGTAATAGCACAGACTTATTGTTGTTAACCCTGCCTCTTGTTCACGCTGTAACCTGCAAACATTTGGCGAAGGTACCGTCAAAAAGAGGTTTCAGGCGTTTATTTGCTATGTTCCCTGTGCCTAATGCCCCCCTTCTGTAGAGGGGGCATGTAAAGGCCGTTACGCTTTTATTTTCAACCATGAGAGATCCTTTTTGAGGAGTTCAGGTTTTCCATTTAGATGAGCTATTTACTCATCGCCTAGCGCCAGCAAGGACGCATTACCGCCTAAAGCGGCCGTATTGTTAGTAACCGTCTTTTCAGTGATAAAGCGCTGTAGGTAATTCGGCCCGCCTGCTTTAGGGCCTGTACCTGAAAGCCCTTGTCCACCAAAGGGTTGAACGCCTACTACGGCCCCAATGATATTACGATTAATGTACACATTGCCCGCACGAATTTTCTGTGCGATGCCAGCGGCAAAGGATTCATTACGGCTATGGACACCAAACGTAAGTCCGTAACCCCGGCTATTGATATCGTTGATCACCTGGTCAAGCTCGCTAGCCTTATAGCGCACAATGTGCAGTACAGGGCCGAATTGTTCGCGGGTTAATGCATTGATACTGTCGATGGTAAAGGCCACAGGGGCCACGAAGGTACCGTTTTGGGTTTGCTCGGCTGACATGGGCGTTTCGGCGACCAAGCGATCTTCCCCTTTAAGCTTTTCGATATGCTCAAGCAGACCGTTACGCGCCTCCTCGTCGATCACCGGGCCAACGTCAGTACCCAAATCGCGCGGATCACCGATACGCAGCTCGTTCATTGCGCCTTTTAAAATCGTGATGACGCGGTCGGCAACGTCGTCTTGCAGGTAAAGAACCCGCAATGCCGAGCAGCGTTGGCCAGCGCTTTGGAACGCAGACTGGATAACATCCACCACGACCTGCTCGGGAAGCGCGGTAGAGTCGACGATCATGGCGTTCATGCCGCCGGTTTCAGCAATCAGCGTGGGCAGCGGCGCATTTTCACGCGCAGCCAAGGCACGGTTGATGATCTGCGCCGTGTCGGTGCCGCCGGTAAATACCACGCCAGTAATGCGCGGGTCAGAGGTCAGCACGCTGCCCACGGTCGGGCCGTCGCCCGGCAGCAACTGAACCACATCGCGTGGCAAGCCTGCTTCATAAAGCAGCTCGATCACCCGGTGGGCGACAATTGACGTTTGCTCGGCAGGCTTGGCAAGCACGGTATTGCCCGCAACCGCCGCCGCAACAATTTGACCGCAGAAAATCGCCACCGGGAAGTTCCACGGACTGATCGCGGCAAACACGCCCTTACCGCCCATGATTAGCTGGTTGGATTCACCGGTCGGACCAGGCAGCTCAATGGGCTCGCCGAAGGAGTCTTCCGCGCGCATGGCGTAATAGCGGCAGAAATCGACGGCTTCTTTGATCTCGTCCACACCGTCCGTTAAGAGCTTGCCGCCTTCGCGTGAGCAAAGGGTCATAAGCTCCGGCATATTCTCTTCCATCAGGTCAGCCAAACGGCGCAGTACGGCTGCACGTTCGGTAACCGGCGTGGTTTCCCAACGCGGGAAGGCATTCCAGGCAGCGTCAAGCGCCTTGGTGGCCTGTTCTTTGGTTGTCCACTGAACGCTGCCCACGCTTTGACGGCGATCAAAGGGGCAGGTCACGCTGTGGGTATTGGCAGCATCGTCCGCCACATCGAATGCCAGCAGTGGTTTGGCCAGGTACTGCTTATCCATAAAGACGGCCATCTTATCCATTAACGGATAGAAGTGGCTGCGGATATTCAGGTTTACGCCTCGCGAGTTGCGACGCTTGGACCCATAAATATCCTTGGGTAGCGGAATCTGCGTATTGGCTAAGGATTTCTGCTGACGCAGAGCCTCTATGGGGTGCTGGCAAAGCCATTCAACCGGCACTTCGGGGTCGACCAATTGGTGAACAAACGACGAATTCGCGCCGTTTTCCAGCAAGCGGCGAACCAGATAGGGCAGCAGGTCTTTGTGTGCGCCTACCGGCGCGTAGATGCGGCAGTACGTACCTTTGGGAGCGCGCTTCAGGGCAGCTTCATAAAGGGCTTCGCCCATGCCGTGCAAACGCTGGAACTCAAACGGACGACTATCGTGATTGGCTAATTCAAGAATAGTCGTAACCGTATGAGCATTATGGGTCGCAAACTGCGGAAAAATGCGCCCGAGGGTGTCGTTTGACAACAGGAACTGAGCACAGGCCAGGTAGGCAACATCCGTACACGCCTTGCGGGTATAGACCGGGTAGCCATCGACGCCCAACTGCTGAGACTCCTTGATTTCGCTATCCCAGTAAGCGCCTTTCACCAAACGCAGCGGAATTTCATCACCTTGCTCATCCGCTAAGCGGTTAATGTAGTGCAGTACCGGCAGGGCGCGCTTGGAGTACGCCTGCACGACCAGCCCAAAATGTCCCCAGCCTTTTACCGCATCGCTTGAATAAACGTCGCGGAAAACTTCCAACGACAGCTCCAAGCGGTCGACTTCTTCGGCATCAATGGTGACCGCCACATCCAGCTCGCGAGCATTGGATACCAGCTTGATAACTGTATCAACCAGCTCTGCCAGCACCTGTTCGCGGCGGCCAAACTCGTAGCGGGGATGCAGCGCTGAGAGCTTGATCGATACCGATGGTTTGGGCGTTTTATCGCTTAAGTGCTGGGATGTTTTACCCACTTGCTCAATAGCGCGGGCGTAGTCGTCAAAGTAGCGTTTGGCATCATCGCGGGTGCGTGCGGCTTCACCCAGCATGTCGTAGGAGTAGGTGTAACCTTTATTGAATAGCGGCTTGGAGCGTTTTAACGCTTCGTTAATATCACGGCCCAATACGAACTGCTTACCCATGATTTTCATCGCTTCAACCATCGCGCGACGAATCACAGGCTCACCCATACGATTAACCATGCGGTTAATAAACGTCGCAGGCTGGCCATCTTTGGGATGATCAAGCTTCAAAACACGGCCGGTCATTAACAGACCCCATGTGGAAGCGTTCACCATCCATGACTCACTTTTGCCCGTATAAGACTGCCAGTCAGCGGGGCCAAGCTTATCTTCAATCAGCGCATCGGCGGTGGCTTTGTCGGGAATACGCAGCATCGCTTCAGCCAGGCACATCAGCATCAGCCCTTCGTGGGTATCCAGGCTGTACTGCTGTAGGAGCTCATCAATGGTATCTACCGCCGTGTCCATTTCACGGACATCGTGGATGAGCGCTGCCGTATTGGCCTCAATGCGGGAGAAGCCTTCGTGATCCGTATCCAGCAACTTGATTAATTCGCCGACGTAGGTTTCTTCGTCCACAAGATAGTGGTCGCTCACCTGAGCCATCAGCACATCAAGGTCCGTTTGCCAGGTGGCAGAGTCACGCATGTTTTTAGCGTTAAGCATTGAGGCCCCCGTAAATTTACATAAAAACGAGTAGGTGGTAGGGCATTTCGCCCAAGCTGCGCTCGAATGTAGAGTGGTCTGTGATTTGGTGTATGTCGTTTTCTCGGTAAAACGTGTCAATTTCGCGGCAAGCAAGGCTGCTTTGAGACCTTAGTAGTATGTGCTTGATGCTGCTAGTGGTTTTTTGAGCATAGTGGAGGATGCTGTCGCTAGCGAAACTGGCGCCTCTTGGCGTAGAGCACGGGGCGATATGCCGTAGCTGCGCCGAAACGCATGAGAGAGTGCGCTTTGGTTGGCAAATCCTGTTTGAATGGCAATGTCGGTTAACGGCAACCGACTTTGCAAAATCAGCTGACGAGCCGCGTGAAGTCGTCGGCGCTTAACGTATTGCCAAGGCGAAAGTCCTGTCTGATTACGGAAGCACTCTGAAAAGTGGGCTTCACTTAGGCAGGCAAGCCTGGCCAAGTCAGCAACCCGCAGCTCATCGGCCAAGTGGCGGTTAATAAAGCGGTCGATAAGTGAGACATCAATTCTGCGCAGAGAAGCCGATGGGGTGTGCCCAAGGCGCGCTTTGAGCGAGCCCAGTAGTGTGGCGGCCAAGCGGTCTTGCTGAAACGAGACGGGAGAGGTATCAAACCCTTGGGCAAGCTCGCTTTCCATAAACGCCAGGTAGTGGCGTAAAGGGTTATCTAACGCAAAAAAGCGCGGCACATCAAACAGTGCGACCAACTCGCGGTGTTCACCTGTCAGGGCGGGCGCATTTTCTGGCAGATCAATAATCAACTGCCGGTTATGCCCATGGCCTGAGTAGTAGTGCTCGTGATTGGCAGGCACGATACAGCCTGAGAACGCATTTACACGCCCGCCGAGCCCCTCGATTTCAAACTCCGAGGAACCACACAACGTAATCACAATTTGGTGAAAGTCATGTGCGTGATGATGGGTTGCGCTCGCCAGCGGTATTTTGCGAATAGTACTGGGCATCAGGTTGTCTCCTCGGCGCTTTCAACCGCATCTACGTTTGACGCAAGGCGGTATGGGCCGCCAGATGATCTCGTAATACTTGTAGCTCCGCTTGCCCTTCCTGATTTAGTAGCGGTTTGCCTTGGGCGATTTGCCAGCGTCGCCCATGCAACTCCATTAAGCGCGACGCTCTGCGTCGAATGCCGTCCAGATAGTCATTATGGCGTATTGGATAGCCGATAATCGTATCCCACTCGGCTTCGCTCACTTGGCTATTCAGGGCCTTGTCAAACAGCGTCAGCAAATCCTTTGGTTCGGTACGGTAGCGCGGCGTACCTACCGTCATCAGGGCTAATAAAACAGCACCTATCACCAGCAGGCAGACGCCGAGTACCAGTAGGTACAGTGCCATGCATCCACTCCTGTGCTCTTTCATGAATTGAATGCTTAAGTATACGCGCGACCTCATAAAGACAAAAATTTTAAACGATGGCGAACTTTTCCGGCGCAAGGTGTCTGAAGTAGTACGACAACGTAGCGATAGCAGTCGCTAATAGTGTTGTCCTAGCTATTGTTTCTCGATCCCTTGCTTCCGCTGCCTTTTTGGGCAGCGGTTTTTTTATGCGTCATGGTTTTCATACGTACATCGCTATCAATGGCGGCGAATGGTTAGCAAGGCCATAAGAATATCGCGCCGGGTCACGATGCCGACGAGTCGCTGCTGTTCAACCACCGGGTAAACCTTGGGTTTGTCTCCGAGCATTTCCTGGGCAAGGTCTGTGATGCTTTTGTTAGGTGTTGTGGTAAGCACCTCTTCGCGCATCAGCTCACCCACCAGTGGCGTCTCATGGTCATGGTATAAGCAGTCAAGCACACGGCCTAGTACATCTTTCTCAGAAATATAGCCGATTAATCGATCTGCCATATCGACTACCGGCACACCAGGCAGGCGATGAAGTGCCAGCCCCTGTGCCAGCGTGGTAATTGAGGTAGATGGCGAGACGCGGTAACAATCCTTGGACATGATATCGCGGACAATATGCGGGCTTGGGTGTTTCATCTTGGCACTCCTTACGCACACTTTCATTTACCTTACTAGTGTGTGCAGCAATTGGCGAAGGCATCGTGGCTAAGTGCAACGTTTATGATGTTATTCGATAATAGGGCGAGTAACGTCTTAAACGTATTTACTCACTGTAGATGATTTAGGCGTAGTTGATGTGGGTGGACGCCACTCCTATTCAACGCTTTGCTGAACGTTACTCAAAGGAGCTTTACATGGATGCACGCGAATACCTGAACCGCAAAGGCGTCGGTGTCGAGCGGGAATCTGACCGCCCCAATACCCTTGAGGAAAAATCCTGGGAGCGAGCCCGCGGGGCAGGGGAGCAACGGCCCAAGTCGGGTACCCCTCATGATTGGGAGGATTGGGAGCGCTATCACGACGAGCTAGCGAAAGATGCCAGCGCACTAGAGCAAAAAATTGATAAGCAGGCACATCGAAAAGAGAAACTTGAGGCAACGCCTGGCGAGCAGGCGCACGTGGCGGTAGAGCACTTTACGCCTCCCACACCATCGTCGGCGCCCCATCCGCATGTCGCCAACCCTGATGCGCAAGTTGTAAGACCGGACATCACGCTTAGCGAACTTCACTCAAGTGCTGATCAACCTTCGGCCAAGCCTGCGGATAGCGAGCCTGGCGCACTCAAAGCAGCCTATCTCGCCTTGGCTGTTTTGTTCCCGCCGCTAGCACTGGGGCTCACCGGCGCCGGAGGCACGCGCCTGCTTGTTGGCATTGTATTAACGCTGCTGGGTTGGCTGCCTGGGGTTATCTATGCACTTGTGTGGCTCCAGCGTCGTTAACTTATTGCTTGGTTGATAGTTTACCTGTTGGCAGGCCATAAGAAATCCGTATAATTTGCGTAAACCATTTCTAAAAAATGAGGTTTACGGTGGGCTATCTAATTAGCGTGACAGCGCTTTGGGCGTTTTCCTTTTCTTTAATCGGGGTTTATCTAGCGGGGCAGGTCGATAGTTATTTCGCGGTGCTTGTGCGGGTAACCCTGGCGATGCTGGTTTTTTTACCCTTTTTGCGCCCCAGCCTGCTACGCGGCAAACAGCGTATTACGCTGATGGCGCTTGGCGCCATTCAACTTGGGGTGATGTACACCTTTCTTTATCAGTCGTTTTTGCTGCTTTCAGTGCCAGAAGTGCTGCTCTTCACCATTTTTACGCCGGTGTATATCGCTTTACTGGATGATCTGATGTTTGGCCGTTTCACTCCTATCTACTTACTTACCGCGCTATTGGCCGTTGTGGGGGCTGCTGTCATTCGCTATGACGGGATCGACAGCGGCTTCTGGCTCGGTTTTTTTGTGGTCCAGGGGGCCAATCTCTGCTTTGCGCTGGGCCAGGTCGGGTATCGTCGCTTGGCCGCAGACTTGCCGGCTGACCTTGCGTGGCATAACGTCTTTGGATGGTTTTTCATTGGCGCCATGGTCGTTGCACTACCGGCTTATTTATTGTTCGGCAATAATGCGGCGTTACCCAGCACACCGCTGCAGTGGGGAGTGCTTGCCTGGCTTGGTCTGGCCGCCTCTGGTGTGGGGTATTTTGCCTGGAACCAAGGCGCTACCCGCGTTGATGCAGGCACCTTGGCGGTCATGAATAATGCACTCATCCCAGCCGGGTTATTAGTTAATCTTGTCATCTGGAGCCGTGAGGCTGATATCGTTCGACTACTGCTGGGCGCACTGATCATGGCGGCCTCGCTCTGGTTGAATCACTGGTTACTCCAGCGACGCAAAGCAGCGACAGCCTAAGGGTTTCTCTTGATTTGGTTAGGCTTATTTGCCCGATACTCCCGGTATCCCCATAATGTCAGGCTGATGCTAGCGAGAGCCGCCCATGCCTAACACGTCACCACCCACTTCAGCGCCGTTAACCGGCCAAGGAAGCTCACGGCCCTTTAAAACGATTGGCTTAATTGGACGCTTGGGCAGCGAGAAAGTCGTCGACTCGTTGCAGCGGCTCATTAGCTACCTGGTCGAACATGATTACAGCGTTTTGATTGAAGACCGTACGGCAACGGTGCTTCCCCAGCACGGGCAGCCGGAAGCCAGCCGCCGTATGCTGGGCGAGCTTTGCGACCTTGTTATTGTGATCGGCGGGGACGGTAGTCTGTTAGGCGCCGCCCGCACATTGTGCCGCAGCGGGACACTGATGTTAGGCGTTAACCGTGGCCGCTTAGGGTTTCTTACCGATATCTCGCCTGACGAGCTCGAAAGCCGGGTGGGCGAAGTATTGGCGGGCGAATTTGAAATTGAGCAGCGCTTTTTGCTGGAAGCGGTGCTTTATCGTAACGGCGTTGCGGTCGGCAATGGTGATGCATTAAATGAAGTCGTCGTGCATCCGGGTAAAGCCGTCCGCATGATTGAATTTGAACTGTTTATTGATGGTCAGTTTGTTTACAGCCAGCGCAGCGATGGCTTGATTATCGCAACGCCTACCGGCTCTACCGCGTATGCACTTTCCGGCGGTGGCCCCATTATGCATCCCAAGCTTGATGTCGTGACGCTGGTGCCCATGTTTCCGCATACGCTTTCCAGCCGACCGATTGTGATTGACGCCGCCAGTGAGATTCGAATTCATATTGGTGAAACCAACCAAACCTACCCGCACATTAGCTGCGATGGACAAACCCGAGCGGTCGCTAAACCAGATGATGTACTCGTGATAAAGCGCAAAGCCGAGCGTGTGCAGCTTGTGCACCCTATCGGACATAACTTCTATGATGTGCTGCGCAGTAAATTGGGTTGGAGTCACCGGTTAGGGGATTAAGCATGGCAGGCTACGACCTGATTGGTGATGTTCACGGCTGCGGTGCCACACTAATCACCTTGTTAGAAACGCTGGGTTACCGCGAACAGCGTGGCGTTTATCGCCATCCGCAGCGTAAAGTTATCTTTTTAGGTGACCTGATTGACCGTGGCCCACGTATTCGCCTTGCCGTCACCGTTGCGCGACGCATGGTCGAGGAGGGCGAAGCCTATATTGTGATGGGCAATCACGAACACAGTGCACTCGCCTATATGCACCCGGCGCCACCCGGTAGCCATAAGCGTTGGCTGCGTGAACATACGCCCCGCCATAATCGCATCATGGAAAACACGTTGGCGCAGTATCAGGACTACACCAATGAGTGGGATGACACGCTGGCCTGGTTTAAAACGCTGCCGCTTTTTTTAGAAATCGACGGTATTCGCGTGGTACATGCCTGTTGGGACGATGGGTTGATTGAGCAGTTAAAAAAGCGCCTGCCTGATGGCCGTATGGATACGCGCTTTTTGATCGAATCTACTGATCCTGGTACGCAAGCCTATCGCATCATTGACCGATTAACCCGTGGGGCCAATATTCCCTTGCCTGGCGGTATCGCGATTCATTCAGGCGATGGCTATACACGGCAAAGCTTTCGGGCGCATTTTTGGGCCGCTAATCCAACCCGTTGGGGTGATGTGGTTTTTCAACCCGATAACTTGCCTGGCGACCTGGAAACACGTCTATTAACCGAAAACGAGCGCCAGCGTTTGAGTTACTATGGGCCGGAACAGCCGCCTCTGTTTATCGGCCATTACTGGTGTGAAGGTATTCCTGCGTTACCTGCTCCCAATATTGCGTGTTTGGATTATAGTGCCGTCAAGTATGGCTGTTTGGTCGCCTATCGATGGGACGGCGAAACACAGCTGAATGCAGATAATTTCGTTTGGGTACAAGTGATTAAAGAAGAACGTTCCAATGCCAATTTATATGGGAACGATTGTTGTTAACCTGTGTTGTCTTAATATACAAGGCCTTACATTTTTTTTATAAAACTGCTGAACTAACTGTGCGGTCGGCCATCAGAGTAGGTGTTCCCTTGAATGATCCCTTGCTTTATCCGGCGGCCCCCTCCGCCGGTTTTTTTTGGCCATGATTTTTTGTTTATAGTGTTTGTCTTCATGCAGAAATAGTCGATGAAGAGGTTGGTTTTAAAGGCGAGGGCCTTAATAGGGAGAATTTATGCACCCCGTAATGCACTTACCAAGTGATGCTGATACGCAGGAATTGCGTAAAGCACTTTGGCACTACCGAATTGGGCATCGCATTACAGAAGAAGCCGAGGGGCCTCTGCTTTGGATAGCCGACCCACGCCAGCATGCAGAGCTCAAGAGCCTGGTAGCGCGCTGGGAGCGTGGCGAAGCACTTATTGTTGATCAGCCAGCCAATCGCCGCTACGCCTCGGGCAGCATACTAACCACCCTGCGTCATGTTCCTGTGACCGCCACTGCGATGGCTATTAGCCTTGTGATATTCGCTTTAACAGGGTGGTTAGGTAATGGTGTAGTGATGGCGTTAACCATCGTGCCGATAGAAATTTCAGGCAATCAGTTTGTATATCGCAGCTTAACCGATGGGCTAATAAACGGGCAGGTATGGCGGCTGCTCTCACCGGCATTTCTGCACTTTGGCTGGATGCACCTGATCTTCAACCTTATGTGGTTATGGTACTTTGGGCGCCAAGTGGAGGTGCTACAAGGCAGCCGTACCATGCTGCTTCTGCTTTTAGTTGCGGGTATCGGCGCTAATCTTGCTCAATATTTTACCGGAACCGTGCTGTTTGGCGGCATGTCGGGCGTGGTTTATGCCCTACTAGGGCATGTTTGGGTGATGTCGCGACGTGCGCCACAACGTGGTTTTTTCGTTCCTCAAATGCTGGTTGTGTTTATGTTGGGGTGGATGGTGTTCACCATGACCGATATGGCCAGTTGGGTAGGTTTTGGCAATGTCGCTAACGAAGCACATTTAGGTGGGCTCCTCGTAGGACTTATTACCGGCGTGTATTATTCGTCTCGCCGTTTGAAAACAGATTAAGAGATCCGTAATGAGCGATATGACGTTCGATAAAATGATCAACCAAATGACACCTGCGATTTATGAAAGCCTTAAGCAAGCGGTGTCGCTGCGTAAGTGGCCCGACGGTCGCTTTCTTACCGCTGAGCAAACAGAGCTGTGTCTGGAAGCGGTAATGCGCTTTGAGGCTGAAAATAACGTGCCTGAAGAGAAGCGCGTGGGTTATCTGGAACAGCGTACCTGTGGAGCGGCGTCTTCTGGCGCAGGCGTTACGCCTGAAATGGCAGGTTTGGGACGGGATGCAACGCGTGGTTGAACAGGCAGTGCAAGGATGTTTACGCAAGATGTCGGTCGTATTGCCTGACCGGCCGGGCGACCAGGTGAGTTACCATTTGCGTGCTGGGGATCAACACATCCCCCTCAATTCGCGCGTAGGCAAGCCGATATCGCTTCATTGGAGCGGCGCCATTGCTTGTACTCACTGCGGTCGAGCGACTAAAAAAAGCTTTGCTCAAGGGCATTGTTATCCGTGCTTCAAGCGCTTGGCGCAGTGCGATACCTGCATCATGAAGCCTGAGACGTGCCACTTTTTTCAAGGCACTTGCCGCGAGCCTGAGTGGGGCGAAACGCATTGTTTCCAACCGCATATCGTTTATTTGGCGAACTCATCGGGTTTAAAAGTTGGCATCACCCGTAAAACACAGATGCCGACTCGTTGGATGGACCAAGGCGCTATCCAGGCGCTCCCCATACTTGAGGTCGACACGCGTCAGCAATCAGGGTTCGTCGAGATGCTTTTCAAAGAGCAGGTAAGCGACCGAACCAATTGGCGGGCTATGTTGAAAGGGGAGGTGGAGACGCTTGATTTAATTGCCGAACGTGATCGCCTGTTGGAAACGCTTGATGGCGGTTTGAATCAGCTGCGCGACCAACATGGCAGTGACGCGATTCGGGTGTTGGATGAAACGCCCTACACGTTTGATTACCCGGTGGAGACATTCCCACGCAAAGTGGTTTCCCATAATTTTGACAAACAACCCTTGGTCGAAGGCGTGTTACAAGGCATTAAAGGACAGTATCTCATCCTTGATAGTGGAGTGATTAATCTCCGTAAATTCACGGGTTACGAAATCACCCTAAGGTAAATCGGCTAGCCAGAGTGGCGAGCGTTGACTAAGGTTAGTGGAGTGTTCTTTCACTAAGCCTAACGCAATGCAAGGAAGCCTCAATGCCTTGGCTAAAACTTCTTCATATAGCCTCGCTTGTTGTCTGGTGCGGCTCGCTGCTGTATCTGCCTGCGTTGCTCAGCTATACGTTGCAACTGCGTAAAGACGCAGGCTTTGCGCAGGGCTCTCCTCCCATGCCACGGTTTTTTTATATTTCTGTGGCAACACCGGCAGCGCTAATTGCCATATTTTCCGGCACGCTTCTCTTTATCTTGCATGGTTTGGTGGGCGGCTGGCTGGTGCTCAAGTTGGGCGCTGTCGTTGCCATGGTGGTTGCCCACGGCGCCTATGGCTGGCTAATTTTACGTCTGGAACTGGGGATTTATAAAGGCGTAAAGACGGCTTCAATACTCGCGTTTTTAGTGGCCCTGGCGGGCATTCTTTGTGTGCTTTGGCTGGTATTAGCCAAGCCGCTGGATTGGAGCTAGCCCGCCATGACCGCTATCGCCTCACTCTTCAACTTCCACACCGACTGCGTGTTCATACACGAGTTGGCCGCCCAGCCAGCCAGCCAGCGCTACCAGTCCGGCGGTTACCACAGAAACCGCAATGCCCCAGGGCAGCACCAACTCCGGTTCGCTAAAGCGGATCAGCCAGTTAAGCGAAGCAAGCGAGAGCATGACAACAGCGACAATAGCGTGGCTCCAGCCGGTAATAAGACGGCGAATTTGGCCTACGCTCACCAGGTCAATGGTGCCCGCGATACTCGCCAGCCAGCCCCCAAGTGCCCCTATACCCGCCAGCCACAAACCTACGCGCAGCCAGAAAGGATCATCGGTATACCAGTATCCCAAATCGCAGGCTACCAGGGCCATCAGTGCAGCAACGGGAAAGTGAACCATCAGCGGATGCAACGGGTGGCCAGAAATAGAAGCGCGACTTTTGATATTACGCCTATTGGAGTTTGCCATTATCACTTCCTGTGGGCAGAAAAAAGGAATAAACAATGAGGGAACGCTACTTATATCACGTCGCCTTGCTGTGTATTCAACGTGCTGTGCCGCAGCGGGTCAACCGGTTCATGCTCACCCTGCTGGGCACTCTGACGTTAGGTCTTACAGGCTGCGCGGGTGATCTATCTATTCTAGACCCCGCTGGGCAAGCTGCACGCGATGTGGTCCTAATCTGGTGGATAATGCTGACATTTGCCACGGTGGTGCTGATTGGCGTGGTGGCGTTATGGCTTTATACCTTCAAACGTAAATACCAAGAACGTACGCCTCAAGAGGAGCGCAAAATTGCTCGCCGTTGGATTATTGGTGGGGGCATTTTACTTCCTGTTTTGAGCGTTACAGCGTTACTTATTTTTGGGGTGCCGACTGGCAAGCGAATGTTGCCGCTACCGTTGAGCCAGCCCCCGGAAGTAATTGAGGTGATCGGCCACCAATGGTGGTGGGAAGTTCGCTACCCGGGAGCAGAAGGCGGAGAAGTCATTACCGCGAACCAGCTCATCATGCCTGCGGGGGAACCTGTAGATTTTCACGTTACCTCCGCCGATGTTATTCACTCCTTTTGGATACCCAGGCTAGGTGGCAAGATCGATATGTTACCCGGGCGTACCAATGTTATTCGCCTTGAGGCCGATGCGCCGGGCGTCTTTGGTGGTCAGTGCGCGGAGTTTTGCGGTACTCAGCATGCGAATATGGAGTTTTACGTTGAAGCCGTAGAACGTGAAGCGTATGACGCGTGGCTCGCTGAACGGCAGGAAGAGCGCTTGGCCGAACGTGCACTTGCAAATGATGACTTTGCCCAAGCGCGGGATGAGTTTGCATCTACCTGTGCCAACTGCCATAGCGTTGCTGGACTCTCTGCCTCCACTATTGGGCCTGATCTTTCTGATATTGGTGCGCGCTATACCTTGGGCGCGGGCACGCTCCCCATGGAGGAGGGGGCTATTCACTACTGGTTGGAAAATCACCAAACGCTTAAGCCGAGTAACAAAATGCCATCTCATAACTATATGGATACTGCCACCTTGGAGTCCCTGGGTGCTTGGCTGGAGACCTTGACCCCATGACAACGATTGATCGCGACGCAAGTGGCCCTGAAGACCTTCAAAAGTTACACAATGACCTTGCAGAGGTATGGGCAAACCCTGCTGGTTTAAAAGCATTAACCATTGTTAACCACACCACGCTTGGCCTTAGATTTATGGTCACCGGGATGGCCTTTTTTCTGATTGGCGGCATTTTGGCGATGCTGATTCGCACGCAGATTGCGACACCCGATCAAGGCTTTTTAACGCCCGAAATCTATAGTCAAGTCACCACCATGCACGGCACGGTGATGATGTTTTTGTTCGCCATCCCCATTTTGGAAGGCTTGGCGATCTATATGATCCCCAAGATGATTGGCGCGCGTGACCTGGTGTGCCCGCGGTTAACCGCGCTGGGCTACTGGTGTTATCTATTTGGCGGCATCATTCTTTCTTTCAGCATGGTGCTGGAAATGGCGCCGGATAGCGGCTGGTTTATGTACACGCCGCTTAGCAGTAGCGAGTATTCGCCAGGCCTCGGCTCCGATTTCTGGCTGTTGGGGATCACCTTCGTTGAGATTTCGGCGCTTTCAGCCGGGGTAGAGTTGGTGGTTTCCATTCTACGAACCCGTACTCAAGGGATGGCGCTGAACAAGATGCCGCTGTTTGCGTGGTACATTTTGGCCATGGCGCTGATGATTGTGGTGGGTTTTCCACCCCTTATTCTGGGCAGTATCTTGCTGGAGCTTGAGCGTGCTGTAGGCATGCCATTTTTCGACATCGCAGGCGGCGGCGACCCGGTACTCTGGCAGCACCTGTTCTGGCTATTTGGCCACCCAGAGGTTTACATCATCTTTCTGCCGGCTGCCGGCATCGTCTCGACGCTGATTCCCGTCTTCGCCGGTCGGCCTATCGTAGGCTATGGCTGGGTTGTATTCGCCATTACCGTGATGGGATTTATTAGCTTTGGGCTATGGGTTCACCACATGTTTACGGTGGGGATCCCCCAACTGGCTCAGGCATTTTTCTCAGCCGCCAGTATGCTGGTGGCAATACCTACCGGTATTCAAATCTTTGCCTGGTTGGCCACACTATGGCTTGGTAAACCCAAAATGAAACTCCCGATGTTATGGATCGTCGGATTTTTGGTCATTTTTGTGTGCGGTGGTTTAACCGGCGTTATGTTGGCGCTAGTGCCCTTTAACTGGCAGGTGCATGACACACACTTTGTCGTGGCGCATATGCACTATGTACTGGTAGGCGGCATGCTTTTCCCGTTAATGGCCGGGCTTTACTACTGGTTGCCGCTCTTTTCAGGGCGGATGCCCTCTGAAACGATTGGCAAGTGGGGCTTCTGGCTGGTGTTTATTGGCTTCAATGCCACCTTTTTGATTATGCACTGGACGGGTCTTTTGGGAATGCCCCGGCGGGTTTATACCTATGACACGGGATTGGGCTGGGATATTTTTAACTTGTTGTCTTCCATTGGCGGGTTTGTGATGTCGGCAGGGTTCGCCATGGTGCTGATTGATATCGCGCTGCACTTTCGCTACGGCAAACCCGCCAAAACCAATCCATGGAATGCGGATACGCTGGAGTGGGCCAATAAACTGCCACCGACTCCCTATAACTTTGTCAGCTTGCCTACTATTGAAACACGTCACCCGCTTTGGGAGCATCCTGAGTTGCCGCAGGAGATGGAAGAAGGCAAGCACGGCCTGGCCTCAGCAGACCACGGCCGCCGTGAGATGTGGGGCACCGATCCGCTAACCGGCAAAGTGCGTGAAATTATTCATGTGCCCAGTAACTCCTGGTGGCCGCTTTTTGCTGCTATGGCGCTTGCGATAGTGTGTATCAGCCTGTTGTTGCGCTGGTACCCGTTAGCCGGTTTGGGGGCAGCGGTGGCGGTCGTTTTCCTGCTGCGCTGGTCGTGGGAGAACGGGGTCCATCCTAAAGCGGCGCCTAACGCTAATGTTACGCCTGGCGACCCACCGCTGCACTCCCGAACAATGGATGGCCCCGGCGTTTGGGCCATGACAACCGCAATGATCGCCAATGGATCTTTTTTTCTATCTTATCTATTTGGCTGGTTCTATCTATGGACGATATCGCCTGAATGGCGGATGCCCGAGACATCGCCGCTTTCCTTAATAGCGCTTGTCATCGCGGGTGGCGCATTAATGGGTGGTGCGGCGTTAATGGAGAAAAGCGTACGGGGACTGCGTAAGCAACAAGAGCGTGGCTTGGCGTTTAACTTTTACGGCGCCGCGCTATTGGGCGGCATTCAGTTTGCGCTGATTTTATGGGTAATGGTGCGTGCTAATCTGGCGGTTACTGAAACGTCGCATGATGCAATTCTGATGGTAGGCCTCTACTACGCGCTGTTGCATAGCGCCTTGGGGGCCGTACTTTCTCTGCTCCAGGGCTTACGTGTTGGTTACCGCTATGTGGGATTGCATGCGCCGTTTGAACCGGTAGTCGTCGCTTATTTCTGGCGCTATAACGTGGTGGTGTTCTGGATATTGGTTGTTGCGCTGGCCGTGCTACCGCGCGTGATTGGAGGCTAAGCGATGAAAGCAATCGTGCAGCGATTAAATCTTACTCATCCGGGCCATTTTGTAGGTGGGTTGACGCTTTGGAGCATCTGGTTTGTCGCCATTTACGGCGGGCTATCGGTTGCCTGCGCAGTGGTGCCGCCTGAGCCTGACCAGGGTGCATTTAACCATATCAATATCACTCTGTTGTTGCTGAGCCTGGTAACCGCCGTGCTATTGGCCGGGCTTGCCTGGGGGTGTTTTCAGGAAGCTAAACAGCATAAAGGGCGGCAGCACTTTAATGCCTTTGTATCCGCATGGCTATACGTGTTTTCCGCCTTGGGCGTGGTGTTTGTCGCCGGGCCGATGGTTGGCTTACCGCCTTGCCTATAAGCGGTAAAGAGCCACCGATGCAGGCGCAGGGGGAGCCAAGCGCCAAAGAAGCGCTGTACACGCTAAACGGCATGTGGTGCACCAGTTGTGCGCTCGCCGTAGAGGGCGTGCTTAACCACCGTAAAGGGGTTGATAGCATCAGCGTTCACTACCCAACCGCCACGCTATGGGTAAAAGGCGCCGCTGAGGCTATCTCGCTCGACACGTTGGCCCCTAAAGTAAAACGCCTAGGCTACCGGTTAACCGAGCTGGAACCCAGTGCGGACGCGCATGCGCGCCTTGAGCAGGAAAGCCGCTATTTGAGTTTACGCCTGCTGGTGGGGGCCGTGTTTGGCATGTGGACCATGCTGGCATCCCTGTTGATTTACGCAGGAGCGTTGCCCAACTCAACGGTTGAGTGGGTCGTCGCTTGGGTGTCGGGGGCGTTTTCTATCCCCGTTGTGACCTTTGCCGGGTGGCCGTTTTATCGGGCGGGCCTGCGCACGCTGCGTGCCAAACGTCCGGGCATGGACGTGCTGGTTACTCTCGGCGTTTGGTCTGCGGTCATGGTGTCATTCGGGCTTTTGTGGCGCGGCTCTGCCGAGGTGTATTTTGATACGGCCGTCATGCTCATTGTGCTTTTGCTGGGCGGGCGGCTAGTGGAAACGCTGTGCCGTCATCGCGGGTTAAAAGCCCTTGATGTCTTGTCCCAACCCAATGATGAGGTGCTGGTGTGGGAGGGCGCCAAGTGGCAGGTGAAACCCTTGGTGGAGATTCAGCCGAGTGCCAGCGTAATGCTAACGCCAGGTGAGCTTATTGCGCTGGACGGCATTTTGGAAGAAGCCGCATGGGTGGATACCGCATCGCTGACGGGGGAGAGCACGCCTCGTCACTTTCCTAAAGGCGAGCCGGTTTATGCCGGCTGTCGGTTACTAGGCAGCGCTGATGTCAGTATGACGGTCACCCATGCTTTGGGCGAGCGGCGTCTGGATCGTCTTCGCGACCAAATGCGCCATTACCAGACGCAAAAGGGCGAACTGCAAAAACTCGCCGACCGCTTTGCTGCCTGGTTAAGCCCTGTGGCGTTAATACTGGGAATAGCTATTCTGCCGGTGGGGCTAATGTTAGGGCTTGGCCTTGAAGATGCCGCCGTTCGAGCGCTTTCAGTACTGGTAGTTGCATGCCCCTGTGCCGTAGGTTTGGCCGTGCCATTGGCAAGCCTAGCGGGGAGCGGACGACTGTTAAACCAGGGGATCGCCTTGCGCGACCCAGCAGCGCTTGAAACGCTGGCGAGAGTTAAAACCATTGCCCTGGATAAAACCGGCACGTTAACGCAGGGCGAACCGGTGCTAGTAAACTGGGTAGGCCGTGAAGGGGTGACCGAGCAAGCGGTTAAAGCCACGTTGTATCAAGTGGCAGCCAATAGCCAGCATCCCTTGGCCCAAGCGCTCAAGCGTTGGGCGGACTCTGACCAGACATACGTGCCGCGGCAAGCCCAGGTGGTAGAAGAGGTGCCTGGGCAAGGGGTGCACCTTTACTTGCCAGAACATGGCGATATTTGGCTCGGCAGCCAGCGCTTTTTAAGTAGCCAGGGTATTGAGCTGCCTGAATATGAAACGGATACCTCACTTGCCGCCTCTGAAGTGGTACTTGCGGACGCCTTGGGCTGGCTAGGCAGCTTCTATCTTGAAGATACGCCGTATGAGGATGCCGCGTCGAGTATTCAATCACTGCAAGCCGATTACTGGGTGGTCATGCTGAGTGGAGATAGGCCTAGCGCCGTTGAGGCGGTGGCTGAGCGCCTTGGGCTGGCGCCGAATGCATGTTTTGCAGAACGTTCGCCAGAGGCGAAAGCCCGACTGGTTCAGGTGCTGCCTGGGCCTACGATGTTTGTGGGCGATGGGGTTAATGACACCTTAAGCCTAGCGGCCGCCGATATTGGGACAGCTCCTTTCAACGCCAGTGAGGCCGCCCGTGAAGGCGCAGCTGCACATTTACTCAAACCGGGTGTTTCTAGCCTGGTTGAGGGGCTTGCCACTGCTCAGGCAACTCGGCGTGTCATGTTGCAGAATTTAACCCTGTCGGCCGTCTATAACACGCTAGCACTTGGCTTGGTGATCGTGATGGCCATTCCCCCGCTGGTGGCGGTACTGGCCATGGTCGCCAGTTCATTAAGCGTTACGCTGAATGCCGCCCGGCTTGCCTGGCGTGATTGAGCATCTGAACCAGTAGGCAATCAAAACGAGAGCGAGGGATAACCCAGTTCCTCGGCCAGCCGTTTTGCCTGGTTTTTGACCCAGGAAGGGTCAATTGGCCCCCAACTGATAATCCGGTATTCACCACTGTTATGGCGCTCGCCTTGGGTCGGCTGAAACTGGCATTCAATGTCCAGTTCGGCAAGCGACGCGATAGTATCCTGGGCCGTACGACGCGGCATGCCGCAGGAGCTCACGAGCGCAGGTACGCTAGCGACGCCCTGGTCGATCAGGTAAGCCACGTAAAGACGTCGATAAAAGCTGGATTTTGTCTTGCTGAGAGAGTCGGTCATAAAATCTACTGTGTGAGTGTCTTATAAATGAGCGCGGACTAAAGCATACGGAACGTCCTCTGCCACAGCCACCGTTTAATACGTATGCCTACTCTCTTTAAAGACGCCATGTCGCATGCGTTAACGCAGACGATTGATGCGCTTCACCTCACGGCTGAAGGCACTGCTCATGTAGGGTGATCATTGGTCATCGGCCTGGCAAACATTCTACCTACCTGTTCGATTCTATTCACGAGCGCCGTAAACTGCTTTTTCAGCGCGACCTATTGGAGGGCAGGGCTGTCAGCAGTAGTACCCGTTTTTAGTGGCGCTTGGCAGTGCCCTGCGGCAAGGCGTGCTGCATATGGCCGATGTGGTACCGCCTGCCGGGTATAACGAGTCTGCCAGCAACTTCTATCAGCGAACCGGCTGGCAGGATGAACTTTGCCTCGCCATTTGTCTGGATGATGCCCGCTGGATAGTTATCTGTCTGGAATTACCATACAAACAGGTAAAAAAGCACTTTCGCCTGCTTAATCGCGAGTAGCCGTAAGTAGAATGCCCTTTCTGGGGTGCAACTTTTTTTGGGTCAATTAATCATTTTGTCATTCTAAGGTGCTGTAGTAGTCGGCTTTTGTAAAAATAAGCAGGATTACAATGACACCCATACATAAAGTGCTCTACCTGGTTCGCCATGGTCAAACCACCGGCGATATCGAAGACCGTTTCGGTGGCTCCTATGACGATCACCTGACGCCGCACGGGCGAGAACAAAGTAAAGAGGTTGCAAGGGCGCTTCAATTAATAGGCGCTGAATCATTATATGCAAGCCCACTTATCAGGGCGCAAGAAACCGCCGCTGCTATTAGCGAAGCCACGAACATTACGTGCCGAACGCTTCCTGATTTTCAGGAGCGAAATCGCTATGGAGTGTTAAGCGGATTGCTTAGATCTGAAGCAGCACGCTGTTTTCCAGAAGAAGTTAAAAAAATTAACGATGAAGAAAGTAACGTCGAAGGATCAGAAACATATTCGGCTTTTAAGAAAAGGGTTTTATCCACACTTGATAAGCTAAAGCACGACCTTACGGAGTCGTCTTCCATCCTTGTGGCTCATGGCGGCATTATCCGCCTTCTACTTAATGAATTGTTTGATATTCAGCATGTTAAAGTAGGAGATTGTGCTTATTTTAAGCTAACAGTTTTAGATGATATTTACGAAATCAGCGATGTGCAGGGAATAACCTTTCGGTCAGCTTCTAAAGCTTACTATAAATAATTAGCCTGATTGAAAAAGCTGGTGGGATAGCTTATTAAATAATATTTATTAAATTTTTATAAAAGCAAAACAAGGCTCTAACATCATAATGCCACGCTGTTGTCACACCGGTGTCACCAATAACCGTCATTCTTCGAGTAAGTGAGTATCTGGCGTTCTTCATGCGAGGAGGGTGCGGCAAATGGCTGAGAATATTAATAGTGCTGTGCAAGAGGTCTTACCAAGCCAGGGTCGCAGAATAAAAGTCCGACGCAAGGGCACGCTAAGGCAGTGGCTCACGCTTGCATTGCTGGTGTATTTCCTGATCTGTGCCGTATCCATCATAGGTAATGGCTTTAAGATTGCCGCGGGCGGCCATGCCGCTCAGTTGTTTGAAGTTGCCACCAACCCCTTTGTTGGTTTGATGATAGGGATTGTCGCGACGGCCCTGATACAGTCATCTTCAACCGTTACTTCCGTTATCGTGGCGTTTGTGGCGGGTGGCCTGCCTGTCGCTATGGCGGTGCCCATGATTATGGGCGCCAATATTGGTACTACTGTCACCAATACATTGGTAAGTCTGGGCCACGTACGTGATAAAGCCGAGTTTAGGCGCGCGTTCTCTGCCGCAACGGTGCATGACTTTTTTAACTTGCTGGCCGTGGCGATTTTTCTGCCCATTGAGCTTATTTTTCATCCGCTTGAAAAGCTGGCGAACGCTACGGCGTTTCTGTTTTACGGCGATGCCGATCTTTCCATGGGCAGTATTAATATTGTCGGGATGGCAACAAAGCCGATTACCTCTTCGGTTGAAAGTGTCGCCATGAACCTGCCCACGATTGCTGGTGGCGTTGCCATGATTATTTTTGGCATTGCCGTGATCTTCTTAGCGATTCGTTATATCGGCGCACTGCTGAGAGTACTGATGGTAGGGCAGGCAAAAAATATTATGCATAACGCCATTGGACGTGGCCCCGTCGCCGGTATTGCTTCTGGTGCTGTGGTGACGTTTTTAGTCCAGTCTTCCTCTACCACCACAAGCTTAATGGTGCCGTTAGCTGGGTCAGGCGCGTTCTCTTTACGTCAGATTTACCCTTTCACATTAGGCACCAACATTGGCACGACGTTTACCGCGCTACTTGCTGCCACCGCAATTACTGGGGCAACTGCCATACTGGCGCTGGAAATCGCACTGGTTCATCTCTTCTTTAATCTATTTGCGGTTGTGGTGATTTTTGGCCTACCTTTTTTAAGACCACTGCCTGTTAAGGGTGCCGAGTGGCTAGGTCGTGTCGCCTCAGAAAGAAAAGCACTCGCCGCTGCTTGGGTATTAGGCGTATTTATTGCCGTGCCAGCCATCCTGATTGCGCTCACCACGCTGTTTTGAGGAAACGTCCATGACCAATCAACACGAGCTAGTGTCAACATCGACCGCTGAACTCAAGGCCATGCTGGATGACTCTTCCGAGCTCATTGAAGAAATAAGAGAGGAGATAGCGCAAAGAGAAGCGCAAGAGCGAGAACTGGAACCTTTCGACACGTTGATTAAAGAAGCACGACCCAAAATGAACGAAATTCGTAGTTTCTTTACGTTAGTGCTCAATGAGCTACGCCACCGGCCTAAATAAGCGTTACGAATAGCGAAAACAACAGGATTACTCATTTAGGCATTTGTTTGGCACTTTCAGTAAGCTGAGAGTATGTTAGGCAAATGCTTTTTGTATGGGATCAGTTAGGTCATGCCATCCTGTGAATCTCATGTCTTAACTTGTTTCCAACAGAGCATTGTTGTTTGTTCGTTGGTACAAATGGTTGCTTGTTGAATATTTCTTTTTCTAATTCTTGATCGAGTCACCCAGTATTCATTGAATGATGGCTGGATAAAATACCTTTTTACTCATGATGTCTTATTGTAAAACAGTGGCTTAAGTTGTTTTTATTGGATGGTCATATCGTGCTATGGCCTTGAAGATAATCCTATACCGTTGTGTAGATTAATGTGGGAGCCATTGTTTTGATGTTTGTAGAGTCAAGGTTTTTAATCTATTGATAAGTTGGTTGTTTTCTTATGCTCGTTATTAAACCACTTTTCTACCCGTTGGGTACTACGAGAAAGAAATGTTACGCCTTGGTTGGTAATATTTTTAGCAGTTTCAAGTGGATAGGCGTTTTTTGGCGAAATAATTTTTTAAATTATACTTACGATGTTTCATTTTTAAGATTTTGTCATAGACTAAAAGCACCACCCATGTAGATATAGTAAATTTTGATGGTTTGATAGGGTGGTCTTAGCTGATCTTTGAGCAGTAAACGTGATCCATATAAAAAACTGGGGGTAGTACGATGGATGTCAAAGGGTTAAATGCACGTAATGATAATGACGATGTATATGCATCAATTGACTTGGCGACATCGTTGCCGAAATCCGGGTTTCCCGATGAAGAACGTAATCCTCACAATGTATTTAGCGCCATTCGTGACGAATTAATGCTTGATGGAAATTCCCGCCAGAACTTGGCAACATTTTGCCAAACATGGGTAGATGATGAAATTCGTAATTTGATGGATCTTTCAATCGATAAAAATATGATCGATAAAGATGAATATCCACAAACTGCGGAAATCGAAGCACGCTGCGTTAGGATGTTAGCAGATCTCTGGAACTCACCCTCGCCAGAAACAACCATGGGATGCTCGACGATTGGCTCTTCAGAAGCCGCAATGCTTGGTGGGTTAGCGCTTAAGTGGCAATGGCGGAAAAAACGTGCGGCAAAAGGGCTGCCCACTGATAAACCAAATATGATTTGTGGGCCGGTACAAATTTGCTGGCACAAATTTGCCCGTTATTTTGATGTTGAACTGCGTGAAATTCCGCTGGAAGGCGATCGCTTGATTATGAGCCCAGAGGAAGTTATCAAACGCGTTGATGAGAATACGATTGGTGTCGTACCAACGCTGGGCGTTACCTTTACCTGCCAATACGAGCCAGTAAAAGCCGTAAGCGATGCACTGGATCAATTACAACAAAAAACCGGCTTGGATATTCCTATACACGTTGACGGTGCTAGCGGGGGCTTTTTGGCTCCGTTCTGCGCGCCAGATCTAGTGTGGGACTTCCAACTCCCGAGAGTGAAGTCAATTAACACGTCTGGCCACAAATTTGGGCTTGCACCTTTGGGAGCTGGCTGGGTGATCTGGCGTGAAGCAATAGACTTGCCCGAAGAGCTCATTTTTAACGTTAACTATCTCGGCGGTGATATGCCGACATTCGCGCTCAATTTTTCGCGCCCCGGTGGGCAAATCATTGCGCAGTACTACAACTTCCTGCGACTTGGGCGTGAAGGTTACGCCAAAATCCATAATGCCTGTTACGCTACTGCGCAACATATTGCGGACGAGATTGGTAAGCTAGGTCCCTTCGAAATCCTCTTTGATGGGAACAGCAATGAAGGTATTCCTGCGTTGGCATGGAAGCTGAAAGAAGGCGCAAATATTGGCGGTTATACGCTCTATGACCTGGCCGACAAATTACGTTCGCGCGGCTGGCAAGTCCCCGCTTATTCTATGCCAGCTCACCGTGAAGACTTGGTTGTCCAGCGTATCCTTGTTCGTCATGGGGTGAGCTACGATCTAGGCTGCTTGTTAATTGAAGATATGAAGCGATCGCTTCAGCATTTTGAAAATCATCCCGTGGTTAATCCATTGTCAGAAGATGAAGCCAGCGGCTTTAATCATTCCTGATTTGAGACTTTTTGGTTGTTAGAGCGGCTAGACATCGCCGCTCTAAATAGCGAATAAAAGAATGACGGATTAATAATTCGTTTCTTCGGGGAATAAATATGGATAATACACAATCGACAGCCGCGCCAAAGCAGCTTTCGTTATTGGGTTTCTTCGCGATAACGGCTTCAATGGTAATGGCGGTATATGAATATCCTACCTTTGCAACATCGGGTTTCTCTCTGGTCTTCTTTCTTATTCTTGGTGGGGTTCTGTGGTTTATTCCGGTAGGACTTTGCGCAGCAGAAATGGCGACAGTTAAAGGCTGGGAAGAGGGTGGGGTTTTTACGTGGGTATCCAAAACGCTAGGTGAACGATGGGGGTTTGCGGCAATCTCCTTTGGATATTTGCAAATTGCTGTTGGCTTTATTCCTATGCTTTATTTTGTGCTAGGCGCACTCTCTTACATTCTTAATTGGCCTGCACTGAATAGCGACCCGATAGTCAAGACGATTGCGGCGTTGATTATATTGTGGGGGTTAGCGTTAACTCAGTTTGGCGGTACCAAGAATACGGCGCGGATTGCAAAGCTAGGCTTTTTTGCAGGTATTCTACTGCCCGCTTTTATCTTAATTGGGCTTGCCATTTTATATCTTCATTCAGGTGCGCCGGTCGCTATTGAAATGAGTGCACAGACGTTTTTTCCCACCTTCGGTAGTATGAGCACCCTGGTGGTGTTTGTCGCTTTTATACTGAGTTATATGGGGGTTGAAGCGTCGGCTACCCATGTCAATGAGATGAAAAACCCCGGTCGTGATTATCCTCTCGCCATGTTGTTTCTTATGGTTTCTGCCATTCTCTTAAGTTCACTCGGTGGGTTGACAATTGCGTCTGTTATTCCTCACGAGCAAATCAACTTATCTGCGGGCGTGATGCAAACGTTCAGTGTGTTGATTAACCACTTTGGCAGCCATTTTGAATGGGCTATTCGGATTATTGCTGCGCTGCTGTTGCTGGGTGTGCTGGCTGAAATAGCCGCATGGATTGTTGGACCATCACGCGGTATGTTGGTAACCGCGCAGCAGGGTATCTTGCCGGCGCGTTTTGCTAAAGTAAACAAGAACGGAGTGCCGGTGGCGTTGGTTATTTCTCAGTTAATCATTACAACTATCGCATTGATTGTTTTGACGAATACGGGGGGAGGAAATAATATGTCCTTCCTGATTGCGCTAGCGCTAACAGTCGTTATCTATCTGTGCAGCTACTTTATGCTATTCCTGGCTTACATTACCCTTGTTCGAAAACAGCCTGAAAATCAACGTACCTTCAATATCCCAGGCGGTAACAAAATAAAAATTGCTGTTGCAGTGGTGGGGTTACTTACTTCTTTAGTTGCTTTTGTCGTCTCCTTCTTTCCTCCCACGGGGTTGCCAGGAAAAGAGTCTAACGAAGTTTATACCGGTTTGCTGATCGGCTGTTTCCTTGTAGTGCTAGCGATTCCGTTTATTATTTATGGAGTGCATAATAAAAGCGCTGCGCCAAAAAACCTTAAACTACACCACATCAAGCCCCATACAGCGCCCGAAGGTCACTACTTTATTCATCCCAAAGCCCGCAGTACGCATCACATCGTTGTTGATGGAGAAAAACTGCATTGATGAACCATGAAAGGATGTTTAGAAATGTGGTCCATTAGATTTTAAGCAGAGCTATGACGAATAGCGAAAAACAACAGTATTAATCACTCAGGCATTTGTTTGGCACTTTCAGTAAGCTGAGAGTATGTCAGGCAAATGCCTTTTTCATGGGCTTTAATAAAAAAGATCGCCCTGAGCGTTGGGCGGGCGAAAGTCTCGGGTATTCAGCCCTTGCTCGGAACGAGATTGAAAGTTCCACTGGCGGCTGGCGCGATTAAAGCGTTGTGCAATCATATCGGCAAAAATACCTTCGCCGCGAAAGCGCTTACCGAACTGAGCGTCGTAGGCCTTGCCGCCCCGGCATTGGCGAATCAGGCTCATTACCTTGGCCGCACGCTCTGGGTAATGGGCTTCCAGCCAGGCTTCAAAGAGTGGAGCGACTTCATGGGGCAAGCGCAGCAGCATCCAGGACGCCGTTCGTGCGCCAGCACGGCTGGCGGCCTCAAGAATCCGCTCTATTTCATGATCCGTTAATCCGGGTATGACCGGAGAAACAAGTGTCCCGACGGGAATGCCTGCAGTATTAAGCTCACGGATAACTTTTAAACGCGCTTGAGGAGAGGCCGCACGAGGTTCAAGCGTGCGTTTCATATTGGCGTCCAGGCTGGTCAGGCTAATAAATACGCGCACCAGGCGGTGTTCGGCCATCTCAGCCAGCATATCCATATCCCGTAACACTAACGTGCTTTTGGTCACAATAGTGACTGGATGGCGGCAAGCCAATAATAGCTCAAGCAACTGGCGCGTTAATTGGCGCTTGGCTTCTAGTGGCTGGTAACAATCGGTATTACCAGAGAGATTGATTGGTCGGCAGACGTATCCAGGCTTGCAAAACTCCTCACTTAATCGCTCAACCAGGCCATTTCTTGCAATCAGCCTGGTTTCAAAATCAAGCCCCGGCGACTGATCCCAATAGGCATGAGAAGGGCGGGCATAGCAGTAAACACAGCCATGTTCACAACCTCGGTAAGGGTTCAATGAGCGATCAAAAGGTAAGTCTGGCGACCGGTTCCAGGAAAGCGCACTCTTACTGGTTTCTTCGCGTACTTCAGTTGCCCGTGTGGGGGAAGTCTCTTCGCGCCACCATCCGTCGTCTTCTGCCACGCTATGGGTTGGGGCAAAGCGGTTGTGCGGGTCATAGGTTGCCCCGCGGCCTTTGTGCACGGTGGTCCGTATTGGTGATTTGCCGAGAGACGCCATACGCCTGCCTCTTTCTAGATTGGTGTATATATATACAGTATATGTGTTGTGACCAAGCGTGCAAGCGTTACTCAGGCGAAACCCACAATGAACAGTTTTACGGATCGGCTGCTGATTGCGATTCATGTTTATTAGAAATAATTGACTTACCTTCATTGGTGTTCATGAAAATGACATTTTTAGGCGCTACGATTTGTTGGATATCGAATTAGCTAAATTTATTTTAGGGATGAAAATGAAGAACTTTACGCGCAATGCACTCACGTTGGCACTGGCATCGGTCATGGTTACGCCGGTATTAGCGCAGGAAAACACAGCTAAGAACGTTATTTTGATGATCACCGATGGTACCGGTATCGAGACGTTCCGTGCGGCAAGTTACTTCCGTCACGGCGCGCTGGGCCATGAAGTTTATGATGAGTTTGACACACAGCTTTTCATGGCAATGCATCCGTTAAACACCTCTACCACACCCACCAAGAGTGATGACGGTACGGTTACGTTTGAACCAGCCGAGCTCTGGAACGATGAGGCGGTAGACACCGTTTACGAAGGTAGCCTGGGTAACTACAAGGGCTACTTTGCCGGTTACGACTACGCTCGGGCTGATTACACCGACAGCGCTGCAGCGGCAACGGCGCTGGCTTCAGGCCATAAGTCCTATAACAGCGCCATCAACTGGTCCAACGATGATGAGCCGCTTAAGCATATTGGCGAATACACTGTTGATAGCGGCCGCGCTCTGGGTGTTGTCTCATCGGTGCAGGTCTCCCACGCGACGCCTGCCGGTTTCATGGCCCATAACGTAAGCCGCAACGACTATAGAGCAATTGGCCGCGAAATTGTCGATTCTGGCCTTGCCACTGTCGCCATCGGTACCGGGCACCCCTATTACGATGCAGCCGGCGAGCATGTCGATAACCCCGGTGAGAGCGATTTCCGCTTTATCGGTGGCGAAGAGACCTACCAGCGCTTGGTAGGCGGCGAAACGGATTACGCCTTTATCGAAAGCAAGGACGATTTTGAAGCTCTGGCTGCTGGTGAGTTGGATCTTCCCAAGGACAAAGTACTGGGCCTGGTGCAGAACATTCAGACGCTGCAATACAGCCGCCCCGGCGTAACCGGCGGTAATCTACTGGATACGTCACCAAGCCTTGCCACACTGACGGGCGGCGCTTTGAACGTGCTCAACGCCAGTGAAAACGGCAACGAAAATGGCTTTTTCCTGATGGTTGAAGGTGGCGCTGTGGATTGGGCTGCTCACGCTAACAACCTGCCGCGTATTATCGAAGAGCAAATCGACTTCAACGAAGCTGTGGAGGCGGCCGTTGAGTGGGTAGAAAACAACAGTTCCTGGGACGATACCTTGATCATTGTAACGACTGATCACGGTAACGGTTTGCTTCAAGGTCCTGACTCTGATGTGAATGCCTATAGCCCGATCGTTAATCAGGGTGCTGGCGCGCTACCCTTGGTACGTTGGCATTCCGATACCCACACGCGTGAGCTGGTACCGTTGTATGCCCACGGCGCGGGCGCTGAGTTCTTCTTCGACATCGCTCAGGCAGAAGGCGGTCTTTCCCGCTATGAAGTAGACGAAGACAGCCACTACTGGATCGACAACACCGACGTATTCCGCGCGGGCCTGAACGCTTTCGGTATCGAAGCTGAGTAAATACCCACGTATTGCAAGTACAACAGAGCCGCCTTCGGGTGGCTCTGTTCCGTTGGTAACCACTGCCTGATATCACTTCGCCAACTATCAATCCACTCACTACCCCGAAAAGAGTCAGATATGAAGCTTCGTAACACTCTTTCACTGCTGTTATTGACAACACTAGCCAGCACGCCAGCATTTGCACTTAATGCTGAACGCGCGCCCACCGCCAGTGGTCACGCCTACGCTGAGCCTTATAAAGCTGTTCGCAAAGAGGGCGTTTTACATATTGAAGTACGTTTCGTGACGGACTACCCTGGTTACTCTGGCGAGATCATTTATGAAGATATCCCGCTAGATCGAATTGACGGGCAGATCTACGCCGAGTTCGGCGACCAGTCGTTCTCGCTGCTGCGTGAAGATGGAGGTGTGGTCGCGCCAGACAACTTGCGGCTGAGCTTTAACTACGAACCAGACAAGAACCCACGCGTAGGTACCTGGAAAGCCGATTTTGTCGCCCCCATGCACGACGTTAACGAAGTCATGCTATTCATGCCTAACGTTGCGCCCATTGGTCCGATTGTCATTCGGGATCGTTAAACAACCGGTTCTACATTCGTCCGTTATACAGAGTGTAGCCGTACTGCTTCATTGCCTTGGTAAGAAATTACCAAGGCAATGTTGTATCGGGTGCCAGGTTTTTGGGCCAAATTTGGCTTATGCTGGAGGTTTAAATGTAAGGTAAGCCCGTGAAACCTTTCTCCATTCTTTTGATTCGATTACTCGCTATTTACCTCGCCATTACGCCTTTGCTACGCGCATCTCCGCTGCTGTTTAGTCCAGGCTACGATGCGGAGCTAGCCCAGTGGCTGCCATGGCTCGCAGCCACTGCTGTTCTTCCTTTCATCGCGGGTATCGTACTGTGGTTTTCTGCGGTAACGCTGGCCAATAAATTTCTTGGAGAAGAGCGTGCTGAGCCTGCTTTAACGATTGCCGAGGAGGGCTTGGTACGCGCAGGCAGCTTCTTGATCGGTGTGTATCTTTTCGTTCAGCATTTGAGCACAGCGATTGGCCAATGGGCGTGGGGAGGCATAGTGGCCTACGGCTCGCTAGCAGTGGTTGTACTCAGCATCGGATTAATACTCGGTACCCGCTTTTTAGGCAAGCTGTATAGGTGGTTGAAGTATTTCGAGTAATTTTGAGAAGGGGCGGCTAGTAACGCACAGTTTTCACGTAAGTACTTGGATTTACGCCTGATCCAAGAAGCCTATAAAAGAGGATGTTGAATTGGTAACGAGTAATCAACCTGTCGCTCTGATGATCATCGATATGCAGCGGGGTATGAGCGACCCTGCCGCTGGCGAGCGCAATAACCCTAATGTGGAAGAAAATATCCAGCGCCTGCTTACAAAGTGGCGTAGTACATGCTGGCCGGTGGTGCATGTACGGCATATCTCTCGGACCCCCGGCTCGCCGTTCTGGCCGGGACAGCCAGGCGCAGAGTTCCAGCCCGCACTAGTCCCGCAACCTAAAGAGCACGTAGTGGAAAAGAACATACCCTGTGCATTTACCCACTCAGGCTTAGAGCGCTGGCTTCACGCTCGCGAGATCAAGCGGCTGGTTATCGTCGGTGTGAGTACCAGCAATTCGGTTGAAGCCACCGCTCGCACGGCCGGTAATCTTGGCTTTGATACCCACGTCGTCGCCGATGCCACGTTTACCTTTGCTAAGCAGGATTACGCAGGCACTTATCGCACGGCGGATGAAGTGCATGCTATGTCACTGGCGAATCTGGAAGGGGAGTATGCGGTGATTACACGCACTGATGAAGTGCTGTTAATAGTTAGTTAACTCAAATAAAGTTCATGACTTTGTACACTGCAACAGCGCCCATAACCTGTGCTCATGCTAGTACATATTCAAAGTAACATTGCACTGCGTGCCTTTTCAGCAACGGTGCTGTGAACGGATGACCGTAGGGCAACGAGTGAATAGTCAAACTTCCACACTAATGCTACCCGTGACTACGCTGGCACTGTTCACGGTAGTAGATAGTATTTGGCCTAGCGAAGAGTAGAGTGCATTGGAGGTTGACTGGGCCAGTATACGGTCAAGTTTGCTCATATCTTCTTCCGCCTTTTTAAGCTCTCGGCGGGCTTCTTTATCCTCTTGACGTAGGCGAATCTTTAGCTCGTTCATCGCTTCCTGAAGCTCTTTTTTTGTGTCGATCAAAATACTGCGTAGAGCGTGTTCGCTGGCGCTAATTCCTTGAGAACGGCGATCATCCTGCGGTTGCAAAGAGGTGATTACGGCCTTTGGCGCGTCATTGGTCGTGGTGGCTGCACCCTGCGCTTGCTCGCTCTGTTCATCATCCTGGTTCGCCATGGTCGCCTCCGCACTGGCGAGCATCGCGTTGGCGGCTTGAGCGTCAGCTTGTGTATCGGCGCTGCCGTTTTCAGCACTGTCAGAAGAAGCGGTAGGGGTGACACTGCTTGTTGGCTGGGCGCTCGTTACCGTAGGCGTGACAGAAGGACCAGCGCTACCACCGCCGCTATCATTTAATTGCCGCGCTGCCACACCTAGCTCGCGTGCGATGCTTTTAAGCTCTTTAGCCATGGATTTGAGCTGTTCTGGTGATGCGAAGCGCATCATCGCTTTAAGTGTTTCTAGCCGCTGCTTTAAAAAGCCGACTTTCTGCGAAGCATTTTGCATCGCTGACTCTTTTGGGCTGGGCAGGGCCGCCAGTTGCTCAAACGCCTCTTTCTGCTTTTTAAGGCGTTTAGTCAGTGCATCGTCAGCATCCGGTGCTGCCACCATCGGGCTCTTTTGGCTTGCGACCCGAGACACCTTCAAAGCGGACGAAGATTCGTGACGGGTACCTATCAACATAAAATTGGAAAATCCGATCTTCATGGTCGATCCTTCGTTGTTATTAATAGACGTTATCGGCCATTTATAAGCTAACTTTAGTAAGGTTGAACTGGCTTGAGTGATTCCGCCGCATAGGGTGATTGATAGGAGTAAGGTTCGGAATTTATGACGATGCCAACCAAAGATACGATTGTCTGGCAGCGGTTGGACCTGCCAGGACACGAGTTATGCAACGTGAGCAGCGGCGAAAGAGGCCACCTGCTGACAGGAACTTCCATCTTCGTAGCCGAGGGCAACAAGTGCTTGCTCTCCTACAGAGTCGTGTGCGATGCGGCTTGGAAAACGCAAGAAGTGCATGTGGCCGGTAACATTAATGATGAGCCGATTGACGTGGTACTTATGGTCGAGCCTGGCAATGTGTGGACGTTGAACGGGGTTGAGCAACCTCAGGTTGAAGGGTGTATTGACGTTGATCTCGCCTTTTCACCAGCGACTAATTTGCTGCCTATCAGGCGATGCGATATGGCTATAGGAGACTCCGAGCAGGCAGTCGCTGCTTGGTTAACATTTCCAGAGCTGACGTTAGAAAAGCTACCTCAACGTTACACCCGGCAATCAGAGTCAATATTTCACTACTCATCCAGTGGCGGAGCATTTGAAACGGAATTAACAGTAAAATCATCGGGTTTTGTATCTAACTATCCGCTCTTGTGGCGAGAAGAGCGTGTTGAATAACCATTTTTTGTCGTTACCACTCGATATAAGTGAAGTTGATGGTAATAGTGTCGATACGCTCGATAACTTCAACGGTAATGCGCTTGCCGTGTTATTTGTTCCATGTGTTAAAAGGGTTGATATTTCAGGACGTGGCTTGCGTGAATACGTTGTGCTTGTAAAGCGAAAATAGCATTTCGAGGGCGTTATCTTGTTAAATTAAAACAATGAGCTAATAGGGTTGGCAAATAGCTGGCCTTATCTTTGCTCACAGTATTTATCGGTAGAGATTGGGCTAAGCGCTTTCCAAACACGTTCCTGAAAGACAGCACTTTGAATATCCTGAGGCAGTTTAATTTTATTTTCAGATGCTTCAATGAGCGTAATCACTTGTTCAATGATGGCAGAGAAATCCACGCCAGCATTTTCGGGATGCGCGCTAGGAAAGCGCTCCTGGATCAGGGTAGGTAAAACGCTGGGATCATCGCCCAGCACAATAGCGGATACACGCGCTCTGTGCCGGCCACTAACATCCAGCCTAGGGAACATGGTGCGGTATCTCGACTTCGCACTCTACAAAAAAAGCGCCGGTGTCACTCACAGGAGGGTTTCAAATACTATGCTTACAGATCCTTGGCTTAATCGATGGTTACCGTTGGTGCGCGAGCGCGCAGGTAAAGATAGTGTTCTTGAAATTGGGTGTGGCCACGGCGATGACACGGCCGTCCTCTCAAATGCCGGCTTGAGCGTTTACGCTTTCGATTTGTCTCGTACGGCGGCAGGGCTCGCCAAAATCAGAGTGCCCAAGGCCGTAGTGGAATGTAGAGACGTACGTGATCCTTTCCCTGAACAGTGCTGCGAGCCAGGTGTTGTGGTGGCGAGCTTATCGCTGCACTACTTCGCTTGGGATGAAACGCAAGCACTTATCCGAAAAATACGATCTACGTTACGTCCTGGTGGCATTCTGCTTTGCCGTCTTAATTCCACTCAGGATCGCAACTTTGGAGCCAGCGGTCACCCGCAACTCGAATCAAACTTCTTTCTTGTGGACGGTGTGCCCAAGCGCTTTTTTGACGAAGCTTCTATTGAATCACTGTTCGCTGTTGGCTGGAAAAGGATTTCAGTGGAACACTATTTCACCGGCAAATATGTTAAGTCGAAGGCGCTATGGGAAGTCGTGTTGGAGAAAGAGGGTGCATAGTGAGTATCTGCCCGGCGAAGGTGCTGGATACGATAATCAACTTTGTATGTCATTAAGCTTCCATTAACCGGTTTAGGCGGTATAAACAGTGCACATTGCCAGGTTAAAAGCGGCACAGAGTGATCGCGATTTTATTTGGAGTGCTTATGAAAGCGCCTACCAGAACGTTGTCGAGCATCAGTTCGGCGCTTGGGAGATTAAGCTTCAAAAGTCAGCCTTTGATGAAAAATGGCGCCAGGGTGGTTTTGAAGTCTTGGAGTTAAACGGTAGGTGTGTCGGTGCAGTATGGGCAACCAATGAAGGGGGATTTCTACAACTTCGAGACCTGTTTCTTTTAGCTAAATATCAAGGCCGAGGAGTTGGTTCGCACGTTGTGCTCCAGGAGCTGGAGAAGGCAAGAGCGCTAGGCGTGCCTTTACGGCTGCGTGTTTTAAAGCAGAGCCAGGCCATCGCCCTATACGAGCGGTTGGGTTTTACAATATGCGGTGAGACATTAACGCAGTACTGGATGGAAGTGAACTAACACGCTGTTTTCGTCGATACAGCATCAATACAGATTACTTATAAAAAGTCCCGGCTATTACGCCAGGACTTTGAATAAACGCTTTTCTCTGTTTCTTAAACTCGCTAACTCTTTTTCCTCGTCGCTTTTTTGGCGTTTTCAGCTTGTTGGCTGTTGGTGCTGGCGCCGTCACCTGGAAAATGCGCGCGCACCAACTCCAACAACCCTTGGGTCGAGGCATCAAAGTCGGCTGCGTTAGTGTCGATACGTTCGCTGATTTCACCGGCAATACGCTTGCCGAGCTGAACACCCCATTGATCAAACGAGTTGATGTTCCAGATCACGCCTTGAACAAAGACCTTGTGCTCATACAGCGCGATTAGCGCGCCCAGGTTTTTGGGCGTTAGCTCATCCAGCAGTAGAGTGCTGGAAGGGCGGTTGCCGGGGCAGCTGTAGGGGTCGTGCTGGCTTAACTCTTTACCGTCGCCCTGGCTGCCTTCCATAAAAGCGTTGGCCTGGGCGAGCATGTTGGTTAATAGCGCAAAGTGGTGGTCTTCCATGCCAGGCTCCGGCTTGAGCGAGGCGATAAAGTCGATAGGTACGTAGCGCGTGCCCTGGTGCAGTAGCTGGAAGAAGGCGTGTTGACCATTGGAGCCGGTTTGCCCCCATACAATCGGGCCGGTTTTATAGTTGACCGGGTGGCCGAAAATATCCACCGATTTGCCGTTGGACTCCATATCCAGCTGTTGCAGGAAGGAGGGCAACTGGTTAAGCGCCTGGTCGTAAGGCACGATGGCTTGGGTTTCTGCGCCAATAAAATTGATATACCAGATGCCGATAAGCGCCATGAGCACCGGCATATTCTCGGAGAAAGGCGCCTCAATAAAGTGGCGGTCCATCTCGTGGGCACCTTCCAGCAGCTCAATAAACCCTTCAAAACCGATAGATAACGCGATCGGTAAGCCGATTGAGGACCACATGGAGTAGCGTCCACCCACCCACGCCCAGAACTCGAACACATTCTCTTCACGAATGCCGAATTCCATGGCCGCTTTGCGGTTGGTAGAAGCGGCGACAAAGTGGGCACCTACATCCGCGTCGCTTCCGGCGTTCTCCAGGAACCAGCGCCGCGCTGTTTTTGCATTGAGCAGCGTTTCCTGGGTGGAGAACGTTTTGGTCGAGACGATAAACAGCGTGGTGGCCGGGTCCAGGCGCGAAAGCACCTTCTGGATATGCGTGCCGTCCACGTTGGATACAAAGTGAAAGTGCATCTCCGGATGACGATATTTAAGCAGCGCGCGCACCGCCATATTAGGGCCAAGGTCCGAGCCGCCAATCCCGATATTAACGACATCCTTGATCGACTGGCCGCTGTAGCCTTTCCATTCTCCGCTGCGTACCGTTTCAGAAAACTGTTGGATCTGTTCGCGGGTGCGGGTAATTTCCGGCATGACGTCTTCGCCGTCGACATACACCGGTTCGTCACTCAGGTTACGCAGTGCGGTATGCAGTACCGGACGGTTTTCGGTAACGTTGATAATATCGCCAGAAAACATTTGTGCCCGGCGCTGCACCAGCGCGGAGTGGTCAGCAAGCTCTATCAGTTTGGTGAGCACTTCGTCGGAAACATGGTGCTTTGAATAGTCCAGAAACAGACCGCCGACCTTGAGGTTCATCTTCTCAAAGCGTTTCGGGTCGTTAGTGAAGTAGTCTCGGATGCGGTCGTTATGGGTGTTGTCGCGCAGGCGTTCAAGCGCCTGCCACGTAACGCTACGGGTGAGTTGAAACATAGAGCGCGTGTCCGTTGTTGTTGAGTGGCAAATGTTAACTGGGGTAAATGGCGGTGATATCGATTATGTAAAAATACTACATAAAAAAGTGATAAGGGCAACTATCCATTGAGCGTGGCGATAAAACAGGTAATAAAACAGCAATGACGTCAGCAGCTTTTTATACAGGGCTAACCACGAGCAGGCATTGCGCCTGCTCGTGTTGAGATAACACTTAGCTGGCGACGGCCACTTGAGCGGCGCCGCGTTTAATAAAGGCGTAGCTCAGGCCAGTGATGAGCGAGCCTGCCACAATGGCGCCCAGGTAGAGCAGCGGCGGGGTGATTGCATTAGGAATCAGCAGGACGAAAATGCCCCCGTGCGGGGCCATTAATTGGGCACCCACCAGCATCGAAAGCGCGCCCGTAACGGCGCCCCCAGCGATACAAGCGGGAATCACGCGCAGCGGATCTTTTGCCGCGAACGGAATCGCGCCTTCACTAATAAAGCACAGCCCCAGTACGAACGAAGCCTTGCCGGCTTCACGTTCCGGCTCGGAGAACTTGTTGCGAGCCACGAAGCTTGCGATACCCATGCCAATGGCCGGCACCATGCCTGCCGCCATAATCGCGGCCATGGGGCCGTAGGTGCCTGAGGCCAAGAGGCCCACGCCAAAGGTGTAGGCCGCTTTGTTAACCGGGCCGCCCAAATCAAAGCACATCATGGAGCCCAGCAAAATACCCAGCAATACAGCATTGGTGGAGTCCATCGACGCGAGGAAGTTGGTTAACGCGTTAAGCAGCGCGGCAACCGGTTCGCCCACGATGTAAATCATGACCAGGCCTGTCACAAGGCTCGCGATCAGCGGAATAATCAAGATGGGCTTAAGTGACTCGATGCTCGAAGGCAGCTTCACATGGCGAGTGACAGCAAGGGCTACGTAACCGGCTAGAAAGCCCGCCAGGATACCGCCAATAAATCCGGAGCCGATGTTCGCCGCCAGCATGCCGCCAATCATACCCGGCGCAATACCTGGGCGGTCGGCAATTGAGTAAGCGATATAGCCTGCTAATACCGGAATCATCAACGCAAACGCGGTGCCGCCGCCAATCTGCATCAACGCAGCGGCCAGGGTGCCTTCCTGCTCGAACGCCTCAATGCCGAACATAAACGACAGGGCGATCAGCAGCCCGCCCGCCACCACCATGGGCAGCATAAACGACACGCCGGTGAGCAGGTGCTTATACACGCCTTTCTCTTTCAGGCTTTTGCCATCGTTTGAAGCCGTATTATCCGTGTCTGCACTTTCCACGCTGGCTTGGGCCAAGGCGTTTTCAATCGTTGCCTGAGATTTTTTAAGCGCCGTACCGGTCGAGGTGCGGTACACCCGCTTACCGGAAAAGCGCGTAGCATCAACTTCAATATCGCAGGCCAGAATAACAACGTCGGCGGCGGCGATTTCGTCTTCCGTTAGCTTGTCCTGGGCGCCTACTGAGCCTTGGGTTTCCACACGCATTGAGTGGCCCATGGCGTTGCCCGCCTCAGTCAGCGCTTCTGCGGCCATGAAGGTATGAGCAACACCGGTGGGGCAGGCGGTAACGGCCACAATGGTTTGGCCGCCGGCAGTGGCTGGCGCTTTTGTTTGAGAGGTAATGGCTGGGGCGCTATACAGAGGTGCTTCGCGTTTAGCGGTGGCTAAAAATGCGTCCGGATCAGGCAACGCTTGAGCAATCGGCGCCTGGTAAAGGCGTTTGCCCTCAAAACGCTCCGGTGCGGGCACATGCTCGGCAGCTACGACAATTAAATCGGCATGGGCAATTTGTTCGGCATTGGCGGCCTCGACCGGTGCCAGTTCTCCGTGCATTTCTACATGCACTTTCCAACCCAAGCGCTGAGCGGCTTGTTCAAGGCGTCGGGCGGCCAAAAAAGTCGTCGCCATGCCGCTGGGGCAGGCAGTAATAAGAATAATATTCATTGTGACGTTCCCTCGGTGCGGCTGGCGTGCAGGCGCTGGACCTGAGTATGTTGTAGGAGTACGGCAAAGTCGTCCGCGTGGGCATTGCCCACGCCAACATGGCGAACAGATTCGGCGGAAAGCGCCGTGGCAAAACGCAGTGTTTCCTCGTCACTTTGCTGGCTGAGCACGCCGTGGAGCATGCCAGCCACAAAGGTATCGCCTGCACCCACGGTATTGGCTGCCTGAACGCGGGGCGGCGTTGACTGCCAGGTGCTCTTGGCGTTCACCCAAATAACGCCGTCGGCCCCGGCAGAAAGTAGCGCTTGGCCGATACCTGCCTGATAAAGGCGGCGGGTGGCGCTTACTCGCTTGGCGTGATTATCCAGTACCTCACCGGCCCAGCTGGCAAGTTCCAATTCATTGGGTTTAACGGCTTCGGGGGCTGCTTCAATAGCGCACAGCAGGGCTTCGCCACTGGTATCCACCCATAACGGCACCCCGGTGGCTTTTAGTTCAGTCAGCAACGTGGCAAAGCTTGTCAGGCTTAAGCCAGGGGGTAGGCTACCTGCCACAAGAATGGCATCGGCCGGCTCGTTGTTTAGCTGCTGTTTAATGCTGTTCAGAAGCGCGGCGACTTGCGTGGCATCTACGCCGATACCGGGGCCGTTAATGTCGGTCACCCGGCCGCTTTTTTCCGCCAGCTTGGCATTAATACGGGTTTCCCCCGGCACGCGGACAAAGGCATCCGTAACGCCTAGCTGCGTAAACGCCCGTTGGAAGGGGCCATCGTTATCGCACCCGAGAAATCCGCTCACCACCACGTGATGGCCCAGCGAGGCCAGCACTCGTGCAACGTTAACGCCTTTGCCCGCGGCTTCCAGCTGCGCGTTCCTGGGGCGGTTAACGGTGCCCAGCGTTAACTCTTCAAGATCAAACGCTAAATCCAGCGCCGGGTTAAGCGTAACGGTAATAACCCGGGCCATTAGTGTGCCTCCAGCGCGTCGCGCACAGCGGCACTGGTCGCCTGGCTTAGGGCTAGTTGCGCACTGGCCTGGGCATCGGCCAAATCGAACTCGCGCAGGCGAGCTTTCACCAGCGGAATTTGCCGGGCGCTAACCGAAAGTTCATCAACGCCTAATCCAACCAATACAGGAATGGCCGCCGTATCCGAGGCCAGTTCACCGCAAATGCCGACCCATTTGCCTTGGGCATGAGCGGCGTCAACGGTCATCTGGATCAAACGCAGAACCGCTGGGTGCAGGCCATCTGCTTGGGCAGAGAGCTCTGGATGACCGCGGTCAATCGCCAGCGTGTACTGGGTTAGATCGTTGGTGCCAACCGAGAAGAAGTCCACCTCGGCGGCAAGCGTTGGTGCCAACAGTGCACTGGAGGGAATCTCAATCATCACGCCTAGCTGCACGTCGTTTGCTCGCTCATCCGCGGGAATTTCCGCAAGCAAACGGTCAAAAATGGCTTTGGCGGCGCGAAATTCAGCCACGTCCTTGACCATTGGCAGCATAATCCGCAGCGGCCTAGGCGCCTCTTCTGAACCCGCTACCGGGGCGGCTGCCATTAGTAGCGCGCGCAGTTGAGTTTCGAGTACATCGGGCTCGGTTAACGCCAGGCGAATGCCACGCAGGCCCAAAAACGGGTTGTCTTCCTGGGGGACTGGCCAGTAGGGCAGAGGCTTGTCGCCACCCACATCCAGGGTGCGCGCCACTAACGGGCGGCCGTTCAGGGCGTCGATGGCCTGCCGGTACTCGGCGGTCTGAGCGGCAAGGTCGGGGGCGCTTGAGTGGGCCATAAACAGGAACTCGGTGCGCAGCAGGCCAACGCCCTCGGCACCACGCTCAACCGCATCTTCTGCATGAGCGGTGTTGCCCAGGTTAGCAGCCACCTCCACGAAGTGGCCATCGCGGGTTTGGGCGCGTTCATAACGCCGTTCCCAGGCATCGGCTTCGCGGGCCTGTAAATCAAGCAAGTGCTGCTCGGCGCGGCGTAAGCGCTGCTCAGAAGGCGAAGGAATGACGCGGCCTCGTTCACCGTCCAGAATCATCATGCTGGCATTGGCTAAGGCCATTACCGCTTTGCCCGCGCCCACCACCGCGGGTATGCCCAGCGCACGAGCCAGAATAGCGCTGTGGGCAGTGGCGCCGCCACGTTCGGTCAAAAGTCCGCGCACGCGGGAGGTATCGAGGCGCGCTACGTCGGAAGGACCGATATCGTCCATCACCAGGATGTAGGGGTGGTTGGGTGGCTCGGGGAGTTGGGTGTCGCACAAAACACTCAGTACGCGGCGACCCACATCACGCAGGTCGGCGGCACGCTCAGCAAGCAGGCGGTCGGCGAGCATTTCTTGCGCGTGGGCGGCGGTTTCAATCGCTTCCCACCAGGCCGCCTCTGCTGAACGGCCTTCACGAATGGCATCTTCGGCGGCGCGGTGCAGCTCGGGGTCATCCAGCATCTCTTCATGCATGGAGAGAATATCGGCCACTTCGCCACCCGGCGCATTGCGCACCAGGGCTTCCAGTTGGGCAATGCCCTCCTGGATGGCATTGTGTAGCCGGGTCAGTTCTCGGTCGGGATTATCAGCCTGTTCCGGGTAATCAAAGTGCTGAGGGCGAATAACAAACACCGGCGCAATCGCAAGCCCAGGGGAGGCCGCAATCGCCGTATGCGGTGTATCGGCCGTCAAAGGTTTAACGGTTTCCTTGTGAGCAGGGTGGGGCGCCAGCTGCTCTCGGCCACTGTCAAAAGGCGCTACCTTTTCACCCAAGCCGCCTTCAATCGCATCCGTGACGTTGGCCAGTGCCTGTGGCGCTTCACTGCCTTCGCCAGAAAGCACCAGCCACTGGCCACGGCGTGCGCCCAAGCCGATGACTTTGGTCAGACTCGCTGCGGAAACGCTGGCGGGGCTGCCTTCTTCCAAGCGAACGTTAATCGCAACGGCCTGTGCTCGAGCTACCTGTACAAGCTGTTTAGCCGGACGAGCGTGCAGGCCGTGGGGGTTTAATACACGCACGCGTTGGGTATGCGTATTGGCCGTTTCACCTGCAAGCTGAGCCAGCACCTGGGCGGCATCTGCCTTTAGTAACGCGTGGCTTGGGGTGTTTTCGAGCACCTTCTGAAGTTGCTCCAACAGGGAGGTGTGCGCGCTTCCCTGTGCTGCCAGGCAAAACAGGCCGTGAACAGCATGGCCGCTCTCTTCCATGCGTGCTTCGACCGGTGTCGCCACGCTCAGGGCAGGCTGTTGGACGCCGCTGGCGCTGCTGGCAAGCCAAAAACCATCGCCCAGCCAAACCGGCGGTTTCGCCGCAATATCGGCAATAAAGTGGTTATCCACGCAGCCACTTTGGCGTAAGCGGGCGGCCGCTGCCAGGGCCAGTTCCTGAACACTCTGTGCGGGAAACTGTAGGCAAAGCGTGTCGCTATCCAGTTTGGGCGTTGGGGCAGATTTAGACAGCAGGCGAGCGACGTCCTCGGTGGAGCGGGCTGCGGCAAGCGCTTCAGCAACGCCGTCACGGTCCAGCACGTGTGTTAGGGCGCGCAAAATATCCAAATGTTCATCATTTTGTGCGGCAATCGTCACCAGTACATAGACGCGGTTGCCATCGTGCCATTCGATACCTTCTGGAAATTGCAGTACTCGAACGCCAGTCCGCTTAACATGCTGGCGGCTTTCGGGCGTGCCGTGGGGAATGGCGATAGCATTACCCAGATAGGTAGATGACTGCGCCTCACGGGCATGCAGGCCCTCGCGATAGGCAGGATCAACCAGCCCCGCGTCAGCCAATACCCGGGCGGCCTCATCCAGCGCCGCTTGCCAATTGTTGGCATGGCGGTCAAGCAAGATGTCATTAGGACCGAGTGTGAGCATGCAATTCTCCTGTAAGGACGAGTCCGGTAACGGCTCGACAGCGACGTAAAGGACACAAATGTCGAGTGGCGGTATTGATTGATGCCTACCGTCTATGATGATAATGCTGAAACGATTCAGCTAAAGGCGCAAGGGGTGTGTTTTTAGACTTTGGTGGGGGGCTCGTCAAGGCGCTGTTACACTTTGCAGGCTTATAAGGAGAAAAAACATGACATTAGCCGATATTGCGCGGCTTGCAGGTGTTTCACGCACCACGGCCAGTTATGTCATTAATGGGCAGGCTGAACAGCGTCGTATTAGTGTCGCCACGATTGAGAAGGTCATGACCGTTGTTCGTGAGCATCAATATCAGATTGATCCACAGGCGGCGGCGCTGCGCCGAGGTGCCAGCCGGCTGATTGGTTTAATCGTGCCTGACCTTGAAAACATCAGCTATGCACGCTTGGCGAAGCGCTTGGAGCGTGGTGCGCGCGAGCAAGGGTATCGGCTGCTGATTGTAAGCTCGGATGACTGTGCCGAAAGTGAGCGCGCCTTGGCGCTTGCCCTGCGTGCTCAGCGCTGTGAAGTACTGATTACTGCCAGCTGCCTGGCCGATATTGACCCGTTTTACAGGGAGTTGGTTAACGACGGCTGGGCCGTGGTGGGCATGGATCGAGGGCTGGATAGCCACTACTTTTCCAGTGTCGTTAGTGATGATCACGATGCCGCTGAGCGTTTAACGCTCTCGGTACTTAACCAAAAGACGCGGCGAGTTGCCTGGCTTGATGCCATGCCTGAGCTGTCTATCAGCCGTGAGCGCCGGGCCGGTTTTGAGGCCGCGTTAAAAGATCGTGATATCGAGGAAGTGTATTTGAGCGCTGAGCGCTACGAGCGTAGTGAGGCGATGGGACTTGCCCAACAGCTGCTTAGCGAGCCCAAGGGGCTGGATGCACTGGTTACCGCATCGTATACCTTGATGGAGGGCGTTTTAGATGCGTTTTTAGAACGTGGAGGGCTTTCCAGGCATATCCGGCTTGCCACTTTTGGTGATCACCGCCTGCTGGATTTTTTGCCTCAGCCGATTAATTCGGTGCACCAGGATTATGATCGGATAGCGGAATTGACGCTTGACAGTGCGCTGAAAGCTGCCCGAGGCCAGGGTGGCGTCGGGCAGCAGATCGTTAAGCGGCATCTTTTTCAGCGTGGGTAATGCCTGATGCTGGACGTTGCAACTAACTCTTGGAGCTAGACCCTGGCGCTGGCCCAAGCGTTAGCATCGGGTATCGACATATCGTAGCGCTCACTTAGATAGGGCGATGAAAGCAGGAAGTCCGCACTGGCCGCGTTGTTGGCGACAGGTACATTCCACAGCGTGGCAAGACGTAGCAGTGCTTTGACATCGGGGTCGTGCGGCTGTGGAGCAAACGGGTCCCAGAAGAACACCAATATATCGAGCTTTTGCTCGGCGATGCGTGCGCCTATCTGCTGGTCGCCGCCTAGCGGCCCGCTCATTAACCCTTCAACGGTCAAACCCAGCTGCTGATTTAACCGGCCTGCGGTGGTGCCCGTACCCATTAAGTGATGCTGGCGCAGCGTCTCTTGCCAGCGTTCCGCCCACTCCAGTAGTTCACTCTTTTTGCCATCGTGGGCGATAAGCGCAATACGCTTTTGAGCGGGCAAGGTACGTAGCGCCTGGCGAGGCGGTCGGGCATCATTCATTGTTTATTCTCCTGATTTTTCCTGCTCAATAGCGATAATCTTCATGGTGTTGGTGCCGCCATGAGCGTTCATATGGTCGCCGCGAGTCAGAATAATATGCCCGCCTGGGCGCGCCAGGCCATAGGCTTTAAGCAATTTCAGGGCCTGCTGGTTTACTTCGGTGGGCTCCATTTGGGTGGTGTCGAAGGGTAGCGATACCACGCCGCGGTAAAGTGCCATGCGGCGCTGGGCAACGGGACTATGCGCCAGGCCAACAATTGGCAGGCCAGAACGAATGCGTGAGGCAATCAGCGGTGTGTAACCGGTGGAGGTCATGCAGGCAATCGCGCTAACGCCAGTTAAATGGTTCGCGGCGTACATGGCCGAAAGGGCGATGGTTTCATCCATGCGCTCAAAGCCTTCATGCATGCGGTGGCCAGACGACTGCGCCAGCCGCTCGCGCTCGGCCCCTAAGCAAACGCGGTCCATGGCTTCAACGGTTTCTACCGGAAATTCACCGGCTGCCGTTTCTGCTGACAGCATAACGGCGTCGGTCGCATCCAGCACCGCATTGGCCACGTCGAAGACCTCGGCGCGTGTGGGCAGCGGGGATTCGATCATCGACTCCATCATTTGCGTGGCGGTAATCACTGCGCGGTTAAGCGAGCGCGCATGTTTGATGATGCGCTTTTGGGTGCCAATGAGTGCTTCATCACCAATTTCCACGCCTAGGTCGCCACGCGCCACCATAACGGCTTCAGAAGCAATAATGATGCCGTCCAGCGTTTCATCATCCGCTACTGCCTCGGCACGCTCCAGCTTGGCGACCAGGCCAATCTCTTTGCCTGCTTCGCCCAGCAGTGCGCGTGCTTCCTGCATATCTTCTGCTGAGCGCGGAAAGGAGACCGCCAGGTAATCCACGCCGATTTCCACTGCCGTTTTTAAATCGGCCTTGTCTTTGTCGGTTAAGGCGGGAGCAGAAAGGCCACCGCCCTGTTTGTTGATGCCCTTGTTGTTGGAGAGCTTGCCACCCACATGAACATTCGTGTGTATTTCCTGGCCCGCAATGGAGGCCACATCCAGGACAACGCGGCCGTCATCCAGCAGCAGCCGGTCGCCGGGGGCTACATCATCAATAAGTGAAGGGTAGTCACAACCAACGCGTTCACTGTTGCCAGCATTGGTATCCAGCGCCATGTCCAGAATAAACGCTTCGCCTACTGATAAATGAATAGGGCCTTCAGCAAAACGAGCGATGCGAATTTTAGGACCTTGTAAATCGCCTAGTGCGGCAACACATTTACCTAAGCGCTGGGCGATATCGCGAACATCCTGTAGGCGTCGGCGATGATCATCGGCAGAACCGTGGGAGAAGTTAAGGCGAACGACATCGACGCCTGCCTTGATCATCGCCTCAAGAATACCTGGCCGGTCGCTGGCAGGGCCTAATGTGGCAACAATTTTGGTACGACGAAGCGGCAAAGGTGAATTTGATAGGCTCATGAGCAGGCTCTCCTTGAATATTGAAAAAAATAGCAACAAAACCAGCACTGTCTGAATGCAAGTGACCGCTTAATTGTCCGCGTTAAGGTGTAGACGACCATAGTGATAATATAGTAATTTTACTACAAATAGGTTGTTTGATAGCCAGTAGAAGCCGCTTTAAGAGCGATTTTGTTCTTTTTAAAACGCTTTTGTGTGTCTTTTTGGTAATTTTTTTACTGGAATGAAGCCATCCACCACCGAGCATGAGGTGTCAGCATGACGATCAGAGTTGCTATTAACGGGTTTGGCCGGATCGGCCGTAACGTACTACGCGCCCTGTATGAAAACGATTACCGTGAAAAAATTCAGGTAGTGGCGATTAATGACCTTGGTGATCCGTCGCTAAATTCGCATTTACTGCGCCACGATACGGTGCATGGGCATTTCCCCTTCACTGTAGAACATGATGTGGAAAGTATCAGCGTTGACGGTGACCGTATTGCGATCTCTTCCGAGCGCGACCCTGCTAACCTCCCTTGGGCGTCCATGAATATCGATTTGGTCATGGAGTGCACGGGGCTATTTACCAAGCGTGAAGCCGCTGCCAAGCATTTGGAAGCGGGCGCTAAACGAGTACTGATTTCGGCACCCAGCCCGGATGCGGATGCAACAATTGTTTTCGGTGTTAATGATGACGTACTGACTGCTGAGCATAAGGTCGTCTCCAATGCCTCTTGCACGACTAACTGCCTGGCACCTGTCGCCAAAGCGCTGAACGACACCGTAGGTATCGAAAACGGCCTGATGACGACCGTTCACGCCTATACCAATGACCAGAATCTTTCGGATGTTTATCATACCGACCCGTACCGCGCACGCAGCGCCACTCACTCCATGATCCCGACCAAAACCGGAGCCGCAGCTGCGGTGGGTTTGGTGCTGCCTGAGCTGGAAGGTAAACTGGATGGGCTGGCCGTGCGCGTACCGGTGATTAACGTGTCGCTGGTGGATCTAACCTTTAACGCAGGGCGCGATACCAGTAAGGAAGAGATCAACCAGATTCTCGAAAAGGCCGCTGCCAATTCGAGCGTACTGGCTGTCAATGCTCAACCGCTGGTATCCATCGACTTTAACCATGATGCGCATTCATCAACGTTTGATGCCAATCACACCCGTGTGAATGGCCGTTTGGTGAAAGTAATGGCGTGGTACGACAACGAGTGGGGTTTCTCCAACCGCATGCTGGATACGGCTATCGCCATGCAGGCAACCGTTCAGTAGGCGTTTTATCGTTCAATTGGCTTTGTTATGTGTGCTATTAGAGGGGCCGTTTCCAACGGCCCTTCGATTTTTTTAACGTATTGAAAAAATTAAAGAGACTGCATCCACCTGCCAGCCCTGCCCTAAACGCCTTAAGTGGCGTTTTTTTACGCCTTTTTAACGGATAGCGACTCAAACGGCATCGATTTTTTACGCCTGCTCTTCTTATTCTCAATGGGTCAATCACAGGAGGCGTATTGATGAATATTGTACTGCTGATCATCGCGATAGTTACGGCGACGTATCTGTTCTACGCGTTAATTTGCCCCGAGCGTTTTTAGGAGATCGCCATGAATGACATGATCGCCATTTACGCGCTGGTGGCACTGCTGAGCGCGCCGCTGGGGCTCTATATTGGCCGTGCGCTGGGAAGTAAGCGAACTCGGGTGGATGCGCTGTTTGGCATTATTGAAAGACCCATCTACCACTTGGCGGGGATAAGCTGCCACCAGAGCATGACATGGCGTGTCTATGCGCTGGCAATTTTGAAGCTGCATGTGGGCTTGATCTTGCTGGCTTGGCTGGTATTTATGTTTCAAGGTGTGCTGCCGCTGAACCCGGATGGTGTCACCGGCATGTCTTGGGATACTGCGCTCCATACGGCCGTATCGTTTGCTACCAACACAAACCAGCAGCACTACTCGGGCCAAGCGCAGCTTTCGCATTTAAGCCAAACGCTGGCAATTGTCACGCTGCAATTTCTGACTCCCGCTACGGGGCTTGCGGTGCTGGTGGCAATTGCGCGCACATTGCTGGCCACCAGGTCCGCTAATGTAGTGAAAGGAGTGGGCAACTACTATCAAGACCTGACCCGCAGCGTGATACGCGTGCTACTGCCCTTGGCGGTCATAGTGGCGCTGTTACTCACGTGGCAGGGTGTACCGGCGAGCTATCAGGCGGCCCATCAGATAGAAATGCTGGATACCCAAGTCGAGGAGGTGCAGTCCATCCCCCTCGGGCCGGTGGCCTCCATGGTAGCCATCAAGCAGCTGGGCACTAATGGCGGCGGCTGGTATGGGCCCAACTCCAGCGTGCCGCTTGAGAACCCCACGTCGTTGGCCAACGTCATTGAAACCGCTTCACTTACGCTGATTCCGGTAGCCCTGCTATTTGCCATTGCTCTTATCAGCGGCCGGAGGCGGCTCATGCTGGGTGTAGGAGCGGTGATGGTGGCATTCTCGCTTGTTTCCACCTCGGTGGTGGTCTACTCCGAGCGGATGCCCAACGTTGCGCTTACCGAACTTTCCCTGCCGGGGGCCAACCTGGAGGGCAAGGAGCTGCGATTCGGTACGGACCTTTCCGCGCTGTGGGGCAGCTGGACCACCCAAACCTCCAACGGCTCGGTCAATGCCATGCACGACAGCTTCAACCCCATGGGCGGCATGATGCTGCTGATGGACATGTTCGTGAACGTTACCTTTGGTGGCGTGGGGGTAGGGCTGATCGGATTCTTTCTCTATCTGATGTTAGCCGCCTTTGTCGGTTCGCTGATGGTCGGCCGAGCGCCGGAGCTTTTTGGCAAGCCGCTTGAGACCCGCGAGATGCGCTGGATTTCCTTGGCGATTCTGGCCCAACCGCTGATCATCCTGGGGCTTTCGGCGCTCACCGTGGCGATGCCGCAAACCGCACAGAACTCAAACCCCGGTTTCCATGGTTTGTCCCAAGTGCTTTATGAATTTACCTCGGCATTTGCCAACAATGGTTCCGGTTTCGAGGGGCTGAGTGACGGCACGCCGTGGTGGAACCTTGCTTGCGTCGTCGCCCTGCTAATCGGTCGTTTTCTGCCCATGCTGGTGCCACTGGCCGTTGCCGGGTGGCTGGCGGGCAAGCGCACGGCACCTGCTGGCCGGGGTACGTTGCCCATGGACAGCCTAGCGTTCATGGGCCTGACCGCCGGGGTGATCGTGATTGTCAATCTGCTGGGGTTTTTACCGGCGCTGGTGCTTGGCCCCATTGCCGAAGCCGTCGTGCAGGGCTTCTAGGAGAAATGAGATGTTAGATACACAGTTAGCCAACAAACCGCACCGTTCACCGCCCGTGGGCCAGATCGTCACTGGCGCGATCAAAGGGCTTGCGCCGCAGCTTCTGGCGCGAAATCCCGTCATGGCGGTAGTTGCCATTGGCGCCGTGGTGTGCTTTTCGCTGACTCCCGTGGCCTTTACCCAGAGTGAAAACGGTGGCTTTGCATTGGCCATTGCGCTGCTGCTGATGGCCACGGTGTTGTTCGCTACCGGCGCGGAGTCGCTGGCAGAGTCACGGGGCAAGGCGCACGCCGGGGCGCTTCGCAAGACCAAAGGAGAGCTCACGGCGCAGAAGCTGAATGCCGATGGCTCTACTCAAAGCGTAGCCGCCGATTCCCTGCGCCGCGGCGATAGGGTCAAGGTGGTGGCAGGTGAGTTGGTTCCGGCCGATGGAGATATCGTGAAGGGCGCGGCATCCATCAACGAATCGGCGGTGACCGGCGAGTCTGCTCCGGTGCTGCGTGAAGCCGGTACCGATAACAGCGGCGTCAGCGCAGGTACCAAGGTACTGTCGGATCAGCTAATCATAGAAGTGAGCGCCAATCCCGGTGAGTCGCTGCTGGATCGCATGATTGCCTTAGTGGAAGGCGCCAACCGCCAGAAGACGCCCTCTGAGCTGGCGCTTTCCGTCCTGCTGGCAATGCTCACTCTGGTGTTTCTGATTGTCGTGGTCACCCTGGTGCCCATGGCCGCCTTTGTCGGTGTGGAAACTTCCACTGTGATGCTAGTGGCGCTGTTGGTATGTCTGGTTCCCACCACCATTGGTGGCCTGCTGCCAGCTATCGGCATTGCTGGCATGGAGCGTGCTCTGCGGGCCAATCTAGTGGCTAAGTCGGGCAAGGCCGTCGAGATCGCTGGCAGTATCGACACGCTGCTGCTGGACAAGACCGGTACCATTACCCTTGGTGACCGCCGCGCCACGGAGTTTGCACCCTGCCAGCAGGTGGCGCGCCAGCGCCTGCGCGACGTGGCGTTTCTGACCTCTCTACAAGACCCTACTCCGGAAGGCCGCTCGATTGTCGTGCTTGCCACAGAGCAAGGCGTGGATAGTCAGCTCAGTGAAGAGGCTGATGGCGGCACATTTGAAGCCTTCAGCGCGCAAACCCGGCTATCCGGCGTTGACCTGACGAGTGGACGCAAGTTGCGCAAAGGGGCGCCCAATGCCATCGCCGCCTGGGTTACGGAGCAGGGCGGCGAGATACCCGGCGACTATGAGCAGGTGATTGCGCGTATTTCCAGAGACGGCGCCACGCCCATCGCCGTGGCCGAAGGCAAGCAACTTCTGGGCGTGGTGGCGCTTTCTGATGTGATCAAGAGCGGCATCGCGGAGAAGTTTGCCGAACTGCGCGCCATGGGTATCAAGACGGTCATGATCACTGGCGACAACCCGATCACCGCCTCGGCAATTGCCGCCACGGCAGGCGTGGACGACTACATTGCCGAGGCGACCCCGGAGCGCAAACTGGCGCTTATTCGTGAAGAGCAGGCCAGCGGCCGTCTGGTGGCCATGGTGGGAGACGGTACCAACGATGCCCCCGCGCTTGCCCAGGCCGATCTTGGCCTGGCGATGAACTCGGGAACTCAGGCTGCCCGCGAAGCCGCCAACATGGTGGACTTGGATTCTGATCCCGGCAAGCTGATCAGCGCTGTGGAAATCGGCAAGCAGCTGCTGGTGACCCGAGGAGCGCTGACCACATTTTCGCTGGCCAACGATGTAGCCAAGTACTTCGTCATTCTCCCTGCACTGTTTACTGCCAGCATTCCCGCCCTTGGCGTGCTGGATGTGATGAGCCTGCACTCACCTACCTCCGCCGTGCTGGCCGCGGTGCTGTTCAATGCGCTGGTCATTCCTGCGCTGATTCCCTTTGCCTTGCGGGGGGTATCGGTCAAAGCCGCCTCTGCCACTGAGCTGTTGCGTCGCAATCTGCTTATCTATGGGGTCGGCGGGCTACTGCTGCCGTTTCCCGCGATCAAGTTGCTGGACATGCTGATTGCCTTGTTCCTTTAGGAGAAACCCTGATGAAAAACGTCGAACAAAAAGCGTTACAAGTGGCAGAGGATGAGGTGCTTCAGGCCCCTACCTCATGGAGCTGCACGCTACGCTTCATGGTCGTGATGGCGGTGCTCTTGGGGCTTGTCTACCCCCTGATAACCACGGCCGTCGGCGGCTGGCTGTTTCCCGAACAGGCTGGCGGCAGCATGATACGTGACAGCTCGGGCAGGGTAATCGGCTCCAATCTGGTCGCCCAGATCTTTGTTAGTGATGGCTACTTTATTGGCCGCCCATCCGCAGCGGGTAACGATGCCGGCAGCGTTTCCGGCTCCAATCTGGCGCCTAGCAACGGGGCACTGCGCGAGCGAGCCGAGACAGATGCTCAGGCCATTGCTCAAAGGGAAGGTGTCAGCGTCGATCAGATACCGATTGATCTGATTACCGCATCCGGTTCGGGAATTGACCCGCATATATCGCCGGAGGCTGCCAGACTGCAGGTGACAAGGGTAGCGCAGGCGCGCCAAATCGACGAAGCTAGCGTGACCGCACTGCTTGATCCAGCTCTTGATAATGTCGGCTGGCTAGGCTCGCCGGTTATCAACGTGCTGCGTCTGAACGCAAGCCTTGATGAGCGCTACCCGGTTACACCTGGTGCTGACTCGGCAGCGGGAACGGGCGATATCCCTTTAAATACCGTGGAGTGAGACAATGTATTCAGCGGATCAGCGGCCCGATCCCGATGCATTACTGAAAGCCGCGCGCCGGGAGGCGCGCGGTTGTTTGCGTGTATTTTTGGGAGCCGCTCCTGGCGTGGGGAAAACCTACACCATGCTGCGCACCGCGCGCGAGCGCATGGAGGAAGGCGAGGACATCGTTATCGGCGTGGTGGAGTCGCATGGGCGTGCTGACACCGAGGCTCTGTGCGAGGGCTTGGCGCGCATTCCGCTGGCTCTCCTGCAGTATCATGGCCGAACATTTCACGAGTTTGATCTTGATGCTGCCCTAGCGCGGCGCCCTTGTATTCTACTGGTGGATGAGCTTGCCCATCGCAATATCCCCGGCAGCCGCCACGCCAGACGCTATCAGGATATTGAAGAGCTTCTGGAAGTGGGCATAGACGTGTGGACCACGGTCAACGTCCAGCATCTGGAGAGTCTCAATGATGACGTCGCCCGGATTACCGGCATTCGCATGCGCGAAACCGTACCCGATACGCTACTGGAACGCGCCCGCGATGTATCGCTGGTTGATCTCCCCCCCGAAGAGTTACTTGAGCGCCTGAGGCGTGGCAAGGTGTACATCCCCGAGCAGGCCCGGGCCGCCATGGAGGGATACTTTAACGAGTCGAACCTTAACGCACTGCGCGAGCTGGCTATTCAGACCATGGCCGAGCGGGTCGATGCCGATGTAAAGGTGGCCATGGACGCGGGGGGGCGTGTGGGGCCTTGGCCGGTCAGACCGCATCTAATCGTGGTCATCAGAGGCGGCGATGAGGATATATCGCTGGTGCGCGCGGCCCACCGGATGGCCGAACGGCGCCTAGCGGTATGGCGCGCGGTGTATGTAGATAAGGGAGCTGACAGCGCCGAGCAACAACTGGCCGTCGAGCAGACCTTCAGCTTGGTGACCCGGTTGGGCGGTGATTCGCTACGCCTGCAGGGGCAAAGCCAGGTGGGTGAAGTGGTCAATTACGCTCGCACCGTCAATGCCACGACTATCGTGGTGGGGCGCGAGACCAAGCGCCGCAGGTGGCCATGGTCGCGATCGTTGGCTCAGCGGCTGATGGCCCGTGCTGACGCATTCGATATCGTCGTGGTGGCTCAAGGTAGACGCAAGCGTCACCGGATGCCGCGCCGCATCGGTTTTCACCTCCACCCTTCGCAGCTGGTCGCTGCCAGTCTGGGCGTTGTGGTGTCGCTTGGCGTGGCACTTTTGTTGGAACCCTGGCTTGAACTTGCCAATCTGTCGCTGGTTTTTCTGGCCGCCGTTCTGTTCAGTGCCGTATGGGCAGGCACAACCATGGCTATGTTCAGCGCCGTGGCCGGTTTTCTGGTGTTCAATTTCTTCTTTACCCAGCCGCGCCTAAGGAAGGTCTGAATAACTGCCGATATTCATCACCGCTCACTTGAGCCGAGAAAAAA
>NZ_FUKM01000037.1 GCF_900163645.1 Halomonas citrativorans | reverse complement strand
CGCCAGGTCTGGTCCCGGGGCATTAGCTCGATGCTGTTGTGGTAGCGGGTCATCTGCTCGCTAGCCTGGTCTGACGTCGCGCTACCGCGCGCCATGCCGTCCTCTTCCAGCGCCTGGGGCTGCTCGCCAACATGCACTACACCCAGTACCTGCCAGTCCTGATTGAGGCTCTCCACGTCGTGGTCGGTCAGGGTGAAGCAAATGCCCGGCGCCAGTTCGGGCAGGTCGCTTTCGGCCTGGGCTACCAATGCATCGGCGCGTAGAGATTCCAGCCGGTGGCGGGTAAACGGCTTGCCGGAGCCATCTTTCTTATAGCGGCCCGGGTAGTCGAAGTGTTCGTAATCCTCATGCTGAGCGTGCTCGCCTAGCCCCGACGCCTGATGTTCATGCAATTGGGCGTAGGCCGGGTTTTGAAAGGTGTAGTCCTTGAGCATGGCAGACGCCGGGCGTACCCGGCTGACCTGGCGCAGCTTACGCAGATGGCGCCGGGGCGGCGTGCCGCCCGCGCGGCCGTGGTAGGTGCGCTCACCGACGCTTGGGAGCACCACGGTGGCATCGGCAAACACCAGCCGGTGGGCGCCACCTTCGGCGTTTTCGAACTCGTGGAAATAGAAGCAGCCCTCTTCGGCGGCCAGGCGTTCGATAAACGCCAGGTCGGTTTCCCGGTACTGCACCAGGTACTCCCGCTCGAGCGGGGTACGCGTGGTGGCAAAGCCGATATCCGTCAGGCCACGCTCGTCGGCAAGCGTTGTGATCGCATCGTAAGGGGCCGCGTTCTGAAAAATACGCGAATTGTGGCGTAAAGAAAGCCGCCACAACGCCGGGCGAATCACCACGTGATAAAACGAGCGCCGGTGGCCCCGGTCGCCCTGGGCGAATTCACTCACGATGCCGTGAATACGGCGCAGCGGCTCGCCATCCTGCCAAATAGTCAGGGTAGCGGTCTTATCCAGGCAGTTGACAGGCGAAAGGTCGTGAGCGCGGCTGGCAAACTCGACAGAGAGCGAAAACGGTTCGGAAAGGGCTTCGCGGTGGGTAAAGCGGACAACGGCGGTGTCGTCTGCCCCGGGCAGGGCAAGAGTAAATTGAAG
>NZ_FUKM01000064.1 GCF_900163645.1 Halomonas citrativorans | reverse complement strand
TGTCTCACTGAACCAATGGCTGGCACTGACACCCGCCAGCATTGTTCAAGGCCACCTGGACGTCGATGATACACTAATGAAGTCACTCCGCCGCGAGCGTTGCCCGGTAGTGAAGTAATACGGTTGGGCAGTCATTGAAAACCGCTAGCCAGCCTCGTTGAGGCTGGCTTTTTTTTACACTAAAAAGTGCGTCAACCACCCATCAGACAAAACGCCCAAGGCCGACCGCTGAACGAAGCTGGTCCATTGTTTTGGTTGCCTCTTCACGCGCCCGCTGATAAGCCATATGAGCCCTCAGGTGACGTAAAATACGTAAAAAAAGCCAGCGCCAACGCGCCTGCGCGATCCTCTTGATGTTTTGACATGCTGCGGCCAGCAGACATTGCTCTTTGGCACGTTCCAACCCTCGCATTCGCGCATAGCGATGCCCGTGCAATTGCCTAGCATCGGCGAAGCTGCCTTGCGTCGTTTGTAGAGCTTCTTGCCCGGCTCGGTCAGTCGTCGGGCATCGACCCGATCCTTGTCGTCCTGCCACACGTGCCATGAGTTCCCAGTCTGCCTTGAAGGTAATATCGCCATTGGCATGGGTTTGATAGCTCCCCTTAACCCGCGCTCTCCATCAATCTGTCGGTGTGGTTGGTGTGCACGGTGACATCGCGATTGCCGTCAATGGTTTCGATGCGGTCCTTGGCGACCGCCAAGTGGGAGTTATTGCCAATGGTCGCGGTGCCATCGAACTCGACGCGCTTCTGGCGGAAGTTCAGGACATGCAGCTCCATGTTCTTCTGGGCGTGCATGTAGATAAATTCTTCGCCTGCCTTGTCTTCACGTTGAAGCCTTCGCCCTAGTGGTGTAATCCCCACGATTGCTCGGTGGCGCTACCGAGAGACGCAACATGATCTGTCTCAGACACGGCACAACTTGCTCACAACACTGTCTTCTGCCCAGGAAGAAATTGTTTTAGCCCTGCGGGAGTATCTGCGGCTGAGTGTCGACGATCTGCTGGTGGTGGCAAGAGAATTTCTGCATCCGGACCTCTCACATTCTGCACTACAGCGTCTGTTGAAACGTCGTGGTTTACCCAGTCTCGCGGCCCTGAAAAAGCAGGAGAGAGCGGATCAAGCACCGACCCATAAGCCTTTCAAGGCCTATACGCCGGGGTATATCCATGTCGACGTTAAACACCTGCCTCAAATGCTCGACGAGAACCGCAAGCGTTACCTTTTCGTGGCTATCGATCGCGCTACACGCTGGGTCTATCTTGAGGTACGTCAACATCAGTCCGCACGGTAATCCCCCCGAAAAATAATCGCGTTGATAAGTGGAATTTTGTAACCTGAAAA
>NZ_FUKM01000035.1 GCF_900163645.1 Halomonas citrativorans | reverse complement strand
TTACTGAAGAAGCGGTTGTTGTAACCGAAACGGCCAGCGCAGCTACCCGCGAAGCTACCGCCGCTGCCAACGAACTCACCAAAGCCACCGAAGCCCAAGCCACCGCACTTGAAGCCCTGCGCAACCGCCTTGTTCCGGGCCGCCGTGAGACAGTCCAGCTAGCACGTGACATGCAAACGCTCACGCTGGCCATCGCCATGGGCACCGGCAATATTGCCCAAAATATCCAGATGATGGGCCTACTGCAGCAGGAGTATATCAACGCCCAGAAAGACACCGAGGATCTGGCCACTAAGACGGTAGAGGCCGCCTTCACGATGGAAGGCGCGTTCGATGAGCTTCGGCTGAACGGCTTGCGTCGGCTAGACGACGGCTTTGCTGATCTTTGGCGAGGCGCCATCGACGGCAGCCGCAGTGCCAGCGAAACCATGAAGCGCGTGCTGGACCAGACGCTAGCAGAACTGGCCCACATGGCTATCACCCGGCCCATCATCGTCGAAATGCAGAGCATGATGGGCATGGGTGGCGGCCAGCAGGGAGCCATGAACTCACAGGGCATGTCACTGCAGAACATCAATCCCGGCATGCTGCAGCGCGGTTGGGACACGGCTAGCGGTTGGTTTGGCGGAGGCGGAACAGCGGCTGCTAGCGGTGGCGGCCTGTATGCAAACGCTGCAACGCAGAGTGCAGGCACGTTGTACGGCAGCGCTCAAACGGGGGCGTCAGCGGGCGGCTTGTACGGCAACGCAGTAACTGGTGGAGTTGCTCAGGGCGGCGGCTGGATGGGCGGCAGCATGCAGAACTATCAGGGCATGACCGCCGTTTACAACGCTGGTGCTGCCATGGCAGGTGGCTATGTCGGCGGCGAGGTTGGCTCTAGCGTCACGGGAAAAACCGCTAATTCCAACTACGGCGAGACGGCGGGCAGCTTGGTCGGTAGCTACTGGGGGCCGTGGGGAGCTGCCGCTGGATCAGCCATTGGCAGCTTCGTTGACTCGCTGTTTGGATCGAACAAAAAAACCTTCGATTTCGATTTTGTACAAGGCGCCCAACCTGGCATTTTTGGCGACCGTTCCAGTGCACTCGGTGATTTCGGCATCGCTAAATTTAGCGATTACAAGCTGGGCGAGCAGCAGGATTCGCTGCAAGAGTTAATGGACAGCATCGCCATATTTGACGACACGCTCGCAAATTCAGCGATTGATGAGCGCGTAGACGCAATGCGTGCCAGCATTGAGGGATTTACGCACTCAGGACCAGAGAATCTATTCAATACACGATTGCGGGCCATTATCGACGGCTCCGGTGCATACGTTGAATCCGCTATTGCTCAGATCGCTGACCCCGAGCAGATGGCGAATGCGTTTGTAGCTGTACTCAATCTTGAGCGCATCGCGCAATCATTAAACGAGCAAATTCAGCGCGATGTCATTGATCATTTAGAAGCGAACACGGGTGATGTGCAGGGTACAGCTAACGGGCTTTTTCAGGCACTTGATGCTATAGCGTTACTGGGAAACAGCATTGAGCGCTTAAACCTACAGTTTGACGCGACTGCTGAGGGTGCAATCCACTCTGCCTGGTCACTGCAAAATGCGGTGGGCGGCATTGAAACCCTTACAGCCGTCAACGACGCTTACTATCAAGCGGCATTCAGCGAATCCGAGCGCTTGTCTAACGCTCAGCAGGATTTAGCCACATCCCTTTCCGGTGTAACTGACGAAATCCCCAAAACAGTCGATGAGTTGCGTGCGCTCGTAGAGGCTCAGAACCTAAATACGGACGCAGGTGGCAGGCTGGCATATGAATTAATGGCGCTCGCGCCTGCACTGAAAGAAACAAGCGGAGCCGTTCGCCAAGCCATTGAGCAGCAATACCAGGAAATGCTGGGTCGGGCCCCAGAAGCTGATGGACTTGAGCACTGGTTTAATGCGGTTGCGAGCGGATCACTATCTTTAACAGATGCACTCGATTTTATCGCTAACAGTGCCGAGGCGGCTGAGTACGCAGCAAACGGCGCTGCTGATGGCCTAAACAGTGTGGCGGATGTACTCCGCGAACGTGAGCAGTTAGAACGCCAGAGACTCACCCTGGAGGGCAACACGGCTGAACTACGCCGCCGTGATTTAGAAGCCACGGATGAAAGCAACCGTCCGCTACAGCAGCGAGTGTGGGCACTTCAGGACGAACAAGACCGCCTTCGCAACCTTGACCGCCAGCAGCAAGAACGTGTGCGTTCAATCAATCAAGAGCGGGATGCACTCGCCCGTGCCAAGCAACAACTCGCTGGCTTTACCAACAGCATTGATGGCTGGCTCGCCAACCTGCGCGGTACCGAAGCCGGGCTAAGCTCGCCCGCCGACCAGCTAGCGGCAACGTCTCAAGCGTTTTACGAACAGTACGATAAGGCACTCGGCGGCGACCGTGACGCGATGAATAGCATCACACAGTATGCCGACCGCTTTATCAAAGCTCAGAAAGGTTGGGGCGCGAGCGGATCAGAGACTACCGCCACCATCGATAAAGTCGCAGGCATGCTTGAGCGCCTGCCCGCACAGCTCAGTGCCGAGCAGTTTTTAGCCGATGAGTTCAAGGACGCGCTAGCCCAACAGACAACAGCGCTAGGCGTCATGCTGGATCTGAACGGTGATGGCACGGTATCAGCGATTGAGCGCGCTATTACAGCGGGCTGGAGTACAAATGATGTGC
>NZ_FUKM01000026.1 GCF_900163645.1 Halomonas citrativorans | reverse complement strand
GGCACTCGCGCAGCGTCACTTCCCGCGCCCAGCCGCCGTCTTCAAGACGGTTATGAGCCATGGCGAACGGAAACTTCAGGTTCGGGATCCCGCCATTGTCGGTTTCTGGAGGCAGGAAGATATCTGGATTCATTTTGTCCAGAACAACATTACGTGGGCCGGGATCGTCAGCGCCCTGGGTTCCGCGAATGGGCTGAGGTGCGTCTTTATCAGTCATGACCTTGCTCCTGTATTTACTTACAACGTATTGGTCAGTCTGGCTATTGTTACAGTTGAAGTGGTTAACAGCCGGATGATGCTATATTGGTCGCCTGAAAAGAGGGATCAGGCAAAGTTGCCGCCAGGTAGCGTATCAACACGCTGATGCCTGTCGTGATCTCGCCACACGATGACGATTAAAGCTAAAGAGATTAATGCCGGTAGAATCAGTCCACCTGCCGTGATGAATCTGTCAGCAAAGAAACCAATCGCGCCACCGCCCGCAAACCCGAGCAGAACGAGGAAGAAAATACCAGCCCACATTAAATTTGGCTCACCGTTAATGCCCTTTTTATTAAAGAAAGACTGAATCAGGAAGTTAAAGGCCATTTGGACAACGAAGGTGACTGCCACGTTGCCATACAGCATGCCATGGCTTTTATGGAACGCATTACCCTGCATACCTGCAATAAAGCTTACGGTATAGGCAATCATTAGCACATTGTGTTCACCTTTCCAGACAAGCCATATCAATACGGCAAGTATCAGGAATTCGAGAAATAGAATGGCGCGGGTAACGATTCTGTGATGGCTTAGCAGATTGGTCATAATGGCCCCACAAATAGCCGAGCCAATACCAAACGCAATAACGGAAAGGAAGGGAGCCATGAACTTATCCCAGTTTCCCTGGATAAGCCAATAACCGACTTGTACAACGTTACCTGACTGAACCGTTGCAAAGGTCTCTGCATTTGCGAACGTCCATGCGTTCATTGAGCCCGCCATGAACGCAAGCAGGAAGCCAACGAGAGGAAGCTCCATTAAGGGGAAGCGTATTGCCTCGGGATGGTCTGGGAGTGGTGTGTGTGATGCTGTGTTAGACATTCAGGTATCTCCTTTGCACGCTATAAGCTGTTGTAATAAGGGGACAAAGGCTGAAAGCTTACGTAGAAAGAATACGGCATTAGTGTAGTTCCCCTTACTGGTTTTCAATCAATGCATCGACGCCTATCTTTTGATAATACTGTGACGTTTTTATTTTAAGAGTTATACATAACACACATTATCTATAGAGCGCTTCGTATTTCTAGTCAATCTAATATAAAGAATATTTGGGGTGTTTTTTTATTATTGATTGTTCTTTCATGATGGGGTATTAATTATTGTTTTGTCTTATGTTGGTAGTAATAATGCAGCTAGTTTGTGTTAGAGGGCTTTTTTGGTTAGGACTGTGCGAGGGTTAACGGTTCTGCGTTATGCTTTTTCTGACTATGTAAAGAAACGCTATAGAAGTTGATAAGCATAGGTTTTTAAAAGGTATTCAGAAAGTGCTAGGGCGGTAATCGTTGCTGCACAGAGGTTGTTCTTGGTGTTCTCTCTAAATTCTTCTTATAAAATATCGCAGCGATTTCAAATTCGTTATTAGACGCTATACGGTAGCATCTATATTGAATTGCCCCGTAAGCGCGTTAGCGGTTAGGTCGTTTCGCGTTAACCGCGTATTTCAGGCCTTGCTAGGGCGACGGCACTGCAGTACCAGGTATTCGTTTGTACGGCTCAGGGATGGGGCAGCGAATACTTTCGTGTGCTGCATTGAGTGGGTCTTCCCGCTTGGACGTGTATTGGATCAGTAAGGCCATCACATATCACACAAACCCACTGTGCACTTCGCTGCTAGCCTGATGTATTCAAAGTATCCGCAAAGGGAGTATTGAATGCGATCAACGTATTTACATCAGCGGTTCACGGAGTGCGTACTTATCACCTTCCTGTTGGCAGCTCTCGCCCTGATACTTTGGAAGCTCGTAGGGTTGTTGATCTTGATTTTTGGCGCGGTGGTGGGAGCCTGTGTTTTGCAAAGCTGCATGGCGCCACTACTAAACCGCGGCGTGCCGCGCTGGCTATCGTTGCTTATTGTGTTGGTAGTGTTGTGCGGTGGATTGGGATTCATGAGCTGGGGGTTCGGGGCGCAGATTGCTGCTGAAATGGAGTCGCTTACGACCATGCTGCCTGAGGCATGGGAACAACTACGAGAGCGCCTTGAAGATTCGCAGTTGGCGCCCCTGATCGATAATGCCGTGAAAAATGCGGGAAGCATCATGCAAGGCGGTGTGTCTCAGGTCGGCATGATGGTGGTTTCAATGGGCGGCAGTATTATCAATTTTTTCGTGTTGATTGTTGGGATGGTCTATTTTGCGGCTCAGCCGGACTTATACCGCCGTGGCCTTTTATTACTGGCGCCGGTTAAAAGCCGTCCGCGCTTGGGCGAAGCGTTGGACGCGAGCGGTAAGGCATTGCGCTATTGGCTAGGCGGTCAGTTAGTCGCCATGACCGTAACGGGCGTACTGGTGGGTGTCAGCATGTGGCTGCTGGGCGTGCCAGCGCCATTAGGGCTGGGATTAGTTGCCGGTCTTCTGGACTTTGTACCGTTGGTCGGCCCCATTGTCGCCGCTATTCCTGCTCTGCTGTTGGCGTATACGGTCAGCCCTGAGACGGCGCTCTTCGTATTGATGGCTTACGTTATTATTCAGCAGATTGAAGGCAATATTTTGCAGCCTTTGGTGCAGCAGCGTGCCGTCAGCCTGCCACCGGCGCTATTGTTGTTTGCGCTCCTTGCAAGCAGCACGTTGTTTGGCTTACCTGGCGTTATTTTGGCCGCACCCTTGGCGGTTGTTTTGTTCGTGATGGTGAATCGTCTCTATGTGGTGCATGAAGACGACGATAAAAAAGAGCCGTAATTCTTCGTTAGCCCTGTAACGATTAGCCATAAATGATTTACCCCCTGTTGGCTGGGCGGTAAGCTTATAACGATTATCCACATCGACCAGAGCGCCTGCCTATCCACGGGCGCTTTTGGCGTTACCTATAGGTGAATTTATGTCGACGACGGCTGCCGCGACTCCGGCCAGTTATCGGGTACCACTACTGGCGACTGCGGCGATTGTATTAGGAGCGCTAATGATTGGCGTCATATTTGGCGCTAATACCGGTTTGCTAATGATTGTAGGCGGTCTGCTGGGCATGGTGTTGTATCACGCTGCCTTTGGGTTTACCTCTGCCTGGCGCGTGTTTATTACCGAGCGCCGCGGCCGCGGGCTGCGTGCGCAAATGGTGATGCTGGCCATTGCCGTGGTGCTGTTTTTCCCAGCACTGGGTGCCGGTACATTGTTTGGTACGCCGGTGAGTGGTTTTGTCTCCCCTATCGGCATTTCCGTGCTGGTGGGCGCGTTTCTTTTTGGGATTGGTATGCAGTTGGGCGGCGGGTGCGCTTCAGGCACGCTGTTTACGGCGGGTGGCGGTAATGCCCGTATGTTGATTACGCTTGTCTTCTTTATCATCGGTTCGGTAATTGGCTCGGCGCATTTTGCGTGGTGGCAGCGTTTGCCAGCGTTTGAGCCGATATCGTTGATTGATATTGCAGGTACGACGGGCGGTATCGCCATCAGCCTGGTACTGTTTGTGGCGATTGCGGTGTTTACGCTCGTGATGGAAAAGCGTCGTCATGGTCAACTTGAACAGGTACCCATGGTTGAGAAGCCCGCTACTCTGCGCTGGTTAAGCGGGCCTTGGCCGTTATTGGCGGGTGCCGTGGCCTTGGCGCTGCTGAATTTCGCAACGCTTGCGCTAGCTGGTCGCCCATGGGGCATTACGTCGGCCTTCGCGCTTTGGGGGGCCAAGGTATATGAATTGTTCGGCGGTAGCGTAACGGGTTGGGGATATTGGCAGGCGCCAGGTAATGCGGCAGCGCTTGAAGCTAGCGTGTGGAGTGATATGACGACGGTCATGAACGTCGGTATTATGTTGGGCGCTTTAATGGCTGCACATTTGGCCGGTCGGTTTGCGCCTAATTTTAGAATCCCTCTGCGCTCGGTGGTGGCTGCGGTAATTGGTGGCCTAATGCTGGGTTATGGCGCACGCCTGGCGTTTGGTTGCAACATCGGTGCTTACTTCAGTGGTATCGCGTCGGGTAGCTTGCACGGTTGGGTGTGGTTGGTGGCTGCCTTTGCGGGCAATATTGTCGGTGTGAAGCTGCGTCCGCTGTTCTTTACCGGTGAAGCAGGGCGCCAGCCAACGGCAAAAACCTGCTAATTATAACGTATTGATTTTTAGCTGCCCCGGCAAATGTCGGGGCATTTTTTTGGCTAGAGAAGTATGACTGTGCCACCTTTGTCGTAGTGACATGGTACATTATGTCGATAAACCGTAAACGCTTGAAATTGCTGCGATGCAGCGGTAATGGAAAAGAAGAGAGCCCCTATGACGACGAGTAAGCGCCCCTTATATATTCCTTACGCCGGTCCTTCCTTACTTGAAATGCCGCTATTGAACAAAGGCAGCGCGTTTACTCAAGAGGAGCGTTTGGCGTTTAACTTGATTGGTTTGCTGCCGCAAAATGTCGAAACCATTGATGATCAGCTAGAGCGCGCTTATCGGCAGTACCTGCAGTGCAATAGCGATCTTGAGCGCCATATTTATTTGCGCGCCATTCAAGACGACAACGAAACGCTCTACTTTCGCCTGGTATCTGAGCATCTTGAAGAGATGCTGCCGATCATCTATACGCCAACCGTTGGTCAGGCATGTCAGGAATTCTCCAATATTTATCGCAATCACCGGGGCTTGTTTATCGGCTACCAGGATCGTGATCATATGGACGACATTCTGCGCAGCGCCACTAAGGATAACGTTAAAGTTATCGTAGTCACTGACGGCGAACGTATTTTGGGGCTGGGTGACCAGGGGATCGGTGGTATGGGGATCCCAATTGGTAAGCTGGCGCTTTATACCGCCTGTGGCGGTATTAGTCCGGCCCATACGCTACCCATTGTGATTGATGTGGGCACTAATAATCAGGCGCTGCTGGATGACCCCATGTACATGGGCTGGCGCCATAAACGCGTGGGCCAGGAAGAGTACAACGCCTTTATGGCAGCGTTCATCTCAGCACTGAAGCGCCGCTGGCCGAATGTTTTGCTGCAGTTTGAAGATTTTGCCCAAGCCAACGCCGTACCGCTGCTTGAGCGCTATCGCAACGAGTTGTGCTGCTTTAACGATGATGTTCAGGGCACGGCATCCGTTGTTGTGGGAACGCTCATGGCAGCCTGTCAGGCGCGTGAAGAAAGCATTGCCCAGCAACGCGTGGTGTTTGTTGGCGGTGGTTCAGCCGGTTGTGGTATCGCCGAGCAGGTTGTGGTGGCCATGGAGGCCGAAGGTCTCTCCGAACATGAAGCGCGTGCGCGTATTTTTGTTGTCGACCGCGAAGGCTTGATGACGACGGATCAAGAGTGGCAGCGCGATTTTCAGCGTCGTTTGGCCCACGATCCTGCGCTGGTCGCGGATTGGAATGGCCAAGGGTTGGAAGAAACCATTGCTCAGATGAAACCGACTATTCTGGTCGGTGTTTGCGGTCAGCGTGGGATATTCACCGAGCAGGTGGTTAAAACCATGCATGCAGGCTGTGAGCACCCGGTGATTATGCCGCTCTCTAATCCAACGTCTCAGGCAGAAGCTGTTCCTGAGGATGTGATCCGCTGGACCGACGGTCAAGCATTGGTCGCCACCGGTAGCCCATTTGCTCCTGTGGTATATAACGGGCGCACATACCCCATTGCCCAGTGCAACAACGCGTATATCTTCCCGGGCATCGGGTTGGGTGTCATTGCTTCGAATGCAAATCGGGTGACCGATGAGATGTTGATGAGCGCGTCTCGTGCGCTGGCGCGTGAAGCACCCATCGTTAAAGAGGGTAAAGGTGCGCTGTTACCGCCGCTTTCGCGTATTCGTGACATCAGCCAGTCGATTGCCTTTGAAGTAGCTGCCACTGCTCAGCATAACGGCGTTGCGTTAACGACCAGCGGCACCAAACTGCGCGAAGACATCGAGAAAGCAAGCTGGTCACCTGAGTATCGTACCTATCGCCGCCGCGCCGTTTAAACGAGCGCTAATAAAAAACCCCCACCGAGGTGGGGGCATACAAGCATTGGTAGGTATTACTTATGCGGCGCCGATCATTTTGCGCAGCACGTAGTGAAGGATACCACCATGACGGTAGTAAGCCAGCTCATTGACCGTATCAATTCGACACTTGGCATCAACGGTATGCTCTTTTTCACCGGTTTTAATCACTACCTGCACTGTTTTACCGGGGCTTAAATCACTTAATCCCGCAATGGATATCTCTTCATCGCCGGTTAATCCCAGCGTTTCACGGGTTTCACCTTTCGGGAACTGCAGCGGCACCACGCCCATGCCTATCAGGTTGGAGCGGTGAATACGCTCAAAGGATTCCGCGAGAACCGCGCGAACGCCTAGCAAACGCGTACCTTTGGCTGCCCAGTCACGCGAAGAGCCGGTGCCATACTCTTTACCAGCAATAACGACCAGTGGTGTGCCTGCCTCCTGGTATTTCATGGCGGCATCGTAAATCGCCATTTGCTCGCCACTTGGAACATAGCGCGTTTCGCCGCCGACCACGCCGTCCAGCATCTCGTTCTTGATACGTACGTTGGCAAACGTGCCGCGCATCATGACCTCATGATTCCCCCGGCGCGAGCCGTAGGAGTTAAAGTCGACCGGCTTAACGCCATGTTCTTGCAGGTAACGGCCTGCGGGGCTATCCGGTTTGATCGCGCCTGCTGGTGAAATATGGTCAGTGGTCACCGAGTCGCCCAGCATGGCCAGAACGCGGGCGTTGCTGACGTCCTCGATTGCATCCGGTTCGCGTCCCATACCTTCAAAGAAGGGCGGGTGCTGGATATAAGTAGACTCGGGCCATTGGTAGACCTGACTTTCGGAGACGTCAATTGCCTGCCAGGTTTCATCGCCTTTAAATACCTCACCGTACTCCTTACGGAACATATCGGTATTTACTTTCTCAACGGCCTCGGCAATTTCGACTTGAGATGGCCAAATATCTTTCAGGTAAACCGGGTTGCCGTCACTACCCTTACCTAGTGGCTCCTGGGTTAAATCACGCCGAACATTACCCGCTAGCGCATAAGCGACGACCAAGGGGGGAGAGGCAAGCCAGTTGGTTTTGACCAGCGGATGAATACGGCCTTCAAAGTTACGGTTGCCTGAAAGCACAGAGGCGACGGTTAAATCTCCTAGGCTCACTGCTTTCTCAATCGCTTCAGGCAGAGGGCCTGAGTTACCGATACAGGTGGTGCAGCCGTAACCCACCAGGTTAAAGCCCAGCGCATCCAAATCCTCGTTCAAGTTAGCCGCGGCCAGATAGTCGGTGACGACTTTGGAACCGGGCGCCAGCGAGGTTTTAACCCAGGGTTTGGTGGTCAGGCCTTTTTCACGCGCTTTGCGCGCCAGCAGGCCTGCGGCCATCATCACGCTGGGGTTGGACGTGTTGGTGCATGAGGTGATAGCCGCAATGACCACCGCGCCTGGGTCCAGGCTGAAGTCCTGATCGCCAATGGTGACTTTCTGACTGGCGGCGTGCTTGAAATCTCCCCCAAGGCTGCGCTCAATGCCCACGGCTGTTTGGCCGCCTTCTGAGTCGAACTTGCCTTTTTCCGCATTGGGCTGTGCCTTGGCATCCTCCTGCATGATTTTATCGAAGGCGGCGGCCATGTCTTTTAAGGCAACGCGATCCTGCGGGCGTTTAGGGCCAGCGAGGCTTGCTTCCACTTCGGTCATATTAAGATGCAGGGCATCGGTAAACACCGGCTCATCGCCCGGTTCACGCCATAAGCCCTGTGTTTTGCTATAGGCTTCTACTAGCGCGACCTGGTCATCTTCGCGCCCGGTTAAGCGCATATAGTTCAGCGTTTCGTCATCGACCGGGAAGAAGCCACAGGTAGCGCCGTATTCCGGGGCCATATTGGCAATGGTGGCGCGGTCAGCAAGGGGCAGGTCTTTTAGGCCATCGCCGTAGAATTCAACAAACTTACCCACCACCCCTTTTTTGCGCAGCATCTCCGTCACGGTGAGCACCAGGTCGGTGGCGGTAATGCCTTCTCGCAGTTTGCCGGTCAGCTTGAAGCCGATAACTTCCGGAATCAGCATGGAGACTGGCTGGCCAAGCATGGCAGCTTCCGCCTCGATACCACCCACACCCCAGCCGAGTACGCCAAGGCCGTTGATCATGGTGGTGTGGGAGTCGGTGCCCACCAAGGTATCCGGGTAAGCAAAGGTGGCGCCGTTCTCTTCCTTGGTCCACACGCTTCGGCCCAGGTACTCAAGGTTTACCTGATGGCAAATGCCGGTGCCGGGCGGCACCACGCTAAAGTTATTAAAGGCCTGTTGGCCCCAGCGCAAAAACTCATAACGCTCACGGTTGCGCTGCATCTCAATCTCGACGTTCTCTTCAAACGCCGTCGCATTACCAAACTTGTCGACCATGACAGAGTGGTCAATCACCAGGTCAACCGGCGAAAGAGGATTGATGCGGGCAGGGTCTTCGCCCAGTTTTTCTACCGCTGCGCGCATGGAGGCTAAATCGACCACACCGGGCACGCCGGTAAAATCCTGCATTAATACGCGTGCGGGGCGGTAGCCGATTTCACGACTGGATTTACCCTCTTTCTGCCAGTCGACAAGGGCCTGCATATCGTCTTGTTCAACGCTTTCATCGTCGGCAAAGCGTAGTTGGTTTTCGAGTAAAATTTTGAGTGATTTGGGGAGTCGGTCAATGTTGCCAAGCGCATCGGCCGCCTTGGGAAGGCTGTAGTAGCGGTACTGCTTGCTACCTACTTCCAACGTTTGAAGCGTATTGGGTGTATTACTCATGCCTTTCTCCTCTCATTGCGTTGCACGGCGTTCACGCCGCGAAACAGTCACAGTCTTCCTTTTTAGTATGGCTTACATAGTAGTAGGACATGGGTGTTTATAAAGGTTGATTCAAGGTGTCTTCGCCTAATAGTCAATACTTAACCTTGCAATAGCTTGTACTTGGCGCCATTTCAGGCAAACTCTTTGCGACTTTATCAGCTAGACATTTACAAGGTGGTGTCATGGAAACGCGTCATGAACGTTTGATTATTCTTGGGTCCGGCCCGGCGGGGTATACGGCGGCCGTGTATGCAGCACGGGCTAACTTAAAGCCTTTGTTGATCACCGGAATGCAAGCGGGTGGCCAGTTAACCACCACGACAGACGTTGATAATTGGCCAGGCGATGCCCAAGGGGTACAAGGCCCTGAGCTGATGGAACGGATGAAAGCACACGCCGAACGCTTTAATACCGAAGTGCTGTTCGATCATATCAATGAAGTCAGCCTCGATGAAAAACCGTTCACCCTCAAGGGCGACAGCGGTATTTACACCTGTGACGCGCTGATTGTGGCTACTGGCGCCAGTGCCCGCTATATCGGGCTACCGTCTGAGCAGCAGTTCATGGGCCAAGGCGTTTCAGCATGTGCCACCTGCGACGGGTTCTTCTACCGTAACCAGGAGGTCATTGTGGTGGGCGGCGGCAATACGGCAGTGGAAGAGGCGCTGTATCTCTCTAATATTGCGTCGAAAGTTACCCTGGTACACCGCCGCGATTCCCTTCGCGCGGAAAAGATCCTGCAAGACAAGCTGTTTGAAAAAGTTGAAGCGGGCACCATTGCGCTGGAGTGGTTCCAGGAAATTGATGAAGTACTGGGCGATAACACCGGTGTTACCGGCGTACGGTTGAAATCAACACGGGATGGTACGGTAAAAGAAATCCAGGCGCCGGGACTCTTTATTGCCATCGGACATCACCCCAACACCGGAATGTTTGAAGGCCAGCTGGTCATGAACGGCGGCTATATCAAGGTGAATTCGGGGCTTGAAGGAAATGCTACCGCCACCAGTGTGCCGGGTGTGTTCGCGTGTGGCGATGTGATGGATCACATCTATCGTCAGGCGATTACTTCGGCGGGCAGTGGCTGTATGGCCGCGCTGGATGCCGAGCGTTATCTGGACGGTATCGCCTAATCAAGTTGTTCAAGAAGGGAAAGCCGCCTGCCGCTAACAGCTGTCTGGCGGCTTTGACACGCGAGCCCGGCCAAGCGTACTGAGTACCAGGCTCGCTCCCGCAGTGCTGTTGTGTGTACTGGCAGGGCAGATGGAGAACGTACTGTTAAACCCCGTGGCATGCCCGAGCGGGGTGTATTTGATCCGCGTATGACCATTCTTGCTAACGTTAACGCCGTTGGTTGATGGAAACACTCGGATTATCTCGTCTTTATGGATACCGCGGGTCTTGTCGGCGCTAACCACCATCAGTTCATTCCCCCAATCACGGGCACAAGCGCTGCGGTCAGCCGTCGCGGGGCACAAGGTAATATCGCGGTGCTGAGTAATGGCGGTACTGCGGGCTAACGTGAGTGCGGTTTGTAGTCGGTTCACTTCGCTGGTGACCGCAGTACGCTCATTCAGTGACTGAAAGCTGGGGATGCCCCAAACCGCCAACATGCCTGCCAGAATCAGCACAATTAGCAGTTCGATGAGTGTAAACCCTTGAAGGTAGGTTGGATATTCGCTGTGCTTGTGCGTCATGCAGTCTTCCCCGTGACTTGACCTGCTCGGCCTCCTCGCTATGCTCACTGTCCGTATCCGGCCTGGGCCGGTCATCAAGTAAGCCAGAGTAGGCAATGCCTGTGAGCGATTTTCTAATTATTGGCGGCGGTGTGATCGGCATGCTGACCGCATTGCAGTTAGCGGATGCCGGTCAGCAGGTCACCCTTGTTGAGCGTGGCATGTGTGGCAAAGAGGCCTCCTGGGCGGGTGGTGGCATTGTATCACCGCTCTATCCGTGGCGTTACGCACCGCCCATTTCGCAACTTTCTCGCTGGTCGGAAGGAGTTTACCCAACGCTTGCGCTACGTTTGCTGGAAGAAACCGGCATTGACCCTGAGTATCGTCAAAAGGGATTGCTCTATTTAAATGTCGATGATGACGATAAAGCACTGCAGTGGGCGCGTCAGCTAGGCAAGCCGCTGGTGCAAGTTAACGCTGATTTTGTGCATCAAAAAGAACCCGATATCGCCATCACCCATGAAAATGCCTTGTGGATGCCAACCCTTGGCAGTGTGCGAAACCCTCGGCTTGGCCAGGCGCTGCGCGCTAAATTGCTCGCCATGCCCAGTGTAACGCTACAGGAGCAGTGCGAGGTGCATGGCGTAATACGCCGTGGCGGCCTGGTGGTGGGCGTTAACACCTCGCAAGGAGTGGTGGAGGCGGGGCGGTTGGTAGTGTGCGGGGGTGCCTGGAGTGCAGGGCTTTTGGCAACGCTTGACGTGGCGTTACCCGTACGCCCAGTGAAAGGCCAGATGATCGCCTACCAGGCACCTGCCGGGCTTGTGCAGCGGGTTGTCTTGAAAGATGGTCGCTATGTAATTCCGCGTAGCGACGGTCTGCTGCTCGTCGGCTCCACCCTGGAAGACACCGGGTTTGATAAAGCTACCGACGAAGAGGCGCTGGCCTCGTTAAAGCAGAGCGCTGAGCGTATTGTTCCTGCGCTGGCGGATTGCCCGGTTGCTTATCACTGGGCAGGCCTGCGTCCCGGCTCACCAGATGGTATTCCGTTTATTGGCGCACTTCCAGAGTTGCCCAACGTCTATGTAAACGCCGGGCATTACCGCAATGGGCTCGTGCTGGCGCCTGCTTCCACCCATTTATTGGTGGACCAGTTGCTTGAACGGACGCCGCTGATTGACCCTACGCCCTTCTTGCCGACGCAAGCACGTTTAAAGGGTTAAGCGCCGTCGTTTTTATCCTGCTGTTCTTGAAGATAACGGTCGCGATGGGCGCTGCAGCAGAACCACTGTTCATGGTCGCGCAGTGCCTCGCTTTCCGGCACATGGACCTCACACCAGCGGCAGCGCACCATTTGTCCGCCTTCTTGACGGTTCAAGGCATTGCGCTCCGCGTCGCGGTCGAGCTTGTGCTGCCGATACATGCCGTAAAGCTTTAGGCCTGCATAAAACAGTACGGCGAAAATTATCAAGCGAATAATCAAAAGGTTCATCCTTGCGAGTCCTCCTAAACGGAGCCGAAAACGATCAATGCGAATGCGGGCTTTGCCAGCAGGCGGTCCTTGCGGGACAATGCATTGACGCAGGTAATAATGTTCCAAAGATTCTCAAGAGATTTTAACGCCCATGCAAGACTTAACGCTGGTAATGGCCCAACTCGATCCGCTTGTCGGGGATATTCCCGGTAATGCGGCGCGCGCTATTGAAGCCGTGCGCGAAGCGCGCATTGAGCATGGGGCGGATATTGTTATCTTCCCTGAGCTGTTTTTATCCGGTTATCCACCGGAAGATTTATTGCTGCGCCCCTCTATGGAAGCTCGACTGCGCGAAGCGCGGGCCAAAATGGCAGAAAAAGTCGCCCGCGACGTGCTGGTGATTACTGGTTATCCGGGGACCCGCGAAGGCAAGTGCTATAACCTGGCGGGCGTGCTGTATAACGGCCAGTGGGAGGCCGAATACGCCAAGCAAGCGCTGCCCAATTATCAGGTTTTCGACGAGCAGCGCTACTTTACCCCAGGCACAGAGCCGTTGGTGTATGAACATAAAGGTGCCAAGCTCGGGCTTTTAATTTGTGAGGACCTGTGGGAAGGCGCGCCTGCACGTGCTGCCACCGCCGCCGGGGCGGAAGTGCTGATTAGCCTGAACGCCTCCCCTTATCATCAGGATAAACCAGGCGAACGGCTCCGCTTGCTGGAGCTGCGCGCGCAAGATGTAAACCGCCCGATTGTGTATGTGAATACCATTGGTGGCCAGGATGAGCTGGTGTTCGACGGCGGTTCCAGCTGTGTGGATGCCCAGGGCCAGCTAAAAGTGCTTGCCCCGTATTGGCAGGCAGGCTTAATGCCGGTGCAACTGCTGCAAACCAGCGCCTCTACCTGGGAGCCGCAGGCAGGTGAAATTGAGCCGGATGCCGAGCCAGAGGAGAGCCTTTACTGCGCGCTGGTAACGGGGCTGCGTGATTACGTCAATAAAAGTGGCTTTGAGGGCGTGGTGCTGGGTCTTTCCGGCGGAATCGACTCGGCGCTGTCCTTGGCGATTGCAGTAGACGCACTGGGCCCACAGCGTGTTCAGGCAGTGATGATGCCGTACCACTACACTGCGGATATCTCCCAGCAGGATGCTGCCCTTCAGGCAGAAATGCTTGGCGTGCATTACGACGTCCTGCCTATCGAATCCATGGTCGATGCCTTTATGGCGACGCTTTCGGAAAGCTTTGCGGGCACTGAACGTGATACCACCGAAGAGAACCTCCAGTCGCGCTGTCGGGGCGTACTGCTGATGGCACTTTCCAATAAGAAAGGCCTGATGGTACTGACCACCGGCAACAAGAGTGAAATGGCGGTGGGCTATGCCACGCTGTATGGCGACATGGTGGGCGGCTATAACGCTATCAAGGATGTCTATAAAACCTGGGTATACCGCCTGGCTCGCTGGCGTAATACGCAGTCTCCTGCTATTCCTGAGCGCGTCATTGAACGTCCGCCCAGCGCAGAGCTAGCGCCTGATCAGCAGGATAGCGATTCGCTACCGGATTACGATGTGTTGGACGCTATCCTCATGTGCTATATCGAAGGTGACATGAGTGCTGAAGCGATCATCGCAGCGGGTTATGACCATGAAGATGTTTATCAAGTGGTCAAGCTGGTAGACCGCTGTGAGTACAAACGCCGCCAGGCCCCGGTGGGCGTGCGCGTCACATCGCGCGGCTTTGGACGTGATCGCCGTTACCCGATTGTTAACGGTTGGCAGCCAGGTGATTAACAGGTATTAGCGTAACGCCAACTAAAAAACCACGCCTCGGCGTGGTTTTTTTTGAGGGTAAACCGTACTGTCATCAATCCATTGCGTTAGTTTTAGTGCTTGGGTACAAAGCGGCCGCCTTGAAGTTGCTCGTGGTCGGGAGCATTTTCACGCAGTACGATGATGACTTCTTGAGCGCGATCGTTCATGCCCAAACCCTGATAACCCTCGACCATAACGGCCAGTGCGTCGCGGGTGGCACTGGATTCCGGATAGTGCTCAATCACCCAGCGGCCACGTTCGACAGCGGCTAGATAAGCACCGCGGCGCAAGTAGTAGTCGGCAACATGTAGTTCGTGTTGGGCCAGCAAGTCGCGCAAATAAATAATGCGCTGCTGAGCGTCCGGGGCGTATTCACTTTGCGGGTAGCGCTGGATCAGTTCACGAAAGTCGTTGTACGCATCGCGCGAGGCGCCTATGTCGCGCTTGGAAATATCAATTAAGCGAAGACGTTCAAGGCTGAAACGACCCGCCTGCCAGGCAGAAAGCCCGCGTAGGTAGTAGGCATAATCAACCTGCGGGTGGTCGGGGTGTAGACGAATAAACCGACTGGCGGCGGCGCGTGCTTCTTCCCAGTCACCATTTTCATAATAGGCGTACACCAGCTCTAATTGCGCTTGTTCAGCATGGGGGCCGAAAGGGTAGCGTGTATCCAACGCTTCCAGCCGCTCAATCGCAATGGGGTAGCGATTGCTATCCAGCGCGGTGCGAGCAAGTTCGTAGAGCTCACGCTCTTGTACTCCGGAAAACTCATCTTCTTCTTCCGGGGTCGTGTCATTACTGGCGCAGCCTGCCAATAAGGCAAGACTTAAAGCAAGGGCACCAAAGCGGTTGGCAGCAGAAAAAACGCGCATCATCATCCTCGTTGCAAACAAGCCTCAATCACCGAAAAGCGACGATGGCCATAAGTAGAAATGGTAGAATAGGTCGCAGTAAGCCCACTATAAATCACCTCGGCGCAAAACGCAGGCTTAGCAGCGTTTTGTCGAGTGTCGTCAAAGGAAGTAACGTCATGCCCCGGATAGTTGAAGCCATGCAGCGTGTGCCCGCAACACTTGCAGGTGCACGGTTGGATCAAGCAGCGGCGGAGTTATTCAGCGATTACTCACGCGAGCGCCTGAAAGCATGGATCAACGCGGGTGAGCTGACCATCGATGGCACCCAGGCTAAGCCGAAAGCGAAGCTGCACGGTGATGAAGTGCTGGTGCTAAAGGCCACCATTGAAGAAGATCTGCGTTTTGAAGCTCAGGACATACCGCTGAATATTGTCTATGAAGATGATGCAGTGATGGTGATCAACAAGCCCACCAATATGGTGGTGCATCCTGCGGCGGGCAATCGTGATGGCACCTTGCTCAACGCGCTGCTTTATCATCACCCGGCACTTGCTGAAGTGCCACGCGCGGGGATTGTTCACCGTTTGGATAAAGATACGACGGGCTTGATGATGGTTGCTAAAACCATTCAAGCGCAAACGGCCCTGGTTGAGCAACTGCAGGCGCGCAGCGTATCGCGCCAGTATGACGCAGTGGTGATCGGTAAGCCCGTGGCAGGCAGCACCATTAATGCGCCTATTGGCCGCCACCCCAAAGACCGTAAGCGCCAGGCCGTCACCAACGCTGGTAAACATGCTGTGACCCACTTTCGTGTTGTGGAGCGTTTTCGCGCGCATACGCACGTGCGCTGTAAGCTGGAAACCGGACGCACGCATCAGATTCGCGTGCATATGTCTCATGCCCGTTACCCGTTGATTGGCGATCCGCTCTATAGCGGACGCGCCAAGCTGCCACCTGGCGCTGCCGGGCCGCTTAAGGAAATCCTGCGTGAGTTCCCTCGCCAGGCGCTGCATGCCCGCGAGCTAAGCTTTGTGCACCCGGTGAGCGGCGAAACGCTGACTTTTCACGCTGATCTGCCCGATGATCTACTAATGTTGTTGGACTACCTGCGCGAAGACAGTGAGACCATGCAATGAGTGATGCCATTGATTTACGGCCAACGCTACTAATACCGGATTGGCCTGCACCTGACAATGTGCAGGCCTTTGTGAGCACCCGGGAAACGGGCCCTAGCCAAGAAGAATTTGCCGCGTTTAACCCCGCCTCTCACGTCGGTGATAACCCTGAACATGTGGCGCTTTGCCGCCGCTTGATGCAAAAAGAAATTGGCGATGAGCGCCCGCTGCTATGGCTAAACCAAACGCATGGCGCGCGCGTTCAGCAGGGTTACCAGGCAGACGTGCCAGAGGCAGATGCTGCCGTAGCCACCTCCAATGAATACGCTTGTGTCGTGCTGACCGCAGATTGCCTGCCGGTGATGTTTTGTAATCAAGCCGGGACGCAGGTGGCCGTTGCCCACGCCGGTTGGCGGGGGCTGGCCGGAGGTGTTTTAGAGGCGACGGTGGCTGCCATGAATAGCGAGCCCGAGGATATTCTCGTATGGCTGGGCCCGGCTATTTCCAATGCTCAGTTTGAAGTCGGGCCGGAAGTGTATGGCGCCTTTGTTGCCGTACACCCAGAAACGGCGGAAGCATTTGACCATAGTCCCTATCGCATGGGGCACTATATGGCCGATTTGTACCGGCTGGCGCGGTTTCGCTTGGAAGCGCTCGGTGTTGAGCATATTAGCGGTGGGCACTTCTGTACCGCCTGCGAATCGCGTTTTTACTCTTATCGGCGTGATGGTGGTACGACGGGGCGCATGGCCAGTGTGATCTGGATCAAAAAATAACCAGGTTGGCATTACCTCCTCTTGAAAACGGTGGAACTAGCACCATTTAACTTGCAAAGCTAATATTTTTTAGGAAAGTGGACAGCAGGTTTTTCCGAAACGCCGTGCGTTCGGGCGCAGGGCTAATCCAAGAGGCTCACTATGCGTTTTGATAAGTTTACTGCCAAGCTTCAGGCCGCTATTGCTGAAGCGCAATCCTTGGCCGTTGGCCGTGGTCATAACCAATTAGACCCTTCCCATCTTCTTCTTGCACTACTGGATACCAAGGATACGGGTATTAAAGCCCTGATCGAAAAATCCGGAGGCTCAAGCTCGCGACTGCGTGATGGGTTAGTGCAGCAGCTTGATAACTTACCTAAAGTAAGCCAGTTCGATGGCGAAGTGCAGCCATCACGGGATTTCATTAAGTTATTCAACCTGACCGACCGTGAAGCACAAGCGCGTGGCGACCAGTTCATTGCCAGCGAACTAGTGCTGCTGGCGGCGCTGGAAATGAATGGCCCGCTTGCCAAGTTAATGAAAGAGGCGGGCGTTAACCGGAAGTCCCTTGAGGCGGCGATTAATAGCCTGCGCGGTGGGGCAAGCGTTGATGACCCTAACGCTGAAGATCAACGGGAATCGCTCAACAAGTACACCCTTGACCTTACTCAGCGTGCGCTGGATGGCAAGCTTGACCCGGTGATTGGCCGTGATGATGAAATCCGCCGCACCATTCAGGTACTACAGCGCCGTACCAAAAATAACCCGGTTCTGATTGGCGAGCCTGGCGTCGGTAAAACGGCGATTGTTGAAGGGTTGGCGCAGCGTATCGTTAATGGTGAAGTGCCGGAAGGCTTAAAAGACAAACGCGTACTGTCGCTGGATATGGGCTCGCTGTTAGCAGGTGCCAAATTCCGCGGTGAGTTTGAAGAGCGCTTAAAGTCGGTTCTCAAAGAGCTTGCCCAGGAAGAGGGGCGGGTCATTCTGTTTATCGATGAGTTGCACACCATGGTCGGCGCCGGTAAGGCGGAAGGCGCGATGGACGCGGGCAATATGCTCAAACCTGCGCTTGCACGGGGTGAGCTGCACTGCGTAGGCGCGACCACGCTGGATGAGTATCGCAAATATATTGAAAAGGACGCGGCACTTGAGCGTCGATTCCAGAAAGTGCTGGTCGATGAGCCGACGGAAGAAGACACCGTGGCCATTCTGCGTGGCTTAAAAGAGCGCTATGAAGTTCACCACGGCGTGGATATTACCGACTCGGCGATTATTGCTGCGGCGAAGCTTTCCACTCGCTATATCACTGATCGGCAGTTGCCCGATAAAGCGATAGATCTGATTGATGAGGCGGCTTCGCGGATTCGTATGGAGCTTGATTCCAAGCCCGAAGCAATGGACCGCCTGGACCGACGTTTAATCCAGCTCAAAATGGAGCGGGAAGCGCTTAAAAAAGAGACCGACGAGGCGACTAAAAAACGCCTTGAGGCGCTTAACAACCAGATTCATGAGTTTGAGCGCGAGTATGCCGACCTGGATGAAGTCTGGAAGGCAGAAAAAGCCAGTATCCAAGGCTCGGCCCAGTTCAAGGCAGAACTGGAGCAGGCGCGCCTTGATCTGGAGCAGGCACGACGGCAGGGCGATTTAGGACGCATGTCGGAAATTCAGTACGGGCAAATTCCAGAGCTGGAAAAGAAAATTGCCGAAAGCGGTGAAAGTGAAGCCGATATTACCAAGCACCAGCTGCTGCGCTCCAACGTGACGGAAGAGGAGATAGCAGAGGTGGTATCGCGCTGGACCGGCATTCCGGTGTCCAAAATGCTGGAAGGCGAGCGCGATAAATTGTTGCGTATGGAAGATGCCCTGCATGAGCGCGTAATTGGCCAGGATGAGGCAGTTGAAGCTGTTGCCAACGCCGTGCGGCGCTCACGTGCTGGGTTGTCCGACCCTAACCGGCCGAACGGTTCGTTCCTGTTCCTTGGGCCTACTGGGGTGGGTAAAACCGAGCTTTGCAAGTCATTGGCCAACTTCCTGTTCGACACCGAAGAGGCCATGGTGCGTATCGATATGTCGGAATTCATGGAGAAGCACTCCGTGGCGCGGTTGATCGGTGCGCCTCCCGGCTATGTAGGTTACGAAGAGGGCGGCTATTTAACCGAGGCGGTGCGTCGTAAACCTTACTCCGTGCTGTTGCTGGATGAGGTGGAAAAGGCCCACCCAGATGTCTTCAATATCCTGCTGCAGGTATTGGAAGATGGTCGGTTAACTGATGGCCAGGGCCGCACGGTGGACTTTCGCAATACCGTGATCGTGATGACCTCCAACATGGGCTCAGACATTATTCAGCGCATGGGCGGTGACGTCAGCGCTGATAAAGAAAGCGCCTATGAGGACATGAAAAACAAGGTCATGGAGGTGGTGGGTAATCACTTCCGCCCTGAGCTGATCAACCGGATAGATGAAGTGGTCGTCTTCCACGCCTTGGGGCAGGAGCAAATTCAGGCAATTGCAGGCATTCAGCTGGAGCGCTTGAGAGCCCGCTTGGCTGAGCACGATTTAGGCCTTGAGGTGAGCGATGACGCCATGGCGCAGCTAGCGGTTATTGGGTTTGACCCTGTCTATGGCGCGCGGCCACTCAAGCGTGCTATTCAGAGTCGGATCGAGAATCCGCTGGCGCAAGACTTGCTGGCAGGCAAGTTTTCACCAGGCGATGTCATTCGGGTGAGTGCCTCGGACGGTAAGCTTGTGTTTAATAGCTAAGCGCTAGTTGATAATCAGGCGTTCCTGGTTATAACTATATGCCCCGATCGGCCTTGCCGGCGGGGCTTTTTTGTCTCAAACCGCTTCTTTGCACATTCATCGGGCATTGATGGTTGACATGCCAAGAGCCTAATGGAATCTTATCTGTTCCTGATTTGCGGGCGCGGACCTACGGGTAACCCCTTTTCACCGCGCGAAGGGTAGGCGTAAGCCTTTACCCGCCGAAGGACTTCCGGGTTTGAGCTAACCGCTCAGCCTGGCCAACGCCCCGACACGGCAATCAGCCGTGAAAGGGAGCCACTGATTTATGTCGTCATGGATCAGTGCCTCTCAGAGAGTGCAGGCCCTAACCGGGCCGTATGCCAGGGTTTGGCATCAGGTGCCGGCATGGGCCGGCAGCGGCATACCGCCGCACTCGACACCGCAGGATGTCCTGCGGATCGCACTCGAGACCTCTAGGGGAGAAATACAGTGGAACTGCTTTCCGGCGCAGATATGATCGCCCGCTTCTTGAAAGATGAGGGCGTTGAGTACATTTATGGTTATCCCGGCGGTGCGGCGCTGCATATTTATGATGCGCTGTTTCGCCAGGACGATGTGAAGCACATTCTTGTGCGTCACGAACAAGCGGCCACGCATGCCGCCGACGGTTACGCCCGCGCCTCGGGTAAGCCAGGTGTGGTGCTGGTCACATCAGGGCCTGGTGCAACCAATGCCGTTACCGGTATTGCGACTGCCTATATGGATTCCATTCCGATGGTGGTGCTGTGCGGCCAAGTGGCCAGCCATCTGATTGGCGAAGACGCCTTCCAGGAAACCGATATCGTGGGTGTCACCCGGCCTATCGTGAAGCACAGCTTTTCGATTCGTCATCCGTCTGAAATTCCGGAAGTGCTTAAAAAAGCCTTTTATCTGGCTTCTACCGGGCGCCCCGGCCCTGTGGTGGTCGATATTCCCAAGGATATGACCGCGCCGACCGAGCGCTACGAGTACATCTACCCGAAAAAGGTTAAGCTGCGCTCGTATAACCCGGTGACACGTGGCCATACAGGGCAGATTAAAAAAGCCATTGAGCTAATGCTCAAAGCCAAGCGCCCGGTGTTTTATACTGGTGGTGGTGTGGTGACCGGTAAGGCCAGTGAAGGCTTAACCGATCTGGTCAAAAAGCTGGGTTTCCCGATTACCACCACACTGATGGGCATTGGCGCGTACCCGCAAAGCGATCGTCAAAGCCTTGGCTGGCTGGGCATGCACGGCTCTTATGAGTCCAACATGGCCATGCACCACGCTGATTTGATTATCGCTATTGGCGCACGCTTTGATGACCGGGTTACCAACAATACGTCGAAGTTCTGCCCCACGGCGAAAATTATTCACGTCGATGTTGATCCTAGCTCTATCTCTAAAACCGTGCGTGCTGATGTGCCTATCGTAGGGCCTGCCGCTAGCGTTATTAATGAGATGATTAGCCTGGTTCAGGGCCATCCCATTGCGCATCCTGAAGCACTTGCTGAATGGTGGGAAAAGATCGACGGCTGGCGTGCCGAGCGTAAAGGCAAGCTTTACGAACCGTCCAAGTCAGGTGAAGCGTTAAAGTCGCAGGAAGTTGTTGAAGCGCTGTGCCGGATAACGCGCGGTGAAGCATTTGTCACGACCGACGTAGGTCAGCACCAGATGTTTGCGGCTCAGTACTACAAGTTTGATAAGCCCAACCGGCTGATTACCTCAGGCGGTCTTGGCACCATGGGCTTTGGCTTTCCGGCCGCCATGGGGATCAAGCAGAACTACCCGGACGACGACGTCGTGTGTGTCACCGGGGAAGGCAGCTTCCAGATGATGATGCAGGAACTCTCCACCTGTAAGCAGTACGGCGTAGGGGTCAAAATTCTCAATCTGAACAATGCCTCGCTAGGCATGGTGCGTCAGTGGCAGGACCTGAACTACAAGTCACGTCATGCGCACTCTTATATGGAATCACTGCCTGATTTCCATCTGTTGATTGAGGCTTATGGATTTACCGCGATTACCGTCACTACTCAGGATGAGCTTGAGCCGGCGCTTGAGCGTGCATTTGCCGACAAGCACGAACTGGTGTTCCTTGACGTGAAGGTGGATCCTTTCGAGCACGTCTACCCGATGCAGGTGCCGTTAGGCTCCATGCGCGACATGCTGCTGTCTAAAACGGAGCGTACCTGATGCGACATATCATCTCGATTCTGTTGGAAAACGAACCGGGTGCGCTGTCACGTGTGGTCGGCCTGTTTTCCCAGCGTAATTTCAACATTGAAACGCTTAACGTAGCGCCTACGGAAGATTCATCGCTTTCGCGGTTGACGGTGACCACGGTTGGCGATGATCGCGTCATTGAGCAGATCACCAAGCACCTCAACAAGCTGATTGATGTGGTGAAGCTGGTTGACTTGACCGAAGGCAGCCACATTGAGCGTGAGCTGATGATGGTGAAGGTAAAGGCATTGGGGGCTGCCCGCGATGAAGTGAAGCGTACCGTGGATATTTTTCGGGCGCAGATCGTCGATGTCACACCTAATCTGTATACCGTGCAGATTACCGGTGATGCCGCCAAGCTGGACGCTTTTCTGCAGGCCATGGCGCCAGTGGGGATTCTTGAAGTGGCACGTACCGGTGTTTCTGGTATTGCGCGTGGCGACAAGGTGCTATCGATTTAAGTACTTGCTCACCGCACGTTTAGCCAGGTCGTATTGCTCGACCCAAAAGCACCGCCTCACCGAGGCGGTGCTTTTTTATAATTGATTAACGTTCGCTAATCGCAGACCAAAGCGCCTCAATAATCGGATTTTTTAAACGCCGATTTAGAACGCAAAGGCCCACGTCATAGTGGGGCAGCTCAGGTTTTACGTTTAATATGCGGACGCGGTTGGCAAGCGGGTTGTTATCCAACACGATTTTGGGAACCACGCCTGCGCCAAAGCCCAGGCCCACCATACTAACAATTGCTTCGTGCCCGGCCACCTGTGCGTAGATTCGTGGCGTGATACCCATCGCTTTAAGCCAGGTGTTGGCGTACTCCCGCGATAAGCCTGCTTCAGAAAGTATCATGGGCACTTGCTGCCACTGCGCTGCCGTTGAGCTTTCAGGGGAGCTGGGTAGCCAATCACACGGTTCGTTAGGCGTGATAAACACCAGCGGTGAACGTGTTAATGACTTAAACGCCAGCGCATTAGGGGGGATGCGGGGGCGCGGCGTAATCGCCATATCATCGTCACCCTCCATCACTCTTTTCATGGCATTCGCCGGATCACCGGTATGCAGCTTTAACTCAATGCCGGGATGACGTGTTCGTACATCGCTTAATAGCTCATACAGGAAGCTGTAACTGGCAGTTACTGAGCAGTAGATGCTGATCTCACCGCTCAGCATGGTCGCTTCATTGGCCAGGCTACGCTTGGTCATTTCCCACTGTTCTAACGTTTCGCGTGCGTAGTGCTGAAAACTAAGCCCTTGGGGAGTCAGTGCGACATGGCGGTTGTCACGCTCGAACAGCCGAGTAGCCAACTCCACCTCCAACTGCTGAATAGAGCGGCTAAGCGTCGAGGGGCTAATGTGGCTCAACTCGCTGGCGCGGCCAAAATGGAGCGTGTCAGAAAGCGTGACAAAGTGCTTCAGTAAGCGAAAATCCATGCCAGTACCGTCATTTCAATATGTGAAATAGTTTGTTGCAAATACAGCGTTTTACGCAAAGATGCGTGTAACGTAAAGTTGCTTGACGCTTTACCAGCGCTGCACTAGACGGCGCGGTGGCCATCAGCGCTGACACGCTACTATAACAACGTAATGACTTAATAATGGTTTTCTGAAACCTCGCTTACGCGGTTGTCACGATAAAAATGATGGCTTTTCCTGGTTTAAGACCAAAAGTCACTTCATATGAAATTGCCAGGTAAGTCCTAAACTGCATGATACTCTGGATCACGACCAGCTGGTCGACAAATCCAGGCGTTAGTGTTTTCAAGCAGTAGGTGCTTATTAACTTGGTGAACGGGGTGCGCTTTGGCGCACCCCGTTTTGTTTTATAGGGCTAGCCGTCATGCATTTTTGTCTACGTGCGGTAATTGACTGGCTGACTAAAGCTCACCGTGTAGAATGAAAGTGTTCACTATTTGTGGCTTTTTATTAAACGGATGACACCTATGATTCAGGACGCTCGCGATCAAGAGCAGGCCAGTACACCCCAGCCCGAAAACCACGACCAGACTCAAAAGGTCGACAATGAGGATTTAGCTGCCGCCTTTCTACGCGACACAGAGATCGTCGAAGATGCGGTAGAGGATGGCAAGAAAGTTCGCCGCAAGGGAATCTACTTACTGCCCAACCTGTTTACTACGTCCGCTCTGTTTTCAGGCTTCTTTGCCGTTGTCGCCGGTATTAACGGTGATTTTACGTCGGCCGCAGTCGCTATTTTCATTGCCATGGTGCTGGATGGGTTGGATGGCCGCGTTGCGCGTATGACCAATACGCAAAGCGAATTTGGGGCTGAGTACGATAGCCTGGCCGATATGATTTCCTTTGGTATGGCGCCTGCGCTTGTCGCGTTTACCTGGATTTTGCAAGATATCGGTAAGACCGGCTGGGTGGTCGCGTTTCTCTATGTCGCCTGCGCGGCACTTCGCTTGGCACGCTTTAATGTACAAAACGGAAGTGTTGATAAGAAGTGGTTTATCGGCCTTCCTAGCCCATCAGCGGCAGCGCTAGTGGCTGCGTGTGTTTGGACCTTCCACAGCTTTGATGCGGATGCGTTTGGCTTCAAGCTGCTAATGTTGGTCGTTGTGGCGGCCGCCGGCATTCTGATGGTCAGCAACATCCGCTATTACAGCTTTAAAGATCTCGACTTTAGAAAGCCCGTACCCTTTGTGGTGTTGCTGGCCGTTGTGTTGGGGTTTGTCATGATTTCGGTCGAACCGTCCGTAATGCTACTCTTGCTGTTTGGTGCCTATGTGCTCTCAGGCCCGGCTTATGCGCTTATGCGCAAGGCAAAACCTAAAAGCTGAGCTTTTTAACTGAGCTTTTTGAAACGATCTTCAAAAAAGGCCTTGCCAAACCGGCAGCGAATCCGTAAAGTACGCATCCGCTGCCGGGGACGCCCAGCGTTACCAGCGGT
>NZ_FUKM01000039.1 GCF_900163645.1 Halomonas citrativorans | reverse complement strand
GGCCGAGGCTGTGTGAAAACGTAGCTGTCGCTATACTTATCCCATGACAGAGTGTGGGAGGTAACGATGAAACGGTTCGTCGCAGGTGAATCCCGATCCCAAGCTACCTTGTTTCCTGAGCTTCTGGATGATTTTGTCTCCGAAGATAATCCGGTTCGAGCCATTGAGGCTTTTGTTGACGCCCTTCATCTCAAGCAGCTGGGCTTTAATGGCGTTGACCCTCATGCGACGGGTCGGCCCGCCTACCATCCCGCCGTTCTTTTAAAAATTTATCTCTACGGCTACCTCAATCGCATCCAATCTAGCCGCCGTCTGGAACGTGAGGCACAGCGTAACGTTGAACTCATGTGGCTAACGGAACGCCTAGCGCCGGATTTCAAAACGATCGCAGATTTCCGCAAAAACAACGGCAAAGCGATTCAAGCTACTTGCCGCGACTTTGTCATGATATGTCGACGTTTAGGGCTCTTTTCACATTCGGTAATGGCAATTGATGGCAGCAAATTTAAGGCAGTCAACAATCGAGACCGTAACTTTACCTTGGCCAAGATGAAGCGGCGGGCAGAAGAAATCGATAAAAGTATTAAGCGTTACTTACGCCAGCTCGATGCAATGGATCAAGGCGCCGCCGCTGTCACAGAAATGCAGACGACTGGTTTGCAGGAAAAGATCGCTTCCCTAACAGAAGAAGTTCAGCAACTACAAGCCATTGAAATTCAAAGAACTGAGTCCCCTGACCAGCAAGTCTCTTTGACAGACCCTGACGCTCGCTCCATGACTGCGCGAGGAACGGGAATCGTAGGCTACAACGTGCAGACGGCTGTCGATAGCCAGCATCATTTGATTGTCGCCCATGAGGTCACCAATGTCGGCAGTGACCGGCGTCAGCTTTACCGGATGGCCCAACAAGCACGCGATGCTAGTGCTGTCAGTGGTCTCCACGTTGTAGCTGATCGCGGTTACTTTACGGGTGAGGAGATACTTGCGTGTCACAAGGCCGGTATCACGACGTATCTTCCCAAGCCCAAAACCTCGCCTAGCCAGGCTAAAGGTATGTTTCCCAGAGAAGCGTTCCGCTACGAGCCTGAGCGTAATGAATATCGCTGCCCAGCAAGGGAGCGCCTGATTTGGCGCTTCAAGAACGTTGAAAAAGGCCAGACGCTTCATTGCTACTGGAGTTCGGCTTGCCCGAATTGCTCAATGAAGCCGCAATGCACCACAGGTATCTATCGGCGTATCAAACGGTGGGAACACGAAGAGGTTCTGGAGGCGGTAAAATTCAGACTGGATCAGGCGCCGTATATGATGCGCATCCGTCGTAAGACGGTCGAGCACCCCTTTGGCACGTTGAAAGCGTGGATGGGAGCGACACACTTCCTGACGAAGGGACTTAAGAACGTCAGCACGGAAATGAGCCTCCATGTACTTGCTTATAACATGAAACGCGTAATGAATATCTTTGGCACCCAGGGGTTAGTCCAGGCAATGCGTGGGTAAGGGCTTCAACCTGGTTCTGGCAAGCTTGTAAAAGCCGATAACGCTCTTTAGCGGGTGTTTCTTAGTGATCATCTCAAACAGCTAGAGATGCGGAAATAATAAATGAAGACGTTCTGAAACGTATTGCTAGCCGATAGTCGTACCAGGACGACTGGATACTGTTATCGGCAGCTGATTTTTAGGTTTTCACACAACCTCGGCC
>NZ_FUKM01000034.1 GCF_900163645.1 Halomonas citrativorans | reverse complement strand
AAGAGCGGTCCTTTAGCTAATCTAGAAATGACATTATCCATCACCTTGCCAGAATCCAGCGTCTGGTTTATCGTCTTCAGAAACCTAAGCACCAATACCAGTCTTTTAATCGAGATAGTTAGATTCTATCAGATACATGAAAATGCTCCCTGCGTAGAGTAGCCTTCTAGGGAAAGCCGCCATCCACGACGTTTACGTAACTCAAACCAAGCCATAATTGCAGCAACGCTCTTTGGATGCGTGAAATGCGTATTTAGGGCATAAATAGTTTCGTAATTGTCGTGCGCAAATAGGCCGCTTATCTAGTCGAGGTGAAAGTCTCCACAGAGATACAACAGATAGAAGCAAGAAAATACGCAGATGACTACGAAGTACTATTAAAATCACTGAAATAGCTGACTCAGAGTGTGTAAAGTGATCAACATTTTGAGTTATAGTATGAAGAACATTAATTAATTTATTTTTTAAAAAAATGACAAAACTGACTGACCAAGTATATACGACTCTACGGCGACAAATCATGGGTGGCGACCTTGCTCCTGACGAGCAAGTCAAGGAAGAAAGAATTGCAAAGCTGCTGGATGTCAGTCGTACTCCTGTTCGCGCAGCAATGAACCGACTGACACGTGACGGCCTTCTCTATCGAGAACCAAGTCGTGGTTTTTTCGTTTCTACTTGGAATACTGATGATATCAAAGAAGTTTTCGATCTCAGAATTCAGATAGAATCGAAAGCTGCGGGATTGGCTGCGCTAAGAGCGACCCCCGAGCAAATTAATAATCTGTTGGACTTATCCATTAAAATGGATGAACTGGTAAGAACAAAACCGGAGGGGTATTTAAAAAAAATACAGGAAAAAAATCGTAAGTTTCACTCCACTTTAATGGAAGCATCTAGATCAAAAAGGCTTGCTGAGATCGCCAAAAATCTTGTAGAAATACCCATTACTATTGGATTCTATATTTATTCCGAAGAAGATATGAAAAGGTCTATGAACCATCATCGAGAGTTGGTACATGCCATAAAAATTGGGTCAGAAAACTATGCTAGCGAGGTTATGACTGTTCACCTAAGAGCGGCATTATGTACCTTTATTATCAGTCGTAATAAAAATGAAAGTATGCATCTGCGAAAATCAACCTTGCCAGTTGATTAAACCTTACTATTGAAATACCCAGGCCGTACAGCCGCCCAATCAACTTGATAGTTTTTAGATAATATATTGCATTATGGATGTAGGAATAAGCCAGGGACAGTAGTTGACCCTGGCTTGTCATACTAAGCTGAAAAAGCATTTTCCTAAGCATTAACGAAGACTAAAGAATTAATCTTTTATTTTTTAATATTGAAGCTACAGCAACAACTAATAAGTCATTAAACAACAGCTCGGTCAATAGAGAATAACAATAAATAATTATTATAAAGCAATATGCAAGCCTAGCTATTATGACTCAATAAAACAATTTTTATCCTTCAAAGCCTTATCGACCCAGTTACGGTCGCTACAGCCTGCATGTATTTTGGTTAGCTCTTCTTGTTCAGCTTTTTGTTTTACCTGAGCCGCCGCCAGCAGCTCCTCAGCTTGTTCACGCGGGACGCAAAGCACACCGTCCTCATCCCCTATGATTAAGTCACCCGGTGAAATCACCATTCCCCCAATGGCGATAGGTACGTTTATCTCTCCTGGCCCATCTTTATAAGGACCACGATGTGTTACTCCCGCAGCATATACAGGAAGCCCAAGTTTATAAATTTCATCTATATCTCGAATGGCTCCATTAATGACTATACCAGCCACGCCGAGAGTTGCAGCATGGTGCGCCATTAATTCGCCCATCATTGCGTTGGTGAGATCACCACTAGCGTCGACAACAATGACATCTCCTGGCTGCGCCATATCTAGCGCCTTATGAAACATCAAGTTATCACCAGGACGTGTCTTGACGGTTAGCGCAGCTCCCGACAATCTCTTCCCTCCACCGTGAAAGGGACGAAGACACGGACCCGCCGAGGTCATTCTGGCCATCGAATCGCTGACATTGGCAACTGGTACATCGTCGAATGACGATGCCAACTCGGAAGTGACCATTTCTCGTCTTTTAAGTATGCGAAATCCAATGCTCATTGAACCTATCTCCTAATTGACTGGGCACATGCGCCCATTTGGGTATATGACGTGAAGTCACATAATGTCGTGAGCTGATAGCTCCTTGGCAGCGACCTCCAGTCCGGTTCGATTAACCCTTGCTACATTAAGGTTTAATATTGGTGGAGTTCACTATACATCACGCCTTTTGTCTAAGCGGCAGGTCGAGCAAGTGTCTACTGAATGAAGGCATCAATGCTCAAGCGACACGGCGACCTTTAGCCACTACGAATCAAGGTGCTTCTTCTGGTCTGAGTCGTTTGATTGTGGAATAGAGGCTCGTTTGAGCAAGGGGTGGCCAATAACCCTACGAATTAAAGGGCTAAGAATTGTAAGAGTGATAATTGTCACAAGCACTAAGGCGATCGGACTAGAGAAAAGAAAGGCAAAATCTCCCCTTCCAATTATCATTGCCCTTCGTAGACTAGATTCGGCGATAGGGCCAAGAATAACTGCGAGAACAGCTGGAGCGAGCGGAATGCTCAGACGCTCCATACACCAGCCAATAATCCCAAAGAAAAACACCAGCCAAACTTCAAAGATGCTGTTGTTGATTGCATAAATGCCAATAGCCGTCAAAGCAATGATGATAGGTGCCAAGATCAATGGCGGCATATACATGACATTAATAAACACTCTGGCACCAGCGCGGCCGACAAAGAACAGCATGATTGATGTCACCAGCATTGACAGTATAAATCCATACGTGACAGGAGCTGATTGAGTGAACAGCTCGGGCCCTGGTTGAAGCCCATGGACAAGCAGTCCGCCAAGAATCACGGCAGACACGGAGCTGCCTGGAATGCCTAAAGTAAGTGCTGGTATGAGAGATGAAGCATTATCGGCGTTATTGGCACATTCCGCTGCGGCCACACCTTCCGGTGCGCCTTTGCCAAAGCGTGAGCTATCCTTCGACACTCTTCTCGTTTCATTCCATGACAGCATGGCTGCAATATTGCCCCCAGTACCAGGAATGATGCCGACGATTACGCCAATAATAGATGCCCGACACCACGTAGGGATGAAAAAACTCCACCTTATTTTGGATTTACTCGCACTCAAACTATTTGCTTCGGCGCCTTTTTTTATCAGAGTCGCTTCCTGGGCAAGAGTAAGCGCCGGAGGGATGGCATACAGCCCAGTCAAAATTACGAGGATACTGATACCGCTGCTCAATTCTAAGACGTCGAAAGTAAAACGTTCGTAGCCTGACATACTGTCAATTCCTACCATGCCTATTAAAAGACCAAAACAGGCACTGATAAGGCCTTTAACCGGAACGTCACTTAATAATACTGAGATAGCTGCTAAGCCAAAAACAGCTATCCAAAATAGTTCAACAGGCCCAAACCTTAAAGCCAGTGATGCTAAGGGTGGGCTAAGCAAAAGCAAGCATAACGCACTGATCGAACCGCCAATACACGAAGACATAAGCGCGATTTTCATTGCTTTCAAGCCTTCACCCTTTTGCGCCATAGGGTTACCGTCAAACACAGTAGCTATACCGGCTGGCGTGCCAGGGATCCGTAAAAGAATGGCAGGTATTGCCCCACCATACATGGCACCATTGAAGATACCAGCCATCATGCCTAAAGCTACAAGCGGCTCCATCGTAAATGTCAATGGGATGAGTACTGCTATTCCCATAGTGGCTGATAAGCCCGGCAAAGCACCAATGAAAACGCCGATCGTCGTTCCCACTAACATGGCGATAAGTACCGAGGGTGAGAAGAGCAAAGGCAAAGCACTTAGGATGTTATCCCACATGACGTGACTCTCAGAATAGATGGATGAATAGCTCAGGAGGTAGAGGGCGACTGAGCAATACTTTGAAAATCAGGTATATAAGAAGGGAAAATATGGTGCCAGCTGCCAAGAGCGGCTTCCAATGTTTATACCCCAGAATAAAGCCTGAAAGGGGAATAAAAATAAAAAATGAAGTTACAAAACCCAGAGCGGGAGCGAGAGCTATGAGAGTCGCAGTAGACAATACCAGCAACAGAAACCGCCTAGCTTTTCCTTTTTCAAGTATTAGCGTGCTTGATTGGTTTCGACGCAAGGCCATCACTGATTGAAATGCCCACAGTACAAGCAGTAGCGACATAATACTTAGAACAGTTGTTGGCAAATAGGCTGTTTGCTGTGGAAAACTTGAGGCGTGTAACGCGCCTAAAACACTCAATATTGCAGCTGGTATCGCAACCGCTAATTCAATGCTGGCCTTTCGGATCATTATTATTGCTCCTGGTTTACGAAGATAGCACCGTGGTGGAGGCATCACGGTGCTCCTTAGCTTAAGGCATGCTTACTCGTTCCAGGGAGACTCATTCCAGAGCGCTTGGAAACGCTCTTGTTGTTCTTCAAGCATGGCTCGATAATCTTCTGGCGCAAGATATGAAAGAGGCAAGGATTGCTGATCTGCTGCAGCCTGGAATTCCTCTTCTTCTATGGCCGCTTTAGCAGCCTCAGAAATCTTATTAATAATTTCATCGGGAACACCCGCAGGCGCAGCTATACCACGGGCAGACCCCATGACGAGATCATAGCCCAGCTCCTTGAAGGTAGGAACATCTGGAGCTTCTTCCCAGCGCTCTTCACCTCCTTGAGCTAATGTCCTTACTTGCCCCGCCTTGGCAGCTGAAGCTATCTCACTGACGTTGATAACACCTATATCGATATGACCACCCATCAGGGCTTGTCGCACATCCGCAGCTCCCGGGAAAGGAACATGGTTCATCTCGATATCGGCCTGACGTTCTAGTGCAAGCGTGGCAAGGTGATCATCACCACCGACGCCTGAAGTGCCATAGGTGAGTTCTCCAGGGTGGGCTTTCGCGTACTCAACCAATTCCTCAAACGTTTGAAAAGAGCTGTCAGGGTGGACGCTAAAGCCGGCAGGATCATCAATTATATTCGCGACAAGTGAGAAATCGGAAAATTCGTATCGAGTGTCGCGCTCAATGGGGATTGATATGACATTGGGTGTGTTAATGAAACCGATGGTATAGCCATCCGGCTTAGCATTGGCGAGAGCAGTAAAACCAACCTCTCCTCCGGCTCCAGGCCGGTTAACGACAGTGATGTCAGCATTAAGATGCTTCTCAAGATAAGGGACGAGTGTCCGGGCTGCGACATCAGTCCCACCTCCAGCTGAGTAAGCAACAATCATCTCGATCGGTCTTTCTGGGTAGTCGGCTAGAGCCAAGCTTGAGACAAGCGACGTGGTGCAGAGGATGAGCAGAGAGCGGCTGGTTTTGAGATGCATGATAATCTCCGGTGCATGTAATCGTTAATTGTATTTTTTAAAGTGCAATCAAATAAAAGCACAGGAATTTTTGCATAGCAAGCAACTAAGGGAAGAGTACAAAACCCTACCCATAAAACCAATTCAAATTATTGATTTTAAAATAAATATAAAAACATTATACTTTAGGAGCATGCTATTTTTTCCGCTCCGATATAGACATCTGAAAAATATTGTACTTATATTGTTCTTATCGTCATTAGGCGAATGCCACAGAGCGCTTTCGAACCAAAAGCCATATTACATATGGTGAAAATTAAAAATTTATCTTAATACAGATAAAAAAATACAAAATATTCTTAGACATAAATAGGGCCGAGACATGCAAACACCTACCTCTTTTTCAAGCGATGTAACGGATTCAGCGTCAGAGTCACTCAAGTCAGTATTTCGCCTTGACGTCTGGTATAACCCCATCATGAAGGAAATCTTCGAGGCCAATCCCGAATATAGATTGACCACATTGCCTACTGATGCGGATGCTGATGACGCTACCAGCACAGCTGTACTGAGAGAGGCTCATGCTTACCAGATTTCCTCTGCTAAGGACGAGACCCCCTTGCATTGGCGGGCCAATGCCGAGTTGCTGGCCAAGGCTCCCAATCTACTTTGTGTATCTACGTCAGGAGCAGGCTACGATACTGTCGATGTTGATGCGTGTACAAAAGCGGGTGTGTTGGTGATGAGTCAATCAGGTGCCAACGCTGTATCTGTTGCGGAACACACTATCGGACTAATGATCTCAATTTCAAAGCGCTTAGGTGAGTCCGACCGTCGACTACGCAGCGACACCGGCTTCAGTCGTGAAAGCTTGATGGGAAATGAACTCTGTGGGAAAACACTTGGCTTGGTAGGTATAGGGCATATAGGTCGGCGTGTCGCAAAACTTGCAAGAGCCCTCGATATGCGAATTCTTGCTGTTGACCCTGAATTGGATGCTCCGACGATAGCCGAACGTGGGGCTAAAAAAGTTGATTTAGAGGTGCTGCTGGCTGAGTCCGATGTCGTGTCTCTACATTGCCCGCGTGATGCAAGCACAGAACAGATGTTTAATGCGGCTATATTTCAGGCCATGAAACCCGGTGCAATCTTCGTTACCACAGCACGAGGTGGCATTCATTCAGAGTCGGCCTTACAAGAAGCGCTGGAAACTGGGCACTTAGCGGGTGCTGGTCTGGATGTTTGGGATGTTGAACCTCCCCCACTCGATCACCCTCTGCTGACCATGCCAAATGTAGTAGCAACTTATCATACGGCAGGGGTGACACATGAAGCCCGTAGAAATATAGCCTCTTGGGCGGCAGAACAAGTTATCCATACTCTTGACGGCCACATGCCTACCAGGCTTGTTAACCCGGAAGCTTTGCCAAAATACATATTGCGCTACGAGAAGGTCTTCGGCAAAAAACCTGCGGGTTACAAAACTAAAGTTTCATAACACACTGATAATGATTTCATAAAAAATATAATGAACAATTGTTTCAGACAGACTGAACGCTAACAGAAAGTTTATTAAAGAAGCCATCGCGGTCTAACGGCTTCTTATGTTTTAAATTTTCTAACCAGTTCAATAGGTAGCTAAAAACTCTCCCAACCAGTGCTTGGAAAATATTGATGTGAATTTCTCGCTCGACAACTCCTTACAAGAATCATTGAGCAATAACAGCTCAGTGACAGTCGACCTCTCTAAGATGGGGGTTACATGCCATCTCTGTACCGCCAGAACAACACATAGCATATATCCATAACTTCGATACCTGCCGAAGACTCCATCTAAGATAGCCTTTTTACACGCCAAACTGCTTTATCTTCCATCGGCGTGACGTCTTTGGTCGGGTACCAAACAACCGGCATCCGCATTGTGATCAGGTGGAAGGCATATGACCGTTTTGCGTCTTTTTGTCGCATAGGCACCACGACCAAACATGGAGGAGTGATACCCACATGATTGCACATCTGGGCAATACCGAACGTGTCGGCGCTGATTATCTCCATTTCCTTGAGGCCTTAGTGGATGCTGGCTTCGATGGTGAGATCGCCCCGGATTACGCCAACCGCACAGTGCTGGCAACCGATAATTCGCTCTATCAGTACCTACCTCAGGCGGTGCTATATCCAAGGCACGTAAACGACTTGCAGCATATCGCCAGGCTGGCCGCCAGAAATGAGTTTCGTCATGTGGTTCTGGCCCCCCGCGGCGGTGGCACTGGCACCAACGGCCAATCACTTACCAATGGGCTGGTGGTCGACGTATCTAAACATATGAATGCCATACTCGATATCAACGTCGAAGCCCGCCGGGTTCGGGTTCAGGCCGGGGTGATCAAGGATCAGCTTAATGCCGCCCTGAAGCCCTACGGATTGTTCTTCGCACCAGAACTTTCCACTTCCAACCGGGCGACGATCGGCGGCATGATCGCCACCGATGCCAGCGGACAGGGCAGCTGCGAGTACGGCAAAACCCGCAATCATGTCATCGAGCTCGACAGCGTGCTGCTCGGCGGCGAGCTCCTCGTCACCCGGCCGGTGAGCGAAGCCGAGCTCGATGCCCTGTGTGCGCGCGACGACGCCGTGGGCCAAGTGCACCGGGAGGCCCGCGAAATCATCGACAGCGAGCGCGAGCGCATCCGCGACACCTTCCCGCCACTCAACCGCTGCCTAACCGGCTACGACCTGGCGCACCTGCGCACCGAAGATGGTCGTTTCAATCTCAACAGCGTGCTGTGCGGCGCAGAGGGCTCGCTGGCCTTCACCAGCGAGGCAGTGCTCAATGTGCTGCCGATTCAGGCCCATTCTACCCTGGTCAACGTGCGTTACGCTGGCTTCATGGACGCCCTGCGCGACGCCAAGGCGCTAATGGCAAGCAGTGCCACCCCGACCTCCATCGAGACGGTGGACGACAAGGTACTGGACCTGGCCATGCAGGACTTCATCTGGGATAACGTCGCCGAGTTCTTCCCCGCGGGGGCTGAAGCGGTGGACGGTATCAATCTGGTGGAATTCAACGACGACGACCCCGAACGGCTAGACGTGCGGGTTGCCAACTTCTGCCGTCATCTTGAGGATGACACGAGCGTCAAGCGCATCGGCTATACCCTGGCGGAGGGGCGCGAGCAGATCGCCCGGATCTACGGCATGCGCAAGCGCGCCGTGGGCCTGCTCGGCAACATCCAGGGCGAGCGGCGCCCGCTGCCCTTCGTCGAGGACACCGCGGTGCCGCCGGAGCACCTAGCCGACTACATCACCGAGTTTCGCGCCCTGCTCGATGCTCGGGGCCTGTCTTACGGCATGTTCGGCCATGTCGACGCCGGAGTACTCCACGTGCGCCCGGCACTAGATATGAAGGACCCTGCCGACGAAGAGCTGATCCGCGAGGTTTCCGACGAGGTCGCCGCACTGACGCAGAAGTACGGCGGTCTGTTGTGGGGTGAGCACGGCAAGGGCGTGCGTTCTGAGTACGCCCCGGCCTTCTTCGGTCCTCTCTATCCCACCTTGCGACGGCTCAAGGCCGCCTTCGACCCCCACAATCAGCTCAACCCCGGCAAGATCGCCACCCCTCTCAAAGAGGGCGAAGCGGATGTGAGTGAGCAGCCGGTGAAATGGGTCGATCCGGGACTGTTGACTATAGACGGCGTGCCGACCCGCGGCCAGTTTGATCGCCAGATCGACGAACGGGTCTGGCAGGCCCATGATGACGCTGTCTACTGCAACGGCAACGGCGCGTGCTACAACTACGATCCGAACGACGCCATGTGCCCGTCCTGGAAAGCCACTCGGCAACGCATTCACTCGCCCAAGGGCCGTGCCAGCCTGATGCGCGAATGGCTGCGCCTGCAGGGTAACGCCGGTGTCGATGTGCTCAATGAGTCGCAAAGGAAGCGGGCCGAGGGCACCAGGGGCTTCATCCAGAACTTTCCGCTGCGGCTTATGAACACTTATGCCAGGCGGCGCGGCGCGGCGGACTTTTCCCACGAAGTGTATGAGGCCATGGCCGGCTGCCTGGCCTGTAAATCGTGTGCTGGCCAGTGCCCAGTGAAGGTCAACGTGCCGACCTTCCGTTCGCAGTTTTTGGAACTCTATCACAGCCGCTATCTGCGCCCGCTGCGTGACTACTTGATTGGCGGCCTGGAATTTATGCTGCCAACGCTTTCGCGGATCGCCCCGTTCTACAACGCAGTCCTTGGCAACGGTCTGGTGGACAAATTGTTGGCTGGGCCCATCGGCATGGTCGACAGCCCGCGGCTGTCCCGGGCCGGCCTCAGCAAGCAGCTCAAAGCCTGGGGTGTGGAGATAGCCTCTCCCACCACGTTGGGCCAGCTGACTGAGGCCCAGAAGGCCAAAAGCGTAGTGCTAGTACAGGACGCCTTCACCAGCTACTTCGAATCGCAGCTGGTGATGGACGTCGTCGAGTTTCTCCTGCGGCTGGATATACGTGTCTTCGTCGCCCCCTTCGCGCCCAACGGCAAGCCACTGCAAGTACAAGGCTTCCTGGGCGCCTTCGAACGTACAGCGGCTAAGCAGGCCAAACGTCTCAGAACACTGTCCAAGTTTGGTGTGCCACTGGTGGGCATCGACCCAGCCATGACCCTGACCTACCGCCAGGAGTATACGAATGCGCTTGGCCCAGAGAAGGTGCCTGAAGTGCTAATGCTTCAAGAGTGGCTTGTGGCTCGCGCCCCAACCCTGTTACCTGAGGGCTTATGCCTCCGTGATCCGGGCTACCAGCTGGTCGCCCACTGTACCGAGAAGACCAACGAACCCGGCACGCCCAAAGCATGGCAGCAGCTGTTCGCAGCCTTCGGTCTCAAGTTGGAGGTAGTAGCCACGGGCTGCTGTGGGATGTCCGGCACCTACGGCCATGAAGCGCGCAACTTCGAAACCTCGAAGATCATCTACTCCCAGTCATGGCAGCTCCGTGTGGAAAATCCAACCAATGCCGGGCGGTTACTAGCTAGCGGATACTCCTGCCGAAGCCAGGCCAAGCGGCTTTCAGACGTAGCTCTACCCCATCCATTTCAAGCTCTGCTCTCAGAACTCAAACGCTGCGGCTGGACTAACAGTGCAGAACATGCAGTTCCGTAGCCTAGCATTGTTGCTACCCGGAAAGTTCCAAGTAGACAAGCCAATTAAGTAGTAACGGAGGAACCATTCTCACCAAACTCTGGCGGCTACCATTACATGGGATAACGCCACACGTGTTAAAAAAATGAAAACATAGGAAATCGAATCATGAGCGCCGCAATGAACAATCAAGAAAAACAACCCAAGCAAACGGCACAGAGCCAGCGATATCATCGTCGCCTTTCCTCTATCCTAAACCTGCATGATTTCGAGAAGGCTGCTAAGCGTCATCTACCACATTCCATCTTTTCATATATTGCTAATAATGCTGAAGATGGCAGGACGGCAAGGTCCAATAGTATGTCCTTCGATACATTTGAGTTCGTCCCTCGAACATTGGTAAATGTTACTAATATCTCTCAAAAAACCACGATATTGGGCGAAACTTGCGAAGCCCCATTTGGGATTGCACCAATGGGCCTAGCAGCGCTATCAGCCTACCGCGGAGACTTGGTATTGGCGAGTGGAGCTGAACAATCTGGTATTCCCATGATCATGAGCGGATCGTCCTTAATAAGGATGGAAACACTTGCTCAACAATCGCCAACTGCATGGTTTCAGGCATACCTTCCGGCTGGGCGAGAAGCCATCCACTCACTCGTTGAACGCGTTAGAAAGGCAGGGTTTCATAACTTAGTGATTACGGTCGATGTTCCTGTAGCAACCAATCCCGACAACAACCGGCGCGCTGGTTTCTCATCGCCTCTGCGGCCTAGTATCAAGCTTGCTTGGGATGGAATGAGTCATCCTCGTTGGCTTTTCTCAACATTTTTACGGACTTTAGTTACGCATGGGATGCCGTATTTCGAAAATAACTACGCAACTCATGGAGCCCCAATTTTCTCTGCCAGTGTCAACCGCGACATCTCAGACAGAGGAGGCTTAGATTGGGATGATCTTGCCTACATCCGTGATCTTTGGCCTGGAAACCTGATTTTAAAAGGGATCCTAAGCGTTCAGGACACATCACGTGCTTGTAAAATTGGTGTCGATGCTTTGATAGTGTCAAATCACGGTGGTCGTCAGTTGGATGGAGCCGTATCTCCTTTGACGGTGCTGCCCCGTATAGTGGATGCTGCGGGCAAAGTTCCCGTAATGATAGATAGTGGGTTTCGTAGAGGGACAGATGTTTTGAAGGCATTAGCTTTAGGGGCAAGTTTTGTTTTTATCGGTCGACCATTTGGTTATGCCGCTGCCGTGGCTGGTGAAGACGGCGTCAGACATGCAGCCTCTCTCATGCGTAACGAAATTGCTAGAAACATGGCACTGCTAGGTATAACGGACCTTCAACAACTGAACTCTGACTTTCTACATAATAAACGAAGTCAATCCTGTTAGATCGGCTAACATGAATCCTCTTTAGAGAAGGACATACGATGAGCCTTTTTCATGGCCTGAGTGATGTGAGAAAAGGCAATCCCACGGATACCCATTTCCGTACTGGTTCCCATGATTTATGGTTTTTAAAATGACAGTAACCGACGCCTTACCCAAAGATTTATACGATGCCTAGCCGACTCTCGTCTTCGCGATTGAAAATCGCTTAATAGATTTTTATCACTGTCAACGCTCTCATGCTACTCCACTGGACTTGAGCCAGATCCTTCAAATCATAAATGCAAATAGCACAATGGGATCTTATAGCCTTTTTATTCCATCTTCTGTCGCTAACGCTATTCTTATCAGCAATCTTGGCACTTGTTCTCGCACACTGGTGCCAACATCGCACCGCTACTACATGATTCCTTATCAATTTTTGGAGATAAATAAGATGACAAACATACATGCTCCCGGCGCCGACACGCCAACGTATAAAAATGCATCCCAGAGTTTTTCTCCCGAGTTACTAGCTGCTATCCGTGAGCGCTTTTGCCATGTAGACCATTGCCCGTTTACTGGTAAGCGCATTTATTTTGAGAATGCAGGCGGCACTCTGACACTCAAATCAGTGATAGAGCGAGGCTCAGAAATAGCTAGCATCCCTGATAATGAACATCGCAACAACCTCGCGTCTCACGCAATGTCACAAGTTGTGACCAAAGGTAGGCAGGCACTTGCAACATATTTTGGTGCTAATGAGGGGGATAGCGTGATTTTCGGGGGAGAAACAGGGACCGAATGCCTTTTCCGACTTATTCGGGCTGCCTCAATGGCTGCGCCGACCGGTGGGAGCGTAGTAGCCTGTGAGCTAGAGCACCCGGCAACATTTGACGCGACTGTCCAATGGGCACGGCGCACCAACCGGGAATGGCTGAAGGTCCCTTTTGATACTGCAAGCGGTCGTGTTACTGCAGCAGATTACGAAGCAGTGGTACAGCCAGACACTAGAGTGGCTACCATCATACATACCAGTCCGGTCACCGGCATGGTTCAGGATGTAGCGGAGATTGCTCGAAGCATTAGGACGATCGCACCAGAATGCTACATCATAGTTGATGGCATCCAGCATGCACCCCATGGTGCGCTTGACGTTGAAGCCTATGGTGTGGATGGGTATGTCATTTCAATGTACAAGGCTTTTTGCCGTTTTAATAATGGGTATGCTTGGGTATCTCCGCGACTGAGTATAGTGGATCACGATCGTCTGGCGGGTAAACCCGACAATGTCTGGGAGTTAGGCAGTCGTGATCCATCGGCACTGGCCGGTGCCGATGAGGTGGTGAAATATTTGGAGTGGCTGGGTAGTTCTTTCACAGACAGCATTTTGCGGCGTGAGCGACTCTTGGCGGCGGGCAGAGCCATGCACACCCATGAAAAAGCGTTAGTTACACGCTTGATCGAGGGGACAGAGAAGCTTCCCGGGCTGGGGTCATTGCCAAGGGTAAAACTAATTGGGCAGGTCGATTCTCCATACCGGGAAGGAACTATCTCTTTTGCAATAGAGGGTATTAACGCCACTCAGATAGTGGCCTATCTAGGCGAGCATGGCATACGTGTTCATGCCCGAAGCGATGACGCTTTTTCGGGGAACATCCTGCGACCGTTTGGCTTGGCCTCGATAACCCGTATTTCTCTTGCTCACTATAACACTCCTGAAGAAATCGATATTTGTCTGCAAGCACTGGGGACTATTCTCACTGAGCACTGAGGCAAAAGTTCATATTGATCATGCCAGCACCATAGCGACAGTGCCTGTTTGCCAGAGTTATTTTGCGCTCCCGCTATGCCCCGTTGCGGTCCAGGACGGGGAAAGAGCACATTGAATGGCACACATACTAACGATTCGAAACGCTTCGCAAGTGGCCTTTATCTCCAGCGCGATTCGGCGATATGATTTTTTTAACCGTATACTTCGGTTTCGAGCCCTTTAAAGCACTTTTCATTCGTTACGCTCATTTCGCCTAACTTGTTCAATCATAAATAGTAACTGGCTTTTGAGAAACCGTACCATAGGTGCTGTAATCCCCCCACTTTACGAAGCAGCTATTCGTAGAAATTTAAGCTGTCATCAGTAGCTGCCGAGGAGGGACACCACCAATAGCGGTATCGATGTTAGGGAAGATTAGCGACACGTCGGGCAATCGGCCTGCGTCCTTATGCAGAAGGAATTCCTCGTATGTGTCGGTAACGTAGTAGTCAGTCACAGCGACCGCCTCGATCTTCGGCGTCAAGGCTTCGAGCGTCGAAAAGTAGGAGCTCTAGGGGTCGGATACACCGAACTGATTGTTGAGGATAGTGCCGGGCGCATGGATATGCGACTCCCATCTGTGCCACTCAGAACCGCGACTGATCACTTCCATCTCCAAATTCTTATTCTTACCACCTCAATAGGAAAGGTCTAACACGGCTGAAACAGCATGCCGCTTTCCCCGGAAGGGCCGCTCAGGGTCGATAGCACCTAAGCACGAGCATTCCTCGTTTCGGCCAAGATCGGAAATTTAGTAAGTTTTGATATAATGGGTAGTTTGAGCGGTTTGGCTACTCCGCGCCTTCTATAATATTTAGCTAGGCAGCAAGCAAATAAACCATGAAATAACTCGTTACCTTTCTCTGTTCACCCTTCGCAAGTTGTCGATTCCTACAGATATCAGCAATCACAGCGGTGGATTCTGGATCAGAATGCTAACCAGCTAGTGGCTCTATCCGGAGATGGCCGTCCAGAGTTTAAAAAGACGCTCAGCGCGGTCACTGTGACTAATATCAATCCCATACCCAGAATTTGCGGCCCTACCAGGGTTTCGCTTAACACCACGACTCCAAACAGCGTCGCGGTGACCGGTTCGACCATTTCCACAACGGAGGCACGGCCGGGGCAGTATGATGCAAGCCGAAGTTATAAAGAACAAAAGACAAACCTGCGCCGAGCACACCGAGTACTGCGAATAGCGGCCAACCCGGCGTGCCCAGGACAGCAACCGCTTGGCCAACATCACTCCTCGGCCAGATAAGATTAGTGGCAAGTACCGTAAGCGCTATAGAGAGAATAGCCCGCGGGCTACCATGTGGCGCCGCATACTTGAATCCGAAAATGAATATTGCGTAGGACAGTCTGGCAAGCAGACCAGCACCTACACCCACCGCCGTAACTCCAATCGCACCGATGTCATAAATCCGTGTCAGCAACACGCCACCAAGAAGTACGACTGCGATCGCGGCCCACTTCAGAGGCGTGGGACTTTCGAGCCTTAGAGCGAAGGATACGAGATATACGAAGACTGGGGCGCTGTACATCAGCGCAGCCCCAACAGCAACGCTGCCGTGCGCAATACTTAAGAAATAGAACGAGAAGTTACCCGTTACGCCGATACTGGCGGTTTGTCAGGCCTCTACTTTGTGGACGCAGTATTATCCAGATGAGAACGCACAACAGTCCGCTCGCAACCCGGTAGAAGGAAACCACGAACGCGTCCCAACCGTCGGCCATAAGGATCCCGACGCCCCTTCCAGCTAACCCCCAGAAAAGCTCCGCCAGCAGCACAAAAGTTGTACTCGCCCCCATCCTATAACCTCCCTTTTTCGTGCTGAACTAACATAGTTGACGGCGGATAGGGGCTTCATGGAATCCTGCTCCGGGCCGCTGAAAGCAAGGCGTCGGTCACTGCCCGAGTGTCAGATAGGGCCGTCTGTACACCAGCCAAGCCATTAGCAGAAAAAGCTTCATTTTCAGTTAATCCCCATAAGCCATCCTACCCAGCATCGAATCAGGAGTGCTGGAAATGCGAGCTATGAACAGGCCACTACAAAAGGCCGTTTGCTTTTGGCTAGTGCAATGGGTGTTATTACTGGGTTTGCTAAGTGTTACTACTGTAGCCACCGCACAATCTTTTTTTAGTCAGCACGAGAGCGTTCTTCCTCCAGAGCAGGCTTTCAAGCCAACACTTAGCCATGATGGCAAATCGTTGGAAATTGATTGGCAAATTGAGCCCGACTACTACCTTTATCGGCACCGTTTTTCTGCCGAAGCCGAAGGGCGTGAGCTATCGCTGAATATTCCTGATGGGGAAACCATTGAGGACGAGTATTTTGGACGTTCTGAGGTTTATCGTCATTCGTTGAGTATGACCACCCAGCCTGGCAACGCTGAAACGATTACTCTTCGCTGGCAGGGCTGCGCCGATGCGGGCCTTTGCTATCCACCTCAGGAACAGACCTTTGACTTAGCGTCTGCTGGCCAGGACATAGCCAAAACGGACGAAACATCGGATGCCACGAACGAATCCTCATTTGGAGAAAACCCTACTTCTGACCCAGAAAATACGTTGGCAGAAGACCAGCAACTGGCGGCGCAATTGGCCGGAGGTAATTGGTTCTGGACGTTGGCGGCATTCTTCGGCATGGGGCTGTTACTGACGTTCACGCCTTGTGTATTGCCGATGATACCGATCCTTTCGAGCCTGATCGTGGGGCGACGAGAGGTGGGTGAGAGCCACCGAGCGGCAGGCTTCGTAATGTCTACTGCCTTCGTCCTGCCCATGGCGGCCACCTATGCGTTACTCGGCGTGGCCGCTGCCATGGCAGGCGCCAATCTACAAATGCTATTTCAGAACGTCTGGTTTATAGGCCTGTTCTCGCTACTGTTTATCGTTCTCGCCTTGGCCATGTTCGGCTTGTTCGAATTAGAGCTACCGAGAGCGCTTCGCCAGCGGCTTGATGCAGGCATGGCACGTCAACGCGGCGGGCGTTTAAAAGGGGTTGCCATCATGGGCGTGCTCTCTGCACTGCTAGTGGGTCCCTGCATGACCGCACCGCTAGCGGGAGCGCTACTGTTCATTGCCGATAGTGGCAACCCCTGGTTGGGCGGCGCAGCCCTGTTATCGCTTGGACTCGGAATGGGTCTACCACTCATCCTGATCGGCACCGTGGGTAGCCAGCTTCTACCTAAGCCGGGTGCCTGGATGATTCGCATTAGAGCGCTTTTCGGCTTTGTATTACTGGGGATGGCGATTTGGTTTGTGGCTCGCATAATACCTGATGCCATCGTTCTCGGCCTTTGGGGCGCTCTAACACTTAGCTTTGCGATAGCCCTCATGTCGCTTGCTCGGAACGAAGGCCTTAGTGGCATCACGCCTCAAGTCTTGACGGCCAGTGCAGCAAGCATAGCCATATGGAGCGCGCTAATGTTAATCGGCGCTGCCGGCGGTGCCTCTGATCCTTGGCGTCCGCTAGCGATTTTTACATCAACTAATGGAGGCTCAAACAATGAGCAACCGCTTACCTTTGATGAGGTTGAAGATCTAGCCACGCTTGATGCCCGTATTGATCAAACCGGGGTTAGCGGCCAGATGACGCTCGTCGAATTTACGGCCGACTGGTGTATCTCTTGTAAGGTGATCGAACAGGAAGTTTTCGCTGACCCCACTGTTCAAGCCGAACTGGAGAATGTGCAACGGTTGAGCATCGACGTAACTAACTACGACGCATCTGACAAGGAGATCATGGAGCACTTCGGCATCGTTGGGCCGCCAACGCTAATGTGGTTCGGCTCTGACGGGCACGAGCGGCGCAGTGCGCGCATTATCGGCGAACTAGACGCTGACACATTTCTGAAGCGCTTCGATCAGGCCAAACAAACCGGCAGCAGTACCACTGGAGGTGGTTCATGAGTCCCCTGGATCGCAGCCTCGTTATCGGCCCGTTAGCTCTGAGCGTAGGGCAGCTTTTGCTGATGCTTTCGATAGTTATCGCACTGATCATCGGAGGCTGGCTAGGCCGCCGTCGAAAGGTCAACGTTGGCGATAGCATCTTCAATGCCATGCTCTTGGGTGTGATCGGGGCGCGACTTGTTTTCATCGTTCAATATGGCGAAAGCTACGATACGTTCTGGTCGTGGTTTGACATACGCGATCGCGGCTTCGAGCCGCTAGCGGGCCTTGTCGTCGCCTTGGTTTACCTTGCTTGGCGGCTATGGCGCCAACCTCACGAGCGCGGTCCTCTCGGAACAGCCGTAATATCAGGGGCCCTGACCTGGTCGCTGACGGCGGGGGCACTGACACTCATGGTATCTCAAGGTGCTAGCATTCCTTCGACGGCGTTAACCACGCTTAAGCATGACGAAGTGACTCTTCCCACTATGCTAAGCGAAGCTGATCGCCCCATGGTGGTCAATCTTTGGGCCAGTTGGTGCCCGCCGTGTCGACGCGAAATGCCTGTATTTGAGCAGGCTCAACAAGAGCGAGACGACGTGACGTTCGTGTTCGTCAATCAGGGCGAGAGCCTCAGCACCGTTAGTGCCTTTTTACAGCAAGAGTCACTCACCCTCGATAATGTCTACCTCGACCGGAACAATGCGCTCGGCCATGACGTGGGTGCCATGGCCATGCCCACCACGCTTTATTACAACGCCGATGGCACGCTTATCGACACCCACTTTGGAGAGCTGTCTCGCGCCACGCTCGATCGCAGTCTAGCGCGTTTCAACCTCTAACTCACCTCACTTTGGAGACAACACACATGGCCGCTTTCAACGCCTGTATGACACCACTACGCCTCACACTAACGCTTGGGACTAGCATCGCGCTGGCAACAAGTCTGCCTGCAACTGCCGCTGAGTGGCCCGCCCCTATTCAAGAGCTCGAACAGCAAGGTCTCACGATTCATGGAGAATTCGATGCGCCGGACGGGCTGACTGGATATGCAGGTAGTGCTCGTGGCCAGACGATTGCGGCATACCTTACCTCGGGAGGCGAGCATGCGCTAGTTGGTACACTGATCAATGCCGAGGGCCAGGACGTTTCAGCTGAGCGGCTAGAGCAACTCGTCAACGGTCAAAGAAACGCCGAGTTATGGCAAAAAATGGATAGCCAACACTGGGTGCGCGATGGCGATAAAGAGGCACCCCGTATCGTATATACCTTTAGTGACCCCAACTGTCCTTACTGCCGCCAACTGTGGGAAGACGCCCAACCCTGGGTTGAAAGTGGCGACGTTCAGGTTCGTCATTTGATGGTAGGTATTCTCAAAGCAGACAGCCCTGAAAAGGCAGCCGCGATACTCAATGCGGATAATCCTGGCGAAGCGCTGGCTGAGCATTACCGCAACGATGCCATGCCCGAAAATCAAGGGGATGACCAAAGCGAGCAGTGGGTTAGCGAAAACACCCAGCTAATGCGCGATGGCCAACTCTTCGCAACGCCAGCGACCTTTTATCAGGATGACAACGGTGACGTGCACAGTGTGATGGGTGCTCCCTCGCCCGATAAGCTTCGAGCCATTATGGGGAGTGATTCACCTTAATCTAAACGGGTTCAACCCGAAGGCAATTGAAGCGTCACTCGTAGCCCAACACCATTGCCAGATGCGAACGTCACTCGGCCTCCTGCCCGGGTGACAATCGCCTCGACGATCGAAAGACCCAAGCCACTACCTTTAGGATGATCTCCCCGATGAAAGCGCTCCGTCAGTCGGGAGAGGTGTTCGGCAGCAATGGTTTCACCTTGACTAGTGATATCGATGACTGTCATTCCCTTTGATTCCTGTACGGAAATCTCTATCGGCGCACCGGGTGCGCCGTGACGCATCGCATTTTCGAGCAGGTTGCGTAGAACCGTCACGAGAAGCGGCTCAGATAGGGCGACATGTACTTGGTTAACGCCTTGGGGATAATGACAATGATCACGGCTACCGGTTTCTGTCATCGCAGCCACCAGTGCCCCCCCAAGAGGAGTAGGATCAGGACGACGGGCACGTGTGATGTCCTCACTTTCCATTCGCGCCAATAGCAAAAGCTGACCAAGCGTTTTCGTTAGTCGATCTACCCCAGCTTCAGCTTGCTGCATCGCTTCGTACTGCTGGTGACCGTCAACACGCCTCGCGATTTGCAGATGTGTGCGAACGGCAGTTAACGGTGTACGAAGTTCGTGGGCAGCATCGTCGGTAAAGCGCTGCTCCAATTCAAGCATACGTCGCGTTCGTGCCAGTAGCGTATTGAAACTATCGATCAGCGGGCGAATTTCACCAGGCAATCCATGAAGAGGTAGTGCCGAAAGGTCATTGTGTTCGCGCAGAATAAGTCGTTGTTGTAACTTGGCAAGCGGCGCAAGTCCTCGTGTTACCCCCCACCATAGCGCAACAAGACTGCCCACCAGCGCCAGTAGAAATGGGTAAAGCGCGGCCCGGCGAACCTGCAGCAGCAGTGCTTCTCTCTCTTTCAGACGATCAGCCACCGTAATACGCTTGTCGTTATCAACTAACGTGTAAACTCGCCAGCGCTGCCCGTTGTGCTCGCGATAACGATACCCCTCAGCCTCAACGGCAAGCACGTCGTTCATTTCCGGATGCGTACCCGCCACCACTTGACCACGAAGCGATGATACTCGACAAGCGATACCATCCAGCGAAGGAATCGTTGGCGTTTCATCTTCTGTACCGTTCCAAGACGTTGCTGGCACGCGATCCAACAAACCAGCCACCATTCGCGCCGATTGAGCCAGACGCTGATCCAGAGACTCTTCCAACTGCGCCGACAGGTCGCGCATTGACCATATGGCAGTGATACTCCATAGCAGCACGAGAGTAATTCCAAGTGTAGCAACCAGACGTAAGCGCAGATTCATGAGGTCGCATCACTGTTGTATTTGCCAAGTCGATAACCCAAACCTCGCACGGTTTCGATCACGTTGCGTCCCAGCTTGCGACGCAGTTGGTAGATGTGCACATTAAGCGCATTGCTTTCGATCTCATCATCAATACCGTAAAGGCAGTCCTTCAATTGATCGGCGCTCAGAATTCGCCCGCGAGCTCGAATTAATGCTTCCAGCAGCATTAACTCGCGTCGCAACAGGACGACGGGTTCTCCATCCAACGTGACGCTACGTGTGACGGGGTCTAATGCCAGGCTACCGTGACGAATGGCGTGATCCACTTGCCCTGCCGTACGGCGTAATAACGATTGGAGCCGGGCTGTTAACTCGTCAAGATCAAACGGCTTGACCAAATAGTCGTCTGCGCCTCCCTGAAGGCCCTCGACGCGGCTCGCTACCGCATCTCGAGCCGTTAGCATCAGCACTGGCGTCGCCACGCTCGCATGACGCCAATGCTTCAATAACGTCAAACCATCTCCATCGGGCAATCGACGGTCGAGAATAACAGCATCGTAGTTAATGGTGGCTAGCGCGCCTTTCGCAGTATCCAAGGTGGTGACGGTATCAACCACAAAGCCGCTCAGTGCCAATCCTGCTTCGACGCCAGCCGCTACCGGGGCATCATCCTCGACCAGTAATACCCGCATACTTACTCCTCAAGGTCATAGAAAATGGTTTCTATCAGCAGTATGCCATTAGGGGATGAAGTTAATATGAGGCAGCCCCATTTTGCAGCCGATAGATCGAAACCATCCAAACCAACAACTAAACAGCATTATGTAATGCCAAAAGCCGCCATTATCCACATCCACGCTTCATTTACAGTTAATGTTCATCATGCCTAATGAGCTTTTGGTCGTATAGTGAGTAACGTTTCTTATGAACTCTTGCTTTGTAAAACCTGCAGTCAGTGGTCGACTGCTTCGCTGCGTATTCATGGTGGCATTGTGGCTTGTTTCATTTTCGGCTTTTGGCGAGACCTCACGGCCACTAGGACATTATCTATTGCCTGAAACCGGCAATATCGTCGGTGAGGCCTATACCGTTCAAGTAGAGAACGAAAAGGATACCTTGCTCGATATTGCTCACGCACACGGTGTCGGATATGAGGAAATTCGACGGGCCAATCCTGACACCAGTCTTTGGGTTCCCGGTAAAGGAACGCAGGTTCAAATTCCAGCGCAGCACATACTGCCGGATGTGGAGCGTAAAGGTGTGGTCATTAATATCGCAGAGCTGCGGCTTTACTACTATCCCGAGGTGCAAGAGGGAGAAACACCTCGCGTCGAGACTTATCCCATTGGCATCGGCCGAGATGGATTCGATACACCATTGGGGATTACTAAAACCACTATGCGCCTTGAGGATCCCGCTTGGTATCCACCCGAATCTGTTCGCCAGGAAGCGGCTGAACGCGGCGACCCACCGCCCAATGTCGTTCCGCCAGGGCCTGATAACCCACTCGGTCAGCACGCTATCTTATTGGATATTCCTGGCTATTTAATCCACGGCACGAACCAACCAGATGGTATTGGTATGCGTGCCAGTCGGGGTTGTATTCGTATGCACCCCGACGATATTAAAGCTGTATTTGAGCAAATACCCAACGGCACCCAAGTCAATATTATCGATGAACCGGTCAAGCTTGGCTGGGACACCGACCACTTACCGTACTTGCAGGCATTTACTTCGTTTAATGAACAAGAAACGAACATGAACGACTTGCTGGATATCGTTAACTATGCCGACAAATTACCGGAAAAAAAGCGCTCAAACATTGATTATGAAGTAATGCAGAACGCGCTTAGAAGGGGGAATGGATCTATAGAGCCGCTAATTTAGTCCATCTTTTTAGTGAATGTTAGTGGTTGTTATGGGTTTAAACGTGGCAAAGTACTTTCACAAGTGATGCCGCCACGTCCGTCGCCAGGTTTACTGTTCCCTGTGCCCCATTCCCCCATGCAAGTCATCGTTTACGGCGCTCTTCAGGGATAAATGGAGCATACAAAGGGAATAAATCATGGTGGTAGGCAATAGCTGCAACGCTATAGTCGAGCGGTAAACGAGCGCGAAGCTCTTTACAGTTGGTTAGTTAAACCCAGGTTATAAGCCAAGTCATCGTATATTTTCAACTTTGCTAAATGCATTAAGCACGGAGGCTGAATCGACCCTAGTCTCGTAGACACTCAATGGCCGCTCAGAGTTGTCAACTGCCATCTTATCATCAGCGTAGCTTGAAGCTCTGCATTC
>NZ_FUKM01000045.1 GCF_900163645.1 Halomonas citrativorans | reverse complement strand
TTACTGAAGAAGCGGTTGTTGTAACCGAAACGGCCAGCGCAGCTACCCGCGAAGCCACCACCGCTGCCAACGAACTCACCAAAGCCACCGAAGCCCAAGCCGATGCCCTTGAAGCCCTGCGCAACCGCCTGATCCCTGGCCGCCGCGAAGCTGTCCAGCTAGCCCGTGACATGCAAACGCTAACGCTGGCCATCGCCACGGGCACCGGCAACATTGGCCAGAATATCCAGATGATGGGCCTGCTGCAGCAGGAGTACATCGACGCCCAGAAAGACACTGAGGATCTGGCCGCCAAGACGGTAGACGCCGCCTTCACGATGGAAGGCGCGTTCGATGAGCTTCGGCTGAACGGATTGCGTCGGCTAGACGACGGCTTTGCTGATCTTTGGCGAGGCGCCATCGACGGCAGCCGCAGTGCCAGCGAAACCATGAAGCGCGTGCTGGACCAGACGCTAGCAGAACTGGCTCACATGGCCATTACCCGGCCTATCATTGTCGAAATGCAGGGCATGATGGGGATGGGTGGCGGCCAGCAGGCTGGCATGGGAGGCGGCGGCTTTGGCATAAACCCTGGCAGCATCGGCAATATGTGGAATTCCGTGCAAGGGGGCATTGGCGGCGTTCAGTGGGGCGGCGCGGGCGGTGCTCAGGCTTACGGCGGCGCGGGCTGGGCAAATGCAGCCACTCAGGGTACTGGCGCCACTGGCCTTTGGGGCGGCAGCATGCAGAACTTCAGCGGCATGCAGGGTATGTACTCCGCTGGGGCGGGCATAGCCGGTGGCTACGCAGGCACCCAGCTAGGGCAATCCGTTTTTGGTAAAGACGCGGGCAGCTCGTGGGGCGCAACCGGCGGCGCAGTGGCTGGCATCTATTTCGGCGGCCCGATTGGTGCAGCCATTGGCGGTGCTATCGGGGGAGCGATTGATGCCGCGTTCGGTAAGAGTAAAAAACACTATCACTTCGATTTCGTACAAGGTCAACAGCCCGGCATCTTCGGCGATCGCACAAGCGAGCTGGGTAGTTTTGGTATCTCACGCTTCAGCGACTACAAGTTGGGCGAAGAGCAAGATCAACTCCAGCAGTTAATGGACGAGATCGCCGTCTTCGATAATGTTCTTGCCAGCGCCGCTATCGACGAGCGTCTCGACGCAATGCGCCAAAGCATCGAGGGCTTCACCTACTCCGGTCCTGAAGGGCTCTTTGATACTCGTCTGCGTGAAATCATCGACGGATCAGGCGCATACGTTGAATCCGCTATTGCTCAGATCGCTGACCCTGAGCAGATGGCGAATGCGTTTGTAGCTGTACTCAATCTTGAGCGCATCGCGCAATCATTAAACGAGCAAATTCAGCGCGATGTCATTGATCATTTAGAAGCGAATACGGGTGATGTGCAGGGTACAGCTAACGGGCTTTTTCAGGCACTTGATGCTATAGCGTTACTGGGCAACAGCATTGAGCGCTTAAACCTACAGTTTGACGAGACTGCTGAGGGTGCAATCCACTCTGCCTGGTCACTACAAAACGCAGCGGGGGGCATTGATAACCTCATAGCTGTCAACGACGCTTACTATCAAGCTGCATTCAGCGAGTCCGAGCGCCTGTCTAACGCTCAGCAAGATTTAGCCTCATCCCTTTCCGGTGTAACTGACGAAATCCCGAAAACAGTCGATGAGTTGCGTGCGCTCGTAGAGGCTCAGAACCTAAATACGGATGCAGGTGGCAGGCTGGCATATGAATTAATGGCGCTCGCGCCTGCTCTAAAAGAAACAAGCGGAGCCGTTCGCCAAGCCATTGAGCAGCAATACCAGGAAATGCTGGGTCGGGCCCCAGAAGCTGATGGACTTGAGCACTGGTTTAATGCGGTTGCGAGCGGATCACTATCTTTAACAGATGCACTCGATTTTATCGCTAACAGTGCCGAGGCGGCTGAGTACGCAGCAAACGGCGCTGCTGATGGCCTAAACAGCGTGGCGGATGTACTCCGCGAGCGTGAGCAATTGGAGCGCCAGCTGCTAACACTGGAGGGCAACACAGCCGAGCTGCGCCGCCGGGATCTTGAAGCTATCGATGAAAGCAACCGCGCTTTGCAACAACGCGTGTGGGCCGTGAAAGATGAGCAAGACCGCCTTCGCAACCTTGACCGCCAGCAGCAAGAACGTGTGCGTTCAATCAATCAAGAACGGGATGCACTCGCCCGTGCCAAGCAGCAGCTTGCTGGCTTCAGCAACAGTATTGATAGCTGGCTCGCCAACCTGCAGGGCACCGATGCGGGCCTGGCCTCGCCCGCTGACCAGCTCGCCGCCAGTTCTCAAGCGTTTTACGAACAGTACGCAAAAGCCCAAGGCGGCGACCGCGATGCGATGAACAGTATCACTCAATACGCCGACCGATTCATCGAAGCCCAGAAAGGCTGGTCAGCGAGCGGCACGCAGACCACAGCGACCATCGACAAGGTCGCGGGCATGATGGCCAAGTTGCCTAAACAACTGAGCGCCGAGCAGTTTTTGGCCGACGAATTCAAAGGCGCGCTGGTCGAACAGACGGCGGCGCTGGGCGTCATGCTCGACCTGAATGGCGATGGAACGGTATCAGCGATTGAGCGCGCTATTACAGCGGGCTGGAGTACAAATGATGTGC
>NZ_FUKM01000050.1 GCF_900163645.1 Halomonas citrativorans | reverse complement strand
TTTTTTCTCGGCTCAAGTGAGCGGTGATGAATATCGGCAGTTATTCAGACCTTCCCTAGATACTTTGTTATTGACATTTGAGGGGCCAATTCTCTGCTTAGTGGAAACTTGTGCATTTCAGTGTTTTTCTTTGCATTGGAGTGTGTAAATCATCGCCATATTGCAAGGAGAAGTGTTGTTTTTACTTGTTTTTATATGGCTTTTTACTAGTTACAGAGTTGGACAAGGCATTACCACTAAAATGCAATGATATACACAGAAGAAAACATGCATTTCCTTGGCGTAAACAACGCTGTAAGGCGGGCAGGATGTGTGAAGTAGGCCCACCATGCAAGCATGTTGGAGCCTCTTCACTGTTCACTTATTCGCACCTACGGTGCTCAACGTTATTCCTGCTCTACGAGGTCTTTTTAAGTAAAAGGGGAGGCTTATATGAATGGACAGAAAAGTATCACTAGGAAGAGCTGTACGCCGCTTAAGGTGTACTGTCTTCCTCAAGAGCGTGAACTAATTGAACTCAATGCCAAGCGAGCGGGGCGGAGCGTCGCGGGCTACTTGCGAGAAGTTGGTCAGGGTTACCAGGTTAATTGCGTTACAGACTACGAGCACGTTCGCGAGTTGGTACGCATAAATGGTGATCTTGGTCGTTTAGGAGGCTTACTCAAATTGTGGCTGACCGATGATGTTCGAACAGCTCCTTTCGGAACGGCTACGATTCTTAAACTCCTTGGGCGTATCGAAGCCACTCAAGAGGACATGAGCTGCATAATGACATCATTGGTTCAACCAAGGGCTAAGCAATGATTATTTTAGCCGCTAAAATTTTGGAGAGTTGTGAGTGATTGCTAAGCACATTCCCATTCGCTCCTTAGGAAAATCTGATTTTGCCAGGTTGGTAAACTATATTACCGACGAGCAAAGTAAGGCACACCGCTTGGGAAAGGTACGGTTGACCAACTGCGAAGCATATTCTGTTCGGGATGCGATCAGTGAAGTATTAGCGACCCAGTTAGGCAATACCAGAGCGAAGAGTGATAAGACTTACCACTTGATACTTAGCTTTCGGGCAGGAGAGCAGATTAGCACAGAAATCCTGTCAGCCATCGAAGGCCGTATTTGTAAAGGGCTCGGCTTCGACAAGCATCAACGAATTAGTGCCGTTCACAATGATACTGACAACCTGCATGTCCATATTGCTATCAATAAGATCCATCCGACGCGAAATACCATTCATGAGCCCTACTATTCGCATCAGGCGCTGGCCGAGCTTTGTGAAGCCTTGGAGCAGGATTATGGGTTACAGCGAGATAATCACATACCGCGCCAACGTGGTGCTGAGGCGCGAGCGGCTGATATGGAGCGACACGCCGGTATTGAAAGTCTTCTTGGTTGGATCAAACGCGAGTGCCTGGACGAACTCAAGAAGGCACAGTCCTGGAGCGCACTGCATCAAATCATGCGTGACAATGGTTTAGAAATCCGGGAGCGGGGAAATGGGTTAGTTGTGGTCGCTGGTGATAATACAATGGTTAAGGCGAGCACTCTGGGGCGCGACTTCTCCAGGCCGAGACTAGAGGCGCGCTTTGGGAAGTTTGATTCTGAGCAAGCCCAGAAAGGTAAACCTCACCGACAGTATTGCAAAGATCCTATGAGGTTAAGGGTGAACACCAGCGAGCTTTACGCACGCTACAAGTCGGAACAGCAAAGCGCGATGGCCAATAAAAAGGTAGCTCTGGACAAAGCCCGGCGGCAGAAAGAGCGGCAGATAGAGAGCGCTAAGCAAAAAGGTAAAAACCGACGAGCAGCTATTAAGCTTGCTGGCAGTGGGAAATTTACCAAAAAGCTTCTTTATGCGCAGGCGAGCAGTGCACTAAAAGCCGATATGGATTCGATCCAGCAGCAATGTAAGGAAGCACGTCAGGCCATTTATAAAACCCATGGGCGGCGCACCTGGGCTGATTGGCTCAAGTGCAAGGCACAGGAGGGAGATGCCGAAGCCTTGATGGCATTGCGGGCCAGAGAGGCCGCTCAGGGACTCAAAGGCAACACTATTAAAGGGGAGGGCCAGTTAAAAGCTGCCCATACACCTATAATCGACAACATCACCAAGAAGGGCACCATACTCTACCGAGCCGGTGTTAGTGCCGTGCGCGACGATGGCGATCGGCTCCAAGTGTCTACGCAGTCCGATCAAATGGGGATTCAGAGTGCGCTCCGCATTGCGATGGAGCGTTATGGTGACCGCATTACTGTGAACGGGACGCCAGAATTTAAGGCCAGAGTGATCCGAGCGGCTGTGGATTCGCAATTGCCTATCACGTTCGCTGATGACTTTCTGGAACGCAAACGCCAAACATTAATGAATGGCGGGAACGTGACCAAGGGAAATCAGAAGGCTGAGCGACGAGGTGTAACTCCTGTAGGCCAGAAGCCACCGCCAATACGTCGTAATCGGCTGAATACTCTGGCCCATCTCAATGTATTAAGCATTGGAGGTGAAGCGGCAAAAAAACAGCCTGCGCCTTCGCAAGGGCTGACTGCACAAAAACGCCTTCAAGCTAAGCTACAGGCTGAAATGAATGCCAAAAAGGCGAAGCAACAGTCCAAAGGTAGGTCTAGGTAAGCATTATCTTCTTACACCGTGACATTTAAAAAGAAGGCCGGGCTTCGGTGTTGCCCAGGTCAGCTACCGTACTAGCTAAGGTGACACGCTAGTAACGACGGAACCGCTCGCTTATCGGAGGTGAAATGTGGGCGTTTTGTCACGTGGCGACGAGTAACTGACCATGCATAAAGCACATCTCTCAGCGGCTAAAATTGCCGTACTCTCTCTTTTCATGGCGTCAAACGTCTTTTCGCCTGCGCGAGCAGGCATCCCTGTGGTTGATGGCACTAACCTCATGCAAAACACAATGTCTGCGATAGAGGCGGTTGCGCAAACGCTAAAACAGATTGAGGAGTATCAAACCCAGCTTCAGCAGTATGAAAATCAACTGCAAAACACAATGGCACCGGCTGCTTATATTTGGGATAGAGCAGAGTCGACGATCAAAGATTTAGTGCAGGCTACTAACACACTCCAGTATTACCAGAACCAACTGGGCAGCATCGATAATTACTTGGATCGCTTCCAAGACGTTGCTTATTACCGTGGATCCCCCTGCTTCTCTAATGCTGGTTGTAGCGATGCTGAATGGGCAGCAATGGATGAAAATCGCCGGCTGGCATCTGAATCTCAGAAGAGGGCCAACGATGCGGTTTTCAGAGGGCTAGATCAGCAGCAGGACAATTTAAAGTCAGATGCTAGCCAGCTCATGCGTCTACAAACGGCCGCTCAAGATGCTGATGGCCAGCTTGCCGCCATTGGCTATGCCAATCAGCTTGCTAGTAATCAGGCCAACCAGCTCTTGCAGATCCGTGGTTTGCTTATTGCTCAGCAAAACGCAGTAACAACGCAGATGCAGGCTGAAGCCGACCGTGAAGCTCAATACCAAGCCTCGCGTGAACAGCTATTTGATATGGGCGAACCCTCCAATCGCTCCAAGAACAGGGGGTTTTAATCATGATTGAGATTAGCCGTGCCTTGTTTATCTGCGTATTAGTTTCAGTTTTTCTTCTGGGATGTGGTGAGCAATCCGCCTCAAGCACTCCTGAAAATGAATGTAAGGAGCAAGACCTAGTACGGTGCCAAGAAGAGAATGTTAATCATCTCTGGGATATGGGTAAGCCAACTGATCGATCTAAAAATGAGGGATTTTAATCATGAGTAACATATTTCTACGGCTTATGATGCTCCTGACTTTCCTGTTGGCTTCACAAACTGTATGGGCTGCTGTTGAGCCGGACGGCGTTTTAGACGATGTAGCCGATAGGTTTTTAACGGCTAGTAGTTTATGGGGGGCTACCATTATCGAATATGCGTCATGGCTATTTTGGACGCTTGTTCTTATATCAATGGTCTGGACGTTCGGCATGATGGTATTGCGTAAGGCTGACATCGGTGAGTTTTTTGCTGAGCTTGTACGTTTCACCATCTTCACTGGCTTCTTTTGGTGGTTGCTCACCAATGGCCCTGACTTTGCGATGTCTATTGTCGATTCGCTGCGAACTATTGGAGCGACAGCAGGCGGGCTAAATCGAGAGCTAACTCCTTCAGAGCCCATAAGTATTGCCTTCGATATGATTGTGAAGTCAGCAAAATCCTATAGCTTCACCAGCCCGATAGATAATCTTTCGATCTTCCTGATCACCTTGGCCATTCTGGCCTGTATGGCGGTTGTTTCCGCAAATGTGTTGCTCGCATTGGTGAACGCCTGGATATTGGCTTATGCCGGTGTTTTCGTGCTTGGTTTTGGCGGTTCGCGCTGGACGTCAGATATAGCCATTAATTATTTCCGCAGTGTCTTAGGTATTGCGTTAAAACTGCTGACCATGACGCTGCTGATTGGAGTGGCCATATCGATTATGGATGGCTACTACAAAGACCTATCTGAAACAGTAACGATGCGGGAGTTAATGGTTGTTTTCGTAGTCGCGCTGGTATTGGTTGTGCTTATTCACTCTGTGCCTAACACGATTGCAGGCTTGATTCCTGGTGGCGGAGGCGCTGCTAGTGCGAGCGGTTCATTTAGCGCCGGAGCACTTGTTGGCGGAGCGGTAGGCGCAGGGGCTGCCGTTGCCTCAGGCGGCGCAGCCTTGGGTGGTGCTGCCATGAGTGGAGCGACCAATATGGCGGGCGGTGCATCTGCTATCAAAGCGGCTTTTGAGAGTGCACATGCGGCATCATCAGGGGGTGGTGACATGCCTGGTATGGGGAGTGTGCTTGGCGGTAGTGGTGATAGCGATGGGGCAGGTGACTACTCAGAAGCAGCAGGGCTAAATGATGGTGGTTCAGTTGGCAGTAGTGGATTTAGTCGAGCCGCTTCAATGGCGGCTGGCACAACAAGCGAGCTGGCTAAAGGTATAGGTTCAAAGGTAGCTGGCAGCTTTCAAGAGAAAGTTGATCAAACTGCTGGCGGGCGTTTGGCATCTTCGATCCGCGAGGGTAAAGGGCAAAGTGACGTCAGTAATAGTGAACAGGATAGCGATACCACAGGTGAGGATGGTAATAACCCGTCATTCGGCAGTGATAGCCTCGGTGGTAGCAATGAAGGTAGCTGGGTAAACCAGACAGGTGGCTTTGACTCTCTATCTAACGAGGGTCAGGACAATGCTCGCCAGTCACATGCTGAATGGCAAGAACGTGACCCGGAAAAGCACACCTTTGATGTTGGGGAATATGTATCGTATGCCCAAGAACGCCAATTGGAGCGTAATGATGAGATTGCGAGCTTTGTGAATAGAAAGTAGTTGAAATAACTGACAGTACTGACAATTCGATGATGTGTTCTATGCGTTACAATGCTTCCAAAAGGAGACATAGTAGACCAGAAAGTGTGGCCTAGATTAAGCTGAAAATGCTAATGGCTCCTAGTAAATAGCACAACGATAAGCAATGAGCGCTTTACCAATGTATGGGGTGCCATAGAATGCACCCCGCCTGAAGCATTGCTCAGCGTTAAAGATTGCTATATCAATCTTGCTAGCCTGTACCGGGCGAAAGGGCCGCACTGTTTGGTGTCACGCAACTGCCTTTTTGGCGATCAAGATAAATGGCACATCATGAACGCAGTTGAAATCGAGGCAAAAATCTCAGACTTGGCGCTCCAGCCTTTTGATCCGGCTGAGTTTCCCTATGCCTTTCTGGAAGCTTTTGGTAACAAGACGACCACCATCAAGAAATTGCGCTCCGGTGCTTCTTTCTAATAAATCTGACTTAGGAGGGGTTTTACAGACCAAAAATATCCATATATTGGTTGCTGGCTCTGAAGCTGATTCGGAATTTCTGCAGGTGGCGGGTATTATCCGGGGTTGAAGCAAGCCATTATCGTGGTGTCGGAAAAGTCCATCGGTTCCAGCTTCAATGATGTACCATTGAGCGAATACGATTTTTGAACCGACTGGCAAGTGGAACCGAAATCAAGTATCAGCCTCAACCCCGACAGCAAGCTGGGCGACCTACTCGCTGTGACAAGGTACACACCGTGGCCGTGACCGGCTTCTCCTTTCGGAGCAATGCCAAGGCGGTATTGGCTCCACAGGACGAGTTTCGCTTTAATACCGCCACCTACACTAATCTGACTCAGGTGTGGACGCCGTCTCGCTGGCGTCGATAACAGCCCGTTTCTCTGCCTCCAGATCTTCGATGCGCGCATCCAGCGACATCACGCGCTCTCGAAATTCCTGATTCTCCAGCTCGACTGCTGAGCGTTGCTCAGCTCCTTGTTCGATGACAGTCAGCATTTTCGTCTGCCATTGATCGCCGGATATGATGCTGTCCCGGTCTTGGAGATAACCAAAACCGGAGACGATCAAAGCGAGCAATGACAATCCCGCAGAAATACCGACCGCCCACACTGCGACGGTGATCTGCGTACGCGTGGACTGATCGGATTTTCTGTCACGCTTATCCACCTGCTCCATTAGAGTTGCAGCCGCTTCCACCAAATCTTTGAGTGCCTGAGCGGACTCAGCAGTCATCTTTCCTGTTAGTCGAACCGTCTCCAGCTCTTCTGCACGCTCGCGTGCTTGACGATTATATTGCTCGTTTATGACCTGGAAATGATCCGTGCTTGATGCAGGGATTTCGGCGGGCATCAATCTATCGCTCAGCCGCTCGAACTCGGTCAGGGTCGAGCCTAAAATAGCTGAGCTATTTCGAACCTGATCTGTCAACTTGCGAAATTGATTAGTTTGCTCCTCAACTTCACTACGCAACAGACGATCCAGGAATGCTGTAGGTGATTCATTCGCCTCTCGGACAATGGGCTTTCGATCCTTTCCTCCCTCACGTGCTGATCGAAGTGCATTCGATAACGTGTACGCTTCAGCCAGTTCCTCCACCGCTGGATCTGACAGTGACTGGATTTGGTCATGGGTAACCCCGGATCTTTCTTTCTCCCATGAATAGTCGGGCGATAGACTGGCAATGAAGGGGAGAAATTCCCTAATCCGCTTGCTTTGATCTATTGTGGAAATGTCGCTAAAAGCACTGATGTCCGACCTACTTAAAGGAAACAGGAAAAGCTTTCCAATGGCTGTATCCACCTCGGCAACAGGCTTCAGTAAGCTACTGATGTCGAAACCCTTCTTTTGAGACGCATCCGGCTCGGTACCATCTGACCCATCCGAAATCGCCATTACTTCACCACCTCCATCAGCTTGCCGAAGCTGTCCACCACGTCGTACTTGACGTTTTCCGGGGCGAAGCGGCAGTTCATTTCATCGAAGAATTTGCGGGCGCATTTGATCTTGGTTTTCTCGATCTCGCGCAGATCCATTGAGGACATAGAACCTTTGGTTTCCGCCACGAAATAGATGTGCTTGACCGCGCCTTCCTTGAAACTGATGGCCCAGTCGGGGTTGTAGTCACCAACTGGCGTTGGGATCAGGAAGCCGCGTGGCAACTTGGCGTAGACCACGACCTCCTTGGCGGTATCCAGTTCTTTCACGAACTCTCGCTCCACCTTCGATTCGGTCACCACATAGTCGTAGATATGGCGCTTCAGCTTGTCACCGGCGTTGCTGAAGTCCTGCTTGGATTGCCCAGCGGTGAAGATATCGAGGTCGAACGTGTCCTCGACAGCATCGTAGGTCAGATGTTCGATGATGACGGTAGCTTTCTGCTCGTTGATCATACGCACCGTCTCGGCAATGAAACTCTCCGGATTGGTCTTGAACTGAGCGAACACGGCGGCGTTGATCCCCTTGAGGATTTCCGTCACCGTTCGGCGAGTCAATTGCGTACCCTCGGCCAGCTTGCCGATCAGGTCATACTTGACCGCTGAGTGGATCGATTGCTTGTTGTATTCGATCCCTGTTTCGGAAATTTTGAAACTGTCTCCGCGCTTGAGTGCCTCATCGGTCACCTGATCGATCTGCTCGCCTGCCTGGATGGTGTACTGCAACGGCGTGACGTGGAGGCTGGTATCTAGCTCCTTGATAGCTTTTTGCACTAGTTCGATTGAGTCGAAATCAACGCTGTAGGCGGCCTTGCGGTTGATACGGTTCCACAGCGCCTTGAACTCCTGCTTATCAAAGTTGGCGTTGAGCGGATTTTTCTTCGGCTTACGGTCATCACCGATGTCTGGCAACTGACTCTCGCTGAACACACTGTCGATAAGCTGGAACACCTGCTCAGCGTGTGGCAACAACTCCTGCGGCAGCTCCGCCAGAGCACCGTCGTTCTTCGCCTCATGGTACTTCTCGGTGATAGTGCGCTTCTTATCCACGTAGCCGTTCTGGATCAGATAGAACTCAATATCGGTCGCCTGATCGTCCGACACCGTAATCGGCCCTTCAGCCGTACTCAGTGTCTTGCCAGTGAAATAGGCTTTATCAGCAATCCTGGGCCGCGCCGACAGCGACTTGCTGATGTCTTCTTGCAGCGCCGCCACGAAGTCTTTGTAGCTTTCACTTGCCACCACCGTCAGCACGTTTACCTCATGAACCGTCGCCGGGTGATCCATTCGGTCACCATTCTGATTGACGGACAGCCTCAAACCGCGCCCCACCTCCTGACGGCGTGAAATAGTGTTGTCACTGTGCTTGAGCGCACAGATGACAAACACGTTTGGGTTGTCCCAGCCCTCGCGCAGCGCCGAGTGCGAAAAGATGAAGCGAACATTTTTCTTTGATCGCAGTTCATCTGAGTCATTTGGTGATGGAAGCGAGAGAAGTGTTTCCTTGTCCTTCAGGATCAAATCATATGCGTCCACATCGTCTGATTGCCCGGCGTTCTCGCCGCGCTTGGCAACCGTAGGGTCGGCCAGTCGCTTGGTCTTTTTGTCGATGGAGAAGTAACCGCTGTGGGTCTTGTCCGTCGTAATACTCTTCAGGTATTTGATGTAGGCCGTTTCATCCAGATCGAGCATCTCGTTGAGGTACAGATTGTATTCCTCCTCGAAGACACGGGCATAATCGCCTTTCTCGTCTGCGGCGGAGTAATCCCGGTACTTGGCCACCTCATCAATGAAGAACAGGGTGAGCACTTTTATGCCCTGTAAGAACAGCACTTGTTCTTTGTCGAAATGGGCCTTGATCGCTTCGCGAATCTGGATGCGGCGCAGGGCCGCTTCGGTCACATCGCCGGTGGCATCGCCCACCGTCAACTCGACACCATTGGTGAAGCTCAGAGTGTCCGTGTTGGCGTTGATGTCGGAGACGACAAAGCCATCGCGGTACTGATCCAAGCCATTGGAAAGATCGAACAGGTTGTCGCCCTTACCCAGCTTGCGAACCACGCGCTTGATACTGCCGCCGGCTAGTTTCTGCTCGAACTCCATCCGCGCCACGGGCGGTCTCTTGCTCGAAATCTCAATGGATTGCAGATACAGATAACCCGCCGTACCCGCCAGCCCCTTCACCGCAATACCGCGCACGGCGATCTTCTTCACCAGCTTCTGGTTGTAGGCATCCAACGCATCCAGCCGGTGAATCTTGTTGTGCGTGGTTTTATGGGTGGCCGAGTAACGCAGCACCATCAGCGGCTTGAAGTTGACCAGCGAATCCAGCGTCTTGCCGCCTTCCATCTTCTGCGGCTCGTCCAGGATCAGGACAGGGCGGTTGGCACTGATGACATCAATGGGCCTGCGCGACTGGAAGTCGTCCAGCTCCTCATAAATGCGTCGGTTATCCTTGCCCGTGGCATTGAACGCCTGCACGTTGATCACCATCACGTTGATGCCAGCGTCCGACGAAAAGCTCTCCAGGTGATGCAACTGCTTGGAGTTGTAGATGAAGAAGCGCGCCTTTTTCTGATAGCTCTGCAGAAAATGCTCGGCGGTTATTTCCAGCGACTTGGCCACGCCCTCTCGGATAGCGATGCTGGGCACCACAATGATGAACTTGCTCCAGCCATACAGCTTGTTCAGCTCGAAAATGCTCTTGATGTAGCAGTAGGTCTTGCCCGTGCCGGTTTCCATCTCCACGTCCAGGTTCACACGGGCGATCTTGGTCTTGGCCAGCGCATCGGAAACGGGCAAGTTCTGCTGACGCTGCACCTGCTGGATGTTGTCGAGCAAAGCCGTATCCGAAAGTACCAGGTCGCCATTCTTGAAGCCTGCGTCGGAAAACAGGCTGTCTGTCTTAGCCTTGGCCTTGCCAGGGTCGATACGGTAACTGATGGCTTCACTGGAGGCCGGCGGCTGCCCCTTGAAGCAATCTACCACTGCCTGTACGGCGGCGGTCTGGTAGGCCTGGGTCTTGAATTTGAGTTTCATGTATCACCGCCTTTTAGTTCTTCTTCAATGTCTTCAATGCTTGGCAAGCTGCTTTGCAGGGTTTCTGGCAGTGCACGGGTCAGCTCAAAACTAGATACCCCGATGGGCTTGGTCATATCGCGCAATGCATATTCGGCCAGCACGCGGTCTGGCTGCTGGCACAGGATCAGGCCAATGGTCTGGCCATCAGTTTCGTGGCGCAGTAGATCATCGACCACACTGCAATAGAAATTCACCTTACCGGCATATTCAGGCTTGAAGTCGCCGCGCTTGAGCTCGATCACCACATAGCGACGCAGTTTCAAGTGATAGAAGAGCAGGTCGGCATAAAAATCCTTGCCCGCTACTTCTAGATGGTACTGGCGGCCCACAAAGGCAAAGCCTTGGCCTAGCTCCAGCAGGAATTTTTCCAGATGTGTTATCAGCCCTGTTTCCAGCTCCCGCTCATGGAAACTCGCTTGCAGCGTGAGAAAGTCAAACAGGTAAGGGTCTTTCAGCGTTTGCTGGGCCAGATCCGAATCAGGGGATGGTAACAGCTGGGTGAAGTTGGTCACCGCGTTGCCAAAGCGCTCATGAGCAACAGATTCAATCTGCATCAACAGAATATTGCGGCTCCAACCATGCTCGATAGACGCCTGCATATACCAATGCCGTGTGGTCAAATCCTTGACTTTGGCCATCAGCTCGGCATGGTGCCCCCAGGGCAAGGCACACAGTAGCTCAGCCGGAAAAAGTGCCACGGGCTGTGGCACTTCCCGATTCGCCGCTGTTTGTGCCACAGGCTGCGGCACAAATTGTAGATGCGGATATTCCCGGTAAAACGCCAGCATCCGCTTGATATTGCGCTCGGAAAAGCCTTTTTCTTCCGGTAACTCGTTATGTAGATCGCGGGCCAACGTGGGGATCACGCCCGTACCCCAGCCTTCCTGTTGCTGGCGAGCGTCGATCAGCGCACCAATCTCCCAGTAAAGTTGAATCAGCTCGGCATTGACGGCCATCACCGCCCGTGTCTGGGCATGGCGAATCCGCTGTTTAATGTCGGTTAGCACCTGCCGGTAGGAGGCATCGTGAGTGAGCTTTGTCATAGATGGCCTCAGATACTCTTCACTTCAGTACCCGGCGAGAGCAGTTTGAATATCTGTTCCACGTTGATCTTGACCGCGCTGTCCTTGAATCCGGCATCGCGGAACACCACGCGTAGCGGCTGGTGCGTGGCCAATTCCTTGACAAAGGCTTCGTCAATGCCGCCGTGGGCATCGAAGCAGGCGGCCAGCGCATTGTCATCGACGAAGTACACGGTCTTGCCCTGGATGGTTTTCTTCTCTATAGGCAAGGCCAGATCCACGTCCCAGTCCAGCATGACTTGGAACAGCAGGTCTTCCGGCGTGCGGTCGGGTTTGATGTTGTCCACGAACAGGTCTAGGTTGGATTTGTCCAGCGCATCAGGTGCGTAGTAGACGTTGGCCATGTTGGAGGTGTCGATTTTAAGGACGCGAAAGCCAATGTCTTTCTTCCAATTCTCATGACATGGCGAGTCTAGAAGCTTATTCCCAACCCTCCTGACACGCTCTTTGCTGATCTCGGCAATAGTCTTGTAGCCAGCTTTGAAGGCCTCGCTCGCCTCGCCACACAGTTCCGGTAGCTGCACCATGATGAATTTTCGATTACCACCGTCCTGAGAGTTGAGAGTCATAACGCTATGTGCTGTGGTTGCAGAACCAGCAAAAAAATCTAGTACTATGCAGTCAGGATCAAACCTGCATGCCGATAATGTCAATTTTGCTAAGAGCTTTGACGGTTTTGGAAAGCTCATAAGACTTTGAGCTCCAAATATTTCGTGCATTTCATCAAATCCGTCCTCATTCGTGCCCCATCCATCGGAGAACAAATCGTCGGCATAAACAAACTCAAACCCTGTCTTCGAATCTCCTTTCATTGGAAGAAGATCCTTAAGCATCTTCTCACGCGGTTCACTTACAACTCTACGAAAGTACAAGTCTTGAGTGACGTAAAGGCTCTTGTCTTCAGCATACTTGTTGAGCATTTCCTGAGAATAAATCCAATTGCTATCGACTACCACATCCTCTAAAAGCACGCCGTCCTTAATAATCAGGTCGGATTGCAAAATCATTTCCATATTTCCTGAGCTAATTCTGCTTCCCGCCGCCACGCGATGATTACTCTCTCGATACTTGCTGGGAATGCCTTTTTTTATAACTCTTACACCCCGAGAGTTAGTAGTTTTAATCACCGGGTACGTTTCTACACCCCTAGCTATCTCGCCTACAAGTCCCTTGAAGGAGGTCAGATTTTTCGCGTACGCAATCACATACTCTTTGACATTCGTTGAGGCTCCAGAAAGGAAGGCTCCTTTCTTCTTTTTTTCCCATACCAGTTGAGCAATGGAATTTCCTTCGCCAAATATCTCGTCCAAAATCTTTCTTAAATTCTGTGACTCACAGTCATCAATGCTGGCAAAAATAACTCCATCCTCACTGAGTAGATTTCTGGCGAGGCGCAATCGGGAGTACATCATCGTCAGCCAATCGGAATGGAACCGACCATTTGCTGCCGTATTTGCCGCCAGACGATTTCCTTCCTCATCCACCTGGTTTGAGCGACGCAAGTACGTACCGGCATCCTCAGCAAAGTCGTCCTCATAAAGAAAGTCATTGCCCGTGTTATACGGCGGATCGATGTAGATCATTTTGACTTTACCCAGATACGTCTCCTGCAACAGCTTCAATGCATCCAGGTTGTCGCCTTCGATAAACAGGTTTTTTGTGGTATCGAAGTCCACACTCTCCTCGCGCACGGGGCGTAGCGTCTTGGCAATCGGCGCATTGGCTGTCAGCAGCGCCTCGCGCTTGCCAGGCCAGTTGAGGTGATAGCGTTCCTGTGGGCCTTCTACGATGGCGTCGGACAGCTCCTGCCGAAGCTGGTCAAAATCCACTGCCAGCTTCACGCCGCCATCCTCGCCTTGCGCTTCCGTCACGCAGCCGGGGAACATCTCGCGAAGACGGGCAATGTTGTCTTCGGTCAGGTTGGGGGAGTGCATTTTCAATTTATCCATGGGCAACTTCCTAAAATATTTACAGATTCAGCAGTATTAAAAAACTGCCCTGCTAAAACGGAATATTGTCATCTTCGTCGGTGGCGCCAGTATCATCAAATTGATCCTGATGAACCGCTTGGGGCGCTTCGACCTCAGTTTGTTGCCAATCAGCGGCGATAGCCTGCCAATTCGCACTGCGCTCAATTTTTTGGCCGTGATCATCTTCCTCCAGTCCCTCGCCAGACCAAACCGCCCAAAAATCGGGATCATCCGACTTGGGCCGTTGATCCTTGGGCAAGCTATTCATCTGCACCAGGACGGGAAGTTCAGATGCCCATCCCAAAAGGATGGCGTTGCGAGAGGGTAACGACGGCAAGTCGCGCAGCAGGCCACGCAGGTTGTCAGGCACGAGCTTATGGACCAATTCCTGATCACGGTCGTTGCTGATGCGGTGGAGCAAGTAACTGTTGCACTGTGATAGCACCGTTTGTGATAACTCACTTGGGCGCTGGGAGGAGAGCACTAAACCCAGTCCGAACTTGCGTCCTTCACGTGCAATCTTCTCGAAGACTTGACAACAAATGGTTGCGGAGTTCTGGTTCTCGGCACTGTCTGAGTAGCGACGGATAAAGGTGTGCGCCTCTTCCATGACCAGCACGGTGGGTAATACTTTTCCCTCTTTGTGATTTTTTCTATACCTCTGCAAAGACTCAAGAGTCATGCGGGCGATCACTGCCGTAATAATGTGGACAACTTCCGCCGGAACCAACGAAAGATCAATCACTGTCACGGAGCCGTTTGAGGCCTCACTGTCGCCAAGATAGTCACTCAACCAGTCGTCAAGGTTTATGCCGTCCGTGTTAGAAATGATTGAGCGCATCCGAGTGTCGGACAAGAGTGTGCGAATGCGGGATACCAAGAAATCAACGAACTGACTGGCGTTTTCTTGTTCAGCCAGAATTTCGAGGTGATCTGGGAGTTGAGAGCCGTCAAAGGCTATTGGCACGTCCTCATCTGGCCCTTCATGGAGAAGAACTCCCCCTACAGTATCAACCGAGGATTCCAGTGCCGTGATGATTTCCTGAACGTGAGCCTCATTAAAGGCACGATAATATTCAATCGTCTCGCCCCCTTTAACAAAGCTGTGGTGGGCGGCTCCTAAAGCAGCATTGATTGCCGCTAAAGCTTCATCTAGCTTGTTATCTCCATGTATGACCATCTTCCTTTGCAAATCTGTGGCCATTGCTTTCAGACGGAAGCCAAACTTCGATTCATCGGTTTGGATATCACCTGAACGAAGATCTCGGCGTATCGAAATTAATCGGGAGGAAAGATAGCGGCGTAGTGCGAGCTTCTCTTCTTCCGGCGAGGTGCTCGAAAGGGCTTTTCCTGCTTTGACATCTCGCAACGCACGCCGAAGCAGTGGGCGTTGCATCTTCGTACTGGCTTGAGTAAACGCACTCCACTCGGAACTGTTCCAGAACCACAAGGGCACCTGGAGCTGCCCAACACCTTCAGACGGATCGACTGCAAATACTCGCACCTTACCCATACCTTTGAAGGTGTTTGCGTATTCGCCGTTGGGGTCGAGTACGATGAAGCGGGCATTCGGATCAGCGCCATTGCGTGCCTTCCTAGCCGCATCCATCGACCAACGAACCAGTCCAGCAACTGAGCACGACTTACCGCTGCCCGTATTGCCTAGGACAGCCAAATGGCGACCGAAGAGGCGGTCAGGGTCGATCTTCACCTCAGCATTGGCAGCCAACGGGCTGACGCCGATCTTGACGCGCCTGTTCTCTCCCGACTCGACGATGGCGCGAAGCTGATCTTGCGTGGGCAGTAAAACCGGATCGCCCACCGAGGGGTAAGCCTGTACGCCGCGCTTGAACTCGTAGTGATCCTTGTCGCTGTCTCCGCTAGTGTAAGACAAGATGCCCAATGGATTCAGGCTCATCTTTCGCAGAGGATACGGCAGATCCACCAGGCCAAAGTCCTGCATGCCCTTGCGTTTGGGGTACTGCGAACGCTCGACCGTGATCCATTCCACCTGTGCGACCAAGTAACCTTGCTCACCAGGTGCCAGCACATAACCATTGATGCGGGGGAACGGGCGCGGCGTGCCGGTATTGAGGGAAACACTGCCTGGCGCTTCTATGTCCAGCAAGACCTTGATCTCATCGGGCGAGACGAAATCTATCGTACCTATGCGCAGAGCGTCAGCATGCGCCAGTGGAGACAGACTCATAGCTGATCGCTCCCGTCTTCGTCGGCTTGGTTTTTCGCCTTGGGAGTGCTTTGCTGGGTGGCAAATCGCTGCTTGAGCAATTCGCTCATGCGGAACGTAGTTTTGTCAATCGCCGCCTTGGGCAGATAGCTCTCTGTAAGGGTTGCCAAGTCCGCTAGAGCCGGGCCAATCAGCAAACTAATTTGTGATGGCCGGCCGATCTGTTCATAGGTTTGCATTATGCGGTCAAGTGGATCATCGAACGAAATCACAACCAAGTGCGTGGATGGAATGGTGAGCATGTCGCGAATCACCCGGTTGATATGCTCATCCCCAAAGCTATAGCCATAGGTGACGAGCGTGCTGTTCGGGCGGCATACCGCCGAAGCCAAATCACGAAACAACTCCACATAGGGGTAGTCGGCGGTTTCCCTGTCCTTGGCGGCGTTGGGATAGATCATCAGCTTGTGGGCTGTCGCTTCGCCCAGGCCCGGAGCCTGCAAATAAGGGGCAACCGTGTCGGCGCCAAACGGTAGGCCTATGCGGCGAATGTCCTTACCGGTCTGCACCCAGTCCACAGAGCCATGCAGCTTAGTGAAGCGAGCGACGCCTTCCAGATACCGAGGTTCGCCGCGAATACCCGGCGGGTTGTAGTGCATGTCCAGGTCAAGTCGAGAGGATCGGAAGATGGGCATTAGGTTGCCAAGAAAGCGATCCAGAAGATGCACGCCAGCCAGTTCCGCCCCAGCTTCAATCAGCCGGTCGTAATTGGTCGTGAAAATGCTCAAGCGATCGCGCGTTCCAATCCGACTTGCGAAGCTCATTAGGAATGTGACTAAGGTATTGAAGGCTTGTTCACGTTGGCTATCCGGAGCTGCAGCAATTCCAGTTTCGCTCTTAAGGATGGACTCGGCGAACGTCTTCATTCCCGCTTCGAGTTCTCCACGCAATGTGTCGGCCTGATCGTCTTGAAGAATTTCCAGACCACGCAACAGTTCGCTGGCTGCCCGCAGTTGATCCTCAATGTTGCCCTTCTTCCTTCCAGCATGGCTTGCTGACGCTTCGGCTGCTGCGTTGATATTGTCTTGAAGAGTGGCAAGTGGAAGCGCTTCCATGCCGGCTGCACCTTTTCCAGCAGCCATGTAATGCACCGCATGAGTGAGGCCCGACCCAGCCAACAGTGAGAGGTGCTCCGATTGAAAGAGTGATGTCAACCACGGCTCAATGTGCTCCCGAAGCTCCTTCTGGCTGAACTCCTCTGAACTTACCCAAGATGCTTCACTGCCTTCCTGGAGCTTGAACGTCTTGTCCTCGGATGCTCCAAAGTACAGTGGTTTATGGTCATTTCTGACTTTGACGATATTGGGGAACTGCTCTTTTGAGCTTGTCTGTTCGTTGGGGTTTGGCATGGTTTCAACCTCCTAAGTTTTCAGCGGACCAATGCTGCATAGTCTTGCTTCAATTGCCGCAACTGGGCATTGATTTCCACTTTGCGGTTGAACTGTTTTTCCTTGATCAGCCGAGCCGAGGTTTTGTCCACCTCACGTTGTTTGGCCTGTGCTTGCTCGACACGCGCGACCAGTTCGGCCAGTGTCTCCTGTGGCCGCGCTGGCAAAGGGATTAGCCGGTGAAGCAGTTGTTCGTACAGGCCACTCAGGTGCAGAGCGATGGGCATCGCGGTGCGCTCGCTGTTGGCAGGCAACCACTCGGTCGCAAAATAGTCCGAAAGTACCCAGCGGCTGGTGTCCGCTTCGTTCGGGCGTTTGTAGGCAGCAATGATCTGAGTCTTATCCTCGAAGTTCAGCTCGAACACGATGGGGAAGGGTATGGCTCCGTCGATACTGCGCAACACGTTGTGGTGCAATTTGGGAGTCTTGAGCAGGAGACTGAATACCTGAATTTCTGGCACGCCAGGCCGCTCGGGCAGGTGTAGCGTTTCCGGGGCGAGCTTGAAGGCCCAGACGATTTTTTCTAATTGCTGAACGAACAATTCTTTTAGCCGGGTGTTGGCCCCGCCGTGCTCGTAGATCTTGCTCTTGGGCAGAACGCGGCCAACGGCTGCCTGCTTTGGGTACGCAATCAGCGAGGGTTGTTGTGTGGCCGCTCCCTGACTCACTCAACCTCCTGAATCACGATAAAACTGATGAGTTCGAAATCATCCAGCCCCGAGATGGTGTTGGTCAGTGCCGTGGTCTTGCCACCGCTGAACAGGCTGTCCAGATCCTTTTCTTCCTTCACTTCGATCATTGACCGAATGGATTGGCCCAGAAGGTCGGAATAGGTCTGCATCTGGCGACCATCGAGCGTTTCCTGATTGAAGCGCTGACAGGCTTCGACGATGGGCTTATCCTGTCCCTTGCAGCAGCTACGCACTAGATCAAGCAGGCGCTTGACCTCGGTGTGGTCGTGGATGACTTCGCCTGCGCGGCTGATGTAGACGAGGTAGTAAGGATGCAGGCGGTTGTGCTGGTTGAGGGTGGGGTCGCTTCCTTTGGAAGAAAGCGAACGGTTGCGTAAGGTGAAGATCGCCCCCGGAGCCAGCCTCAACTCGGGCTTGGAAGGAACCACGGCGTGCATGCCATTGGGTATATTGCTCAGTTCGCCATGGGCTTTGACGTAGTTGAGCAAGTCCATGCGGAAGTCGTTGAGGCCCAGATCAGTGATGGAGACGCCGGTTTTCAGATCTTCCAGTTCGATGACTTCGTCTTGCAGGCGGCGCAGTTGTTCCTTGCGGTACGACACATCGTTAGCCTGCGCGGACAGTACATTGTCGTCGCCGGTGGCGGTGACGTCGGCGATCATCATCCGGCTCTCGACCCGCTCCTTGAGGTTGATGTACTCATCGAGCGAAATATCCGGCCAGTAGTTGACCAACTGGATACTGCTATTGGGTGAGCCGATCCGATCCACGCGGCCAAAGCGCTGGATGATGCGCACCGGGTTCCAGTGAATGTCGTAGTTGATCAGGTAATCGCAATCTTGCAGGTTCTGGCCCTCGGAAATGCAGTCGGTGCCGATCAGCAGATCAATCTCGTGAGGCTCGTCCGGCAGCACAATGGCTTTCTCTTTCGAGCGTGGGGAGAACAGGGTGAGCAGTTCCTGGAAGTCGTAGCTGCGCTTGTGCGAGCCGTGTTTGATGGTAGATTGCGGCGCACTCTTGCCGGTGACTTTGGCACTGTGGATCGAAAGCTTGGCCAGCAGCTCCGGCGCAAGATTGGCGTACAGGTAATCGGCGGTGTCGGCAAAGGCGGTGAAGATCAGCGCCTTGCGGTTGCCTGGGTTGATGGGGTTCTCGATCTTACCGAGCAGTTGCGCCTTGAGGTGCTGCAACTTGGCATCTTCCTGCGGCGTGATCCTGTTCATGGAGACCAGCAAACCGTCGATAACCTGCAAGTCCACCTTGAGTTCGTGCTCCCAGGATGGCAAGTCCATGTCGGCGAGTCTGATCTTGATCTTGCCGCCGATCTCGCCGCTTTCGTCACCGGACATCGGCAAGTCGTCATCTTCGGCATCCAGCCCTTCCAGCACGTCCGTAAGATCGCCAACGGTGCCTCCGGCACCCGAATGATTGAATGCGGCAATCTTGTCCAGCGTGGCTTCGTTTTTGGCCCGTAGAGATTGCAGGGTGAGGCGGAAAGACTGCACCGAACTTTCAAGGCGCTTGAGCAGGTTGACCGTCATCAGAGCCTGCAGGCTCTTTTCGCGATCGGCCTGGCGCAGCGTGCCTTTGCTGCCCACCTTGGTGTCGTAGATTTCTTCGTACTTCTTAAGGCGGCTGGGGAGGATGTAGCTGATGGGCGCGTATACAGCCAGCTTGAGCAGCGAAAGCTGTTCGAAAATTGCATTGAAACCCAACACATCCGCCCGTTCGGTTAGAGGGCGGTGGAAAGAGAGTGGCTTACGACGTTCGGGGAATGGGCCGATGTCCGTGGTGTCGTAGAAGGTCTGAATATGCTTGCGTGAGCGTGCGATGGTCACACTATCGAGCAACTCGAAGAAGTCGAAATCCAGCGAGTCTAGGATCGCGCGTGCGGTGCGGTTCTCCGGAGGCAGCTTTGACCATGTGTTGAAGGCTGCCTGGGCATTGCGAAAGACCTCTTCCACTGACTTGCTGGTGCGCAGCTTCTTTCTGAGGTTTTCCGAGTCACCCTCGTATGCCAGCGCCAGTTGGTTGCGCAGATCACTGAAGCGGTTGTTCACGGGCGTTGCCGATAGCATCAATACCTTGGTCTTTACCCCTTCCTGGATCACCTTGCGCATCAGCGTCTGGTAGCGCGTTTCTTTGTCTTTGTAGGCGTCGTTGTTGCGAAAGTTGTGCGACTCGTCGATAACGACCAGATCGTAGTTGCCCCAGTTTATCCGGTTCAGCGGTGTGCCGAAGGATTCGCCGCTGGTACGGGACAAATCGGTATGGCACAGCACATCGTAGTTGAACCGGTCACGGGAGAAGATGTTGGTTTTGAGATTGCGGTTGTAGTTGAGCCAGTTGTCCGCCAATTTCTTGGGGCAGAGCACCAGTACTGAGCGGTTGCGCAGCTCATAATACTTGACGACCGCAAGCGCGGTGAAGGTTTTGCCCAGGCCCACGCTATCAGCGAGGATGCAGCCGCTGTAGGTTTCCAGCTTGTTGATGATGCCGGTGGCCGCGTCCTTCTGATAATTGAAGAGCTTGTTCCAGATCAGCGTATGCTGATAACCGGTGCGGTCATTGGGTAGAACGTCTTCATCGATGTCGTCGAGGAACTCGTTGAAGATGTTGTAGAGCATCAGGAAGTAGATGCTTTCGGGTGAGTTTTCCTGGTAAACCGAAGAGATGTGCTCGCAGATCTGCGCCGTCACGTCCTCCAGCTTCTCGGAGTCATTCCAGATTTGGTCAAACAGGCTTAGGTAGGTGGCAGCAAAGGGGGCATCCTCCATCTTGTTCACAAGGTTGGAGACCGCATCGCCTTGCTGATATCCCAGATCAACGGCAGTGAAACCGTGCAGGGGCATATAGGCGGTATCGGTGCTGCCCGCCTGCACGCAGGCGAACTGCTGCATAGGCGCTTTGGTGCGATTACTTTTGAACCTAGCCTTGCGCCGTATCCAGTCAGCGCACTCCCTGGCCACCGCCCGCTGGGTGAGCTTGTTGCGCAGCTGGATTTCAAACTCACTGCCATAGAGGCTGCGCTCCCGATCAAGCCTGGGGATTTGAAACTCCTTGCGCTCCTTGCGAATCTTGTCGGTGACCTGATTGGCAACGAAAGTGGGCGACGTGAAGATGAAGTTCAGCTCGTCGATCTTTTCTAGCTCGGCTTTCAACGCCTCGAACGCGTACATCGAAAAGCAAGAGGCGGCGATGTTCAGGCGCGCCCCGGGTTGGAGGGTTTGCTTGAGGTCGTCGCCCAGCAAGCGATTGATGTTGTCGATCAGTTCCATCAGACGGTTATCCTCGAAGGCATGCTGCAATCAACACTTATGTCGCGTCCGGTTTTTCCGCTTGGGCGGTAATCCAGTCGTCGATGTCAGCTTGTCGGAAGCGCCACATCCCACCCACCTTGAAGCCAGGAATTTTCTTGGCTGCCGCAAGCCGGTAGATCGTCCGCTCCGTTACCTTCAGGTACTCGGCAACTTCCTTGATCGTCAGAATTGCGCTTTCGCTGCTGTTGGGCATCAGTTGGCCAATCATTGGTAGAAAACATCAGAATAATGCAAAGTTTTCATAACTGCGAATGAAAGTGAAAACCAAGGAGGGTGACATGAAGAAACCGCATCAGGACGAGCCGTTTTTCATCACCGAGGAGGTCGAAGCGGGACTTAGCGCTGCCAGCTACTAGTTCGAGCCGCCCAGTCACGCCCGGACAACCAGCCTGCCCGAAATCCTGACGGGCCTCACAGACGCGGAACTAGCAACCTGGCCCAGCGTGCTGTCGAAGGAAGAGATCGAACGGCGACAGGGCAGAGTATTTGAAGCAGAGCGATGAACATGGCATCGCAGGGGCGACCCTATGGCAGCGGTGCCGCGGTCACGCCCTTACTGCTGGAGAACTGCATGAGATGTACTGGAAAGTAGGCTTCATCGGTACAGTAGAGGTACACACATCAAGTCTGTCCTCTTTCGCCAAATTGCGCTAAACTGCTGACGTATAAGTGCTTTCTACTTATCTTGATTACGCTTGTATACGCTTGATTTTCCTAGATATAGGGTGTCAGCGACAAACTCATAATCCCTTGGTCGTAGGTTCAAGTCCTACTGGGCCCACCATTTCTAATTTTTGCTTGCTTCTGGCAAGAGATTTTAAGTCCCATGGCTCAAAATCAATCTTCCTTCCCATATGTCTCTCCGCGTCCTTTGAAAGTTACCCATCTTTGCGATGTGCTTCGCTGTTAGTTCGAAAGTAGCCGGCTGTTTTGCGTTGACGATCAACAATAGTTGAAACATGTGTGAGCACGACTCAGGTAGCCTGCTAGACCTAAAGCAAGGTTCCAGATAGCTAATCTGGCACCTTCCCAAAGCGTTTTCTTGCTAGCAGGCGAATAAGTAAGCCTCGCCAATTTATTTCACTGCTAGTCAATTTTGAAAAGAAGTGCGAAAGAGCACAAGTCTCCTTAGGAAAGACGGCGGCGAGTCTGCAAATGGCGTTGTGGCTAAGAAAACTTGACATCGTGTGATTGTTGTAGTTGTGAATAATAATCCGTATCATTCGCCTTCCTCTGTTTGCTTACTATAAAAACACGGGCTCCTCCCCCCCCATTCTGCCTGTCAGTGAGGTTTGTTTAACATGCGTCGTTCGCCTTTTTCCGCTACACCGTTGTCTGTCGCTATTCGCCGTGCATTGGCTGTGTCGTTAGGGGGTACGTTGTGTGTTGTGCCTTTTGCTGCACTGGCGCAGGAAGAGGCCGTGAACATGGGGACCACCGTAGTGACGGCGACCGCACTGAAGGTGGATACGCCAGATGTAGAAACGCCTCGCGCTATTTCAACTGTTAGTGCGGAGGAGCTTGAGGATCGAGGCGTCAATAAATATGACGAGACCTTCCAGTACCGCTCCGGTGTTGTGTCTCAGCCTTACGGTAATGACAACAATGCCGACTGGTTTTTCCTGCGTGGGTTTAGTGCGGAAGGCGCTACTTACCAGGATGGTTTAAGGCTCTTCCGCACAGGAGGCTATTTCTGGTGGATGAGTGAGCCCTTTGGCTTTGAACGTGTTGATCTTTTGAAAGGGCCTGCGTCAATTCTCTATGGCGAGGCGCCCCCTGGCGGTATGATCAACGGGATTAGTAAACGGCCTACCCGTGAACCGCAAGGAACGCTGCAGGTTGAAGCCGGTAACCATGATCATCGCCAAGTAGGGGTGGATGTGTCTGGTCCGGTGGGGCAGCGCGATGACGTGCGCTATCGCCTAGTGGGTCTCTATCGCGATGGCGAGGGCGAGCTCAACGGGAGTGAAAAAGAGCGCTATTACTTTGCGCCTAGTCTGGAGGTCGATGTTAGCGATGATACCACCGTCACCTTCCTTGCTAGCGTTCAGAAAGACCAAGGCGTGCCTACCACTGGGTTTTTTCCGGCACTGGGTACCCTTGAAGACTCTCCGTTTGGGAAAATTGACCCAGCGACCAATTTTGGTCAACCGGATTATGATCGGTTAGATCAGCGCCAGATTGCGATTGGCTATGAGTTGGAGCACCAGATAAACGATACCTGGGAGTTCCAGCAGAACGCCCGCTATACCCATTTGGATTTGGAACTGCGTAACGTTTACCCCAATTCGTATGTGACACCGCCACGCAGTATTTCCCGTGGGATTATTGACCGGGATGGCCAGTACGATGCGTTTAATATTGATAACCGACTCATCGCGCGTACTTATACTGAGAACACAGAGAATACGTTATTGGTCGGCGCGGGTTATCAAGAGCTGAATTTAAATTACACCAACCGTGACAGCTTCCGCACCTTGGGCGATGGCTCTAGCTTCTTTACAAATATCGATACGGTGGATCTATATCATCCCGATTATGCGGCGTTTACTGCGCCTGATACCGGCGACCCAACCGAGCATAATGTCGATCGCCGCCAAGTGGGGCTCTATGTTCAAAATCAACTGCGCATAGCCGATCAGTGGGTTCTGCTTGCCGGGGCGCGCTACGATAATGTCGATAGCAGCGACGATTTTAGCGATACCTCTGGCAGCTCCAGCGAAGGGTACGATGACGAACATCTCTCCATCACAGCCGGTGCGATGTACCTGGGCGATAACGGTGTTTCCCCCTATGTGAGCTATAGCGAGTCGTTCACCCCGGTGGCGGGTATTGGGCCGGATGGCGCTAGTTACGAGCCATTAGAGGGCCGCCAGTTTGAGGCTGGGGTTAAAATTGCCCCGCTGGACGTAGATGGTTACCTCACGATTGCCGCCTTTGATGTCGAAGAAAATAACACGCTGATCTCGACCAGCGCACCTGTTCAGGAGCAGGTAGGTAAGCGCCGCTCGCAGGGGATAGAGATCGAAGGCGTGGGTTATCTAACGGATGAGCTAAAGCTGATTGCGGCCTATACCTATACCGATGCCCGCTATGATGTGAATGATGCACTGCGGGATGAGCGCGTTCCCTTGGTGCCAAGGCACATGGCGTCGGCGTGGTTGGATTACGATATGAGCCGCACGTTAGCTGGGCTTTCGGTAGGGGCTGGTGTGCGTTATATGGGGGAAACAGTACCCAGCGCGAATAGCACTATTGAGCAAAATGTCCCTTCTACAACGCTCTATGATGCCATGGCGAGCTATCGCATTAACGACAGCTGGACTGCCCAGGTTAACGTCAACAACCTTACCGATGAGGAGTATGTCAGTGGCTGTGACTTTTACTGCTATTACGGGGCCTCACGCAGCGTGGTGGGTAGCCTGAAATATAGCTGGTAGGTTGCTGCTGGTGGGTGGTTAACGTCAGTTGCTGAGTCATTCAGCAACTGACGTGCATTGGTTAAAGCACGGAAGCGCCTACTTGTACTAGCCCAAACATGCCGACGCCTGCTGCCACCGGCCAACCCAGTGAACGCACGCGCAGCCATACCAGTAGGGTAACCAGCAGTCCAATCGCGGTTGCGGTCCAGGAAATCGTACTTGGGTTAACCGGTACAATAGAAACGCCCAGCACCGCTGCAATCATTAGCGGCCCTAAAATACCCAGCCACTGAGGCATGTTGTTGATGCCGCTATCACTGCCTAAGCGGCGCTGCATCCACAGAAAAGGGACGACGCGTATGAGTAGCGTACCCAATGCCGAGGCAATAACCGCTAACCAAAGTCCGGTACTCATAACGCACCCTTGCTGGATTCAAACTTGACCATATAGAAGCAGAGCGCGCCGCAAGCAGCCGCAAGCGGGATGGCGACGTTGGCCCAGCCATATAGCGTAAAAAAGAGTGCGGGTAATATGGCCCCGCTGAGTGCGAGCGACCAGCGTTTGTCGGTAAATCGCGGTGCTACCATGGTTAAAAACAGCGCGGGCAGGGCGAAAGGCATAATCTCACCCAGCAGAGGCCAGCGAGCGGTGAACGCCTCTCCCGCCGTCGCCCCTACGATAGTCCCTATTATCCAGGCGCCCCAGGCGAGGAGCGATGCTCCCAAAAACCAGCCGAAGCGCTCCGGTTTATCCAAGTGAGGAAGCCGCGTTAAGGCTAAAGCAAACACCTGGTCAGTAAGGCCGTGCATAAGCCAGGGCCAGTGACGGCTCTGAGGCAATAATGCGGCCAAGTTAGGGCCATAAACCACATGGCGTACGTTGATCAATAGCGTCATGGCGACAACCAGCCAAAGCGGCGAACCCGCCGCGATCATACCAACAAAGAGAAACTGCGAGGCTCCGGCGTAGATCAACAGTGAAATAGCGGCGGCCTCCCATGTGGTGAAGCCCGCTTGTGTCGCCACCAGGCCGAACGAGAGTGAGACCGGTATATAGCCGCCCAGTAGCGGAATGGCTTCTCGTGCGCCTTTTAGCGCTGAGTGAGTTAATACTTGGCTCATGGTGTATCACCTTTTTCACCATAGGTGATGGTCAGAACCATGGTGGCTTCTGCCGCATGGGTACGATAAATGTGCGGCTGGTCGGCAGGGAAGGTCAGGGTTTCACCGGGGGTAAGCTGCGTGGTGTTACCTTCCGGCCCAGCTTCCAGCCAGCCGCTAATAAGGGTAAGTGATTCTTGGGTGCCTGGCGTATGCGCTTCAGCCAGGCGCAGCGTGTTGGGTGTGCAGCGCATCCAGTAGGCATCCACTTGGGGAGAGTCTTTGCCTTGGTCAATGAGGCGTACCTGCACGCCGTTTTCGCCTAGCGGAACGGTAATCGGCGCTACCAGAGTGCCAAAGGGAATGTTGAGCTGAACGGCCAGCCGCCAGATGGTATCCAGCGTTGGGTTGCCGTTGCCTTGTTCAAGCCGACACAAATTGGATTTAGCCATACCGGCGGCGTTCGCCAACTGAGAAAGCGAAAGGCCTTGTTGCTGGCGCAGCGACTGTAAATGCTGGCCCAACGTATTAAGTGAAAGCTTATCCATGAAGAGTGTCTCGTTGTTCTTTATATAGAACGTTCTATATAAAGAACACTTGTTTGTCAACCTGAGCGTTATAAAGCGCTTCGCCGCTTGAGCGAGTGGTGGGTGATGCTAACCGCAAGAAGCCAAATACCAAAACGGCCCGTTTTGAAGTCATGATCCAAAACGGGCCGTTGGTATTTATTGGCCTTCTCTTAACAGCGGGAGCGTGGCTGTTAAGAGAAGGCTGAACGCTCTAAATTTAGGCGCTGGTCTTTGCCTCTTTAGCTCGGCAAGCAGCCGCGGTAAACAGTACGTCGGTTGAGGAGTTAAGCGCCGTCTCTGTGGAGTCCTGCACCACGCTGATCACAAAGCCAATCGCAACCGCCTGCATAGCCACTTCGGTAGGGATGCCAAACAGGTTAGCGGCCATCGGGATCAACATTAGCGAGCCGCCCGCCACGCCTGAAACGCCGCAAGCCGCCAGTGCGGATACGATGCATAGCAGTAGCGCGGTGGGGAAATCGACGTTGATGCCTAAGGTATGTGTCGTGGCCAGCGTAATGACAGTGATAGTGATGGCCGCGCCACACATGTTGATGGTGGCACCCAGCGGAATAGAGATGGAGTAGGTGTCGGGGTCTAGCTTCAGGCGGCGGCAAAGCTCAAGGTTAATCGGAATGTTGGCAGCAGAGCTACGCGTGAAGAAGGCGGTGATCGCGCTGCCACGCAGGCAGGCAAAGACCAGTGGGTAAGGGTTTTGACGAGTGGCGATGTACACCAGCAGTGGGTTGCTCACCAGCGCGACAAACAGCATGCAGCCCACAATAACGGTTAATAGCTGAGCATAATTAAGCAGCGCTTCGATACCTGACTCGGCCAGCGTACCGGCCACCAGGCCAAAGATACCCAGTGGAGCAATGCGAATAACCAGCGCCACAATCCGTGAAACGGCGTCAGAAAGATCGCTAAGGGCAAGGCGGGTGGTTTCGCTGGCTTGGCGCAGCATTAAACCCAAACCGACGGCCCAGGCAAGAATAGCAATAAAATTACCTTCCATCAGCGCAGTAACAGGGTTAGCGACCGCATTCAGCAGTAGGTTTTGCAGTATCTGAAAAATATTTCCGGGCGGGTTACCACTTACCTGTTCTGCGTTAAGAGACAACTCAGTGGGAAACAAAAAGCTCGCGGCTACCGCAATCAGTGCCGCTATCAGCGTACCGACGATATACAGCACCAGCACCGAACGAATATGCGTAGGCTGCCCCTGCCTATGCGCGGAAATAGCGGCTGCCACCAGAACAAAAACTAAAATAGGCGCAACGGCTTGAAGGGCGGCAATGAACAGCTGACCCAGTAGCGCTACATCACCGGCAATCGCGGGTGCAAAGATTGCGAGCAGCGTACCTGCCACGATGCCAATTAAAATCTGCGGGATAAGGCCCAGCTGTAAAAGCGGGCGGAAGAAGCCAGTGGCGGTTGCAATCATCGCGCGTCACTCTGGTAGTCGAATAGGAATGGGCATACGTAGACGCCTCCGGAAAGGGGCAGCATTCTATCACCTGCCGCTATCCTGCGGGCTTTTCGCGCGTAAGTTTCTTCGAGTGGGGTATTAAGGAGAGTAATCACTGCGCTTGGCAACACTGGTATTGCTTTGTATGTCAGCCCTGTAAGTGCAAAAAAAAGCTGGGAGGAGAATGTGCTGAGAAACGATGTTTTAATGAGCGGGGATACGCAGCGGGTAAGACTGACCGATTAAACGAATACTACCCTTGCCGCCGAATAAAAGAGGCAAGGGTAGGGCTGAAAAGCAGTACTTTGATAAGTAAATAATTAGGCAGCGACTATTGCCTGACGAGGTGTCTTGCTAGAAACCGCAGCAACGGCACTGGCTATCATGGCATAGCCTTTGTCAGTTAGCTCAATCACGTCGGGGGAGGAGCCCCATTTCAAAAGCATTTCGTCTAGCTGATGCTCTGCTGTTTCAAACTGGCTACAGTGGCAGAGCAGCTTAGCGATGGTGTAATCGCATTCTGGGGTGTCGAACATTTCATCCTTGATTTCTTGAATAGCAAGTTGAAGACCTGCTTGGGAAATCTCTGATAGATGGATATGTTGCATGCCACTACTCCTTGTGAATGCTGAGTTTATTTGTACGTAAATTGTACTCTTCAAGAGTAATATAGGTTTTCTTCAGAAGCAAACCCCTAAAGGAATTATTGCCTCTTCTCGCTCTTATGCTTTCGCCCAATAAAAATCCCGCTACGATGAGTAGAGGGATTTCGCTGCCTTCCCTATCGCTATTACAGAGGTAACGTAGCGATCAATGTGACTACGCAGCCCGATAAAAAAGCCAGTGAAGCAAGTTTTGTCATTTCTGCTTCTTGGTTTTTTTAACGTCTACATCGCTGTTCTGTAAGTTGTTTTTCAATATTCTCACGACTGCATGGTTTTGCTCTATTGAAAGATGTTGACGCATCACCTTGACTCTTTGAGCGTTGCAGTTAGTAACCCCTGATCCCCGCTAATCCAAAGCCCGTACCCTTGGGCCATTTCACTGCATTTTTAAAGTATCGTTTCTGAAAGACCGCTTCAGGTTTCAGCATAGACCACGATCGGTAAAAAACGACTTAATAAAAGCTATACAAAAAGTTAATTTTTTTGCCATCAATATGTCACCAAGGCAAAGCCTGTGTTGATGGGTGACGCTTGAAAACCCGATGTTTTTTCCAGATTTTCGACTGACAGCACACAGCGATAGACATTTTTGGCAATAACCAAGGTGCCTGCTGTTCCAGGCTATACGACTAACGTTGTTAGACTTTGGTTGTAATTATGAGTGATTTACTGGACTAATGTCCTATTGCAGTGAATAAAGGGCGCCACGAAATCGTTGAGCCCTTCTCAGCCTGGGTAAGTTGCTCACTATCAATCTACTTTTTTGCTCACCTGACGGCGGTGTTTTTATAATGCGCAGAGTTGCCATGATGACCGTGTGGGACCAGCTATGGTATTCCCACGATCAAGCCAAGAAACTGCTGATGTGTGCGTTACCCTCAACGCATGCTTCCAGCACCTCACGTCCTTCCGCCGCATCCGGTAGTGGTCAGTCCCAAGGCAGCGGGCCATCTCCACGCCCACCTGCCTACAATAAGCCCCAAACAGTAGGGCTTGTACTTGGGCCGCTGCTGTTTGCTTTGGTTGCGCTGTTTTTTCATCCTGCTGATTTAAGTTTTGAAGGCCGCATGGTCTTGGCAACTACGTTGTGGGTCGCTGTTTGGTGGATTACTGAGGCTATCCCTATCCCGGCAACGTCGTTATTACCCATTATATTGCTGCCTATTACGGGCGCATTGGATGGAAGTACGGTTACGGCTGCTTATGGAAATCCTATTATTTTTCTTTTCCTGGGCGGGTTTATGATCGCACTGGCCATGGAAAAGTGGGACCTGCACAAGCGTATTGCACTGACGATTATTTCCGTGTTGGGCACCAGTATTAACAGTATCGTGTTTGGCTTTATGGCTGCCACTGGGTTTCTTTCCATGTGGGTGTCGAATACCGCCGCGGTCATGATGATGCTGCCGATCGGCACCGCGATCGTCTACCAGGTGAGCCAGGAACTGGGTAAAAACGGGGGCGAGGTTGATAGCAAGGAAATTGACAAGTTCAGTAAAGCGCTAATTTTTGGTGTAGGTTACGGCGGCACTATTGGTGGGTTAGGCACGTTGATTGGTACACCGCCGAACATCATTTTAGCTGCGGTCGTGAATCAGCTTTTTGGTGTTGAAATCTCCTTTGCCAGCTGGTTAATGTTTGCCTTCCCGGTGGTTATCGTGCTGCTGGTGTTGGGTTGGTTGATGCTTACCTATCTGATTTATCCGATTAGTTTTCGTAACCTTCCCGGCGGTAAGGAGCTCATCAAGAAAGAAAAGGATGCGCTAGGCAAGATCTCATTTGAAGAGAAGGCCGTTCTGGGGGTGTTCATTTTTGCAGCGTTTTTCTGGATTACGCGCTCTTTCTTATGGCAAGGCCAGATTATTAATATTCCAGGCATCAGTGATGCCATGATAGCGATCAGTGCTGCGATATTACTGTTCCTGCTTCCCTCCAAAAACAAAGGCGGCTGTCTGCTCAACTGGGATATCGCGCGGGACGTACCGTGGGGTATTTTACTGCTATTTGGAGGCGGCTTGGCCATTGCGGCAGGATTCGGGTCTTCAGGTCTGGCTGGCTGGATTGGCAACCAGATGAGCGTGCTCCAGGGAATGAATTTCATTCTGGTCATTCTGCTGGCGACCGGTATAGTGCTGTTTCTTACGGAAATTACCTCCAATACAGCAACGGCAACCATGATTTTACCGGTACTGGCATCGCTGGCGCTGGCGCTAAATATTCACCCGTTTGCTTTGATGGTACCTGCTGCCATGGCGGCCAACTGTGCCTTTATGTTGCCGGTGGGGACGCCGCCCAACGCGATTATCTTCGCAACCGGCAAAATCAAGATCACCGAAATGGTACGTAACGGTTTCGGCCTGAATATTATCTCCATGCTCCTGATTACGGCGGCTGTATACTTCCTTTTACCGATGCTATGGGGGGTTGATCTGACGGTCTATCCCGAAGCTTTCCGCCACTAAAGCGCTCTTTTAATCGCTTTTGATCAAAGCCCTTATCCATCGATAAGGGCTTTTTTTATGCACATCGTTCGTACTCGTTTATTGATGACGCTATTGTTGTTGAAAGTTATTGTTGGAAAAGACAACTTAATATTTTAGAAAAAGAGCGCGGCGGTTATTGGGTTGACACTAAACCTGTCAGGATGAAGAATCGATTCATAAATGATAAGTGCATGTTGGGAATGTAAGGGAAAGAGGCCGCCTGCAAATATTACGTCCTATAACGATGTGGCTCAGGCGTCTGTCGTCTTTTGTTCCTGTTCCATACCATCGCCTCAACAAGGAAAAGAAATGGATAGCGCTGGCGTCTCGACTTCATAAAAGTGTCTGGAGTGAATAAGAGACGTTTGCTGACCGCTTCTGTCCGATTGCTTACTACCGAGCCCTGTCAATAATGGTGATTAGACCTTACGATTTCGCAACCTGTGCTCTTGGCCGTTTCAGGCTGAGTATTTTGACGTCTGACCCTGGCCGGGTTCGGCTTCGCTTGGCTGTGCGCGCAATGCTCACGATGGGGCTTGTCTGCCTAGCGCTTCTCCTTCTTCATCGCTGGTTTCCCATGCCTGTGCCAGCCTATGCCGTTGCGATGCTCACTGCGCTTCAAGGAGCGGTGGCGATAAAAGATGCGACGGCTGGCAAACGCGCTGTTTCCCGCGTTTTTGCCGCACTCTGCGGCTTCGCCGTCATTGCGGCGATTTCGCTAGTTGAACACTCGATTCTTCACATTAGTGCCGTGCTGCTTGGGGTTATTTTTTGGGCAGTATTTATACGCCAGTTTGGCGCTCGCTGGCAGGGCGTCGGCGCGTTCACCTTTATGTGCGGTGTCATTGCTGCCTTTTTGAAGGCGCCTGATACGGACCTAATGGATATCGCTATTTCATTAGCGTTATCAGGCTTTATCGCTCATTTCGTCCGCAATTTTGTGCTGCCGGAACGGCCCATTCAGGATTTTGAACGGGCGATACGCGCCTCCCTGCTTTCTGCAGACCGGTTGCAGGTCGGGGTCGCACGTTCGCTGCAGGCTGGCATGGCGATTGACTTGCGTGAAACGACCCAACTTGCGCGCCGGGCGCAGGAGGCGGCTTTCTTATGCGAAAGCTATCTACCCGCAATGTCGGAAGCAGTCGATGTCAAATTAGCCGACCTACTGGCGATGCGGCTGTTTGACCTGAGACTTGCTATCGAAAGGGTGCTCGATGACGCACTAAAAGTTGATCATAAGACATCCGGCCCCGAGCTTGCCGTGCTTGAAAAGCAGCTCACTGAGCTGCGGGATATTGAAGTAAAAGTGCGTGCCGATGTCGCTTCTATCGGTACTTCCTCTTCGGCTTTATCCCCCAAACGCCCGCCCTCGGTGCCTGCCGCGGCCCCATCGCCGCGCGGAAGCCTTCTGGCTAATCCATTCTTCAGGCAAGCTGTTCAGGTAACACTGGCGTCCGCCATTGCCATGACAGTGGGTCTCGTGTTGTCTCCGGAAAGATGGTTCTGGGCGGTGATGACGGCCTTCTTGATCTTCTCCAATACTCAGTCGCGGGGTGCTGTCGCCGTTCGTGGGCTTAATCGGGCACTGGGTACTGCCGTGGGCATTTGCGTGGGTATTGGGCTTGCTACCCTGGTGCATGGCAATCTCTACTGGACCATTCCGCTGGTGACGATCTCGATCTTTGCAGCGTTTTATCTGATGATGCTCTCTTACGCGATGATGACGTTTCTAATCACCATCGCTCTTTCGCTCATCTACGGAATTCTGGGGGAGTTTACGCCGGGGTTGCTTGTCCTGCGTCTGGAAGAAACGTTGGTGGGTGCCTTCGCTGGAATCATCGTCTCGCTTGCCGTCTTGCCGCAGAGTACTCGCGGGCAGGCACGCCAGGCATTTGATCGCTTTCTATCCGCGTTTGAAAAGCTACTGGGGGATATTGTCGCCGAAGAGGGCGACGCGAAGCGTCATTCACGCCTGATAGCATCCGTCACCGCGCTTGATACAGCACGGGCGAGCTTCGTTGATGCTGCAAGCCCTATGCAAAGCTTCATATCGTTCGGAGCGACGCACCGGTGGGCCTACCAGAATTTGAAATACGCCTCGACCCTGGCGTACGCCGCGCATCTGCTGGAGCGTCGGTTTAGCCATGTTTCGCCGAATGAGCAAGAGCAGCAAGCAATCGCCGGTATTCGCGCTCGGCTTGCCCACCCGGCCGAGAATAATCTTGAGACGCCCGCTTTAGAAAACCCTGTTCAAAATAACCTGTCGGCGTCAGTGGTGAACGACTTAGCGGCCAACGACTTAGCGGCTAACGACTCTGCGGATGACACAGCCGCTTATGCGATCACTCTGATACATCAGACGCTGGATCGGCACGACAATGCGCCATGAGGCTTGGCCTGTGATTCAATATTAAAACGCCGCCGTGGGTTCACCGGTTTATACCCAAAATGTCTTAACGGCGCTATTTGGTTTAGCATCTACAGCAGGAGCAACATCTAACATTTTTGCATGAGAAAACCATGTCCATTCAGCACATCCAGTTCAGCCTGCGTGAAGCACATACTGCCCTTGAGAATCTCTTATCCAATCAAGCGGCATTGGCGACTATTGAGCAGGCCGCAGGCATTTTGATTGATACCTTTGAGAGAAAAGGACGCGTTTACTCGTGCGGTAATGGTGGCTCGATGTGTGATGCCATGCACTTTGCTGAAGAGCTAACGGGGCGTTACCGGAAAGATCGAGCAGCACTGGGCGCCGCAGCTATTAGTGACCCCGGCCACATGAGCTGTGTGGGTAACGACCTCGGCTATGAACAGGTGTTTTCACGCTACGTTGAAGCGCATGGTCGATCAGGCGACTGCTTGTTGGCGCTTAGCACCAGCGGTACCAGCAAGAATGTTGTAGCGGCCGCGCATACTGCTAAAGAGCAGGGGCTTAAGGTGATTATTTTATCCGGTAAACGAAGCCCTGAGCTTGAGGCACTCAGTGATGTGTATATTTGCACGCCAGCAGGTGATTTTGCCGACCGGGTTCAGGAGCTTCATATCAAAATATTACATATTCTGATTGAGCTTATTGAGCGGCACTTTTTTCCGGCTAACTACGTATAAGAGACGTTATTAGCGAGGGTGCTTATATCAGCTAAAAAACGCCGTATGGTCAGCAAGTACCCCAAAACCGATCCCGCTCAGCACAATTACCGAAAGATAGAAGCTAAGTAGTTAAAAAATAAATTTTATTTCAGTAAAATAGTATAGCTTTGGCTAACTATCACTGCATGGGGTGAGTTAACCGCAAAAGCCTATAAGGTAAATGCGGGCCTGGCCCAGTTAACATGCCGTAAACGACACGCTGCGAATGAGTGCCGTGACCTGCATGCCTTTTGCTAACCCCATCTCATCCCATGATTTACGCGTTAGCCGGGCTCGTAAGAAAAACCGGCCGATGCTTAAACGCAGCTCCACTGTGTAAGGCGCTTCAGGGAGGGTGATGAAATCAGTGATGGTGGCGCTGAGCTGGTTGCGATAACTAGTGTTGGCCGGTGGGGTAAGCGCTAGGGCAATATCCCGGGCCAGAATACGTACCCGTAAGTGGCTGCCAATCGGCGCTGAAGTACCAGGCAGTACCAGCTGATAATTGTCATCAAGCGCTAAATGGGTCAGGCCATACGCGGTTTCATGGGCGACTACTTCGCCTTGCAGTAGCGAGGCCGCATCAAATCCCCCCAGTTCATGGGTTAGATCAAAGCGCTGGAGCAGGGCGCCTAGTTTGTCGCTGGCGCGAACCTGTCCGGCTTTCATTACCACCAAGTGATCGGCAATCGCCGTGATCTCTTCGGCATCATGGCTAACGTAGATCACCGGAATATCCACCTGCTGGGTGAGCCGGGTGATGTAGCGCAGCAGCTCCTCTTTGCGCGCGCCATCAAGCCCGGTAAGCGGCTCATCCATGAGGAGTAGTTGGGGCTCGCTCAGTAGCGCTCGGCCAATTGCCACACGGCGAGCTTCACCACCTGAAAGCGTGCCGGGCATGCGCTCCAGCAAGGCTTCGATACCCAATAGCTCCACTATCTCAGCAAAGCGCTGCGCGGCCGGCTTACGCATGCCGTAGGTTAAATTGCCACGCACGCGGTAGTGCGGAAACAGGCGCGCTTCTTGAAACACAACGCCAATACGCCGACGGTGCGGCGGTACGAAGATGCCTTGCCGAGTATCCAGCAAGGTCTGCTCGCCCAGTGTTATGACGCCCTGTTTTGGCCTTTCAAGCCCGGCTATCAGCCTAAGCAGGCTGGTTTTTCCGCTGCCGGAGGGGCCAAAAAAGCCGCTTACGCCTGTCGCGGGCAGGTTGAGTGCAACTGAAAGATGAAAAGCCCCCAACTGCTGTTCAACCTGCAGTTTGAGTCGTGGGTCGCTGGCCTGAGGAGTAGTCGTTACGTTAGCCATCGCGTTCCTGTAGGCGTTGTCGGGTGCGTCGGGCCAGCCACTCAGAAGCAATCAGCGAAACCAGCGCAATGGCAATGGCAATTAAGCATAGTCGCGCGGCGGCGGATTCCTGGCCGGGGGATTGAATCAGGGTGTAAAGCGCCAGTGGCAGGGTGCGGGTTTCTCCAGGAATGTTGGAGGCAAAGGTAATCGTTGCGCCAAACTCGGAAAGCGCCCGGGCAAAGGCGAGTACCGTGCCGGTTAGCAGGCCAGGCACGGCGAGCGGCAGCGTAATCGTGGTAAATACCCGCCATCGGCTAGCGCCCAGCGTGCTGGCAGCGGCCTCAAGCTTCGGGTCCACTGCCTCAAGCGAGAGCCTGAGGGCGCGCACCAGCAGCGGAAATGCCATTACGCCGCTGGCGACCGCAGCGCCTTGCCAGGTAAACGGCAGTGATACTCCCAGTGTGCTATACAGCCATTGGCCAATAACGCCTTGTCTACCCAGCGTCACCAGCAATAAATAGCCGACTACTACAGGCGGTAACACCAGTGGCAGGTGAATCAAGCCGTCCACCACCGCTTTACCGCGAAACTCAAAGCGCGCCAGCCACCAGGCTACCGCAATACCCGGAGGTAGAATCCAGGCGATGGCGGCCAGCCCGATTAAAAGGCTCAGGCGGATAACTTCCCACTCAGCAGGCGAAAGGCTCACCGGGCATCCATACCTGTATCAAATCCGTACTGTGCAAAGATGCTCAGTGCTTCTTCGCTCTCAAGCCATTGGCGTAAAGCAACCGCTGCATCGTTCTGCTCGGCGTTGATCAAGGCAATCGGGTAGGTGATAGGCGCATGCGTTTCAGGCGGGAAAAGCCCCAATACTCTTACTTGTTGGCTGGCTAATGCGTCGGTTTGATACACAACACCCGCAGGCGTTTCCTGGCGCTCCACCAGTGTAAGGGCTGCGCGTACGTCGTTGCCACGCGCAAGCCTTGGGAGTAGCTCCTCCCATTCACCTAGCGCTTCAAGCGCCTGTTGGGTGTAGATGCCTGCCGGCACATGGTCCGGGTCGCCGACCGAGAGTCGATCCCGCTCACCCAGCAGTGTGGCGATGCGGGCGTCTTCGCCAGGTGTGAAGTGCTTGGGCAAGTCAGAGCTTGCCGAAACCAGCGCCAAGCGGTTGTACAGTAAATCACTGCGCTTTTGAACATTAATGTCTTGGGCTTCCAGCCAGTCCATCCACTCAACGTTTGCTGAAATAAACAGCGCCGCTGGGCTACCGTTGGCAATTTGGCGGGCAAGGGTGGAGGAGGACGCATAGATAGGCGTTACAGCCACGTCGTGCTGCGCTTCATAGGCCGCGATAGCTTCGTTAAGCGCATCGGTAAGCGAAGCTGCCGCCGCCACTTGAACATTTGCCGCTGCATAACTTGCGGTAGGTATAACCATCATGAGCAGGGCGGCTATAAAGAGGCGGTAAATGGCGAGATTGATCATACTGTTACGGTCCTTGTGCGCATCTTCTTGAGGGTTAATGTAACGCTTTTATCGTGATCTAATCCAGGAGACGGTATCCAACATTGGCCATACGCACGGGTGGTGTGCCCTTGGTCATTGCGTCAGCAACGTTTAAACAGAGTAACAACCGCGAACTGCCAAGCATTTTGTGTATCTAATCCTCGATTAGTCAGTATTTATCAAATGAGCTGTTATAGGGAAAAACATGAAAAAAAACATGATTCAGGCAGGTGTTGTTGCCTTATTGACAGGTATGTTGTTACCACCGGTCGCCACTGCCGCCGATGATTTATGTGAAAGCAAGGCAGCCGATGTTCGTGAGCAGTTAGCGCATGCCCAAGCTCAGGGTAATCAGCATCGAGAAGAAGGCCTGCAGCGCGCATTAAATGCGATTGACGATAACTGCACGAATGAAAGTGTATTAAATGATGCAACGGATGAAGTAAAAGAGAGCCTTGCAGAGGTTCAAGAGCGCCAAGCGGAATTTGAAGAGGCGCTCAATGAGGGGGAAGAAGCTGACATTGAAAAAAGGCGCGTTAAGCTGGAAGAGGCAACGCTTGAGCTAGAACGCCATACCGAAGAATTGAATGTGTTACAGCAGCAAATTAGCGAGTAAATCATTGGGCGCTATGCCAAGCATAGCGCCCATCAGTAGCAGGGTAAGTAACGTGCAGGTCATTAAAGTGCTTAGCGTCGGCGCTGTTGATAAAGCCACCAGGTGTCGATGCCAAAGGAGTAGGCAAGTGAGAGTAGCGCGCTAAACGCCAACAGGCTCGCAACGAGCGTGGGCGTCAGTGGGGTGAGCGCCAATAGTAGGGCGGATACTTGCCAAACGCACACCACTTTACGGCGTATGCTGGCAAATAAAGGGGCTGAAAGCCACGTAAAGTGCCAGCTAGCCACCACAAATAAATAGCGCATAACGCCAATCAAAAGCACCCACAGCCCTAACGATTCAAGTTGAATTAACCCCACACAGAGCAACAGGATAAGCAGCGCATCCAGCTCCATATCAAAACGAGCGCCAAACGTGCTATAGCTCTGCGTTTTTCTGGCTATCCAGCCGTCCACGCCATCCAGCATCAGCGCGGTGGTCGCGATAACAAGCCATAGCCAAATGGCATGAGTGAATGCATTGTCGGCCAGCGCCCCCGCCACTAACGCGACTAATACGGCGCGCAGTAACGTTATTCTGTTGGCCCAGCCAAGTGCACCACCCGACCAGAAAATCAATACGAAAAGGCTAATAAACGCATACGTGCCAAACGCTAGCCCCCAGTTCAAAGCCGTTACCGTCAATGTGGGTAGCAGGCTGCCCAGCCCCAGCAATAGCAAACTGCCCACCGCTAGTTCGCTGGCGCTGTAGAGGCGGCTCGATAAAAGATGGCTAGAAGCGAGCGTGTTAATTCGAACCATTGTGTCTCGCAAAGCGGATACCCCGCCCGCAGTCAATTGATGGGTGAGCCTGTTTTATATATACACTTCTTGTACGTGGCTCTGCGGTTGTCTACCCCATTAATCATAGCGTATTGATGTCCCTGAAAAGTACCTGCGTACATTTTTAACCGTTCTTAAACGAAATTGGCGCTCGCATTCATCGACCTGTGTCTTTTCTGGGCTAAGCTTTAAGGTACGCCACAAAAATTTCATACGTTGGCCATGCCAGATTAACGGCAGAGGTGCCCAGCTGATTGGATGAAAACGCGAATAATAGGGAAATGACATGTCGGCGAACGATACGGCCACTGCCTTCTGGGTAACGCGCCCAAGGGTCGGCGAGCTTAAAAAAGAGACGCTTACCAGCGTAGGGGAGGAAGACGTACGAGTACGTGCCCTGTTCAGTGGCGTTAGCCGTGGCACTGAGTCGCTGGTATTCAATGCCCGCGTACCCGAAAGCGAAGTGGAGCGTATGCAGGCCCCTTTTCAGGCAGGTAGTTTTCCCGCGCCGGTCAAGTATGGCTACTGTAGTGTCGGCGTTGTTGAGAAAGGGCCTACGCACCTGCTTAACAAGACGGTATTTTGTCTTTATCCCCATCAGGACCGCTATGTCGTTCCTGCTTCCGCCGTATTACCTATTCCTGACAATATACCGGCACAGCGCGCCGTGCTGGCCGCCAACATGGAGACGGCCATTAATGGCGTTTGGGACGCCGAGCCTATGCTTGGGGAGCACGTTAGTGTTATCGGGGCCGGTGTTGTAGGCGCCCTGGTGGCCTACCTGTGTTCACAGATCCCCGGTGTGAGCGTCACGCTTATTGATATTAACCCGAAGCGCCAGGTGCTCGCCGAGCGTTTAGGCTTTGCCTTTTGTACCCCCGAACAAGCGCCCGTTAATCAGGACTGCATCATTCACGCCAGCGGCCACCCCGAAGGCTTACGCCAAGCGCTATGCCAGGTAGGCAACGAAGGCCGAATTATCGAAATGAGCTGGTTTGGCGAAGGGGAGGTGAGTATCCCCTTGGGCGGCGCGTTTCATTCACAGCGCCTTAGCCTCCGCGCCAGCCAGGTGGGCCAGCTACCCGCTAAATTGCGCCCGCGCTGGGGCTTCCAGCGCCGTTTAATGTTGGCCTTGAGCCTGTTAAACGATAGCCGATTAGACACACTGATTAGCGGTGAGAGCGACTTTGACGCCTTTCCCCAGCTTGCTCCCGAACTCTTTTCTGCGGGCAGTGATGTGCTATGCCACCGCCTTCGTTACCCCTCTCACGCTTAATCACTACAGCTTACTATCAGGAGCGTTTATGTACCGTCTATGTGTTCGTGATCACTTTATGATTGCGCATAGCTTTAAAGGTGACATTTTTGGTCCTGCCCAGCGCACGCATGGGGCAACATATGTTGTTGATGTGGTCTTTCAGCGCCCGGAGCTTGATGAGGACGGACTAGTGATTGATATCGGCCTTGCCAGTGAAACGCTCAAAGAGGTGTTGTCGCACCTGAACTATCGCAATCTGGATGACGAAGAAGCCTTTAAGGGTAAAAACACCTCAACCGAGTTTATGGCCAGCGTTATCTTCAGCCGTTTGGCCGATGCCATCGGCGAAGGCCGAATGGGAAAAACCGCGCAAGGCATCGCTCGTATGGAAGTCAAACTGCATGAGTCGCATATTGCCTGGGCAAGCTATGAAGGCGATCTATGAGTGAACCACTGACGTTTATTATCGCGGGGGCGCTTGATCAGCGCACCGGCGGCTATATCTACGATGCACGCATTGTCGAAGCGCTGCGTCAGGAAGGGCGCACCGTCGATGTCATCAGCTTATCAGGCCGCTTCCCTAATGCTGACCAGGAGGCTGCCGAGCAATTGGCTACGGCACTAAACAATTTGCCCGAGGCTACGGACGTTGTGATCGATGGTCTCGCCATGGGGATGTTACCGGACATCATTGTTCAGCAGGCCAAGCGGTTGATGATGACGGCATTGGTGCATCATCCGCTGGGTGATGAGCAAGGGCTAAGCGAGTCCGAGCAGCAGCAATTTCATCAGTCCGAGATGACGGCGCTTGCCGCAGTCTCACAAATAATCGTGACCAGTCGGTTTACTGAGCGCCGGTTGAAGGTGTTGGCAAACCACTACGCCATGCCTATGGCGGCTACCATTAGTGTTGTCGAGCCAGGGGTGGATGTTGTCCCAATGAACGCCGCCCCAATACCTGGCGAGCCGTTACGGTTTGTGTGTGTGGCAACGCTTGTTCCGCGTAAGGGGCAGGATGTATTGGTCCAGGCGTTGGCGGGATTAAACCAGAAAAACTGGCAGTGTGACTGTTATGGCGGCGCACGTGATGCGGCGTTTGCCGAGCGGGTAGAGCAGTTGATTGAAGCGCATGGGCTTGCGTCTTGTGTGCAGTTGCACGGCGAGTGCGACGCGGTGACCTTAACCCAAGCGTATGAAAGCGCGCATGCCCTGGTATTGCCTTCCTGGTACGAAGGCTATGGCATGGTGGTCACCGAGGCGCTGGCGCGAGGCCTGCCTGTCATTACCACGACCGGTGGCGCTCTTGATGAAACCTTGCCGGAAGGCGCAGGCCTTAAAGTAACGCCTGGGGATGTAAAGGCACTGACACAAGCACTGAGCCGTTTTTGCGATGACCCCGAGCTGCGTGCGTCGCTTAAAGCCGGTGCAGAAGCGGTACGTGAAACGCTTAGCGATTGGCAGCATGCCGGTGCTGCGTTTGCTAAAGCGCTGAACCCGGCTCCCTCTTTTCATAATGGCAGCCAGTTTGAGGCCGATTGGCTCACGCTACGTGAAGAGGCGGACGTTACGTTTAGAAGCCAGCAGCTCCCTCAAAAAGCCGCTATATGGTTAAACGAACGCACTCAGACGCCGAGGCTGGTCGATTTAGGGGCAGGTAGAGGAAGCAATATGCGTTTCCTCGTGCCTTTTCTACCGACGCCGCAGCACTGGACGCTCATTGACCATGACGCTGAACTACTCAACGACGCCCGCGACAGCATCGGCAAGCTGGAAAATGCCCAGGCGGGCATTCGGGTAGAAACGCTCTGTACGTCGCTTGATTCGCTTGTTCATGTGCCTCTGCAGGATGCGGATCTGATAACCGCATCGGCACTGCTGGATCTTGTGTCTCAATATTGGATCGAAACGCTCGTAACGCATTGCCAGTCACGTGACCAGGCGCTTTTAATGGCCCTTAGCGTGACCGGAGAGTGGGGATTTACCGATGCCGAGAATACGCCCTTATCCGATGATGATGACCACTGGCTACTGGCGCTGTTTATGGCGCATCAGCATCGCGACAAGGGATTAGGTGATGCCTTGGGCGGGCAGGCTCACGAGACGCTGGTTAATGCGCTTGAACAAGCGAATTATCACGTTGAGCAGGTTGCTACCCCTTGGCTGTTGAGTTCGGCTAACCGCTTACATCAGCCTTTAATGACGGCGCTAATTAACGGCTGGGCGGAAGCGGCGACAGAACAGGCACCAGAGGCCGCTACTCGCATTGGTGAGTGGCGTGAGCGACGTACACACTCGGCGGCTTCCGGTGAGGTGGGTATTTGGGTGGGCCACTGTGACCTGCTAGCAACGCCCGAAAAAAGGGCGTAACCCGATGAACATGCAGCGGATGTGGCGTTCTCCTTGGGCTCAACGCGGGCTAATGAGTGCTGGCTTGCTGGGTGCGATCGCGTTATTTGTAGAGCCCCGTGACATCATGGACCAGGTACAGCGCTTATCGTTGGGTTGGGTCGTTGTGGCGCTGCTGATTAGCGTGGTTCAAATTATGCTCAGTGCGTGGCGATGGCAGTTGACGGCCAACCGAGTCGGGGCTCCGCTGCGGTTTAGCTATGCATTGCGGGAGTACTATCTTGCTTTGTTAGTAAATCAGATCGTGCCTGGCGGCATTTTGGGCGATGCTGGCCGCGCTCATCGGCACGCTCAGCAAGCAGGCTCACGGGGTAGCGCATGGCGGGCGGTAATTATCGAGCGCACCTCTGGGCAGGTGGCTGTGGTGGGTTTAACCATTGTGGCCTTGTTACTTTCCCCGCTATGGCACGCCGTGCTTGGCTGGCCGGTTAGCCTCACTATTATTGGAGGGCTGTGCCTTGCAGGCGTGGCCGTGTGGCAAGGGGTAGTACGCTTGCCTTCATCACGGTTACCGGCGTGGTGTCATTCGATGGGAGTGGATATCAAGCGAGGCCTTTTTAGCCCCGGGGTGTGGCACCTACAGCTGGTATCTTCGCTCGTTATTGTCATGAGCTATGGGGTAGTCATGGTCTGTGCGGCGCGTGCAATTGGCGTCGAGCTTGCGGCGTCGCAAATTTTGGCATTGGCGCCGGTGCTTCTATTCGCCATGTTAATTCCGCTGTCCGTTGCCGGGTGGGGGCTGCGTGAAGGGGCCGCCGTGGCCACTTGGGCGCTGGTGGGGCTGCCCACTGCTCAAGGGGTTGCGGTATCCCTTGCTTATGGCGTGCTAGTACTGCTTTCAAGCCTGCCGGGCATTTGGGTAGCACTGGATAAACGTCATCGTTCCCAGCCGTCAGGTGAAGGTGGCGGCTCTCAGCAACACGTCAAACAGCGTATCGTCTCCACAGCGAAATGTTCGCATCGCCGGGCGCAGAGCACTTCCAAGCGTCTCGATAGGCGTCATCTGAAGCCCCGGCCTGCCCGAGCCGATCAGCAGTGGGGCGACCAGAAGATGCAGGCGATCGATAACATTTGCTTCAATAAACCGGGAGACCGTTATGCCGCCCCCCTCCACCAGAATGCGCTTCAAACCACACTGATTAAGCAGCGTGATCACATCATTTGGGGCAAACTGCCCCTGCGCATTAAGCGGCAGTACACGGCGCTGAGCCCGCGAATTGGTCGGCAGCGGTGCATCCGGCCCCACGATGTGCAGCGTGGGCGCCGAGTCGGTGTGGAACAGCTTAATGCCTGCGGGCACACGGCCGCGTGGATCAAGTACTACCCGCGTGGGATGCGTGCCGGTGACATGGCGCACTGTCAATTGGGGGTTGTCAGCACTGACCGTACCGGCGCCGACGATAACGGCATCCACCAAAGCCCGAAGACGGTGCAGGTGAACCAGGCTCTCATGGCCGTTGACGTAGTGCGAGTGGCCGCTCTCCGTCGCAATACGCCCATCCAGGCTTTGCCCCAACTGGGCAATCACCCAGTGGGGGCGGCTTGCCAGCGGCACCAGGCAGTCCAGCAGGTCAGTGGCCGCCGGTGTTATAGCGTTCTGACTGTGCCAGTTGCCCTCAGCGTCGAGCCGCAATGGCGCCTCGGTTGTTTGGCCTTCACATATTGCCAGCAGCCACGCCCACGCCGTGTCTATATCCAGCGACGCCTTCTTCTCCAACAATGTTTTAGGACCAGAGCAGCCACTATGGTGATGAGTGTCGGACATAACGCCTCCACGCTGAGAAAACAGTCTTATCTTGCGGGGCCGTATAGTTCAACGCAAGCGTACGCTACCCGCTGCACCAGGCAATTAGGAGGCCTGTATGTATCATATTGAACGCGCTATTTTCGATATTCGCCGTGGACTGCCGGTTGTGCTTAACACGGGGGAAAAGCGTCTGCTGGTACAGGCATTAGAGGGCATTGAGTCGGTCGATATGCTGGCCAAACTCGCAGGGACGCGACCATCTCTGGTATTAACGCGCCATCGTCTGGAGGCGATGGGCATGTCACTAACGGCGGAAGCAGCCTGTTTGCCATTGGTTGAGCATGTGAACGAAGATGATTTGCAGGCGCTCGCGGTGGTTCAAACGGCAAGTCGACCCGCGCATTCCTTATTAAGTGGCCTTAAACTCGCAGGGCCAGGTGAGCGTGGCGCGGTCGCACTCTTGCGCCGTGCTTTGCTAATTCCAGCCGCGCTATGTGCCGATGTGAGTGACCAGGTGGCTGAATCGGTGGCGCAGGAAATTGCTCAAGGCAAGCTGTTGGAAGTTGATGCGAGAGATGCTGCAAAGTGCCTGGCCGGTGCACCGGGTATGCTGAAACGGGTGAGCGAAGCCAGGATTCCGCTGGAAGACGCTGCTGAAAGTCGCTTTGTGCTGTTCCGCGAGCCGGACGGGCTACGCGAGCATGTGGCGGTAGTGATCGGACAGCCTGAAACGCTGGAAGGGGCGGTTCCTTTACGCCTGCATTCTGCATGCCTGACCGGCGATTTATTTGGCAGCCTGCGCTGCGATTGCGGTGAGCAGTTGCGTAATGCCGTGGCGGACATTCAGGCCATGGGGGGAGGTGTACTACTTTACCTGGCCCAAGAGGGGCGGGGCATTGGGCTTGCCAATAAGCTGCGCGCGTATACTCTGCAAGATGGTGGCCTGGATACCATGGATGCTGACCAGGTGCTGGGGTTTGGTGACGACGAGCGCCAGTACGCCGTGGCGGTGGACATGCTTAATGCGCTGAAGATCTCTCAAGTGCAGCTACTGACGAATAATCCATTGAAGATCGCTGCCCTGCGTGAAGGCGGGATTGAGGTGGTATCGCGTCAAGCACTTTATGGGAGCGTCACCGACCAGAATCATCGTTACCTGAGCGCAAAAGCCAATCGAGCCGGCCATCTTTTCGGCGACGTCTTAGGCCGACATGGGCGCTAACACACCAGACCATTGCGGGTAGTAAGTAATTAACACGCTTAAAACGCAGGCAGCCGAGCCGTTTCCGTGATCACGGTTGCCAGTTGTTCAGCGTAATGTTGTACCAGATGTTCGCCCAATGCCGACGTGGCTTGGCGGGCATCACCGGCCACGCCGTGTTGGCTTAAGTCCTCGGCGAGCCAGGCAAACGCGGCGGCCCCTTCCGGGCCTACCAGTCGGCAATTTTCTAACGTGCCGAGCGGGGCAGCCTGATAGTTGTCCAGATTGACGGTTGTTGGCGCCAGGTATTGCATCATGGCGGTTTCAAGCAGTCCGCCGTGTAATCCATAACGCAGTTCCTGAGCGTCAATCGCACCTTCAAGCGGTGGTAGCCGCGTATACGTCACTTTAACGACGCGCATATTAAACTGCTGACGTAGGGTGAGCGCGGCCAGGTCCATAATGGCTTTATTGCCGCCATGGCTGTTGATGAGTACCAGCCGGTTGATGCCCGCCTGAGCGACGCATTTACCATGCGCTTCAAGCGTGGCAATCGCGAGCGACGCAGGAAGGCTAAGCGTGCCAGAGAAGTTAGCGTGCTCGTCGCTTGCGCCCACCGCAATAGAGGGTAAGCAAACGACCTCTAGAGCGGGGTCAAGAACGCTCAGCATAGCAGCCTGCAGCCCTTCGCCAATAATAAGGTCCGTGCCTAACGGTAGGTGTGTGCCGTGCTGCTCAATCGCGCCCAGCACTAAAACGGCGACAGGATCGCGCTCGGCGACCGCCGCTAACTCGGGAGCGCTAAGCGCTTGCCAATCGTAAATCATAAATCCTGAATTCCTAGCGTAAGCTCCTTGTAACGGAGCTTGGTATGGAGGGTGTGATAACCGATCCTGATGAACGTTTTAGTAAACATGTTTTAGTAAACATGTTTTAGTAAACGCGTTTTGGTAAACATGTTTTGGTAACCATAGCGCGCCTGCGCTTGAAACCACACCGCTGTTGGCAGGTTAGGTCGAAAATTAACGTTTGAAAAGCTGCAACACGTCATCACCCACTACGGGTACGCGCCAGTAGGGGATGATCCGCTCGGCAGGCATACAGGTCGCCCGAGCGCAGGCCATCTGCACCTGCGGCGAACCACAGGCTGCGTTGTCGACCAGGGCGCCAATAAACCAGCATCGAACAGGCGCGCCCGCTCGAGCTGCTTAGCCGATGTGCTAGCTGGCCAAGCATTAATGGGGCTCCTTCGTCTGGGCAGCCGGGGACGACAGCGCCTGGATGCTAAACTGGTTTAGCGACTGAGGTGGCATCTCGCCAGACAATTCAGAAGGCAGCGCATTAAGAACATACGGGGAACCATCGGCCATGGCAGGCAAGGTTGAATTGTCACGCGACATAAGGGCGTTAAATTCATCCAGCAAAGATGGGCTTAAACTCGTGCTAGGCGTTTGCAGCAGCCCTAAGCGCTGATTGATAACGCCGCCCCACGTGCTGCTACTGGAGTACTTGATGATCGGCACGGCTAACAGCAGGCCCAGCCATACCGGCGATAGCCATCCAAAGGCTGAGGCGGAAAACAGCATGACAGCTCCCGCCCAGGCAAGGCCACATAACGTCATCCAGCCAGCATGCTGCCACACTTCTCCCCATGGTAAAGAGCGCTCGCCTCGGGGTTGGGTTTGCCACTCAATAGAGCGTCCTAGCAGCACGGTGATAATAAACAGGCTGTGCCATGCCATCATCAAGGGAGCAATCAACGCGGCAAAGAGTATTTCCAATACCATGCTGGCGAATAGCTTAAGCCTGCCACCAAAAGCATGAGGACACTGTCCGAGTGCTAGTAAAAACCCCAGAAACTTGGGTGCCAGCAGCATCCCCAAGGTAACAGTCAGTAGCCCTACTGATAATGATTTGGACAGCATCTGCTCTGTCGGCTCATCAATCGCCTGGTAGCCGACCAGGAGGCTCGTACACAACAGCAAAGCGAGCCACACAAGCGATGATAAATAGGCAAAGGCGCCGAAGAAAAAATGTAGCCGACTGATTGGGTGAAAGCCTGCGCCCGTTAGCAAACGTAGATGCTGTAAATTTCCCTGCAGCCAACGACGATCACGCTTGGCAAAGTCGAGCATATTGCTGGGCATGGCCTCAAAGCTGTTATGAGAGGCGCTGGCATACGGGTCATGGCGTGAAACGGCGGTGGTGGCCGTGGTATCAAGAAGTACCTGCCAGCCACTTCTTTTTAACAGTGCGGCTTCAACGAAATCGTGGCTAAGAATTTCCCCGCCAAGCGGCGGTTTTCCGGGAATGGTAGGCAAGCCTGCGCTGGCCATAAAGGCGCGCGTGCGCACAATGGCGTTATGCCCCCAGTAGTTGGCAGCATCGCCTTGCCAGAAGCTTTGGCCTGCGGCCAACATCGGGCTGTAAAGTGCAGAGGCAAACTGCGTGAAAAGGCCAAACAGCGTGCGCTGGCCAACTGGAATCGGCACGGTTTGAATCAAGCCGACACCGGGCTCGCGCTGCATGCGGTGAACAAGTGTTAACAGCGTCTCGCCACTCATCAGGCTATCCGCATCCAGAACCACCATATAGTCGTAGCGGCGTCCCCAGCGGCAGCAAAAATCGGCAATATTACCTGCCTTACGCTCATGGTTGTTCTCTCGGCGACGGTAGTGAACCGCCAGTTGGCCGGCAAGGCGCTGCTGAAGTGCTGCCACGTGGGCGGCCTCTTCCTGGGCTTTGTTGAGGTCCTGCGTATCACTCAGAATAAAGACGTCGAAGTGTTCGCTTAAGAGCGTCTCAGGACGGTTCGAGGAGGTGTGTGCCTGCTCAATTAGCGAGCGACAGGTCGCTTCGAGGCCTGCAATAGTGGGGATGGGAGGTTCTGCATAAATCGGCATGACCAGCGCTGTTTTACTCACCAGTAAATTGCCGTTAGGCGAAAGCGGCACTTGCCGACGCAGGCTTAAGGGATCTAGCCGCAGGGCGCACACAATAAAACCGAACACAGCGCCCCAAAACGCCAAGGCGATCCAGCTAAACGTTAGTGCAAACAGTACCAACATGGTGATTTGCCAGCCTATTTCCAAAAAGGAAATAACCTTGAACATCACAACACAGCCAGCAATGCTGGAACTGATGACGAGCACGGCCAGCAATGCGCGACGAAAGGCCAACCACGGAATCAACGGGGTAAGTTCAATAGATTTACGCATCGGGATACCACACATAGTTCCAGGTTTCGCTAATGGGCTGGTTGTTGAGCATTAAACGCAGGCGGATATCACTTGGTTCAGTTGTCGGCGGAACTCGAAAGCTGGCGCGCCACATGTTATCGGGGAGCGACATAACATGGGGCTGCGTGACGTTGCCGGTTTGGGTGCTAATGTCGAGCTTGACGGGTTGGTCTGGGGCAATGTCGTCAAGCGCACCGCCTTGAAAATCGACAACAAACTGGCGCTCTAATGTAGCGCCTTCACTGGCGCTCCCCTCAATGGTGGCCTTGCCATGACGGGTGCGAATGACTCGGCCTACGTCGTGGTCCTGGGCATCATTGAGTGTGTGGGTATGATAGTGAAGGTGGCGTGAGTCCCCAGCGTTAAGCGGCTCATCGTCGACCCAATAGGCAACAATATTGTCGTGGGTTTCATCCGGAGTGGGTATTTCTACTAGTTCAACATGACCTGCGCCCCATGCATCAATAGGCGCTACCCATTGGCTGGGCCGTTGATGGTAATGCGCTTCCATATCCAAATAGCGGCTAAAGTCACGCTCACGCTGCATCAGCCCAAAACCGTGGGGGGCGTTATCCACAAAGCTTGAAATATGTGTCTCTTGAGGATTACTGAGCGGGCGCCAAATCCATTCATCAGCGCCTGTATGTATCAATAATCCGTCAGAGTCGTGTACCTGCGGCCGAAAATCATCAAACCTTTCATGGCTAGACTCGCCAAACGTGTACATGCTGGTAAGCGGGGCTATACCTAGCTTGGCGACATCGTGACGGGCAAATAGCTCGGCTTCTACCTTGGCATTGGTTTGCTCACCAGGACGCAGTGTTATTCGGTAAGCACCGCTTAACGATGGACTGTCGAGCAGCGCGAGCAGCGTGATTTCATCGGCATCTTCGCCTGGCTTATATAGCCAAAACTCCCGAAAGGCTGGAAACTCTTCCTTTTCAGATGACGCTGTGTCGATCGCTAATCCTCGCGTTGATAATCCGTAGGTTTGGTCCTGGCCCACCAAACGGAAATAGCTGGCGCCTAAAAAGACCGCGAACTCATCCGCGTAATCGTCATTGTTGAGGGGATAGTGCAGCCGAAATCCGGCATGGCCACTGCCGGTTAAATCCTGCTCAAGAAGCGCCTCAGCATTGTCATCGTACTGAAAATCATCGCTGGAGAAGGGCAGCGGAGTAACGTCATCGCCCTCAATGATATTCAGCGTGATAGGCGTTTGAAAAATAAATCCGCTATGAAATAACTGTAAATTGAAGGGGCTTTCATCACGCCAGTAGGCCTGGTCGGGCGAAAAGCGGATTTGTCGATAGGTGTCGTAATCAATCTCTTTTAGGGCCGAGGGTAGTGATTCTTCAGGCGCTTGATACGCCTGTTCAGCAAGCTGTTTAGCCTGCTCAATGACCGCATTGAAATGGTCATCTGTGTGGGCACTGGCTGGCAATGCCGTAAAGCAGCCAAGCAGTAATATCCACTTTCCGATCTCCGGGCTCTTCAACGTCGTACAGCGCATAGGCGAGTTCCTTTCGATGGCTGACTAAAACAGGGTGAGCTAACATCACTATCAGCATGTTTGAACAAATTTTGTACACTAAATCCTTTATGCACACCGTTCATTTAACGTATGGTCGTTAACATGGCTATGCTGAGAGAACCATGAGCATGCTATGTTGCGACTATTTATAGGTGCTTTCGCTCTTAATATCCTCCTTGTTGCGCCTTTATGGTGGCACGTTGGCACGCTAGGCCAACCGCTTATCGCTTGGGAGGCGTGGGTCATCGTGCCGCTCATGTTATTGCTCCCCGTTGGCTATGGTCGCCGCGTTCTTGGCGTGGCCATAGCGGGTTGGGTGGTGTTAGTCACCGCTGCTAACCTGGGTAATGCCACCACTTATACGGCATTTGGACGCCCGCTTAACGTATATTTAGACCTGCCTTTGTTGCGCTCAATCTTTCACTTGTTAGTAGGTAATGTAGGCCAAATATGGGCATTTTGCGCGATGCTTGCAGGCGCAGCTGGGCTAATGGGCATTTTGTGGGGGCTTCTTTACGTGCTGCTTCCGGCGCTTTCCTGGGGGCTGGATCGCTTTAAGGGAAAAGTGGCGCTAGGTGTTTTACTTTTGGCCGCGGGCCTGGCCATCGCGGATAATGTTGGCAAGCCATTATCTCGTCTCTCCACACTGCCCGCCGTGGAGTCAACGCGTTTTCAGTGGCAGCAAATACGCGTGACCCATCAGGCACAGCTGGACTTTGCTGAGCAGCTTGATTCGGTGTCGCTTGACGCTCAGCCGTTGCCAGGCCTTGAAGAGGTCAACGTGCTTGTCGCCTTCGTTGAATCTTATGGCGTGTCCGCGCTCAATGATGTTCGCTATAGCGATATATTGTTGCCGACGCTGGCAGCCATGGAGCACCGCTTGGCAGCGCAAAATCTCCACGTGGTGTCGGGGTTGCTGCAGGCGCCTATCCGGGGAGGACAATCCTGGCTGGCACATGCCACGTTACTCAGCGGTCGCTGGATCGATAATCAGCTTTGGTACTGGCTGATGCTTAACAGTGAAAACGCAACGCTCATTGATGACTTTAAGGCAACCGGGCAACAGACGTTGAGTATTATGCCCGCGATTACGCTTGCCTGGCCGGAAGGTGAAGCGTATGGCTTTGACACTATCGTTGCCGCTAAAGATATCGATTATGCAGGCCCCGCATTACATTGGGTCACGATGCCTGACCAGTTCACGCTTGATTATACGGAGCGCCATTTGCTGGGTAATACGCCCGTATTTGCTCAAATGGCGCTGATTTCAAGCCATGCCCCCTGGACGCCTATTTTGCCGGTGATTGATGACTGGGAAACGATAGGCGATGGCGCTATTTTTGCGCCTTGGGAGCACGCGGGTGACCCACCGGAGGTGGTCTGGCAGGATGTTGAGCGGATACGAGACCATTACGCTTGGTCTGTCGACTACGCTGTAGAGGTGGTCGGACGTTGGGCGGAGCGCGTGGTAGACGATAAAACGTTGCTGATTGTGCTTGGCGATCATCAGCCAGCACCGCTTATTACCGGTGACGATGTCAGTGCGGCAGTGCCGGTGCATATTATTAGCGGTGACCCAGCGTTATTGGCGCCTTTTTGCACGTATGGATTTGTGGAGGGCACGCTGCCGTCATTGGATAACCCTGAAAAGGCTGCGCGAATGAGCCAGCTTCGCCACTGGTTACGGGAAGCATTTGGCAGCCGGTAACGCTTTGCCTACAAGGACGAGACTATGATTCAGCCGGTGATTCTATGCGGGGGAAGCGGCACACGGCTGTGGCCGCTTTCACGCGAGCAAATGCCCAAACAGTTTTTGCGCTTAACCTCGTCGAAGAGCCTGCTTCAGCAAACGCTGGATCGCCTGGAAGGGATAAGTACGACACCACCGTTTATTATGGGCCATCAGGCGCACCGGTTCCTTATGGCTGAGCAACTGCGTGAAGCGAACCAGGCAGGGCGTATTGTGCTAGAACCAGAAGGGCGTAATACGGCGCCTGCGATTGCCTGTGCGGCGTTGTTAGCCAAGGCCGCAGGAGACGATCCGCTGTTGTTGGTCTTGCCGGCGGATCATGTCATTGGCGATGTGAGCGCTTTTCAACAAAGCGTCGCGTGGGCCGTGCCCTTGGCAGAGCAGGGCTATTTAGTCACCTTTGGCGTTGTGCCTACGCATCCTGAAACGGGATACGGCTATATCGCCTGTGGTGACGTGTTGAAGAGGGGGTATCAGCTCACCTCGTTTATTGAAAAACCAGATGCCGAACGCGCCGCTCAACTGCTTGAAAAAGGCGATACGCTTTGGAACAGCGGCATGTTTTTGTTACGCGCTTCGACATATCTTGAGCAGCTAGCGGACCTCCAGCCCGAGATGCTGTCTGCCTGCCAGGCCGCTGTTGATGGCGCTCACAGCGATCTGGATTTTCTAAGGCTCGCCGAGGCGCCGTTTCAGCGCTGCCCCTCCAATTCGATTGATTATGCCGTCATGGAGCACTGCCGTTTTGCGGCCGTCATCCCACTTGATGCTCAATGGAGCGATGTAGGCAGTTTCGATGCGCTTTGGGAGATGGCCGCAGCTGATGAAGCGGGAAACGTGGTGCAAGGTGATGCGCTTTTGCATTCGACCACGAATTCACTCGTGATGGCCGAACACCGGTTGGTGACCACGCTGGGTGTTAACGACTTGATTGTGATTGAAACCTCTGACAGCGTGCTGGTGGCGCACCGGGACCAGGCCCAGCAAATAAAACAATTAGTGGCGGTGTTAGCCAGCAAAGGGCGCCGCGAACTTCAGTCAACGCCCCAGGTACATCGCCCCTGGGGTGACTTTCAAGCAATTGATAGTGGTGAGCGCTATCAGGTTAAGCATATTACAGTGAAACCCGGCGGCCGACTCTCCCTTCAACGCCACCATCATCGCGCCGAGCATTGGGTCGTGGTGAGCGGAACGGCACAGGTAACCGTGGGAGCGCGCAGCTTTTTAGTCAGTGAAAATCAATCGACCTATATTCCGATTGGCACACTCCACCGCTTAGAGAACTCCGGTAAAATCCCGTTAGAGCTGATTGAGGTTCAGTCGGGTGCCTATCTGGGGGAAGACGATATCGAAAGACTCGATGATGTCTATGCACGTCATGACGATGAGTAGGTGCTGATAATGTCTATCAGCACCTCTCAGGAAGAGTTTAGTAAAGCCGGAAGTCGTTGGCGTTGGGGTTTTGCTGCTGCTCTTCGATGACTTTGCGGTAGCGCTTGTATTCCCACTGGTACTGGGCGGGTTCCAGCGCAATTGACGCTTCGACACTGGCGTTAACCCCGCTCGCAGACTCTGTTTCGTCAGCACTATACACCCGCTCGTCGGCGTCCAGAAAATGGATAGCAAAGCCGCGGCCAGGAAGACGCAGGGCAACGCCTGTGACAACGCGTGCTTGGGTGCGCGCCACCAGTTTGGGGAGTAGCGTGGCGGTATACGCATCGCGTGAATAAAACGGCGCAAAGACGCCGCTGCCCCAGTCGGGTTCCTGGTCAGGCAGAATGCCAATGGCCTCGCTGCGCTTAAGTGCTTTGAGCAGTGCTGCAACGCCTCGCGGGTTAGTGGGCACTAACTGCGCGCCCATCCGTTCGCGGCCATGGCGAATAATCGGCTCAAGGTTGGTTATTTTGGGAGGCTCGTACATAGCGGTGAAAGGGAAATGGCTGGAAAGCCAGAAATTCAACACTTCCCAGTTACCAAAATGCGGCGCCAGAACAATAACACCACGGCCCTGCGCGCGTGCGCTGTCCAGCTTGTCGCGGCCATGCACTTCAACAATACTTGCTTCAACGCGATCAGGCTCCGCCATCCAGGCATAGCCCAGCTCCATCATGGTGGCGGTGGAGTGACGAAGGCTCTGTTTAGCGAGCGCCCTGCGCTTACGCTGGTCAAGCGCGGGGTATACCACCTTAAGATTAATATCGGTGACGTTTCGCTCACGGCGGCTAAAGCAGTAAACGAGAGGACCAAGCGTGGAGGCAAAACGCCACAGGCGCGGCAGGGGCCAGCGCGAAAGCCTTCGCCAAAGCCACGCAATCGCCGTGGCTCGGGAGAGTCGCTTGTCTGATGTCGTTGCATGTTCCGTCATTCGTTAGATTAACCAGCTGTCCACATTACTCGGAGCACGTTTATCCTGTAAGCCCTTAAACCCTTTAACGCAGCGAACAATAAACCAAACCGCCAGCGCGAATAAAAGCGGGAAGCCGATCAGTACAAAGGTAAGCAGGAAGCTAATGCTTGCGTACAGCAAGCCAATCCAGAAGGTGCGAACCTGATAGCGGTAGTGTTCGTCCAGCCAAGCCGGGCCTTTGCCTTGATAGACATAGGCAATGATGACGCCTACCACTGAGGTGAAGCCGACAACAAAGCTTGCCAGATAAAGCGCATAAACCACCATGGCCATTGTGGTGTCGTGCTGCTTGCTTGGCTCGACGGTGGAGTGTTCTGAAATAATTTCGCCTTCAATCGGCGAGTCATGACGGTTATCTTGCATGTCTTTTTACCTTTAATACGGATGAGGCAATAAAGCGAAGGCTCTTAACGCACTATAATACCTTGCACGACGCCGCTAAGCATTAGTCACTGGCCTGCAAGATACTGACGGTAAAATTAGCGAGCCGGGCGGCAAATTTCCAAAAGGTTACCATCGGGGTCGCGCAGATAAACGGACTCGATCGCGCCATTGGCGCCCTGGCGAGCCACCGGGCCAAGTTCAACCTCAATGCCCAGCACGTCTAGATGCTGCTTGAACTCATCCAGCGGCAATTGGCAGCGTAGGCATAAATCCAGGCTGCCAGGCGTAGGGGTTGCAGAAATAGGCTCGATGTCGGTGTCGGTTTGATGGAGTCGTAGGGCGGTATCGCCCAGCATTAAATCTACCCGTTGGGCATCACGATAGCGTACGTCTAGCCCTAGAACTCGCGAGTAAAAATCAACCGCGCGACCCATATCTGTGACAGTAACAACAAGATGATCCAAGCCTGAGAGCATGCCTCTTTCCTTAAATACAAAACCGAAAACCAGAGAATACGACGATGCAATGTTGTCCGCTATGCGGTGAAATTAAGGTCTCGCTCTATCATCAAAATCATCGTCGTGAATATTACCAGTGTGCCACGTGTTGGCTGGTGTTTGTGCCGTCCGAGCAGCATTTAAGCGTAGCGGATGAAAAAGCAGAGTATGACCAGCATCAAAATTCACCGCAAGATATGGGATACCGGCGGTTTTTAGGGCGCTTGTTCACGCCGTTGCTAGCCAAGCTGCCGAAAGGTGCCAAAGGGTTGGATTTTGGTTCAGGGCCTGGCCCTACGTTGTCTGTGATGTTCGAGGGAGTTGGCCACCCCATGGCGATCTACGACATTTTCTATGCGCCCGACATGTCCGTTTTGCAGAAAACCTATGATTTTATAACCGCGACTGAGGTCGTTGAGCATTTAGCCATGCCCGGAAAGGTACTGGCGCAGTTGGTTGATCAGCTACTCCCTGATGGTTATCTGGGCATCATGACCAAGCGAGTGACCACTCATGCAGCATTTGCCAACTGGCACTATATTAATGATCCCACCCATATCTGTTTTTTCAGTGAGGCAACCTTTGAATGGTGGGCCGCACAGCATCAACTAACAGTCGAATTTCCTGAAAAAGATACGGTAATTTTGAGAAAACACTGATCGATACGAACAGGCTATGAAAAAGCGTTGACTTTATGCTATCCAGGGCAATAATTGCGCGCCCGTTTCTTGCCTGTGGTTGTGTAAAAGGTGGTAACGGCTCTTAAACAGCTACGCCCGCTTTTTTTGACCCTGTTTTTTGACAACGTGTTTGGCAAGGTGAGGTTTTCATGTCGCGGCAATTACTGGCTATGGCGTTTGCGCCTCTGTTGGGCTTGTTTATTTTAGGCATTGGCAACGGCTTTTTGGCTACCTTGATCACGGTACGCCTGGATGCGGCAGGCGAGTCTGCGACAGTGATCGGAATTGTCTCATCAGCGTACTTTATTGGCCTGGCCTTGGGCGCCTTGTTTAACGACCGGTTATTGCTGCGTATTGGGCACATTCGCTCCTATGGCAGTTTCGCCTCGCTGGTTGCCGTGACGGTGCTTCTTCAAGGGCTCTTTTTTGACCCTTGGGCCTGGTTTGCATTGCGCTTGATTGGCGGCTGGGCAACGGTCGGCGTCTATCTGGTCATTGAGAGCTGGCTGCTCACGGCAGGCGAACAAAAGGTACGTGGCCGCCTGTTGGCGCTCTACATGATTTCGCTTTACGCCGCCGGTGTCATTGGTCAGCTATTGCTGGGCGTCACCAATGCCATGGGCGTGACGGCACCGTTTATGGTGATCGGCATGCTGGCATCGCTTTCTGTGCTGCCAATGGCGATGATTCCGCGTGTTACCCCTCTGATTGAGCACGCCGAACCGCTACCTCCTTATCGACTGATCATGTTAACCCCAACGGGTGTGCTGGGTAGCCTGGGGTCGGGCATGGTAGTCGCGGCGGCGTATACCCTGCTGCCCCTTTATTTGCAGCGCATTGGAATGAGCGTGAATCAGGTCGGCCAGATGATGGCGCTGGTGGTGCTGGGGGCCATGCTGCTTCAGTATCCAATTGGGCGCTGGTCAGACCGTCACGACCGCCAAATGGTACTTATCGGGATCAGTGGTTTTTGTGTGCTGGTGTCGGCGGCAATTCTTTGGCTACCGCTCTCCACGCCGCTGCTGGCGGTATTACTGTTTTTGCTGGGCGGTGGAGTATTTGCGTTCTACCCCGTGGCCGTCAGTCATGCTGCCGACCGAGCACCAGCCGGGGCGCTTGTACGTATGAGCCAAGGACTTTTGCTGATTAACTCTATCGGGGCAACCTTAAGCCCGCTGATGATCTCACCCGTTATGACAGCAGTGGGCGATGCCGGGTTGTTCTGGGCATTTGGTGGGCTCAGCCTGTTCTTCCTGCTCTTTTTTGCCTGGCGGCGCAGCGTGCGCCCCGCCCCGATGCCGGTGGCGCCGTTTACCGCGACGACGCCCATGACTGCGGCCGGGGCAGAGCTTGTGGTTACCGAGGAGCTTGTCCAAGGGGCGCTTGAGCACGAGCATCTGGAAGACTTGTCGGATGCAGTACCAAACGTGGACGTAGCGGAACCCGTAGTCGGCCCGCCCGCCGAGGAAGAAACCCGAATTGCCTACTATGACGATGTGGAACAGTTAGGTACGCGTAAGTAATTTGGTAGCGGGTCTGTATCGTAAAGAGGTGAGACGTTGGGCTAATGGTGTAACGATAGGCAGGAAACTACTATCGAATATAACGGTTTATAACAAACGACTGTTTTATTTCTACATCGAGGTTTTGCCATGAATCACTACGTCGCGCCGGTACGCGATTTGCGTTTTGTGCTCGAAGAACTGCTCGGGCATCACTCGCTGACGCTGTCCAATTTTACAGAGACAACACCCGACGTTGTTGAGGCGGTGCTGGATGAAGCCGCCAAGCTTGCGGGTGACGTGTGGGGGCCGCTAAATGCTACCGGTGATCATCAAGGCGCCAAACACCATCCGGATGGGCGAGTAACGACGCCTGACGGGTTCGCGGCGGCCTACCTGACGTATGTAGAAGGCGGCTGGAACGGCATCGGCGTATCGGAAGCGTTAGGTGGGCAGAACTTGCCTGAAGTGGTGGCCAGTGCCGTTCAGGAGATGCTCCACGGTGCCAATATGGCGTTAGGGCTTTGTCCCATGTTAACCGCTGGCGCCATTGAAGCATTGGCCCATCATGGCAGCGAGCCGCTGAAAGCGACGTATTTACCCAATCTGGTAGAAGGGATCTGGACAGGCACCATGAACCTGACCGAACCCCAGGCAGGGTCGGATCTTTCTAAAGTGCGTACCAAGGCAGTACCTGAAGGTGATCATTACCGGATAAGTGGCCAGAAAATCTATATTACCTGGGGTGAGCACGACGCCGCTGAAAATATCATTCATTTTGTGCTGGCGCGTAAACCTGATGCGCCTGAAGGTAATAAAGGCATCTCGCTGTTTCTGGTGCCCCAATTTCTCGTCAATGATGATGGCACCCTGGGCGAGCGTAACGACGTTTTATGCACCGCCATTGAGCACAAGCTGGGTATCCACGGCTCACCGACTTGTTCGTTAAGTTTTGGCGAGCAGGGTGGGGCAATTGGTTATCTGGTGGGTGAAGAGGGGCGCGGCCTGAATCACATGTTCACCATGATGAACGAGGCGCGTCATAAAGTGGGTATCCAAGGGATTGGCGTGGCCGAACGCGCCTGCCAGCACGCGTTTGCCTACGCAAAAGAGCGCCATCAGGGTCGTTTGTCGGCAGCGCGAGGCGGTAAAGAGTGCTCCATCAGTGAGCATCTCGACGTGCGGCGCATGCTGCTTTCCATGCGTGCACGCACCGATGCGCTGCGTGCGTTAGCGCTGTACTGTGCAGCACAGCTGGACACCGCCCGCCATGCTGAAAACGAGAGTGAACGCCAGGCGGCTCAGGCTCGCGTGGATATCCTGATTCCTGTGGTAAAAAGCTTCTCGACGGATCAAGCGGTAGAGATCGCCTCGTTAGGTATTCAGGTGCACGGCGGGATGGGATATATCGAAGAAACCGGCGCGGCACAGCTGCTGCGTGATGCTCGTATCGCACCCATTTATGAAGGCACTAACGGCATTCAGGCACTGGATTTAGCAGGACGCAAGTTACAGCGTGATAATGGCGAAGCGTTTTCCAGCTTGCTAAACGAGGTAGCCGACACGGTTGAACGTCTCAAGGCTGAACCTGCGTTGGCTCATTTGGGGCAGGCGCTGGCTGCCGGACTTGAGGATTTAAGCGCTGCTAAGCAGCAGGTGCTTGAGCAGGGCAAAGACCCGGAAAAAGGGCCCGATGCCGTACAGGGTTATGCGACCCCGTTGCTAAACCTGGCAGGCCATGTGTTATGCGCCTGGCAAATGGGGCAAGCGGCACTCAGTGCGCAGGCGGCCATTGGGCAGGGCACAACAGACTCCTTCTATAAGGCAAAACTCCTAAGCGCACAGTTTGTGATCACCCAGTGGCTCCCTGTAGGGCGTGCCCAGCGGGCGGTAATTGACGCAGGCATTCAATGCCTGAGTGATTTCGAGATTGGCTAATCGCCTTATTGCAACAATCGCCGCCCTTGGAGGCGATTGTTTATCTGGAGGGGGAGGGAAGAAGTAATTGCCCCCCAACCAAGCGTTCGCTAGGGTTGCAAGGCAGGCCAGTTAAGCCGTCATAACGATGTAAGCCACCATAACAATGAAGGAGCCAATATGAGCGAATCAGTTATTGAAAAGGTCGATAGCGAGGGGATTGTCCGCCTGACCATCAACCGCCCCAAGGCGTTGAATGCGTTAAATAGCGATGTGCTTTCTGCGCTAGAGACCCACCTTACTGAGCTTGAAAATCAGACAAACCTACGCGCCGTATTAATTACTGGCGCCGGTGAAAAGTCCTTTGTCGCTGGAGCGGATATCACCGAAATGCGTGATAAAACGCCGGAAGAAGCGCGCGCCTTTGCAAGCCAGGCGTTACGAACCATTCAACGACTTGAAACGCTTCCGGTGCCGGTGGTCGCCCTTGTGAACGGGTTTTGCCTTGGCGGCGGCTGCGAACTGGCACTGGCCTGCGACTGGGCAGTAGCCAGCGACAACGCGGTATTCGGCCAGCCCGAAGTTCTGTTGGGTGTCATCCCAGGCTTTGGTGGTACGCAACGCTTACCACGCCGCGTAGGTCCAGCCATGGCGATTGATCTTGTGACGACAGGGCGCAAGATAGACGCGAAAGAAGCGCTACGCATCGGTCTGGTTAACCGCGTAATGCCTCAGGCAGAGCTTGAAAGTTATGTCGAAGAGCTTACCCAGCAGTTAAAAGGCAATGGCCCTCAGTCGGTACGCGGTGCCAAGCAGGCCGTTCATGACGGGATGGACCAGGACCTTGATAGTGCATTGGCCCTGGAGACTAGCCTGTTTGCGCTCTGCTTTGCCGGTGAAGAGCAAAAAGAGGGCATGAGCGCATTTATAGAAAAGCGTAAGGCCAACTTTTAGTCAGGTTGGCGTGATAGGTACGTCGGTTGGTTTCCGTCAATTATTGAGGGGGTGGCGGTAACGCCACCCTTTTTGGGATCAATTATCTTAATCGTTGATCTGTTACTTCCATAACTCGATCAATACCTTGCCGGACACCTCCGCATCTTTGGCTATAGCAAAGGCTTGTTGAGCATCGGCGGCGGGCAATACATGCGTAATAACGTGATCAAAGTTTGAATTAGCTGCCAGTAGCGCGATAGCTTCATCAATCTCATTATTGAACCGGAAACAGCCTCTAAGCTGAACTTCTTTCGCAATCAGCGATGCAAGCGCAATGGGCTGCGGAGCGGCAGGCATCATACCTATTTGAGCAATAACGCCAGCGCGGCGCACGGCGAGAATAGCATTATTGATAGAGACGGGAACGCCGGTGCACTCAAGCACCACGTCAAAGGCCTCCTCGGGGAGCACTTCCCTATCCACCTGAATGGTGCGATGAACCCCGAGTATTTTCGCACGTGACAGCGGTCCCTCAAGAATATCGGTAATGCATACCTCTTTTGCGCCCCTGGCAAGTGCAGCAGCGGCAGCGAGTAGACCTATAGGTCCAGCTCCACATACCAATACGCGCTTTTGGTCAACACCTCCGGCTACTTCGATTCCATGCAGACCCACAGCAAGTGGCTCTGCTAAGGCTGCACGTTTGAGTGGCAGAGTATCGGGTAATGCACGCAACATGCTGGCATCGACATCAAGGAATTGACTCATGCCCCCTTGCGTATGTGGCCAGGTTGACGCGGAGCCCAAATAGGCTCCGTTGGGCCACAAGTGGGGCTTATCTTCGATACCGGTTTGGCTTTGCCCGAATGTGGCGGGGTGCAGTGTTACCGGTGTGCCAAGCGGCCATTGTCCGCTTGGGTCTTCATCGACTACTCCTGACATTTCGTGACCTGGAATCAATGGCTCACGAACAACAAAAGCACCGTTGGCACCTTCATGATAATAATGAAGATCCGAGCCACATATTCCACCGAAAGACATACGTAAGCGCACTTTTCCGGGAGCGAGCGCTGGGAGATCAATATTTTCTTCGCGCAGATCCTGCTTACCGTGAATAACTAATGCTTGCATGGTGCTTCATCCCCAAAGGCAATTTCCAGGTGTTAAACCACCGAGGTCATTCCGCCATCAACGAAAATATTTTGTCCAGAAACGAAACTTGAAGCATCCGAACAGAGATAGACCAGCGTGCCCACCAGTTCGTCGAAATGCCCCCAGCGTTGCGCTGGGGTACGTTTTTCCACCCACTGATTAAAACTCGGGTCTTGCCATAACGCTGTATTCATTTTGGTTTTGAAATAGCCAGGAGAAATGCAGTTGACCTGAATGTTGAAGCGAGCGAGGTCAGCAGCCATGCCCTGCGTGAGCAGAGCAACACCGCCTTTGGTTGCCGAATAGGGGGCGATGGTTTCTCTGGCAAGTTTGGACTGTACCGAGCCGATGTTGATGACCTTACCCGAGCCGCGTTCACTCATGGCTGGAGTCAACGCACGAGACACGTAAAACAGGCTCGAAAGATTGGTGGCGATGAGCGCATCCCAATCTGACGTAGAGTACTCATTGAACGGCGCTCGGCGTTGAAGCCCTGCATTGTTGACCAGGATATCCGGAACGCCAAATTGATCGATAAGTGCTTCTACGGCTTGCTGAGTCGCCCGGGCATCAGTGACATCAAAGCTGATGGCTTCAACGTTGGCGCCTGTCTCTTGGGCGATGTTGAGGGCTTCCTCCTTGACGCTTTCCAGGTCCCGCCCATGCACAATGATATGAGCTCCTTGGGAAGCAAGCCCCCTAGCAAGCGCATTGCCCAGCCCCCTTGAGGATCCGGTTACCAGTGCCAAGCGGCCGTTAATATCGAAAAGTGTTTTTGTCATCGTGCTCACCTAAAACAGCATGAAAATAATAACCGCGAATATAAAGCCGACAACGGATTCGAGCGCCTGCTGCACTGTCCAGGTCTTGAGCGTTGTCTTGACGTCCATTCCTAAAAGGCGGCCAACGAGCCAGAACCCGGAGTCGTTGACATGCCCCGCAAAGACAGAGCCCGCTGCTGTTGCCAGGGTAATCGCCACTACCTGCATGGATGTAAAGTCACCGCCAATCACGGCGGGTGCCATGAGCCCAGCGGCGGTTACCAGAGCGACAGTTGCCGAGCCTTGGGCCAAGCGCATAATCACGGCAATGACATAAGCCGCCAGAATGATCGGTAAACCAATATCGCTGAGCGAACTCGATAACGCATCGCCAATGCCGGATGCCCTGAGTACACCTCCGAACATGCCCCCAGCGCCGGTTATCAGGATCACCGAGCAAATCGGCCCCAGAGAAGAATCCAGTATTTTTTCTAACGCACTGCCTCCGATACCTTGGCGGCGGCCTAGTACTAACATTGCTACCAACGTTGAAATAAGCAGCGCTACCGGCGTGTTGCCGACGGCTGATAGCAGTTGGAACCATAGCGCGTCACTATCCACAACGCCCATTGAGCGAAGAAAGTTTAAGCCGGTGTTCATGAAGATCAGCACAATCGGCAGCAACAGCATGCTGATAACAACGCTGACCGAAGGCGGGTTGATAACGTGGTCATCGCTGACGTCACCGAACAGGGAGTCTGCGAGAGGGAAGGGGTAGCGCTTCGCGACAATTTTCCCCCACATATAGCCTGATATCCACCAAAGGGGGAATGCAATCACCACGCCAGCAAGCAGCAATAACCCTAAATTTGCCTCATAAAGCTCCGATGCGGTAACCGGGCCTGGGTGAGGGGGCAGGAAAACATGCATAACCGAAAAGGCAGCGGCAGCAGGCATGGCATAAAGAAGGATGGGGCCGCCCAGACGACGCGAAACTGCAAAGATAATGGGCAGCATGACGATCAAACCGGCATCAAAAAATATCGGAAAGCCCATTAGCAGTGACGTGATACCGAGGGCAAAAGGCGCTCGCTTTTCGCCGAAGAGATCAATCATTTTATCGGCAAGCGCTTTGGCGCCGCCTGAATGCTCAACAAGCTTGCCAAGCATTGCCCCTAACCCTACCAGTAGAGCAACAGCGCCTAGCGTTCCCCCAAAGCTATCCACCATTGTGGGAACAATCGCATTGACTGGAATCTGCGTGGCGAGCGCCGTCAGTAAGCTCACCAACATCAACGCCACAAACGCATGCATCTTGAGTCTGATGATCAATATTAAAAGGGATAAGACCGCTAATGCTGCAATGCCTAGCAACGGTCCTGTGGACAACGTTTGCGTCCATCCATCCATGCGAGTACTCCCAATGATAGTGCTAATTGCTGACTATGTTATCGGTAACATCGTACAGCTTGATATTTTCTTGCATACACGACCTTGGTTTAAATAAAGTAAAAAAAAGAATCTGTTTGACGATGAAACAGGCAGTTTATGGGATAAAGAAAGGCGACCTAATGCGACCAGCGTAGCCATCCTTGCTTATTTGACGTAAAAAAGGGGTAACCATGTTTGATCTCTACATTGCCAACAAGAATTACTCTTCATGGTCATTGCGGCCTTGGGTGCTTATGAAAGCGCTTAATATCCCTTTTAAGGAACACGTTATGGCCTTTGAGGGTGGCAATGGGGCGAGTCGTGATACGTTTATTCGCTTTTCGCCTTCCGGGCTTGTGCCTTGCCTGGTGGATGGCGAGACGGCCGTCTGGGATTCGCTGGCCATTGTTGAATACATTGCCGAGCAGCATGCTCGGGTATGGCCAAAAGAGGCGACAATACGTGCCTGGGCACGTTCGGCCAGCGCCGAAATGCATAGCGGCTTTTCCACGTTACGTAACGAATGCCCCATGAACTGCGGCGTGCGCGTCACGCTTCAGGATGTTTCTGCTGGGCTCAGAGCTGATCTCGCTCGATTGGATAGGCTTTGGCAAGAAGGCCTTTCACGCTTTGGTGGCCCTTACCTGGCAGGTGACGAATTTACGGCGGTAGATGCCTTCTACGCACCTGTCGTCTTCCGTGTACAAACGTTTGGCTTGCCTTTAAGCGAGGCTTCGAACGCTTATGCAAAGCACCTGTTGACGCTGCCAGCGATGCAGGCGTGGTATCAAGCAGCGCTCGACGAAAAATGGCGTGAGCCTAATCACGAAGCCGATACGTTAAAACACAGCACCCTAACGGCTGATTATCGGAATGCCTAGCGCCTATCGGGCCGCGCATCAGGTAAACTAGCCAAAATTTATCGCTGGATATTCTGATGGCCCTTAGTGCGACGCCTTACAAAGTTGATATTAACCTTACCGACCTGGATCGTGGGGTGTATGAAACGCTACGTTTTACCGTGGCACGCCACCCCTCTGAAACAGAAGAGCGGATGAGTGCGCGGCTGATTGCTTATGTACTGTGGTACAGCGAGGCGATTGCATTTGGGCGCGGGCTTTCCGATGTGGATGAACCCGCACTATGGGAAAAGAGCCTGGATGGGCGGGTGCTGCATTGGGTCGAAGTAGGCTTGTCGGATGCCGAACGCCTAACTTGGTGTTCACGGCGCGCCGAGCGCGTATCGCTGCTTGCCTACGGGCGCACCGATATATGGGAAAACAAAGTGCTTCCAGGCGTGGCAACCCTTAAAAACCTTCACGTAGCGACCTTGCCTCAAGAAGCCTTGGCAGTGATTGCTCAGAACCTCCCGCGCGCCATTAACTGGGCTGTTATGGTGAGTGAGGGCTCGCTGTTTATCACTGATGAAAACGGCCAGCATGAAATTACTCCGCAATGGCTTTTAAGGGACCGCTAGGCTATTTCTTTAAATACATACAGCAAGGTACTGCCAACTGGTGGTGCGCGTATCGAGGGCATATGAACTGGCTATGCTTACTGTTACCAACCTTTGGAACAGAAGAGATGCAGCGCCTTGCGCCAGGGTTTTGGGTTGTTATTGATGCTCGGCGAATAATATTTCCTTGCTATCTTTTTGCATGTTTACATACAATCAGAAATGTTTGCTAGCGCTCTTCAAGGGCGCTACTTTGGTTTTAACCCCCACTCAAGGGATGAGCAATGTACAACGTCTGCCTGCCTGCTTGGCGCCTGCTTCCCTTTGTAGCAGCAATGAGTCTACTCCCTGCCTTGGCGAATGCAGATAACAACGTCATTTCTGTGACACATGAAAATGACGGTCTAATGAGCAGTGACGATGGGCACTTTACCAGCGGTTTTGAGCTTAATTGGGCATTTAAGCCCAGCCCGGAAAACTGGACCCAGCGTTTAGCCACGGCGCTGCCTGATAGTTTGATAGGCCAAGCGGATTCAGTTGCTTTCCGATTGGTGCACCAGATTTATACGCCGGATGATATCGAGCGCTCTGAGCTAATTGAGGACGACCGCCCCTATGCAGGCCTGGTCTATGCGGGTATGTCGCTTTATGAAGATGTCCCGGTAGGGCGCTGGCAGCAAGCCACTGATCTTCATATAGAGGCCGGCCTGGTAGGCCCATCATCGCTTGCTGACAGCATTCAGCGTGAGGTGCACCGTGCCACCAATAGCGAACGCCCAAACGGCTGGCATCATCAATTAAAGGATGAGCCATTGCTTAACCTAACCATGCGTCGTCAGTGGTGGCATAACGTGCCTCTGGCCGGTAAGCGCTTGGCTCACGGCCCCGGTGTCAGCGTTGCCTTGGGCAACCTCAATACCTACGCCAGTGCGGGTTATGGCGTTCGCTGGGGTGATGATGCCAGCGGTATCCCGACGCTTACCCCCAACCCCAGTAACCGTGGCCGCATGACGAGTACAACGGGCTGGCAGTGGTATGTGTTCGCTAATGTCGAAGGCTACTACGTCGCGCATAACCTCACTCTGGATGGCAACGTGTTTTCCAGCAGTCACTCGGTTGACCGTAAAGAGTGGGTAGGAGAAGGGGCCGCTGGTTTTGCCATTGCCTGGGATGAGTGGCAAGCCGTTTTTTCCGGTGTTCAGCGGACACGTGAATTTGATGGCCAAGAGAAGCAGGACAAGTACGGCGCGATTACGCTTTCAAAAAGCTTCTAGTTAAAAAGCCTTCCGACTTGTTCAGCACATGACCAGGGCAAATGCCCTGGTCAGTGTAGAGGAGCGTCATGACTAACGCTTACAGAATAGCTCCTACACGGATGGGTGGAAGAAACAGCGCTAAGCCCTTATCAATTGATAAGGGCTTTTTTGATCCCTGGGCAATGGCGCGTTATTAACAAATGATGAACTTGCTGGCTGATTTTTCAGCCCTCTTCGAGAACAGCTACCTTTTAATGGGAAGAATAAAACGACAGGGATTGTGATTTGTCAGGAGATACGCAATGGAATTGCTTAAGCAAATTACTGATTATCTACAGCAGCAAAAACTCAAATTGGCCACTGCCGAGTCATGCACCGCAGGGTTGATCGTCTCTGAGCTGGCCCGTGTGCCCGGTAGCGGGCAGTGTATTGACTGTGGGCTGGCGGTTTATTCCCCTGAGGCAAAAAATCGCTACCTGTCCGTCAGCTTCGATACAATTGATACGTATGGGCTTACCAGTGAAGAAACCTCTCGAGAAATGGCGTTAGGGGCACTTAATAATAACGATGCCAATATAACCGTCGCCAATACCGGGATTGCAGGCCCTGAACCGCATGATGATATTCCCGTCGGTACGGTATGCTTTGCCTGGGCATTTCTCCATGATCAGAAGATTTACATGATTACCGAGACTCGCCGCTTTTCCGGTGATCGTAACGACGTTCGCCTAGCCGCCGCGCACTATGCATTGGAGCGCATTCCTAAATATCACCGTGATGTATTGAACGGTAGCGCGCCATTAGATGAGTAGAACCAAACACATTTCTGCTCTAGCCTGAATAAAACGCTATCCGCTATGGATGAACATTCGACCGCAAGGAGGCCAGGATGGTAGATCAGCAGGCAACCCAATCGCATATTCAAACGGTTTTACAGGTAAAGCCGCGTATTGACCCCCAGCAAGAGGTTGATAAGCGCGTTGATTTCTTGTGTCGCGAAATGATCGATACAGGGCAGCATGCGCTGGTATTGGGCATTAGTGGCGGCGTGGATTCCACAGTAGGCGGCCGCTTGGCGCAGCTGGCGGTTAATAAGGCGCGTGAGCAGGGCATCGACGCCTCTTTTTACGCGATGCGGTTGCCTTATGGTACTCAGCAGGATGAAGACGATGCGCAGAAGGCGTTGTCGTTTATCGACCCCGATCATGTGCTGACCGTTAACGTTAAACCGGCAAGTGATGCCCTGCTGACCGCACTGGAAGAGGGTGGGCTAACGTTTAGAGACGACGCTCACCGCGACTTTGTGTTGGGCAATATCAAGGCGCGCCAGCGTATGGTGACGCAATACGCAGCGGCCGGAGCACGAAGCGGCCTGGTGGTCGGCACGGATCAAGCCGCCGAAGCACTAATGGGCTTTTTCACCAAATATGGCGACGGTGCCTGTGACGTTGCGCCGCTCACCGGACTAACCAAACGCCAGGTGCGTGACGTCGGTGCGGCGCTGGGCGCCCCCGCCGCTTTGGTTGAAAAACAACCCACTGCTGACCTTGAAACGCTCAAACCCCAGCTGGCGGATGAAGTGGCGCTAGGCGTGACTTATGTGGATATTGATGCCTTCCTGGTCGGCGATGCCATCAGCGATGAGGCGTACACCACCATTATTGATACCTATACCCGCACCGAGCATAAACGTCAGCTGCCCAAGACCCCCTAAGTGTTTCTCACCAGTAAAGGCTAAACGCCGTCAGGTTAGGTTGTTATGATGCTACCACCTAACCTGCTGTTGAGCCTACCATGCGTCTACTTCATACCGCCGATTGGCACCTGGGGAGGTTGTTTCACAACATCTCACTGCTTGAAGACCAGCGCCACGTTCTAAACCAACTGATCGAGATCGTCGACCGCGAAGCCGTGGATGCTGTGCTGATTGCAGGCGATATCTATGACCGCTCGGTGCCGCCTGCCACGGCCGTGACGCTGCTCGATGATGTGCTGGGCGAGCTTTGCCAAGCGCGTGGTTTGCCAGTGGTCATCATTTCCGGCAATCACGATGGTGCCGAGCGCTTGGGCTTTGGTGCACGCCATTTGCGTCAGGCCGGGCTGCATATTCTTTCTGACTTGAGCGCCTGCGATACCCCGGTTACGCTCGCTAGTAACGGCGTTGAGATTGATATTTTTGGCGTGCCCTATGCTGATCCGGAATGCGTACGCAGCCAGTTCGGTGAACCGGTCCGCGACTTTGATAGCGCCCACCGCTACTTGCTAACGCGTATTGGTGAGAAGCGCCACGCTACCCGCCCAACGGTGCTGATGAGCCACTGCTTTGTAGATGGCGGCAGCGCATCTGATTCCGAGCGCCCGTTAACCTTGGGCGGTGCAGAAAGCGTTGCCTGGGAGCCCATGCACAGCTTCGACTATGTCGCGCTTGGTCACTTGCATGGCCCGCAATACCGCGGCGGCGAACATATTCGCTACAGCGGCTCGCTGCTTAAATACAGCTTTTCAGAAGCTCGGCAGCGTAAAGGCGTTACGCTTGTGGATATAGGTAACGAGGGAGTGACCGGCATTGAGCATCGCCCGCTGGTGCCCAAGCGCGAAGTGCGCGTGCTGGAAGGCGAGCTTGATGAGCTGTTGAGACAAGGGCGCGAGGACCTCCATGCCGATGACTACCTGTTAGTCAGATTAACCGACCGCCACGCTATTTTAGACCCCATGGGCAAGCTGCGCGCTATTTACCCTAACGTTTTGCACCTCGAAAAGCCCGGCATGCTAGGGACGCAGCAGCGTCAGCAACTGGATCGCGAACGGCTGCGCTTTAATGCCCTGGATATGTTCAGCGACTTCTTCGAACAAACCAGCGGTGACGCCATGAGCGCGGACCAGGCGCGCGCCATGAGTGATGTCATCACCTCCCTGAGCCGCGATGAAGAGGGCCAGTCATGACGCCGCTCGTACTCACCATGCAGGCCTTCGGCCCTTTTGCGGCCGAGGAGACCATCAACTTTTCTCAGCTGGGTAGAAGCCCGCTGTTTTTGATCAACGGCCCGACAGGCGCCGGGAAAAGCTCGATTCTGGACGCCATCTGCTTCGCGCTTTATGGCCAGACCACGGGAGAAGAACGTTCGGGCACCCAGATGCGTTGCGACCAGGCCGCCGATACGTTGCTAACTGAAGTAACACTGGATTTTTACCTGCGCGGAGAAAGTTACCGGGTGCGCCGCGTGCCTCAGCAGGAGCGCCCTAAAGCGCGAGGTGAAGGGACGACAACGCAAAACGCAGAAGCCCAGCTGTGGCGGCTAACCGCTGAAGGCAAGGAAAATCAGTGCCTCGTCGCGCGTAGCGTTAACGATGCTACCGCTCAAGTGCAGGCACTACTGGGGCTGGATGCCAGCCAGTTCCGCCAGGTCATGGTGTTGCCCCAAGGCAAGTTCCGGGAGCTGCTGTTAGCGGAGTCCAAAGATCGTGAAAAGATTTTTTCCCAGCTGTTTCAAACCCAAATTTTTCAACGCATCGAAGAGCATCTGCGCACGCAGGCCAACCAGATAGACCGAGCGGTGAAAGATCACCAGCACCGTGTGCAAGGCATCCTGGACGCAAGCGACAGTGAGAGCGAAGCGGCACTTATCGAAGCGCTTGAAACGCTGGTCCCAGAGCATCAGGCTGCTGAACAGACGTTAGCCATTGCCAAGCAACAGTACCAGCAGGCCCTGGTAGCCGAGCGCAAAGGACAGGAGTGCCAGGCGCTTTTTGACCGCCATACGGCGTTGGGCGCAGAAAAAAACCAGCTGCTATACCAACGGCCGGAAATAGAGCGCGTTCAACAGCGCTTAAACGCCCATGAACAAACCCAGGCGCTGGCCGAACCCTTTCACCGCGTGCAAACCGCGCAGCAAACGGCAAGCGCTACCCAGCAAGAACGCGTTCAGGCTCAAACGACCGTTGAAAAACAGCAGGCGACGCATCAACACGCTCAGCAAGCGTTACAACAGGCACAAACCCGCTACCAGCAGTTGCCGGAACGCCGTGAACAGGCTGGTCGTTTACAGCAAGCGTTGGAGCAATTTCAGGCGCTTACTGTTGTAGAGCAGGCGCTACAGCAGGCGCAACAAACATGGCAAAGCCTGCATCAGCAGCTTGACCAACAAACACAGCAGCGCGACACCATCGCCGAGCAGGGCGAGGCACTTGCCGCCAGGCTGAAAGCGGAGCAGATAGAGCGCTATCACCTTGCAGGCTGCGATGAAGTGTTAAAAAGCCGCCAAGCGCTGCACACGCAGCGGCAAACACTGGCCGGGCTTGAATCTCAGCGTGCTGTATTGGCCGAGCAAGTGGCTCAGGCGGCAAGCGATGTTGAGCGTCAACAACAAACGGTTGAGCGCTATAAGCGTCGCGCCACTGAGCAGGAGATGCATTGGCACCAGGGCCAAGCCGCGTTACTCGCCGCTCGGCTGGAAAACCAGCAGCCCTGCCCGGTGTGTGGCAGCCGTGAGCATCCTGCACCCGCCGTACAAGAGCAGCCCCCCGTTACCCAAGCGGATGTGAAACGCGCACGCACGGAGCATGAGCAGGCGCATCAAGCGCTGGTGCAGGCTCAACAGTTGCAGCAGCGTTTGACCCAACAGCTTAAGTATAACGATGAGCAGAGCGAGTACTTGCGTCATACTCTGGGCGAGTGGGGCGCCAAGCCACTAAGCGCACTGGAGGCTGCCTGCCAGGAGAGCCAGCGACATGTTGAGCGCTATCAAGTGCTTACTCGAGAGTTGGCAGCCCAAGAGCGCACACTTGAGCAACAGCGCAGCGAATGGAAAGCGCTGGATACCCAGGTAAAGACACAGCAGCCTGAGTTAGAGGCCGCCCAAAAGCGGTGTCATCAGTTGGAAGCCCAATGTGAGCAGCTGCGCAGGGCACTGCCCGAGCCACATGGGTCACTTGAGTCACTGCAGGCAGAGCTTGGCCGTGTGCAAAGCGACATTCAGCAGTCTGAGGCAGCGTGGCAATCTGCTCAGGAGAGTGCTCATCACGCACAAACGGCGCTGGCCCGCGCCGAAACCACGCTGTCAGATATTACCCAGCGCGCCGCCGACGCGACTCAGGCGCTAAGTGTGGCCCAAAACGAATGGCAACTGGCGCTAAGCGGTAGCGCTTTCGACAACGATGCTGACTTTATTCAGGCCCGCCTGGAAGCCCCCGAGCGCCAAGCGCTTATTGAAACCGTCACCCTCTTTCAGCAGGCGCTGGCCAAGCTGGATGGCCAGCTTGAGGATAGCCAGACACGCCTTGAGGGGCTAACGCCGCCTGATTTGACCGCTCTGGCTGACCAGGTAACTGCCGCGCAGGCGCATGAGCAGGTTTGTGATCAAACCTACCAGCGCTTGACGGCGCGAATCGCACAGCTAACCGCTACTCAGCAAAAGCTCAAGGCCGCCCACGCCGCCGAGGCAGAGCTTGAAGCCGAGTATCGGCTGTGGGGAACGCTGAGCGAGATCGCCAATGGACGCACCGGGCATCGCATTAGCCTGCAGCGTTTTGTGCTTGGCGTGCTGTTGGATGATGTGCTGATCCAGGCATCCGAAAGGCTAGTGCGGATGAGCCGGGGGCGCTATCAGCTGGTGCGCCGTGAAGACCCCTCCAAAGGAAATAAGGCCTCAGGCCTGGAGCTTGATGTTGCCGATACGTATACCGGTAAAAATCGACCCGTCGCGACGCTCTCGGGTGGCGAATCGTTTATGGCCGCGCTGGCGCTAGCACTAGGGCTCTCTGACGTGGTGCAGGCATATGCCGGCGGCATTCAGCTCGATACGCTATTTATTGACGAGGGCTTTGGCAGCCTGGACCAGGATGCCCTTGATCAAGCCATTGCGATGCTAAGCGAGCTGCAAATGGGCGGGCGTATGATCGGAATTATTTCTCATGTCAGTGAACTCAAAGAGCAAATGCCGGTTCGTATAGAAGTACGTGCCAGCCGCCAAGGAAGCACGGTACAAGTGCAGGGTGTTATACCGGCGTAGGTCCTCTAGACTCAATAGGATCTGTGAGTGCATTCGTTGTTAGTACGTACATAGTTAGCACGTACGTTGTCAGTACAATCTGTCAGCCCCAAGGAGTACAAGGATGAACGCTAGTAAAATTCTTCAACAGCTTATGCAGCAGGCCGGCGGCAGCCAAAAAGGCAGCAGCGGAGTCAATGTAAAGGGCATGCTGGAGGGCTTGTCTCGTCAGTTGGGCGGAGGCGGTAGTGATCAGCGCTCAGGCCAGACGGGGAGTTCCAGTGGGTTTGATATGAAAAGCCTTTTGGGCGGTGGCGCTATGGGGATGCTGGTTGGCTCCAAACGTGGCCGCAGTATGGGCGGTAAAGCACTTAAGTATGGCGCCATTGCAGGCGTTGGCATGCTGGCTTGGAAAGCCTGGCAGAATTCGCAGGCAGCTAACAACCAGCCCGCCACCAGCAATGACGCAGAAGGCGAGCGTGTTGATGTATTAAGCGGCGAGATTCAGGAGCGGCGTAGCCTCGAGCTGCTGCAGGCCATGATAATGGCGGCTCGCGCCGACGGACATATTGATGAGCAAGAACAGGTGCTGATTACGGAGCAGATCGATGCGCTAGGGGCCGACCAGGAAATGCATAACTGGGTCGAAAGGCAGCTAAAGGCTCCATTGGATGCCGAAGCGCTTGCCCGCGAAGCGGACTCGCCCCAGGCTGCCCGGGAAATGTATCTAATGAGTGTCGCGGTGACTGATGACCAGAACCCCATGGAGCGCGCCTGGTTGGATCAACTGGCGCAAGCGTTAAAGCTTACCCCGGATGTCACCAAAGAGCTTGAACACCAGGCCCAGCAGGCGGGCTAATTGAAGGTCGATTTCAAGTTGCGGTGCCTGTGCTATTAAGTGGCGAAGGGAGCCCTGGTCGAACAATTCGGCGTCAATGACCGTATCAGCCTTAAGCGCTTCCTACGGTGTGCTGCGGAGCGTGTTGGGTGCTGGGGGATCGCGCAAAGTAACATGCATTCGCCACCCCAAAATTGCTGAAAAAGAAGTAAATTGGGTTTTAGAGGAAAATGTGTTGCATTAACTTTTTTTTTAAGCATAGTGTTGACGTGTGACCTGGTTAGGCGCATTCTTGAACGCAGTTGGTTAGCAAGTCGAACGTTGTCAGCAGTATCGAACGCCTAAGCGTGAGTCTGGTGAAAGTTTCTTGTTCTACCCACTGCAATTCGGGTATTTCCCGGCTTTACATTAAGCTACATCGAGGATTTCGATCATGGCAACTGGTACCGTTAAGTGGTTTAACGACACTAAAGGTTTCGGCTTCATTTCTCCGGACGACAATGGCGACGATCTGTTCGCGCATTTCTCTGAAATTCAAGCTGACGGTTTCAAAACTCTGCAAGACGGCCAGAAGGTTTCCTTCGACGTCACTCAGGGTAAAAAAGGCCTTCAGGCTTCCAACATCAAAGTTCTGGGTTAATTCTCAGCATTTGATGTTCGCTGCTAGCGCCAAGCGTTAGTATGCTGAAAAAACCGCTCGTGAGCGTAATGCCGTTCGGTTAAGGCTTGCCGATGACCGAAGGCTCTAAGAAAATCCGGTATTCTTCATTGGATACCGGATTTTTTGTGCCTATTCAACAGACATTGCTCGATATTGATGAGCTACATTCCTTCACTAGCCTCAGCACCTTTGCCCAGCATATCCCTGTCGAATGGATAGAGTCTGCTCTTCACCTTTCTGGATGACCGTCCTCGGCCATCAAGGCCGAGGACGGTAAAAATATCCAAAACCCGCTATCCAGTAAATCGCAAGGCGGCGCCGCTTAAGTGAACAGCATTACGAGCCTAGCGCCGGGGCTTTTTGCTATCCACTTCCCAGCCACCCCATGATGCTCTAACAAAAATATGATTAGGGGGGTGGAATGAGGTTGATTATAGGCGTAGCCACGGCTTTGTTACTGGCGGGATGTAGTGATCCAGGACCACCACAGCCTGATACGTCGGTCGAAATAGGCGATGAAGGTGTGATATCCGATGCCGTAGGGATTTGTAATGCGGTTGAACTTTTTGAGACACAGCAGAAATGCGGTTAGAGTCTTTTGATGGGCAGGAAGGATTCAACCCCGCCGAAGCGGGGTCTGGTGGTTAGGCGACCTGATTCATAAGACTGTCGTAAGGGATTTTTAGGCCGTCATGAAGTCTTTTTATCATGCCCAGGCTTAGCTTGCGCTTACGATTCAATACTTCAGAGACGCGGCCACTAGAACCGATATAAGCCTCAAGGTCGCGCTGCGTTAGCCCCTGTTGCTCCATGCGAAATTTGATAGCTTCGATGGGGTCGGACGGGCCGATGGGATAGTGCTTATCCTCGTACTTCTCAATAAGGATGGAAAGCACTTCAATTTCATCGGCTTCAGGAGAGTCAGGCGCGGCACTCCAAAGCTCTTCTAGGCGAGCGAAAGCGCGATCAAGGTCGCTATCATTACGGATGGGCTGAATGTTCATCATATTGTCTCCGCATCAACTTTATCGTACTGAGCATGGGTGCCGACGAATCGAACCCAGGCAATTTGCTGCTCATAACGAATGGATAGGATTACCCGGTACTTATTGCCGCCGATATTGAAAACAGCGCGCCCACCTTTCAGGATGCTTGCTGTTCTAATATCAGCCTTTAGTTGCTGTGGTGTTTCCCAAGATGCCTTTAGCATCATGTTATACCACTCGGTCAGCGGGGTTTCGGCATCGCCATAGCCCTGCACCCAAAACTCTTTCAGCGTACGCTTTGCTATGACTCTCATGCCACCTCCCAATATGGGATATTGTAGCGCCTCCCAATTTGGGAGTAAAGTTTGATTCCAGCAAGCTAGCGCCGCCTCCCCCTTTAAAGCTAAGATTGATTAGAACGCCCATATCGTCAGATGCCGCTAAGCGCGTCCTTAGTGATCGACTGCATGCCTTTCAGGACCCAGGCCAAGGGGCGCTTGCGGCGGGGGGCTGAAGGAGGCTGAATTCTTGGCGCGAGAGAATGAAGAAACGCGATACCGTATTTCGATCGATTCCAGTGGCACCATGGATATATCGCCTACTGCCTACTAGGGCGCTTATTTATTCTCAAGGGCTTGAGATAGGAAGACCCCGCCGAAGCGGTAATGCTGTTCGGTCATCGGCAAACCTTAACCGAACAGCATTACGCTCACGAGCGGGGTTTTTTGTGTGTGAATTTTTTTATTCCATTTTGGTCTTTAAATGTTTCTAAAAATAACTTTTTAGAATATGTGGTTGAGGTCACAATAGCGCATTACTTTTTGTTAGGAGTGTCGCGTTATGACACTGGATGCATGGATTGCGATAGCGGTGGTGGTCACCATCTTCCCGCTAATGACCGTCTCGCGCTTAGGGCCCGACATCATTTTGCTTGGCGCTGTCATTGTACTGATGACCTTGGGTGTTATTGAGCCAGCTCAGGCGTTAAGTGGCTTTTCCAACAGTGGGCTGTTTACGGTCGCTTTTATGTACGTGCTGGTGGCTAGCATCCGTGAAACAGGCGGTATCGATCTTATTATTCGCTATGTATTGGGGCGTCCTAAAACCGAGCGGGGTGCTTTGTTGCGGTTACTGCTGCCGGTGGCCTCTTTAAGTGCTTTTTTAAATAACACCCCTGTAGTGGCTACCTATATACCGGCTGTTATGAGCTGGAGTCGGCGGCTGCGACGCTCCCCCCAGCGGCTGCTGATGCCGTTAAGTTTCGCCTCTATTCTTGGCGGTACGATTACCTTGTTTGGCAGCAGCACCAACCTGGTGGTGTATGGGCTGCTGACGGAGCGTTATCCCAATGTGACCATGGGCTTGTTTGACCTTGCTTGGGTGGGTGTGCCGGTCGCCGTGGTAGGGCTTGCCTATCTGGTGATTCTGGGGCCGCGCCTGCTACCTGCCCGCGAGGGGTTGGCCAATGCGTTCGCTAACCCGCGTGAATTTACCATTGAGATGGAGATCGACCGAGAAGGCGTTTTGGTTAATCGAACGGTGGAGGAGGCTGGGCTGCGCCACTTGCAAGAGCTGTTCCTGGTTGAGATCGAGCGTGACGGTAATGTTGTGAGTGTTGTGGGGCCTGGCGAGCAGTTAAAGGGTGGCGATAGGCTGGTGTTTGTGGGCACCAGCGATGCCGCTGTCGAATTACAGCAAATTCGTGGATTAATACCCTCGCACGATCATACCTCCAGCCTTGAAAAAGAGTTCAAAGAGCGCCGCTTGGTCGAAGCCGTAGTGTCGAACCAGTGCCAGTTCATTGGCCAGCGCATTCGAGATGGCCGTTTTAGGACGCTTTATGGTGCGGCCGTACTGGCTATTTGCCGAGGCGGTGAGCGTGTCACCGGCAATCTGGGGCAGGTACGCCTGCAGCCCGCTGATGTGCTGCTACTGGAAGCGCGTCCTCCGTTTATTGAGCGTCACCGTCAGTCAAAAGACTTTCTCTTGATCAGTGAACTAAATGGCTCTGCGCGGCCTGTTCATGAAAAAGCACCGCTCGCCTGGGGGATTTTGCTGGGGGCGGTATTGCTGGCTGCATTCGGCGTTTTGAGCATGCTAAATGCCGCGATGCTGGGCGCTGCACTGGCGCTTTTAAGCGGCTGCTGTTCGGTTGAAGCTGCCCGGCGCGGGCTGGATAGCCAAGTGCTTTTGACGATTGCTGCCTCGTTTGGCGTAGGAGCCGCACTTCAGAGTTCGGGCGCCGCAGATGCTATTGCCGGTGGCGTACTGCATGTCGTAGGCAGCAACCCTTGGCTGCTCTTGATAGGTACGTACTGTGTCGTGGCGCTGCTAACCGAGCTTGTCACTAATAACGGTGCTGCGGTCATCATTTTTCCGGTCGTCATGGCCGCCGCCGAGAGCCTTGGCGTAAACTCAATGCCTTATGTGATCGCGATAATGTTTGCCGCTTCGGCCAGTTTTTTAACGCCTATTGGCTATCAAACCAACTTAATGGTGTATGGGCCCGGCGGTTATCGTATCAGTGATTTTATGCGCGTAGGCGGTGGCCTAAACGTGCTAACCGGGGCCATCGCACTCATATTGATTCCCCACGTGTGGCCCTTCTAAGCGTAATCATTCGCTGTGAATGCCGGTTTACGTTAGGGTCTGTTAATGTTTCATCACCGCTTGCGCTAAACGTTCAAGCGCCCTAATCGCGTGCTTTTTCAATTAAGTAAGGATAAATATCATGACGGACCCAGGTGAACTAATTATTGAGCCGCAAAACGGTCAACCTGCCGATGCCTGTGTGTTTATCATTCATGGCTTAGGTGCCGATGGGCATGATTTCGAGCCTCTGGTGCCCGCGCTTAACCTTCCTGAAGATGCCCACGTACGGTTTATTATGCCGCACGCACCACGGCTGCCGGTGACCGTTAACGGCGGCATGGTGATGCCCGCCTGGTACGATATTCTGGCGATGGACCTGGGGCGCCGTGTTGATGAAGTACAGCTGAAATGCTCTGCGGAGCGTATTCAGGCACTGATACAGGAACAGATTGATCACGGTATCGATAGCCAGCGGATTATCGTGGCAGGGTTCTCTCAGGGGGGCGCAGTGGCTTATCAGGCGGCGCTATCTTTTCCGTTGCCGTTAGGCGGGTTGCTGGCAATGTCGACCTACTTTGCCACGGCAGACTCAATTGAGTTAAGTGACGCCAACAAGGCAATTCCGATTGAGGTGCAACACGGTAACCTGGACCCTATTGTGGCAGAGAGTTTGGGACGGGCTGGGTTTGATCGCCTAAAAGCCCAAGGCTACACCGTCAACTATCGCCAGTACCCTATGGCTCACGCACTTTGCCCTCAGCAAGTGGGCGATATTGGCCAGTGGTTGAGTACTCTTCTGAAGTAACCCTTACATCGACAAGTGATCAAAAGATAGGCAAAGTAATTTGTCTATAAGCCGCTGCAAGGATAGCAATGGCAGTAATCTCGTCGGTAGACCTCATCGAGGCTGTATTAGCGCTGTGTCTTATGATGGCAGCGCTGGTTTGCCCATTTGATCGCCATTGGCGTACACGCCCGCCGCCTGCAGGCGACTTATGGTGGCCTTATGCGTGGCTCGTTCAAAATGCCTTGGTAGGGTTCGCTCTGCTGGGCAGTGGTTTGGCGATGTTAAAGCAGCGTCTGTGGATATTACTCTGGCCATTGAAAATCGGATGATGGCGCGCGTAACTCAACTAACGGCCATGGAAAGCTGGATGCGCCACCATACGAGCGGCTTGATGATGGCGTTAGCCATTGTTTTGGCACTGTTATTAATCTGGGAAGGGTCGCCATGAGTCACGAGAGTCCACAGAACCACCGAGGGAGACGTGCCAAAAAGCCCGATGAGATTCCACGCCGTGGGTGGCTTGATATTGTATGGCGGGTGTTGCGCGCCGCTAAGCGTGACCGCCTTACCATGTTGGCGGCTGGTGTCGCGTTTTACGCTTTGCTGGCACTATTTCCTACCATTGCAGCAGTAATATCGCTGTGGGGATTACTGTTTGATCCGGTGGAAGCAGGGCGGCAGCTTTATGAAATAAGCCGTTTTATGCCCCCGGATGCGGCAAACCTTATTGATCAGCAGACTCAGACAGTGGTTGAAAGTGCCGAATCTGGCAACGTAATGGCGGTGCTTTTAGGGCTGTTGGTCGCCATGTATATCGCTTCCAAAGGCGTGGGAGTGCTCGTGGTGGGGCTGAATGTGGTTTATGGCGAAAGGGAGCGGCGTAACTTCTTTCTTCGCGGTGTTGTGTTGGTACTACTGACGTTTGGCCTGATTGGCATGACCCTGGTATCGCTTGGCTTTATTGCGATTGTGCCTGTGGTGGTCGATGCCTTAGCGGTGGACGATCCTTTCGATAAAGTATTTAAGTGGCTGCGCTGGCCTGCCTTGTTGATCATCATGAGCTTTTTAATTGCCCTGTTGTACCGATTTGCGCCTTATCGGCGTGCCGCGCAATGGCGCTGGTTAAGCTATGGCACGCTGCTGGCGACCACCTTATGGTTACTTGGGTCAGGCGGGCTTTCACTTTATGTACGCTACTTTTCAAGCTTCAGTGAGCTTTATGGGTCATTGGGCGCCGTGGTTGTACTGATGATGTGGTTTTGGTTGTCTGCATTTGTGGTACTGCTAGGTGCAGAAGTGAACAGTGAAATGGAGCGCCAGACCTATAAAGACACCACTATTGGTGAAGAGCGCCCATTAGGCGAGCGCGAAGCTTTTGCCGCCGATACGCTGGGGGTTGAAAGCCCTTGGAACGGCGATAAAGAAAAAAACCGCCAGTAGCTAGCTGGCGGATTTACCGTACGTTTGCGTATTAGGCGGTTACCCTCGCTGTAAGAGCCCTTTTTAGAACAGCTTTTTTTACAAAAGCTCTTCAGCCGCCAGCGCCAGGCGCGAACGCTCAACGCTTTTGAGCGTAATATGCCCGGCGTGTGGCCAGTCACGGAAGCGCTCAACTACGGCCGCCATGCCGCAGGTATTGGCGGTTAGATAGGGTGTATCGATTTGCCCCACGTTGCCTAAACAGACAATTTTGGTATTACGTCCAGCACGGGTAACCAGTGATTTAAGCTGTTTGGGTGTAAAGTTTTGTGCTTCGTCGATAATCAAAAAGGTGTCGTTTAAGGTGCGCCCTCGCATAAAGCCTGGTGAGCGAATTTGCACGCGTGAGCCTATCAGTTGCCGTGTTGCGCCATTATCCCAGGTCGACTCTCCTTCGTCATTGCGCAACAGGTTATCCATATTGTCGTGGAAGGCACCCATCCACGGTGACATCTTCTCCTCCTCGGTGCCGGGCAAAAAACCAATGTCCTCGCCCATCGGAATAGGTGCGCGGGTAAATACGATGCGCTCAAACTGCTTGGCATCCAGGGTTTGCTGGAAAGCGGCGGCCAGTGTCATAAAGGTCTTACCCGTGCCCGCGTTGCCGGCAATAGTGACCAGATCAATGTCCGGGTCCATCAGCAGGTTCAGGGTAAAGTTTTGACGGCTATCATGGGCGTGAACGCCCCACACGCCAGCGTGGTGGCGATAGTTGGTCAACAGTTGTAACCGCGCTGATGAGGGCGACAGCTCACGAATAATGGCCTCAAACTCAGCGCCATTCTCGCTGTCGGAGACAAGCATTCCCAAGTGCCAGTGACGGGGCATGTCGCCACTTAATTGATAAAACGTTTGATGCTCCACCCGCTCAACGCTGACATCAACATTCAGCGCTTCCCAAAGTGCCCCGCCGTTGTGTCCCGCCGATGCGTACACCTGGGCACCCTCAATCATGGCATCGCTGTCTGAGAATGCCCGATCGTTAAAATAATCCTCCACAGGGACTTTTAGCGCGGCTGCCTTTACGCGCAGGTTGATATCTTTGGTAATTAGAATGACCGAGGCATCGGGGCGCTCATCGCGCAGCCGACAGGTTTCCGCCAGAATACGGTTATCCGGACTGTCGTCCATCGAGTCGAAGGGCTTTAAATCGTTGAAGCAGAGAAAGTGCAGGCGTCCAGATTCGCCGCTAATACGTGGGATGGGGATGCCGCGTTGAATCTCGTCAAAAGTAACCTGGTTGGTAAGATCAGAGAGCGTACGGCTAACTTGACGTGCCGTACGAGCAATCTCACGAATTCCGTTTTTATGCTTATCCAGTTCCTCAAGAACAGTCATGGGGATAACCACGTCATGCTCTTCAAAGTGGTAGAGCGCTGCGGGGTCATGGATTAGGACATTGGTGTCCAGGACATAAAGCCTTGTCGCTTTCTTATCGAGTCTTACCATCGGGCGATAGCTCCTTGGTTGACGGCAACATCGACACTGGCAGCTACATCTTACGCCTAGATGACACTTGCCTGTGTCGTTCCTCTGGCGTGTCTTTAAATCTCCTTGTGAGGCACTTTTTATAGCGTGGAAGGATATTGCGCTTTTTTCCACTGCTATATTTCAACGAAGTGACTACTCATACATTTCACCGAAGTGGCCACTACTGCGCATTTCCTAGAAAACGCGCCACTTTGTTAAGGAGCGCGGTGGCCACTACGCCCAGATTTTCACCCTCAACATAGCGGTAATAGTGGCTGTCCAAGGCAAGATCGTGATTCAGTGAACAGAGCTGATCACTTTCCAATGCTTCTTTAACCAGTGGGTGGGGAAGGAGCGCCCATCCCGTGCCGTTTATTACCGCGTCTCGGATCACCTCAAACATGGTGAAGCCCAGGTAGTTCGCGGAAAACAGCGCCTCGCTCACCAGTTTGTCGTCCTGAATGTGGGTTAAGCAGACTTGCGTGTATTGGGCGAGATCATCGCGATTGACGCTGGGCAGCCGACTCAGTGGGTGCTGTGGAGAGGCCACTAAGCGCATGCTTACAGGTGCCAGATTGGCTGCATGGGTGGCAACGCCTTCGGCGGTATAAAGACCAAACGCAATATCGACGGTTTGGCGCAGAATAAATTGGCTGTGCTCCTGCGGCGGAACAAGATAAACCGATACCGCGGTTAGCGGGAACTGCTGCTTCAAATCGTGCATAACCTGGCGCCAGAGCTGCTCGGGAAGCGCATCATCGCGGGCAATACACAGTTGGTTTTCAACCCCTTGCAGATGCTGGTGACAGTGCTTTTTGATTCGATTGGCACTTGTTAGTAGCCGGTAACAGTCGGGTAGTACGCTTTCACCTACGGCGGTTAGTGTCAGGCTATTTCCCGAACGTTCAAACAGCGCCACACCCAGGCTATCTTCCAGGGCATGGACCGCCGCGCTTAGCGTACTGCGCTTTATGCCTGACTGCCGCGCAGCGGCGGCAAACGAGCCGTGCTCGGTAACTTCAACAAACGCCTGGACTTGTTCAGCTCGCATACGGAGTCTCGTGGTTGAGCGCTATTTTTTTTAGCGCTGAGCGATTCGTTAAACGTTAGTACACCCTTTACCATGCAGCACGATTTCCTACAATCCTGCTAAATCAGAACGGAGTTTTCTGCGTGACCCCCTTTATTGCTGAGCGCCGTGCGCTAAGATTTTCAGCTATTTCAGCAAGCTTTTTTGCGCTGTCTGGCTTGGTCCTCGGATTAGCCAGTGGCTCTATCACGATTTTATTTGATAGCGGATATTCGCTGTTAAGCCTTGTTCTCGCTTCGCTCTCACTGCTTGCGTTACAGCATGCCCGCAAACCCGCGGATGATCACTACCCCTTTGGGCGGCTAACGGTAGAGCCGCTAGCGGTGCTGCTCAAAGGCGTGGTGATTGCGCTGGTGTGTCTGTTCTCTTTAGTGTCAGCCGTGTGGAGCCTGGCGCAGGGCGGACGCTTGGTGACACTTGATTTGGCCTTGTTATTTGGTGTCGCTAACGTGAGCGGCTGTTTGTTGACCTGGTGGTGGCTAAAGCGCTATGCCCGTATTGCTCGCTCCTCCTTATTGGCGGCTGAGCTGCGTCAGTGGCAAATGGATACCTGGTTAAGCGCGGCGGTAATGCTTGGTTTTGCACTTACCTGGGGACTCACGTTAACGCCTTGGGCAAATTTTGCGCGGTTTGCAGACCCGGTAATGGTGCTGGTCATTGCAGGCTACTTTTTACCCATGCCTATCCGCATGGTACGTGGAGCGCTTCGCGAACTGATGTTTGGCGAACCCATGGGCAGCATTCGCCAGGATATGGTGGAAGAGATCGCCGATTTTGATATCGCCAGTGACGATGTGCGCTTGGCGCAGGTGGGCAGTTTTCTGATGGTGGATATCCAGCTCGACAAGCAGCAGATCGATGATGCTGAAGAGATTGTGGAGAGCGTTGAGCAGCACTGCTTGCAGCGTAATTTGCGCCCTATCACCAGTATTACCCTGGTGACCACGTAAACCGGGGGTAATAGCATTGTAACTTTCGTTAGTGTTCATCATAACGCCTGCTTAATGAAACGGGCGTTATGATGTAAAAGCGGAGCACTACAAGCGCAGTTAATCGCCTTTCTTCTCTGGTTTGCCTTTGCGCTCGGTGCTTGCCATCTCCTCAAGCTCTTCTTCGCTCATTGAGTCGTACATATCTTTGGAAGCATCATAAAGCTCGCTGGGCTTGGTTTCTCCACGTTTGGCGGAAAGAGCGGCGCCTGCGGCTTTTTGCTGAGCTTTCGATGTGGCTGGCATAATAAGGCTCCTTTCGGTTGACTTCCCTTTAGCGCTTACGCTATTTAGCGTAGCAGGCAGGAAGAGGCTTTCCAGAGCGCGCCACGAGGGCTGCCCAACTTTACTAAACATCAAGAGAGCGCCATGACACCAGCCATTAATACGGCCAAAAAAGCGGGTATCCTGTTTGAAATTCATGAGTATCAGCACGATGTAGCGGCGGAGTCTTACGGCCTGGAAGCCGCTGAAAAACTGGGGGTGGCGGCCGAGCAAGTATTCAAGACCCTGGTAGTAACGCTGGATGGCAAGACGCTTGCCGTGGGTATCGTGCCGGTCACTCAGCAGTTGGGCTTAAAGCAGATTGCCAAGGCCGCTGGAGCTAAAAAAGCCGTCATGGGGGTACCTGCCGAGGTCGAGCGTGCCACTGGCTATGTGTTGGGCGGGGTAAGCCCCTTGGGGCAGAAAAAACGCCTGGCAACCTATATTGATGCGTCGGCTGTGGGCTTTGCCACTATTTTTGTCAGCGCCGGGCGGCGTGGGCTTGAAATTGAGCTGGCGCCCAATGATCTGGCAACCCTTTGCAACGCTGAGTTTGCGCCACTAGCGGTATGAGATACACGCAGGGGCCGGCACTTTCTGGTATGGTGCTTCACATTAAAGTGCATCCGTATTAGTTACCTCTTTACTGGCCGTTAAACGGCCCTGCAGGTTTTATTGTGTCAGACGTCTCCTTCTCGTCGCTCGGCTTACCGGCCACGCTGCTTACTAACCTTGAGTCGCTGGGTTATCACCAGATGACGCCTGTTCAGGCGCAAAGCCTGCCGCCCATGCTGGCCGGGCGGGATGTGCTAGCTCAGGCCAAAACAGGCTCGGGCAAAACAGCGGCGTTTGGTTTGGCGCTACTCGCTGAACTACGGGTTGAAGTATTTTCTGTACAGGGCCTGGTACTTTGCCCCACTCGTGAGCTTGCTGATCAGGTGGCCGAAGAGCTGCGCCGTTTGGCGCGAGCCATGGCTAACGTTAAAGTGTTAACACTGTGTGGCGGAGCGCCGTTTGGGCCACAGTTAGGCTCGCTTGAGCATGGCGCGCATATCGTTGTTGGTACCCCGGGGCGTATTGAAGAGCATCTGCGTAAAGGTTCGTTGACGCTGGGTTCGCTAAGCACGCTTGTGCTGGATGAAGCGGATCGTATGCTCGATATGGGCTTTCAAGCATCATTGGACGCGATCATTGCGGAAACCCCGGCGGATCGCCAGACGCTGCTATTTAGCGCTACCTTCCCTGATGAACAGGAGTCCGGTGGCTTGGCGGCCATGACGCGCGGTGTCATGATTGATCCTGTCAGCGTTAAAGTGGCTGAGGTGCATGACGCCACTACCATTGATCAGCACTTCTATGAAGTGCCCAGTGAAGATGCCCGCTTTGATGCGCTTAAACAGCTGTTGCTGGTCAATCGTCCGACGACCAGCGTGGTGTTTTGCAACACCAAGCGCGAAACTCAGGCGGTAGCTGATAGCCTGGTGGATGCCGGTTTTAGCGCGGTAGCGCTGCACGGCGATTTAGAGCAAAAAGACCGTGATCGTATTTTAATACTCTTTGCCAACCAAAGTGCGTCAATCCTGGTGGCAACCGATGTGGCGGCACGTGGCCTGGATATTGCGCAATTGGATGCGGTGTTTAACTATCAAATTGCCCGTGAGCTAGAGGTCCATGTTCACCGCGTAGGGCGTACCGGGCGGGCTGGTGCCAGTGGCATTGCCTGTACACTGGTAACCCCTCAAGAAACCTATCGCCTGGGGCGCTTGGCAGAGCTTCTGAGCGAGCAGCTCACCACGGAAGCGCTTCCTAAAGCCACACAAACAGCCCCCTTTGAACCTCCTATGGCGACGCTGCAATTAGCCGGTGGCAAAAAGGATAAACTGCGGCCAGGCGATATTTTGGGTGCCCTGACCAGCGAGGGCGGGCTGCGCGGCGATCAGGTCGGTAAAATTAAAGTGTTGGCCCGCAGTGCTTATGTCGCAGTTGAGCGCAGCGCCGTTCAAAAAGCCCAAGCCAAACTCGAACGTGACAAACTAAAAGGGCGCGCCTTTCGTGTGCGTCGCATTCGCTATTGAGTGCCAGAAACTGTCCCTACGTCTATAGGAGCCATTGCAGCTAGCCATGAAAACACCCAAACGATTACAGCCCCTGGTCGATGACGGCCTGATCGATGAGGTGCTGACGCAGTTGATGAGCGGCAAGGAAGCACAGGTTTACGTGGTGCGCTGTGGCGAAGAAGTACGCTGTGCCAAGGTATTTAAGGAGGCTAAACAGCGCAGCTTTAAGCAGGCGGTACAGTACCAGGAAGGGCGTAAAGAGCGTAATAGCCGGCGTGCCCGGGCCATGGCGAAGAAGACCCGCTATGGTCAAAAAGAGCAGGAGCAGGCGTGGCTAACTGCGGAAGTAGATGCGCTTTATCGCCTTGCCGCGGCTGAAGTACGCGTACCCAAGCCTTTCGGTTTTGTGGATGGCGTACTGCTCATGGAGATGATTACCGATGCCGAGGGCGCTGTTGCGCCACGCCTGGATGACGTAACACTGACCCACGAGCAGGCGTTGCGCTATCACGATAAAGTCATCAAGGATGTGGTGCGCATGCTCTGTGCTGGCCTGATCCACGGCGACTTATCGGAATTTAACGTGCTGGTAGATGCCGAGGGGCCGGTTATTATTGACCTGCCCCAGGCCGTGGATGCCGCTGGTAACAATAGCGCCGCCGCTATGCTTGAGCGTGACGTTAACAATATGCGCGCCTACTTTGGCCACTATGCGCCGGAACTGCTAAAGACCCACTATGGCAAAGAGATGTGGGCGCTTTATGAGGCAGGCGAGTTGCATCCAGAGAGTAAGTTGACCGGTCACTTTGACTTCGATACTCACATCGCCAATGTCGATGAGTTGATGGAAGTGATCGATGACGCCAAAGAAGAAGAGGCTGAGCGTCAGGCGCGGATGCGCGATGACGAGGATGAAGATTAAGCTTATTGGTAGCCAGCGTTGGTAATCAGGGCATGGCATTTGTGGTGATGCTAGCCATGCCCTGAGTAGAACGTTGTTCAGCTTTTTTCTTACCTTAGCATTTCTTCTGCCGTGCCAAGAATATTCTCAACCGTAAAGCCGAAGTGCTTGAACAGCTCACCCGCGGGGGCGGATT
>NZ_FUKM01000043.1 GCF_900163645.1 Halomonas citrativorans | reverse complement strand
AGCATATTAAATTACTGGTGGAACGTGGCGCCGACATAAATTACCGACTTAATGATGGAAAGGACAGCAGCCCTTTTGATAGTAGCGCAACAGGCACTAAACCCGAAATCGCCATGTATTTACTTAAACAAGGCGCAGAACCAAACATCCGACTACCTACAGGTGTCACAACAGCTTGGCGAATTCATAATCGTCTTTCAAATCGAAGTGGCTCTGTACGTGAAGGGTTCGCTCAGGTCCGAGATATGATGATCGAACGCGGCGTTGAATTTCCTCCGCCCTCACCGCTAGAGGTACGTGAGCAAATGCGTGCCGAAGGACTCACACCTGTTGTGCCTAGTGGTCATGACCGTTAGCCGGTACGCGTATGGCTCTATCGTTTTGATAAGCGTGCTCTTGTTGGGCAGCTTCACGTTTGGCTGCCAACCATCCAGCGGCGTTTCCATGTCCCGTTCCTATACCGCTACCGATTTCTTTCAGGGCCCTCAATTAGCAATGGCCGAAGCCATTGAACGCAATGATATGGAAGCCTTACGCCAAGGAGCCGAGCACGGCATCGATCTACACGCCCGCGGCGACAAACAGATCACCTTGATGTGGTTTGCGTTGCTACAGGAAAATACTGACGCTATCCGAACGCTGGTCGAGCTAGGTGTGCATCCCAATGAAAGCCCCGTTGAGGGTGGCGGCACGCCTCTTGGTCAAGCTCTTCGAAAACCCGGCACTGAGTATCTCAACGCCATGCTGGACGGTGGGTTATCCCCCAATGATTCAGCGGGCAACGATGGCAGCGATACAGGCTACCCGCTTATATTTAGAGCCATTACAAGCGGTACGCTGGAGCATATTAAATTACTGGTGGAACATGGCGTCGACATACACTATCGGCTGGACGATGGAAAAGGCAGTAATCCTTTTGATATCAGTACAACTGGCACCAAACCCGAAATAGCCATGTATTTACTCGAGCAGGGCGCTGATCCTCATATCCACTTAAGCACGGGAGTCACAACCGCTTGGGGCGTTCATTTAAAAATTCGAGATCTTCAGCCTGGACCTATGCGAGATCAATTTATTCAGCTACGCGATATGATGATCGAACGCGGCGTTGAATTTCCTCCGCCCTCACCGATAGAGGTGCGCGAGCAAATGCGCGCCGAAGGACTCACACCTGTTGTGCCTAGTGGCCTTGAACGTTAACCATTACGCTTCCAGTTCTGTCGCTTTAATGATTGGGCTCTTGTTGGGCAGCTTCATGGTTGGCTGCCCACCATCCGGCGGCGTTTCCATGGCCCGTTCCTGTACCGCAATATCTGTAATTTTGTAAGCAATGTCTTACATCGGTGTAAGACATTAACGCCACATGCCTCTCAGGGGTTGCCCTCTCTGCCCATATCGCTACCCTAAAGCCTTCTTATACATAGCAAATGATCCAGGGAGCGGTGCAATGGCAGACGGTACAGGTCTTCAATTTACTCTTGCCCTGCCCGGGGCAGACGACACCGCCGTTGTCCGCTTTA
>NZ_FUKM01000006.1 GCF_900163645.1 Halomonas citrativorans | reverse complement strand
GCCCGACGGCACCCACTGGCACCACCACTACGACGCACAGGGCCGGCTGGTCGAGCTGGAAGGCCCGCAAGGCTTCCGCCAGCAGTTCTTCTTTGACGACCACGGCCGCCCGGTGCAGCGCATCGAGGCCGACGGCAGCCACCAGACCACGGCGTTTGATGATGTCGGCCGCCTGAACGAACTCACCCTGGGCAATGGCGCGGTCTACCGCTTTGCTTATGACGACATGGACCGCCTGGCCAGCGAAACCGGCCCGGATGGCCGTGAGCAGCAGTACCGCTATGATGACGCGGGCCAGTTGGTCGAACGCATCGAAACCCACCGCACAGGCCCGGATGGTCAGCCGCTGGCTACGCGCTACGACTACGATACCGCCGGTCGCCTGACCGCTCGCCACCTACCGGCCACCGAGCACGCCCCGGCCAACACCGAACACTACCGCTGGGGCGCCAATGGCCAGCTGGCGAGCGTGATCAACGACCATGGGGAAGTGACGTTCCAGTACGATCACGCCCAGCGTTTGACCGGCGAACAGCAGCGGCATGCCGGTATGGAGGGAAACAGCGGCTGGCAGTGGCAGCAGCAACATACGCTCACCGCCAACGGCGCACCCCAACAAAGTCAGTTCGGTGACCTGCCCGCAATGAACTGGCACACCTACGGCAGTGGTCACCTGCACGGCTTGAGCGCGCCTGATCTGAATCTTGACATTGACCTGACACCGGATGCCCTGCACCGCGAGACTCAGCGCCGCGTCAGCCTCGGCAGTGGCGACCAGACCCAACCGCTGATTCTGGAGCGCGGCTATACCAACCTTGGCCAACTGGACCACCTCACCCTGCGCGGCGCGCAAGCCAACGGCGGCCAGCAGTACCAGTACGATGCTCTGGGCCGCATGAGCTTCCGCGCCCTGCAAGGCGAACAATCCAAAGTGATTGCGTATAGCTACGATGCCGCCGGCCGCCTGACCGGCAGCCAGCACGGCGACCAGGCCCACCGCTACGCGGTAGACGCCGCCGGTAACCGCCTGGATGGCCAGCAGGCCCTCTCCGATAACCGCCTGGGCCAGCTCAACGGCACTCGCTATCGTTACGACGGTGCGGGTAATATGATCGAGCGGCAACAACCGGACGGCGAGCGCCTGAC
>NZ_FUKM01000065.1 GCF_900163645.1 Halomonas citrativorans | reverse complement strand
TGTTCAGAGTACAAAATTCCACTTATCACCGCGATTATTTTTCGGGGGGATTACCCTGTTGCCTGCTGATCTGGATGCCGTAAGTGTCGCGCATGTACCAGTAGATACGGGCAATGTCGCCTACTCGGTGTAGCGGCGGCTGAAAAGCGCGCTCTTGAAATGACACGGCTACCTCGCAAGCTCCGTATTCGTGAATTGGATCATTGGCCATCGCGAACCGCATGTTTGAGCGATCGCCGTTAACCTCACCGATGGCGGGTACCAAGTTATGCAGGTCGGCCTCGGCCATTCGAAATACTGGGTCAGTGCGCCGACAGTTATCGCGCCCGCCTTCCTGCCAGCATTGTCGCTGGCGCCCGAAATCGTAGGCGGGCATCACGTGTTCCCACTCTATCCGGTTGGCACGCTCGGGCTGTTTACGGATCTCATAGCCGCAGCTTTCTAGGTTGGGGCCGTTCTCAAAATCGAAGTTGCAACCACAATAAAACGTTTCACTTTGGTCATGGTAAACCTCGCGCTCGGCTAACCGCTTAGCAGCGTTGAACGAAGAGGGTGGCGCCGCTTCGGATGCGGTGAAGACTGCCAGAAAAAGGCCAGTGGCCAAGGCGACAAAAGCTTGATTCATTAGGTGAAAACTACCGTGTAACTAGTTGATATTTATAGAGCGCATTGGCCGTATTGGCTGATGGGTAATATGGCAGGTATCCTAATTAAATCAATAGGATGTTGTGGTAAGAGCAGGAAAATGGGGTTGCAATGTTGCACGTTTGATTCTCCGGTGTGAAAATATCTAAAAATCATTAGGATTAAGAGACAAATGAATAAAAAAGAGGTACTTAAGTCAAATCTTAAAAATAGAAAGCCTATTGTTAAAAAGAGGGATCGGAATTTTTTAGGAATTTTAAACACCTCTGCCCAAGTTGGTACGCTTATTGTTGTTGTTCTCGGCTACTTATTTACAGTTAGACCTGCATTTCAGTATCAGCTCCTCCAAGAGAAGAACGCACAATCAGAATTGGATAGAATAAAGTTGGAAGATGATTTATTGAAAATTGGTGTCGAGTATGAAGTTGCATCTACTGAGTTAATGTTGTTAGAAAGTAACTTGGCTTTGATAGAGGAAGAATCAAAAGAACTCTTTGAGATTAGAGAAAACCTCGAATACGAAGTAAATGAAGTTAGAGATAGGTTGCAGTATGAACAAGAGAAAAGCAACAGTCTTGCTAGCGAAATTGCTTTGGCGACAGCAAGAGAGATGGAGATGCTTGAGAGGCTAAGAGTTATTGAACAACAAGTTGTAAGTGAAAATATAGCTTTGGAAAATGCTCGTTGGGAACTTTTTATAATTGACCTTCGTAGATCGTATGTCTCCGAGTCGACGGGTACATTTGGAATGTTTGGTTCTTCTTTTAACGTTTCAATTTCGACTTATTATAATGATGCCTCTAATAGCTGGCCAAATTTATATCTATCTATACTTAGTTCTATAGATAAAGTAGAACAAGAGGGTATAGGCGGAAGTAAGTATCCAAAAAGCTATTTTGAAGAAGTTAGAAGTTTCGTTGGTAATAATATTGATATGTTACGGTGCGAAAGACCCGATTTTAATAGAATTGAAGAGAGATATTATTCTGATTTAGAATCAATAGAAAAAAATATTATAGACGAAATTAGGGAGAAAATGCTAAATAATGACTTAGAGTTAGATTATATGAATCTCTTTTATCCCAACGACTTCGAGAAAAACCTTAGCTATGCTATGAAAATTAAAGAGATGAGATTGAGTCGCGATTATAAAGAAATTGTAGATGAATATTGGTGGGATTGTCTGACAAAACGTAATGATTTTTATAATTTATTAGCTGATTCTAGAGGTAATTCTTAATATTTATTTATATTCTTAAGTGTCTGCTGTTTACGGCTAGAGTCCACGATTGCTCAAGGAACGCCCGATATTGTCTCGCACGCATAATTTAGTCAGCTGAAAGACTATGTGTCCAGAATGTGCCAGCGACTTGCATATTAATGTGTCTAGCTGCTTAATTTTGAGAAAGTTGGTCAAACGGTACACACTGCGCCCAGCGTATTAGTTTATAAAATTCAGTTGGTTAGGGCGTGTGCTTCCCTAACGTGTAGGTCTTGAAAACCGGCATAGGTTAATAGCCTATCTAGGGTTCGAATCCCTATCCCTCCGCCACCTCGATACTAAAACCCCTGATTCGTCAGGGGTTTTTTCGTTTCTAGGCTCTGCGTTTCCTGCCAAGCATGCTCTCTATTGAATGCGCCGGTCTTTCTGTAAGCGCGCGCCACATTTGGCACTTCCTTGCGCCACATTTGGCACAGCGAATAGAAACACAATGCTCTAAATTTTGCGGCATTTTTGGCATTGCGCTTTGAGTGAGCGTAGACCCATAACGTGAAGGCAAAAGTTGCTTCATTGAAAGACATAGTGCTCACAAGATGGACATTGATACGAAAATTCATCTTCGGTCATGATTGATAAACGATCCTCGCTCTTACACTTAATACAGATGGCATGGACTGGTTGTTCATCTGATACGTATTCGTCCTTCAGTGACATTATGTAGTCACCTGCTGCTACTTGTACTAGACGGTACTGACTGAATAGATCTTTATTACTCAGCCGTTGTTTTAGCTCTCTGTTCTCCTTAATAAGCTGATAGTGATCTATTACGAGGTCAAGGAGATCGCCCTGCGCTGTAGTGAGCTTGTCCATGATGTCACTCATTGCTGCATTGAGCTGCGCATGGTCGTTTACATCCTTGGCCGCACGCGCTAGGTCAAGCGCTCCCTTTACAGCTGATACCGCTGCTCCGATCTCCATACCTATCTCTCTTCTTGGTTAAAACAACCCCGCTGGCTCCGCCTCCACATCCCAACTAAAGATCAGCACTTCTTTGGCGTCTGAGCCTTTTCCGCCGCCGACGGTGTAGCGGATGTCGGTGGTTTCGATGTGATAGCCCGCGAAGATCCGACGGATGTCTGGGTGGTCGTTGAGGCTGATGATGGCCTTGCCTTTGAGCTTTGCCAGCATGAGCGCCATTTGTTCGTATTGCTCTATGCCAAAGGGTACCCCATATCCTTCTGTCTGCCAGTAGGGTGGGTCCATATAAAAGAGGGTGTGTGGTCGATCATAGCGCTCAATGCAGTCTTGCCAGCTTAGGTGCTCAATGAATGTGCTGGCTAAGCGCAGATGGGCAGCCGAAAGCGACTCCTCCAAGCGCAGCAGGTTTAAGCCCGGTGGTGCGGTGGTTGCTGTGCCGAAGCTTTGGCCTTCGATCCGGGCACCGAAGGCGTTCTGTTGTAGGTAATAGAAGCGGGCTGCACGTTGTATATCCGTGAGCGTTTCGGGTCGCGTCATCTTCAGCCACTCAAACACCTGACGGCTGGAGAGCGCCCACTTAAACTGCC
>NZ_FUKM01000025.1 GCF_900163645.1 Halomonas citrativorans | reverse complement strand
GGGCTGATCACCCGTGGTGGCAAACCCATTTCGCGCCCAACGGGTTCGGCTGCAACTGTGGCGTCGAGACGTTAAACGAGCGCGGACTAAAGCGCTTGGGCAAGGATGCGCCAGATAGCCCGCCGAACGACGGCACCTATGAGCACGTCGATAACACCACTGGCGAAGTGGTGACTGTGCCAAATGGCCTGCAACCCGGCTGGGACTATGCGCCAGGACAAACCGCCACCGAGCGTGCGGTTGCTGCGCGCCTGAATCGGCTGGACAGTGTCGATGCAACGATTGCCCGCGAGAACGTCGCGCAGCTGGTGGAAGCGCCGCTGTTCAACCGCTTCTGGAATGGCGAGGTACGCGGTGAATACCCGGTGGCCGTGGTGCCGCCAGTTGAGCGTCAGGTGCTGGGTGCTGAGTCGCCGGTGGTGCTGCTTTCTCAGCAGAGCCTAAGCGCCCATCGTGAGCGCCACCCGGAGATCGGCATCAATGACTACCGCCGCGTGCAGCAGCTTCTGGACGATGGCGAGGTTTACCGCGTACCCAATGAGCCAGGCCGTTTGATCTACCTGATCATTGAAAGCGTCACCTACCGCGCCGCACTCAAACGTACCGAAGACGGTAAAAAGAACTACTTTTTGACGCTGTTTAAAAGCCGCACAGACCAGCCGCCCCAAGCGGAGCGCTTGAGATAGCCGGAGCGATTGAGATAAGCAAAGGGGAGTAAAGCGGAATTGTAGCCTGCCGCATGGGAGGCACCCATGCTAGCCCTCATCAACGCCCATTCAATGAGATGAATAGACGAAGGGGTCGGTAGCCATACCGAGGACAGGCGCTATCAGTATAGGAGAGAACCATGGGCACCATCAACGTCAATAGCGGCGAAGTAGAGCGCGCCATTACTGAGCTACTCAGCAAGGGAGAGGATCTCACCGCACCGATGAAGTCGATCGGTGAAGAGATGGTCAACCGCACTCAGCAGCGCTTCCGCGACAAAGAGGCGCCGGACGGCACGCCATGGAAAGATAACTCGCCTGTCACCAAGGCGCGCAAAGGTCATGGCCGCGTACTGGAAGGCGAAAGCAAAGAGCTGGCCAAACAGTTCAGCTATAGCGCAGCGTCAGACAGCGTCGAATGGGGCAGCCTAATGGTCTACGCCGCCATGCAGAACTACGGCGGTACAAAAGCCGAGTTCCCCCACTTGTGGGGCGACATACCAGGTCGCGAATATATCGGCCTGAATGATGACGATGGAGACGAAGTGCTGGGTATCCTCGCTGACCACTTGAGCCTTTAACCCGTTATCGCCAACGTGCCCGCGTAAGCGCTGCTGATGTGCTGCCGCTACGTTGGCCTGACTTTCGCCCGCAAGGCGGGTTAGACGTGCGTTAGATTTAGATATCGAGTATATTTTAAATAGAGTGTACTGTTGCGGTACGCTCAGTATGACTGAATTAGCCCAACAAGAGGTTAACAGCTAGGTAACAGGCGGGAGGGCAACTTATGTTAGATAAAATAAAGCGTCGTTTTTGGACAAGTTACAGCCACGCCAAGCAAGAAAGTATGGATAAGCCGAGATATTACGTGGTCGGTAACGGTGTCATGACGATGAAAGCATCGGAAGTCGTGCATGCTAAATCATTTCGAGATCAATTGGACGCCTCCGAAAGGCTAGAGCGACACTTGAAATCTCCACAAACGTAGGCACTAGATGCTTCAAGCGCTTATAGCCTTTGTTACGATTCTTTCAGGCTATCTCTTCATCACCAAGTGGCACGAGTCACGATACATTATTAGACGCCAAGATTCTCAAGGCGTCTATTTTTATGCCGCAGCGGCGGGCATTGTGCTTCTAATAGTTGCCATTTCCTTGGTTAGCTTGTTCGATAACAGCTTGCTTTGGATTAAAAAATTCTTAGCTGTTTGGGCAAAATCTCAGCTACCTCTCGGTGAAAACGAGAAGAGCCTTTCTGCTGCATACTGGATAATTGTTCTCAGTGTCACGCTTTTAATGGGCCTAATAACCGGTTATTTACTAAATTATCTTCAAGCTATAGCTACCATGCGCCAGCAAGATTGGGTGCTCCTGCTCGGGGATGGCATAAAAGAGAAACGCTGGTGGAATCCTGCCTATTATGTTGAAGGCGTTTATAAATATTCCTCTATCAAACCTCTCCGGCGGGCTATAAATCATTTAAACGCTGACTTTGAACTAATTTTGTTCAGAGGGTTTGATCAGGCCAAGCCCATTTGCTTCACACTGCATAGTGGGAAAGTATATGTAGGGCAAGTCATGGGGTCAGTCGATCCAGTTGATAGTCGAGATATGATACGCATACTCCCCATGATGAGCGGCTATCGCGATGATAAGACACATAAAATCACTTTCACTACTTTCTATAAAAAGCTCTACGAGCGGCTTGATAAAACGGAGGAGTTACAGCATTTGCATGATGAAAGTTTTGAAATTGTGTTTAGTTTTGCAGATGTACAAAACGCTAACTTATTCGATACAACCGCTTATGATGAGTTTCAAAAAGACAAGCCAGAAAATGACAGTCAGTTAGATATTGATTTCAGCTTCCCACGCAAAAACTCCTAAAGCGCTTTAAATCCACGCCCCGCCCTAAGCCCCCGATCATGGGGGCATGAAAACACACAGCCTTCACACCAAGCCCCGTGTTGCCGTTTGCGCTCTAAGTGTGCAAACCACCAACGACAAAACGCGCCTGATGCCGTCCGGTACGTTCCATGCTCCGCGTGGGGCTGCTGAAGGCACCGGCCCGTGGCACCTCTCTGCCGAGCAGGCCCAGGCGATCATTCGCCTGGCCGCTGCGCGCAGTACCGATATCGCCATCGACTACGAACACCAAACCCTCTACGCCGAGCAGAACGGCAAGCCTGCGCCTGCCTCTGGCTGGGTCGACCCGCGCTCGCTTGAATATCGCGAGGACGGCCTCTACGGCTCCATCGATTGGACGGCGGCTGCCAAGGCTGCGATCGACGCCAACGAATACCGCTACCTCTCCCCCGTTTTCCCGTATGACGCCCAGGGCCAGCCGCTCGACCTGCTGCACCTGGGGCTAACCAATACCCCCGCCATCGACGAAGGTGCAGCGCAGCTTGCCGCTGCGCGCTTGTCGGTTACGCACGACACACCCGAGGAGATCGACCCCGTGAAACGTGAACAGCTGATTACCACACTCGGCTTGGCTACCGATGCCACCGACGAGCAGATCGACACCGCTATTGCCGCGCTAAAAGCCGGTGACGCCGACGCCAAGGCGCTACGCGAAGCGCTGGGTGCCAAAGATGACGCGAAGCCAGCGGAAGCCGTAGCGGCCTTGAAAGCCTCAAGCGCCACCGCTGCACCGGACATGAGCCAGTACGTACCTAAAGCCGTTTATGAAGAAACCACCCAGCAACTGGCCGCGCTGAAAGCAGGCAGCCAGACCGCTGAGCTAGACGCACTCATCAAGGATGCACTGGACGATGGCCGCATTCCCGGCCAAGCCACAGCGGACTGGCTACGCAAGCAAGGCCTCGCTGCCTGTAAGGCGCACCTTGATGGCGCCCCTAGCATCGCTGCGCTGAAAACTACCCAGACCCAAGGCAAGCAGCCGGAAGACACCAACGCCAAAGGCGAACTGACGGAGAGCGAGCTGGCGGTATGTAAATCCATGGGCATCACGGCTGAGCAGTACCGCGCCGCCAACCCTGCGCAGTAAACCGCGCTAACGACCACCCAAGAGGAAAGCAACGTGACTGCGTTAACCCAAAACCGAAACACACCGCACCGCATTAACCACCGCCGTAGTTACGGGCTTACCGCCGGTGCTGTGGTGTATGCCGGGGGCATTGTGGCGCTGGCGGCCAGTGGCTTTGCATCTGCCGGTTCAACCGCTACCGGCTTGACTGCTGTTGGTGTGGCCACTCATTACCAGGACAACACGACCGGCGATAACGGCGACCAGCGCATTGATGTAAAGGTCGGCTGCTTTGCATTCACCAATTCCGCTGAAGCCGATGAGGTGACTGCCGCTGATGTAGGCAAGCCCTGCTACCTGGTCGATGACCAAACCGTCGCCAAAACCGATGGCGAAGCCACCCGCTCCATTGCCGGAATTATCGACGGTGTCGATGACGTCGGTGTGTGGGTACTGATTGATCCCACGTCAGGCGCCTACCTGTAACCCATTCACGGCCTGCTTGGCTCAAGAGGATAAACCATCATGGATTTAACGAACGCTAACCTTCAGGCGCTGTTCAAGGCCTACAAAACCAACTTCCAGCAGGGCTTCGACTCGGTGGGCGACGCGGGCAGCGTGCATGAGCAGTTTTGTACCGTTGTCACCAGCACCACAGCGGTAGAAGTTTACCCATGGCTTAAAACCCTCCCGCGCATGCGCGAGTGGTTGGGTGATCGTGTTATCCACGGTCTGGAAGGTGCGGACTTCTCCATTCGCAACCGCAAGTTCGAGCTAACCGCCGGTGTCCCCCGCGACAGTATCGAAGACGACACCTACGGCCTTTACGCACCGGTTTATCAGGAGTTTGGCCGCTCAAGCCGTGAACACCCCAATGAAATCGCCGTTGAGGTGCTGGCCGCTAACCCGCTTTGCTATGACAAAAAGCGCCTGTTTGCCAACGACCACCCGGTGCTGGACGAAAAAGGCAAGGCAGTGGGTGTCTCCAATGACATGGGAGGCAATGGCGCCGCCTGGTACGTGATGGACCTTACCCGCGCCATCAAGCCGATGGTGTTCCAGAAGCGCCGTGACTACAACTTCCGCGCCCTCACGGACATCAACGATACCCAGGTCTTTATGACCGACGACTTCCTAATGGGTGTCGATGCCCGCGTTAACGCCGGTGCCGGTTTATGGCAGCTCGTCGTGCGCTCCAACCAGCCGTTCAACGCTGAAAACTATGAAGCTGCCCGCAAGCGCCTGCAGGAACTGAAAGGCGACCATGGCCGCCCCCTCGCCCTGCGCCACAGCCACACCATGGTGCCCAGCAATTTGGAAGGCCCGGCACTTCGCGTGCTGAACAACGCCATGAACGAGGCAGGCGCGACCAACGAATGGGCCAACACCTCACAGCTCATCATGAACCCCTGGCTGCCTAGCGCTGCATAAGCCTGGCTAACGGAGGCCTAACCCATGCCCTACTGCACCCAAGCGGATCTTATTGAGCGCTTTGGCGAGCACGAAGTACTCGCCATCGCCCGCGATG
>NZ_FUKM01000030.1 GCF_900163645.1 Halomonas citrativorans | reverse complement strand
GGGCTGATCACCCGTGGTGGCAAACCCATTTCGCGCCCAACGGGTTCGGCTGCAATTGCGGTGTGGAGACGTTAAACGAGCGCGGACTAAAGCGCCTGGGTAAAGATGGCCCAGACACACCGCCTAACGACGGTACCTATGAGCACGTCGATAACACCACCGGCGAAGTCGTCACCGTGCCCAATGGCCTGCAACCTGGCTGGGATTACGCACCAGGGCAAACCGCCACTGAGCGTGCGGTTGCTGCGCGCCTGAATCGGCTGGACAGCGTTGAAGCGACGATTGCCCGCGAGAACGTCGCGCAGCTGGTGGAAGCGCCGCTGTTCAACCGTTTCTTTAATGGCGAGATGCGCGGAGAGTTTCCGGTTGCCGTGGTGCCTGCGGTTGAGCGTCAGGTGCTTGGTGCCGAGTCGCCCGTGGTGCTGCTCTCTCAGCAGAGCCTAAGCGCCCATCGTGAGCGCCACCCGGAGATCGGCATCAACGACTACCGCCGCGTGCAGCAGCTACTCGATGACGGTGAGGTGTACCAGATGCCTAACGATCCTGGTCGTTTGATCTACCTGATCATTGAAGGCGTCACCTACCGCGCTGCACTCAAACGCACCGAAGACGGTAAGAAGAACTACTTTTTGACGCTGTTTAAAAGCCGCACAGACCAGCCACCGCCGGGAGCGGAGCGCTTGAGATAGCCGGAGCGATTGAGATAAGCAAAGGGGAGTAAAGCGGAAGTGTAGCCTGCCGCATGGGAGGCACCCATGCTAGCCCTCATCAACGCCCATTCAACAAGATGAATAAGGCGAAGGGGTCGGTAGCCATACCGAGGACAGGCACCATCAGTATAGGAGAGAACCATGGGCACCATCAACGTCAATAGCGGCGAAGTAGAGTGTGCTATTCAAAACCTGATCAACAAGGGCAACGACCTTACCGCGCCGATGAAGAGCATCGGTGAAGAGATGGTCAACCGCACCCAGCAACGCTTCCGCGATAAAGAAGTCCCAGACGGCACACCATGGAAAGATAACTCGCCTGTCACCAAGGCGCGCAAAGGCCATGGGCGTGTACTGGAAGGCGAAAGCAAAGAACTGGCCAAACAGTTCAGCTATAGCGCAGCGTCAGACAGCGTCGAATGGGGAAGCCTAATGGTCTACGCCGCCATGCAGAACTACGGCGGTACAAAAGCCGAGTTCCCCCACTTGTGGGGTGACATACCGGGGCGAGAGTTTATAGGCATGAATGATGACGATGGAGACGAGGTACTGGGTATACTGGCTGATCATTTGAGCGTGTAGGAACTAATCATCAACGTGGCCCTGTAAGCGCCGCTGAGGTATTACCCGCTACGTTGGCCTGACTTTCCCCCGCAAGGCGCGTTAGAACCGCGTTAGATTTTGTTTAAGATCACTTTCGCCCGGTTCACTGCGTATAGTATCGTCGTATAAATACAGAAGAATACTAAACTCAAGGGAACAGGGCGCGTATTGATGACTGAGGCAACAATAGAAATGGAACGCTTTCACTTGGTTTATGATGGCCCGGCGTTACAGGGGCACCAGATGGATGTACGGGCCTTAGCGCCTGCTCTTCTATCTGTAGGAAACCTGGTTGAGCAGGCCAATGAAGTGCTTAACGGCGATCGAGCTAAAGTTTATGTGAATGTTAATGCATCTTTCAAAACAGGCTGCTTTGGGATTGATCTTGATACAACCCAATCGCTTGTTCAAAGAGCATTGGATCTTGTCTCCTCTAACCCCGTTGTATCAATTTCAACGATTTGCACGTTATTAGGGCTTTCCGCTCGGGACGGGGTCAAAGGTGTTATTGCCGTCGTCCGCTGGTTACGAGGCCGCAAAATTACACGCATAGAGGTTCTAAATGACGGTATTGTTACCCTATACATCAATGATGAGCAGCTAAAAGTTGAAGAGCGAGTGCTGGCTCTTATTCAGGATTATAAAATCCGTAAGGCTTTAGAGGGAATGATTGAGGAGCCCTTGAATAATGAAGGGATAGAATCTGTCTCTGTGATGCCTCGCAAAGGCGCTGAGCCGGTGGTGCATGTAGAAGCTGATGAAGCTGCATACTTCCACGCACCAGCACCTGAAGACGAAATTCTCGATTCGCTGGAATACGAGACCAATCTTCAAGTCGCTAATGTGCCTTTTCATGATGGTCACAAATGGCGCTTCACAGAAGGTGGCGGCGGCAATACTTTCTATGCAGATATTATGGATTTCAAGTTTTTGGAGCGAGTGCAGCTTAACCAAGAAAGGTTCGCAAAAGATGACATCCTCAAGGCTAAAGTCAGGCGAGAGCAAAAAATGACCGCTCAAGGGCTGAAAGCAGAGTACTCCATTCTGGAAGTACTAGAGCATAGAAATGCGGCACCAAAAGTGCAGCTCGGAATAGACTTCGATAAGCAGTAGCCCGCACTTCCTCGCCAGAAAAACTCCTAAAGCGCTTTAAATCCACGCCCCGCCCTAAGCCCCCGATCATGGGGGCATGAAAACACACAGCCTTCACACCAAGCCCCGCGTCGCTGCCTGCGCTCTCCGAGTGCAGCTCACCGACGACAAAACGCGACTGATGCCTGCTGGCACCTTCCACGTACCGCGTGGGGCTGCAATAGGCTCAGGTCCTTGGAACCTCTCTGCCGAACAAGGCCAGGCGATTATCAGCCTCGCGGCTGCGCGCAGTACCGACATCGCCATCGACTACGAACACCAAACCCTCTACGCCGAGCAGAACGGCAAGCCTGCGCCTGCCGCTGGCTGGGTCGACCCGCGCTCATTGGAATGGCGTGACGACGGCCTGTACGGCGCGATTGCCTGGACGGCCGCCGCCAGCGCGGCCATTGATGCCAACGAGTACCGCTACCTCTCCCCCGTTTTCCCGTATGACGCCCAAGGCCAGCCGCTCGATTTGCTGCACCTGGGGCTAACCAACACCCCCGCCATCGACGAAGGTGCAGCGCAGCTTGCCGCTGCGCGCTTGTCGGTTACGCACGACACACCCGAGGAGATCGACCCCGTGAAACGTGAACAGCTGATTACCACACTCGGCTTGGCTACCGATGCCACCGACGAGCAGATCGACACCGCTATTGCCGCGCTAAAAGCCGGTGATGCTGATGCCAAGGCGCTACGCGAAGCGCTGGGTGCCAAAGATGACGCGAAACCAGCGGAAGCCGTGGCGGCCTTAAAAGCCTCCAGCGCCACTGCACCGGACATGAGCCAGTACGTACCGGTCGCCGTGTATCAGGAAACCACCCAGCAGCTCGCTGCGCTGAAAGCCAATAGCAACACCGCTGAGTTGGACGCATTGATCAAGGAAGGCTTGGACGATGGTCGCATCCCAGGTCAGGCCACCGCCGATTGGCTACGCGAAGAAGGTCTGGCGGCATGTAAAGCCCACTTGGCAGATGCCCCCAGCATCGCCGCGCTAAAGGCCACCCAGACAGGCGGCAAACCACCGGAAGGCACCACAGCGAAAGACGGTGAGCTAACGGAAGCGGAGCTTGCTGTGTGTAAGGGCATGGGCTTAACGCCGGAGCAATACCGCAAAGCCAACCCAGCCGCTAGCGCGTAAGCCGCTCGCGAATCATCCCTTTCAAGAGGACAACAACGTGACTGCGTTAACTCAAAACCGAAACACGCCGTACCGCGAGAACGTCAGCCGTAGCCACCCGCTCGCAGCCGGTGCGGTGGTGTTCGCTGGCGGCATCGTCACCATGGCCGTTAATGGCTTCGTCTCCGCTGGCTCTACCGCGAACGGCTTAATGGCTGTGGGTGTGGCCACGCACTACCAGGACAACACCACCGGTGATAACGGCGACCAGCACGTTGAGGTAAAGCGCGGCTGCTTCGTCTTTGCCAGCGCCACCGGCGACGACGCTATTAGCGATGCTGACCTCGGCTTTTACTGCTACCTGGTCGATGACCAGACAGTGGCGAAGACCGACGGCGAAGGTGCTCGCTCCGTGGCTGGCGTTATCGACGGCGTTGACGACTTTGGTGTGTGGGTACGCATCGACCCGACCAACGGCCCGGTAGCCAGCGCCTAATAGCTCCGGCGTCCAATAGATAAAGGACAGAACCACCATGAATCTCACTTCCGCCAATTTGCAGGCGCTGTTCAAGGCCTACAACACCAACTTCCAGCAGGGCTTTAGCTCGATGGGTGAACAGGGCGCGCTCTATGAGCAGTTCTGCACCATCGTGCCCAGCAGCACGGCCGTTGAGGTCTACCCGTTCCTGAAATCCTTGCCACGCATGCGGGAATGGCTGGGCGACCGGGTCATTCACTCACTGGAAGGCGCGGCTTTTTCGATCAAGAACCGCAAGTTCGAGTTGACCGAAGGCGTTTCACGCGACGTTATCGAGGACGACACCTACGGCCTGTATGGCCCGGTGTTTGAAGAATTTGGCCGTTCCAGCCGTGAACACCCTAATGAACTCGCCGTAGAAGTACTGGAGGCTAACCCCGAGTGCTACGACGGCCAACCGCTGTTCGATGCTGACCACCCCGTGCTGAATGCCGCTGGCCTGGAAGTCTCGGTTTCCAATGATATGGGCGGCGACGGTGACGCCTGGTACGTGATGGATCAGACCCGTGTGATCAAGCCGGTCGTGTTCCAGCGCCGCCGCGATTACAACTTCCGCGCACTGACCGATCTCAGCGACTCGAAAGTGTTCATGACCGACCAGTTCTTGTTTGGCGCTGATGCGCGAGTGAATGCCGGTGCAGGCCTGTGGCAACTGGCGGTGCGTTCACGCCAGCCGTTCAATGCCGAAAACTACGAAGCCGCTCGCAAGGCACTTCAAGCGATGAAAGGCGACTATGGCCGCCCGCTGGCCCTGCGCCACAGCCACACCATGGTGCCCAGCAGCATGGAAGGCGAGGCACGCGCCGTGCTGAACAACGCCATGAACGCCGCAGGTGCCACTAACCAGTGGGCGAACACCTCCCAGCTTGTGCTTAACCCCTGGTTAGCCAGCGCTTAACGGCACGTTAACCCGCCATTCGCAGTGCCTGCCCCGGCGGGCACTGCGCAACGGAGAACACCATGGCAGCACGCAAACAAACCACGACCGCCAAGGCGACTGAGCCGACACCTAGGAAGGTGACGGAAACTCCCACGCCCAACGATGCCGCAACACCGGACGCTGAGCAGATCTCGACAGATGGCGCACCTACCGAGATCCAAGGCGAAACCATCACTGGTGACGGCACCGGTAACTCACTGCCACCGATGGAGGAAATGCCTGGCGTTTTCGTGCGCACCAAGCGCCGAATTAAAAGCCGCCGCCGTGCTGGCTACCGCTTCAACCGCTCGGGCATGGGTATTGCCCTGGAACTGCTCAGCGAAGAGCAACTGACGCAACTGCGCGAAGACCCAGCATTAGAAGTTGAAGACTGCACCTTCCCGCTGGATGAAGCGACCAGCGAGCAGGAGTCCTGAGCATGCCCTACTGCACCTTGGCGGATCTTATTGAGCGCTTTGGCGAGCACGAAGTACTCGCCATCGCCCGCGATG
>NZ_FUKM01000027.1 GCF_900163645.1 Halomonas citrativorans | reverse complement strand
GTGGTATAGCCGTTGCGGTCGCGCTCTTCGATCAGCGGCCAGCGTGTACCGGCCTCCTCAGGGCAGGCAAACACGTAGTAAAGGCCGCTGGTATCAGTGAGCACGATACGATCGGCGTCGTCGCGCAGCGTCTCGTCCAGCGCCTGCCAGCGGGGATCGTCACTCTGCGTGTTGTCGTTAGCTGGCGAACCCCCGCGGCGTATCCACAGCTGTTCGGTAGGCGAGAAGCGCGCCTGACCGGGCTCGAGGGATCCAAAGGTGATGTGTCGCCCCTGGGCGTCGTGGATAATGCAGGCGTCATCTTCCAGGGTAATGGCCAGGCTTTCGCCGGGCAGCGACCAGCCCTGGCCGAGTACGCTAATCCGCGCGTTGCTGGAAAGATAGCCTCGGCTGAACACGAAGGGGCGCGGCGCGGGCAACGCAAAATCGGTCTCGGCGGGGAGCAGCTTAGCGCCCAGCAGCGGGTTCACCGGGCTGCCGACGGCGGGTTCGCAGGCGCTGCAGTCGTCGGCCAGGCCATCGGTGATATCGATATCCTCCAGGGCCAGCGGGGTGGCCGCAGCGATATCGCTGCTCAGCAGGGGCGTCTGGTGCGGCTCGAGGGTAACGTCGTCGCTCTCTTCAGGCTCCGCCTCGCCCGGCAGGTTAGGCAGCACGATCGCCTGCCCCTGGCCACGGCCCGGGCTGCCGCCGGAGTTGATGTTGACCTGCGAACCCACAATGGTCACGCCGCTGGGGTCGAGTTTGACGAAACTGCCGCCGGCCTTGAGGGTGATCTCCGCGCCGGCCTCGATCACGACCTGGGAACCTGCCTTGTAGTGCACCTCGCGGCCGGCTTCCAGGAGCTGCGAATCGCCGTAGAACTCGTGGCGAGTCTGATCCACCTGAAGGTGGTCATCGCCTTTTATCTGGGTAAAGCGGTCGTTATGCACCGTCAGGTGATCGTCGTTGTGAATCTCGGACAGCCGATTGCGGTGCAGCTTCAGATGGCTGTCGCGACGGATCTCTTCGGTACGATCATTTAACGTCAACAGTTCCAGGTCCTTCTGAGCGTGGAGCCAGATCTGTTCTTCACCCGCTTCGTCTTCAAAGCGCAGTTCGTT
>NZ_FUKM01000024.1 GCF_900163645.1 Halomonas citrativorans | reverse complement strand
AGCATATTAAATTACTGGTGGAACGTGGCGCCGACATAAATTACCGACTTAATGACGGAAAGGACAGCAGCCCTTTTGATAGTAGTGCAACAGGCACTAAACCCGAAATCGCCATTTATCTACTTGAACAAGGCGCAGAACCCAACATCCTACTGCCTACAGGTGTCACAACAGCATGGCGAATTCATAATCGTCTTTCAAATCGAAGTGGCCCTGTACATGAAGGGTTCGCCCAGGTCCGAGATATGATGATCGAACGCGGCGTTGAATTTCCTCCGCCTTCTCCGGTAGAGGTGCGTGAGCAAATGCGTGCCGAAGGTTTAACACCTGTTGTGCCTTTTGGTCATGAGCGTTAGCCGGTACGCTTATGGCCCTATCGTTTTGATAAGCGTGCTCTTGTTGGGCTGCTTCATGTTTGGCTGCCCACCATCCAACGGAGTTTCCATGTCCCGTTCCTATACCGCTACCGACTTCTTTCAAGGCCCCCAATTAGAAATGGCCGAAGCCATTGAACGTAACGATATGGAAGCCTTCCGCCAAGGGCCCGAGCAAGGCATTGATCTTCACGCTCGAGGTGATAAACAGACCACCTTGATGTGGTTTGCACTACTACAGGAAAATACCGACGCTATCCGAACGCTGGTTGAACTAGGTGTGCATCCCAATGAAAGCCCCGTTGAGGGTGGCGGCACGCCTCTTGGCCAAGCACTTCGAAAATCAGACACTGAGTATCTCAAAGCCATGCTGGACGGCGGGTTATCTCCCAATGATTCAGCGGGTAACGATGGAAACGATACAGGCTACCCGCTTATATTCAGCACCATTACAAGTGGTACGTTGGAGCATATCAAATTACTGGTGGAACGTGGTGCCGACATACATTACCGGCTAAATGATGGAAAAGGCAGCAGTCCCTTTGATAGCAGTACAACAGGCACTAAACCTGAAATAGCCATGTATTTACTCGAGCAAGGCGCTGATCCTAATATCCGTTTAAGAACGGGGGTTACACCTGCCTGGGGCGTTCATTTAAAAATTCAAGATATTCAGTCTGGTCCTATGCGTGACCAATTTATTCAGCTTCGCGATATGATGATCGAACGTGGCGTTGAATTTCCTCCGCTCTCTCCGATAGAAATGCGCGAGCAAATGCGTGCCGAAGGACTCACACCTGTTATTCCTCGTGGCCATGACCGTTAGCCGGTACGCTTATGGCTCTATCGTTTTGATAAGCGTGCTCTTGTTGGGCAGCTTTATGGTTGGCTGCCCACCATCCAACGGCGTTTTCATGACCCGTTCCTATACCGCTACCGACTTCTTTCAGGGCCCCCAATTAGCAATGGCCGAAGCCATTGAACGCAATGATATGGAAGTCTTACGCCAAGGGGCCGAGCACGGCATTGATCTTCACGCTCGCGGCGACAGGCAAATTACCTTGATGTGGTTTGCGCTACTACAGGAAAATACCGACGCTATCCGAACGCTGGTCGAGCTAGGTGTACATC